>JAXMKV010000031.1:0-3418 GCA_034371155.1 Gallionella sp. | reverse complement strand
CCGAAATGGGCAAAACGAGCACCGGAACAGCGGTGCACGGGAGAAAACCGCCCAGAAACAGAGTTTCGAAGCGGTTTTAGTCAGAAATTTAATGAGCGTGCAGAATCAGATCGCCTTCGAGGCGGTTGTTCCGCGTTTCCCTAGAACGCTGGCGGACCGAAGCGAGTGGTCTGGCAACGGGTCAGCTTGGCCGCACGATGTCGGTTGGCCAGAAAGCCGTAATGCCGAATCCGTTGAAATCCGGCCGGCAGAACGTGTAACAGGAAGCGGCGCATGAATTCCTGCGCCTCCAGGCACATCACCTTCTGGCGCGACGCGTGGCGATAGTCCTTCCAGCGAAAGCTGACCATGCCATCGCCAAAGTCGATCAGACGATTGTTGGAGATGGCCACCCGGTGCGTGTAACGACCGAGATACTCAAGGACGTGCTGGGGGCCGCCAAACGGCGGCTTGGCATAGACCACCCATTCGGCGCGTCGTGCGGGAGCGAGATGCCGGGCGAACGCACGGGGTGCTTGAAGCGCTTCAAGCGCGTTGAAGAAGCGCAGATGCCCGGCGTCAAAGGCCGCCTGTAACTGGGCCAGAAACAACCGGCGAAACAGTCGTGAAAGCACGCGTACCGGCAGGAAGAAACCCGGACGGCACGAAATCCAGCGCTCACCATCGGCACTCAGGCCACCGCCCGGAACCACGCAATGCAAATGCGGGTGATGCAGCAAATTCTGGCCCCATGTGTGCAGAATCGCAATGAAGCCGATCGCGGCGCCCAGATGCTTGGGGTCGGCCGCAATCGTGCGCAAGGTTTCAGCGGTGGCCTGAAACAACATGTCGTAGACCACCGCCTTGTTCTGGTACGCAATCGCCGCGATCTCCTCGGGCAGCGTAAAGACCACGTGGAAGTAATCCACGGGAATGAGATCGGCCTGGCGATCTTCCAGCCATTGCGCACGGACCAGAGACTGACACTTCGGGCAGTGCCGATTGCGACAACTGTTGAAGGCAATACGTTGGTGACCGCAGGCATCACACTGCTCAACATGTCCGCCGAGCGCAGCGGTGCGGCAGCGCTCAATGGCGCTCATGACGCAACGCTGCCCGCGACTGAGCGCGTCTGCGTGGTGCTGGCGATAGCTGGGCCCGGCTTGGCGAAAGATGTCCGCCACCTCGAGCCCGGTGGCGCGCACGTCGCGCCTCAGAAATGAACTGGCGGCAGTACTGGTGGCTCAGCCTTGGGTAGCAAGTCGAGGGGACTGGCCGTGGCGCACACGGTGCTGGTGGCAACCTTCAGGTAGCGCGAGGTCGTCGCCAGACTGCGGTGCCCGAGCAGGAGTTGAATGGTGCGGACATCGGTGCCGGACTCAAGCAGGTGGGTGGCAAAAGCGTGACGCAGCGAGTGCGGGGTGATCGTTTTCTTGATATCCGATGCACGATGCGCTTTCTGGCACGCCTGCCCTACGGCATCGCGGGTGATCGGCTGCCCAGGCCGGTCACCCGGAAACAACCATTCCGTTGGGTGCTCAGCTTTCCAATAGGTGCGCAGTTCATCGAGCAAGCGCGGCGAGAGCATCACATAGCGATCCTTTCGCCCCTTGCCTTGATCGACCCTGAGCATCATCCGCTGGCTGTCGATGTCGGTCACCTTGAGGTGGGTGGCTTCCGAGATGCGCAAGCCCGCCGCATAGGCCGTCATGAGAATCGCTCGATGCTTGCGGTTGCCGATCGCATCCAGAAAGTGCATCACTTCTTCGCGGCTGAGGATCACTGGCAACTTGAAGGGCCGCTTGGGCATCGGAATCTCGTCGATACCCCAGGGACGCTTGAGCGTTACCTTGTACAGAAAGCGCAGCGCGCCGGTCGCGACGCTGACACTGCTCGGCGCAAGCATTCGAGTCTGCGTCAAATAGACCTGATAGGCACGAACCTCCTCCGGACCAAGTTCTGCCGGTGAGCGGTCAAAGTGTCGCGCGTAAGCGATGACCTGCTGGAGGTAGGCCGATTGGGTGTTGGCTGCGAGGTTACGGATCGCCATGTCTTCGAGCATCCGCTGGCGTAGAGGTGTCATGGTCAAGCTCCTTATCGGGATTGAGTGAAGTGCTGCATGTAGCAACTTCATCGTTCTCCGTTTGGAGCTTTCTGTAAATCCTCCCCACTGAATTCGGCCCGCTGAATCCGGCCGTAACGCTGTGACTACCGCGTCAGCGGTTTAGTCCAAGGCCTATTACGTTGCGGCCAAAGTTATGTTGCGGCGGCAGGCGACATGACAGAATTCACGGGGTGCGATCCTGAATTGCCGCACATAAGATTTGGATCTGAAACCTGCGCGAGTCGATTGCGCAGTAACCCGCAGCGGTCCCGTTAGCCTGGCTGGGCCGCGTGCTGCAGCACCTCGGTCGCCCACTGGTTCAGGCTCTTACCTTCAGCCTGCGCAGCCACAAGTGCGCGACCATGAACCTCGGGCGGCACACGCAGCAGCAATTTGCCGGACGCAGGCTTCTCGGGGTGAATGCCTCGCTCCTTGCAATCCGCCAGATAGTCTTTGACCGCGAGTTCAAACTCGGTCCTCAGTTCTGCAACCGTTTCGCCATGGAAACTGATGATGTTGCGAATGCCGAGAATTCGGCCAACGAAGAGATTGTCACGTTCGTCGTACTCGACGCGAGCGGTATAGCCTTTGTAGGTCATAGTGTTCATGGTTGCACTCCTGCTCGTTCCAATAGTTCACGGACTTCCTCAACCTGATAGCGTTTGGCCTCTTTACCTGGGTGTGGCCGGTGACAACGCCACAACTCGCCACTGAGTTCGATCCTGACACGCGACCCTTCGCGTTCGGATACAGAACCACCCAGGGCTTTGACAAGCGCCTCGATGTCAGCGAACACAATGGACGCTGAAGTGGGTCTGGCAAAGATCGCCACAAGCGTCTTGCGGTGTTTGGTGTTCATCTCCGCATGATAGCTAATAGTGATAGCACATGCAAATGCCGGCAGCTGATCGAAACCACACCGCCGCCGACTCCCTGCGGCGGTCACGGTTTTTCGGGCAGTCGGATAAGCTAAAGCCGACCGAACGAAAGGAACGAGGAACATGGGCGTGAAACGCAAGCAACACGGCGCGAAGTTCAAAGCGCAAGTCGCGATGGCGGCACTGGCGGGAGACAAGACACTGGCGGAGCTGTCATCGGAATACGGGGTGCATGTCACGATGATCAGCACCTGGAAGCAGGAACTGGTGAAACGGGCCGAGGAACTCTTCGAGCGCGGCAACAAGAAGGCAGCGGTGTCGCGGCGCGTTGAATTTTGACCAGTTGTGCGTGTTGAATAATGACCAGGGCACATAGCCGGTTGTCATCAACCGGTTGAACCGAAGTGTAGAGGAAACAGGTGCGGTGCGGGAAGCGGCGTAGGGCGTAGCCCGAAGC
>JAXMKV010000030.1:0-3988 GCA_034371155.1 Gallionella sp. | reverse complement strand
TGGCCTTCCCTCAGGGAAGACCGGATCAATGTCCTGCCAACAGGTGCCGACGGCGCCGGCGTTTAACCCCTATCCCCGATCAGTTCAGGTGGGGGAGTTTGAGGTGGCCATAGACGGGGGAATTTGGGTGGCCATCAGGGCAGCAATGGCCGCCAGCAGTACGGTTTCTTTAATCATGGTATCTCCTTGTATTTGACCCAGAGCAGCTTATGCAATGGGAGTTTGGTGATGGGTAATGAGGGTGCTGCGTGCAGCTCATCAAAAGTGGCGCACTCAAACGCCGATGGTGAGATTCACCCAAGAATCCGGCAGCCACTGCAGAACCTGCGCTTCAAGCCACTTATCGCTGCCGGTCAGAATCGCGCCCCCATGGCACCGAGCAACAACGCAAAACCATAGCGTACGCGCTCGATGCGGGACAACACCCAGTCTCGCACGCGCATAAAGCCAACTGCGCGAAGCGTAAGCCACTGCCACCAACGGAATGGCTGCGCCCAGGCCAAAAATGCCAAGCACCAAACCACCCCGCGCGACCCCGCCCTCACTGGCTACCATATGATTTCTCCTTGACCGGCAGGAGTGCCAGTCTGGAGAAATCTTAGAAATTATGCCGACACACAAACCGTCGAACGCGAGTTGAAATCGAGATTTTTAACCTTGAATCGGCATAATCCGGGAGTCGGCATTATGCTTGCGAGAATTCCATTCGTCCATTTGTGATCGGGCGCCGGGCATGGTTGTTTGCCGACACGGTCGCCGGAGCTAATGCGAGTGCCAACCTGTATTCGCTGCTGCAGACCTGCGCCGCAAATGGCGTTGATGGGTACAGGTATCTGCGTGCGCTACTGGTGGCGCTGCCCACGGCGCAGACGGCTGATGACTACGAGGCATTGCTGCCGTGGTCTATCGCGATGCCCGCCGACTGATCAGTCAGTCGCTGGGCATCTCTCCCCCCTGAATCCTCACCCCATTTGGCGACTTCCCGCAAGGTGTGCGGTTAATGGATCGCATACAGATATTCGAGGACGTGTCGGGGACCGCCGAACGGTGGCTTGGCGTAAACCACCCACTTGGCTTGCCGTGCCGAAGCCAGATACTTGGCGAAGGCGCCAGGATCCTGAAGCGGTTCAAGCGCGTTGAAGAAGCGGAGCTGCCCGACGTCAAAGGCGCCCTGCAACTGCGCCAGAAACAGCCGGCGAAAGAGCCGCGAGAGCACACGCACCAGGAGGAAGAATCCCGGCCGGTAAGCGACCCAGCGCTCGCCGTCGGCGCTCAGACCGCCGCCCGGGACCACGCAATGCAGATGCGGGCCCACTGCGGCCTGGATCAACCCACCGCTTGAGCGAAGGAAAACGACTGAAACGACACAACCATGCACAGTAAATTTATGACGCAAGGTGACACGTTCCGGACGCCTTACTTCTAATCTGTCGAACTCACCATGAAACTACCCCTAGTGGTTCCGATCATCCTAGGACCCCCATCGCTCACATCACTCTTATCGAGAGCAATGGAATACATCCCTATGGCGAGATGTATCAGCATACGATCTTCGTGGTTATTCAGGTCAAGACCTGTCAAGTTCTGGAACTGGGTTAACCGATACCTTACCGTTTTTTCATGCACGTACAGCTTTTGGGACGCGGCGTGCTGTGCGCAGTTACATTCAAAATAGGCCCGGATTGTCTTCATGAGAACACCATGGTGTTTCGAATCGTGAGCGATAACCTTGGAGAGCGTATCGCGCACAAATTTCCCGAGGTCAGCGTCACATCTAACTTTCAGAAGCAGCCCGATGACACCGAGCTCCTCATGAATGGCAACATTCCTCCCGAAACCCAGCTTTCTTACCAACACAGTCGCGGAAGCAGCCTCGCCATGAGCCGTATGCAGGTTACTGAGGTTATCGCAGGGCGCGCTGACGCCCCAAAATGCATGCAAGCCGGTGACTTCACGGGTCATACTGTCTTCAACAGACTTGAGTATCGTCCGTATCTGACTGCTGTCCTTGGCGGTAACGACGGCTACAAGCAAACTGCCACGGGCCACCATTAACCTGAGTACCCCTAATTTACTTAACCCTTTTTCGAAGATTTCTTGAATCAACCTCAACTTGCGCTCGGTCGCTCCTATGAATGCCTGATCGGAGTGGCCGGTCGTATCCAATCCCTCTGCCGTGAAGTGAATAATGCGAAGCAACCCATTCAAGTTAATGTGGAGTTCCTTGGCACGACTGGTCGCAGTTTGCCTTGCGTAGGTTGCCCCCTCCAATAGATCCCAGAGTATTCCTCCCTGAGTCTCAGCACGAGCTCGCGTGGCTGCGCGTTGTTCTTGGTAGTTCAATGCAATCGCCATTGCGGCTTGCCCAATAGCGATTTCCTGCAGATAGGTGGGTTCTTCATGGCTTAGTGCGCAAACCCAACCAACGCGATCACGGCCGGCTATGACGGGTCGCAGGGACAGCCAGCGTTCGCTGAACGGCACTATCATAGTGCCACTATTTTGATGCGAATGCTTCTCGGTGATAAGCTGCTTAATCAACGGCAAGCATTCTTCGAGCCATGAGGCGGAAGGCAAGCCAGCCATAGGCTCCAAATCGGAAGTCAGAAACACGATCTCCGCATCGGCACAATTGGCCGCGATACGCGCTATGGCAGGCAATCCATCGCCATTCAGTAAAGCCTGTAGCACTTCATCCGTTATCTCTGCCGACTGTCGGATGACATCGTTCTGCCCTTGCAATTTTTCGTTGACAACCGTAAGTTGCTCGACCACGTATTTCTGGTCTTCGTACAGCTTTGCGTTGTTGATCGCTATGGCTGTCAGACTGGCTAGCGTCAGAATGCGCCGGACATCCGCCTCAGTAAAGGTCGATTTACGGCGCCGCCATACCTGAAGAACGCCTATCAATTCCTTGTTCACACGCAACGGGACGCCTAATGCGGATCGAATGCGCTCGGTCCGAACCAGATCAGCATTTTCCTGCGTCAGGATATCGCTGGTGAGGTAGTCATCCACCACGCAGTGCAGACCTGTCTCAAAAACCCGACCTGCCAACCCTTGTCCGCGTCCTAGCCGTATCTTGGCCATATTCCGTGTTTGATTGCCAGTGCAATCGCGCATCACCATATGGTCTTGGTCGCGTAAGAAGACGCCACAGATGTCAGCCGACAGAAGTCGCTTTGTTTCCTGCGAGATGGCAAACAATATCGCGTCTAGGTCGCCGGCACTCAGAATGCGTTCGGCTATTTGTTGAAAGCCATGAATTTCCTCCAAGGCTGCGAGTTTTCCCCGAATTTGCACTGCGGACGCAAGTGCCAGTTCGAAGCCAATAGCCAGGATTCGCAGTGCAGGCCATTGCTTTTCTGAAATTCCGGTGTCTTGCAGCAAAACACCCATGGATCCAGAGTTGACCGTAACAAACACACCCATGCCCTCAACCCTGCTGACTTGCGCATCTGCCGATATGGCGTTCAGCATCCGCGCCAACGGTGCAGGAACAGCGAGTCGACCGTCCGCACGCCAGTCTTCGCCCGAGCGCTCAAAAACACTGACGCTTCCACCCGGCGTGAATGCAGCGAAACTCTTTGCGGCGACGATCTTGACTGCATCATCGCTAACCAAAGCAGCATCCGCCATGGCGCTCAAGGCCTTGCCTATTTCAACAATCGATCGCTGTGCATCCATACCTTGCACCACCATCCTCGGTCGCGTTGGTAGGGCGAAGAACTGTCTTTCTACAATTTGCATTGTCATAAACACTCACCTCTTGCCTCTGAAATAATGTCGTATACGGTATTATTTAAAGGTTAGCACTTATCGCTTGATCAAAACATCGTAATTACCCTTAGGGATTGTGTTCAAAACCCCGTGCAGTCCCCGATGGTCTGAAGGTGCGAGGCGAGGAACAATGGCGTCATGAAGAAACAAGCCGAACTGGGACTGAACCTGAGCACGAGGCGCACGCGCAAGGCTGTGTTCCTCGACG
>JAXMKV010000029.1:0-1843 GCA_034371155.1 Gallionella sp. | reverse complement strand
TTCGGCAGACCATACTAAAAATCGGCTGTCGTTTCTCGGGGAGAGATAAGTGCGAGAAAAGGGGCAGCCGGGGCAGATGGGTTTGGATTTATAGGAAGGAAATGCGATGGAAGAAGAAAAGAAATCGACTCCGGTACCTTTCGCCCTTCAACAAGCGTCGAACGATGCGTGCCACGAAGTTGCAACGAGGGCTGCGTAATGGGCTTCGTCATTCTGCTGATTATTGGTGCTTATCTTCTTATCTCGGCTGGGGTGGTGGCAGGGGCGATCCTCTATGCACAAAAACACGGGAAGAGTGCTATCCGCTGGGGAGCCAGTGCGGCACTGGTGATGTTTCTGATTCCCGGCTGGGACTGGATACCGACTGTGGTTGCGCACAAGTATTACTGCGAGAAAGAGGCGGGGTTCTGGGTCTATAAGACGCTGGATCAGTGGAAGGCTGAGAATCCGGGGGTGATGGAAACGCTGGTGGCGAATAAGGATGCGCCGTCGACCAGAGATGGTGACGATACAAATTTTACAGACACATATTTATTGAATCCGCGCATCAACAAGGTAGTGCAGGAGCATCGCGTTTCCTCAGTGATCCATGTTTTCCGGCATGAGCAGGATGTTGTTGATGCAAAGAACAATCTGGTGATGGCGCGCTATGTGGATTTTCGGGCTGGCTATCCGAGTGGGGTGGCAGGGATTGCACCTCGGAGTGCTGGGTTAGCGGCACTAAAGTTTTGGTTGGTAAACAGGAATTGTGCTGGTGGTGAGAATAATTACGGGGAATTTCTTCAAATTAAGCGTACTTTTCAAGGAGTCGGAAAATGAACACGATTCAAAATTTGTTTGAACAAGCGCAACTCGCTGAAGAACCAAAGGTACCGGAGTCGATTTCTTTTTAACGAATTGAGATAAGAGGCAAACATGCCGCGCCGACCGCGCATCAATCTGGCAGGTCACCCGCAACATGTGGTGCAACGCGGACACAACCGCGAGGCTTGTTTCTTTGCGGACGAGGACTACCTATTCTATTTGCACTGGCTACGCGAAGGCGCAAAGAAATATGCTTGCGACATACATGCCTATGCGCTGATGACCAACCACGTGCACTTGCTGCTGACGGCGCATCGACCGGACGCCATCTCGCGGCTGATGCAATCCCTGGGGCGACGCTATGCGCAGTATGCGAACCGAGTCTACAAACGCAGCGGCAGCGTCTGGGAGGGAAGATTCAAATCCAGCCTGATACAGGCCGAGGAATATCTGCTGACGTGCTACCGCTACATCGAACTCAACCCCGTGCGCGCGGACATGGTGCGCGACCCCGGAGAGTATCGCTGGTCAAGCTACCGCTGGCACGGATTGGGGGCGGGCAACGAACTGATAACCGACCATCCGCTTTACACGGCATTGGGGTTGGATGAAACAGAACGCAGGGCGGCCTATCGTGCATTGTTCCGGGCACATCTGGACGAAGAGGCGCTGGACGAGATACGCAAGGCATCGAGCCGTGGCTTGCCGCTCGGCAGCGAACGATTCAAGGAGCAAGTGGAAGCGGCGCTGGGTAGACGGGTTGGATTGCGACCGCGTGGCAGGCGCGAGGCCGAACCATCAAACGCTGTGCAGCCGGGACAGATGGGTTTGGATTTATAAGGGGAAATGTGATGAACGAAGAAAAGAAATCGACTCCGGTACCTTTGGTTTTTTCTCGGTCTTCAATTATGGAAAGCCCAATAGGCCGAAATATCTAGGCATTTCGGCCTATTGTTTAATACCCGCTATGTGGCTAAGGTCGCATCCCTGAAGTCATCGCTTTCGGCAGACCATACTAAAAATCGGCTGTCGTTTCTCG
>JAXMKV010000028.1:0-7338 GCA_034371155.1 Gallionella sp. | reverse complement strand
AGAGAGTCACCTTTCTGCCAGCGTTCCCACATCAATGCTTTCTGGGTCTCAGTGTAATAAATACGTGGTCTCTGTTTCATTTGCAACACTCCTTCTGCTTACGCAGTTTCTAGTGTGTTGCATCCACCGGTTGAATCCAAGCTTGTTGGCTTCATCGGAGGACCGCCGTGCCCAGACTTTTCCGTCGGTGGAAAAAATCGTGGGCAGCATGGCGAGAACGGTAAGCTATCTCAAATTTACATTGATCTAATCTGCAAACAGAAACCCGACTTCTTCGTTTTCGAGAATGTAAAAGGACTGTATCGCACTGCAAGGCACAGGCAGTTTTTCGACGGCCTTAAACGCCAGCTCGATGAAGCAGGCTATAGCTGCACAGAGCGGCTAATCAATGCGATTGAATACGGCGCGCCCCAAGACCGCGAGCGCATTATTCTTTTTGGGGTATGCCAGCCGAATGTCAAAATGAATCTACCCAAATTCAACTGGCTTTCGCATACGTTGCACCCCGAAGGCAAAGCATTAAGTTATCCGTGGCCTGATGCACAACCCATCGCAATAAAGCGCCATCAACCAAAACGCATCCCTGTGGAATTGACTATTCAGCATTGGTTTGAAAAGAACGATGTCGAGCATCATCCAAATGCACGTCACCAATTCAAGCCCAGAGCTGGTCTAGCAAAATTTGAAACCGTCTATGAGGGCGACGACAGCAAGAAATCATATAAGCGATTGCACCGTTGGCGTTACTCCCCAACAGCCGCATATGGCAACAATGAAGTGCATATCCATCCCTATTTGCCACGCAGAATCTCTGTAGCAGAAGCATTGGCAATTCAATCTTTGCCCAAGGAATTTGAACTTCCGCCCGGCATGACCCTTAGCAATATGTTTAAGACGGTTGGCAACGGCGTGCCATTTCTGGCAGCGCGCGGCCTTGCGCTGACCATGCTGGAATTTCTGAAAGGTGCTAAAAAATGAGATTAACTGCAAGCAACATAGTGAAGTCCATAAGCAATCTGCCAAAAGACCAATGGTTTGAGTACATCAACCCGAAGAACAAAGGAAAAGTTAAAGTAGTCAGCGTTACCATGCCTGAAGGGCCAATTATCATCAAGCGATTCAGCAGCAAAAAGAATGAATCCATCTCATCCAAAATGATCTGGCGTCTAGCAAATGCAATCCAGCCAGATACACCCGTAAATGTTGATCGCGTTTATGCGGGCAGCTACAACACCAGATCAGTTTTAGAAACACTAATAGCTCATACGCCTGAATTTTATTGGTGTACACCAGGTCGTATTGAGTTAGAAAATTCGACTCAAGAAATTAAATCTGGCCACAAGCATCTTGTATGGCGACCCAACGCGTTGCATAAAAACGGTGTGCTTGAAAAGTTTGACACCAACGTAGTGATTTCTGAAATCCCATCCACCAATGCGGTTTATGAAGCATTGCAAATGCCCAATGTAATTGCGCAGGGAATTACTGACATCAATGTTCAAAGACGGCATCTACAAATCCAAATTGCGTTGGTTGCAATCGGGCATCAACTTGGATTCAGAACATGGGTCGCGCGCAACGATCAAGGCATTACATATGGCAATAAGAAGGTTGGCGAGCTTGACGGTATCGTGGTAAGTCTTGAGCAAGAGAATCTAATGAAGGCATGGGGTGATGCCGTCAAAGCAGCCACTCACATAGATTGCATCTGGTTCAGGAACGGGAAATTTATGCCTGCGGTAATGGAAGTTGAGCACAGCACGGGGGTTGTTACCGGACTGGCTCGGATGAAAAAACTAAAAGATCAGTTACCACCGTTCCAAACCAGATGGGTTATCGTTGCCCCAGACGAGGATAGAGGCAAGGTTTTGAAAGAAGCCAATGAGCCGCAGTTCCACGATTTGCAAACTATGTTTTTTCCGTATTCGGCAGTTGATGAACTTTATGCACTCTGCCAAAAACGGAAGCTGACGAACAAAGCAGTAAATGAGGGATTTCTGGACTGCTTCATGGAACCGTGTTTGACTGACCCGACGGCTTTACAGCTTCATTAGCCCATACGCCGCATTGAATCAATAGAATCTCTACGCGCCACCGACCTGCCCGCCAGCTCACGCCCTATCTGGCACAAAACTACCGCATCCGTTCCACCGCTTCTTCCACCCGCTCCACCGCGATGATCTCCATGCCGGGGATCTTCTGCTTGGGCGCGTTGGCTTTGGGAATGATGGCATGGGTAAAGCCGAGCTTGGCAGCTTCTTTCAGACGCTCTTGTCCTCGCTGCACCGGGCGCACTTCGCCGGCGAGGCCGACTTCGCCGAACACCACCAGTTTCTCCGGTAGTGGTTTGTTGCGCAGGCTGGAGACCATGGCGAGGATCACCGCGAGGTCGGCACCCGGCTCGGTGATTTTTACGCCGCCCACGGCGTTGATGAACACGTCCTGATCGAAACAGGCGATACCCGCGTGGCGGTGCAACACGGCAAGCAGCATGGCAAGGCGGTTCTGCTCCAGCCCCAGCGACAAGCGCCGCACGTTGGGCGAATGCGCCTCGTCGAGTAGCGCCTGTATCTCGACCAGCAACGGACGCGTCCCCTCCTGCGTGACCATCACGCAAGAACCCGCGACCTGTTGCCCGTGCTGCGACAGGAACAATGCGGACGGGTTGCTCACTTCGCGCAGCCCCTTCTCTGTCATGGCGAATACGCCGAGTTCGTTCACCGCGCCAAAGCGGTTCTTGAACGCGCGGATCAAACGAAAACTGGAATGCGTGTCGCCCTCGAAATACAGCACGGTATCGACGATGTGCTCCAGCACACGCGGGCCGGCCAGCGCGCCTTCCTTGGTGACATGGCCGACCAGGATGATGGTGATGTTCTGGCTCTTGGCGATGCGCGTGAGCTGTGCGGCGCATTCGCGCACCTGCGCCACCGAGCCGGGCGCGGAGGTGAGCTGCTCGGAATACACGGTCTGGATCGAGTCGATCACCACGACATCCGGCCTCTCGGCGGCGATGGTCGTCTGGATCTTTTCCAGCTGGATCTCGGGCAGCAGGCGCAGGTCGCGCGCGTCCAGCGACAGGCGCTTGGCGCGCAACGCGATCTGCTGCGCCGACTCCTCGCCGCTGACGTATAAGGTATTTTGTTGTTTGGACAGATGCGCCAGCACCTGCAACAGCAGGGTGGATTTGCCGATACCGGGGTCGCCGCCGATCAGCACCACGCCGCCCGATACCAGCCCGCCGCCCAGCACGCGGTCGAATTCGGCGATGCCGGTGGGTGTGCGTGGCACTTCCGCCGCCTCGACCTCGGACAGCCGCTGCACCTTGCCGCTCGCGGCCAGTGCGCTGAAGCGATTCTTGGCACAGGGCAGCGCGATCTCCGCCACCGATTCGATCAGCGTGTTCCACGCCATGCAATGCGGACACTGCCCCTGCCATTTGGGTGATTGCCCGCCGCACTCGGTGCAGGAATAGATCGTTTTAGCCTTTGCCATGCTGTCTCCAATAATGTCCCGCACAATAGCGCACAACAAAATCGCGGCGCAAGCCGGACCGGAAGATCAAGCGTGCCGGGCGTAAAAACGGAAGAAAAGGCTGGGCGCGAACGCCACCTTCATTTTGACAAAATGCATTTGCGATACGGCAGCAGGTATTTCACTTCACTTGAAACACAGAGTGCCTGTGTGCGACTGCACTATTCGATCTGCATTTTTTGGTCTTCAATGCGCCGCTTTAATTCGTCAGCACTTACATTGATAACCTTTTCAGTCTTTGCAGCCTCTTTTCTGTCGCGATTGATATCGCGCGCAATTGCGGAAACCTCGTCATCGACGGGTGCGGCGGAAGATTCATAGACAACCTGCGCATTGTTTTCCCCGCTCCCCCTGATTTCTTTGGCCAGATTATCCTCGGCATCGCCATTGAAAATGGCCGACAAATCACTGGTAAATTTTCCCATCACATCGCCAGCATGATCGAGTAATTCGGCTGGCTTTGTTTCGAATAAGACCAGCGCCCCCACCACCAGCACGGCCGGAATAATTAACTTGAAATTCATCATCGCTCTCCGATCAAAAACTGAAAATGCCCCAATCAGCCAACCGTGCCGGATTTGATCATTGATTCTGCATTTCTAAATGCACCCAAGCAGAGTCAAACAGGGTGGACAATACCTTCTCGGCATATGCCTAAACGCAGAATCCCCGCCCCTCCAACACACCCTCGCGTCAAAAACGCCGCCGCACTATAACGCTGCCAGTAGTGAAAAACCATAGGCCTTTTGGCCTAGATATTTTCCAATCTACGTCCGCCAATCAAGCGCATAGCACGGCAGCCATGCACCCGATTTATCCGATCGAACAACATCTTCCGCAACTCTCGCGTAAAATTCATGCCGCACTGTAACCCCGCCCTGAAGGCCCAGATAATTCCCCGTGACCACCGAAGTCGAACGTTTCTTTTCCGAACAAAGCCCGCTTGCTACAGGGGTCGCATCGTTCCGTCCGCGCGCGCAGCAGCGCGACATGGCGCTGGCCGTGGCCGAGGCGATACGCGACAACGCGATCCTGGTGGCCGAGGCGGGCACGGGCACGGGCAAGACCTTCGCTTATCTGGTCCCGGCCTTGCTGGCCGGTGGCAAGGTGATCATCTCCACCGGCACCAAGAACCTGCAAGACCAGCTGTTTCAAAAAGACCTGCCGACAGTGCGCGACGCGTTGAAGGCGCCGGTGTCGCTGGCGCTGCTCAAGGGGCGCGCGAACTATGTGTGCCACTACCATCTGGAGCGCGCCGCTTCGGACGGACTGTTCAAGACGCGCGAGGATGTGCGCCATCTCGGCAAGATCAAAAAATACGCGAAAGAGACACCGAGCGGCGACAAGAGCGGGTTGGCCGATGTGCCGGAGAACGCGCCGATCTGGATGCATGTGACCTCGACGCGCGACAATTGTCTCGGGCAGGAATGCCCGCAGCACAAGGAATGTTTTGTGCTGAAGGCGCGCAGCGAGGCGATGAAGGCCGATGTGGTGGTGGTGAACCATCACCTGTTCTTCGCCGACGTGATGCTGCGCGACGAGGGTGTGGCGGAACTGCTGCCCGCCTGCAACACGGTGATCTTCGACGAGGCGCACCAGTTGCCGGAGACCGCCAGCCTGTTCTTCGGCGAGAGCCTGTCCACCACGCAACTGCTCGACCTCGCCAGCGATGCGCGCATCGAGGCGATCACTTCCGCCAAGGATTTTGCGCCGCTGCCCAAGGCCTGCGATGAGCTGGAAAAGGCCGCGCGCGACCTGCGTCTGGTGTTCAAAAAAGAAGGGCGCCTGCCTGCCGTCGCCACGGAGAGCTTCAACACCTTCGCCCCCGCGCTGAAGACGCTGGGCGAGAAGCTGGCGCAGTTGAGCGGCTTGCTGGAGAAGCAGGCGGAGCGCAGCGAGGGGCTGGAGAGTTGCTGGCAACGGGCACAGGCGCTGGCACAGCAATTGAAGGAATGGCAAGGCGACACGCCGCTCAAACCGGGTGAAAAGGCCGATGACAAGGTGCGCTGGCTGGAGGTGTTCCACCATTCTCTGCAACTCAACACCACGCCGCTGTCCATCGCGGATATCTTCGAGAAACAGATCGGCGGCAATGCCCGCGCATGGATATTCACTTCCGCGACCCTGTCGGTGAAACAGGATTTTTCCCATTATCAGGGTGAGATGGGCCTGCTCAATGCTCGCACCGCCTGCTGGGACAGCCCGTTCGATTACGCCACGCAGGCCTTGCTCTATGTCCCGCAGGCGTTGCCGGAACCCAACAGTGAAGGCTATACCGAGGCGGTGGTGCAGGCGGCCCTGCCTCTGATCGAGGCGAGCAAGGGGCGCGCATTCCTGCTCTTCACCAGTCTGCGCGCGATGCAGCGCGCCTACGACATCCTCGTCGCCGAGTTCGACCGCAGGGGCTTGAACTACCCGCTGCTAATCCAGGGTGAAGGCTCGCGCAACGAGTTGCTGTCGCGCTTCCGCGAGCACGGCAACGCGGTGTTGCTGGGCAGCCAGTCGTTCTGGGAAGGGGTGGACGTGCGCGGCGAGGCGCTATCGCTGGTGGTGATCGACAAGCTGCCGTTCGCGCCGCCGGACGATCCGGTGCTGGCGGCGCGCATCGCGCAGATCAGCAAGCAGGGGCGCAACGCTTTCATGGAATACCAGTTGCCGCGCACCATCATCAATCTGAAACAGGGCGCGGGACGACTGATCCGCGACGAGACCGATCGCGGCGTGCTGATGATCTGCGACCCGAGGTTGATCGGAAAACATTACGGCAAGCGCATCTGGCAAAGTCTGCCGCCGTTCAAGCGCACCCGCGAAGAAGCTGTGGCAGTGGCATTTTTTAATGAACCTCCCGCAACACCGTCGAACCCAACATAGCCCATTGCGTGCAATTCTCCCCTTAGAGCAAGCGGGGGATAGATTGAACCAACATGCTTTCTCCTTTCAAACTTGGGTTTTTCTACAACCCACGCTTTGGCTTCAACCACTTGCATCAGCACGCCCTTTGGGCTATCCCACTACAGCTGGCCCACCTGCCGCCCAAAATCTTCTACCTGCTTCCAATCTGTGAACTCATAGATATTTTTTGTATCGGTTGGCCCATGGGTCATCCACATGATCAGTCGAATCATCGTGCGATCAATAAAACGGTAGCTGGGATAGTTGAGCTTACCCGCAAATACGGCCAGATGTTTTGGACTCCACACGATCTGCTTTAAGAATTTCTGCAAATAGGGGTTGGTCTCTGGCGTGTTCTTTTCCGGTTTGCGCGCAACGACGTTCACTGAAAAGAATGCGTTGGCTTTGCTGTCCAGAATCGGTGCATTCTCATTGACGAACTCTATGACCCGAGGATTGTGTTTGCCATAGCGGATGCTGGCACCGATCACAATCGTGTCGAACGCTAGCAAGTCATTGGCTATGCACTCTACAAGTGGCAAAAGCGTGACCTGATGGGGCGACTCGATCACTGCTTGCATCCGCAGACATATCTCTCTTGTATGCCCGTCGGTCGTTGAATAGAGGATGAGAATATTGGACATAGATTTGGGCCAACTCCGCTGGTGACAATGCCATCAGGTGCTCATTACACAGCAGTCAGTAATTGGGCGACATTCCCTAGTCGCGGAAACCCAGGCACCGCATTTCCTTGTGGGAGCGCGGTTTACTGCGCGATGGATACTCCCCGTTACCAATCGCCCGCTGAAGCGCCCCCCTACATCCCGCGATGTGCGTCGCTCTCAGGCACTGAACCGGAAAGAGAAGAACGCCAAGTGTCGCCCAAATTTCCGACTTATGAGTGCACTCTTT
>JAXMKV010000027.1:0-63854 GCA_034371155.1 Gallionella sp. | reverse complement strand
AAATGGTGATGCCTGGCGACAACGTCAGCATCACTGTGAATCTGATCAACCCGATCGCGATGGAAGAAGGTCTGCGATTCGCGATTCGCGAAGGCGGTCGTACTGTCGGCGCCGGTGTGGTTGCAAAGATCATCGAGTAAGCATACAATGCGCCCCCTCGCGTGGCTGCGGTCACGCGATTTTCGTTCTTTAAACCAGCGGCAATGCCGCGTAAAAGCAAGAGAAGATTATGCAAAGTCAAAAAATTCGCATTCGCCTCAAGGCGTTTGACTATCGCTTGATTGACCAATCGGCTGCGCAAATTGTGGAAACAGCAAAGCGTACCGGTGCTGTTGTCAATGGCCCGGTGCCGTTGCCGACGAAGATCGAGCGTTTCGATGTGTTGCGTTCACCGCATGTCAATAAGACTTCGCGCGATCAGTTTGAGATTCGTACCCATTTGCGTCTGATGGATATCGTTGATCCTACCGATAAAACGGTGGATGCATTGATGAAGCTGGATTTGCCAGCTGGCGTGGATGTGGAAATCAAGTTGCAGTAATTGTTGTATCGGGTAGTAAAAAGATCGGCTGGCCAATTGAAGTCAGCCCCTTAACAAGAGGAAATTAAAATGAGCTTAGGACTTGTCGGTCGCAAGATTGGCATGACCCGCGTTTTTACCGATGACGGTTCGTCGTTGCCGGTGACTGTGCTGGAAGTGTCCAACAATCGTATCACTCAGGTTAAATCCGTGGATACCGATGGCTATACCGCTGTGCAAGTTGCACACGGTGTGCGCCGTCCCGGTCGCGTCAGCAAGGCGGCGGCTGGACACTACGCTAAGGCGGGTGTGGAGGCGGGGAGTGTACTTAAGGAATTCACCGTAACCCCTGAACAGTTGGCTGGTCTTCAGGCCGGCTCGACCGTTAGCGTCGAGATTTTTCAGGTGGGTCAATTGGTTGATGTAACGGGCGTGTCAAAAGGTAAGGGCTACGCCGGTACCATCAAGCGTTACAACTTCAAATCGGGACGTGCAACGCACGGTAACTCGAAGTCGCACAACGTACCTGGTTCTATCGGTATGGCGCAGGATCCGGGGCGCGTGTTCCCGGGCAAGCGCATGACCGGTCATCTGGGTGATGTGCAAAAGACAGTGCAGAATCTGGAAATTGTGCGCGTTGATGTTGCGCGTCAATTGTTGCTGGTCAAGGGTGCCGTTCCAGGCGCGCAAAATGGCAGCGTGATTGTTCGTCCGGCAGTTAAGGCAGGTGCGTAATGGAACTTAAAGTCATAAATGACAAGGGGCAGGCTAGCTCAAATTTGAGTGCCTCCGACGAGATGTTCGGTCGTGAATACAACGAAGATCTGGTGCATCAGTTGGTAACAGCCTATATGGCGAATTCGCGTGCTGCTAACAGCAAGCAAAAGGGCCGTAGCGAGATCGCCAAATCCACACGCAAGCCGTTCGCCCAAAAGGGTACTGGTCGTGCGCGTGCCGGTATGGCTTCCAGCCCGCTGTGGCGCGGGGGTGGCAAGATTTTCCCGAACACCGGCGAAGAAAATTACACCCAGAAAGTTAACCGCAAGATGTATCGCGCAGGTTTGGCGGCCATTCTGTCCAAGCTGGTGAGCGAGAATCGCCTGATTGTGGTTGATAGTCTGACGGTTGATGCACCCAAGACGAAGTTGCTGGCGGAGAAGATCAAAGGAATGGGCTTGAATGGCCGTCTGTTGATCATAACCGACGATTTGGATGAAAATCTGTACCTTTCTTCCCGCAATCTTCCGAACGTGCTTGTCTTGGAAGCTAATCAGGCTGATCCGGTTAGTCTGGTGCGTTTCCCTAGTGTCGTCGTCACGCGAAATGCAGTGGCTAAAATTGAGGAGATGTTCGCATGAGTACGCAACAGTTCAGCCAAGAGCGTTTGATGAAGGTGTTGCTTGCCCCGCAGATATCTGAAAAGGCAACTTATGTTGCCGAAAAGAACGAGCAGGTGATTTTCCGTGTCGCGACAGATGCCACGAAGTTCGAGGTCAAAGCAGCCGTCGAGATGATGTTCAAAGTGAGCGTCGACAATGTGCAGATTGCCAACGTCAAGGGTAAAGTAAAGCGCACTGGGCGTTATGTCGGCCGCCGTAATAATTGGAAAAAGGCATATGTGTGCCTGGCGCCGGGACAAGAGATCAATTTTGCTGCTAGCGAGCAAGGATAACCACCATGGCACTGATTAAACTAAAACCAACAACTCCGGGGCAGCGCGCAGTATTGCGTGTGGTTAATCCCGAGCTTCACAAGGGCAAGCCTGTAGCCGCGCTGGTTGAGAAGAAGACCAAAACAGCAGGGCGTAACCACAATGGTCACATTACTACCCGGCACATGGGCGGTGGCCACAAACAGCATTACCGCCTTGTGGATTTTAAGCGTGACAAGGATGGTATCCCTGCTACTGTTGAGCGGCTGGAGTATGACCCCAATCGCAGCGCAAACCTGGCTTTGTTATGTTATGCGGATGGTGAGCGTCGCTACATTATTGCTCCCAAAGGGATTTCCGCTGGCGCTGCCCTTGTGAGCGGTTCGGAAGCACCGATCAAGCCCGGCAATGCTTTGCCGCTGCGCAATGTTCCGGTCGGTTCGACTATTCACTGTGTCGAGATGCTGCCTGGCAAGGGGGCACAGTTGGCGCGTTCTGCGGGTACTTCGGTGCAATTGCTGGCGCGCGAGGGAAGTTATGCGCAATTGCGACTGCGTTCGGGGGAAATTCGCAAGGTTCATATCGACTGCAAGGCGACATTGGGCGAAGTGGGTAATTCCGAGCATAGCCTGCGATCCATCGGCAAGGCCGGTGCGATGCGCTGGCGCGGTGTGCGTCCGACTGTCCGCGGTGTGGTGATGAACCCGGTCGATCACCCTCACGGTGGTGGCGAGGGCAAGACCGCAGCAGGTCGTCATCCGGTCAGCCCGTGGGGCGTGCCGGCCAAGGGCTTCCGCACTCGTCGCAATAAGCGCACTGACGGCATGATTGTTCGTCGTCGCTTCAAGGTTTAAGGGGTAACTAAATATGGCACGTTCCATTAAAAAAGGTCCATTCGTCGATACTCATCTGCTCAAGAAGATCGAGACAGTGCGCGCGACCAGTGACAAGCGCCCGGTTAAAACTTGGTCGCGCCGTTCCACGGTGCTTCCTGAGTTTGTCGGTTTGACAATCGCTGTGCACAACGGCAAGCAACATATTCCGGTGTACGTATCCGAGAATATGGTGGGGCACAAGTTGGGTGAATTTTCCCTGACGCGTACCTTCAAGGGGCATGCTGCTGATAAAAAAGCGGTCAAGAAATAAGGGGGAATGATGAAAACGACTACAGCAGTAGCAAAAAACATTCACCTCTCTGCTCAGAAGGGCCGCTTGGTGGCAGATCAGATTCGCGGGCTGCCAGTTGCGCAGGCTTTGAATATATTGACTTTCAGTCCGAAGAAGGGAGCCGGTATTATCAAGAAGGCCCTGGATTCTGCGATTGCCAATGCTGAGCACAACGATGGCGCGGATATCGATGAGTTGAAAGTAACGACCATCTATATCGATAAGGCGGCATCCCTGAAGCGTTTCAGTGCGCGCGCCAAGGGGCGTGGGAATCGTATCGAAAAGCAAACTTGCCACATTACGGTCAGCGTCGGGAGCTAAGGTATATTATGGGACAGAAAATTCATCCAACCGGCTTCCGGTTGTGCGTTCGTAAAAACTGGGATTCGAAGTGGTATGCCAACAGCGAGAATTTCTCGGCTTTGTTGCTCAAGGATATCGAAGTCCGCGCTTACTTGAAGAAGAAGCTGGCAACTGCCGGTGTATCTAAAGTCATCATCGAGCGTCCAGCCAAGAATGCCAAGGTCACCATCTATACGGCACGTCCCGGCATGGTCATCGGCAAGAAGGGTGAGGACATCGAGTCGCTGCGCGCGGAGTTGCGCAAGCGCATGGGGCTGCAATCCGTTGATGTCGCTATTGAGGAAGTTCGCAAGCCTGAGATCGATGCGCAGCTGATTGCAGACAGCATTACTGCACAGCTGGAGAAGCGCATCATGTTCCGCCGTGCAATGAAGCGTGCGATGCAAAACGCGATGCGCTTGGGTGCTCAGGGTATCAAGATCATGAGCGCGGGACGTTTGAACGGTATCGAGATTGCTCGTACCGAGTGGTATCGTGAAGGTCGCGTGCCGTTGCATACTCTGCGTGCGGATATCGATTACGGTACATCCGAGGCAAAGACCACATACGGCATCATCGGTGTGAAGGTGTGGGTATTCAAGGGTGAAGTTACTGGTCAGGAAGTTGCTGCACCGGTTTCCGCTGAACCAGAGAAAAGAGTAAGAAAGTCGTCGGGAGCAAAGCATGCTACAGCCAGCTAGAAGGAAATACCGCAAGGAACAAAAGGGTCGTAATACCGGCGTTGCCACTCGTGGCAACAAGGTAAGTTTCGGCGAATTCGGTCTCAAGGCGGTTGCGCGTGGTCGTTTGACGGCGCGTCAAATTGAGGCCGCGCGTCGCGCGATGACTCGTCATATCAAACGCGGTGGACGTATTTGGATTCGTATTTTCCCAGACAAGCCAATCTCCAAGAAGCCTGCTGAAGTTCGCATGGGCAATGGTAAGGGGAATCCCGAGTACTACGTCGCCGAGATTCAGCCGGGCAAGATGTTGTACGAAATGGACGGGGTCGATGAAACGTTGGCCCGCGAGGCTTTCCGTTTGGCATCTGCGAAGCTGCCGCTCGCAACCACATTTGTTGTTAGACAGGTAGGTGAATAACATGAAGGCTAGTGAACTGAAGACCAAGCCCGAGACCGCGCTCCAGGAAGAGCTGTTGTCCCTTACCAAGGCTCAATTCGGTCTGCGCATGCAGGTTGCGACCCAGCAATTGAGCAATACCAGCGAATTGCGCAAAGTGCGTCGCGACATTGCTCGCGTAAAGACAGTATTGACACAGAAGGGTGCCCAGAAATGAGCGAAGCAAAGACACTGAAACGTACGTTGACCGGTACCGTTGTCAGCGACAAAATGGACAAGACCGTCACGGTTCTGGTCGAACGCAAGGTCAAGCATCCGTTGCTGGGGAAAATCATTCGCGTATCTAAAAAATATCACGCGCATGATGAATCCAATGAGTTTCATACCGGTGATGTGGTCACGATTGAGGAGTGTCGTCCACTGGCAAAGACCAAGAGCTGGCGTGTCGCCAAGCTGGTAGAGAAAACGGCGGCGGTTTAATAGAAATAACGCTTGCTTCTTTTTCTGATTTGCATATAATGCGCGGCTTCGTTTCATCGCCGCTTGCGGCGACCTAACCCGAACGGGTTCCAAAACTGGCCGCTGCGGGCGGAATAAGTTGGAGATTAAATAATGATACAAATGCAGTCTGTTTTAGATGTGGCTGACAATACCGGTGCGCGTTCTGTGATGTGCATCAAGGTGTTGGGTGGTTCCAAGCGCCGTTATGCTTCCGTTGGTGATGTTATCAAGGTTAGCATCAGGGACGCAGCTCCGCGCGGTCGTGTTAAGAAGGGTGAAGTGTACAACGCCGTGGTGGTTCGCACTGCCAAGGGTGTTCGCCGCACCGATGGTTCTCTGGTCAAGTTCGATGGCAATGCTGCTGTGTTGCTGAACGCCAAGCTGGAGCCGATCGGTACGCGTATCTTCGGGCCGGTGACGCGCGAGTTGCGTACCGAGAAGTTCATGAAGATCGTTTCGCTGGCGCCGGAAGTGCTGTAAGCGATAACAGATCGAGTCGAGGAAAATCATGCGCAAGATTAAAAAAAATGATGATGTGATTGTCATCGCTGGCAAGGACAAGGGTAATCGCGGCAGTGTGCAGCGCGTGCTCGGTGAGTACCTGTTGGTGGGTGGCGTCAATAAAGTAAAAAAACATCAAAAGCCCAATCCGGTTAAAGGGTTGAGCGGTGGGATTGTTGAAAAGGAACTGCCGATTCATATCTCGAACGTGGCGATATATAACGCTGCCGCCAAAAAAGGTGATCGAGTTGGTATTAAAACGCTGGATGACGGACGCAAGGTGCGCGTGTTCAAATCCAGTGGCGAAATGATTGACGCTTAAGGGGTATGGGCATGGCTCGTTTGTACGAATTATACAAAGACAAGGTCTCCAAAGACCTGATGAAGCAGTTCGGTTACAAGTCTGTAATGGAGGTTCCCCGTATCGAAAAGATTACGCTGAATATGGGGGTGGGCGAGGCGGTTGCGGATAAGAAGGTGATGGAATTCGCTGTTGCAGATATGCAAAAAATCTCCGGTCAAAAGCCTGTGGTTACACTCTCCAAGAAGTCTATCGCGGGTTTCAAGATTCGCGAGGGTTATCCGGTGGGTTGCAAGGTCACGCTGCGCAAAGAGCGTATGTATGAGTTCTTGGATCGTTTGATCTCGGTGGCGATTCCGCGTATCCGCGATTTTCGTGGCATCTCCGGCAAGTCTTTCGACGGCCGCGGGAACTACAATATGGGCGTGAAAGAGCAGATTATCTTTCCCGAAATCGAGTACGAAAAAATCGACGCCTTGCGTGGCATGAATATCACCATTACAACCAGCGCCAAGACGGATGAAGAGGCCAAGGCTTTGTTGATGGCTTTCAAGCTCCCATTGAAGAAGTGAGGGAATACTAATGGCAAAGATAGCACTGATTAACCGTGATCTGAAGCGCCGCGAAACTGTGAAGAAATTCGCAGTCAAGCGTGCGGAGTTGCTTGCGATCATTTCTAACGTCAAGCTCAGCGATGAAGATCGTGCGGCTGCTCGCGTCAAGTTTCAGGCGTTGCCTCGGGATTCGAGCCCGGTACGTTTGCGCAATCGTTGTGCTTTGACTGGGCGTCCGCGTGGGACATTCAGGAAGTTCGGTTTGGGGCGTACCAAGGTACGTGAATTCGCAATGCGCGGCGAGATTCCCGGTATTGTTAAGGCAAGCTGGTAGGAGCAATTTTATGAGTATGAGTGATCCGATCTCCGATATGCTGACGCGCATTCGCAATGCGCAGCTTGCGGAAAAAACTACGGTAGTGATGCCTTCTTCCAAATTAAAGGTGGCGATTGCTGAAGTATTGAAAGATGAGGGCTATGTTGATGGCTTTCAGGTTATCGCTGGCGAGAGTGGCAAGTCCACCCTGCAAATCGGCCTGAAGTATTACAGCGGACGGCCCGTGATTGAAAAGATCCAGCGTGTTAGCCGTCCAGGTTTGCGTATCTACAAGGGCTTTGATGACCTGCCGAAAGTAATGAACGGCTTGGGGATTGCTATTGTGTCTACGTCCAAGGGTTTGATGACCGACCGCAAAGCGCGCGCCAATGGTATTGGTGGTGAAGTGCTGTGCGTTGTCGCGTAGTGAGGTAAGTATGTCTAGAGTTGCCAAAAATCCAGTAGTTGTGCCGAGCGGTGTGGAAGTCGCGCTCGCGGTCAACGAAATTTCGATTAAAGGTCCGCTGGGCTCCATAAGTCAGGCATTGACTGGTGATGTCAGCGTGGTTCGCGAGGGAGATAGCTTGTTGTGCAAGGCGCTGAACGAATCCAAGCATGCCAATGCGATGTCCGGAACGATGCGTGCTCTGCTTTCAAACATGGTGCATGGCGTGAGCAAGGGGTTTGAGCGCAAGCTGACTCTGGTGGGGGTGGGTTATCGTGCGCAAGCTGCTGGTGACACGTTGAACTTGACCTTGGGCTTTTCGCATCCGGTGTCTTACAAGATGCCAGTAGGTGTCAAGGTGGAGACTCCAAGCCAAACTGAAATCGTATTGAAGGGTGCCGACAAGCAGCGTATCGGCCAAGTGGCTGCCGAGATTCGAGCTTTCCGTGAGCCGGAGCCCTACAAGGGCAAAGGTGTGCGCTATAGCGATGAAGTGGTGCTATTGAAAGAAACTAAGAAGAAATAACTGAGGCGGATATGTTGAACAAGAAAGAAGCGCGTCAGCGCAGAGCACGCAAAACCCGTGCACGCATTGCTGAAAAAAAGACCGTACGTCTGGCTATTCATCGCACCAACCTGCACATTTATGCACAAGTGATTTCTGCTTGTGGGGGCAAGATTCTGGTCAGCGCGTCCAGTCTTGAGGCGGATGTTCGCAAAGACTTGGCAAGTGGTGGCAATGCCGCTGCAGCAGCCGTTGTGGGCAAGCGCATCGCTGAAAAGGCGAAGAGTGCCGGCATCACCGAGGTCGCTTTTGATCGTTCCGGTAATCGATATCATGGTCGTGTCAAGGTGTTGGCTGAAGCCGCACGTGAGCACGGTCTTCAGTTCTAATTGGAGTTGAGTGATGGCTAAGCCGCAAGGAAGAATGAAGCAACAAGAAGAGCGTGATGACGGTCTGATTGAAAAAATGATTTCGGTGAATCGTGTCACCAAGGTCGTTAAGGGTGGCCGTATTATGGGTTTTGCTGCGCTGGCCGTAGTGGGTGACGGAGATGGGCGCATTGCCATGGGTAAGGGCAAGTCCAAAGAAGTTCCTGTTGCTGTACAGAAAGCCATGGATGAGGCTCGCCGCAATCTGCTCAAAGTCAATCTGAAGAACGGTACTCTGCATCACACCGTGATCGGCAAGCATGGAGCGGCCAAGGTTTTGATGCAACCGGCCTCCGAAGGTACCGGAATTATCGCTGGCGGTGCCATGCGCGCAGTTTTTGAGGCGGTGGGCGTGCGCGATGTGTTGGCGAAGTGTATCGGGTCAAGCAATCCGTATAACGTAGTTCGGGCCACGCTGAACGGTCTGAAGGCGCTGAATTCGCCTTCTGAAATCGCCGCAAAGCGAGGCAAAGCGATTGAAGAGATTTTGGGGTAAGACATGACGCAAGCCAAGACAATCAAAGTGACTCAGGTTAAAAGCCTGATCGGTACCAAGCAATCTCATCGCGCGACGATTCGCGGTTTGGGGTTGCGTCGTATCAATCATACTGTGCAGCTGGAAGATACTCCCTGCGTACGCGGCATGATAAACAAAGTGTTTTACCTGGTTAAGTGTGAGGCATAAAGATGCAACTCAATAATATTAAACCCGCACAAGGTGCGAAGCACTCGAAGCGCCGTGTTGGGCGCGGAATCGGTTCCGGTTTGGGCAAGACGGCTGGGCGCGGACATAAGGGGCAGAAGTCTCGCTCCGGCGGTTTTCATAAGGTCGGCTTTGAGGGTGGTCAAATGCCGCTCCAGCGCCGTTTGCCCAAGCGTGGTTTTGTTTCGCTGACTCGTTATGACACCGAGCAGGTGCGTTTGTCGGATCTGCAAAAGCTGCCAGTGGACATCATTGATTTGTTAGCGCTCAAGCAGGCAGGGGTAGTATCTCCGCGTGCCCTGTCGGCCAAGGTGATCATGTGCGGTGAGATCGCGCGTGCGGTGAAGCTTCAGGGCTTGCTGATTACCAAGGGTGCTCGTTCTGCGATTGAAGCTGCCGGTGGCAGTATTGCTGAGTAAGGCTTTTAGTGAACAACGCTGTAGTTAAAGGTGCGGGCAAGGCGAAGTACGGTGATTTGAGCCGTCGCTTGTGGTTCTTGCTTGGGGCATTGGTTGTGTTCCGTATCGGTGCGCACATCCCGGTACCGGGTATTGATCCGACAGTTTTGGCGGATTTGTTTAACTCGCAAAAGGATGGCATTCTGGGCATGTTCAACATGTTCTCGGGTGGTGCATTGGAGCGCTTCACCATTTTTGCCCTAGGTATCATGCCTTATATTTCGGCATCCATCATCATGCAGTTGGCCGCAATTGCGGTGCCGCATCTTGAGCAGTTGAAAAAAGAGGGTGAGGCTGGGCGCCGCAAGATTACCCAGTACACCCGTTACGGTACGCTGGTTCTTGCACTGTTCCAAGCTTTCGGTATTTCGGTTGCGCTGCAAGCACAGCCCGGGCTTGTGCCAAATCCCGGTGCCATGTTCCAGTTGACGACGGTGATCACGCTGGTGTCCGGGACAATGTTTTTGATGTGGCTGGGCGAGCAGATTACCGAGCGTGGACTGGGTAATGGAATTTCGCTGATCATCTTTGCCGGTATTGCGGCTGGATTGCCTAGCGCGATTGGCAGCACTCTGGAATTGGTGCGCACGGGTGCGTTCTCCATTCTGCTGGTGTTGCTGTTGTTTGTGGGGGCGATTGCTGTGACGGCTCTCGTCGTGTTCGTCGAACGCGGACAGCGCAAGATATTGGTGAACTATGCCAAGCGCCAAGTGGGAAACAAGGTGTATGCGGGTCAAAGCTCACATCTACCGTTGAAGCTGAATATGGCCGGTGTGATTCCGCCAATCTTCGCTTCCAGCATCATCCTGTTCCCTGCGACGATTGCGGGTTGGTTTGGTAGTGGCAGTAACATGACGTGGCTGAAGGATGTCAGCGATTTGTTGTCCCCTGGGCAGCCTATCTATGTGATGGTTTATGCCGCCGCGATTATATTTTTCTGCTTTTTCTACACGGCGCTTGTATTTAGCCCGAAGGAAACAGCGGATAACTTGAAAAAGAGCGGAGCGTTTTTGCCGGGGATACGTCCGGGTGATCAAACCGCTCGCTACGTAGAAAAGATCATGTTGCGCCTGACGATGGTCGGTGCGGTGTATATCACCCTGGTTTGTTTGCTGCCCGAGTTCTTGGTGGTGAAGTGGAATGTGCCGTTTTACTTTGGCGGTACTTCGCTCTTGATCCTTGTGGTCGTAACGATGGATTTTATGGCTCAAGTGCAGTCTTACCTGATGACGCATCAGTATGAGAACCTGCTGAAGAAGGCCAATTTTAAAGGCGGTTTAGTACGCTGACATGGCTAAGGAAGATGTGATTCAGATGCAAGGCGAGATTGAGGAGTCGCTGCCTAATGCGACTTTCAGAATCAAGCTGGAAAATGGTCATGTGGTGTTAGGGCATATCTCGGGCAAGATGCGTATGCATTACATTCGCATTCTACCGGGAGACAAAGTGACGGTAGAGTTGACCCCGTATGATTTAAGCAGGGCGCGAATTGTATTCCGTGCCAAATAGTTGAGCGAGTAAGGAGAGGCAAATGAGAGTCCAAGCATCAGTAAAAAAGATCTGCCGCAACTGCAAGATCATTCGTCGCAACCGCGTCGTGCGTGTTATTTGCACGGAGCCGCGACACAAGCAACGCCAAGGCTGATTGAACAAAGCAGTCTGTGGGTGATATAATTTTCGTCTTTCAAATATAGGGTAGCTGCATGGCACGTATTGCAGGGGTCAATATCCCCAACCATCAACACGCTGTGATTGCGTTAACTGCAATCTATGGTATCGGTCGCACACGTTCGCAAAGTATTTGTGCGGCGGCAGGTGTCACCACCTCCACCAAAATGAAGGATTTGACTGACGCAGAAGTTGAAAAGCTGCGCGAAGAAGTCGCTAAGTTTACGGTGGAAGGTGATTTGCGTCGTGAGACGACCATGAACATCAAGCGATTGATGGACTTGGGGTGCTATCGCGGCCTACGTCACCGTCGTGGGCTTCCATGTCGCGGTCAGCGCACTCGCACCAACGCACGCACCCGCAAGGGGCCGCGTAAGGCGATTGCCGGGGCCAAGAAGTAATTTGCTATAACGCTTTAAAGGATTAGATTATGGCCAAGCCAAGCACGAAAGTGCGCAAGAAAGTCAAAAAGAATGTGGCCGAAGGTATCGCACACGTTCATGCTTCTTTCAATAACACCATCGTGACTATCACGGATCGTCAGGGTAATACACTGGCGTGGTCCACATCCGGCGCGCAGGGCTTCAAGGGCTCTCGCAAGAGTACGCCCTTTGCGGCTCAGATCGCAGCCGAAGTGGTCGGCAAATCCGCGGTTGAGTGCGGTGTGAAAAATCTCGAAGTGCGCATCAAGGGCCCGGGTCCTGGGCGCGAGTCTGCTGTGCGCGCGTTGAATGCTGCTGGTTTTAAAATCACAAGCATTTCTGATATCACGCCGGTGCCGCACAATGGCTGCCGTCCGCCTAAAAAGCGCCGTATCTAATTTTTTGGGAGTCGATCTTGGCTAGAAATCTTGATGCAAAATGCCGTCAGTGCCGCCGCGAAGGTGAGAAGCTGTTTCTGAAGGGCGAAAAGTGTTTTACCGACAAGTGTGCCGTTGAGCGTAGGGCTTATCCGCCCGGGCAGCATGGGCAGAAGAAAAACACCCGTCTGTCGGAATATGCCGGCCAGTTGCGTGAAAAGCAAAAGGTTCGTCGTATCTACGGCGTGCTGGAAAAACAATTCCGTTTGACTTACAAGTCGGCAGAGAAGCAGCGCGGTATTACCGGTGAAAACCTGCTGCAAAATCTTGAATCCCGCTTGGACAATGTTTCCTACCGCATGGGCTTCGGAGCCTCGCGTTCTGAGGCTCGCCAAGTGGTGCGTCATAACGGCGTGCTGGTTAACGGCAAGCGTGTGAACATCCCGTCGTATTTGGTACGTCCCGGTGATGTGGTTGAAGTGGCGGAAAAATCCAAGGCGCAGTTGCGCATCAAGGCGGCTATTGCAGCAGCCGAGCAGCGCGGTTTTCCGGAATGGCTCGAAATGGATACCAAGGGTTTCAAGGGAGTATTCAAGGCCAAGCCGCAACGTACCGAACTGCCCGCAACCATCAACGAGCATCTCGTGGTTGAGTTGTATTCCAAGTAATCCACGCGGAGTAGCGTATGCCTAAGAATGAATTTTTGAAGCCCCGCATTATCGACGTGCAAAGAATCTCCCCCACACAGGCAAAAGTGGTGATGGAGCCTTTTGAGCGCGGCTACGGCCACACTCTGGGCAATGCTTTGCGCCGGATTTTGCTGTCTTCGATGCCGGGTGCCGCACCGACTGAGGTCAAGATGGCCGGTGTGTTGCACGAGTATGCGACCATCGATGGCGTACAGGAAGATGTCGTCGACATCTTGTTGAACCTCAAAGGTGTCGTTTTACGTTTGCACAATGTACCTGAAGTCGTGCTGACCATCAAGAAGGAAGGTGCCGGTGTTGTTACTGCCGCTGACATCAGTGGCAATGCGGATGTTGAAGTGGTAAATCCGGATCACGTGATTGCACACCTTACCGCCGGTGGTAAGCTGGACATGCAGATCAAGGTTGAGCAGGGGCGCGGCTATGTGTCTGCCATATCCCGCTTGGCTCCTAATGAGACGCGTTCAGTCGGTCATATCGCTTTGGATGCATCGTTCAGCCCGGTTAGCCGCGTCAGCTATGCGGTTGAAAGCGCCCGTGTCGAACAGCGCACCGATTTGGATAAGCTGGTATTGCATATCGAGACGAATGGCGCGATTGATCCCGAGCAGGCGATTCGTAACGCTGCCCGAATTCTGGTGGATCAATTCTCCGTATTCGCTGCACTGGAGGGTACCGAGCCAGTTGTTGAAAAAGTGCAAGCTCCCAAAGTCGATCCTATCCTGCTGCGCCCGGTGGATGATCTTGAGTTGACTCCGCGCTCTTCCAACTGCCTCAAGGCACAGAGCATCCATTACATCGGCGATCTCATCCAGTACACCGAGAACGATCTGTTGCGCACTCCTAATCTGGGCCGCAAGTCGTTGAACGAAATTAAACAGGTACTTGCCGAGCACGATCTGTCGCTGGGCATGAAGCTGGAAAACTGGCCTGTTACTGCCGCTTAAGGCAGTGATCCATTTGAACAAGAGAGGCAAATCATGCGTCACCGTTTAGGTTTAAGAAAACTCAACCGCACCAGCAGTCACCGTCTGGCGATGTTCCGCAACATGACCGTCTCGCTGCTGCGTCACGAAGTCATCAAGACGACCTTGCCGAAAGCCAAGGAGTTGCGCCGCGTGGCAGAGCCGATTCTGACACTGGGCAAGACCCCCAGCCTGGCAAATCGTCGTTTGGCGTTTGCGCGTTTGCGTGATCGCGAGATGGTGGTCAAGTTGTTCGATGAGCTCGGCCCGCGTTATGCTGCCCGCAATGGCGGTTACCTGCGCGTCCTGAAGTTCGGTTTCCGTCAGGGTGACAACGCCCCGATGGCGCTGGTTGAATTGATGGATCGCCCCGCAGAGGCAACAGCAGTTGATGCCGAGTAAGTACTAACGACATTCCTGCGACAAGCAAAAAGCCGGATCACTCCGGCTTTTTGCATTTGTGCGGCAGATTGATGTTGGACGTTGCATTGAGCGGGCCGCTGATGCGAGCCGCTGATGCGAGCCGGTCCCACACCGCGCTGGTTATTTCTTGGACAGCAACGATTTCAAGTATTTCCCCGTTACGCTGTTGGCATCCGCCGCGATGGCTTTCGGTGAGCCTTGCGCGATGATACGCCCGCCGCCTTCACCGCCCTCGGGGCCGAGATCGATGACCCAGTCGGCGGTCTTGATGACGTCCAGATTGTGTTCGATCACCACCACCGTGTTGCCTTGATCGCGCAGTTTGTGGATCACCTTGAGCAGCATGTCGATGTCGTGGAAATGCAGACCGGTGGTGGGTTCGTCGAGGATATAAAGTGTGCGACCCGTGTCGCGCTTGGAGAGCTCCAAGGATAACTTCACGCGCTGCGCCTCGCCACCGGACAGGGTGGTGGCACTTTGTCCCAGCGTGATATAGCCCAAACCGACATCCAGCAACGTCTGCAATTTGCGCGCAATGACCGGTACCGGCGCAAAGAAGGCATGTGCGTTCTCCACTGTCATTTTTAGTACATCGTGAATGTTTTTGCCCTTGTACTGTACCTCCAGCGTCTCGCGGTTATAGCGCTGGCCGTGGCACACGTCGCATGGCACGTACACATCCGGCAGGAAGTGCATCTCCACCTTGATGACGCCGTCGCCCTGGCAGGATTCGCAACGTCCCCCTTTCACATTGAACGAGAAACGTCCGGGCCCGTAGCCGCGCTCGCGCGAGGATGGTACGCCAGCGAACAGTTCGCGTATCGGCGTGAACAGTCCCGTATAGGTCGCAGGGTTCGAGCGCGGTGTGCGTCCGATCGGCGACTGGTCGACGTTGATAACCTTGTCGAAGTGCTCCAGCCCTTGGATTTCCGCAAACGGTGCCGGCTCCGTGTTGCTACCGTACAAATGCTGCGCGACGGCGTTATACAGGGTGTCGTTGACCAGCGTTGATTTGCCCGAGCCGGATACCCCGGTGACGCACACCAGCAAACCGACCGGCAGATCGAGAGTGACCTCTTTCAGATTGTTGCCGCAGGCGCGGACGATACGCAGCAATTTCTTGCGATCAGGTTTCAAGTACTTGGCCGGCAGCGGGATAGCACGTCGTCCGGACAGATAATCACCCGTGAGCGAAAGCGGGTCAGCACGCACTTGCTGCGGTGTTCCTTGGGATACCACGGTGCCGCCATGCTCGCCCGCACCCGGCCCCATATCCACCACATAGTCGGCACTCTGTATTGCATCCTCGTCATGCTCCACCACGATCACGCTGTTGCCCATGTCGCGCAGACGCTTCAGCGTATCGAGCAGGCGGTCATTGTCGCGCTGATGCAAACCGATGGAAGGTTCATCGAGTACGTACATCACACCGGTGAGGCCCGAGCCGATCTGCGAGGCAAGACGGATGCGCTGCGCCTCGCCGCCGGACAGGGTTTCGGCGGAACGCTCCAGCGACAGATAGTCCAGCCCGACATTATTGAGGAAGGTCAGGCGGCTGGCGATTTCCTGCACGATCTTTTCGGCGATAGCCTGCTTGTTGCCGGGCAACGTCACCTTCTGGAAAAAAGTCAGCGCCTGTTTCAGCGGCAATGCGCTGAGTTGAAAGATGGTGTGGTCTGCCACGCGCACATGGCGCGCCTCCAGACGCAAGCGGGTCCCTTTGCATGCCGGGCAGGCGCAGCTATTGAGGAACTTCGACAGCTCCTCGCGAACCGTGGGGGAATCTGTCTCACGGTAACGACGCTCCAGATTATTGACGATGCCCTCGAAAGCATGTTCGCGCGGAGCATATTTGCCGTTTTCGTTCATGTATCTGAACGGAATCTCCTCCTTGCCGCTGCCATACAGCACGATCTGCTGGATAGGTTCGGGCAAACTTTCGAACGGGCGTTCCAGATCGAAATCGTAATGTTTGGCGAGGCTATCCAGCATCTGGAAATAAAACTGGTTGCGTCTATCCCAGCCCTTTATCGCCCCGCTGCTCAATGAAAGCTGCGGAAAGGCCACGATGCGCTTGGGATCGAAGAAGCTGATATTGCCCAGGCCGTCACACTTCGGACAGGCTCCCATCGGGCTGTTGAAGGAGAACAGGCGCGGCTCCAGTTCTTGCAGAGAATAGTTGCAGATCGGGCAGGCGAACTTGGCCGAGAACAGGTGCTCAGTGCCGGCGTCCATTTCCACCGCCAATGCCCGCCCGTCGGCGTGGCGCAGTGCCGTCTCGAACGATTCGGCCAAACGCTGTTTGCTGTCGGCGGAGACTTTCAACCTGTCCACCACGATCTCGATCGTGTGCTTTTTGTTCTTCGCCAGCGTTGGCAGTGCATCCATCTCGCATACCTTGCCGTTCACCCGCAGGCGAATGAAACCCTGCGCGCGCAATTCGTCGAACAGATCCAACTGCTCGCCTTTGCGTTCCACGACCACGGGAGACAAGATCATCACACGTGAACCTTCCGGTAGCGCCAGAACATGGTCCACCATTTGCCCCACCGATTGGGCACGCAACACGATGTCATGCTCGGGGCAATAGGGATCACCGGCGCGGGCGAACAGCAGGCGCAGGTAATCATGGATCTCGGTGACCGTGCCCACCGTGGAGCGCGGATTATGCGAGGTGGCTTTCTGTTCGATGGCAATGGCGGGCGACAGCCCCTCGATCAAATCCACATCCGGCTTTTCCATCAACTGCAAAAATTGCCGCGCATAAGCCGAGAGTGATTCGACATAGCGGCGCTGGCCCTCGGCATACAGGGTGTCAAATGCAAGCGAAGACTTGCCCGAGCCGGAAAGTCCGGTTATCACCACCAGCTTGTTGCGCGGCAAATCGAGGTTAATATTCTTCAGGTTATGGGTGCGCGCACCGCGAATCTTGATGTATTCCATGCTTGCTTGCGAAACGAAAAATTGACCGGCCAATATACGCGAAAATGCAGGCTTTCCCAATCGGGCATGCCGTATAACTTGTGCGGAAATAGCTGGGCTAAGTGGGACTCCTTTGAAATTGCCCAAATGCGCATGCCACGTTCACACGGAGGTTCGCCATGAAATCAATGCAATGCATTCAGGCGCGTAAATGCTGATGCTCAACGAAGAATTTCCTTTTATGTATGGGTTCGTTGAATTGCTCGGCAATAGACGGGCTGCCGGATGGTTGTACTTGTTGACTCGCATAGCCGCCGCCTTGCAAGGTTTCATGCAGCACTCAAGGATGAAGAGGCTCTTCGGCGGGGTGCACATGACATGTGTACCCCGCATCCGCCCTCACTTGCCGCGCCGCGCCGCCGTGTAAAGCGGCATGACGGTTGGCAGCAGCGCCTCGATCTGCTGCACTCGGCTCGCGTCGGCAGGGTGGCTGCTGAGAAACTCGGGCGGTCGGCCGCCGCTGCTAGCCTTGCTCATTTTCTGCCACAGGCTGACCCCGGCGCGCGGATCGTATCCCGCGCGCGCCGTGAGTTCCAGGCCGATGCGGTCGGCTTCGCTTTCGTCTGAACGGCTGAATCTGGTTGCAATCAGCGCTTGGTAGGCGACACCGGCCATGTCGGCAGAACCTTGGCCCAGGCCGAGCAGCGAGGCACCCAGACCAATACCCATCTGCGCCGCAATGGCCTGCGACACCTGCTCACGCGAGTGTTCGCGCAAAGCATGTGCAATCTCATGCCCCATGACTACGGCGATTTCATCGTCGCTCAGATTGAGCTGCCGGATCAGGCCGGAATAGAACATGATTTTTCCTCCCGGCATGCAGAAGGCATTGAGCTCGTTGCTATCGATCACGTTGACCTCCCACTGCCACCCCGGTGCATCGGAACGGAACACACGGGTTTGCGGCTCGATACGGGCGGCTATCGCGCGCACCCGCTGCAGCATCGCCTTGTCCGTGTTGAGCGTGCCCTTGGCTGCGGCATCGGCTTTCAGTTTGTTGTAGGCTTGAGCAGCCATCTGATCCAGTTCCTGAGCAGAAACCAGCATCAGTTGCTTGCGTTCCGCACCGACCGCCCCGCCCGAAGTGGTGGTCTGGCAGCCGCCCATCATCAGCGCGGACAGGAAAAGAGTTGTTACCGTTGTTATCCGAAGAATAGGCATGATTTTTCGCAGTCGAATATGGGTCGATTAACGCGTGGCGTGAGTCACGCACCTGTGGCCATTGTTCACCTTTAGAAGACGGCGTTCTGTACGCTCGCAAACATATGGAACGGCCCGTGCGCAGCAGTCGTGATTCGTCGAGCCTGCCCCGTTCCGAAATCGCGCGAACATAACGCGATGACGAACGAATCGCCGCTGTATCATTGAGACGTTCTCGTCGCACACATGATGGATTCGTTTCTCCATCACCCGCATCAATTCAATTGCACGAATCAAGAAAGAATCTAATGAGCAACGAAGCCGAAGTCATTGCCGCCACCCAGTTGTGGCTGGAAAAAGCCGTCATCGGGCTTAACCTGTGTCCCTTCGCCAAGGCGGTTCATGTCAAGAAGCAGATACGTTATGTGGTGAGTGTGGCCACTACGGCGGATGCTTTGCTGGAGGAACTGATGGCCGAGTTGCACAAGTTGCAGGACACGTCCCCGGAAGAGATCGATACCACGCTGTTGATCCATCCCCATGTGCTCACCGATTTCCTCGACTTCAACGATTTTTTGGATACGGTCGATATCGCCGTGGCCGAGCCGGAATTTGGCGATGAGTTTCAGGTCGCGAGTCTGCACCCGCAGTATCAATTCGCGGGAACGGCGGTGGGCGATATCGAGAATTACTCCAATCGTTCGCCTTACCCGACTCTGCACCTGCTGCGCGAAGCGAGTGTGGATCGTGCGGTAGATGCCTTCCCCGATGCGGACCAGATTCCCGACACGAATATCGAGACGCTGAAACAACTGGGACACGAAGGGTGGGCGAAGCTGGGGCTGTCGAAATAAGTTTCGCAGTTCGGGTTGCGGCCTTGCCGGTCTAACCCGGGCTTTAGGCTATGTGGGCGCGCACCGCGAACCTTGATGCATTCCGCGCTTGATCGCGAAGCGAAAAATCGACCAGCCAAGCTGAACCAGTTCGTGAGTTTTTCAAAGGAAGCTTTGCGTTTTGCGGCAGGGGAGTGGCGGTGACAGTTGCGGTCGCCAGTGTAGTACTTGGCTATTGACGGCACTTATGAGCAAACTCATATCGGGTTGAAACCCGACAAAGCCGTTCTGCTGGTTGATATAAGTTCCAGATAGCGGAGCACCACACTAGGGAGCGACGATCACGCGATTTTTTCCGGTGTGCTTGGCTTGGTACATTGCCTTGTCGGCGCGGCCAATCACGTCTTCTTGCGGCTCTTGCGCTTGTCGTTGGGCGACTCCGGCACTGAAGGTGACGAGAACACGTTCGTTTTCATGCAGGAAGAATTTCTTGGTGAGTTCGCGTTGAAGGCGTTCCACGGTCGCGGCGGCTTCCTCGATGCTGACATCGGGTAGCAGGATGACGAACTCTTCACCGCCGTAACGGGCAACAGAGTCGCTGGGCCGTAATGCCTCTTTGATGACTTCGCACAGGTGGATCAGAGCCTTGTCTCCGGCATGATGGCCGAGGGTGTCGTTGAGGCGTTTGAAATTGTCGATATCAAGCAGGGCGACACAGAGCGGTGACTGGCTACGGTCGCAGCGCGTGGCTTCGTGCTCGAATGCTGCATCCATGCCGCGCCGGTTGAGAGCGCCGGTGAGCTGGTCTTCACGCACCAGTTCGCTGACCTGACTGAGTTCCTGTTCCAGCTCTCTGATCCTGGCTTCCGACTCCTGCACTTGTTTGCGTGTGCTGAGCAGTTCTTCGTGTGAACGCAGTGCGCTGGCTTGAATGATGCGCGTGTCCTGCATGATGTCTTCGAGCAGGCGGCTCAGGTCGGTCAGATCGTTGGATTTGCGGATCTTCTGGCTGTATCCTTCGATCTTTTGATGGTAATCCCCGGTGGTTTCAGTCAGTTCACCCAGCCGGTCGATGAAGGTGGTCATCAGCGATTTGAGGGTGGACTTTGCCTCGATCAGGCTTTGTTTGAGTATGCCCTGCTTGATGATGGCATCGCGCAAACTGCGCTCGGCATCGGCGATGGCGTTGCGGTCGATCGGCTTGGCGACAATCTCCTGCAGGATGATGATTTGTCCGTGCAGCCATTCGTCGTCTTCCACCATTTCGCCGACGTTTTCCACCAGCAGGCGCAACAGGCGCAGCAGTCCTTCGTTCAGCTTTATTTTATCGTGACCGCGCAATTCCACTTTGAGCCAGAACTGGCGCAGTAATTTGCTGAGTGAAGCGACCTGTTCCGGCGTCTTGATCGCGCGCACCTGGCGGCTAAGAGACTGAACATCCTGTGCCAGTTCCGGCTGCGCGCTGAGCAGGCTCTCGATAGATTGCGCCAGTAAATCGACCAACAGCACGAAGCCTTCGCTGCTGAGTGCTGCCGGGGTGGGCGATGCATTTGCAGAATTTGTCGTGGCAGGTTGGGCAGAGAGCTGCGGCACAGGGGACGCTTCTGCATGCGTCGATCCGACTTCGATGTTGGCGACGATCGTTCCTCCGGAAGACCATGAGTGCAGCAGGCTGCTGATTTTTTCGAACAGCGTGTCGGGGTTGCTTCCGAAACGGCTGAGCACTGTTTCCACACCCTCTTTTTTGCGCGAGATGGTGATGCCCTTGTGTGGGGTTTCCAGCTGCCGTAACAGGTCGCGTATCAATATCGCCCATGATTTGACGACTTCCTCACCACTGGTTTGGGGGAGCAGTTTGTCGAGCTCTTTGAGGCAGAGCGCCCAGTCTTTGTTAGTCATCGCCTGTTTGATGACATTGGCAGCGGCGGGTGTTTTGGCGCTTTTTGAAAGACGTTCGGAAAGATTGTGCAACATCGCTTCCGCATCGCTATCCGCATGCGTGATGCCGCTGATCTCGGCATATATCTTGGCGTAGTTATCCGGTGTGGGGACGGTCTTGCGGGCGGCCAGCGTTTTAAGTGTTTCGCGGGCGATTTCGGAAGGATTGGAAGTGTTGTTATTCATGGCATGCTCTTCTATTCGGTTCCATCAACCAGCCTGTGGGTGATGGCGTATCGTATCGCGTCGGCATTGTTGCGGAAGCCCATCTTGTCGCGCATGCGCGAACGGTACACACTGACAGTCTTAGGGCTGAGCAGCATGGTCTCGGCGATCTCGGTCAGTGTTTTTCCCGAGGCCATCAGGCACAAAGTCTGGAACTCGCGATTGGATAGTGCGTGGTGGGGCAGTTCCTGGTTCGCTCCCATCAGGCTGCTCAGCAATTGTTCGGCTAGCGACTCGCTGATGTATTTCTTGCCTTTGACAACCTGCTCGATGGCACCGATAAGCTGCTCCGGCGCACTTTGCTTGTTGATATAGCCCATTGCGCCGGCTTTGAGTGCGCGTACCCCGTATTGGTCGTCCGGAAACATGCTCAGCACGATGACCCTGATGTAGGGGTGTTCCAGCCGGAGTTGTTTGAGCACTTCAATGCCCAGTCGATCCGGCAGGGAGATGTCCAGCAGCACCAGATCATATTGCTGTTCGCGGCACATCTTGATGGCGAGGGCCCCGCTATCCGCTTCACCCGTGATAGTGATATTGGGGCTATCTTCAAGCAGCATCTTGAGCCCTTTGCGAATCAGGGCATGATCATCGACAACAAGGACACTTATCATGGGAGGAGTCGGATTGTATGGTTACACCATCACGTTCGCGCTGTCGGGGACGGCGAGCGGGATGGATACGGCGATCTGTGTGCCGCCGCCCGGCGTGCTGTGAATCCGGGCCTCGCCGCCGAGGTGGGCGACGCGCTCCTGGATGCCGCGCAGTCCGAACGAGCGCGGTTTGTTGCGGGCCGAGTTTTCAAAGCCCTTGCCGTTGTCTGATACGATCAGCTCAAGATGATCCTCACCTTTGACGATCTCGACATCGACCAGCGTGGCCTCCGCGTGTTTCTGGATGTTGTTGAGCGTTTCCTGGAAGATGCGGAACAGGGTGATGGAATGCACGTCGGTCAACTCGATCTCGTCTTCGGATTTGGTCATGCTGATGCGGACACCGGTGCGCTTGGAAAACTCCTGTGCTTCGATCTCGATGGCGGCGATGAAGCCGAAGCAGTCCAGAAAGCCGGGACGCAGACTGGTAGCCAGATTGCTGGCTGACGTGATGGATTTGTTGACCAGATCTTCGATAGTCTTGGCTTTTTCGATTAACAGCGGACTATCTTTTGGCAGGCGGTGGATCAGCCAGGATAGTTCCATTTTAAGAGCCGTCAGCAGGCTGCCGATCTCGTCGTGTATCTCGCGCGAGATACGCAGCCGCTCCTGTTCTTTTGCGTCCTGAATGTGCGATGAAAGTTCCTGTAATTGCCGCTGCACCAGCTTGACTTCCAATTCGCTCAGTTTGTTCTGGGTGACATCCAGCAAAATCCCTTCCCAGCGTGGCAAGCCGCTGGGAGTGTTCTGTGGGGTGGCCCCGAGGCTGATCCATTTGGTCTCGCCGTTCGCCAGCGTGATGCGGCCTTCCCAATTCCAGAAGATCAGATTTTGGGCGGAGGCCTTGAGCGATTCGAGGAATGCCGGTGCGTCTTCAGGATGGATGAGATTGAGAAATTGCGCCGGTTCCTTTTGCAGTTCGTCATGGGTGATATCCAGCAGGGAATGACAACCTTCGCTCACATAGGGAAAGGTGATTGCGCCGTTTTCCTGCAATTCGATCTGGCAGGCGACACCGGGAAGGCTGGCGATGAATCCTTGCAGCTTGTCCGGGGACGGGCTGGTCGCTGGGTTGCGCGGTGATTTAGGCATGGACTCAGTTTATCGATCAGGTTCCTAACCCGGTGAAGGTTACTACAGCATTGTGGTGCCAGCAACCACAAGATGCGATACCACAAGATGCGATACAGATGTGGTAAGCTCGACACCGTCGATTAAACACATGTGCGTTTCCGAAATCTGCCCCATGTCTTCCGTTGCCCAACCCCGTTTTGCCGAAGCGCTGTTGCGCCGCGAACTTATGGATATGCACGCCTATCATGTGCCTCCCAGCGGCGGATTCATCAAGCTGGATGCCATGGAAAACCCCTATTCATTGCCGCCTGATTTGCGTGCGGAAATCGCCGTTGCCGTTGCTGATGCCGCAATCAATCGGTATCCGGATCCCGGCGCTGCTGGGCTGAAGGAAAAAATCCGCGCGGTGAGCGGTTTGCCGCAGGGCATGGATGTTCTGCTGGGTAACGGTTCGGACGAATTAATCCAGTTGTTGGCGTTGGCGCTTAACAAGCCGGGGGCAGTGTTGTTGAGCGTGGAGCCGTCGTTCGTGATGTACAAGATGATCGCGACGTTTACCGGCATGCGCTATGTAGGTGTGCCGCTGGCGCAGGATTTTTCCGTGGATCTGCACGCCATGTTAGCCGCCGTCAGACGCGAGCAACCCGCGCTGATATTCCTGGCTTACCCCAACAATCCAACAGGAAATTTGTTTTCTGCCGATGCAGTGCGGCAAATCATCGAGGCCGCGCCGGGGCTGGTGGTGGTGGATGAGGCCTATTATGCTTTTGCCGACGACAGTTTTATTCCGCGTTTGGCGGACTATCCGAATTTACTGGTGATGCGCACTTATTCCAAACTCGGCATGGCGGGCTTGCGGCTGGGCTTTCTGGCCGGCAGCACGACTTGGCTGGCGCAGTTGGAAAAGCTGCGCTTGCCGTATAATGTGGGCGTTTTACCGCAGGTGGTTGCGGCAAAGTTGCTCGAACATCACGAATTGTTGTTGAGGCAGGCCGAACAGATAAAATCGGAGCGTGTGCGCTTGTATCTGTTGTTGCAAGCTGTCGCCGGGGTGCAGGTTTATCCCAGCGAGGCGAATTTCCTGTTGTTTCGCACGGCGAATGCGAACGCCGTGTTCGACGGACTGAAGCAGCGCGGTGTGCTGATCAAGAATCTGAATGGCGGACACCCGATGCTGAATGATTGTTTGCGCGTCACGGTCGGTACCAGTGACGAGTGCGCGAAATTCATGGCAGCATTGCAGGACACCCTTAACCAACTCGCATAAGGCTAATCATGCGCAGCGCGAAAGTCTCACGTAACACTCTGGAAACCCAGATCGACATCGAACTGAATCTGGATGGCAGTGGCCAGGCTCGGTTTGATACCGGATTGCCGTTCCTCGAACACATGCTCGACCAGATCGCTCGGCACGGCTTGGTGGACGTCAATCTGCATGCCAAGGGCGACCTGCATATCGACGCACATCACACCGTGGAAGACATCGGCATCGCCCTCGGGCAGGCTTTCAATCAGGCGGTTGGCGACAAAAAAGGTTTGCGCCGTTACGGCCATGCCTATGTGCCGCTGGACGAGGCGCTGTCTCGCGCGGTGCTGGATATTTCCGGGAGACCGGGGCTGGTGTTTAACTGCGACTTCGTGCGCGGCAGCGTCGGCGACTTCGAGGTGGATCTGATCAACGAGTTCTTCCAGGGGTTCGTCAATCACGCTTTGGTGACTCTGCACATCGACAATCTGGCGGGCAACAATGCCCATCATCAGGCCGAAACCATTTTCAAGGCATTTGGTCGCGCGCTACGCATGGCACTGGAGCTTGATCCGCGCATGGCGGGCGTGATGCCTTCTACCAAGGGAGTGTTGTAATTCCACATGGTTGATGTCGCCGTCGTAGATTATGGGATGGGCAACTTGCGCTCGGTCGAACAGGCCCTGCGCAAGGTTGCTCCCGAGCTGACGATCACCATTTCGGATGATCCTCAAGTGATTGCATCCGCCGGGCGAGTGGTGTTTCCCGGTCAAGGCGCGATGCCGGACTGTATGCGCGAACTCGATGCGCGCGGTCTGCGTGCATCGGTGCTGGATGCGGCACGCAACAAACCATTCCTCGGTATCTGCATCGGCTTGCAAATGCTGTTCGAACACAGCGAAGAGGGAGATATACCGGGTCTGGGCGTGTTGCCCGGAAAAGTGGTGCGCTTTGCACGCGACCTCAAAGATGCGCAAGGCAACAAGCTCAAGGTACCACACATGGGCTGGAACCGGGTGCACCACGCCGATCACCTGTTATGGAACGGCATCGGACAGGATGCGCGTTTCTATTTTGTGCACAGTTATTATGTGCGACCGGGCGAGATAGCTCTGGTGCAGGCGAACAGCGATTACCCGCAGCCGTTCGTCTGCGCGGTGGCGCGTGATAACCTGTTCGCTGTGCAGTTTCACCCGGAGAAAAGTGCGGCAGACGGATTGAAATTGCTGCAAAATTTCATCCGCTGGAATCCGGCTTGATTTAATCGTTCTCAATTATTTATCGTTTTCAATTATGGATACTGCGACACTGATTATTCCCGCGATCGACCTTAAGGACGGTCACTGTGTGCGCCTCAAACAGGGGGTGATGGAAGATGCTACGGTATTTTCCGAAGATCCCGCCGCGATGGCGCAGCATTGGCTGTCACAAGGCGCGCGTCGCCTGCATCTGGTGGACTTGAACGGCGCTTTTGCCGGCAAACCGAAGAATGAGGCTGCCGTGCGCAGCATCGTTCAAGCCGTGGGCAGCGACGTTCCGGTCCAGCTCGGCGGTGGCATTCGCGATCTGGAGACCATCGAGCGTTATCTTGACCTTGGTGTGACCTATATCATCATTGGTACGGCGGCAGTCAAAGTGCCGGGTTTTCTGCATGAGGCATGCGACGCATTTCCCGGCCACATCATGGTCGGACTGGATGCCAAGGGCGGCAAGGTGGCGGTGGACGGCTGGTCCAAGCTTACCGGCCATGATGTGGGCGATTTGGCGCAACGTTTCGAAGGCTATGGTGTGGAAGCGATCATATACACCGATATCGGGCGGGACGGCATGTTGAGCGGCGTGAATATAGAGGCAACCGTCGATTTGGCGCGTCCGCTGAAGACTCCCGTTATCGCCAGCGGCGGCATCACCAATCTGGATGATGTGCGCGCCCTGTGCGCGGTGCGTGCCGAGGGTATCACCGGCGCGATCACCGGGCGGGCCATTTATGAAGGCACGCTGGACTTTCGCGCGGCGCAAGCTTTGGCCGACGAACTCAAACCGCAAATCTGATGCTGGCCAAGCGCATCATTCCCTGTCTCGATGTCACGGCGGGGCGCGTAGTCAAAGGCGTGAGTTTCGTCGAGTTGCGCGATGCCGGCGACCCGGTGGAGATTGCGCGGCGCTACGACGAGCAGGGGGCGGACGAACTGACCTTTCTGGATATCACCGCCAGCTCGGACGACCGTGGCATTATTTTTCGCATCATCGAACAAGTCGCTTCCCAGGTGTTCATTCCATTGACCGTGGGCGGTGGGGTGCGCGAGGTGGGGGACGTACGCAATCTGCTTAATGCCGGGGCCGACAAAGTCAGTATCAATACTTCGGCGGTGCTCAATCCGCAACTGGTTGCGGATGCCTCGGCACGTTACGGTTCGCAGTGCATCGTGGTGGCGATCGATGCCAAGCAAGTCGATCCCGGTCGCTGGGAGGTATTCACGCACGGCGGGCGCAAGGCCACCGGGCTGGATGTGGTCGAGTGGGCGAAGAAGATGCAGCTATTGGGCGCGGGCGAGATCCTGCTGACCAGCATGGACAGGGACGGACAAAAGAACGGTTTCGATCTGGCGCTCACGCGCGCGGTGACTGACGCGCTGGAAATCCCGGTGATCGCCAGCGGCGGTGTGGGCAATCTGAAACATCTTGCCGACGGCGTTAAGCAGGGGGGGGCGGATGCGGTGCTGGCGGCCAGCATCTTTCATTTCGGCGAATACACCGTGCAGCAGGCAAAAGAATTCATGGCAGGGCAGGGCATCGAGGTGCGGTTATGACCGACGAGGCTTGGCTGAATAAGATCAACTGGTCTGATGACGGTCTGGTGCCGGCGATTGCGCAGGATGCCGCCAGCGGCCAAGTGCTGATGGTGGCATGGATGAACCGCGAAGCACTGAAACTCACTTGGCAGAAAAATGAAGCGGTATATTGGTCGCGCTCACGCAGGAAGTTGTGGCACAAGGGCGAGGAATCCGGGCACACACAGAGGGTGAAGGAAATCCGGCTGGATTGCGACGGCGATGTGATTTTGCTGCAAGTGGAACAACACGGCGGTATCGCCTGTCACACTGGGCGCGCGAGTTGTTTTTACAGTCGTTTGGAGCATGGGCGATGGGTAGAGGTTGATGCCGTGCTGAAATCGCCAGATGAAATCTATAAAAAGTGAATGTTCCATGTCAGAAACGAACGCCGATATTTTGCAACGATTGACGGAAACGCTGGAGTTGCGCAAGCATGCCTCGCCGGAGAGTTCCTATGTCGCCAAGCTGTTCAGCAAGGGCGAGGATGCCATTCTGAAAAAAGTGATCGAAGAAGCAGGAGAGGTGTTGTTGGCCGCCAAGGGTGCTGACAAAAGCCACTTGGTGTACGAGACCGCAGATTTATGGTTTCACTGCATGGTGCTGTTGTCCAGTCATGGACTGAGCGCCGGGGATATATTGAGCGAACTGGCGCGGCGCGAGGGGTTGTCGGGTCTCGCGGAAAAGGAAAGCAGGGGAAAAGGCTGATATGAGTGACTGTATCTTTTGCCGGATCGCGCGCGGTGAAGTACCAAGCAAAAAGATCTATGAAGACGACGAGGTGTTTGCTTTTCATGATATTAATCCGGTTGCGCCGGTACACTTTATGCTGATTCCGAAGCTGCATATCGCCTCTCTGTTCGAAGTAGATGGAATTCACGCGGCATTGCTGGGCAAGATGCTGTTGTTGGCACCAAGACTGGCGAAGGAGCAGGGGCTGGACAGTGGTTTTCGCACGGTGATCAATACCGGGAAAGGCGGTGGGCAGGAAGTGTTCCACTTGCATATTCACATCATCGGCGGAGGCAACATTCCGCCCATGGTTAAACGCAGTTAATTTACTAAGGAGCGCATCATGGGCGGATTGAGTATCTGGCATTGGTTGATCGTGTTGCTGGTGGTCGTGCTGGTCTTCGGCACCAAGAAATTGCGCAACATCGGTGGTGATCTGGGCGGTGCCGTAAAAGGCTTTAAGGACGGCATGCGCGAGGACGAGCCCAAACAGGTTAAACAGGAAGGGCAAACCATCGAGGGTGAAGTGAAGGAAAAGTCAAACAGCAATGTTTGATATCGCTTTTTCGGAACTGGCAATCGTCATGCTGGTGGCGTTGATGGTCATCGGCCCCGAGCGCTTGCCCAAGGTGGCGCGCACCCTGGGACATTTGTGGGGGCGGGTGCAGCGTTACGTGCAGAACGTGAAGAACGAGATATCCAATGATATGGTTATCGAGGAAGCGCGCAAGTTGCAGCAGAATATCCGGCAGGAAGCCAGCAGCATCGGAAACACCTTGCAAGAAACCGGACTGACGCTGGAGCAGCACATCTTGCAGGCTCATCACAAAGCCAAGCAGGATGAAGTACCGCCGACTATCCCCGCCACGGCAGTGCCTCACGCAAGCGACAAGACAGATCAATGACAACCGGTGAAAGTCTGATCGCGCATTTGATCGAATTGCGCTCACGTTTGATGCATGCGGTGATTGCTTTGTTGGTGGTATTTCTCTGCCTGTTTCCGTGGGCCGCCGATCTGTACGCTTTGCTGGCGCAACCGATGCTGTCCAAACTTCCCAAAGGGGGGCAGATGATCGCCACGGGCGTGACAACGCCCTTCTTTGTGCCGCTCAAGGTGGCGATGATGACCGCCTTTCTCATTTCCCTTCCTTACATCATGTGGCAGGTCTGGCGTTTCGTCGCACCCGGCTTGTACCTGCATGAAAAGCGTCTGGTGTTGCCTCTGGTGGTAGCCAGTACGCTGTTGTTTTTTTCGGGCATGATGTTTGCCTACTTCGCGGTCTTTCCGGTGGTGTTCGGTTTTATTACTGCGGCAGCCCCGCAGGGCGTGGCGGTGATGACCGACATCGATCAATACCTCAGTTTTGTGATCGGTATGTTCATGGCCTTCGGCATCACATTCGAAGTGCCGGTAGCCGTGGTGGTGTTGGTGCACATGGGCGTGGTGACGGTGGAAAAGCTGCGGGAGATACGCTCTTACGTGATCGTCGGGGCATTCGTCGTCGGCGCGATATTCACCCCGCCGGATGTGGTGTCGCAATTCATGCTGGCGATCCCTCTGTGGCTGCTTTACGAGGCGGGTATCGTGGTGGCAAGCTGGATGAAGAAGCCGGTCGAAAATTAGTTGCACCGGCTTGCCGAAAGGCAAGCTGGGTTTCGCGCTCTCACGGACGATTTATTGAGCCTGCGGCAGCGGGCGTTTTCCAATCTTCACCCGTATCGATATTTCTTCGCCGTTGCGCATCAGTTTTACCGTCACAACCTTGCCGGGAGGCAGGTTGGCCACTACCTCCAGCATGTTGTTCCAGTCGGTGATGGGCGATCCGTCGATGGACACCAGAATATCACCCGGTTTGATTCCCGCTTGCTCGGCCGGACTGCCGCGTATCACTTCGGTGACCAGCACGCCCTGTGTATTGCCCAGCTTGAATGATTCGGCGAGTTCGGCGGTGAGTTCCTGTACACCGGTGCCTATCCAGCCGCGCGTCACCGAGCCGTGCTGGATAATCTGCTCCATGGTTTTCTTTACCGTGCTGGCGGGAATGGCGAAACCGATACCCAGCGAGCCGCCGTTGGGTGAGTAGATCGCGCTGTTGATGCCGAGCAGATTGCCGTTGATGTCTACCAGCGCCCCCCCCGAGTTGCCGGGGTTGATCGCGGCATCGGTCTGGATGAAGTTTTCGAAGGTGTTCAATCCCAGATGATTGCGCTTGAGCGCGCTGATGATACCCATGGTGACCGTTTGGCCGACCCCGAACGGGTTGCCGATGGCGAGCACGATGTCGCCGACATGCGCCTGTTCCGCGTGTCCGAAGGTGATAGCAGGTAACGCGCCGGGAAGTTCAATTTTTATGACGGCCAGATCCGTTTCCGGATCCGAACCGACCACGTGTGCTCTAGTCTTACGGCCGTCCGCCAATGCCACTTCAATCTGGTCGGCGGCTTCGACCACATGATGGTTGGTGAGAATATAACCGTCCGGACTGACGATGACACCTGAACCCAGGCTGGAGTTGCTCTGTGGTTCTGCTTCGCCGGGATCGCCGAAGAAAAAGCGGAACCGCGGATCGTCCATGAAAGGATGGGCGGGAGCCTTGACGGTGGTATTGGTGAAAATATTGACCACGGCGGGCATGGCTTTTTGCGCAGCGGCGCTGAGTCCGTTTACTGGTAGCTGCCCATCTGCCGTTTTCGGCATTCCCTCGTACATGGTGACCATGCCACTGCGCGCTGTGCTGGGCAGCAGTTCGGGCTTCAGGGTCTGGACGATGAACAATAGCGCCAGTGCAATGGTGACGGCCTGAGTGAACAATAACCAGTGTTTGCGCATGGTAAGATGAACCCGCCTGTATTCGGAAAATGATAGGGAAACACATGCTGCTCGATGAATTGCGCGATTATAACGCAAGCCTGTTACAAACCGCCTCATTCAAGGATTACTGCCCGAACGGTCTTCAGGTGGAAGGTCGGCCTGAGGTGTTGCGCATCGCCACTGCGGTGACCGCTTCACAGCGTGTGCTGGATGAGGCGATCATGTGGGGAGCTGATGCGATTTTGGTTCATCACGGTTACTTCTGGCGCGGTGAAGAGGCTGTCATTACCGGAATCAAGAAGCGCCGGATCGCGCAGTTGCTCGGCCATGACGTCAGCCTGCTGGCCTACCATCTGCCGTTGGATGCCCATCCGGAATTGGGGAACAACGCCAGATTGGCAAATTTGCTTGGATTGTTGGAGCGCGGACGCTTTGGTGAGCAGAATCTTGCTTGTTACGGTGAGCTTGCCCAGCCGCAGACGTTGAACGAATTTGAGCGGGAGATTGCCGAAAAATTGCGTTACAAACCGCAGGTCATCGGCGATGCGGCACAGCAGATCAAACGGGTTGCCTGGTGTAGCGGCGCCGCGCAGAGTTATCTGGGGCAGGCGGTCGACTTGGGTGTGGATGCCTTTATTACAGGAGAAATTTCCGAGCAGAACGTCCACATTGCGCAAGAAACCGGTGTGGCTTTCATCGCTGCCGGACATCATGCGACCGAGCGCTATGGCGTGCAGGCCTTGGGCGAACACTTGGCGGAACGATTCGGTTTGGTACACCGGTTTTTCGATCAGGATGTGCCGGTGTAGCCGAATTTACAAACTGGCCAATCAGGGATTACTTATTTGCCTTTTCCTGATTCGTTGCGTAACATCGTCGCGTCCGTTGGCTACCAGCCGGAAACATTGAATGGGTCATTTCCGGGACGGCGTGATTGGTTTTTTATGTTTGGTTTTCTGGCGGTTTATTTACAACTGCGCGAGTCTCATTGATCGCCGGACTATTTTTGGGGGAGTAGTGATGAGAATAAAAACATTTCTAGGCGGGGTAATGCTGGCGGCATTTTCGTTCAACGCAGTTGCGGCGAGCGGTTCGGTGAGTCCGCAAGATGCCGCGCTCAAGGTTTTGGGGCATGAGGAAGTGAGCTTCAAAAATGATGTACAGCCCATCCTGCACGACTACTGCGTGAGTTGCCATCAACCCGGTGGAAAGGGTGTCGCTGTGAGCGGGCTCGACCTGACTTCCTACGAGTCGTTGATGAAGGGCACGAAATACGGTCCGGTGGTCATACCTGGCAACAGCGAAGCGAGCACGTTCACCAAGTTGCTGACCGGAACCAACAAGGGTCTGAAAATGCCCATGGGTCTGAATGCATCAGGCACGCTTGACCGGCAATACATCCTGATCCTCAGGAAATGGGTCAAGCAGGGCGCGCGCAACAACTAGTCGGGTACTGAGCACGGCTCGCTCTGAGCGGTGCGCTATTGGCATGGGGGTTTGAATTGGGGAGCGAACCTCGGCCTGCTCGAATGGATCGATCCTGAGCGCAGGCAATGTCGCAGCACTATCCTCTGTTATCTGACGAGCAACCGGATATATGCCTCCGGTTTCGTCATCAAGAATAAGTTCTAACCATAAGGGAAGAGGGTCATGACTGATAATGTGGATCACAGCAAGCGGCGACTGTTGCTCGCCGCGACAACAGCGGCTGGCGGCGTAGCTGCCGCAGGAGCGGGCGCTCCGTTCGTATTGAGTTTGATGCCAAGCGAACGCGCCAAGGCGGCCGGTGCGCCGGTCGAGATCGATGTCAGCGCGGTAGCGCCGGGAACGATGATCAGCGTGGAGTGGCAGGGCAAGCCTGTTTGGATCGTGCACCGCTCCAAAGAGATGCTGGACATGTTATCCAAAAACGATAGCGAATTGGCGGATCCGTCCTCTTCCGTGCCGCAGCAGCCGGAGTATTGCAACAATCCGACCCGTTCCATCAAACCCGAGATTCTGGTGGTTCTCGGCATTTGTACCCATTTGGGATGTTCCCCGACCTTCCGTCCAGAAGTGGCCCCGGCAGACTTGGGGGCCAACTGGGCGGGCGGCTGGTTTTGCCCGTGCCACGGTTCCCGTTTTGATTTGGCCGCGCGCGTGTTCAAGGGGGTTCCTGCCCCGACCAACCTGATCATTCCTCCACACATGTACTTGAGTGAGACGCGCCTCTTGATCGGGGATGACGACAAAAGTAAGCTCAAAGGCGGTCAACCCGCCGATAAGGGGGTTGCAGCATGATGAATCTTCTGAAAAATCTGATCGGCTGGATCGACGAACGCTTCCCGCTGGTTTCAACCTGGAAGGAACATGCTTCGGAGTATTACGCGCCGAAAAATTTCAACTTTTGGTACTTCTTCGGTGGCCTTGCGCTGCTGGTGCTGGTGATCCAGATTCTCTCCGGCATCTTCCTGACCATGAACTACAAGCCGGATGCGCTGTTCGCCTTCGCGTCGGTCGAGTACATCATGCGCGACGTGCAGTGGGGTTGGCTGCTGCGCTATATTCATTCCACCGGCGCTTCGATGTTCTTCGTGGTGATCTACCTGCACATGTTCCGCGGCCTGATGTACGGTTCGTACCGTAAGCCGCGCGAGTTGTTGTGGATCATCGGTATGATCATCTATCTGGCGCTGATGGGCGAAGCCTTCATGGGCTACCTATTGCCGTGGGGGCAGATGTCGTTCTGGGGGGCGCAGGTGATTGTCAACCTTTTCGCCTCTGTTCCCTTCGTCGGACATGATCTGGCGATTCTGATCCGTGGCGACTTCGTAGTTTCCGACGCGACACTAAATCGCTTCTTTGCTTTGCACGTCATTGCGATCCCTCTGGTGCTGGTGCTGCTCGTGGTGGCCCACTTGGTGGCACTGCACGAAGTGGGGTCAAACAATCCTGATGGCATCGAAATCAAGAAAAACAAGGATGCCAACGGCATTCCACTGGACGGGATTCCTTTCTTCCCCTACATGGTAGTCAAGGACGGCGTGGCGGCAATCGGTTTCCTGATTGTGTTCTGCTCGGTGGTGTTTTTTGCCCCGGACATGGGCGGTTACTTCCTGGAGTACAACAACTTCGTGCCGGCTAATCCGATGAAGACCCCGGAGCACATCGCGCCTGTGTGGTACTTCACCCCGTATTACGCGATTCTGCGCGCGGTACCACCGATGTTCGGTTCGCAGTTCCCGGGCGTGGTAGCGATGGGGGTCGCGACCGTGGCATTCTTCTTCTTGCCCTGGTTGGATCGCGGCAAGGTCAAGTCCGTCCGTTATCGCGGCCCGCTCTACAAGGCTTTTCTGGCCTCTTTCGTGGTGAGCTTCGTCGGCTTGGGCTATCTCGGCCTGATGCCCGCTACACCGACCTATACGATCATCTCTCAGGTGTTGTCCGTGGTGTACTTCGCATTCTTCATTCTGATGCCGTGGTACACCAAGATAGACAAGTGCAAGCCCGAACCTGAACGTGTGACGTGCAAATAGAACAGAAAGGTACGCTGACATGAAAGCAATCAAGAGAATTTTGGCGCTGGCCTTGTTCGTTGCTGCACCTGCCCTGGTTTGGGCCAGCGGTGCGGAAATGCACTTGGATAAGGCACCGGTCGATCTGAATGACAAAGTTTCGCTGCAACGCGGCGCGAAGTTGTTTACTTCCAGATGTCTGGCCTGCCATAGTGCCGCTTATATGCGCTATAACCGTCTGGCTGACATCGGTATGTCCGAGGAGCAGATCAAGAAGGATTTGGAATTGCCCGACGACGTAAAAATCGGCTCGACCATGCAGGCCGCGATGGACGCGAACTCGGCCAAGCTGGCTTACGGGGTGGTGCCGCCCGACTTGAGCGTAATTGCACGCTCCCGCAGTCCTGACTGGCTCTACACCTACCTGCGCGTTTTCTATGTGGATAGCGCGGCAGCAACTGGCTGGAACAACACGGCTTTCCCCAGCGTGGCCATGCCGCATGTGATGTCCGATATGCAGGGTGAACTGCATCTGAAAGTGGAAAATCACGACGGGCATGAAGTAAAAAAGCTGGAGCTGGTGACCCCGGGTTCGATGAAGCCGGCGGAGTATGATGCTGCCGTTGCCGATTTGACCAATTATCTGGTGTTCATGAGCGAACCGGCTAAATTGGTGCGCTACAACCTCGGCTTCATCGTGCTGGGTTTCCTGTTTGTCCTCTTGGCACTGGTTTATGCGCTGAAGAAGGAGATATGGAAGGACATCCACTGACATCCGGTTGAAATGGATGCCGCGTTTGTGGTAAGTTCGCGGCAGATGCAGTGAGTGCCAAATGGCGGGGCTTTCAGTTCCGCCATTTGGTTTTTGTTTTTATTCAAATAGTCAGGTTTGATCTTATGATGCGACTTTATTCGGGCACCACCTGCCCATTCTCCCACCGTTGCCGTATCGTCCTGTACGAAAAAGGCATGGATTTTGAAGTGATCGACGTGGATTTGATGAGCCGCGCCGAAGATATCGCGGTGATCAATCCCTACAACAAAGTGCCGGTATTAGTCGAGCGCGATCTGATCCTGTACGAGGCCAATATCATCAATGAATACATTGACGAGCGTTTCCCCCATCCCCAACTGATGCCGCCCGATCCCGTCATGCGCGGTCGTGCGCGCCTGTTTCTGCATCGTTTCGAGCAAGAGTTGTACAGCCAGGTCGGCGTCATCGAACAGAATGGCAAGACCGCCGACAAAGCGCGCGCGGTGATACGCGACAATCTCGTCCAGTTGGCGCAGATCCTGACCAAGCAGAAATTCCTGTTGGGCGAAGAGTTTTCAATGCTGGACGTGGCGATCGCTCCGTTGTTGTGGCGTCTAGACCACTACGGTATCCAGATGGGCAAAGATGCGGCCCCGTTGATGAAATACGCCGAGCGTTTGTTCTCACGTCAGGGGTTCATCGATGCGTTGACACCTTCCGAACGGGCGATGCGCAAGTAATGAGTGATCTGTCCACCCGTCCGTATCTGATCCGCGCGATCTATGAATGGTGCGTGGACAGCGGCTTGACCCCGTACCTTGCGGTACGGGTCAACGCCAATACCCAGGTGCCGACGGCCTATGTGAAAGATGGCGAGATCGTGCTCAATGTCAGCGCGGACGCAGTGCGCAATCTTGAACTGGGCAACGAATACATCAGTTGTAACGGTCGCTTCGGCGGAAAAGCTCACGAGATCATCGTGCCGGTCGAGGCCGTCATCGGAATTTTTGCCAAGGAGAACGGGCAGGGGCTGGTGTTTCAAGGAGCAGATCCGCCGCCGGAGGACGAAGGAGATCCGCCGACCAAGCTGCATCCCAAACCGAAACTAAAGATCGTAAAATGAAAAAGCCGCATCAATGCGGCTTTTTCATTCTGTTTCACGTTCCCATCATGCGGCGTTCAAAGACAGTGTCGCTTGCATCTTGCACAAAGCCTTCTGCTCTATCTGTCGGATGCGCTCCGCCGAGACATTGAACTCGGCAGCGAGCTCGTGCAGTGTCGCCGATTCGCCTTCATTCAGCCACCGCGCCTCGACGATGCGGCGGCTGCGTTCATCCAGACCGGCAAGCGCTTGGGACAGGCCAGATGTCTGCACGCGCTCACGCTCGGCCGCCTCCAGGATGTGCGATGGTTCGTGCTCTTCGCTGTCTGCCAGATACTGGATCGGCGCGTAGCTTTCGTCATCATCGCTGCCGCTTGGCTCCAGCGCGACATCGCGCCCGGCGAAACGCATCTCCATCTCGACCACGTCATGTTCACTGACGTTGAGTTGGCGTGCAATCTCGCTGACCTGTTGCGGCTTGAGCGGTTCCAGACCCTGTTTCAGGCTGCGCAGGTTGAAGAACAATTTGCGCTGAGCCTTGGTGGTGGCAATCTTCACCATGCGCCAGTTGCGCACCACGAACTCATGTATCTCGGCACGTATCCAGTGCAGAGCGAACGACACTAACCGCACTCCGCGATCAGGGTCGTAGCGTTTGACCGCCTTCATCAGGCCGATGTTACCTTCCTGGATCAGGTCAGCCTGCGGCAGCCCGTAGCCGGCATAACCGCGCGCCACGCTAACCACCACGCGCAGATGCGACAACACCAACTGACGTGCTGCATCCAGATCGTTCTCGGTCTTGAAGCGCGTTGCCAAGGCGAACTCCTGCTCCTGCGACAACACGGGGAAGCGGTTCACCGTCTGGACGTAACCCTCCAAGCTGCCGACGGCAGATGGCATGAGAAAATTCAAAGCAGTATTCATAGCATTTCCTCCTTTGGGAAGATTCTAGCACTCGGGTGATAGGAGTGCCAAGATTGATGTGAGTTCAGTCTAAGGTGGGCAATTCTTGGCAATTACACGGCAGTCAGTCATTTTGGCGACATTACCTAGTCGCGGAAAGCCAGACACCGCCCCCTTGCAGGCGAACGATTTACCGCGCGATGGGACACCCTGAAAGGGGCATTTTAGCGCGGCTCAAGCTGCGAAAGGTGGCGTGTGACCGAGAGCCAAGCCCCCAGCCAGCCCAAGTAGAGTGAGAACAGCAGCAGCGACAGGCTGTCGCCCAAAGACAGGGGATGCAGGCTGAACTGGCTGGCGTAGAGCTGTGACAGTTCGGCCAGCGGACGGTTGAGCAGCATCAGGCTGGCAGAAATGATGAGCCAAGCCGTCACCCCGCCGAGCAGCCCTTGTAGTGCGCCGAAATACAGGAAGGGACGGCGAATGAAGCCGTTCGTTGCGCCGATCAGTCTGGAAACTTCGATTTCTTCCCGTCGGGTGAGTATTTGCAGGCGTATGGTATTGAAGGTGATGGCGACCAGCGCGAGGCTGAGCAGGCAGGCGAGGATCAATGCGGCGAGGCGGCCGACTTTGAGCAGGGATTCGAGTTTGTAGGCCCAGGCGGAATCGAGTTGTGCCAGCTCGATTCCGGGGAGTTGCGCCAATTCGTCGCGCAACGCTTCCAGTGCTTGGGCTTCGCTATCTTTGGGGGTGACGATGAATGCGTCGGGCAAGGGGTTCTTGTCGAGTCCGCCGATCACATCGGACATGCCGGTGCTGTTCTTGAGTTGTTCCAAAGCCGCATCGCGCGCGATGAATTCGGTGCCGAGGATGTCGGGGTGTGCAGCGAGCCGCTTGCGCAGAGCGTCGATATCACCGTCTTTCGCTTCTATCTCGAGGAACAGGCTAATCTGCGGCACCCCCGAGAGCTGTGCGATCAGTCCCTGCACGTTTTGCAGTAGCACATACATCCCGGCGGGCAGGCTGAGAGCGATGCCGATCACCAGAATGTTGAGCGCGCCCCCCAGTCTGGAGGCAAACATGCGGTGCAGCACGGAATGCATTACGCCCAAGTGTTGGGAGATGGACTGTCTCATATTGATCCCGAATCCGTTGAAGCTGAGCGCACTAGCTCGCCGTGATTCAATTCCAGGCGGCGCACGCCGCTGTCTTGCAGCACGCCGGTGTCGTGAGTAGAGAGCAACAGTGTCACACCGACCTGATGGAACGACCTGAAAATCGCCATGATTTCCTGCGCATAGGCCGCATCCAGATTGCCGGTCGGTTCATCGGCCAGCAGGATGGACGGGCGGTTGACGATGGCGCGCGCGATGCACAGGCGTTGCTGTTCGCCGCCCGACAGCGCGATGGGATTGGTCTTCTCGCGCTTCAGCAGCCCCACCTTGTCCAGCGCGGCACGCACGCGTTTGCTGCTCTCGCGGTGGTCGAAGCCGCAGATTTGCAGCGGCAGTAGCACATTATCGAACACGCTGCGGTCAAAAAGCAGCTTGTGATCCTGAAAGATGATGCCGAGATTGCGGCGCAGATAGGGCAACGCGCCGCCTTTGAGTACGCCGACGTTCTGGCTGTTCACCAGCACGCTGCCTGAGTTGGGGCGCTCGATAGCGGCGATGAGTTTGAGCAGTGTGCTCTTGCCCGCGCCGGAGTGGCCGGTGAGAAACACCATCTCGCCTTCGGCGATGTCGAAAGAGACGTTCTTCAGCGCCTCGTAGCCGCCGGGATAGCGTTTGTTGACCTGATTGAATGAAATCATTCGGTGATTCCCAGCAGAGCTGAAATGAAATCCCCGGCCAGAAAGGGACGCAGGTCGTCCAGCCCTTCCCCCACGCCGATGAAACGCACCGGGATCGGGTGCGCTTTGGCGATGGCGGCGATCACGCCGCCCTTGGCGGTTCCGTCCAGTTTGGTGAGGATCAGTCCGGTCACGCCGAGCGCCTCATCGAATGCTTTGACTTGGGAAAGCGCGTTCTGGCCGGTGTTGGCATCCAGCACCAGCAGCACTTCGTGTGGCGCTTCCGGCAAGGCTTTGGCGATCACGCGCTTGACCTTTTTGATCTCTTCCATCAGGTGCGCTTGGGTGGTCAGCCGCCCGGCGGTGTCGGCCAGAACCACATCGATCTTGCGTGCTTGGGCGGCCTGCACCGCGTCGAAGATCACAGCGGCGGAATCGCCGCTCTGCTGCGCGATCACCGTGACGTTGTTGCGTTCGCCCCAGGTCATCAACTGTTCGCGCGCGGCGGCGCGAAAGGTGTCGCCGGCCGCCAGCAGCACTGATAGCCCCTGACCTTGCAGATATTTTGCCAGCTTGCCGATGGAAGTGGTCTTGCCCGCACCGTTCACCCCGCACAGCATGATGACGAACGGCTTGTGACCGCCGGCGCGCAAGGGCTGTTCCAGCGGTGCAAGCAATTTGTGCAAGCATTGGGCGAGTGCTTCCTTGAGTTGCGCGGCTTCCGTCAGGCGCTGTTCTCGCACTTGATGGCGCAGGTCGGCGAGCAGCGCGCCGGTCGCGTTCATGCCGACATCGGCGGTGATGAGGATGGTCTCCAGTTCCTCGTACAACTCGTCGTCGATCTTGCCACCACGTCCGAACAGATCGGTGAGTTGATTGCCGGTGCGCGCCAGGCCGGACTTCAGCCGCGCTATCCATCCGCTGTCCGGGGATGAGAGAGTGTTCTTTTTCAGGAAGCTAAACATTGATCATGCGTAGTCGAAAGTCGGGAAAGTGTCGCATAATGCGCGCTGCATTTTATGCCGATTACACCTTTGAGGGCTAGGTAATATGAGGATTTATCTGTTTTGTTTTGCGCTGCTGCTGCTGCTGGCGGCGGGCGCGCAGGCTCAAGTATTCGAGCGCACGCTGGCGAACGGCCTGAAAGTCGTGGTCAAGGAAGACCACCGCGCGCCGGTGGTGGTGCAGCAGATCTGGTACAAGGCGGGCAGCATGGACGAGCGCACCGGCGTGACCGGCATCGCGCACGTGCTGGAACATCTGATGTTCAAAGGCACGATGACCGTGCCGGCGGGCGAGTTTTCCAAACGCATCGCCGCTGCGGGCGGGCGCGAGAATGCTTTTACCAGCTACGACTACACCGCCTATTTCCAGCAATTGCACAAATCCAGGCTGCCACTGGCGATGCAACTTGAGTCTGACCGCATGCGCAATCTGAATCTTACTGCGGGGGATTTTGCCAAGGAGATCAATGTGGTGATGGAGGAGCGCCGCTGGCGCACGGACGATGACGCGCATGCGCTGTTGTACGAAAAGATGATGGCGGCGATTTACGAGCAGCATCCCTACCAGCATCCGGTGATCGGCTGGATGAACGATCTGTCCACGCTCACCGTGGGCGATGCCAAGGCGTGGTATGACCGCTGGTACGCGCCGAACAATGCCACGCTGGTGATTGCCGGGGATGTGAAGGCGGATGAGGTGTTCGCGCTGGCGCAACGCCACTACGGCGCGATTCCCCGAAGAGTGATGCAATCGCGGCGCAATTTCGAGGAGCCGAAACAAGCCGGTATCAAACGCCTGGTGGTCAAGGCTCCCGCCGAATTGCCGCATCTGGTGATGAGTTTTCACGCGCCGGTACTGAGAGATCCGGCACGGGACTGGAAGCCTTACGCGCTGGAGATACTTGCGGGCGTGCTGGACGGCAACGAGTCGGCGCGTTTGAACAAGCATCTGGTGCGCGAGCAGCAGGTGGCCAGCGGCACGGGGGCCGGTTACGACTCGGTCGCGCGCGGTCCCAGCCTGTTCACGCTGGAGGCCACTCCCAGCGAAGGCAAGACGGTGATCGATGTCGAGATCGCGCTGCGCAAGGAGATCGAGCAGTTGGTGAAAGAGGGCGTGAGCGAGGAGGAGTTGCGCCGGGTCAAGGCGCAGGTCACGGCCAGTGAAGTTTACAAACGCGATTCGGTGTTCTATCAGGCGATGCAGATCGGGCAGATGGAGAGCATCGGTCTGGGGCATCGTGCCATCGGGCTGATGATCGAAAGATTGCAGGCGGTCACCGCCGAACAGGTGCGCCAAGTCGCCGAAGAATTCTTGCAGGACGACAATCTGACCGTCGCGGTGCTCGATCCGCAGCCACTTTCCGGCAAACCCAAACGTCCGCCCCAAGGAGCGTCGCATGCGCATTAAGTTATTTTTGTTCGCGGTATTGTGCGGCGTCGCGACGGCCGTTTCGGCAGCGCCGAATATCCAGCACTGGCAGAGCGCAAGCGGCGCAAAGGTGCTGTTCGTCGAGGATCACGATATTCCGATGCTGGACGTGGCGGTGAGCTTCCCGGCGGGCAGCAGTTTCGATACGGCTGAAAGCTCGGGTGTGGCGGGGTTGACCCATCATCTGCTGGATTTGGGATCGGAAGGACTGAGCGAGGATGATGTCGCGCGCGGCATGGCGGATATCGGCGCGCAACTGGGTGGCAGCTTCGATCAGGACAGGGCCAGTGTCTCGTTGCGCACGCTGAGCAGCGCCACCGAGCGCGACAAGGCGCTGGAGATTCTGGCGCGCGTGTTGCAGAGTCCGCTGTTCCCGGAGGCGATTCTGGCGCGCGAAAAGGCGCGTGTGATCGCGGCGCTGAAGGAGGCCGAGACCAAATCGGAGAGCATCGCCGACAAGGCCTTCCAGAAGGCGGTGTTCGGTGCTCACCCCTATGCGCTGCCGGTCTCCGGCGAGGTTGCCAGCGTGGAAGGCATCACGGATAAGGCGCTGCGCGATTTTTTTGCCGCGCACTATCGTGCCGACACGGCCGTCGTGGCGATCATGGGTGATGTGACGCGCGTTCAGGCCGAGGCTATTGCGGCGCAGTTGACCGCGCAACTTCCCAACGGGATGAGGCCGGTTGAGTTGCCGCCGGTCGCGGCGAAAATGGGCGCGAGCGAGCAACGCATTACCCATCCCGCCAGCCAGAGCCATATCCTGCTTGGTGCGCCGGGCATGGCGCGCAGTGACCCGGATTATTTCGCCCTTTATGTTGGCAACTACATTCTCGGCGGCGGGGGCTTTGTTTCGCGCCTGATGAACGAGGTGCGAGAGAAACGCGGGATGGCCTACAGCGTGTACAGTTATTTCATGCCGATGAAACAGGCGGGCGCTTTTCAGATCGGCTTGCAGACCAAAAAGGAACAGGCCGATGAGGCCTTGCAAGTGGTGCGCGGCACACTGGCGGAATTCATTGCCAAGGGGCCGAGCGAAAAGGAGTTGATCGCCGCCAAGCAGAACATCATCGGTGGGTTCCCGCTGCGCATCGACAGCAACCGCAAGATACTCGATTACCTTAGTGTGATCGGTTTCTACAATCTGCCGCTGACCTATCTGGAGGATTTTCCGCGCCAGATCGAGCAAGTCAGCGCGCCACAAATTCGTGCCGCGTTCGCACGCCGCCTCGATGCGCAGTCGATGGCGACCGTGATCGTCGGAGCTCCAGAGGGAGCGGAAAAATAAACAAGGTACGCATCATCGGCGGCGAGATGCGCAGCCGCATCATCACCTTTCCCGATGCCGAAGGATTGCGCCCGACTCCGGATCGCGTGCGCGAGACGCTGTTCAACTGGCTGGGACAGACGCTGTACGGACGCACCTGCCTCGACCTGTTTGCGGGAAGCGGTGCGCTGGGCTTCGAGGCGGTGTCGCGCGGGGCAGAGCGCGTGACGATGGTGGAGAAAAACCCTTCCGTAGCACGGGTCTTGCAGGAAAATATCCGCAAGTTGGGTTGCGCCAATGTAGCCGTGCGGGTGCAGGATGGGCTAGAATTCGCCCTCCGCGATGCCGTGCGTTATGACGTGATCTTCCTCGATCCGCCCTTTGGCAGCGATTATCTGCCCAGATTGCTGGAAATATTGCCGCAGCGTTTGAATGAGGGAGGAGTGTTGTACGTGGAGGCGGGGGCGGCGCTCGAAATCGCTTCGCCTTGGAAGGTGCTGAAATCCGGCAAGGCGGGGCAGGTGTGTTACCAATTACTAGGTATCCAGCAGTGATAAAAGTCGTCTATCCGGGCACGTTTGACCCCATCACCCGCGGTCACGAAGATGTGGTACGCCGTGCGGCGGGTTTGTTCGACGAAGTCATTGTCGCGGTGGCCGAGAGCCGTGCGCATACCCTGTTTACGCTGGAAGAGCGGGTGAGCATGGCGCGCGAAGTGTTCGCCGATTTTGCCAATGTGCGAGTGGAAGGATTCAACGGCCTGCTGATGAATTTTGTTCAGGCGCACGATGCGCGCGTGGTGTTGCGCGGCCTGCGCGCAGTGTCGGACTTTGAATATGAGTTTCAGCTGGCGGGGATGAACCGTAACCTCTATCCCGAGGTCGAGACGCTGTTTTTGACCCCGGCGGAGCAGTACACCTTCATTTCGGCCACCATGGTGCGCGAGGTGGCGCGCTTCGGCGGCGATGTCGGCAAGTTTGTTTCACCGCAGGTGGCGGCGAGGTTGCAACAGAAGAACTAGATTGTTTTAACGAGGAGAGAAGCATGGCACTGATAATTACCGATGAATGTATCAATTGCGACGTGTGCGAGCCGGAGTGCCCGAACGATGCCATCACGCAGGGTGACGAGATATACATCATCGATCCGGACAAATGCACCGAATGTGTCGGTCACTACGATACGCCGCAGTGCGTGGAAGTTTGCCCGGTGGATTGCATTCCCCATGATCCGGCGCATGTCGAGACTCCGGAGCAATTGCGAGCCAAGTACGAGAGACTGATCGCCGCGAAATAAGTACGGTTCCGGCGCGCCCAAAAGCCCCGTTAATGCGGGGCTTTTTGTTGGTCGTTTTTTGTCTTTCGGGGCAATCCTCCCGAAGCAGCAAAGTTTGACTAGCTCTCGGCAGCGGCCACAGGTGCCGCGTCTTGGTACAGGAATTCGAGGTCGTCCTCATCCACCTGCAGTAGCGCTACGCAGGTGCCGCCGAGTTTGTCCCATTCATGCGTGAGGCTCAGCCCGAGTTGGCGTTGCAGAATATGCTCGGCGAACTGGGCTGTGGCAATGAGGCGACGGCTGGTCAGCGTGAGCGGACCGCTATCGTCATGCAACATGTCAAGGTCGTGATGATGGCGGATGGCAAGACTGATCTGCTCGGGCAGCCACCAGCTTCTGGCCATGCTGTCACCCACCACCGCGTGGTTGGTGGGCAGCGAAGCCGATTCGATCTCGGTGAAGTTGCGCTGCGGTTCCCTGTTGGCGGTTGCCAGTATCTCCACATAGTCGGGATAGCGGTTGAACAGCACGGGGATGCCGCAATCGCGAAACAGGCCGAAGGTGTGTGCATCTTCGGGGGCCAGGCCGCGAATATCGAGTCTTTGCGACAGCCAGCCGGACAGGCGGGCGATGCGTGCCGATCCATCCCAGAAACGGTTCATAGTAGGCGTGGGCGGAAAGACGTTGCGCATGATGAGTCCTGCGATGGCCTGGCTGGCAACGTTCAAGCCGAGGATGCTCAGCGCCTCATGCACCGTGCGTGCCCGTTGCTGCCTGCCGAAATAGGGTGAGTTGGCCGTTTTGATGAGACCGGCGGCGAGTCCCACATCTGCACTGATGATGCCGGTCAGCAGATGGAAGTCGGGCTCGTCCTTGCGTATTTCGGTGACGATGCGGCTGAGGATGGCCGGGCAGGGCGGGATACCGATATCGCGCAGTGTGTGCTCGATCAGGCTGTCTATTCCGGATGCGGCGGGTTCGCCGGTAACGTCATTCATTTTTTCAGGTCACGCATGTTAGACTTGGGCGCAATTATGTATCAATTTTCGGCATGACAGGTATGAAAAAAATACGGAATGACGACAGGCGTCGAATCGTTCTGGTGCTGCTGTGCGCCATCCTGGTGTGGTGCGTCCTAGTGTGGAGTGTAGCCGAGCGGCGTTACGATACGCGCACCGCTGCGCTGATCGAGCAGAAGATCCAGCTTTCCCGTGAGCGTGCCAACCATCTGGCCGACAGTATGGGGCGCAGCTTGCAGCATCTGCGCGGCATTCCCGATCTGTTGGTGTATTCACAGCAGGTTCAGGCAGCGGCGCGCAGCCGCATAATTGTTGCGGAAACAGTTGCGGAGCGCCAATCTGTCTGGACGCGCGATCCCTTATTAGGCGGTTTGAGCCGTTACCTCGAAGTGGCAGGCAAAAGTCTTTCTGCGGATCTGGTATATGTGCTTGATGCACGCGGAAACTGTATCGCGGCCAGCAACTGGAATTCGCCGATTTCTCTGGTGGGGAACAATTACGCCGAGCGTGAGTATTTCCGGCAGGCCAGCCAGGGCGGCAAAGGTGCCCAATACGCGGTAGGCAAAACGACCCGCATTCCCGGCCTGTACTTTTCTACGCCCATCACCGTCGACGGCAAATTCATGGGCGCGGTGGTGGCCAAGGTTGATCTGCCGAATCTTTATTTTCTGGTCAAGCAGACAGACTCCTTTGTGACGGATGTGAACGATGTCGTCATTCTGTCGTATGACAAATCCATGGAGTTGCATAGCTTGCCTGGGGCGGCGGCAGCCTCGCTGTCACAGGATGCCATGCTCGAGTTTTACAAGACACGCGAGTTGCCGGTGTTGCAGATGGAACAATGGGATGCGCAGATGTTTCCTTCGTTGTTCCGCCTTCACGGCAAGGATGTGCCTCATGTGCTGACCACGGTGGAATTGGCGGAATACGGATTCAATATCTTTGTTGGCGACGAATTGCCGACGCTTGATGAACTGGCGCACGAGCGCTGGGCGCTGACCCTGTTGGCCAGTTTGCTGGGCAGCGTCTTGATCCTTTCCGCCGGCGGGACGGTGATCTACCTGCGCAACATTAAACAGGCGAAAGGCAGATTGCAGATGTTGTCGGTGGCGATAGAACAAAGCCCCACTTCGGTGGTAATTACCGACTCGCAGGCTCGGATCGAATATGTGAATCCGCGCTTTACCGAGGTGTCGGGTTATACGCAGGAAGATGTGATCGGGCGTAACCCGCGCGTGCTCAATTCCGGCTTGACCGATGCTTCAGTGTATCCGGTGTTGTGGGACAAGCTGGTCAATGGCGAGCCGTGGTCGGGGCAATTCGTTAACCGGCGCAAGAATGGCGATATCTATCTGGAGGAGGCCTACATTGCACCCGTGAAGGATGCTGCCGGCAGAACGACGCACTACGTCGCGGTCAAACTGGATGTGACCGAACGCAAGCGGATAGACGAGCGCCTGCAATTGACCGCCAAGGTGTTCGAAAACACGCTGGAGGGCATCATCATCACCGATGCGGCCATGAACATTGTCGAGGTAAACGATGCCTTCACCAGCATCACCGGTTATGCACGCGATGAGGCCATCGGCAAGACTCCGCGTATGTTGCAATCCGGCCTGCAGAGCCCGTCTTTCTACCGCGATATGTGGCAGGGCATCGCGTCGCTCGGCCATTGGCGCGGCGAGGTATGGAACCGCAACAAGCAGGGCGAGGTATTCGCCGAGCTGCTCAATATTTCGGCCGTCACCAATGACCGGGGAGAAGTGACCAATTACGTCGCCGTGTTCTCGGATATCACGCTGCTCAAGCAGCACGAGAAACAGTTGGAACATGTTGCCCACTATGACCCGCTGACCGGCTTGCCCAACCGCCTGCTGCTGGCCGATCGTATGCGGCAGGCGCTGGCGCATGCCAAACGCAACAAGACATTGCTGGCGGTCTGTTTCATCGATCTGGACGGCTTCAAGAACGTCAACGACAGCATGGGGCACGAGGCAGGCGACAAGGTGTTGATTGAGGTGACCCGTCGTTTCAGCCAGATGTTGCGCGCCGACGATACGGTCGCGCGCATGGGCGGCGATGAGTTCGTCGTGCTGCTGGAGGGGTTGGAGGCGGCTGAGGAATGTCTCGGTAGCCTGAATCGCCTGCTGGAGTCGGTGGCGCAGCAGATGGATATCGACGGCAAAACGTTCTTCCTTGGTGCCAGCATCGGTGTATCGCTTTACCACGGCGACGATCAGGATGCCGACACTTTGCTGCGCCATGCCGATCAGGCTATGTACATCGCCAAACAATCCGGCAAGAACCGCTATCATCTGTACGACGTCGAGCATGACCAGCGAGCCCGGACGCACCACGAGTTTCTCGCGCGCATTGCCAGCGGCTTGGCTGACAACGAGTTCGAGTTGTATTACCAGCCCAAGGTGGAGATGACGACCAGGAAGCTGTCGGGTGCCGAGGCGCTGATCCGCTGGAATCATCCGGAGCGCGGATTGCTTGCCCCGGGCGACTTCCTGCGCGCCATCGAAGGAACCGAACTGGAGATCGAACTGGGCGAATGGGTCATGCAGGCCGCGCTGGAGCAGCTGGAGCGCTGGCGCCTGATTGGCCTGGAGCTGGAATTGAGCATCAACATTTCCGCATCCCATCTACAGAACTCTGATTTTGTCTGGAAGCTCAAGCGCAAGCTGTTGCGCTATCCCGAGCTTCCCGCCGAAAGTCTACAAATCGAAGTGTTGGAAACCGCGGCACTGGATGATATTGCCAAAGTGGGCAAGATCATCGAGGCTTGCCACAAGATCGGCGTGAGTTTTGCGCTGGACGATTTCGGCACCGGCTATTCGTCGCTGTCCTACCTGAGTCACCTGCCCGTGGATGCGCTCAAGATCGACCAGTCATTCGTGCGCGACATGCTGGTCGACAAGGGGGATCATGCCATCGTCCAGGGTGTGATCGCGCTGGCGGACGCGTTCGAACGCAAGACCGTGGCCGAGGGCGTCGAGACCGAGGCGCATTTTCAAGCATTGCTGGCGATGGGTTGCCAATACGGTCAGGGTTACGGTATCGCCCGTCCCATGCCGGAAGCGGCGCTGCTACGCTGGTGGCAGGACAACAGGCGGTCATAGCCGCGTCAGGAGGCACGGCTACGGGCGCGACTATTCTTCCAGATGGCCGTTGTTATTGAAGGCTGTGATGTAGGTGTAGCAGATGTGCGCGTCGTCGGCCAACTCCATGAAATTGATGATGCGCTTTTGCCAGCCGGCGAAATCCGGTTCACCTTTGCGGTGCGACATGTCGCGGAAAGCCATGCCCCAATCGAGGAACACGCGCCGTTGCGCATCGCCCTGCATGACGATGCGGGGGTTGCGGTGGCGCGGATCTTTGCCGATTTGTTCCATCAGCGCCAGCACCGCCTCGCGTTTTCCCTCCAGCATTTGCATGAAGCAGCCGTCCTGATACAGCAGGCAGCCGGTGATACTCAGGGGCTGGTTGTTGTCTGAAGATATCTGATGCAGCGCTTCCAGCTCCTGTTCGTTCAAAGGGTGGCTGGCCTCGCTGACATACAGCAGGAAGAACAGTGGTGCACCGATTTCAGTATGCCCCGTTTGCAGCTCTTTTTCGAAAGTATCGATGAAAGTCTGCATCTCCAATGGGCGATGGAACAGATAGCCCTGGATCAAGTCGCAGCCGTGCCCGCGTAACTCCATCAACTGCGCCTCGTTCTCCACACCTTCCGCCACCAGCTTCAGGCCGAGCGAGCGCCCGAGACCGATGATGGCGCGGATCACGGTGCGGCTTTCCGCATGCTGCTCAACCCCGTCCACAAAGGCCTTGTCGATCTTCAGCACGCTCACCGGCATGCGGTTTAACTGTGCCAGCGAGGAGTAACCGGTACCGAAGTCATCCACGGCGACGCGCAGGCCGAGCGCGGCGAGTTTGCGCAACACTTGAAGATTGGTCTCCACATCAGCCATCAGCGAAGTCTCGGTGATCTCGATCAGCATGCGCGCCGGGTCGGCTCCGGTCTCTTGCAGAATGGAGGCGAACAGGTCGGGCAGGTTTTCTTCACCCAGCTGCCGGGTGGAGACGTTCACGGAGATGTAGGAGGGCGCGCGTTCTCCCCAGCGTTGCCGCCAGTTCACTTCTGCCAAGCACCCCTGACGGAACACCCATGTGCCGATGGGCACGATGCTGCCGGTCATCTCCGCAATGGGAATAAAGACCGCCGGAGAGATATCGTTTTCGCCGTTGCGCCAGCGCAGCAGGAGTTCCGCGCCGACGATGCGGCGGCTTTCCGCCGCGACGATGGGCTGGTAGCGGCAGGATAGTTCATCGCGCTCCAGTGCCATGCGCAAACCCTGTGTCACGGACAGACGCTGGCGCACCTTTTCTTCCAGACTGTAGCTGAAGAATTGCCAGCCGTCGCGCCCTTTTTCCTTGACGGCATACATCGCCGAATCGGCGGAGCGCAACATGTCGTCGGTGCTGTGTGTGCTGCCGTGCCCGACCGCGATGCCGATGCTGGCACTGACGAACAGCGACATCCCCTGATGTTCGACCGGTTGGCGCAAAGCCTGATTAATGCGCTCCGCCAGTGCGGAGATGGTCAGCGGCTGTTCCAGCTGCTCGCACAGGATCACGAATTCGTCGCCCGCCAGGCGGGCCACAGTATCGCCCGGACGCACCTGTTCGATGAGTCGCGAAGCAATGGTCTTCAGCAGCGCATCGCCCGCATCATGGCCGTGCGTGTCGTTGACCAGCTTGAAACCGTCCAGATCGACGAACAGCAATGCCACGCTCAACCCTTGGCGTTGCGAACGCAGCAGAGCGTTGGTCAGGCGCTCGCGGATCAGCGCGCGGTTGGGTAGCCCGGTCAACGCATCATGGGTGGCGCGCCACAGCATGTCTTCCTCGGCGCGCTTGCGCTCGGTGACGTCGCGCATGGTGACCACCAGCGTCCAGGCATCGCCACTACGAAATTTGGCGATAGAGGCTTCCAGCGGGAAAAAACTGCCGTCCTTGCGGTAACCCGTGATGTTGTTGCGCTCGGCCATGCGCCGTTCGGTCTCCTCGCCGTCGACGAAGCCGCGCATCAGTTCGGCATGGTGCGGGCGCAGGTTGGGCGGCAGCAACTGGTGCACCGGCATACCGATCATTTCCTGCATGCTGTAACCAAACATCAGACAGGCGCAGGAATTGGCTTCGCTGATGAGCCCCTGTTCGTTGGTGGCAATAATCGCCATGTCCGCGACGGAAAGTATCTGTTGCGCGGTGCCCAGCTTGCGCATGGCCGCACTCGCCTCGGCGGCGATACGTGCCACCGTGTGTGCCGTGGCCGGCGATTCGTGCAGCTTCGATCCGTCGATCTGGTTGCGGTAGCGTTCCGGTATCTGGGGAGGGATGCGTCCGAAGGTCTCGACGATGGTGAACGTGCCGTCGGCATTGCAGCGCGACAGATAGGTGTTCACGCTGGCGTGGTGCGTCGCCGCATCCATCGCCACCTCGCCCTGCGGCCCGGTGACGCGCACCGATTCGAGCGCATTGACCAGCGCTTCCGTTTCTGTCGTTCCAGCAAGCTCTAGCGCACGGGCGAAAGCATGCACGCATAGATAGGTGCCCTCGCCGAAATTGGTCAGGATGCCGTTGCCGTCCGGCCAGATGCCGGTGATGCCGGGTTGCACCGCCAGACGGCGCAGGTAGGCGCGGTTCGTCTCAGTCTCCAGCGACATGAAATAGGTGTTGCTGGAATAGAATCCTTCACGCACGGCATCGGGCAGGCCGCTGACCATCATTTCGTCATAATGCCCCATCACCACTGCCATGCGTTTTTTCAAACCCATCTCGGTGAAGCGGGTGAGCAGCGTGATCTGGTCTGAGCCGGCGAAATACGGCACGAACACATCGGCACCGGAACGTGCCACATGATCGAGCAAGCTGTCGATTCCTTCGAGACGGGTGCCGATGGGCAGGTATTCTTCGCCGACGATGTCGCCGCCCAGTTCGTGCAATGCGCGTTTCGCGGCATCGATGGAGCCGCGCGGCCATTCGTAGTTGTTCCCCGCGAAGAACATCTTCAGCCCGTAGCGTTTCGCCATGTAGGGGATCATTTTGTCGATCTGCTGGTTGGGCAGTGCGGCGAAATGAAAGAAATAGCGCCCGGCGATGCTGCCTTCGTAAAAGGAGAAGTTCAGATAGGGGACGCGCCTCGGCTCGGCCACCTGAGTGGCGACCGCAATACGCGAATTGGACAGCAGGTTGCCGATGATGGCGATACAGCGGTGTTCGTCGATCAGCCGCAGTGCGGCGGGGACGGCAGTGTCCGGCAAGCTGCCGTCATCCTCGATGATGAGTTCAAGCGGCCTGCCGAGCACGCCGCCGCGCCCATTAATCTCGTCTACCGCGATGCGTGCCGCACAAGTTATCTCGTTGCCGTAGAGTGAGACCAGCCCAGTCAGGGGCGGCATCAGTCCGATGCGAATAGGTTCGGGCGACTGGTGGGTATCGTTCATGCGGGGTCTTTCGGGTGACAGCAGAGGGAGATTCTATGCCAGTTTGTCGTTTGCCGCTGCGGCTCTTTGGCTAATGCTGGCAATGCGGACAATAGAAACTCGAGCGCTGTCCCTGTTTGATTTGTCTGATCGGAGTTGTGCAGCGGCGGCAGGGTTCTCCCGCGCGACCATACACCCAATAGTGCTGCTGAAAATAGCCGGGTTTGCCGTCGCTGTTGACGAAGTCGCGCAAGGTGCTGCCGCCCTTTTCGATGGCCTCGCCCAGTGTGTCGCGTATCTCTTCCACCAGTCGCGCGCAACGCGGCAGGCTGAGTTTTCCGGCAGCCGTCTGCGGCTTGATGCCGGCGCGAAACAAAGCCTCGTTGGCGTAGATGTTGCCGACACCAACCACGATGCGGTTGTCCATGATGACTAGCTTGATGGCGGCAGTCTTGTTGCGTGTGGCACGCAGCAGATACGCGGCATCGAACTCGGCCTGCAACGGCTCGGGGCCGAGTGCCGCGAGCAGCGGGTGGGTGCCGATCCCGTCCTTGTGCCACAGCACAGCGCCAAAGCGGCGCGGATCGCGCAATCGCATCAGTTGTCCGTCGTCGAGCAGCAAATCGAAGTGGTCGTGCTTTTCCGGCTGAGTTCCCGCCGGCAGGATGCGCAGGCTACCGGACATACCCAGATGCAGGATCAGCGTGCCGTGATCGAAACTGATCAGCAGGTATTTGGCACGGCGTTTGAGTGTGCGGATGGTGTGTCCGCGCAATATTTCCGGCAGATCATCCGGGATCGGCCAGCGCAACCTAGCATTGCGGATGACGACTCCGGCGACGTTCCTTCCCGTGAGATGGGGCGCCAGGCCGCGCAGGGTGGTCTCTACTTCGGGCAGTTCAGGCATGGCGGGGTGTCCTGCTGGCGACCTCTCGGCCGATCAGGCGCGGCGGCGCTTCCACCAGATGTATCCACCGACAAGCGACAACAGCAGCGGCAGGGCGAGCAGGAAGCCCAGACTGATGACGTTGAGATGTGTCTGGCTCAGGGTCAGATTGCTGTCTTTGGCGGCGCGGGGTTGGATGCTGATGAGATGTTCCTCGCTGGCGAGCCAGTTCACCATGTTGATTCCCAGATCGACGTTGCCGCCGTTGCCGGCGAAACTGTTGGCGAGAAAGGTGCCGCTGCCGACCACCACGATGCGCTGTTCGCGTTCGTTGATGTTGCGCTGCAAGGCGACGGCGATGACGGCGGGGCCCGGAGTGTCGTGCTGCTTGTCGAAACGCGGCTTCCCTTTGGCTGGGTAGCGGCTCACCCAGCCGCGCGCGGCGACCTCCACCAGCACATGCTGTTCCCATTCGCTGCCTTCGTTCCAGCCGATGGGGCGAGCATCGGGGAAGGCGGTGATCAGGTTGAAGTCGCGCGTCACGGCATGCGGCGGATAGCCGGCACCCAGTGACCAGGTCGCCGGTGCGTTCATCTCGGCGGCAGCCGGATCGATGACGATGCCGGGCGGCAACAGCAATTCGAGTCTTTCCGCGAGGGGTTGCAGCCCGCGCAAGGGCTCGGCATCCACCAGCCACAGCAGGTTGCCGCCGCGTTCGACATAGCGCAGCAGCTTTTCGACTTCGCCGGGCATAAGTTCGATCTGCGGCTGGGTGACGACCAGCATGCTGGCGTTGTCCGGCACGTCCTGAGCCAGCGCCAGATTCAGGCTGCCGATGCGGAAACCGTTCTGCTTGAGTTTGGCACCGAACGGCAGGCCGAGATCATGGTTGGCGATGCCGTCCAGTTTGCGTTCGCCGTGCCCGTCCAGATACATCACGATCTGGTCGCGGTCGTGCGCGAGGCGCAGCAGGATGCTGGTGAGCGCCGATTCGTTGAGCTGGGTCAGATGTTCGCTGCGTCCGGCATATTCCACCACCATTTCGCCGTTGAGCTGTACACCGGCGTCGCGGGCACGCTCCGGCTCCTTTTCCGGATCGACGAACACCACAGCGATGTCTTTTTTGTAGCGCTGGTAGAGCGAAATGTAGTCGCGAATGATCCTGCGGATATCGCCCAGACGAGGATCCTGCTCGGTGGCGTATACGGTGATGTTGACCGGCCCCTTGAGGAGAGCGAGCACGTCCATGCTGCCGGGCTCCAGACTGTTCAGCGCGTTGTGCGTGATATCGCGTTGCAGGTGATGGCGGTTGGCCAGATAGCCGAGGCCGCTGGTCGTGCCCAGTACCAGCAAGATGAATAGCAGATTGCGCAGCGAGGTGGAAGTGAGGAATTTGCGCAACATGATCTATCCGTAGATGCGGTTGTTGTGGATGCGGCGCATCGCGAGCAGCAGGAACGCCGTGCTGAACAGGACAAAGAACGCGATATCGCCGCTGTCCAGCAGGCCTGTGTTGAAGCTGGCGAAATGATTCAGCGGCGAAAGCGCATGCCAGGGCGAATCTTCGGCGGTGGCGCTGATGTCAGCCAGCCACAGACCGACCAATAGCGCCAATGCACCGATGGCGGCGATGACCGGTTGGCTGGTGAGCGCGGAGATGTACAGGCCCAGCGCGACATAGCAGGCGGTCAGCAGCAACAGCCCAAGCAGGTTGGAGAGCATCAGTCCGTGATCGAGCGCCGTGCCGAGTGCCAGGGTGTAGAGCATCAGCGGGATGCCGCAGGTCAGTATCGCCAGGAAAGCCAGCAGGCCGAAAAACTTGCCGAGCACGATGTGGGCGCTGGACAGCGGGGCGGAAAGCAGCAGCGGCAAAGTCTGGTTGCGCCGTTCTTCGGCGATCAGACGCATGGTGAACATCGGCACCAGCATCATCAGCAGCAGCGCGATGGTGTTGAACACGGGAGCCGCGATCGCGGCGGTGACACCGGGGGCGTTGGCCAGTTGCGCGAGTTGTGGCTGAATTTGGAGAAAGGCTTCCAGTCGCGCCAGGAAGAACCAGGCGAACACGAATTGCAGGGCCGCGAGGATGAACCAGGTGGATGGCGTGGTGAACAGGCTGCGCAGTTCGCGCAGGGCGAGCAGCTTGATCATGGTTGCTCCTCCGTGATGCGGATGAAGTTGGCTTCAATCTGGTTGGGTTCGCCGCCGTAGCTTGCCAGCGCCGCCGTGGTGCCGTCGTAGATCAGCTTGCCGTGCTGCATGATCTGCACGCGGTCGCACACGCTTTCCACTTCGGCCAGCAGATGCGTCGACAGGATCACGCTGCTGTGGTCGCCCAGCTCGCGGATCAGGTTGCGGATGTCGCGGATCTGCGAGGGGTCGAGGCCGACCGTGGGTTCGTCCAGCACGATCACATCGGGTTTGTGGATGATGGCCTGCGCGATGCCCACGCGCTGCTGGTAACCCTTGGACAGGGTGCCGATGATCTTCTTGCTGACGGATTCCAACCCGCAGCGCCGAGTGGTTTCGCTCACCGCTTCCGCAACTGCGCTGGATTTCATGCCACGCAGCCGTGCGGCGAAGGCAAGGAAGTCGTTCACGCCCAGTTCGCGGTAGAGCGGCGGGGTTTCCGGCAGATAGCCGATGTGCGACTTGGCTGGCAGGGGGCGACGCAACAGATCGATACCGCAGATCTCGATGCTGCCGCTATCGGGCAGCAGGCAGCCGGTCAGCATCTGCATCGTGGTGCTTTTGCCCGCGCCGTTGTGCCCAAGCAAGCCGAGCACCTCGCCGCGTTTTAATTGCAACGAAACATCCTGAACGATGCGCCGCGAGCCGAAGCTGCGCACGAGACTGCGTGCGGAAAGCGTGGTTTCTGTAGAAGTGTCTGACAAGGTGGGAAGAGCCATGGTTGTGAGTTGGGCTGAATATAACCTAATATGAGCGCCCGTATCAAAACTCGGTTTCTTATGAAACGCTTTAGCTACCTTATTTTGTGTTGTTTGTTGTTGTCCGCCTGTGCGCAGGTTCCGCAGCGCCCAGATCCTGTCGCGGCATCGCCCGAAGCGGAGAAGGAAACAGCTTTGTCTTTGCCCAATGTAGAGTTGAGCGATGAGTTGCTGTATGAATACCTGCTGACCGAGATCGCTTCGCAGCGCGGGCACAAAGCGCTGGCGGCAGAGGGCGGGGCAGACATGACCGAGAAGACTCGCGACCCGCGCTTGGCACGCCGTGCGGCGCAGCTGGCGCTGGAGTCCGGCGATATGCTGAAATCGCTCGACGCGCTCCGCTTGTGGCGGGAGATAGAGCCTGCTTCGCCGCTGGCGGGGCGCATGCTGGCCTCCATGTTGTTGCGCGGCGGAAAGCCGGAGGAGGCGCAACCGGTATTGGCCGGAATACTGCGGGCGGATGCCGGCAAGCTGGATTACAGCTTTTTGCAAATTTTCCAGTTGCTCGCCTCCTATCCGGACAAAAGCGCCGCGCTCAACCTGATGCGCGAACTGGCGCAACCCTACCCGCAGGTCGCGGAGGCGCACTGGGCGGTGGCGCAACTGGCGCAATTCGCGGGCGACGCGCCGCTCGGGCTGAGCGAGATACGCGAGGCACGCAAGCTGCGTCCGGAATGGGATATGGCGGCGATGCTGGAGGCCCAGCTGTTGTTGAAGAATTCACCGCAACAGGCGCTGGAGGTGCTGCAACGTTATTTGTCCAGCTATCCGAAAGCAAAGGATGTGCGCCTGCAATATGCCCGCGTCCTGCTGGAGCAGAAACAATACAGGCCAGCCCGGGATGAGTTCATGCGCTTGGCACAGGACAACCCGGAGAGTCCTGATCTGGCGTTCGCCATTGCGCTGATCTCGTTGCAGCTGAATGATTTGAAAGGGGCCGAGACTCAGTTGCAGCAGGCGCTTAACAAGGGCAAGAAGGAGCAGGATACGGTGCAGTATTACCTCGGCCAACTGAGCGAGGCTAAAGAAGATCAAGAAGCCGCGTTGAAGCATTACCGCGAAGTGCGGGCCGGAGAGCATGAGTTTGCCGCACGGGTGCGGGTGGCGTATCTGCTCAGCAAGCGCGGCAAGCTGGACGAGGCGCGCGACTATCTGCATCAGGCGAAAGCCGTCAGCAATCAGCAGCGTGTGCAGCTGTTGCAAGTCGAGGCGCAATTGTTGCGCGAGGCGCAGCTTAACGGGGAGGCTTTCCTCGTGTTGCAGGACGGGTTGAAAAACCTGCCCAATCAGCCGGAGCTTTTGTACGAGGCCGCCATGCTGGCGGAGAAACTCGGAAAATTCGACATCTCGGAGTCATTGTTGCGCAAGCTGATCCAGAACGAGCCGGAACACGCGCATGCCCATAACGCGCTGGGCTACAGCCTGCTGGAGCGTAATGTGCGCATTCCGGAAGCGCTTGCTTTGGTCGAGAAAGCGCTGCTGCTGGCGCCGAACGATATCGCCATCATCGATAGCGTGGGCTGGGGCTACTACCGCAGCGGCAGGCTGGACGAGAGCGTCAACATGCTGCGCCGAGCCTACGCCGGCAACCCGGATCCCGAAATCGCCGCGCATCTGGGCGAGGTGCTGTGGGTGCGCGGCGACAAGGATGAGGCCAGCAGGATATGGCAGGAAAGTCTCAAGGCTCATCCCGGTAATGAGTTGTTGCAAGCCATCATCCGGAAATTCGGCGCGCCGTGATGCGTCTGTTCCTGCTGGTAGGTGTGTTACTTCTGAACGGTTGCGCGCTGCTGTCCTCCCCGCCCGCGCCAGTCGCGCGTCCCACCCAGGCGGATGCCGCTTTTGCGCTGAACGGACGTATCGCCATCAGGCATCACGACGTACGGCATTCGGCTGGCCTGCGCTGGGTACATCAGGTGCAATCGGACGAAGTGCTGTTACTCACCCCGCTCGGACAGACTGCCGCGCGCGTGTATCGTGATGCTTCCGGCGCGACGCTGGAAGACGGCGATAAGCGCCATCAAGCCGCAGATGCGGAATCGTTGATGGAGCAGGTGATGGGTTGGCACCTGCCGCTGGGCGGTTTGCACCGATGGGTGCTGGCCTTGCCGATGGACGGGAGCGAGGCGGAGATCGAGCGCGATGCCGGCGGAAGAATCGCCCTGTTGCGCCAGAACGGATGGGAGGTGCGCTATCTGCGTTATGCCGATGCCAGCCCGGACAGCTTGCCGACGCGTTTGCAATTGAACCGGGACGTGTTGCAGGTACAGATACTGATCGACGAGTGGGAGTTGTTGTGACTCAAACGCTGAGCTGCCCGGCACCGGCCAAACTCAATTTGTTTCTCCATGTCACCGGTCGCCGGGCGGACGGCTACCATTTACTGCAAACCTTGTTCCGCTTCATCGATCTGCATGACACCTTGCATTTCACGCCGCGCAGCGACGGCGCGGTGCGCCGCACCAATGCCGTTGCTGATGTTGCGGAGGAGTGTGATCTGAGCGTGCGTGCCGCGCGATTGTTGCAGCAGGAGACCGGTTGTGCGCTGGGCGTGGATATCGCCGTGGAAAAACGCATTCCGATGGGCGGCGGGCTGGGCGGCGGCAGCTCGGATGCGGCGACCACCCTGATTGCGCTGAACCGCCTGTGGTCGCTGGGTTTGTCGCGCCAACGTCTGATGCAGCTGGGCTTGCAACTGGGGGCCGATGTGCCGGTGTTCGTGTTCGGCGAGAATGCCTTTGCCGAGGGGGTGGGCGAAGCGTTGCAGGCCTATCCCTTGCCGGAAGCTTGGTATGTGGTACTTTTTCCTCCTGTACAGGTACCGACCGCACAGATTTTTGGTCATCCGGAATTGACACGCGATACGGTTTCTATCACAATGCGCGCCCTCTCGATGCAGAGCTTGCCGGACAGGGTTCAGCTTCATAACGATTTGCAGCCGCTGGCATGCAGGTTGTACCCGGAAGTGAAACGTCACATCGATTGGCTTGCCGGCTTCGGCAAGGCGATGATGACCGGATCGGGGGCGTGCGTGTTCGCTGAGTTCGCCAGCCGCAGTCAGGCCGACGCGGTATTGCAGCAATTGCCGCAGGGCATGAGCGGCGCAGTGGTACAAGGTTTAATGGCGCATCCGTTGCATGATTGGGTGCGTTAAAGCAGGTTGTTGGGGAGTCGCCAAGTGGTAAGGCACCGGATTTTGATTCCGGCATTCGTAGGTTCGATCCCTACCTCCCCAGCCAAACATGGTTTCGGCAATGACATGATGCCGAGTCCGAATTTTCGGGGCGCGTGCCCTTTTTTTGATTCTTTGAGAGGTTGCGCGTGGCTCACGACAGCTTGATGGTGTTCACCGGAAATGCCAATCCTAAGCTAGCTGAAGCGGTCGCTAGGCATCTTCATATCTCTTTGGGGCGCGCCACCGTAGGCCGTTTCTCCGACGGCGAAGTGATGGTGGAGTTGCTTGAGAACGTGCGCGGGAAAGACGTGTTCGTGCTGCAATCCACCTGTGCGCCGACCAACGACAATCTGATGGAAGTGATGGTGATGGTGGACGCGCTCAAGCGCGCTTCCGCCGGGCGTATCACCGCCGCGATGCCGTATTTCGGCTACGCGCGCCAGGATCGCCGTCCTCGTTCGGCCCGTGTGGCCATCACGGCCAAGGTGGTCGCCGACATGCTGTCCAGCGCCGGTGTCGACCGTCTGCTGACCATGGATCTGCATTCTGACCAGATCCAGGGCTTCTTCGATATCCCGGTGGACAATATTTACGCCAGTCCGATCCTGTTGTCGGACGTGTGGAAGCATGATTATCCGAACCTGATCGTGGTGTCGCCGGATGTGGGCGGCGTGGTGCGCGCCCGTGCGCTGGCCAAACAGCTGGATGCCGATCTGGCGATCATCGACAAACGCCGCCCCAAGCCGAACGTGGCCAAGGTGATGAACATCATTGGCGAAGTCGCAGGGCGCACCTGCATCATCATGGACGACATGGTGGACACCGCAAACACCCTGTGCGAGGCGGCAAATGCCTTGAAGGAAAAGGGCGCGTCGCGCGTCATCGCTTACTGTACCCATCCGGTGTTATCCGGGCCAGCTATCGAACGTATCACTAACTCGGCACTGGACGAACTGGTGGTGACCGATACCATCCCGTTGAGCGATTCCGCTCGCGCATGCGGCCGCATTCGCCAGTTGAGCACGGCGGAATTGCTGGGTGAGACGATACGCCGCATCAATAACGAAGAATCGGTGAGCTCGCTGTTCGCCGAGTAAGAATGAGCGCTGGCCATGGGGGCCCGCGCGAAGTGAGGATTGTCTGGTCGCGGACGATCCTGTTTTTTGGAGAAGTGAAATGACTATCGAAATCAATGCAACAAATCGTAAGGTGCAAGGTACGGGTGCGAGCCGCCGTCTGCGCCATACCGGTCGTGTTCCAGGCATCGTGTACGGTTCCGGCGACGCCGTGATGATCGAAATGGATCAGAACGAGATGTATTACAAGCTGCGTTCCGAAGCGTTCCACGCTTCCGTGTTGACGCTGAATCTGGAAGGCAAGACAGAGTCGGTGATGTTGCGCGATTTCCAGATGCACCCTTTCCGCCAGCAGGTGCAACACATCGACTTCCAGCGCGTGGATGCCAAGAAGAAGATGCACATCAAGGTGCCGTTGCACTTCATCAACGAGGAAATCGCGCCCGGCGTGAAACTGGGCGGCGGCAAGATCACTCATGTGTTGCACGAGCTCGATATCACCTGCCTGCCGAATGATCTGCCGGCCCACATCGAAGTTGATCTGGGTATGATGGAGCTGGGGCATTCCGTGCATGTGGCCGACCTGAAGCTGCCCAAGGGAGTGGAAGTCGCCGCGCACGGTACGCATACCGGTGAAGCGGTGGTGGCGATCGTCCAAGTGCCGCGTGGCGCGGTGGTTGAGGCGGCGACCGAAGTCGCAGCGACCGAAGCTGCACCTGAAGCCAAGAAGTAAACAGGAACTCTGTTTATGCGACCCGCCACTGCTGATACCGGCATGGCGGGTTTTTCATTTCAGATATGTCGATTACGCGCCTGATCGTTGGCCTGGGCAATCCCGGGCGAGAATATGAAAGCACCCGCCACAATGCCGGTTTCTGGTGGCTGGATCAGCTTGCGCGCATACATAACGCGAATTTTAAGGCGGACAGCAAGTTTCACGGCCTGATCGTCAAAGTGAATATGCACGGGCGCGAGGTATTCCTGCTTAAACCCCAGACTTTTATGAATGTGAGCGGGCGCGCCGTAGGGGCGCTTGCCCAGTTCTACAAAATCCAGCCGGATGAGATGCTGGTGGTGCACGACGAACTCGATTTGCCGCCCGGAAGCGCCAAGTTAAAGCTGGGCGGCGGCCATGGCGGCCACAACGGCCTGAAGGACATCATCGCTCATCTCGGTAGCCGGGATTTCTGGCGTTTGCGTCTCGGTGTCGGACATCCGGGTGAACGCAGCGAAGTCGTCAACTTCGTGTTGAACGACCCGCGCCGCGAAGAGCGCGCCGCGATAGACGATGCGATGCAGCGGGCACTGGATGTCGTGCCGCTCATCATCGACGGCAAACAGGAAGCGGCGATGTTGAAGCTGCACAGCGACTGACTACACGCTCTTGCAGACAGCGAAGTGGTTTCTCATCAACGATGTATTTCTTTGAAATTGATGACGTTAGTCCCTATGTCCTTGATATGTTGAGGGATGGTGTCATCAATGTTTCTCATACGTGAGATGACCTAAACAGGGGCGTTATTATTTTGTGCGGAGGTTCTTTTCCGCATCAATCGCCCATGCCGAAATACACTGAAATATGTCCGCTAAAATCGCCGCGTTGCTTGCCGCCGCCGCCGTCGATTACACGCGCCAAGTCGAAGCGCACATTGAAGTTTCTTTGAATATTCCAGCGAAAACCTGCGCCTATGCTGGCAATTGAGATTTTGTTACCGACTTCTCCGTCCAGCGGATTATTGGCGGCGTTGGCGATGTCGTAAAACAGCAGACCGCGCAGATTGCCCTCGCCGGGGATCAGCTTGCCCGCCAGATTGGGAGTATAGAGTTCGAAGTTGGCGAAATGCCCGCGATCCCGGACGATTTCGCGCTCCAGAAAACCGCGCACGGCGGTTGCGCCGGCAATGCCGAACTGTTCGCCTGACATCAGCGCATCCGTAGTGTGTTGTGCGTTGAAGGCTGCGCGGACTTGCCAGTTGCTCTCGAAGGAGCTGACCATGCTGCCGCCGAAGCGCAATATCGTGTAACGGGAAGAGGCTCCGATTCCACCGTTCGGACTCGGGCGCGCCGCATTAAAATCGACTTCCCGTCCGTTTGTTGCGCCCGGAACGTTATGCGACGCCGCTGCGTACAACTCGGTGATACGCCCGGGCTTGGTCCAATTTCCGCTGTACGCCAGACTGACGGGTCGCACGGTGACATCCACTGCTGCTGGCCCGCAGCCAGCCGTGCCAAAATTGCCAAGCGCGCACTGGTTCTGGTAAGCACGATAATCGAGACCGTAAACGATCCGGTGCGAATACTCGCCGCGCCGCGCCAGCAGTTGGTTATAGCGTAAGCCGTAAGCAGTGCCTTTGCCGGAGAAAGTGAGCGGCCCCGCAACGGTCTGTGCGGTGCCTGCGCTGACATCCGAATAGGAGGCGATGAGGTCCATGGAGTCGCCCAGCGAATAAAACGGCAAACGATAGCTCAGACTGTACAGCTTGACCTGGCCCTTCTTCTCAGGCGAGGTGACGTAATTGAACGTGCCGACGTGATCCCGGTTAAACAGGTTGGCATGCTGCACGCCGACCCCCAGACGATAGTCTCCAGTCTGGGGGTTGCCGGTATTGTCAAGAGTAAGAAAGATTTTGAGCGGACGGACATCGATGGCATCGATGGTGGCATCTACCACTCCCGATTGTTCGCGGGGGCGCAACACCACATCCACCTGTTTGGCCGGATTTTCGTTGGCGAGTTGCACGTTGGCCGAAATATCCCCGGCTCTGGGCGAAACGTCTTCCTTGAGCGCCGGGAGGCTGGCGCGTATGTTCTCATCGTTAAAATAGCGGCTGCCTGCGATGGCGATCTTGCCGATCCGAGCCTCGACAACGCGCAGCGTGACCACCCCACGATCAAGATCCTGCTCGGGCGTGGCCACCCATACCGCGCTGTAACCCTTGCTGCGGTAGCGCTGCTTGAGTGCGTCTATCGCACGCTGAACGTCGCCGTATTCGCGCTGTTTTCCGGTGAAAGGCTTGAGCAGTGCTTCGATCTCCCCGGCTGACAGCAAGGTATTGCCGTCGATCTGGAAGCGATCAATATCGAAGTGGCGCGGCTTGGAGAGGCCCGCCGCATCCTTGTTTTCGACCAAGATGACGCCTCCCGCCGTGGCTTCGACAACCGAAGATTCGACGACCTTCAGCGTGACCTCTCCGCGGTCGAAATCCTGCTCGGATGCGATCACGCCCCGGATGTTGTAACCCGCGACACGATAGCCTTGCCTGAGCGCATTGACCGCGAGCTGGACATCGCCGGGGTCTCGCTGTTTGCCGATAAAAATCTTGAGTACCGAACTGATCTCATCAGGCTTGAGCAGCGTGTTGCCCTCTATCCTGAAAAGATTGATATCGAAATGATCGCTCTGTGCAAAAGCAAGTACCGGCATCAGCAGCAACATCGCCGAAAGTCCCATGCAAGGCATCATAGACTGCATATCTCCCCATCTCCCGGGATCGTTAAGTTTTTTGCAGCGACTCATTTTTTATCGACTCTCTCACGTTGCTGCGGGAATGACCAGGTTTCACAGAAACCACCTCCGGAAACCGAGTCGCAACTGTTCATACGTTTGCTCAAGCGCGAACCCGAATCGTTCGTCCCTCTCATCACATCGAATCCCGGATCGGCATTATTCGAGTTCAACGAGATATGCCAGAAATTTCCGGGACGATAGTAGAAGTCGTTGTTGATCACACCGGCAAAAACGACCTGCCCCGCGTTGAACCCCAGAACCGGCTCCGCTGCGGCACCGGTAATAACGAGATTGCTGCTCATAAAGCTCAGGCTGTAATTGCTGTTGGTCGCAAGAGTGCTCTGGGTGATGGCGTAAGGTCCGCCCAACGCGCTCTCGCCGGGTGCACGCGTGAGCGCGCCAGAGAGCACCGTGCCTGCGGTGTCGGCGATGCCGAGTGCCGGGTTGTTCACCAGCCCCGCAACGCTAAAGGTCAATGATGGATCGCTCGCGCCAAAGAGTTTGCTCTGTGGATGCGCGGCAACACCCAGCGGCGCAGGCGTGATAGCGAGAGCATTGCCGGTAAAGCTACCTAGGGTGTAATTGCTGTTGGCTGCGAGCGTACCCTGAGCGATGGCGTATGGCCCGCCCAGCACAGTTTCGCCGCTGGTGCGCGTGAGCGCACCCGAGAATACGGTAGCAGCGGTATCGGCGATGCCGAGTATCGGGTTATTCACCAACCCAGTGACGCCAAAGGTCAATGCCGGATCGCTCGTACCGTAAGTCTTGCTCTGGGCAGACGCGGTAACTATTAAGGACACCGGGGTCACGCCCAAGGTGCCATTCACGTAAGCAATAATGTAATTCGCCGAGTTCTGACCGGACGGGGTAATGGTGTAGTTACCCACGTTGGATGCTGAAGTGGCTGGCGTGGCGAATGCCAGCGCACCGGTCAGTGCAGCAGCCGTTTCGCCGTTCTGGAAGCCGGTATAGGTGGCGCTGAATGCCGGGTTGGCATCGCCGTACAGGCGTGTTGCGTTGTCTGCGGTGATACCCAGCGCTGCCGTGTTCACCGTGAAGCCGGTCAGTGCATTGTTGTAGGTGATCGCGTAGTCGGTCAGCGTGAACGTTCCGGTCGCCGCCGATGGCGTGATCGTGTACGGACTGCCGATCACATGTGCCGTGGCTGCGGTGCCCGCGCTGGTCAGCGTCACACTATCGATGGTATCGCTGTTCTGCAACCCGGAGGAAGTGAACT
>JAXMKV010000026.1:0-1082 GCA_034371155.1 Gallionella sp. | reverse complement strand
TGTCAAGTCCCGCCTGTTTATAAACGCGCTTGACGAATAATTCGGGCTTATCCGCCTGCCACTTTTTCAGCGCCTGTATGGGGGTTTGATGGTGCAAAGCCCTTTGTGGGATGTGATGGTTGTAGATTTTCAAATAGTGCTCCAGTGTCGTTTCCAACTCGGCTGCTGAGGCAAAACGGGTTTGTTTGACCAGGTCGCTGATGCGGCCGTTGAAGCGTTCGACCATGCCGTTGGTTTGCGGATGCCGTGGCGGGGAAAGACGATGTTCGATGCCCAGCGCAACGCATTCCAGATCAAACACGTGTTTGCCCGTGGGTTCATTTTTCTTCTTGCTGGTAAAGCGATCCGTAAACTGACTGCCGTTGTCGGTCAGCAGCTTGACGATCTTCATCGGCGCGGCCTGCTCCACCCGGCGCAGGAAGTCGGTACTGCTGGTGTCGGTCTGATCGCGGTAGATACGCAGATACACCCATCGCGTCGCCCGGTCGATGGCGACGAACAGATACCGCCGTTGGGTTTCGTCAGGCATTTGTGGCAGGTATTTGATGTCGATATGCAGGAAGCCCGGCTCGTAGTCCTTGAAGGTCTTCTTCGGTGCCACCTCGCCCTCGACCTCGGGTTGCAGGCTTTTGAGATTGGAGACACCGTGGCGGCGCAAGCAGCGATCCAGGCCGGAGCGGGAGGCTGCCGGGTTGATGAATTCATGGGTGATGGCCACCAGGTCATCCAAGGGAAGCAGGAGGGTGCGCCGCAGTTCCACCACCACTGCTTCCTGGCCAGGCGTCAGCGTCGTGCTCAACTTGTGCGGACGGTGCGAACGATCCTGAACGTCGTCACGCCGCTTCCACTTGCGGGCGGTGGCGATGCTGATGTTGTAACGATCGGATAGTGCCGTGATCGACTCCGGTGAGGCATTGATCTCGGCGCGGGTGCGTGGCGTGGTTCTGGCACGGGGATGGACTTGGCTCATGGGGTGTTTGTTGTCTGTTACGTTTCTCGTCAATCGGGGTGCGTCCCCCAGGTTTGGCATGGCAGTAAGCGCGATACTGCCGCGCTTACTGCCATGCCAGAGGGTATCGCCC
>JAXMKV010000025.1:0-1687 GCA_034371155.1 Gallionella sp. | reverse complement strand
AAACTCACCGAGCATGACAGGCAGTTTTCTCGCTCCCAAGCTCCAGCTTGGGAGTGACTACCCTCAAGCTCTGCTTGCAGTGTAGCATCAAGCAGAGCTTGAGGGTATGCGTTACCAAGCTGGAGCTTGGGAACGAGACAGAGTTTTTTTGTTGTTACTTTGCGCGCCTCTGCGCATGACTCTGCGCAACTCTGCGGTTAGCTGTAAAAACTTATCATCAAGCAGAGATTGAGGGACTGCATTCCCAAGCTGGAGCTTGGTGTGACAAAACCGGGGGTCAAACTCTTGTTAATTCAAATTCACCGATTTCCCAATTTAGCTCTTTCAAGCGCTCTTCTATAGTACCTTTGAATCCTTCTTGTCTAGCCACATCTATTATTTTATCTTCAACTGCACAGCGTGTTGCTGACATATAATCTGTTAAAATAACATCGCCGTATTCCTCCGTGCGGGCAACGGCTATGAAAACATGAGTTGGATTGGTAGGTACAGTCTCTTCTCTCATCATTTTTTACACCATATCGGTTCAAATTCGACTGTCTTATTTTCGGCATTAACATCAGGCGGTCTGCTGGACAAATGGCACTCCAACCAGATGCCAACACGCCAATCGCCATAGCCCTGCTGCCTAAGTTCCTGCAATGTGGCAATAAGTTCGGTGACGGTTATTTCTTGGTCTTTGGTTTGCATGGTCTGTTATTCTGATAAAGATTTAATTGGGAGCGAGACAATGCGATCCATCCGTTGCTCCATAGCGGCGGGCTTGGCTTCGGGGACTTGCACGCCGTTTTTGACCAAAGCCGCATAAGCCCGGATCACTTTGAGGTGGAACGCCGGGCTGACCCACATCGCATAAGGGTAAACCAGTTCCTCGACCACATAAGTCCCCTGATCCATGAAAAAGCTTTTGACGATATTGACAGGTTCAATATGAACGCTATCGGTTTCAGGATTTCCTGAATCCGATAAAATCAATGAGTTACGCAATTCTGTGATAAATTCTTGGGTTTGCTGATTACGTAACCAGTAACTTGGAGAATGACGGGTTGCGCCGCCTGATGCTTTATGCAAATCAACAAGGTTAAAACGGCCTTGTTTATCCTGGCGGATGGTGATGTTGGCGATGACGGGCGTTAAATTATTCATGATAGTTTCCTTGTGAAAATTAAGAAGACCATCGCTTATTGTTGCTTGGGCGATGGACTGACACAGGTTGCAACAACCGCCCACAAGGAAGCGGCCCGCGCGAACGCGGCCTGTGCCAGCCCACCATAAACTGAAAAACGGTAGACATAAAAAAAGCGCATAGATGCGCTGGCATCTTGTGGTTATAGCGGGGTTGCAATCCCGACACCGGCTTTTGCCAGTGCCGAAACAGGTTAGCGCCTTGCTATAGCTTTGTCAATCCCTTTATCGGCCCCGATGGACGCGCTAGACTGTCATAGTCTATACTGCAAACTATGACTACCAGCCCCTAATGGAGCGCACCATGACCAGTATCACTTTCGACACCTTAAAATTCGCCAACAAGCTCAAATCTGCCGGCGTCCCCGGCAAGCAAGCCGAGGCCGAGGCCGAAGCCCTTTCAGAAGCCTTGGAGGTCAACCTGAAGGAACTGGTCACCAAGGAATACCTTGATGCAAAGCTACAGCAACAGCTTGCCCCGATACACACCGACCTGGCCGTT
>JAXMKV010000024.1:0-79187 GCA_034371155.1 Gallionella sp. | reverse complement strand
TTTGCCCAGATGGAATTTGATGCGCATGTCGACGATGGGAACGATGATGCCGCGCAGGTTGATCACGCCCTTGATGAATTCCGGCGCGTTGGCAATGGTGGTCACCGCGTCATAGCCCCTGATCTCCTGGACTTTGAGGATATCGATGCCGTATTCCTCGCTGCCCAGCGTGAATGTCAGCAGTTCGCGGCTACCGCCGTCGCCTGCCATTCCTTCGTTTGCCTGCATGATTACCTCCCTGAATGACCGTTTTATTAATGCGTGCCAAAACCTTTCAAAACTAGTGCTACGCCTGTGCCAGCTTAACCAAGGCCGTGACATCCATGATCATGGCGACACGCCCGTCGCCCATGATGGTGGCACCGGAAACGCCGGGCACCTTGCGGTAGTTAGTTTCCAGGCTCTTGATGACAACTTGATGTTGCCCGACCAAATCGTCCACGAACAGGGCAACCTTCTTGCCTTCGGCTTCCAGCAACACCAGTATGCCCTCGGCCGGATTGGTCACTTTGGGCTTGATGCCAAACACCTCATGCAGTGCAATGAGCGGCAGATATTCGCCGCGCACATGCACCACCTTGCCCTGCCCGCTGATCTCCTTGATCTCTTCTTCCTTGGGCTGCAACGATTCGCTGATGAAGCTGAGCGGGACGATGTAGATCTGGTCGCCGATGGCGATGGATAATCCGTCCAGAATGGCCAGTGTCAAAGGTAGACGGATGGTGACGGTGCTCCCCTCGCCGGACTTGGAGGAAAGCTCGACGCGCCCGCCGATGCCCTCGATGTTCTTTTTCACCACGTCCATGCCAACACCGCGACCGGAGACATCGGTCACCACGGCGGCGGTGGAAAAACCAGGGGCAAAGATCAACTGCCAGACTTCACTATCGGTGATGCTGTCGCTGACCGGGATGCCTTTTTCCTTGGCCTTGGCCAGTATGCGTTCGCGGTTCAGGCCGGCACCGTCATCCGCCACTTCGATGACGATGTTGCCGCCTTGGTGCGCGGCGCGCAGCGTGATGGTGCCCTGCGGGTCTTTGCCCTTGGCGATGCGGTCTTCCGGCTGCTCGATGCCGTGATCAAGACTGTTGCGTACCAGATGGGTGAGCGGGTCGCTGATCTTTTCGATCAGGCCGCGATCCAGTTCGGTGCCTTCACCGACCATTTTCAACTGCACTTTCTTTTGCAGCTTGCCGGCCAGATCTCGCACCACGCGGGGATAGCGACTGAACACGAAGTTGATCGGCATCATGCGCACCGACATGACGGACTCCTGCAAGTCGCGCGTGTTGCGTTCAAGCTGGGCGAGGCCGTTGATCAGATGTTCGTTCAAGACCGGATCCATGTTGGACGCGGTCTCCGCCAACATCGCCTGGGTAATGACCAACTCGCCGACCAGATTGATCATCTGATCGACCTTTTCCACGCTGACACGGATCGAGGTGTCGCCGCCGGTGGGTGCCGGCGCACGGTCCGTGGCACGGCGTTGCGGTGCCTCGGCAGCAGGTTTCGCACTCGCTGCGGCTGCGGGTTCCGCAGCAGTTTCTGCTGGCGGTGTGACATCGGTGAAGAAGCCGTAGCCCTGGGCATTTTCTTCATCGGCCTTGACTTGCTCGGGCTCGGTGAAGAAGCCGTAACCTTGCGCCTCTTCTGTCGCCGCCTTGAGCTCTTCCGGATCGACGAAGAAGCCGTAACCGTCATCGGCTTCTTCCGTCTTGGCGACACTGCCCTGAAGCGTGATGGTCAGCTCATCCGCCTCGAGGAAGAACGAGAATATCTCGCGCAATTCGCTTTCGGAAGAGAACGTTGTGAGCGTCAGCGTGACTTTGTCTTCACCGACCAGTTGGTTTTCCACTTTGCCCAGATCGGCGATATCTTCCAGCAGGCTATCGAGGTGCGCCTGTTCCGGAAATATCTTGGCATTGCGCACAAATGCGACGCCATAGATATTCTGGCTGGAAGCGGGCGCGGCCGGCGCGGGTGTTGCAGGCGCAGCGGCAGCCTCTCCTTTGCCAGACGGATCAAGGGTCAGCTGTTCCAGCCTGGCTTTGATCGCTCTGGCGGTATCCATATCGGGCTCGCCGTTGTTCTGGTGGGCATCCAGCAAATTGTGCAGCACATCTCCCGCTTGCAGGAAGGCGTCCACCATATCCGAAGTGATGGCAATCTCGTTCTTGCGTATGCGATCCAGCAAAGTCTCCAGCACATGGGTAACATCGGTCACGTCGCTAAAACCGAAGGTGCCGCTGCCGCCTTTGATGGAGTGCGCCGCACGGAAAATGGCGTTCAATTGATCGGGATCGGGACTGTCCAGATCCAGTCCCAGCAACAGGCTCTCCATATTCGCCAGATGCTCGGCGGATTCTTCGAAGAAGACCTGATAAAACTGGCTCATGTCGATAGACATCGGCTTTTCCTAATGTGTGGTGATGAAACCAATCGGTGCTACATCGCAACAATACCTTGCCGAATCAACCAACGACTTTTTTAACGACTTCCAGCAGCTTTTGCGGATCGAACGGCTTGACCAACCAGCCCGTTGCACCGGCCGCCTTGCCCTGCGATTTCATGGCATCGCTGGATTCGGTGGTCAGCATCAGGATGGGCGTTGTCTTGTAATTTGGCAGGCCGCGCAGATTCTTGATCAGCGTCAACCCGTCCATCTTGGGCATGTTCTGGTCGGTCAGCACCAGATTGACGGCATTGGCTTTGGCTTTATCCAGCCCTTCCTGTCCATCGGCGGCCTCGATGACGGTATATCCGGCCGATTTGAGGGTAAAAGCCACCATCTGGCGGATGGAGGCGGAATCATCAACAGTCAATATGGTTTTGGACATGGGGACACTCTATGGGCAAAATGAATCAAGGTGGGTAGATTGCAGCATGGCATTGAAAATTGCAACAGTAACCCGCTTGTGGCGCAGGGTTTTGACGTGCGGGTGTAATACTTCGTTCTTAAAGGCACTAATGCGAAAATCCTCGTTGTCGTGCTTCAGCCTGAGCTACAAAGGCGTTCTGCGCCTTGGCATAAATTCCGGACAGCGTGCAACGCTACACTAGAACAGTTCGATATCGCCGGTATCGAAATTGTCCTGCGCAACGGGGTTGGTCTTTTTGGCATCCAGCGTAACGACATGCTGGTGCAACGATTCGTTGTAGGCCGCGATCTGCGCCAGATACGCTTTGCGATCCGTGCTATCCACGCCATTGATCATTTCGTTGGCCACTTCGCGCATCGCTTCCAGGCGCATCTGGGCATGGGCTAGCAGTTGCGAGCTCATGTCCTGGAACTGCAAGGTCGCCACCGCCACCGAAACGTTCTTGTCCACTTTGACGTTGATCTGCGACAGCTCCACGGCATTTTGTGCGATGGTGGCATTGAGTTGCGACAGGTCGGCCATCATCCCCTGCACATGCTTTTTGGAGTCCATCACGAACGTCATGTCGCTCGCGGCCAGATTGTTGATGGATTTTTCGGCGGAGATAAGCGCGTCGTTGACGTTGTGCACCAGCTTGCGGATCTGGCTGCTGAATTTGTTGGTGTTCTCGGAAAGATTGCGTACCTCGTCGGCGACGACCGCGAAACCGCGCCCCGCTTCGCCCGCGCGGGCTGCTTCAATGGCGGCATTAAGCGCGAGCAGATTGGTCTGTTTCGCGATGCTTTCGACCTCGTTCAGGATGCTCAGGATACTGGACACCTCGGTGTTAATGGCATCCATTTTTTCCACCAACTCCATCGCATGTTTGCTGTTCTGCACCGTGCTGTCGACGAATTCATTCATCGCGTCGGAAGTCAGTTTCACGAAATGTTCGAATTTCTCTTTGGCACCCTCTTCGCCATCGGTCTTGTCGCCTTCGGAGATGTACATGGTCAGCGCCTGCTGGGCGCGCACTTCTTCCGCCATCGCGGTGAAGTTTTCCACCAGCTTGTTGATCGCCTCGCTTAATATGGTCTGGGTGTTCTGCAACTCGGTGTGCGCCGATCCCAGTTGAGTGGAAAGCTCCTTGCCCAGTTGCACATGAAAAGCATTGCTTTCCTGAATCAACGGCAATTCATTCCGCTCCGCCAGCTCTGCCGCTTCTTTTGCATTGCCGCGCTCGCCTCCGGCAGCCAGCTTCATCATCGTCAGCCAGCAGACCATCAGGGCAACGAACAACGCGCCGTTGGGCGCATAGGCAGCCGCCCCCAGATACCAAGCGTGGCCCGCCAACATCAGCCCGCTCAGCAGCAGACCGAGCAAGCCAAATCGCATGCTTTTTTGATTATTTTTCATTGTTCAACCTCTCAAGCGTGTGCCGCATGTTTTTCCCGTGGCCGTGTTTAATGGCCGCGCACGTCGCTCAGCAATTCCTTGATATCCAGAATCAGCACAATGTCGCCCTCGCTGGACATGGTGACACCCGCCACGCCTTTGGGGCGGAAGGTGTCCAGCGATTTGATGACCACATCATCGTGCCCGGCAAAGTCGTCCGCAGTAAGAATGAAGCTGTTGCTACCGAACTGCATCAGCACGCCCACTTCCGAGGTGCCGCCATGTTCCCAGCCGATCAATTGCGCGAGCGGCAACACTGGCAGCACTTCGCCGCGCACCACCATGGTGGCTCTGCCGGAGACCTGCTGGAGCTGGCCAGGATTCACCGACAATATCTCGCGCACCATCGACAGCGGGACAGCGAAAGACTGCTCACCCAAGCGCAGGATCAGCACCGGCAGGATTGCCAGTGTGAGCGGCAGCGAAATGGTAAAGACGCTGCCCTTGCCCGGTTCGGAGATGATAGCGATGGAGCCGTTGAGCTTTTGTATGTTGGTCTTCACCACGTCCATACCGACACCGCGACCGGATACGCTGGATATTTCATCCTTGGTGGAGAAACCGGGCAGGAACACCAACTCCAGGCACTGGTTCTCGTCCAGCGTGTTGGCCACTTCGTTGGTGATCAACCCTTTTTCGATCGCCTTGCTGCGGATCACTTCTGGACGCATGCCGCGCCCGTCGTCGGTGATGGTGATAAGGATATGGTCGCCTTCCTGCCGCGCGCTCAACTCGACGATGCTCTTTTCTGGCTTGCCGGCGGCGATGCGTCCCTCGACGGTTTCCACGCCGTGGTCTACCGCATTACGCACCAGGTGAACCAGCGGATCGTTGAGATCCTCGATCATGGTCTTGTCCATCTCGGTTTCTTCGCCGACCAAAACCAACTCGACATCCTTGCCCAGCGAGCGCGCCAAATCTCGGGCCAAACGCGGGTATTTCTTGAACAGGCGCCCGATCGGCTGCATGCGTGTCTTCATCACCGCATTCTGCAGATTCACCACCAGCATATCGAGTTGCGTGACCGACTGGTCGAGTTCGCGCAGAGTATCGGGATCGCTGCGCCCCTGCACGATGTCGGAACGCAGATGGGTCAATCGATTCTTGGTCAGGCCAATCTCACCGGACAGATTGAGCACCTGGTCGAGGCGCTCGGTATCCACGCGAATCGTGGTTTCCTTGGCATCCTTGGCCGGTACGTCACCATCGCGCCGACCCACGGTCGCACCCGGTACATCGCTGGTGCGGCGACCGAATGCTTTCTTGGTCGACTCTTCCTCGGAGACGGCTGCGGCAATCTGTTCGGGATCACGTTTGACACCGACTTGCTCAACGATATCACTACCGGTCAGTGCCTTGTACAGGGCATCCCAGTCGACATTTTCCGCACCAGCCGGCATGGGCAGCGCTTCCCCGCCCGGCGCGGCCTGTGACGCGGCAGAAACTGTTGCAGGAGCTGCCGCCGCAGCGGGTTTAGCCGGTGCTGGCATCTGGCCTGTCAAGGCAGCCTTGAGCGCGGCGAGCATTTCGCCGGGCGCAGGAGACGGCTGCTGATTTTGTTGCAAAGCACCAAACATCCGGCGCACTTCGGCTGTCGCCGCAAAGATCACGTCCATTAATTCGGCGCTCAACGTCAACTCGCGGTTGCGCAGCTTGTCGAACAGGTTCTCGGTGAGGTGACACAGGGCCACCAGTTCGGTGGCGTTAAGGAACCCAGCGCCGCCCTTGATGGTGTGAAAGCCGCGGAATATCTCGTTCAGCAGCCCGCTATCGTTGGGTCGCTTTTCAAGATCCATCAGCTTGCTGTCGACATCGGACAGCATTTCCGATGCTTCCAGCAAAAAATCCTGCAACAGTTCTTCCATCCCGGCAAAGTCATTCATGTTCTTCTCCTGAGTGCGGTCATCAGCTTCGTATTTCGATTCTGACTGCCCGGCTGCGCCGCGCTACGGCGGGCGCACATTCATCGCCCAGCGGCAACTGACCGGCGATTAGAATCCCAAACTTTCCAGCAGATCATCCACCTGATCCTGGCTGGTCACCACATCGGTTCTTCCCGTTGTATTGATGACCGGGCCGTTCAACAATCCGTCACCATGTTCCGCGCGAATCTGCGGCGGAGCATTCTCCAGCAGCAACGCGAGCAATTGCGTCTCCATCTGCTGCGTCACTTCGATGATCCGCTTGATGACCTGGCCGGTCAGATCCTGGAAGTCCTGCGCCATCATGATTTCCATCAAATGGGAGTTGGTGACTTTGGTCTGTTTCGGCACATCGTTGAGGAAAGCATGCGTCTGCGTCACGAGATTCTTGAACTGCACCACGTCGAGCTTCTTCTCGAATAGCAACTGCCATTGTCCGGCCAGACGGTGCGACTCAACCTCCATCTTCTCTATCACCGGTTGTGCAGCCTCGGTCGCGTTCAGCACCCGCTCCGCCGCTTGCTGCGTCAGGGTGGCGACATAGTTCAGCCGGTCACGTGCATCCGGAATAGACGATGCGGCTTTCTCTATCTCTTTCTGGAAACCGAGTTCGCGCAGCGTGTCGTGCAGTGCGCGCGCCATATGGCCGATGCTGTTGATGACCTTGTTGTCGGATGGGCCACCCGCAGAACCACCGGCAGCCTCTTCGGCCAGGGTCTCTTCGGTATTCGCCATCACGATACTGTCGAATAGCGCCTCGAGATCGTCAGAATCGTTATTATCATTGGTAGACATGTTGTCACTCACTTTTGCATGTTGGCGAATATCTTCTTCAGCTTTTCATCCAGCGTCGCAGCCGTAAACGGCTTGACCACGTAGCCCGATGCTCCGGCCTGCGCCGCCTCGATGATGTTTTCCTTTTTCGCTTCCGCCGTCACCATCAGCACCGGCAGGTGCTTCAGCTTGGCATCGGCGCGAATGTGCCGCAGCAGTTCGATGCCCGTCATGTTGGGCATGTTCCAGTCCGACACGACAAAATCGAACTCATCCGCGCGCAGTTTGCTCAGGGCATCGACACCGTCTTCTGCCTCTTGAACATTGGTGAAGCCCAATTCCTTCAGCAGATTGCGCACGATGCGGCGCATAGTGGAAAAATCGTCAACCACCAGAAATCTTGTACTCTCTATCCCCATAAATTTCTCCTTGCTTCCGCCTGAGCGCACAGCACGCCCGGCAGCTTTGTTGTAATTATGCCAATAATGGCCGCAGCGTTTCCGACAATATCAGGGAATCGAACTTGGGCACATAGTAGTCGACCCCCACCCGCTTGCCCATGGCGCGATTTGCATCCGACGAGAGGGATGAGTGCATGACTACCGGGATTCCCTCGAAACGGCGGTCATTCTTGACGTTCTGGGTCAGCACATAACCGTCCATCTCGGGCATCTCGGCATCCGTCAGAATGACCTGTATCTGGTCGTGCAGGCTGGCACCGCTGCTCTGCGCGGAATCCGCCATCGCCTTGAGCCTGTCCCAAGCCTCGCGCCCATTGTTGGCTTGGATATGTTTGACTCCCATCTTGTCGAGCACTTCTCCTATCTTGCGGCGCGCCACCAGAGAATCATCGGCATAGAACACACAGAGGTCACGATCTGACTCCACCCGTTCTACGCTGCCAACGACTCCTTCGCCGAAAGCGTTGGCCAATATCTGTTCGACATCCAGAATGGAGATCAGCGTGCCGTCGCTCAATTCGGTGATTGCGGTGATCAACGCACCTCGGTCGGAAAGCATACCTTCGGTGGGCCGCACCTTGTCCCAGTCGACACGAATGATGCGATCCACGCCTTTTACCAGGAATCCCAGTATGTGCCGGTTGAATTCGGCCACCAGCATGGTTTGGTGGCGTTCCTCGACGGAGATGCCCATGAAACTGGCCAGATTCAGCACGGGCATCACGTGACCGCGCAAACTCACGATCCCGTCCACACCGCTGGGCATATTCGGCGTGCGCGTGATCTTTCCGGCTTGGCACACTTCCTTGACCTTGAACACGTTGATACCAAACTTCTCGTTGCTGCCCAAGCTGAACAGGAGGATCTCCATTTTATTAGTGCCGACCAGACTGGCTCGCGCATCAATATGATTCATCAGGCTGTCGGCCTCTGACATATCCTCTGTGTAAGTCATCTCTTTTCTCCCAATTAATCTGCAAGCGCGTGCTGTAGCACGCTTATGCCAACAACCTTGTCAAAGTTTGCGCCAGCTTTTGCGGCTCGAACTTCGGCACATATTCATCAACCCCGACCGCCTTGCCGATCTGCTGATTGGAGGTGCTGCTCAACGAAGAATGCATCAACACCGGGATGCCATTGAAGCGTTTGTCGGCCTTGATCTTGCGCGTTAGCATGTAACCGTCCATCTCCGGCATTTCCACGTCGGTCAGAATAACTTGGAACAGCTCCTTCACCGACCGATTGGTGGAATCGGCATAATCCGCCATTCGCGACAATTCCTGCCAGGCTTGCAGGCCGTTGACGGCGGAGATGTACTTCACACCCATCGCATCCAGCGTGCGCGATATCTGGTGGCGCGCCACGGTCGAATCGTCCGCGAAGAACACGGTTCTATCCTCTTTTCCAATCGGACGCACTCCGCTGAGTATCATCTCGTCGGAATCAAAGTGTCCGGTCTCGGATAGCACTTTTTCAACGTCCATCATCATCACCAGTCTGCCGTCTTTCAGCTCGGTGATCGCCGTGACCAGACCGCCCATCTCGGCCACCAGCATCGCGGGGGGAACGCGCATTGCCGACCAGTCCAGACGCAATATGTTGTCCACCGCCTTAACCAGGAATCCTTGTGTGTGACCGTTGTATTCGGTGACAATCATGATCTCGGCCTTGTCATCCGTTTCGATTCCTGCATATTTGGCCAAGTCGATCACCGGCACCAACGAGCCGCGCAGACTGACCATACCTTCCACCGAAGCCGGCATTTCCGGTGCGCGGGTGATCTTCGGGATGCGCATGACTTCGCGCACCTTGAACACGTTGATACCGAAGGTCTCCTCCCGCCCGGAACGCTGGTCATGCCCTAGCGTGAACATCAATATCTCCAGCTTGTTCGTTCCGGCCAGCTTGGTGCGCGCATCGATATTTCTCAATAAATCCGACATTTTTCTCTCCTCGCGGTTATACGGGCGACTGCCCGATTACCCGCCACATCATTTATTTTGTACTGCACATTTGGTCAATGGGTAACCTGCCCGGCTCAGTTCTTCAGCCGACTTTTCCAGTTCCTCCGCAGCCGTCTTGGCATCTTGAGCGGAATGGGTGTTATTGTCCACCAGTCCGGTAATACGCTCCAGACTCCGGGCCACGCTTTCCCCCGCTATCGACTGCTCTTTCGACGCGGTGGCGATGTGATCCACACGCTCGGATACTTTCACGGTCGCCTGCATGATCTCCTTCAGCCCGTCACCGTTCTTTCGGATCAACGCAATGCCGTTTTCGACCTCGCTCACCGCGTTCTGCATGGACATCACCGCATCCTCGGAAATCGTGCTGATATCGGTGATCGTCTTGGAGATATCCTTGGTGCTGATTGCCGTGCGCTCTGCCAATTTGCGCACCTCATCGGCAACCACGGCGAATCCGCGCCCCTGTTCTCCGGCACGTGCAGCCTCGATCGCCGCGTTGAGCGCCAGAAGATTAGTCTGCTCGGCTATCTCCTTGATGGCATTGGCGATCACACCGATGCGCTGGATGGACGCGCCCAAATCGGAGATGGTCTGACTGGAAGCCTGCACCGTCGTCGCCACTTTGCCTGTCGCCACGATGCTGAGTTCCATATTACGGTTATTTTCCTCGACGACCTGACGCATGGTTCTGGCATCCCCCAGCGACTCGGCGGCCATATTCGCCACCTCGGCCACTGACTGGCTGAACTGCTCCATGGTCGCGGCGATCTGCTGGATATGGTCCTGCTCATCCATGGCGTTGTTCGCCACACCGGTCACCTTGCCGTCCATCTCAGCGATGCGCTCACGTATCATCGCCACCGGTGTCACGATCTCGTCCACCATGGTACGCAAATAGGATTGCATGGTCTGTATTTCGCACAGCAACTGCCCCATCTCATCCTGGATGGAGATATCAAGTTCCCCATCAAGGTTTCCCTCCATGATATTCCTGAACTCGCCCCTGACCATGGCGGCCGGATTGCGCACGTAACGTTTGACGCAAAAGCCGATGAACAGATACAGGAACACATGCAGCGCCACCTGCCCTAGCGTCGTCTGCAACTCCATGTGCCGGATGCGTTTGTAGTCCGGCGCCAGATCAATCACCACGTCCGAAGCGCCCAGCACCACGCCCTCCTGTGCACCATGACAACCTGTGCAATCAGTGCCATGAAAATCCTTGCTGGCGAGATAAGGGGTCACCACGCGCAATGTTGGAGAGCCTTCGGCCTTGCTGAAGATGACACGCTGCTGCTTGCTTTCTATCACCTGCCGCTGCACATCGTCCTTGACCTGCTCCTCGGGCAAACCCGGCCCGTACATGTCCGCGACGGGTTTGGCGCGAACGATCTGCGCGTGCTTCACATTGATGCCGGAGCTGACTTTCTGTATGAGCAGCTTGCGATTACTCTCCTCGCCGATCTGCCCGGTCACCATTAGCATATTGGCACTGTCGATGATCTCGTTGGCCAGTTGCGCGCCTTTTTCGGTCGCCAGTATCTGCGACTCCTCGCGCAGGTTACCCGAGACAAAAAGTTGTGCCACAGTCAGTACGATCAGGAGCGAACCCTGAATCATGAATTGCAACTTTGAGGTCAGCGACCAGTTCTTGAATTTGAAGCGCTCATACTTGGAAACAACCTGCGCACCGGACTGGTTCAGTTCACGGTACAGCTCTTCCGCTTTGGAAACCTGTTCCCGCGTCGGCGGACGGCGTACCGAGACATAGCCGATAGTATTGCCGTTTTCGATGATGGGGGCGACCGTCGCCCTCACCCAATAGTGGTCGCCGTTCTTGCAACGGTTCTTTACCACTCCGCGCCAGGGGCGCTCCTGCTTCAGCGTATCCCACAACCATTTAAATGCCTGCGGCGGCATGTCGGGATGGCGCACGATATTGTGATTGCGGCCGACGAGTTCTTCGCGGGAATAGCCGGAGATCGCCACAAAAGCATCGTTCGCGTAGGTGACGATGCCTTTGGTGTCAGTCTTGGACACCAGCACACTCCCTGCGCGAAACGAGACCTCCTTCTGTGAAACGTAGGCATTCTTGTTTTGCATTTCCCCCGCCCTTTGGTCTACCCGAGTTTATTCCTGCTCGCCAGAGCTGCTAAATTTTTAAACCTTGAAACGCCCGACTTCATCCTGCATCTCATGCGCCAAACGTGACAGACGAGCCAATTCGTCAGTGGTGCGCTCTATTGCGGCATAGTTCTCTTCGGCCATTCTGGCGATCTGCTCGACGTGCCGGGAAATCTCGCCACTGGCGCGCCCCTGTTCGCCGACAGAAACCGTGATCTCACCCATGCCCAAATTCGATTCACGCACGGCTGCGCCCGCCTCATTCAGCACTCCCGCCATTTTATCGACGTGCAATTTGGTCAGCTGCAGCGACTGCTCTCCGCTGCTGATCGCCTGCTCTACCCGCGAGGACTTCTCGTCCAGCTTGCTGGTCACCTTGTCGATCTCCGCCGCCGACTGGGCAGACTTCTCTGCCAGTTTGCGCACCTCGTCGGCCACCACGGCAAATCCGCGCCCCTGCTCACCGGCCCGCGCCGCCTCAATCGCGGCATTAAGCGCCAGCAGATTGGTCTGATCGGCGATGTCCTTGACCTGCTGGGTCATGCTGGCGATGGTGCGCGTACTTTCGACAAACTCGTTGGCAGCCTGCGAAATCTGCTGCACGGCGTTCTCGATGCTGTGTATCTCCTGCACCATTTCGGTCACACTGCGATTTCCCATCTCTGTCTGCTGCATACTCTTTTCGGACAAGCGATGGACAGCCTGGGTGTTGTCCGCAACCGAATTGATGCTCTCGGTCATTTTCTCCACAGCGGAGAAAGTCGATGCCGCGGTCTCGCTTTGCGCCTGAGAGCCTCGGGTGATATTGGCGGACGCACTCGCAACCAGATTGACCGTATCATTGACCAGCGCGGCATTGGTCAGCGCCTTGCGCAAGATGCCGGAAAAATTCTCGATCAGCGCATTGAAAGCAACAGCTGTCTGCCCAACCTCATCCCTGCTGCGCACGGGAACCCGCCGCGTCAGATCGCCATCGGCCTGCATGGCCTGCATGGTCAATTGCAACTCGCGCGAAGGCCGCGTCACGAGGTTGATCAGCCAGCCGATCACGAAAAACAATACCACTTGGATCAGCAACTGCCCGACCCACAGCACCACACTGGCGCGCTGCATGGCTTCGTATTCATGCCCCATGTCCAGCGTCACACTGACCGCGCCAACCACCGTCCCCTCCGGGACGGCATGGCATTGCAAACAGTCGGTTCCGGTTCCGCGAAAATCCTTGGTGGCGATGAACGGCTCGACGACGCGCATCAAATGTCTTCCGCCGCCATGCGTGATTTCGCTCTGCTGCTGACCGGTCTGAATGGCTTGGCGATCCAGCTCATCCCCCATCTTCTCATCGGCATTTCCCGGCCCAAACTGGTCGGTGATAGCAGGCGCCCGTATGGTACGCAACTCCTCGGACTTGGAAGAAACCGCCATTTTTTTGATGAACTGCTGGCGCTGTCCGGCATCGCCGATGCTGCCGTTCAACATCATCATATTCAGGCCATTGAACACACCGTCGGCAGGAATCGCCGCCTTATTTCTGGCATCTTCCAGAACTCGCGCCTCGTACTGATCAAATGCCCAGCGTTGCGCTACCACCAGCACCACGAGTAGCAACACCTGAATCGGTATCTGTAATTTATTCTTTAAAGAAAGCCTGCTCCACCAGTTGTTCAGCATAACCTTGTCACTCCCCTTGTAGACACCGGTTCACCATCAAACCCTGAAACGCCCGACGGTCTTGTTCAGATTTTCCGCGAGTTCCTCCATTGATTTGACGGCCATAACGGCACGCTTCACCACCTCATTGCTTCTACTGGCCATGATGGCGATCTGATCGACATTCCGCGCGATATCCTGGCTGGCATCACGCTGCCTGTTGATGGAACCGGATATTTCTTCCAACCCGCGATTCACGTTGTCCACCGACGCATTGGCTTCTATCAACACCCCTGTGACTTCTCGTATGTGCTGCTGGCTGCTCTGCAACGCGGCCATGCCGCTTTGCACGGTCTTCTCCACCAGAGTGGATTGCGATCCCAGAGACTGCGTGACCTCGTCGATCTGTGTCGCCGACTGGGCGGACTTCTCTGCCAACTTGCGCACCTCGTCCGCCACCACAGCGAAACCTCGCCCCTGCTCACCTGCACGGGCTGCCTCAATAGCAGCATTCAAGGCTAACAGGTTCGTCTGCTCGGCGATGTCTCGCACCTGCTGGGTCATGTTGGTGATGCTCTGCGTATTGCTTACAAAAGCGCCGACTGCCGTGGCTATTTCCTTGACGGAACGCTCGACTCTCTCAAGCTCCTCCATCATCTCCTGCAAGCTTTGCTGACCGCGATTGGCGCGTTCCAGACTTTCTATCGACAGCTTCGACACCCGATCCGCGCTTTCCGCAACATGCGAGATGCTTGCGCTCACCTGCTCGACCGCGCTGGATGCACTCGCGGCCGCATCGCTTTGCTGCTGCGCACTCTGCTCGAGCTGTGACGCATCGATAGTCAGAGAGTGCGCCGCCCCTGCTACTTGCTGGGCATGCCCACCGACCTGACTGACAATCACTTGAAAATTGGAGGTAAGCGCGTCGAAGGCCTGCGCGGTCTTGCCAATCTCGTCCTGGCTTTTTGCGCCAACACGTTTGGTCAGATCACCATCCGCCTGCATGGACTGCATCGCTTTTTGCAATTCTTTGGTGGGACGAACCACGATACCGATCAGCCAGCCGATGCCAAAATATAGAATGATCTGCACGACGATTTGCGCGATCCACAATCCTATATTTGCCTTGCGCATGATTTCGTAGGCATCGGACAGGTCAAGCGTGATGCTGGCCGCGCCATTCACCGTTCCCTCGGGCACGGTATGGCACATCAAACAATCAGTTCCGCGAAAGTCTTTTTTGGCGACAAAAGGCACCACCACACGCAAAGCCTTGACTCCGTCTTTATCGAGCAAGCCCCGTTGCTCCTCACCGGAGGAAAGTACGAGCTTGTCCATCTCGTCGACCGGCTGCTCGGTTTCCAAACCGGGACCGTACTGGTCGGAGACCGGCTTGCCGCGAATAACCCTCAATTCGAGTATGCTTTCCGAGGCGCTCATCTTTTTGACATACAGCGTGCGCTGGTCAGCATCGCTGATCAGGCCGTTCAGCATCAGCATGTTCAAGCCGTTCAGAACACCGTCGGCAGAGACCACCGCTTCCTTGCGCGCGTCCTCTAATACGCGCTCTTCGAATTTATCCAGCGCCGTTCGCTGGGCCGCCACCATAATCAACAGCAACAGCAATTGAATCGGCAGTTGCAATTTGTATTTAAGGGAAAGATTACTCCACCAGTTATTCATTATTTTTGCTCCTCCCAATATGCAACCAATCCATGCGGACTTCGCCTCACTCCTGACTCTAACGGCAAGCCGAGCGCTTTCTTTAGAGAAACAGAGCGAAAAAACCCCACCAATTCACTGGATAAAAACGTTATTTAGCCGAAAGCAGACGCTACACGATCAATCTGGCAGAGGCTTCACTGGCACGGCTGGCGGAGCCTCTGCGCTCTCCCTTGGGGGCTCTACGACCTCCTCACCCTCAAGCGCATCCTCGTCACCAGCGACATCGGCCCCAGTCTTGCCGCCGTCATAGCGCGCGGCCTCTTCCGCCTGCTTGTTCATGACGATCAGACTGATACGACGATTAGTCGGATGAAACGGGTCATCTTTGTTGTACAGCACTGAGGAAGACAGACCGACGACGCGAACCAGTTTTTCGGCATGCATGCCGCCGGCGATCAACTCGCGACGCGACGCATTGGCGCGGTCTGCCGATAACTCCCAGTTACTGTAACCGCCGGCACCGCCGCTATACGGGGTGGCATCGGTATGTCCGGACAAACTGAGTTTGTTGGGCACTTCGTTCAGCGTCTTGCCAATTTCATGCAGAATTTCTTTGGTGTAGGGCTCCAGACGCGCACTGCCACGCTGGAACATGGCTCTGTTTTGCTCATCGACGATCTGGATACGCAAGCCCTCGCTGGTAATATCCAGCAATATCTGGTTCTTGAATTTTTGCAACTTGGCGTTATCGCCTATCTTTTTTTCGATGTCAGCTTTCAGTTGCTTGAGTTTTTCCAGTTCTTTCTCGCGCTCGATGCGCAAAGCTTCTTTCTGTGCTGCCTTGAGATTGATCAGCTTGTTCTCCGGAGGCAACTCTCCCCGCTTGACCTGCCCCGCACTTCTCGTCAGGTCAGTCCCCCCGCCCTTGATGACACTGGAACTGTCACCACTGCCCGAACCGCCTGCCAACGCCACCTTGAGCGGCGTCTTGAAATACTCGGAAATACCTTTCAGGTCACCGCTGGTCGTCGATCCCAATAGCCACATCAGCAGAAAGAACGCCATCATCGCCGTCACGAAGTCGGCATAGGCGATCTTCCACGCGCCACCATGGGCCGCCCCTGCGACCTTCTTGATACGCTTGACGACAATCGGCTTTTTATTTTTATCCGCGCTCATTCCGCTCACTCAGCCATACGGCTTCAGCGTTTTTGTTTGACGTGCTCTTCCATCTCGGAGAAGCCCGGACGCTCAGTGGACGTCAGCACTTTGCGACCAAACTCGACTGCCATTGCCGGTGCGTAGCCGTTAAGATTGGCCAGCAACACAACCTTGATGGTCTGGTATATCTTGGTACTTTCTTCCGCCTTCTGCTCCAGCAACGTAGCTAGCGGCCCGACAAAACCATAGGCCAGCAAAATACCCAGAAAGGTACCAACCAGAGCGTGCGCGATCAATATCCCCAGCTCCGCAGGAGGAAGCCCCACCGACTCCATGGTATGCACCACTCCCATCACCGCCGCCACGATGCCGAAGGCCGGCAAACCGTCCCCCAGCTTCGCCATCACATGCGATGAAAGCAAGACCTCATGATGATGAGTCTCGATTTCAACATCCATCAGGTTTTCGATTTCCATCGCGTTAAGATTGCCGCTGACCATGATGCGCAGATAATCGGTCATGAATTCGACCACATGGTGATCTGACAGGATTTTGGGGTACTTGGCGAAGATAGGACTTTCTTCAGGCTTCTCGACATCATTCTCGATTGACATCAAGCCTTCTTTGCGTACCTTGCCGAGCAGCTCATACATCAGCGCCATCAACTCCATGTAAGTACTCTTGGAATATTTCGGGCCTTTGAGCACTGTCGGCAGATCCTTAAGCGTGGCCTTGATTGCCTTGCCCGTATTGCCCACAAAAAACGCACCCAAAGCACCGCCGCCGATCATCAACAACTCAAGGGGCTGGAACAGTGCCGCCAAGTGCCCCCCGGCAAGCGCAAAGCCTCCAAAAACAGAACCCGCAACTACAATATAACCAACAATGACCAGCATTTACGCCCCCTCAGACACGCGCCTGTCGCACACCGCAACGACTGTTAGGAAATTGCAGCACTCTTCACCGCCACCATTCTAGATGAATTCGCCGCGCGACGCACCACACAAGACTTCGCAACCAAAGGAAATTAGGGCAAATCAATCGCCTGAGCAGCCAATCTGGAAGCTTTGGTTTTCCCCGCCCGCGCTGGTGGGCGACATATTCCGCAAACATACCCTTCGTGCAAATCGTTCGTATGCCCCACGAAGCGCCCCCCGCACTCCTTGCATGTCACCAAATGCAGCATGCCCGCATTAAAGAAGCGGATCAAAAACCATGCCCGCGTGATACTCAATACCGGCTCGACCGACTCATCGCTGCGGATTTGATCGAGATACAACCGGTAAGCGGTAATGAGAGCCTGCACCCCGTCGATGCCGGCATTTTTAATCATAAACAGATAGATTCCCATGAACAGGGAAGAATGGATATTGGGCTGCCAACTCATGAACCAATCGGTCGAATAAGGTAGCATCCCTTTGGATGGCGACTCACCCCGGACTTCTTTGTACAACCGGAGCAAACGCTCCCGACTGAGCGCGACCTCCTCTTGCAACAACTGCAAGCGAGCCCCCATCTCAATCAATTCAATTGCGATCTTGACCTGCTGGGCCTCGCCAACTACGGTTTTAATCGCCATAACACACAGACTATGCCAACTCTTCGACGGGCTGATTGGACATCAGAATGGTCGCATGCGCCTGCGACACCAATCGATCCTTGCTGTAATCGCCCACCATATTAAGCAACAGACTCTCGTCAAAACGGAAACGGCACAGCAACATGTGAGAGGCCGCCATCTTTACAATCTGCGACGGTGTCAACCCAGCGATAACATCCACCAAGTCCTGACTGATCCCCAAACGAAAAATCGCTGCCGCCCTATCCTCCCTGACCATTTGTTGCGCCAGCATCAAGTACGTCAGGTTGATTTCGCGAATCCCTTCTTGCAACTGAGTCGTATTCATTGTATTCCCCTCGTAGGTCAATTGAACGATCCTCTTACGACGGGTGCATTGTCACACTATACGCAGTCAATAAAAATCAGCGGGTTGCTGCTTTTGGCGTGAGACTTTATCGAGGAGTTTTGTAAGCACTTTGCTTACACAAACAAGGGGTTTGGATGACGTCTTGTAGGCATTTCTCCTACAAAACTAAAGAGGCAACCAAGTTCGGCTGCGCGACTAATTCAGGCCTTACAATCGTGAAACGTACATTCGTTCTGAGTTATCGACACCAATAACCAATTCTTTAGCACCAAGACAAAACATTTGATCCTAAATAATCAACGCACTAGACATTTCAATTAGTTCACAGACACCCGAGCAAACTTTCGTTTGCCGACTTGCGCCACTATAACCGAGCCAGCTTTAACACGCATCGTTTTATCACTGACCTTGGCTCCGTCAAATTTGACCCCACCCTGATCTATCATGCGCAACGCCTCAGACGTACTAGCTACCAGCCCTGCCTGCTTGAGCATGTTCGCAATGGCAACATACCCATCAGTGCTACCGATATTTATTTCAGGCATATCCTCCGGCAGCAACCCTTGCTTAAAACGCGCCTCAAACTCTGCCAAAGCCTCTTCCGCTGCTCGACGCGAATGGAATCGCGCAACGATCTCCTGCGCCAGCATCACCTTGATATCTCGCGGATTTCTTCCTTGTCCCACTTCCTCGCGCCAGCGCGCAATCTCCGCCAGACTGCAAAACGACAATAATTCGATGTAGCGCCACATCAACTCGTCGGAAACCGACATCAGCTTGCCAAACATATCCTGCGGCGCATCAGTAATTCCAACGTAGTTACCCAACGATTTGGACATTTTGTTCACTCCATCCAAACCTTCCAGCAATGGCATGGTGAGCACACACTGAGGAGATTGCCCGTAGTGACGCTGTAACTCGCGCCCCATCAGCAAATTGAACTTCTGATCGGTCCCCCCCAACTCTATATCTGCCTTGAGCGCCACAGAGTCATAGCCCTGAACCAGCGGATAGACGAACTCATGGATCGCAATGGGCTGCCCTCCCCTGTAGCGCTTGCCAAAATCGTCTCGCTCCAGCATCTGCGCCACAGTGTGGGTGGCCGCCAGCTTGATCAGATCGACTGCACTAAACCCATCCATCCAGCTGGAGTTAAACACGACCTCGGTCTTTTCCGGATCAAGCACCTTGAACACCTGCTCACGATAGGACAGGGCATTCTCCAGCACCTGCTCTCGCGACAAGGGCGGACGGGTGGCGTTCTTGCCAGTTGGGTCACCTATCATGCCGGTGAAATCGCCAATCAGAAAAAATGCGTGATGCCCCATATCCTGCAACTGACGCATCTTGTTCAACAACACGGTGTGCCCCAAATGCAAATCAGGAGCCGTCGGATCGAAACCCGCTTTGACGCGCAACGGACGCCCAAGCGCAAGCTTCTGTTTAAGCTCGCTTTCAATCAGAACATCCTCGGCCCCGCGCTTGATTTGCGCGAAAGCATCCTGCGAAGTCATTTCAACCATCATTTCTAGTCAATAAGTTAAGATAATTAGCGATCATTCCAGACAGCAGACCGTTCATCGCCCTGCCCTCACCGCCCGATTTTTCCACATTCCTTCCATCAGTTCAGCTTTGATGGGAGAGACCTTTCTGTTAAAGTGCGCACCAATCATAGAGATGTATAGCCATGAGCAACACCAAGGAGGCGCGAATGTTAACCCAAAACCTGCTCAGCCAAGAACGCAAAATGAAATTGCGCTGGTTTGTCACACTGTCCACCATGCCACTGCTGGGAGTCGTCACGGCCTTCGGACTTGTGCCACAAAACGAATTGGACACAGGTTTTGCCAAGCTTGCCATCGAAGAAATCGCGTTACCCAAAGTCGCCCCAGCTCCTTCTACACATACCAGCTTCTGGCGAAATGAGCGTGTGCAACGGGGTGACACCGTAGTCGAACTGCTGCACCGTCTGGGCGTGGACGATGCCGCCACGATAAACTTTCTGCGCACCGACAGTGCGGTCATCTCTTTCCGCAAATTGCCTGTCGGCAGGGAGGTGCAGGCAGAAACCAGCACAACGGGAGGCCTGATTTCTTTACGCTATCTGGGAGAAAACGGCTCACAGATCGTAATCGAAAAACAGGGCTATGACTTCAATGTTAAAAATACGCCAGCCCAGTTGGAAAAACGCTTGTTTGTACGCACGGGTGAGATCAGAACCAGCCTCTACGCCGCCACCGATGCCGCCGAAATGCCGGAAGCCGCTGCCAACCAGTTGACCGAGATATTCAGCGGCGACATCGACTTCCACCATGATCTGCGCAAGGGAGACAAGTTTACTGCGGTGTATGAGATGACCTACAGCAACGGCGCATTGGTCAGCACGGGGCGTATACAAGCTGCGGAATTCATAAACCAGGGCCAAGTCTACCGTGCAGTATATTTCCGGAGCGATGCACAGCACGGCGATTACTACACCCCGGAAGGCAAGAGTCTGCGTAAAGCGTTCCTGCGTTCGCCCATCGCGTTTTCGCGCATCAGTTCGGGCTTTAGCAATTCCCGCTTCCACCCCGTGTTAAACAAGTGGCGCGCACACAAAGGCGTCGATTTTGCCGCACCCATAGGTACCCCGGTCAAAGTCACCTCGGATGGCGTCGTCTCTTCGTTCGGTAGGCAGAACGGTTACGGCAATGTCGTCATGATCAGCCATCAGGGACGCTACAGCACCGTGTACGGCCACCTGTCGCGCTTTGCCAAAAACATGAAGCGGGGGCAACGCGTAAAGCAGGGAGAGGTGATTGGCTACGTCGGCATGACCGGCATGACCAGCGGCCCGCATCTGCACTACGAATTCAAGGTGGACGGCCAGCAGCGCGACCCGCTGCGCGTAGCGCTGCCGAATGCCACCCCGATAGACGCAAGCAACATGACCGCGTTCCGCTCTGTATCAGACAATTTCGTCGCACGACTGAACCAGCTCCGCAATACCAACCTCGCCAAACTCGACTAAGTCTCCCATGCAACGCATAGGCGAGCTTTATGTCGGCCTCATGTCAGGGACTAGTCTGGACGGCATTGACGCCGTACTCGTGGACTGTTCATTCCCATCGCCCCAACTGATTGCGCAGCACTATCTGCCATTCGACGGCGAACTGAAAGAAGCGCTTCTGGCGTTACACCAGCCCGGTCACAATGAACTGCACCGCACCCAACTGGCTGGCAACCGCTTGTCCACCCTGTATGCGAGCGCTGTCGCCCGAGTGCTTGAACTATCCGGTATCACACCGTCAGAAATTCGCGCCATCGGCTGTCACGGGCAAACCCTGCGCCACTGCCCGGAACAGGGATACACACTGCAAATTGGCAATGCGGCACTGCTCGCGGAATTAGCCCAAATAGACGTAATCAGTGACTTCCGCAGCCGTGATATCGCCGCCGGCGGGCAGGGAGCGCCCTTGGTACCCGCATTCCACGACAGGATATTGCGCCATTCGGACATCCATCGCGTCATCGTCAATATCGGTGGCATCGCCAATCTGACGGACTTGCCACCATACGGATCGACTTCCGGCTTCGACTGCGGCCCAGGCAACTTGCTGATGGATGCATGGTGCGCCCGGCACACCGGCAAACCCTACGACGACAATGGCACATGGGCCGCATCCGGCAGACCTCTACCCGGACTACTTGATCGCATGCTGGCGGAACCCTTTTTTTCGCTCTCACCCCCCAAGAGCAGTGGTCGCGACCTGTTCAATATGACATGGCTGCAAAGCAAGCTGGACGGCAATGAAGCGCCGGCCGATGTACAGGCATCGCTGCTGGAACTGACCAGTCAAACCATCGCGCAAGCCATCCGCATGTATTGCGGCGGTGCCAAGGAAATCTATCTTTGCGGGGGTGGTGCGCACAACCACAGCCTGAGTCATCGCCTCGCCATGTTGCTGCCCGACAGCACGCTCAACAGCACCGATCATGTGGGTGTCAACGGCGACTATCTGGAAGCAATTGCCTTCGCTTGGCTAGCGCAACAAACCATACTGGGCAAACCGGCCAATCTACCGCAGGTGACTGGCGCACGCCATCCGTGCATTCTTGGGGCAATCCACCGGGCATAAAAAGAGGTGGCTCGCGCCACCTCCTCTTGCCGCCATCACTTCTTCCGACTATGCCGAGAAAGAAGATCCGCAACCACAGGTGGTGGTCGCATTTGGATTCTTGATCACGAACTGCGAACCTTCCAACCCCTCGGAATAGTCGATTTCCGCCCCGACGAGATACTGGAAGCTCATCGGATCGATCAGCAACTGCACGCCATTCTTACTCATCACGGTATCATCTTCGTTTGCCACTTCGTCGAAAGTAAAGCCGTACTGAAAGCCCGAGCAACCGCCGCCGCTGACGAATACCCGCAATTTCAGCTCGGCATTGCCTTCTTCCTCGATCAGTTGCTTAACCTTGTTAGCCGCGCTATCGGTAAAGATAAGCGGATCTTGCATTTCCGTTGCTGCACTCATATTGATCTCCTTGAAATAACCTAATCACTCGCCATTGCTCAATTTGAAGGCGACCACTTTGTCCTGCGCCACCGCATTACTGTGTACCAACCGACCATCGACGATCGCACCAAGCTGAATTTCCAGCGTCTGGTAATGTACATCACCGGAGACTTTCGCTTTGCCCTGAAGTTCCAGATATTCACTGGCAATTACCGGCCCGCTGATAGTGCCATTGACTACCAGATGAGTCACGTTCACCTCCCCGTTCACTCGGGCATGTTCGCTCAATACCAGCGTGCTGGCCTTGCCCGGTGCTGCGATAACATTGCCGTTGACCTGCCCATCTATACGCATCCCGCCGCTGAAACTCAGATTCCCCTCAATGACGGTGCCCACACCAATCAGGGAATCAATACGATTTTGTGGCTTGCTGACTTTTTTACCGAACATTGCTCACTCCTAAGCTATGAGAGGTTAACACTTTGCCGTACTTTGGGTTCGCGGACCCCCTGTTCAAATATACGGACCTGAACACTCTCCAGCTGCACTTCGGAAGGCAACTGGATACTCTGATCAAGACGCTGATAGTACTTGAAAGCAAGTTTGAATTGTTCGTTCCCGTAACTTTCCTGCGGGAATAAACGCGTGCCACGCCGACCGTTCTCCAGCACGGTAAGCACCAATTGATAGCTGCCAACGAACTCCTTAGCGCGCTGCCCACTCTGCACCAGCAACAACCGCAGATGGTATTCGCCCGGCATCGAGTCGCGCTCTAACCGCAGCCTGTGCACCCCCAACTCACCTTCCTTGCCGGTACTGGCTGTCAGATTCTGAAAAAAAGCCAAATCTTCCTGGAGCCGAATATTCTCATCGGACAAGCTTTTGAGTTGCCTGGAAACTTCCAAGCTGCTCGCCTGCTCAATTTGCATCTGCCGCTCCAGCTGGGCACTCCTGTCTCGCAGTTGCAAATTTTCGATTTCCAGCCTGCCAGACAACTCGCGCAGCCTGCCCAACTCTTCCTGAGCCTCACCACGATGAAATCCGGCCAATTCCAAACCACTACCATAGGCCCACCAAGCGAAACCCAGAGAAGCAATCAAGAACGGAACCACCATACTCCAGCGCAAATACCATGGGATATGCGGACGCACCGACAAGTGCGGTGCCGAAATACCAAACCTGCGTTTTACACGCCTCCACACCATCATGGAAGCAACGGCACGTTATTCAAAGCGGTATCCTCGGGCCATCCGAACATGATGTTCATGTTCTGCACGGCCTGACCCGCCGCGCCCTTAACCAAATTGTCGATCACCGACAGCACCACCACTGTGTCGCCCCCCTGCGGCCGGTGCACCGCGATGCGGCAACGGTTCGCACCGCGCACCGAACGCGTCTCGGGATGGCTGCCGGCCGGCATCACATCGACGAACGGCTCGTTCGCGTAACGCTGTTCGAACAGCTCTTGCAGATTCACGTCGCGCGTCAGCCTGCCGTAAAGCGTGGCGTGGATGCCGCGTACCATCGGCGTCAGGTGCGGCACGAAGGTCAGCCCGACCGGACTGTCCTTCACGCGCGCCAGCCCTTGTCTAATCTCCGGTAGATGGCGATGGCCCGCCACGCCGTAAGCCTTGAAGTTGTCGGAAGCCTCGGAGAACAGCGCAGGAATCTCCGCCTTGCGCCCCGCGCCGGAAACGCCGGACTTGGCGTCTGCAATCAGGCTGCCCGTCTCGATCACGCCCGCTTCCAGCAAGGGGATGAAACCCAGCTGCACTGCCGTCGGATAACAGCCTGGGTTCGCAACCAGCCGCGCTTTTTCGATCTGCCCGCGATTCACCTCCGGCAAACCGTACACCGCCTCTGCAACCAGATCCGGGCAGGCATGAGTCATGCCGTACCACTTCTCCCACTCCGCAATATCCTTGATGCGAAAATCAGCAGCGAGGTCGATCACCTTCACGCCGGCATCAAGCAACGCGCGCGTCTGCTGCATCGCTATGCCGTTCGGCGTGGCGAAGAACACCAGATCACATTGCTCCAATTTGGCCTCATCGGGATGGGTGAACGGCAGATCGACATGGCCGCGCAGGCTGGAGAACATCTGACTTACCAGCGTACCGGCATCAGCACGCGAAGTAATCGCTTGCAACGCCACCTGCGGATGCGCCGCCAACAGGCGCAGCAACTCAACCCCGGTGTAGCCCGTACCGCCAACTATGCCAATTTTAATCATCTTGAATCACCCTCGAAAACGGCCCTCATCATACAACAACACCAAAGCAAAAGCCGCCCGAAGGCGGCTTTGCATTGATACAACCCAGCAATTAACGCTTGGAGAACTGCTTGCGACGGCGCGCCTTGCGCAGACCAACCTTCTTACGCTCGACCTCACGTGCATCGCGAGTCACCAAGCCTGCCGCTTTCAGCGCCGGCTTGAACTCGGCGTTGTAGTCGATCAGTGCGCGGGTGATACCGTGACGAACCGCACCAGCCTGGCCGGCTTCACCGCCACCGATAACGTTCACCATGATATCGAATTTGGACAGGGTCTCGGTCAGCACCAACGGCTGGCGAACAATCATGCGACCGGTTTCACGGGAGAAAAACACATCCACTGGCTTGTCGTTAACAACGATGTCGCCCTTGCCCGGCTTGATGAACACACGAGCCACCGCACTTTTGCGACGACCGGTTCCGTAGTTGTAATTTACGCTCATGATTAAGCCTTCAACAGATTAACGGGTTTCGGCTGCTGCGCGACATGCGGATGATCCGTGCCGGCATACACCTTCATCTTGCGCAACATCGCGTAGCCCAGCGGGCCCTTCGGCAGCATGCCCTTGACAGCCTTTTCCAGCACGCGTTGCGGGTGCCGCTTTTGCAGCTTGGTGAAGTTAGTCGTGTACAGGCCGCCCGGATAGCCGGTGTGGCGATGATACAGTTTGGCTTCAGCCTTGTTGCCGGTTACGCGCAGCTTGTCCGCGTTGACCACGACGACAAAGTCACCGGTGTCCACGTGCGGGGTGTAGATCGCCTTGTGCTTGCCACGCAGACGCGAAGCGATTTGGGCAGCCAAACGGCCCAGCACTTGATCTGCTGCGTCAACCAGAAGCCAGTCATGCTGGACTTCATGGGCTTTAGCGGAAAATGTTTTCATAGCCACTATTCCTAAAAATTCAATAAGTAAACCTCGAAGGGCGCGCATTCTATTGCAGGCCACCCGACACTGTCAAACGCTATTTGCGCATCGCCGGCGAAAGCCCTGTCTATCAGCGCAAAGCTGCCAACATCTTCTCCAGCCGCCTCACCGACACGATCACCGGCGTCTTCAGCTCCTGCGCGAACAACGACACGCGCAACTCCTGCATCAGCCAGGCGAATTCGTCGATACGCGGATCGGGCTTGCCCTGTTGCGCCTGACGCAACTTCTGCAACGCTTGTATCAGCGGCTGCATCTGCGACATGCATTGCGCGTCGCGTGCCGGGTTGGCACGCAGCTTCTCGATGCGCAGGTTGATCGCCTTGAGGTAGCGCGGCACATGCTGCAAACGCTCGTAAGGCGTCGTGGCGACGAAGCGCTTGTGGCACAAGCCTTCCAGTTGTGCGCGTATGTCTTGCGAGGCGCTGGCATGCGCCTTGAGTTGCGGCAAGGCTTTCTGCATCGCATGATGTTCGGTGAGGATGTTTGCGACCAACCGCGCGATCTCCTGCGCGATCAGCAGTAACCGATTCTTCGCCTCCTTGCCGCGCGCGTTGAACTCCGCCTCGTTCGCCGGCAAGGGATCGTTCAGGCAGCAGCGTTCGAAGGTCGTCGCGAGTATCTGCTGCTGCAATTCCTGCGGAGTGCCGAACGGCATAAACAACATGCCCAACTTTTGCGCGTCCGGCAGGTTCTTTTCGAGATACTTCACCTGCTCCTTCAGCAACAGCATGAACAGCCGGCTCAGCCCGCCGCGATGTGCGGCCTGCGCGGCATCGCGCGTGTCGAATGCGCGCAGCACGACCGCATCGCCGTCGTCCACCAGCGCGTTAAACAGCGTGACGCTCTGCCCGGCCCGCTTGACCTCGCGCGTCTCGGCGAACGCACCGAAGCTCCAAGCGGTGTAGCGCTGATCGGAGGTCGTTTCGCCCTTCTCTTCCGCCGCAGCGGCGACCGCGACCGGCGCGACGCGCGGCGCGAGTTCGCCATGGAGTTGCGCGAAGTTGCGCGACATGCCGAACTGGCGTCCATGCTCGTCGATCACGCGGAAATTCATCAGCAAATGCTGCGGCAGTTGTTCCAGACGGAACGCATCCAGCGGCGTATCGAGCTGCTTCTGTTCGCGGATGTAGCGCGCCAGCGCCTGCAACAGCGGCGTGTTCGACGGCTGCACGTCGCGGCAGAAGTTGGCGGCAAATTCCGGCACCGGCACCAGATGGCGGCGCTGCCGCTGCGGCAGCGTCTTGATGAGCTGCTGCGTCTTCTCGGCGAGCAGGCCGGGAATCAACCATTCGCAGCGCGCCGCACTCACCTGATTGATCAACGCGAGCGGCACAGTCATCGTGATGCCGTCATCGCTCTTGCTCGGCGAGAAGTTGTAGCTCAGCGCGAAACTGATGTTGTCTATCTTCAGTTGCGGCGGAAACTGGTCGGTGGTGATGCCCGCCGCCTCGTGGCGCATCAGGTCGTCTTTCTTCAGGTACAGCAGCTTCGCGTTGTCGCGCTCGGCCTCCTTGCGCCAGTGTTCGAACGCCGCACCGTTGTAGATATCCGCCGGAACGCGGCTGTCGTAGAACGCGAAGATCAGCTCGTCGTCCACCAGCACATCGGGGCGGCGCGCCTTGTGCTCCAGCGCCTCGATGTCGGCGATCAGCTTCTGGTTGTAGACGAAGAACGGCGCCTGAGTATTGAACTCACCGCCGACCAGCGCCTGGCGAATGAACACCTCGCGCGATTCGGCGGGATTCATCGGCCCATAATGCACGCGCTTCTTCGGGTTCAGCAACAGGCCGTGCAGCGTGCTGCGCTCGTAGGCGGTGACCTGCGCGGCCTTCTTCTCCCAGTGCGGGTCGTAGTAGTGGCGCTTGATCAGATGGTCGCCGGTTTCCTCCAGCCACTCCGGTTCGATGCGCGCGACGCAGCGCGCATACAGGCGGTGCGTCTCGGTCAGCTCGGCCGCCATCACCCACTTCGCGCCCTTCTTCGCCAGCACGGAGTTCGGCGCGATGATGAATTTGATGCTGCGCGCGCCTAGGTATTCGTTGCCCTCGACGCCCTTCATGCCGATATTGCCGAGCAGGCCGCACAGCAGCGCCTTGTGTATCTGCTCATAGGTCGCGGGCAACTCGTTCTCGCGCATCCCCATCTCGGTGACCTGCGTATGCAGTTGCTGGTACAACTCGCGCCATTCGCGCAAGCGCAGCGGCGACAAGAAATTCTTGCGGCACTCCTCCGCCATCAGGCGGTTGGATTTTTTATGCGCCACCGCTTGCTGGAACCATGCCCACAACTTGGGATAGGCAAGGAAGTCGGAACGTTCGTCGGCGAAACGCTTATGTGCCGTGTCCGCAGCCTCCTGCCGGTCCAGCGGACGCTCGCGCGGGTCTTGCACCGACAGCGCGCTGGCGATAATCAATATCTCGCTCAGGCAATGGTATTGCCGCCCGGCCAGCAACAGGCGAGCGATCTTCGGGTCGAGCGGCAGCTTCGCCAGCTCGTGACCTATCTTCGTCAGCATGCGCTGTTCGTCGATCGCACCGAGTTCGGCAAGCAACTGGTAACCGTCGGCGATCATCCGCGAACTGGGCGGCTCGATGAACGGGAACTCGGCGATGTCGAAGCCCCGAGACGGTGGGGCGGAGCCCTTTGGTGCGGGAGGGGCTTCGTGGCGGTCGCTCCCGCAAGCGGCTGGCTTCGCCAGTAACGTGTCGCGACCAGCCCCAAGATCCAGCGCACTCATGCGCAGGATCACCGTCGCCAGCGAGACGCGGAAGATCTCCGGATCGGTGAACTCGGGGCGCTGCGCGAACCCTTCCTCGTCGTACAACCGAATACACACGCCGCTCATCACCCGACCGCAACGTCCGGCGCGCTGGTTCGCGGCGGCGCGCGAAATCTTCTCGATGTGCAGTTGCTCGACCTTCTGGCGAATGCTGTAGCGGTTCATCCGCGCCAGCCCGCTGTCGATCACGTAGCCAATATTGGGCACGGTCAGCGAAGTCTCCGCGACGTTGGTCGCCAGCACCACGCGGCGCATGCCCGAGGTTGGCTTGAACACCTTGTCCTGCTCGGCAGCGGACAGTCGCGCGAACAACGGAAGCACCTCGATGCCTTTAGGATGATGCTTGCGCAGGGTTTCCGCCGTGTCTCGTATCTCGCGCTCGCCCGGCAAGAACACCAGCACATCGCCGCGCAGCCCGCCAGCGGCTAGTTCGTCCAGCGCTCCACTCACCGCCTGCGGCACGTCCTGCGTGTTGCCTTCCTCATCCGCCTGCGGCGGACGATAGCGCACCTCGACCGGATAACTGCGCCCCGACACCTCGATCACCTTCGCGCCGAAGTGCTTCGCGAAACGATCCGCATCCAGCGTCGCGGACGTGATGATGAGCTTGAGATCGGGGCGGCGCGGCAGCAGTTGTTTCAGGTAACCGAGCAGGAAGTCGATGTTCAGCGAACGCTCGTGCGCCTCGTCCACGATGATGGTGTCATAGCCGCGCAACAGCGGATCGCGATGTATCTCCGCCAGCAGAATGCCGTCGGTCATCAGCTTGATGCTGGTATCTGCCGACACCTTGTCGTTGAAACGTACCTTGAAACCCACCGCGCCGCCGAGCTCGGTCTTGAGCTCGTGCGCGATGCGAGATGCCACGGTGCGCGCAGCCACACGGCGCGGCTGCGTATGACCGATGCAGCCCAACACACCGCGCCCCAGCATCAGGCAAATCTTCGGCAACTGCGTGGTCTTGCCCGACCCGGTCTCGCCGCAGACGATCACCACCTGATGCTCGGCAATTGCGCGCGCCAGATCCTCGCGCCGCGCGACTACCGGCAGGTCGGCGGGAAACTCTATTTCTCCCAACGCATCCAGCCGCGCCTTGCGGCGCAGCGCGACTGGAGACATGGCATCATTCACAGCGAAACCTCCAAGCTGTCAGCGCCCTGCCACCGTCATGTTTTCCAACAATATCGAGCCGCATTGGCGCGAGCCCTGCACCAACACATCGTTGCCCACCGCAACGAGATTGCGATACATCTCCTTGAGATTTCCGGCGATGGTGATCTCCTGCACCGGATACTGGATGATGCCATGCTCCACCCAAAATCCCGCCGCGCCGCGCGAATAATCGCCGGTCACATGATTGACTCCCTGCCCGAGTAACTCGGTAACCAGCAAACCGCGCCCCATTTTCTTCAGCAAGGCATCAAAATCCAACTCGCCCGAGCGCAAAACAAGGTTGTGACTTCCGCCCGCATTACCGGTCGTGACAAGTCCCAATTTGCGCGCCGAATAACTGCCAAGAAAATAACCGCGCAACACGCCCTCTTCGACAATACGGCGCTTTTGCACGCGCACCCCCTCGTCGTCGAACGGACTGGAGGCCAGCCCCCTCGGGATATCCGGCACATCTTCAATATTGATATGTGGCGCAAAAACCGGTTTGTCCATCTGCCCGAGCAAGAAGGAGGATTTTCTATACAGGCTACCGCCACTGACCGCTCCGACAAAATGACCAAGCAGACTGGAGGCAACCGGTGCCTCGAACAGAACCGGAACTTGCATGGTATTCAGCTTGCGCGCATTGAGACGGCGCACAGTGCGTTCCGCAGCGATGCGCCCGACCTCGTCGGCGCGCAGAATATCGCGCGCATCACGCGCTACGCTGTACCAATAATCGCGCTCCATGGCATCATCCTTGCCCGCAATCACCGCGCAGCTTAGACTGTGTCGCGAAGAGGGATAACCGCCGACGAAACCCAGACTGTTGGCATGCACAAACTGCCCTTCATGCACACTCACCGTTGCGCCTTCCGAATTGTGGATGCGCGCATCGCGATCCAGCGCAGCCTGCTCACATTCGCGCGCCAACTCAATGGCATCATCCACCGGCAGATCCCACGGATGGTACAAGTCAAGGTCGGGAGACTCTCCGGCCAGCATGCTCGCTTCCGGCAGGCCGGCACAATCGTCTTCGGCGGTGTAGCGTGCGATGGACAGCGCGGCATCAACCGTATCCCGCACCGCCTGCCGCGAAAAATCAGAAGTACTGGCATTGCCGCGCTGCCGGCCGATATAGACGGTTATGCCCAGACCTTTGTCGCGGTTGTATTCAATGGTCTCCACTTCACCCTGACGCACCGTGACAGATTGTCCGAAACCTTCGGAGACATCGGCGGATGCAGATGTCGCGCCTCGCCGCTTGGCGTAATCGAGCATATCCTGCGCTATATCGCGCAAGCTATCGGATGGATAGGAAAACTTGCTATGAACCAAGCCGGATGCCCGCATCGGTGGAAAGAATGAAGAACTCATAATCAGGGGTATCGTTGCAGAAAGGCGTTATCATAGCAGCATCGCAAAGAACGCCATCACACCATGAACCAGCACGACGAACACGAAGGATCAGACGAACTTGAGCAACCGCTGCCGCCCAGCAAGACCAAAATCAAGCGGCAAATGCATGAGTTGCAGGACATCGGGGCAGAACTGACGGCACTCGGCAAAGACCAACTGGCTCAACTCGATCTGCCGGAAAACCTGCGCGATGCCATTCGCGAGATGAAAAATATCAACAAATTCGGCGCGCAACGCCGCCAGATGCAATATATCGGCAAGCTGATGCGAGATGTGGATACCGCCCCCATCATCGCAAAACTCGACGGCTGGAAAGGCGTTTCGCAACAACATACCGCCCACTTGCACCTGCTGGAGCGTCTGCGGGATCGTCTACTGGAAAACGACCATGCGTTGACCGAACTGCTCGCGGCCCATCCGCAAACCGACGCGCAGCGCCTGCGCACGTTGATCCGCAACGCGCAAAAAGAAAAGGAAGTCGGAAAATCCCCTAAAAACTATCGCGAAATATTTCAAGTGTTACGCGAGATCATTCCCGAACCGCAGTAATCCAGCACCTCATGGGGCGGAGGTTGGCGCCCCATGAGACACCATCGAAGGCCTTGCTTAGGCCGTTTTAACCATCTCTGGATGCTTGTCTGCAACGACCTTGTCTATCGTTTGCATCACTTCGATACTGGCCTCCTCGGCACACACCAGCGCATCGAATATCTTGTCCTGCAAAGCCTCATCGCGCTCCCACTTCTGATCCAGCATGGCGACCATGTCATGCACACAGTCATGCACCTTGGCATGAGGCTCATCCAAACGACGGAACGAAGGCGATTCGCCGAACACTTCCTTGCCCGGCCCCGCATACCATTTCCCCAATCGGCAGTTGTGATGATCGACACTCACCGCTTTCTTGAACTCATCGTTATCCGGAGTGCCCACCAGCACATAAGCGCGCTGCTTGTAGATGATGTGATCAACCTTTACCAGAGAGGCGAAGCTGAGATCCTGCGCATAACGCGCACCTGCCAGTGAGGTCACGGCCGACTCATAGAACTGAGAGAACTTGTGCTCCAGACGACTGATCACCCCCTGCGATGAATTGGCGATTTCGTGCATTTCGCCGGAGTCCTGCAACATTTTGGAGGCCTCGCCCTGCAACATCTGCATGATGCGACCGATAGATTCGGAAGCGTTCTTGGTATTTTCGGCCAATTTTCGCACCTCGTCCGCCACCACGGCGAATCCGCGCCCCGCCTCACCCGCGCGAGCCGCCTCGATCGCCGCATTGAGCGCCAGCAAGTTGGTCTGGTCGGCGATCGAATTGATCAGACCGACTGCTTTGTTGATCTCTGAACTGCGTGCATTGAGCTCGGTGATGGCCGCGTTGGCGTGATTCACCCGTTCGACGATGCCGGACAATCTCTCGACCACATCCTTGACCGAGGCACGGCTCTCGTCCGCATCCTCGCGGGTGCGTCTGGAAATCATGGCCAAATGTTCCATGTTGTCGGTGATGGCCTTAAGATCGCTCTGGCTGGAGGTCAGGTTTTTCAGCAGATTCTCGGTATTCAGATGGTGCGCGCGCGACAACATCTTGGTGCGCATGGCCCCCAGCTTCTGCCCGGCCATCCCCTCCAGCAAAATGTTCTGGTTATCCAGGCCCTTCTTGAATCCACCGTGCATGCCGCCGCCCATTGCGACCCGACCAAAATGCCCGGCCAAGTTGGAGCGGAAACTGGATTCCTGCTCGCGAAAGAAGGCTCCGAGCTGATCCAGCATGTCATTGACACTCCAGCACAAAAGGCTGATCTCGTCCTTCTCCTCGGATACCCCGGTCACGCGGCCGTTGAATTTACCCTGCGCAACCTCATCGATGACGGTTTTTAATTTGGCCACCGGCGCCAGCCAGCGACGCGTCAGTACCTGCCCCCAGAACGACACGGCAGCACTCGCTACCAGAAAACCCAGCATGTAGACATCCACTCCGTGCAGCGCGAAACTGGACAGTATGATGACCAGCACACCGAACGAGAAAGACCAGAGCAGTGCGGAAAATCTAAATTGCAAGGACGAGTTCATCATAGCTGAGCCCCTTTTCGTTCAATATGTCGACCAGTATCTTGGTGGAAGCGGCGATGGCATTCGCCGGGCCGGCTTTTCTCTCGGCTTCCAGCATCGCGGCATAAACCGCACTTGCTGTCTGCACGCCGGTCATTTTCGGTTTGCGCCGCACCGAAAAATATCCTGTGATATTCCCTGAGGGATCAAAGGTGGGAGTGACATTGGTGAACACCCAATAGAAACTGCCGTCCTTTGCCATGTTCTTCACATAGGCAAAACACTCCTCGCGATTTTGGATTTTGTCCCACAGCAGCTTAAACACTGCTCGCGGCATATCGGGGTGGCGGATGATGTTATGCTGGGAGCCGAGCAATTCTGTCTCGGTATAACCGGAAAACTCGATGAAGATACGATTGCCGTATGTGATACGCCCTTTGATATCCGTCATGGAGACGATAAAATCGTCCTCGCGCATCACCCTCTCGACCGAAGTCGGTGTTATGGCTCTTTTCATCTACCCTCCTGAAACTGATTGTTGTTCTCTTGCTGCTGTTTATAGGCACATACCTGTGCGGACAGGTGTCGCATCCTAACGCATCCGGCGACCTGTTAACAATCTGGAAAGACAAGAAAATGTCCCCTATTCTGCAAAACATCACCCTCGAGTCCGCCAAAGACCCGCGTTACAGCATCATCTGGCTGCACGGCCTGGGGGCGGATGGGCATGATTTTGTGCCGGTCGTTGATGAGCTGAGGCTGTCGGCCCCGGTTCGCTATATCTTCCCGCACGCCCCGCAGCGGCCCGTCACCATCAACGACGGCTTCGTGATGCGTGCCTGGTATGACATCGCGGCGGCCGACATTGATGCCCGGCAGGATGAAACCGGCATCCGTGCCGCACAAAGAGAGGTCGAGAAGCTGATTGCCCGTGAAGCCGGGCTAGGCATCGCACCCGACCATATTTTCCTTGCCGGTTTTTCCCAAGGCGGCGCGATCGCGCTGCAAACCGCCCTGCGCCAAAGTGCCCCGCTGGCCGGCGTGCTGGCGCTATCGACCTATCTGCCGCTCGCGCCCGACCTTCACGCCGAGATGCAGCATGCCACACGGAACACACCAATCTTCATGGCACACGGTCGCGGTGACACGGTCGTGCCTTACACATTGGGGATGCGCTCAAAAGACCTGCTGCTGGAATCCGGCTATAGCGTGAACTGGCACGACTATCCCATGGCACATTCGGTATGCGACAAGGAGTTGCACGATATCGAAGTCTGGCTGAACGAAAAGATGGACACGTGAGCGGCCTGTTCGTGCCGCCACTGTATCCGGCTCAATAGGATTCGTCCGAACCGGACTCCTGCTCGATCACACGAAAACCCGCCAAATCGTAGTCCGTGCCTTTTTCCTGCAACCCGTTGGGCATCAGCAGATAACTTTTTCCGTTCAGGCTGGCCTGCAAACTGCGTTGCGCGGAAAAAGTGCCCGCCTTCATCAACAACCTCACTTCTCCCGATGGCGCGGCCTCTTTGGCATGCAGCCATACGCCGGATTGCGCCCCGTCCGCCCCGCCCCTGCCCTGCCCCAGGACCACGCTATCGACGTGGTTGGACAACATCTCTGCCCCCACATGCAACTGATTCTTGTCATCCCGCATCAGCCGGCGCACGACTGCCACCCCCCACTGCGCGCGCCCATCGGGCTGCACACCGAGCAGGCTGCCAATGCGGATATCGAAGCCCCCCTGTTCGGGCAGGATGGTACGAAAACCAGTCGCGCTGATATCCTCGACCTCCCAGTACGACGGCAATTCCTTGCTGAAACCCGGTTCGGTATCGGCATGCTCTACCACCTTGGCAAAACCGTTCGCCACATACATGCTCACCCTGATTTCGCGCCGCACACTGCGCCGCAGCGGCGGGGCATTCAGATAATCCGCGAGGTGTTGCGCCGCCTCGCGCACCAAATCGGCATCGTACGTCCCGCCCAGATTGAGCTCGTCCGGCACAACATTCCTGCCGAGCGATGCCAGCAGTTCTTCCAGCTTGGGCAAGATGGCACTCATGTCAATGAAACGCATCGAAGCCTGCCCCTTGGCATCCACTTTCACGCGCATCGGGGGAGCAGGGCGATCCAGATCAAAGCTGAACAGGCTGTTCGCACTCTGTGCCGCATCCACACGGATCAGCGAGGCATGCTGGGAAACGATACGCTCGACCAGATGGATATTCAACGGAGCCAGCGTACCGACACCGCAACCATGCCAGCCCAGCAGATGCCCCGCACAGGAACGCAGCGTGACCTCCCGCGACGAACCCGGATACATCAAAAATCCGGAATCGAGATACTGTTCCTGCTCCGCATGACGATAGAATCTGGCCAAATTTGACCATACCGAATTGTCTATAGGGCCATAGCGCGCGCACACGTATTTGAGACTGGCGGCCATGGCATGCAGCATGCGGCCCGCAATCAAGGGAAGATGCGCTTTGAACACCCCCGCGCTTTTGTCGCCCGCACAGTAACGATCGAACAACACGGCATAACCCGACGCCAGATGGCTGTGCAGGTTGCCCAATGCCAGCCACAGCCGATTTTCCTGGAAACGCCCCAACTCTTGCGGGGTGAAATACTCCCGCGCCAGTCTGCGCGCATAGGGCTGCACCGCCTCATCCAGCATGCGCAGCACCGCGAACTGGTGATCCAGTTTAAAATCCGTCTGCGCCGCCACCGACTCGATCCACTCGGTCAACTCCATCACCAGTTTGTGCGCGTCGTTCTTCGGCAACTCTTCGAGTAACGCCTGCGCCGACCTGATGTCCGCCATGGGATGATCTGATTTCTTGCCGAAAATACCTGAAAACATTTACCACCCCGCCCGAGTATTTAACTGTAACCATGGCAATATAACCACAAAATATGCCGAATGAATATATGCCGAAAGATATAGTCAGATGATTCCGTGGCTTGAAAATGGCGATGCGTTCCCCCCACTCGGGAGCGCATTACGCTCCCCCGACGGGCTGCTCGCCGCAGGCGGCGACCTGTCTCCCCGACGCCTGCTGGAAGCTTATCGCTGCGGTATCTTCCCGTGGTTCAGCGACGGACAGCCTATTCTATGGTGGAGCCCCGATCCGCGCATGGTGCTGATTCCCGGCGAATTCAAGATCTCGCGCTCTCTGCTCAAAACTTTGCGCAACGACAGGCAAGAAGTACGCTGTGACACCGCCTTCGAAGCCGTGATGCGCGCCTGCGCCGCGCCTCGGGATGGACAAGACGGCACCTGGATACGGGAAGACATGATCGCCGCCTATTGCGCGCTGCACGAGGTGGGCTATGCGCATTCGGTGGAAACCTGGCGCGACGGCAAGCTGGTTGGCGGACTGTACGGCATCGCCCTCGGCCGCATGTTCTACGGCGAATCGATGTTCAGCAAAGCCCGCGACACTTCCAAGATCGCGCTGGCACATCTGGCCGCACAACTCGAACGCTGGCAATTCGGCATGATCGACTGCCAGATGAACACCCCGCATCTCGCTTCGCTCGGCGCACGCGAAATTCCCCGCAGCGAATTTGTCGCGCGGCTGTCGGAATTGGTAAACTGTAAGCTGGTAACCCATTGGCAATTCGATGCCAACCTGTTCGCATGAGTCTTCTGAACGACATACCGCTCACCGCGCTGCACTTCTACCTGACCGGCCCCTATCCGTGCAGCTACCTGCCCGGCCGGCCTGCGCGCTCGCAAGTCGCCACGCCCGCCTTTCTGATCAACGGTGCGGTATATTCCGAACTCGTCCAGCACGGCTTCCGCCGCAGCGGCAGCTACACCTATCGCCCCCGTTGCGACAACTGCCGTGCCTGCATCCCGCTGCGCGTCTCGGCAAAAGAATTCGCCCCGACCCGTTCGCAGCGGCGCGCCTGGATCAAGCACGACCATCTCGAAGCGACACTGCATCCGTTGCAGAATCACACCAACGAGGAGCATTACGCGCTCTACCTGCGTTATCAGCAAGCCCGCCACAAAGATGGCGGCATGGATGACGACGACCGCGAGTCATACCAGAATTTCCTGCTGCAAAGCCACGTCGATTCAATGGTGGTCGAATTCCGCGAACTCGGCGAACTGCGCATGGTGAGCGTGATCGACCTGCTCAAAGACGGTTTGTCTTCGGTCTATACCTTCTACGAACCGGGACTGCCCAACACCAGTTTCGGGGTCTACAACGTACTGTGGCAGATCGAGTTGTGCCGCAAACTCGATCTCGGATTCGTCTACCTCGGCTACTGGATCAAGGACTGCCGCAAGATGTCGTACAAGACGCAGTATCGTCCCGCACAGGGCCTGATCGACAATCAATGGCAAGAAATTGACGGGCCAGCGCCGGCGGATGAAGGCGGTGCCGCATGAAGATCCGTCTGGGTATCTTTGCTCTGGCGCTATTGCTGTTACCGCTGACAGGCACCCTGCTCGGCGGAGGTGAATGGGATGAACTGTTCGTGTCGACACCTGCGACGACACCCGGTGATATGCCCACCCTGCTGGTCGTTCTGACCTTGGCGGGCATGCTGGCGCTATGCAACCTTGCCGTCACCCGTCGCAGCGGCAACAATCCGCTCAAGACACAACGCCGTTATTTTCTAGCAGTCGCCGCCGTTAGCGCCGCTCTCGGATGGCTACTTGCTTACCTGAACCTTTACGTCGCCAGCTGGGAAACTTCGCAGGGAAACACTTTCCGCCAGCTGGCACTCGACACCCTGCTATTCGCGCTGCTGGCACCGGCCGTGCTGAGCCTCCGCGCCCTGCTTGGTTCGTTCACCGCACTACTGCAACGGCTCGCACGCGGCCCGTCGATACCGGCAGCCGATGCAACGACCCGTGCACTAGTCCTGATGACACTGTCTGCACTGGGGCTGATCGCCGGAGCGGCCTGGCCGGCACCATTGTTCTGGCTGTTCTGGCTCGCCCCGCTGCTGCTGTTGGTCGCACTGCAACTGATGTGGCACGAAAGCACCCTGTTCGCCAATCTGAAACACGGCGATTGGGCGCGCGTAATCTGCGCCGCACTGGCGGGACTGGTGGTCGGCAATCTCGCCGTCTCCGGCTACCGGTTCGCGGGCGGTGAACTGTATTTCGAAATACCCCATGCGCTGTTCGCCCAACTCGCTTACGCGCTGTTTGGCCTGCTGTGCGTGCAACTCGGCGATGTCGTTGCCGAGCAATGGCGCGGCAAGACACGCGCGCAACTGCTGAAAAAGAAACCTTTCCCCATTCCCGTCGTAACGAAATGAACCTCTATCCCCTGCTCCGCCCCGCCCTGTTCGCGCTCGATGCCGAGACGGCGCATCACCTTACCCTGACTTCGTTGCAGGCGGCACAACGCCTCGGCCTGACCGCCCTGTTCGCGCAGCATATCGAGGAATATCCGCGCTCCGTAATGGGGCTGCCATTCCCCAATCCGGTGGGGCTCGCCGCCGGGCTGGACAAGAACGGCGAGTGCATCGATGCCCTCGCCGCACTCGGTTTCGGCTTCGTCGAGATCGGCACCGTCACACCACTGCCCCAGCCGGGCAATCCCAAACCGCGCATGTTCCGTGTACCCGAGGCAGAGGGCATCATCAACCGCATGGGTTTCAACAATGCCGGCGTGGATGCGCTGCTCGCCAATGTGCAACGCGCGAATTTCTGCGGCATCCTCGGCATCAACATCGGCAAGAATGCCGTCACCCCCATCGAACGGGCGGCCGACGACTACCTGATCTGCCTGCGCAAAGTGTATGCCCATGCCAGCTACGTCACGGTCAACATCTCCTCGCCAAACACCAAGAACTTGCGCCAGCTACAGGGCGGCGATGAACTCGATGCTTTGCTTGCGCAGCTCAAGGCCGAACAGCGAAAACTCGCTGACACGCACGGCAAATACGTGCCGCTGGCACTTAAGATCGCGCCCGACCTCGATGCGGAACAGATACAGCAGATCGCCACCCTGCTGATGCGCCACCAAATCGACGGGGTGATTGCCACCAACACCACCCTGTCGCGCGAGGGCGTGTCACATCTGCCGCACGGCGATGAGGGCGGAGGTCTCTCCGGCTCGCCGGTGCGCGACAAATCCACCGCCGTGATCCGCCAGCTTGCCGCCGAGCTGCAAGGCGCGCTGCCCATCATCGGCGCGGGCGGCATCCTCAAAGGTGCGAATGCGCTGGAAAAGATGCAGGCGGGCGCCTCGCTGGTGCAGGTCTACAGCGGCCTGATCTATCGCGGCCCGGCACTGATATCAGAGTGTGCCGGTGCGATCCGGCGCATGGCCCGATGAGCATCACCGGATTCGCCTCGCTCACACCGGACTCCGTGCTCAATGCCGTGGAAAGTCTGGGACTGCGCAGCGACGGGCGATTGCTGGCACTCAACAGTTACGAGAACCGCGTCTATCAGATCGGCATGGATGAGGGCCCGCCGCTGGTGGCGAAATTCTACCGCCCGGCACGCTGGACCGACGCGGCGATATTGGAAGAACACACCTTCGTGCAGGAACTGGTCGAACATGAAATTCCGGTGGTGCCGGCACTGACGATGGAGGGCAAGACATTGCACCACTTCGGGGGATTTCGCTTCGCGCTCTTTCCCAAACACGGCGGTCGCGCACCGGAACTGGAAGACCGCCGCACGCTGGAATGGATGGGACGCTTCCTTGGACGCATCCACGCCATCGGCGCGCTCACCCCCTACACGGAACGCCCCGCGCTGGACATCGAAAGTTTCGGCATCGCACCGCGCGACTATTTGCTGGCGCATGACTTCATTCCGCCCGATCTCGACGCAGCCTACCGCAGCGTGATCGATCAGGCTCTGGAAGGCGTGCGCCACGGCTTCGCGCGCGCAGGCAAGGTGGCGAACTTGCGTCTGCACGGCGACTGTCACGCCGGGAATGTCCTATGGACCGACGACGGGCCGCATTTCGTCGACTTCGACGACAGCCGCATGGGGCCCGCCGTGCAGGATTTATGGATGCTGCTATCCGGTGAACTCGCCGACCGGGTGAGTCAGATGAGCGACGTACTGGCGGGCTACGAAGATTTCTGCGATTTCGACGCACGCGAACTGCATCTGCTCGAAGCCTTGCGCACCCTGCGCCTGATCCATTACTCCGCCTGGCTGGCGCAACGCTGGGACGATCCCGCATTCAAGCAGGCCTTCCCCTGGTTCAACACACAACGCTACTGGCAGGATCGCATTCTGGAACTGCGCGAGCAGATCGCGCTGATGGATGAAGCACCATTGTGGCAAACCTGATAGTCAACGACCTGCCAGCCATAGACGCAGCCTGAGCCCGGTCTCTGTGGCAAACCCAATCTCAACGAAACGTATCTCCCCGTTCGTATCAACGATAAAACTGGCCGGCACCGCATGCACCCCCCATGTGTTCGAGATACTACCGCTGGCATCGTTTATCACCGGAAAGCTGATCCCCTGCTCGCGCATGTAACGTGCGACGTCTTCCGGATTGCCACTTTGCATCGCCACCGTGATGACATTTGGAAAATCCCGCGCAATCGACTCGATACTGCCCTGTTCCGCACGACAAACCGGACACCAGGTCGCCCAGAAATGCACCAGAACCGGCTCTCCCGGCTTGACCGGCAGACTGTAGGTACGCCCGTCCAGCGTTGTGCCATGCAGCGGCGGTGCCATACCGCTCACCACATCGCGCTGTTGCCAGGCACGAATAACAACAACCAGGACAACCAATAACACAACTTGGATAGCGCGCCGATACCAGATGCGGGAGCGCGACGTTTTATTGGCTGACATCATTCATCCCGTTGCAGTTTTTCAATCTCGCGCCGGTCGCGCTTGGTCGGCCGCCCCTTGAATGCAGGCAGCGGCATCGCCTTGAGCTGCGCGGCGAGCGCGGCGCGTTGCGCGCGACCGGATTCGGATTCTCGGTAAAGTTGCTGTGCCGCAGAAGCGGGGCCACGTTTTTCGGAAAGTGCCAGCACCGTGACTTCATGGCGAAATTGCCCGATGCGGATATCAAGCACATCACCCGCCGCAATGGCCTTGGCCGGTTTGACGCGCACCTCGCCGACCAGCACCTTGCCGCTCTCCACCGCATCGGCAGCCAGCGCGCGCGTCTTGAAAAAGCGCGCCACCCACAACCATTTGTCGATACGGATCTTGTCGGGATCGGGCATCATTGCGACTGCATCATCCCGGCCAAAAGATGGGAAACATCCTTACCTGACGCAATCCACAAAATAGCGTTTCACGCCGTTGACCTCTTCCGCGACCAGTCCGTGAATATCGGTTTCGAAGCCGGGCAGGCTCTGGCTGAAATCACGCGCGAACTTCAGATAATCGACGATGGTTTTGTTGAACATCTCACCCGGAATCAGCAGCGGAATACCCGGCGGATAAGGCGTCAGCAGCACGGCCGTGATGCGGCCTTCGAGCTGGTCGATCTCGACGCGGTCGATCTCGTCATGCGCCATTTTTGCGAACGCATCCGACGGCTTCATCGCGGGCTGCATGTCCGACAGATACATCTCGGTGGTCATGCGCGCGACGTTGTGCATTTTGTAGGCGTCGTGTATCTGCTGGCACAGGTCGCGCAGACCGACACGCTCGTAGCGCGGATACTTGGCGGCGAATTCCGGCAGGATGCGCCAGATCGGCGCGTTCTTGTCGTAGTCGTCCTTGAACTGCTGCAACGCGGTCAGCAGCGTGTTCCAGCGGCCCTTGGTGATGCCGATGGTGAACATGATGAAAAACGAATACAGGCCGCACTTCTCGACGATCACGCCGTGCTCGGACAGATACTTGGTCACCATCGACGCGGGGATGCCGCTGTCGGCGAAGTCGCCGTCCACATCCAGCCCCGGCGTGATGATGGTCGCCTTGATCGGGTCTAGCATATTGAAACCGTCGGCGAGTTTGCCAAAGCCGTGCCATTTATCGGCAGCCTTCAGCACCCAGTCCTCGCGCGAGCCCACGCCCTCCTCGGCGAGCACCTCCGGCCCCCACACTTTGAACCACCAATCATTGCCGAACTCTTCATCCACCTTCTTCATCGCGCGGCGGAAATCCATGGCCTCGGCAATGCTTTCCTCGACCAGCGCAGTGCCGCCCGGCGGCTCCATCATCGCCGCCGCCACGTCGCACGAGGCGATGATGGCGTATTGCGGGCTGGTCGACGTGTGCATCAAATAGGCTTCATTGAAAGTATGGCTGTTGAGCTTGCGGCTCTCCGATTCCCGCACCAGTATCTGCGAGGCCTGCGACAACCCCGCCAGCAGCTTGTGGGTGGACTGCGTGGCGAAGATCATCGATGTCTTCGCACGCGGCCTGTCCTTGCCGATGGCGTGCATATCCTTGTAGAAATCATGGAACGCCGCATGCGGTAACCATGCTTCGTCGAAATGCAGCGTGTCGATGCGCCCGTCCAACATCTCTTTCAGCATTTCGACGTTGTAAACGATGCCGTCGTAAGTGCTCTGCGTGATGGTCAGGATGCGCGGCTTTTTGCTCTTGTCCTTAATGAACGGATTGGCGTCGATTTTCTTCTGGATGTTTGCAGGCTCGAATTCCGATTTCGGGATCGGCCCGATGATGCCGTAGTGGTTGCGTGTCGGCGTCAGGAACACCGGCACCGCGCCGGTCATCATGATCGAATGCAGGATGGACTTGTGGCAGTTGCGATCCACCACCACGATGTCGTCGGGCGCCACGGTGGAGTGCCAGACGATCTTGTTCGAGGTCGAAGTGCCGTTGGTGACAAAGAACAAATGGTCGGAATTAAAAATACGCGCGGCATTACGCTCCGAGGCCGCGACCGGCCCGGTGTGATCCAGCAACTGGCCCAGCTCATCCACCGCGTTGCACACGTCCGCACGCAACATGTTCTCGCCGAAGAACTGGTGGAACATCTGCCCCACCGGCGACTTCAGGAACGCGACGCCGCCGGAGTGACCGGGACAGTGCCAGGAATAGGAACCGTCCTGCGCGTAGTGCAGCAGCGCGCGGAAGAACGGCGGCGCCAGCGAATCCAGATAGGACTTGGCCTCGCGGATGATGTGGCGCGCGACGAATTCCGGCGTGTCCTCGTGCATGTGGATGAAGCCGTGCAACTCGCGCAGAATGTCGTTCGGGATGTGGCGCGAGGTGCGCGTCTCGCCGTACAGGTAGATCGGGATGTCGGCGTTCTTGAAGCGGATCTCCTCCACGAAAGCGCGCAGCGATTTCAGCGCAACCTCAGTCTCCTCCTTGCTGCCCGCACCGAACTCCTCGTCGTCAATGGACAACAGGAACGCCGACGCACGGCTCTGTTGCTGCGCGAACGACGTCAGGTCGCCATAGCTGGTGACACCGAGTATCTCCATGCCCTCTTTTTCAATCGCCGCAGCAAGCGCGCGTATGCCGAGGCCGCTGGCATTCTCGGAACGGAAGTCTTCGTCGATGATGACGATGGGAAACCTGAATTTCATTTTCATAACTCCTGATGGAGATCAAATAGTGGCGCGGATTGTCGCAGATTTTAGCGGTGGCGTGTCCCGATGTTGGGACAGCCGGAGGTCGCTAATCCTGAGGCGGGAAAAAGCCTTCCAGCGAGGCAACCAGCTCGGCCAGTACCGCGCGAAATGCTGCTCGTCGCAGCCCATTAAAACCGCGTCTTCCAGCGCATCCTGACAGACCTGGCGGATCTCGGCGAGATTTTCGTGCATAACCTTGTTCTTCTCGATGCAGGCGATGACATCGCCCCGGGGCGAAAGCCAGACGACTGAGGCGTTACCCGACATCAAATCTTCGGCAGGGTCACGCCGACCTGCCCCTGGTACTTACCGCCCCTGTCCTTGTACGATGTTTCGCACACTTCGTCGCTCTCGAAGAACAGCACCTGCGCCACGCCCTCGTTGGCGTAAATCTTGGCCGGCAGCGGTGTGGTATTGGAAAATTCCAGTGTGACGTAGCCTTCCCATTCCGGCTCGAACGGCGTGACATTGACGATGATGCCGCAGCGCGCATAGGTGGACTTGCCCAGACACACGGTCAGCACACTGCGCGGAATACGGAAATATTCGACGGTGCGCGCCAGCGCGAAAGAATTCGGCGGGATGATGCAGTAGTCGGCCTCCACGTTCACGAAGGAACTCGGGTCGAAGTTCTTGGGGTCGACGATGGTGCTGTTGATATTGGTGAACAGCTTGAATTCGCGCGAGCAACGGATATCGTAGCCGTAGCTGGACGTACCGTAGGACACGATCTTTTTTCCGTCCACTTCCTTCACCTGATTCGGCTCGAACGGTTCGATCATGCCGTGTTGCTCCGCCATGCGGCGTATCCATTTGTCTGACTTGATGCTCATTGCTTTCTTGGTGAAAGGTGAAAAGTGAAAAGTGAAAAGTAGCACCGGGCAGGCTGCTTTAATTTCACATTTCACATTTCACGTTTCACGCTTCTCCAAAAGTTTTAACGGGCGCGATTTTACCGAATTCCGCCGTTGCGTGCGGGGTTTGCTACAATCGCGCCCTGTTTAAGGAAACCTGCGACATGCCCAGAAAAATCCTCGTCACTTCCGCCCTGCCCTATGCCAACGGCAGTATCCATCTCGGCCATCTGGTCGAATACATCCAGACCGACATCTGGGTGCGCTTCCAGAAGATGCAGGGCAACACCTGCCATTACGTGTGCGCCGACGACACCCACGGCACGCCCGTCATGCTGCGTGCCGAAGCGGAAGGCATCACGCCCGAGCAGCTGATCGCGCGCGTATGGCAGGAGCATTTCGACGACTTCAGCGCATTCCATGTCCGCTTTGACAACTACGGCTCGACCAACTCGCCCGAAAACAAACTCTGTGCGGAGAGCATCTATCTGCGTCTGCGCGAAAAGGGCCTGATCGAGCAACGCTCCATCGAGCAGTTCTACGATCCGGTCAAACAGATGTTCCTGCCCGACCGTTTCATCAAGGGCGAGTGCCCCAAGTGCGGCGCGAAAGACCAGTACGGCGACAACTGCGAAGTATGCGGGGCGGCCTACACGCCGGCAGAAGTGAAGAACCCCTACTCTGCGGTATCCGGTGCCAAGCCGGAGATGCGCAGTTCCGATCATTACTTCTTCAAACTCTCCGCCGATTCCTGCCAGAAGTTCCTGCGCCACTGGACGCGCAGCGGCACGTTGCAGGCGGAGGCCTCCAACAAGATGCAGGAATGGCTGGGCGCGGAAGGCGAGAACAAGCTGACCGACTGGGACATTTCGCGCGACGCGCCCTACTTCGGCTTCGAGATCCCGGATGCACCGGGCAAATATTTCTACGTGTGGCTGGATGCGCCGGTGGGTTACATGGGGAGCTTCCGCCAGTTGTGCAACCTGCAAGGCCTGGATTTCGACGAATACTGGAAGCCGGATTCGGAGACCGAGTTGTACCACTTCATAGGCAAGGACATCCTCTACTTCCACGCGCTGTTCTGGCCTGCCGAACTGCACCATGCCGGTTTCCGCACACCGACCAAATTGTTCGCGCACGGCTTCCTCACCGTGAATGGCGAGAAGATGTCCAAGTCGCGCGGCACCTTCATCACCGCGCGCAGCTACGTCGATCACATCAAGAACACCGAATACCTGCGCTACTACTACGCCTCAAAACTGAACGGCACGATGGAGGACCTCGACCTGAACCTCGATGATTTCGTGGCCAAGGTGAACAGCGACCTGATCGGCAAGTACATCAATATCGCCAGCCGCTGCGCCGGGTTCATCAGCAAACGTTTCGACGGAAAACTGGGCGAATGTGATGCGAAAGCCACCGCCCAGTTCCAGTCCGACTTTGAAAGCAACGAGATCGCGCGCTGTTACGAGGAACGTGATTTCGCCCGCGCCCTGCGCGAGATCATGCGTCTGGCTGATGTGGCCAACCAGTACATCGCCGAGAAAGCGCCCTGGGCGATAGCGAAGCAGGAAGGCAAAGATGCCGAGCTGCACCAAGTCTGCTCAACCGCGATGACCTTGTTCCGCGATCTCACCCTGTATCTCAAACCCGTGCTGCCCGAACTGGCCGCGCAGGTCGAGTCCTTCCTCAACATCGCGCCACTCACATGGGACAACGCATGGCAGCCCTTGCCTGCCGGACATACCATCGAAACCTATCAGCATCTCGCCACCCGCCTCGATCCCAAGCTGATCGAAGCGATGCTCGCCGCCAACCAGGAAAATCTAAAACCCGTGACCGAATCGCACTCTGAAACACGCCATGCCGAACATCAGCAGCACACGCCCCCGCTACTCGCGGAGGATGCGATAAGCATCAGCCCCATCGCCGAAACCATCTCCATCGACGACTTCAGCAAGGTCGACCTGCGCGTGGCGCATATCGTCAACGCGGAACATGTGGAAGGCGCCGAGAAGCTATTGAAGCTGACGCTGGATATCGGCGAGGCGCAGCCGCGCACCGTGTTCGCCGGTATCAAATCGGCTTACGACCCGGAGAAACTGAAAGGCCGCATGACCGTGATGGTCGCCAACCTCGCGCCGCGCAAAATGAAATTCGGCCTGAGCGAAGGCATGGTACTGGCCGCCTCCGGCAGCGAGCCGGGTCTGTTCATCCTGTCGCCGGATACCGGCGCACAACCGGGCATGCGCATCAAATAGACTCGCGCACGGCCTACAGACCTTTCAGGCGCTGCCGCACGAACTGCTGCAACTCCGGCTTAAGCGTTTGCGTATCCAGCGCGCGCCGGTAAGCCGTTCTGGCATCCTCGTTGCGCTGCACCGCCTGCAACGAAATACCTATCCCCATCAGCCAGATGCTGTTGTCTGGCATGCGCTGCAGGGCGACCTGATAATGGCTAATCGCTTCCTTGTGGCGTCCTTGGCGCTGCAACAGGGCCGCGAAAAAAGCATGGTAATCGGGAGATGCCTCGGCGTGCGCCAGTGAGTGTTCCAGCGTTTCCGTCGCCAGCCGCAGCTCACCGCGCTCGACCTGCAAACGCGCCAGCAACATCGCCATGGAGATTTCCCGCGGATTGTTCGCCAATCCTTCCCGCAACACCCGCTCGGCATCCTTGCCGCGCTTCGCTTCAAGCAACAGGGCGACCAAAGCCTGACGTGCCGCCGCATGTTCCGCATCGTGCCGCAAGGCCGTCTCGTAGCCCGTCAGTGCATCGGTGATACGCCCCTGCTGCATCAATGCCGCCGCCTTGCGGAACTCGGCATCGGCGAGTTGCTGCGGACTGATGCGCTTCATCGGCAATCCCTCATTTCCCGCAGGGGATGGCGGAACGACCACAGCCGGCGCGGGTGCCGTCTCCTTTGCTGTGCCGGGACGGGCAGACAAGGGCTCACTGCTCACCACCCCCTCTTTCGGCTCACGCTGCGGCAGGGGCAAGGGCACAGAACTCAGCTCGAAGCTCAGACGCCCAACTGGCGATAAAGCATCCGTTACCTCCTCCTCGCTCTCTGGCAGCGCTGAAATGACCGGAGCGGCAGGCTGCTGTTTCGGCACCGATTGGACAGGAACAGCAGCCTGCCGCCATTGCCAGAAGGCAGCGGCAAGCGTCAGCGCCAACACGGCCAGCAAAGGCAGCAACAGTCCGCGCCGCTTGCGCGGCGGCACAGTACGCACCATGGTCTGCTCGGCAGACGTCGTGACCCCGCGTTGCTCCAACTGGTTGAGAACCTGATTGATGACGCTCATCGCAGCGCGACCCAGGCGATCAGCATCGACGCGATCACGCCGGTCACGGTCAGCCCCAGCGCCCAAGGCAGCCAGTCGCGCCGCACCTCGGGTGTGTCGGTGGCGGCATCGTGTACATGCCGCGAGGTCACCTGCTGCCGCCCTTCGCCGAAGGCCAGCATCATCGCCTTGTGCGCCACGATATTGACCAGACGCGGTGTGCCGCCGGTGATACGGTGCAACTTGCCGACCGCCGACTTGCCGAACAATGTCTCCCCGCTGTAACCCGCCACCCCGAGACGATGGCGCAGGTAACGATCCAGTTCGTCCCTGCGCAAACCTTTCAGGTCGTATTGAAAACTGATGCGTTGACGCAACTGGCGCACGGAGTGGTGACGGAGACGCTCGTTCAACTCCGGTTGGCCGAACAACACCACCTGCAACAGCTTGCGCTTCTCGGTTTCGAGATTGGTCAGCAGACGCAACACCTCCAGACTTTCCAGCGGCATCGCCTGCGCCTCATCCAGACAGACCAGCGCGCGCTGGCCGTTGCGTGCACAATCCAGCAAGGCGCGCGTCAGCCCCTTCAGCAACATGTGCTGGTCGGTATCTTTTTCCAGCGGCACGCGAAACTCTTCCGCCAGCGCCAGCAACAAACTGCGCGGCTCCAGGTAGGGATTGGGAATATAGGCGGTGATAAAACGCGGTGCAGGAGCGGCCTCGGCCGCTTGATCCTGAGTGCCGATCAACGTGGTGGACTGCCGCCCCTGATTCAGCGTGGAAAGAAATTTGCGGCACAGCAGGGTCTTGCCATTGCCCACCTCGCCACTGATTTTGATGAAGCCCTCGCCGTTGCGCGCCGCGACCAAGAGGGTATTCAGTGCCTCCTGGTAGCTGGAACAGGCGAAAAAGAAGCTGGTATCGGGAGTCAGCCCAAAGGGAGGTTCGCGCAGGCCGAAATGTCGCAGGTACATTTCACGGTTTGGCGGCAGAACCAGCCATGCCGTTGAAACGATCACGGCTTTGCGTAATGTCCTGCGCCCAATCCTTGTCGTTATCCACCACCGTGGGTTTGAGCAAGATGATCAGTTCGCGCTTTTCGTTACGCTTGCTGGTCTGCCCGAACACCGATTTGGGCAAACCGGGCAAACCGGATTGGTCGTCGAAGGTCGCCTGGCGCATCAACCCGCCGATAGCGACGATCTGACCATCCTTGGCGCGCACGATGCTGTCGGTTTCGGAGACCGAGCTTGATGCCAGCGGCAGATTGTATGTACCCACCCCGGTGCCCAGATTCAGCGTCTTGGTTACTGTGGAGACGGAGCTCACCGAGGGATGCACGTGCAGGATGATCTCGTTGTTGGCATCGATGCGCGGCGTCACATCCAGCGCAATACCGGAGAAAAACGGTTGCACCTTCACTGTGGGCGGCGTTCCCGCCACGGTAGTAGTGGCCTGCGTTCCGCCGGAAATCTCGGTGACAAAAAACTCATCCGTGCCGACCTTGAGCACGGCCTTCTGGTTGTTCAAGGTAGCGATACGCGGACTGGACAACACATGCACATTACCCTGCGTCTCCAGGAAATCCAGCATCGCACCAAAGTTTCCTATCGAGAAAACCATGCCGAACATGCCGCCGGACATCGCTGCCACTTTTTCCCCCAGCAGCGTGCCCGGGATGGTGCCCTGCATCTGACTGGCATTGGCCAGTCCATTCGCGATCAGCGTATTGCTGCCGCCCACTGTGGACGTCTGTCCTGCGATTGCGCGCCCCTGTCGGAACGCCGCCCAGTTCACGCCAGATTGGAAGCCGTCGCTCAACTGCACCTCGACAATCTTCGCCTCCAGAATCACTTGGCGCTCGATGGATATCTGCGAAGCCTTGAGATAGGCCGCCACGTTCTTCAGTTCGTCCGGCATGGCACGGATCACGATCACACCGGACATCGGGCTGATCACCACATTGCGTCCTGCTTCCTTGCCGACGATGGTGTGCAAGGCCTGGCTAAGTTCATCCCAGAAATTGCTCGAGGTCGTCGTGGTTACTTTGCTGCTGTTGTCGTTGCCGGGCAGGAACTTCAATCCCTTGTCATCGCCGCCGCCGACGATGGTCGTCCCCTCCTTGGCAGGCACACCACCAGCAGTTGACGAGCCGGTTGCGGTGTCGGATAACGCACTCGACGTCACGCGAACTGAGGATGTCCCGGCACGGTTGCCGGTCAGGTAGTTGACCTGAAATATTCGCGTCTGCAACGTCAGCGGCTGGATGTAGATGCGCGTGCCGTCCACCTTGTAATCGTAACCGTACATCTCGTGGATCGCCTCCAGCGCCTCGAACACCGTCACATCCTTGAGATTGAGCGAGATGTTTCCGCTCACTTCGGGATGCAGCAGCATGCTGTAGCGCGTGCCGGAAACGATGGCCATGAATATCTGGCTCACTGGCGTATTGTTCACCGACAGATCGAAGCGCACCTCCAGCGGTTTGTTGTCCACCTTCGGCATCTCCACGGCGAGCGGCGGCAGCAGCGCCTCGCCCACGGCTCCGGCACTGGCTGTTCCGCCCTGCGCGGCCTGGTTCATCTCGCGCTGAATGGCATCTGACGCCGTATTCTTGCCGCCTTGAGTCGCGCAGCCCGCCATCAGCAACACCACTCCCAGCCAAAGCAAATTCCTCATTTCTCCTCCTTATGCGCGACCGGCTTATCCTGCTTTTTGCCCGACGGCGCCTTGGTTACCGGCTTGTGCGGTTTTTCCTGTACACCCTTGCTGCGTATCATTTGCACAACCTTGCTGCGTGTCATCTTCACCTCGGGAAACAGCGTCAACACCTGCCTCCCCCGGGAGCCTTTCATCACTACGAATCCTTCATGTATCTCGATCAGGCGGGCACCGCCATGCCGGGCACCCAACTCGACCGTCTCACCGTCGATGATCGCGGCACGGCGTTCCTTGGAAATCAGGATGGAAGTCAATCCTGCGGGAACGGCATCAACGATCTCGCCCGCCCCCGGCGTAGCCACCAAGCTGGGCGGACGGGTCGGGTCGACCAGACTCTCGGCCAGCGCCACGAGCGGCGACAGCAGCAACGACAACATACCGATGAACGCTAAACGGTCAGCCATATCTTGTCCCAACTCAGCGTGTAAAGCGTCAGCGTCATCACGGCATCCGGGTGTTTCTCCACACTCAGACTGGCCTCTCCCCAGAACATCTGGGCGGGCATCTGCTCCAGCGCGGCCAGATAACGCAACAATTCAAGATAACCGCCGCGCACCTTGATCTGCACGCCGTGTTTGTATATCTGGCGCTGCCCTTGGGCGACAGGTGCCTGCCCGGCTGTCGCCGGCTTTTCGATCAGCAGCCCGACCGGCAGTGTCTTCAGTTCGACCAGCTGCAATTTGCCGTTCCGCGTCAGCACCTGCTCCAGCAACTCAGCCATCTTGCCCGACTCGACCAAACGGTCACGGCGCGTCTGCAAATAGGCATCCTGCTCCTTCAGTTGCGCCTTCAACTCTTCGATACGCTGACGCAAGGGTGACTTCTTGTCATTCTGGCGCGCCTCCACCAGCGCTTCCATCTGCGCCTGCACAGCCTTCAACTGCTCTTCCTGCTGGCCGGCTTCATCCGACAGCTTCTTCTGTTTGGCCAGCAACGGATCGAGCAACACGGTATTGAGCAAGGCGAGCAGCACAAAGACCGCCGTCACAAACATGATGACACGTTCGCGCAGCGACATATCGTCGACCTTGATGCGCGCCTTTTCCCATTGTTGCCGCATCATTTTTCCGCCTCTTCGTCCGCTGGCGCATCGCTGGACTGCAAGGAGAATTCAACATAACGCGCCGCTGCCTGCCCCGCGCCCTCCTCCGTTGCGACTTGCGTCATCTGCAGATTGGCGAAAGTCCTGCCGTGCATCACCGGCTCCTTGCCCAGACGCCGGATATACGCCGGCAACAAACCGGGATCGACCACACCGCCCTGAAGACTAATCTCTGCCGCATCACCGACCACGCGGAATCCGGTCAACCATACCCCTTGTACCACCTGGCGCGAAAACGCGCGCATGTATTCCGAATAACCGGTGGTATTGCCGACCGCACCGACCTTCAGCGTCTCAATCAAATCCGCCTGTTCCGCGAACAATTTTTCCAGACGCTCCGTCTCCATTTTCAAAAGCTGGCTCGCCTGCTGCGGCGAGAATTCCGCCTTCATCCGGTCCAGCCGCGCCTGCTCGGCATCGAAGCGCTGTACGCTGCCCTCGGCGTGTTTTTCCAGTTGCTGCACCTGATACGCCGCATAGCCGTAGAACAACACCGCACCCAGCGCGATCAGCCCCAGCGCCTGCAACATGGTCAGCAGCGAAAAATATTTGCGCTGCTTCAGGAAGATCGGGTTGAACAGATTGATCTGCTGGCTCATAGCGCGCGCCTCTCTTCACGCAACGCCGCACCCAGCGCGGGCAGGACATGCGAGACGAATTCGCTGTCGGCCAATTCCGGCACCGCGCTGATGTCCATCACCTGGGCGAGATCGAGCTTTTCCAGAGGCCTTTCGATCACCGAAGCGAGGAAGGGCACCAAGCCCGTGCTTTCGGGTGCGCTCACCAGCACACGGGCGACCGTCAGATGATTGAACTGGCGGTCGAAATAATCCAGCGACCGCTGCAACTCCAGCTCGACACGGTCGCGGTACTGATCGCGCAGCGTCTCGTTCGCATCACCCAATTGTCCCGAGTTGATCTCGATACGCCGCGTCATAAACAACTCCCCCGCCGAGGTAAAGGTCAGCAACGCGCCGCTTTCGTCGAACAACAGCATCGCCAGCGCCCGGTCAGCTTGCTCGTACAGCGCGGCAATATTGCGCTGCGCCGTCTCCGCGATGTCGATCACACTCAATGAGAGACCGGCCTGCTCGAACAAATCAATACGTTTTTGCACGACGGTATTCGCTGCCGCGATGGCATACAGCGATGTCGGCCGGTCCGCGCCATACTTGGTCGCCGGTATCTGCAACACATCGACCGTGGCATCGTCGATGTGGAAATTGAGCCCGTCCTTGATCTTCCAGCGCACCGCCGTCTTCAGTTCGTTGACCGGAACATTGGGCGCGTCGACCATCACGATCTGGTATTCGCCCGGCGACAACAACGTGGTGAAACGGTGGGTATCGCTTATCCCCGCATCATGGCAGGCCTTGGCAAACGCGGCGGCAGAGGAATCGCCGGCGCGATGGTATTCACAACGCAACACTGCTGGCATCGCTCCGCCGAGCTTGACCTGGGCAAGATAAATGCCATGCGGTGCCGGGCAGATCGCAAACCAGGCATCATCGCGATTTTTCGCGCCAAATAAAAAAGGAATCCGTGGAAATCTCATAATTGACGCGAACTTAATTCAGCAACCAGTTGTTGTCAATCATTCTTTTCCAAAATCCCCAACTTCGCGTCAAAATCAACGACCACGTCGACCGCGATAGATGAACACGTCGTTGCCCTTGTAGACACCGAAAGTGGCGCGCGCCGTCGGATTGGTTTTCCCCGCGCCAGCCCAGTCATACTGCAACCAGGGCGATGCGGACAGATCCAGCGTCACATCGGCATAGCCCGCCACACCCGGCGCACCCAGTGCCAGCCCGGCATCCCCGCCATTCAACCCGACATTCCCCGGCACATCCGGATCGGCATACGGCAAAGTAACGGTTAGCGCTGCCCCACCCGGTTGCAAGGTCACCGACGGAGGCAGGAAACTGGTGCAGGTAGCGACATGGTCATCGGCATTCCTGATAAAACGGCTGCCGTTCCAGTACTCAGCCTGCATGGGAACCTGCAAGTTGATCAGTTCGGAACCGTAGGCATTCGTCAGCGCAAGACGCCCGCTACGGATGTTGGCCTCGCCCTCACTTCCGGTCGCGGAACTGACGCTATCACCACCGGCGGCCTCGATGGCACGCACGCCCAGCAATGTGGGCGCAGTCTTGACGTTGCTAAAGGCATAGGCCGGAGCTTCGGTGGCAACCCCCTGCACAAAGGCGCTCGCGGCGAACAGCGCGGGCGTGAACGTGCCCGCGCCGGAAGCATCGGACAATTCCACCGCCTTGGCAAAGGAACCGTCATAGTTCTGCAACGTGGCACCCGCCGCATCCTTGGCCTGGATTTCCAACGGGAAGGGCTGCCCCGAATAGGTGAAGGTATCGCACTCGTCCGCCACCACGGTATCGAAGTGATCCGGCACGAAGCGTCCGAAATGATCGGTCGCGGCGGCATTGCCGAAATAGCAGCCGTATTTGCCACCGACCAGCGTGTTGGAATAATCCGGCGTGCATTCCGGCGTGGCTTTCTGCGCGTCCAGATTGGCAAAGGTCTTGTCAATCACCCCTTGCGCGCCGAACTTGAAATAGCCGACCTCGCCATAGGTAAAGGTGCCGCTGGCCACTCCGGTCGCGGCATTCGCCGCCGCAAAACTGCCCCCTAGCGCACCTGTGGCAATCGCACCGGAATGCGCAGCGAGTTGCGTTTCATCGAAGGTTGGCGTGCCGTTGTAGCCCACAATCGCGGTCGCGTTCAGCGTAAAGCCGGCCCCCGCAGCCACCACCGGCGTGGCCGTGGCGTTGGTTCCCGTCGCATCGGCATTGGCTGTGGAGGAACTCACCGTCAACGCCGTGGGGCGGATGGCGAATCCATCCGACGAACAGGTGACCGCAGAACCCGCCGTCATGCGCACTTTGGCAGCTCCGACGGCATTCGCGTAATTGAACGCCACCGTTTTGACCTTCTGGTTCGAGAACGTCACATTCTGCGTATTGAGCTGGGTAAAGCCGCTGCAACTGCCGCTGGCCGCATTCACCAACTCGACCTGAACCGTTCCGGTGTAGTTCGTTCCCGCCGCCGTGCGCACATCCAACGAGAACGCCGTGCCCGCCAGTTTGGTGTAGATCGGCGTGCTGGCCGCCGCGCCAACTTCGACCGCATCCATACAGATGGTCGATGTCGTAAAGGTCAGGCTGCACGCGGTGCCGCCACCCGCATTGGTACAACTGCTGGCGGGACTGCCGGTCGGTGTCGGGCTCAGCGTGCTGGTGCCCAACGTCACAGTCTGTGCAGTGGTCACCGACAGGCTGACGGTGGTCTGCCCGGTGCCGCCACTGGCGATACTGAATGGAAGTGTGCCGCCCGGTGAGCCGGACCACGTAACGTTGCCGCTGACGGCCGCCCCGTTGAAATTGGTAGTACAGGCCGCATCGGCGCAGGCTTTCACCGTCAACAGCTCCGGCGCGCAGGTCTTGCCCGCGCCGGAGTGCTCGATCTGAATGTGGTGCGGCGCATCAGCAGCAGCGGTGTAGGTCACCGAGATCGGCATGTGATCCACCGAGATGGTACGTGTCTTGGTAGACTTGGCCGCGAACGCTGCGCCGAAGGTCGCCGAATTGATATCCGCCGGTGTCCAGGTCGTGCCCCACAGATCGACCGAGGAGCCATGCGCCTCGACCGCATCCGTAGTCGAATAAGTCGTCGCCGTGGCGCGATCCGCCGTGCCGATCACCCCCGCCTTGACCAGTCGCATCGCGCCATCCGTGGTACGGCTGGTGGACGAGGACTTGCGCTCCACGTTCACCACGACACCAAGAATGGTCGCCGAGGCTGGAATAGTGAAACCGTAGCCGGTACATTTCAGGTAATTGGTCGTCCCCTTGACTTGCGCTGTCGCGTACGCGTTGTCGCTGGCATTCACGTTGGTGGTCGGCGACGGCGTCCAAGCCACAGTGCCGATACCGGTCGCGTTGCTGCAACTGCCCGGATTCATTGTCACTGTCACCGTACCCGGCGTCACCGTACACGGATTACTGCCGAGAATGGTAAATCCGTGCGGGCAGATCACGCCGGTTCCGGCGAGGTTGTAGTAAGTGCTGCCGCTCGGAGTCAACGGCCTCGCCGGGGAATTGTAGGTCACCGTATTGCCACTGGCCGACGCATTCAACGTGCCGCGCCACTTGTTGGTGGGCGTTGTCGAAACGGTCAGCGACGAATCAGCGCCCTGCGTCCAGATGGCGCTCGTGTTATTGCCGTCGCTATCCAGATATTGCACCGTCACCGCGCCGTTGTTGGTGACGGAAGCACTCTTCTCTACCCGGATATAGGCATTGGGCGCATTGATCGTGCCGTTGATCGTCGCGCTGGAATTCTGATACACGCGCAGCACCCTGTCGCCGGAGGCCAGCGCCGTGCCGGTGATTGTACCGCCCAGCGTGAAACCGGCTGTCGCATTGTCGCCGACACGAATTTGCGCCTGATTGGTGAGTGTCATGGTCGAGCCGGACGGGAACGAGATGCCCAACGCGTCGATTTGGATATCCGTGTCGTTATAGGTTCCCGTGCCGGAAATCGTGCTATTGGCCTTGGTCATGGACAAGGAACCGCCGCTGGTGCCGAACGTGCCGTTGTTGATCACATCACCGCTGATCGTCAGGGTCTTGTTGTCGTCATCTAGCGTGCCGCCGGCATTGATGGTCAAACTGGCAGCACTGCGGTCGTTGTTGTTCAGGTTAACCGTATGACCGTTGGCGATCACCACAAAATTGCTCGCGCCCGGCGTGGTCACCGTGGGGGTGCCCACACAATTCCAGGTTCCGGCACTGTTCCAGTTCCCCGATGCTTTGCTGGTACAGGTCGCCACCGCCAGCGCATCCAGCGAAAACAGTAGCAATGTCGCCAGCAGGCCCGATTCGATCAAGTTAGTTTTACGCATTTCACACCTCGTCAAAAAGCGGCGCGGGGCAGCCCCCGTGCAAGATACTCAGCGCCGAAGTCTCTCGCGCTGCCATATTGTCCGGTCATTCTAACTCCAAGCCGCCCGTAGCGCCTACCGGCCCAGCTTGGCCGTCGCCACCTGTTCCACATAATTCAAATCGCCGGGATTGCCGCCGGTGACGGCAACAGCCGAAACGTCGTAGATCCACAGCGTGCTTCCCGCCTCCACCGCCGAGACGGCGCTACAGTTCACCGTGACGGCGAAATCGGCCAGCATTCCCCCGGTGGTGACCGCCTGCCCGGGCAAACACCCCGCCCAAGCGGCGGGAGAACTCGCCGCCTCCTGGCTGACATGGAAAGCCGCCCATTCTATACCAGCCAAGGCCGCCTGATAGGCACGCGCACCTCTCACGTCCAGTGTCTGGCTTTGTGTCTGCGTGTTCGAAAGCGTCAGCGCGAAGGCACCCAGTGCCGCGATCACCACCAGCAAAAAGATGGCCGTCACCAAACTAAAGCCTTTGGAGGACTGAGGACTGAGGACTGAGGACTGAGGACATCTCACCTTTGGCGCAGCGTCATTCCGCAACGCCACCCGACCCGTGGGAGCGCGATTTATCGCGCGATAAATCGCGCTCCCACAAGCACGCTTGAGTCCGATGGGGCTGTTGTTCTTCATGGCCTGTTGTTGTTCATGGCGTGTTGTTCACATGTATCTCGTGGTACAGGCTGACCTGCTCGTCGCCGCTGGTCAACGTCAATCTGACCCCCAGCAGCCCCATGCGCTGATTGGACGTGTCATAGTCGATCACACAGGCGCTGACCTTGTCGGCCAGGATCGCGCTCGACCCGCCCAGCCCAGACGGCGCGGCCTGCGCAACGTTGAAACCATAGCCCCAGCGCTTCACCAACTGCCCCTGTCCGTTGCCGCCGACCACACCCAGCGTGCCTTCGCAAGCGTAGGTGACCGCCTGCTGGTCGCCCGGCACCACATCGAAGCGTTGCGAAGGCAAGGCCGCGAACAACGGGAATTGTGTGCCGGTGAAGCTAACGCTGGCCTGAGCGCCTACCGCCCCCGTATAAGCGCGCAAGACACCTGCTGCCGTGGCATCGTAAGGCGGGTTGCCGTTCGATTGCGTGCTGCCGAGCACAATACGGTCTCCAGCGGCAAAAGTGACTGGCGGCCCGATGATTTCAAAACAGGTGTCCGCCGTGGTGAAATCCAGTTCGTCACCGGCCAGCCCGCAGAGGCCCGCTCCGCCCGCCGCAGAGGCCCGGTAGCGCCCGCCGTCAAGGGTCGGCAGGAATTCCACGCAGGGCGTCGTGCCGCAACCGGCGACGCGGATGCTGTTGGGCACGGCGCTACTGATCTCGCTTGCCAGCCGGTACAGCGCCGTGTCGGCGATATCGGTCATTTCGGCGCGGCGCGACACATCGACAAATTGCTGTACCGGCGCTTTGAGTACCGTCGCGATGATGCCGCCAAGGATGCCGGTAATAACGATCACCATGATCATCTCGATCAGGGTGAAACCGGCCGAGAGGCGCGAATTGAGCGAGCCGAATTGAGGACTGAGACGAGAGGACTGTAGGTCGGGCTTGAGCGTGCGTTGTTGGGGCTTTAGCCCCTTACAACCACGGCCTACTCCTTGCGGGTGGAGCCCGACATGTCGGGCTGAAGCCCGACCTACAGAGGAAGGTTTGGCGGCGACCATCAGTAGGCCGTCCTGTAGCCACTGGCGACGATGGCTTCTCCGCCCGGCGTGGTCACGGTAACCGTGATCTGCACCGCGCTGCCAGCGGGGATATCGTTCCATACGGCGGCTTCCGGCGTCACTGCCACACTGGCGTTGTACCTTTCCAGCCCGGCGGTCGCCGCACCGCCGCTCAGGGCAAAAACCCCGGTTGTGGAAAAATCCTGGTAATCGCTGACGATGTGATATTCGCTCGCCCGGTTCGCCTGCGTCACCTTGTTGGTCACCCCAGAGGCGGAGACGAAATCCTGCAACTGGATCTCTTCCAGCAAGGAATACGCCGCCGCCAGCGCCTGCTTGCGCACCAAAGGATCGACGCTCGCCCTGCTGGTCTGGTTCATCACCAGCACCACCCCGGTGAGCGCGACACCGACGATGACGATGAACATGATGAGTTCGATCAGGCTGATGCCCTGCTGCTTAAACCCGAATCGCTCATTGGGCTCAATAGCCTCTGTAGGCGCTGATACTTCTAGCGGACTGAGCAAAGAGGCCACCCTGGCTCCTCCCTGTTTGGCCAACAGCGGATTCTGCTGCCACATTTGAATAAAGAACTCGCGCATTTGCTCTGACTGCGCCAAACGCTCAAGCACTCTATCTTCCGATAGGGTTTGACGCACTCGCTGTCCCTGCTCAGACATTGGGATCCTCGCCTCGTTTTATTTTTTCCAATGCCGCGATATCGAAAGTTGATCGCATAAAGCCGTGCAACTGCACGGCCAATCCGCCAACCAGCACATATTGCACCTGCGCCTCCGACAAAGACTGCAATAACTCGGCGGTTTTCATAGCCACATCCCAAACCCATTGAAATCGGACGCCTTAATGCACATAACCCGTCTCCGCTTCGATGATGATCACGTTGGAACCGCCGGTGATATTGATCGTCTGCCCCAGCGATGGCTCGCCCCGCGTATTGAAATTGAAGCTCGTCGGTGCGCCGGCGAAAGTCACGCCGGAAGGTGCCGTCACCACATAGCTGGCCTCACCATTCAGGGAGGCCAGCGCGGTGCCGCAGGCGGCAGTCGCGCCAAGCGACAGCGTCACACTGTCTGCGGCGAAGTCGACGCAGACAAAACGATTCTGCGCGATCGCCGCTTTCTGCGCGTAGCGCAACGCCGCGCGCACCTCGGCGGTAAAACCTTCAGTATTGAACACGCTGGGCCCCATGAAGCGGGGCGCAACGACAGCGGCGAGGATGCCAACGATGACCAGAGTCATGATCATCTCAATCAACGTAAATCCGCGCCGCCGGCTGTTTGCAACAATCGCCGCCGCAGGAAAAACGGGCAGCCGCGCAGCATGACCGGAAATATTTCCGGCCTTCTGCCTGATGGCGCTGCGGGCTCCGGCGGCGAAACGCATACTGTCACTCTCCTGAATTCGTGCGGCGCGCAGTGCAAGCAAGCCGCCGCCAACCGAGGAAAAACAAAGGAGACCGAAGCCTCCCTTGTCTGTCATCTGCTGGCGACGACGGGCATCACCCGCCTAATCGGTTGAGCGATTAGTTGCAGTCAGTAACCGTCAGCGTGTAAACCGGTGGAGTGGTCGTATTGGCAGCCGCCGTATAAGCCACTTGGCAACTTGCCCCGGTGCCTGCACCCTTATGCTGGATATTCCCAGTGTTCACGGTGAAGTCAGCCGCCGGAACCAAGTCCATAGCTTTAGCCAGTTCGGTCGCATCCGAAGCATAGCCATACGCCGTCGCCACAGCAGCACCATTTATCGTCACCGAGCTGGTTGCCGCCGCCTCAAAACCATTGACCGCCGCCTTGGCGTAGACCATGGAGTTGGCGCTACGCATGGAACCTTGCACACCCTTCATCACGCCGGCACGCGCATCGCCGCCGAGGTTGACGAACTTGGGCAAGGCCGTAGCGGCCAGAATACCCAGAATCACGATCACCATGATCAGCTCGATCAGGGTAAAACCCGTTTGTTTTTTCATCATCGTTACTCTCCTAATTATTGAATTCAAGCCGCAGCCCGTCACTCACTACCCGGCTCACCTGCTACTCCGCCGCAGCGGGGTGCTATGAGTCGTGCCGCCAAGATACCCCATCAGCACATAGTCTGCAAGCATGCATCTTGCTAACGGACAGCCGGCATCAATGCAGGAACAGGCGGAGCAGCAGAATGAGCAACGCGAGTCCTCCCAGTAGCAGCAGCCAGCCGGATTGGGGCGCATGTGCCAGCACCAAGCGGTCGACATCATCGCGCGGTATGTCGATCTGACGGGTGAGGCGGCGGGCAGTGATCCACTGGTTGGCCCCCTCTTCCAGACCGCGCAACATGCTGGGACGCAAGCCCAGCAGCAATCCGGCCCACAGCGCGAATGCGCCGCCAGTCAGCGAGGCCAGCACGAGTGCATCCAGCAGACTGTCGGCGGCATGCGGTGGCAGATAACCGATCATGCCGCGCAGGGCAGGCTGCTTGTCGAACTGCAAACCGAAATGCATCAGAACGTAGATCGCGCCCGCCACGGCGAGCACCCCCAGCACACGATGATGGCGATAGAAATACTGCTCGATGCTGATGCTGCGGTCGAGAAAGCGGTTCATGTTGCGTGTGGATATCCAGCGGTTGGCCACATGGTTGAGCGCCGTCACCCATTGCGGCCTGATGATGAGCAACAGGCCGAGCGCTATCCCCAGCAGCGCACCCAGCGCCAGAAAGATGACCAGCGCCTGCCACAGCCCGGCGGGATCAGCATGCATCGTGGCTCCCCCTGTCATGGTGCGGCACGCTCAGAACCACGCATACGGCTCGACCGGCTCGAACAGCAGACCGGTCAGTTGCGGCGGTGCGTCCTGTTGCGACGGCAGGCGCGAGGCATCCTGCTGTACCGCAACACGAAAACGTATCCATTTTCTGCCATCCGAGCCAGACTTCAGGGCCTCGCTGTTGCGCGGGAAATACACCAGATCACCGGTCTTGAGATCGTAAGCCCAGCTGCCTTCCGCCACGGAGGACGGGGCCGGATCATAGAACTCGCCAGCGTAGTTTTGCGGCTTTTTTTGCAGCCAGTTCATCGGATTGTCCTGCGCCAGTGCGGCGATGTCGGAGGGTTTTCCGCGCGTCATGATCTGCCCGTATTGCATGCTCAACGCGCTCTGTATGGTTCCAGCCACGGTTTCCATGGCCGACTTTTCGGCGCGTTCCTGATAGTAGCTGACGCGCTCCATGAACAACCCCATCATCACCACCATGATAAGGATAACGATGATGAGTTCGATCAGGGTGAACCCCCGCTGCGCTACAACATGCCGGCTTCTTGCTTCCATTTTCCGCATATCAATGCATCGCCGCCTTGCCGAGATCCCACATCGGCAGGAATACGCCCAGCGCCAGAATGAGCACTAGGATGCCGAGTGAAACGATCAGGATGGGTTCGATCTGCGAACTCAGTGTCTTGACTTCGTACTCGACCTCGCGCTCGTACATGGAGGCGATCTCGAACATCAGCCCGTCGAGGTCGCCGGTCTCCTCGCCGATGGCAATCATTTGCAGCACCACCGGATTGAACACGCCGCTCGCCACCGCGGTGCGCAGAATGCTTTCGCCGCGCTCCACCCCGTCGCGCATCTGCTCGACCCGCACGCGCATGTATTCGTTGTCGACCACCAGACTGACCACGTTCAACCCTTGCAAAATAGGCATGCCGCTCTTGAAGGATAGCGCCAGACTGCGTGCAAAGCGCGACAGCGTGGATTTGAAAATGATCTTGCCGGCGATGGGCAGTTTGAGTTTGTGCTTATCCCATTTGTAACGCCCGTCCGGGGTGTTGATGTAATAGCGGAAGCCCATGATGGCGGCGACCAGTGCGGCCAGCAGCAGCAGCCAGTAACTCAGCATGAAGTTGGAAAAACCGATCAGCAACTTGGTGATGATCGGCAGTTCCGCATCGAAGCCAGAATAGACTTTGGCAAAAGCGGGAATGACGAAAATATTGATCACCACGATAGCGGCTGCCATGGCGATGATCACAAAAGAAGGATAGCGCATGGCCGCCTTGACCCGTTCACGCGTCTCGCGCTCGAACTCCATATGGTCGTACAGACGCAGAAAGGTCTCGTCCAGCATGCCGGTCATTTCGCCGACCTGCACCATACTGATGTAGAACGGCGAGAACACCTTGGGATGGCGGCGCAGCGCGGCACTCAGTTCGCGCCCGCTGTCCAGACTCTCGCGCAGGTCCTGCACCAGCTCGGCCATACTGGGCTTCTGGCTGGACTCCTGCAATCCTGCCAGTGCGCGCAATATCGGCACGCCGGCCTTGAGCAGCGTATACATCTGGCGGCTGAACAGCATCAGATCGAGATGGGTAATCGGTTTGTCGGTGAACAGCCGCTTGATCCAGTCCGGCTTGCGCGCCGAAGCCCCCATGACCACACTTTTGGAAGCATGTATTTCGGTGGGAATCACACCGATGTTCATCAACTGGTCGGCGATCGCTCCGGTGTCTTCGCCATCCAGCGTGCCTTCCACCAGATCGCCGCGCCCGTTGCGTCCCTTGTAGGCAAAGACCGCCACCGCTTATTCCTCGACCTGGTTGCTGATAGCCATCACTTCGGAGACCGTGGTATGCCCCTGCTTCATCTGGTTGATGGCGTGATTCAGCATGGTTCGGCCGTGCATATGTTTGTGCGCCACCTTCATGAAGTGCGTGGCATCGTCATGTGCCGCCGCCTCGACCAGCTCCTGCCCCATCTCCAGCATTTCGTACACACCCATGCGCCCGTGGAAGCCGGTTCCGTTGCAATGCGAACAACCGCGACCATGTTGCAGCCGCCCAAATTCCGCCGGCATCACCCCCTCGGTCTTCAGCCACTCGCCTTCCTGCGGTGTGGGGATGTGCGGCTCGCTGCAACTCTCACACACGCGGCGCAACAAACGCTGCGCTAGAACGGCCTGTACGGAAGAGGCCACCATGAAGCGCGGCGTGCCCATGTCCACCAGGCGGAACAGCGTCCCGGCCGCATCGCGTGTATGCAGGGTGGAGAACACTAGGTGGCCTGTCATCGCGGCGCGCAGACCGATTTGCGCGGTTTCGGCATCGCGCATTTCGCCGACCAGAATCACATCCGGATCCTGGCGCAGGGCCGAACGCAGCACGCGCGCGAAAGTTAGGTCGATCTTTTCGTTCACCTGCACCTGATTGATACCGGGCAAGCGATATTCCACCGGGTCTTCCACGGTGATGATTTTCTGGTCTATGGTGTTGATCTCGGCCAGTGCGGCGTACAGCGTGGTGGTCTTGCCGCTACCGGTCGGCCCGGTGACCAGCACCATGCCGTTGCTGCGCTGGATGATCTCGCGGAATCGCTTGAGCATTTCGGCGGGCATCCCCAGATTATCGAGCGAGGCCAATCCGCCACCCTGGTTGAGCAAACGCATTACCACTGCCTCGCCATGCTGGGTCGGGCAGGTGGCAATACGCACGTCGACCCCCTCGTCGCGCACGCGCACATGGAAACGACCGTCTTGCGGCAGGCGCTTTTCGGAGATATCCAGGCCGGACATCAGTTTGAGGCGCAAGACCAGCGCGGGCGCGATCCGGTTGTCGGCTTCCGTTTGCAGGTGCAGCGCGCCGTCGATACGGAAGCGGATGATCAGGCGACCTTCCTGCGGTTCGATGTGAACGTCCGAAGCGCGCACTTGGGTCGCATCGTCGAACATGGTCTGCAACAGCTTGACGACCGGCGCCTCTTCAACTCCGGCACTGTCCACCATAGAGCCAAAGTCGATATAGCTGTCGCCGAGCTCTTCGCTCAGTTCGCGCGCAAGACCGGATATCTCTTCGGTACGGCGGTATCCTCGGTCGACACTTTCCAGCAACTGCCCTTCGGTAACCACCGCCACGTCGATGTCGCGTTTGAGTATGCGGCCGATCTCGTCAAAGGCGAACAGGTCGGTCGGATCGGCCATGCCGACCAGCAGGATGCCGTTGCGATCTTCCAGCACGATGGCGCGGAAACGCCTCGCCTGATTCTCCGGCAGCAGACGAACTTTTTCGGGGTTGGTGTTGTAGAACTTGAGATTGATATAGGGAATGTTGAGCTGTTTGGCCAGCGATTCCGATATCTGCTCTTCGGTGACAAAAGCATTATCGACCAGCACGCGCCCGAGTTTGCGCCCGGTGCGCTTTTGCTGCTCAAGCGCAAATTGCAACTGGTCGAGCGATATGAGTTTGTGCTGTATCAGCAAATCGCCTAGGCGGATTTTCTCCGGACGCGCCATAATTCTTCCCTGATAATATTGTTGTCGCCGCGATGCCTTTTCTTGGCAGTGGCGGAAGTTAGCCGTTTTTTATTACCCTGACAAGCATAAACGACAAGGCCAGATGTTCCACGTCATTCTCTACCAGCCGGAAATTCCGCCGAACACCGGCAATATCATCCGCCTCTGCGCCAATACCGGCTGCCAGCTGCATCTGGTGAAGCCGCTGGGTTTCACGCTGGAAGACAAACAATTGCTGCGCGCCGGGCTGGATTACCATGAATTCGCCACGTTGCGCGTGCATGACACACTCCCGGCCTGCCTTGCCGGATTCGATCCGGCGCGTGTTTTCGCCTTCACCACAAAAGGCTCACTGCCATTCCACCGTATCCGTTATCAAGCCGGAGATGCCTTCATGTTCGGCCCGGAGAGTCGCGGCCTGCCCGATGAAGTATTGGAAAGCCTTGCTGCCGGACAACGCCTGAGGCTGCCGATGCGGCCCGACAACCGCAGCCTCAATCTCTCCAACACGGTAGCCGTGGCGGTCTTCGAGGCTTGGCGACAGTGCGAGTTCGCGGGATCAGGGGAAGCAGAACCCGGTGCCCAAGACTGAGCCGAAACGCGTCAGTCCTCAGTCCTCAGCCCTGTTCCCAACTCGTCATTCGGCGCGCGGTTAAGCAGGTCGGCCAGCACATCACCTGTCGGCACATGCTCGTAGATGATGCGGTAGACTGCTTCGCAGATTGGCATTTCCACCCCCAGATGCTGTGCCAAGCGATGCACTTCGCGTACGGTATAGACCCCTTCGGCGACATGACCCAGTCTTTGCAGGATATCGTCCAGCCCTTGCTGTTGCGCCAACAGCAAGCCGACCTGCCGGTTGCGAGACAGATCGCCGGTGCAGGTCAGGATCAGGTCTCCCACGCCGGACAGCCCCGCCAATGTTTCCGGATAACCGCCCAGTTTCAATCCCAGCCGGGTGATCTCCGCCAGGCCACGGGTCAGCAGGGCCGCGCGCGCGTTATGCCCCAATCTCATGCCGTCGCAAATTCCCGCCGCGATGGCCATCACGTTCTTTACTGCGCCGCCGACTTCGACACCGGCCACATCGGTGCTAGCGTAGACACGCAGGCGCGCGTGATGCAGCGCCTGTGCCGTGGCACGCGCGAAAACCTCATCCGTGGAAGCCAGTGTGAGCGCCGTAGGCAGACCGCGCGCCACCTCCTGCGCAAAGCTTGGGCCCGACAGCACGCCACAACGCACACCATCCGGCAATGTCTCGGCCACGACCTGATGGGGCAATCTGGCGGTATCGGCCTCGAACCCTTTGCACAACCAGAGCATATCGAGGCGACGCGGCAATTGTGCGATCTGCTGCAAAGTCTGGCGCAGCGCCGAGGTGGGTACCGCGAGGATGGCAAGATCGGACACGGACAGCGCGCCGGAAAGATTCGCGCTCAACGCCAGATCGGCGGGCAGGACAATGTCGGGCAAGTAACGCTGGTTGATGCGTGAGGCACGCATCGCCTCGATCTGTTCCTCATCCCGTCCCCACAGGGTGACGCGATGATGTGCTGCCAGGCTGATGGCCAGCGCGGTTCCCCATGCCCCCGCACCCAGGACGGCGATTCTCATGACCGTTACTCGCCCCACACCTCGGTAGTGCGCACATAGCCCGTCTCACCATCGAGATGACGCACTTTCACCCAGCCGGTTCCGGTCGACTCCAGCCGTTCGAGCGCGACCTGCTGGCGCACCTGAAACACGCTCGGTGCGGACAGCACGGGACTGACCCTGACTTCCAGCACCGGAGGCAAAGCAAAGACATAGCGTACATTGCTCAGCACGCGCTTCTCCACCCAGTACAAGCCGCCCGAACGGTCGCGCACCTTGACCCAGTTGTCCAGTGTGACCACCTGCTCGAAGGGCATGTAGCGATTGACCACGAACAGTTTTTTCGCCTTATCCGACGGCGCGTCATAGAGGACGGCGCTGCTCTCTCCCACGGACACGAATTCCACCGCATGCGAAGCACCGATGCCGCAGGGCAGCATCAGCACGAGCAACCAATGCAGCAGAACTCGCTTCATCAGTGCGTGGTATTCGCCGTATCGTCCGGCTGTGCCTGCTGTTGTTTCTGTTGCTGATACAGCACTTCGAAATTGATCGGATTGAGCAGAACAGGCGCGAATCCGGCGCGCACCGACATGTCGGAAACCACTTCGCGCAGATACGGGAACAGAATGTTGGGGCACATCACCGCGAGGATAGGCTCCAGCTCTTCGGTCGGAATATTGCGTATCTGGAAGATACCGGCCTGCTTGGCCTCGATCAAGAACATGACCTTGTCGCCGATCTTGGCGGTCACCGTGGTCATTACGCTCACCTCAAAGACACCGTCATCCACCGTGCCGGCCTGCGTATGCAACTGCACATCGATCTGCGGATTCTCGCGATCGAGGAATATCTGCGGCGCATGCGGTATCTCCAGCGACATGTCCTTCACATAGATTTTCTCCATGTTGAACATCGCTTGGTTATTGGCTTGCGCTGCTTGTGCTTCTTCTGTCATGTCATCTCCTCGGTTGGTTATCCAGCTAATAATTCATCCAGCCTGCCATCGTGATCGCACGCTGCCAGATCGTCGTATCCGCCGATGTATTCTTCACCGACATAGATTTGCGGCACGGTGCGGCGTCCGGTTCTTTCAGTCATTGCCATGCGCAACTCGGGATCCAGATCGACGCGTATCTTCTCGATCTCCGTCACGCCCTTGCGCTGCAGAAGCTGCTCGGCACGCACGCAATAGGGGCAGACTTCGGTGCAATACATCACGACCTTCGCCATCATTTCTCCACCGGAAGGTTGCCCTTCTGCCAGGCGATCATGCCGCCCGCCAGATTGTAGACTTCGGAAAAACCCGACTTGCCCAGCAACGCACAGGCACTGGCTGAGCGGCTACCGCTGCGGCACACTGCGACAATGGGCTTGTCGCGGTATTTTTCCAGTTCGCCGATGCGCTCGCCCAGTTTTCCCAGCGGGATCAGCTTGGCATTCAGCACGTGTCCGGATTTGTATTCGGCATCTTCGCGCACATCCAGCACCAGTGCATTCTTGTGGTTAATCAACTGTGTCGCGGCAACGCAATCCACCTCCTGGATGCCGCGGATGCGGTTACCCAGCGCGGACCACAACAGCATGCTGCCGCTCAACACGGCGATGATGATCGGAAAAATGTTATCAATGACGAACTGCACGCAGATACTCCTGTTGTTTCTGGAGGGCGAATTCTAGCAGAGCCGCAAAACGGGCGGGGTCTTTCTCCGCCAGCACTTCCATCTGTTTGCGCGCACCGGCGAAATTTCCCGGATATGACCAGATAGCTTGTTCCAGCAAGACTTTTGACGATTCATGCTGGCCGTCCAAAGCCAACAGGAATACTTGGCGATACGCCACCGTTCCGACCGGAATGAAGCGCAGCACGCGCGAGTTCATCTCCAGCTTGTCTTTCACACGCTCGTCGCTGACCTCGATCAAAGAGCTGAGAAACAACTCGGCATAGGGGGCCAGCAGCGATCCGTTGTAAACCGCGACCAAGCCTTCGTTGGTGCGTTCGGCCGCTTTTTCCTGGTCGGCGACGGAGGCGGGACGTATCCGCAAGACCTCTTCCAACAACTGGTAACCGCTGCGCAGCTGTATCAGCGTCAACGCGCCCAGCAGCAGGATGACTATCACCGACCAGCGGCCTATATTGCGCATTTCGAGCTGATAGCGCGTCTGATCGAGCATGCCCAGCAACATTGCCGCGATAGCCACAAAATAGGTGTACCACAGGGGATATTCAAGCAGGCTGTGTATCGCCAGCACACCCAGCGCGGCACTGCCCCACCAGTGACCGGCATCGAGAGGCATACGGCGCAAGCCGAACAACCAGATGGACAACCCGCCCAGGAAGGCAAGCAACCCGAGCACGCCGGCCTCGGCGGCCAGCTGGAAGATCACGCTATGGGCATTGTTATACAAACCCTGGATATTGTCGGGCTGTAACACCGGCAACAACTGGAAGTGGTGCCAGGCAAACTGTCCGAACCCGACACCCAGCCAAGGCGATTGCTGAAACATCAGTGCCGCCTCGCGCCATAGATACAGGCGGATGCCACCCGATGCATCATCGCCGAACAATCGCTGGACGGTATCGATACGGGCGCTGGCACCCTGCATGAAAGGCAGTTGCACGAACAGATGCATCAGACCAAATCCGGCCAGCAAGAACAGCGCATATCGCAGCAACGGGCGCAAGGCCGCGTCGCGTCGCCCCCACCACCAGGCAAGCACGCTAATCATCAGAAGATACAGCCACGAGCTGCGCGAACCGCTCAGGGTCATGACCAGCAACAGCGGCAGCGCAAACGCCACGACATATCCGGCCTTCAATTTCTTTTGCTGGAACAACAGACCGAGCGACACCAATCCCAGCATGATGTAGTTGGCAAAGTGGTTGGCTTGCGCGACATTGCCGAACACGCTGGATGACACCTTGGCCACGATGATTCCATCCAGCGGCGTATGCCAGCGAAAATGTTGCAGCACGCCGATCAGCGCGCTGATCTCGGCTCCAACCAGCAAAAAGATAGCCAGCACTTGTGCCAGACGCTCCATACCAAAACACTCGCGCAGGCGGGCACCGAGCAGCATCAGCAAGGTGGCAAATAGCAGATACAGCACATAAAGCAAGGCTTGGTCGAAATACGCCACCATGCCCAGCCCCCATTGCAACAGCACGACCCCGATCAATGCGACCGGCAACTGTGCGATGCGCGGCACTTGCGGTTGCTGCCAGAAATCACGCGCCACCAACAAGGTGAGCGCCAGCACTCCCAGCAATGCACTCCACCACTCCTGATAGAAGGTGGTCAGCGGATACCGGTGAACATAGTGCAGAAAAGGGAAGACCCACATCAATCCGGCCAAGGCCAGCGTGATGTGGGTCAGACGCATGATCTCCGGGGGGTTCTTTAGCAAGAGCCGCCCTTTACTCCGAATTTTGCAAGGATGGAATTCAACGGGCATATCTGCGTGAAACCGCTCTGGAACAAGTTGAAACCGACGAAGGCGGTGAAGAACAGGAAGTACTCGCTGACGAACAGCGGGCTGGCTTCGACACCCAGCGCCAGCGACAACATTACGAAGAAACCTGCGACGATACGGACGATACGTTCTGCATTCATGTTTTATTGCTCCTAATTTTGGGTTGCGGATTTTACGGGAATTTCTTGTACAGTGTGGCGTAGTACAGCACCGGTATCACCACCAGAGTCAGCAAAGTGGAGACAAAGATGCCGAATATCAAGGCCAGTGCCAGACCGTTGAAGATCGGGTCGTCGAGGATGAATAGCGCGCCCAGCATCGCCGCCAGCCCGGTCAGGATGATGGGCTTGGCGCGCGCAGCGGCCGCGTTGACCACCGCATGCTGCGGATCGATGCCGTCGCGCAGCTGCAGGTTGACGAAGTCCACCAGCAGGATGGAGTTGCGCACAATGATGCCGGCGAGCGCGATCATGCCTATCATCGAGGTCGCGGTGAACTGCGCGCCGAACAGCGCATGGCCCGGCATCACGCCTATCACCGTCAGCGGGATGGGCGCCATGATCACCAACGGCACGACATAGCTCTTGAACTGCGCGACCACCAGCAGGTAGATCAGGATCAGGCCGACGCCATAGGCGATGCCCATGTCGCGGAAGGTCTCGAACGTCACCTGCCATTCGCCGTCCCACTTCAGCGCGTAGCTGGCATAAGGATCAGAAGGCTGATTGAAGAAATAGCTCTTCAGCTCGCCGCCCTGCTCCAGCGCCATGTTGCCGGTCTTGCCGTTGATGTCGAACATGCCGTACAGCGGGCTGTCCAGCTCGCCGGCCATGTCGCCGAACACGTACACCACCGGCAGCAGATCCTTGTGGTAGATCGGGTGGTCGCGCTGCGCCGGGATCACCTGCACCAGCTCGGACAAGGGAACCAGTGCGCCGTCACGGGCGCGCACCTTGAGCTTGAGCACCTCGTCGATCTGGCTGCGACGCTCTGCGGGCAGACCGATGCGCAGCGGCGGCGCGTACTTCGCGTTCTCGTCGTGCAGGGAGGCGACATCCTGCCCGGTCAATGCCATGCCGATGGCATCGACGATGTCGTGCGGCGCAACGCCCATCAGCGCGGCCTTGCTCTGCAACACATGCAGCAGCATCTTGGGCGCGGTCTCGGTTACGGTGTCATCGATGCTGACGATGTCCGCGGTGCCGGCGAAGTGCTCGCGCACCTTGCCCGCGACTTGGCGTGCGCCGTCATAATCCGGCCCGTAGATCTCCGCGACGATGGGCGACATCACCGGCGGGCCGGGCGGCACTTCGACGATCTTGATCTTCGCGCCCCAGTTCTTGGCGATCTGCTGGATCGGTTCCAGCGCGGCTTGGGCGATCTCGTGGCTGCTGCGCTCGCGCTGGCTCTTGTCGCGCAGATTTACCTGCACGTCGCCCTGCTCGGCAGCATTGCGCAGGTAGTACTGGCGCACCAGACCGTTGAAGTTAATCGGCGACGCCGAGCCTGCGTAGGCCTGATAGTCGGTCACCTCCGGCACGGTCGCCAGATAGTCGCCGATGTCGTGCAGCACCGCGTTGGTCTGCTCCAGCGCGGTACCGCTGGGCATGTCCACGACGATCTGGAATTCGGACTTGTTGTCGAACGGCAGCATCTTCAGCACCACCAGCTTCACCACCGCCAGCGCCACCGCCAGCATCAGCGCGGCGAGGATCGCCAGCCACAGCTTGCGGCGCGCGCTCTTGCCGTGCTCGCGATTGAGGAAGGGGCCTAAGCGCTCGCGGAAGAAGCGGTTGATCCCGGTGTTCTGCTCGTCCGGCACGGTCTCGTGGTGCGCGCCGGCGAGGCGATACACCAGCCAAGGCGTGATGATGAAGGCGACGGCCAGCGAGATCAGCATGCCCATGCTGGCGTTGATCGGGATCGGGCTCATGTACGGCCCCATCAAACCGCTGACGAAGGCCATCGGCAACAGCGCAGCGATCACCGTGAACGTCGCGAGTATGGTCGGGCTGCCGACCTCATCGACCGCCTCTGGAATGATCTCGGACAGCGGCTGGTGCTGCGCCAGCGCGCGGCGGCGATGGATGTTCTCGACGACGACGATAGCGTCATCCACAAGAATACCGATAGAGAAAATCAGCGCGAACAGCGACACGCGATTCAGCGTGAAGCCGTAGGCCCAGGAGGCGAACAGCGTCGCCGCCAGCGTCAGCAGCACCGCAATGCCGACCACCAGCGCTTCGCGCCGCCCCATGGTCAGCCACACCAGCGCGACCACCGCGACGGTCGCGAACAGCAGCTTCTGGATCAGCTTCATCGCCTTGTCGTTCGCGGTCTCGCCGTAGTTGCGCGTGACGCTGACCTGCACGTCGTCGGGGATCACGCTGCCCTTGAGTTCTTCGACGCGAGACATTAAGCGATCGGCGATTTCCACCGCGTTCGCGCCCGGCTTCTTGGTGATCGCAACGGTCACCGCACCGAATTCGCCCTTGGCGTCGATCTGCTTGTCCGCCGCGGCGGGACCGGTGCCGAACCACACATAGCTGCCCGGCTGGTCCGCTCCATCCAGCACCTCGGCGACGTCGCGCAGGAACACCGGCTTGCCGCCGGACACACCAATCACCAGCTGGCGTACTTCGCTCGCGTCGCTGAGGAAACTGCCGGTCTGCACCAGCACCTCGCGGTTGTCGCGCACCAGATTACCGGAGTTCTGCGACACGTTCGCGGACTGCAATGCGGCGCGCACGTCCTGCATCGTCAGGCCGTAGGCATTCAGGCTTTCCGCGCTCAGCAGCACCCGCACCATGCGCTGGGTCGCGCCCAGCGTGCTCACCTCGCGCGTGCCCGGCACGCGCTTCAGCTCGGCCTCAATCGCGTGCGCGACCTGAGTCAGCTCGATACCGCCGCCCGCCTCCTGATTACGCCACAGCGTCAGTGCAACTATCGGCACATCGTCTATGCCCTTGGCCTTGATGATGGGGCGCTGCACACCCTGTGTCGGCGGCAACCAGTCAACGTTGGAATTGACCACGTCATACAGCTTCACCAGCGAGGCGATATGCTCTTCGCCGACCTTGAACTGCACCGTGACCACCGCCATGCCGGGCTGCGACACCGAATACACGTGATCGATGCCGGCGATCTGCGCCAGCACTTGCTCGGCCGGGGTCGCGACCGAACGCTCGACATCGCGTGCCGACGCGCCCGGATACGAAATCAGCACGTTCGCCATGGTCACGTTGATCTGAGGCTCTTCCTCGCGCGGTGTCACCGCGACGGCAAACACGCCCAACAGCACCGTGACCACTGCCAGCAGCGGGGTCATCTGCGAATGCAGAAAAAGCCTTGCGATACGTCCTGAAATACCCATGATCGCTCCGGCTTACTTGCGCTTGGCGCTTTGCATGCCGGCCTTGACCGGCTCCAGCGCGACCTTCTCGCCGGGCTTCAGCCCGGCCAGTACCTCGACCACGCCTTCGCCGTTGACATCCCCCACGCGCACTTGGCGCAGCTTCGCGCTCCCCTTGTCGTCCACAACATAGACCGCGACGACTTCGCTGCGGCGCAGCACCGCCCCGACCGGGATCACCAGCTTCTTGGCCTTGCCTATCGTGAAATGAGTACGCACGAACATACCGGGGTAGATACCCGCCTCGTTCGGCGGCAGGTTGATCCGCACTTGGGTGCTGTGGGTGCGCGCATCGGCGAGTGGCTGCACGGAAACCGAGGCCGCATTGATCCAGCGCTGCAATGAAGGCACCTCCACCGATACATCAGGACGCGCGCCGATATCGTGCAATTTGTATTGGGGCACGCTGACGATCACGCGCATCTCGGCAGGATCGAAACCGGTCATCAGCGGCTTGCCCGGCATCACCATCTCACCAATCTCGACCTGACGCGAGGCGACCACACCGCTATACGGCGCTACCACTGATGTGTAGCCGTGCGAGATGCCGGCTTGCCCGGCGCCGGCGGAACTGGCTGCAGCCTGTGCCAGCGCGACCTGATATTCGGCCTGTGCTTTGTCCAATCCGGCTTGGCTGATGAACTTCTGGGAGAACAACTGCTTGGCGCGCTCGTAATTCGCTCTGGCGTTCTGCATGTTCGCTTGCGCCTGCATCACCTGTGCCTGACTGCCTGCCAGCACCTGCACCGCCTCCCGCTCGTCGATGCGCACGATCAATTGACCTTTTTTAACCGTGTCGCCGACATCAAACAGGATTTCCTTGACGCGACCACCGATCTGCGCGGACACGGTGGACTGGCGCACCGCTTCGACGATACCGTCGGCACTATAAGTCTGCGCGACTTCACGGTATTGCACCGGAGCGACCGCAAGCGGTTCCGCCTGCACGGCAGCAACACCCATCAACGACACACAGCCGATCAGCAGCATCTTCATCAAGCTTACCCCATCCAGAAAACAATTGTTTTATTAGAATATACTAATGTACAAAGAAAAACAATAGGCTAGATCGTGCAAAATACCTCGCGCATCATGCCGACCAGCTTGAGTGTGCGCAGATCGCTGATACGGTAATACACCCGGTTCGCGTCCTTGCGCGTCGCCAGTACGTTTTTCTCGCGCAGAATCGCCAGATGCTGCGAGATATTGCTCTGCGAAGTTCCCACCTGGTCGACGATATCCTGCACGCTGACCTCCTGATCGCCCAGCACGCACAATATCTTCAGTCGCAGTGGATGCGCGATGGCCTTCATCGCCTCGGCCGCCTGTTGTATATCCTCTTCTCTATCTATCAAGCTCATCGCTCACCTCTGTCCTGTTCCATAACCACCGAATCCTTATGAATTCAGCTAAAATACACACCTGCAAATCATCTTCCGCTTATATTCTATCCCAAATGCATATCACCCCTGTCCTGCTACTCATTCTTGATGGTTTCGGTTACCGCGAGGCAGCCGAATCAAACGCCGTGCTGGCCGCGCACAAACCCAACTGGGACCGCCTGTGGCGCGATTACCCGCACACGCTGATCCAAGCATCCGAGAAGCACGTCGGCCTGCCGTCGAACCAGATGGGCAACTCGGAAGTGGGACATCTGAACATCGGTGCCGGACGCGTGGTATATCAGGATCTGAGCCGCGTGGATGTCGCAATAGAGGACGGCAGCTTTTACACCAATCCGGCGTTAAGCCGCGCGATCGAACAAACAAAACAGAACGGCAGTACCCTGCACATTCTGGGCCTGCTTTCTCCCGGCGGCGTGCACAGCCACGAGAGCCACATCTTCGCGATGCTGGAAATGGCGGCGCGCGCCGGACTGAAGAAAGTCTTCCTGCACCCCTTCCTCGACGGGCGCGACACGCCGCCGAAGAGCGCGGCGGAATCGCTGCGGCTGTTGCAGCAAAAATGCGACGCACTGGGCGTGGGCAAGATCGCCGACATTACGGGCCGCTTCTATGCGATGGATCGCGACAACCGCTGGGAGCGCGTGCAGCCCGCCTACGATCTGTTGACCCGGGGAGTCGCCGAGTTCTCTGCAAGCGACGCACAGTCGGCACTGGAACAGGCCTATGCTCGCGGCGAGTCGGACGAGTTCGTCAAACCGACGTCCATCGATTCCAAAGGCGCGATGCATGACGGTGACGTCGCGGTGTTCATGAACTTCCGCGCCGACCGCGCCCGTGAGATTACCCGTGCGCTGACCGACGAGAAGTTCGACGGCTTCGGGCGCACCCGCGCGCCCAAGCTGGCCAGCTTCGTCGCGCTGAGTAGCTACGGCGAGGACTTCAGCCACCTGCCCTGCGCCTATTCCCCCGAGGCCATCCACAACGGCTTCGGCGAATACCTCTCCGGCCTCGGCCTAAAGCAGTTGCGCATCGCCGAGACCGAAAAATATGCGCATGTCACCTATTTCTTCAACGGAGGCAGGGAACAGCCCTATCCCGGCGAAGACCGTATTCTGGTGCCGTCGCCCAAGGTCGCGACCTACGACCTGAAGCCGGAAATGAGCGCGTTCGAAGTCACCGACAAATTGGAAGCCGCGATCCTCAGCCGCCAGTACCAAGCGATCGTCTGCAACTACGCGAACGGCGACATGGTCGGCCACAGCGGCGACATGGCTGCGGCGACCAAGGCGGTCGAGACGCTCGACATCTGCATCGGCCGCGTGGTCGCGGCGATGCAGTCCATTGGCGGCGAGGTCATCATCACCGCCGATCACGGCAACGCCGAGCAGATGGCCGACCCGGCCACCAAGCAAGCGCACACCGCACATACGCTGAATCCTGTACCGTTCCTGTACATCGGCCGCCAGGCGGAACTAGCCGATTCCGGCGCTCTACGCGATCTGGCCCCCAGCCTGCTGGCGATGATGGGCCTGTCGCAGCCGACCGAAATGACCGGACACAGCCTGATCCGACTGAAGTGACCCTGCGCGTTCTATTCCTGTCACTTGCTCTCTGGCCGCTAACTCTGATCGGCACCGCCCATGCGGATAAACAAGAGGAGTTGGAAAATCTGCGCCAGCGTATCAGCGCCATGCAGCGCGAAATGGATAAGACTCATGAATCAAAATCGGAAGCGAGCGACGCACTGCGCGAGTCTGAAAGGGCCATCAGTGACAGCAACCGCAAACTTTCCCAACTTGCCGCCCTGCAACGCACCGCAGACCGCAGACTCGGCGAATTGCAATCACAGCAGAGGCAATTGGGCTCCAACTTGACAGGACAGCAGGACAAGCTGGGGAAGCTGCTCTACCAGCAATATATCGGGGGAAAACAGGAATACCTGAAACTCCTGCTCAACAATCAGAATCCCAATCAGACTGCACGCGAATTGCATTATTACCAATACGTCGCCCGGAGGCGCACCACACAACTCGCCACGCTGCGCGATGCTCTGGCCGAACTTAACGTCGTCAGTCTCGCCGCGCGCGCGCAACGCGCGGAAATAGAAACGTTGCGCAGCGAACAATCCGCACAAAGGAAAACACTGGAAAAAGAACAGCGCGCGCGACAGCAGGTGCTGAGCAAGCTCTCCCAGCAGTTGCGCCAGCAACGTCGGGAAATAAACCGTCTTCAGCGCGACGAGAGCCGCCTCTCACAGCTGGTCGACAGATTGACCAAAATGCTGGCGCAACCCAAGTCCCGGACATTGTTCCGCAGCGACCGATTGCCAGACAACCGCTTTGACGGAAAACCCTTCGATCAGTTGCGCGGCAAGCTGTCTTTTCCTGTGAAAGGTGAACTGCTTAATCGTTTCGGCACACCGCGTCCGGATAGTACCGTGCTATGGAAAGGCCTGTTTCTGAGAACTTCCAGCGGGCAAAGCGTCAAATCCATTGCTGCCGGACGTGTGGTATTCGCCGACTGGCTGCGAGGTTTCGGCAATCTGCTCATCGTCGATCATGGTAAAGGCTATATGAGCCTGTACGGCAACAATGAGACGTTGTACAAACAGGTCGGCGAAGTATTGAAGGGTGGCGACACCATTGCCGCAGTAGGGAACAGCGGCGGTAATGAAGAATCCGGTTTATACTTTGAACTGCGCCATCAGAGCAAACCGCTCGACCCAATGAAATGGCTGGCGCCAAAATAACTTTGAGGAAATTATGCGTATTCTGGAAAAAGCTGGATTAGTCAGTTTGGGCTTGGTCGCCGGTGTTGCGGTCAGCTTGCATTTTTCCGCACTGGCCGATAAGGAAACGCTTCCTACCCCGCTACCTATCGAGGAATTGCGCGCATTCTCCGAAGTATTTGGTCGCATCAAGAGCGACTACGTCGAGCCCGTCACCGATAAGAAACTGATAAACGAAGCTATCAATGGCATGCTGAGCGGGCTTGATCCGCATTCGGCATACCTTGATGCCGAAGCGTTCAAAGAACTGCAGGTCGGCACTCAGGGCGAGTTCGGCGGACTGGGCATCGAAGTCAGCATGGAGGAGGGCTTGGTCAAAGTCGTTTCGCCCATCGAAGACACACCGGCCTATCACGCCGGCATCAAGAGCGGCGACCTGATCGTCAAGCTGGACGATACGCTGGTCAAGGGAATGACACTGAATGACGCAGTCAAACGCATGCGCGGCAAACCCGGCAGCAAGATTGTACTGACCGTCATCCGCAAGGATGAGCCGAAGCCGCTATCGATTACATTGGTGCGTGCCGTTATCAAGGTTCAAAGCGTGAAATCTAAACTGGCCGAGCCCAACTATGGGTTCGTCCGTATCACACAATTTCAAGAGCACACCGGTGAGAATCTTGCCACTGCACTAGAAACTCTAATCAAACAGAATCAGGGTTCACTAAAAGGTTTGGTGCTGGATTTGCGTAACGATCCGGGTGGACTGCTGACCGGTGCAGTAGGTGTTTCTGCCGCTTTCCTGGCGAAAGACGCGCTGGTCGTTTATACCGAAGGACGTAGTGATGACGCAAAAATGCGTTTGACAGCAAATCCGGAACATTATCTTCGTGGCAACGGCAAAAATGATTATCTGAAGAATCTGCCCGATTCCATCAAGACTGTTCCGTTGGTGGTTCTGGTCAATGGCGGCTCCGCCTCAGCCTCCGAGATCGTTGCCGGCGCGTTGCAGGATCACAAACGCGCGGTCATCATGGGCACCCAGACTTTTGGCAAAGGTTCGGTGCAAACCGTTCTGCCCTTGGGCAACAATACCGCAATCAAGCTGACTACCGCGCGCTACTACACGCCTGGTGGACGGTCCATACAGGCCAAGGGCATCGTCCCAGACATTCTGGTGGAAGATCCCGCCGTCTCAGAAAGCGCGTTCCGTTTGCGCGAGGCTGATTTGGACAAGCACTTGACCAATGGCAAAGAGCCTGAAGAAAAGGCAGACACAACCGGTAAGAGGCCGCAGGATACGCCGGAGGGGAAGAGCGATGGTGTCGGCAAATCGACACCGGCAGAGTTTGGTTCTCCGAACGACTATCAGCTCACTCAGGCGCTGAATCTGCTTAAGGGCATGCAAATACTGCAAGGGAAATAACATTTCATTTGGGGCTGTCATGAACAATCCGTTTGAACTGGAGAAACAGCGCGATATCGTATTCAGTGCAGAGCCACACGATCAGCTGGAGCAAGCTCTATTGCTGCTGTCTGGCTTACCGGATTGCAAGGTCGAATTGGGCTCATCAGACAACACCCTGCGGGTTTCCTACAACCTGCACAATTACACGCTTGAGGGACTTGAGAACGCATTGACCGAAGAGGGTTTTCAACTCGACCATAGCTTGTTGCATAGCATCGGACGCAAAGTCATCTACTATTGCGAGGATACCACCTGCCATAATCTGGACATTCCGGTCCATCCAACCAAAAAGAACCAACGTGAAGTATTCATCAAAGCCTATGATCTGCAACCACATGGCGATCACGACAACACTCCACCCGAGCTGCGCGAATACAAGTAGCTGAAGCAGCCTTCCATCCTGTTGATGAGTTAAAACCCGGCGCGGTTTTGGGCTTTTTTTTCGTGTTGAATTCTTCGCTCGACCAAAGCAAAACGCCCCACCATTTCTGGAGGGGCGTTGCTTTGTAAGGAGTCTGACGATGACCTACTTTCACATGGGTAATCCACACTATCATTGGCGCGGAGTCGTTTCACTGTCCTGTTCGGGATGGGAAGGAGTGGGACCAACTCGCTATGGTCGTCAGACAAACTGT
>JAXMKV010000023.1:0-48879 GCA_034371155.1 Gallionella sp. | reverse complement strand
TGGCGCGCGTCCTCGACCACACTCGCACCCGGCGCCTTGCCGATCGCGAACCGGGCACCGTCCGCATTGCAGGCCGTCCCCGGGGGAGGTGGCGGCATGGGGCTGGTGCCCGTCGAGGGTGCACCGGGTGCGGCACAACCGGCCAGAACGGCAAGACATGCCAGCGTCGCGCTGATCAGGGGGGTCTTCAACAACATGGCGTCTCCGGGAAGTAAAGCGCCACCATAACGTCTGCGCCCCGGCGACGCCCGCTTTTTTACGACTGGTTGCGACACGGCTCGCGGCGGCACCTGGCGCAGGACAAAAAAAAGCCACCTTGCGGTGGCTTTTTGTCTGGCGGAAACGGAGGGATTCGAACCCTCGATGAGGCTCTACACCCCATACTCCCTTAGCAGGGGAGCACCTTCGGCCACTCGGTCACGTTTCCTGAATTCTGTCTGAAGCCGGATTATCTCACGACTTGGGCAGCTGTCCAGCCATCAGGGGCTTGCGGCGGGCTGGTCCAGGTCAAAAGCCTTGTGCAAGGCACGCACGGCCAGCTCCATGTATTTTTCGTCGATCACCACCGAGGTCTTGATTTCGCTGGTGGAGATCATCTGGATGTTGATGCCTTCTTCGCTGAGGCAGCGGAACATCTTGCTGGCAATGCCGACATGGCTGCGCATGCCGATGCCGACGATGCTGACCTTGCAGATCTTGGCGTCGCCGGTGATCTCCTGCGCGCCGAGCTTGGGCAGCACCTCGGCCTTGAGCAGGTCGATGGCGCGCGCGTAGTCGTTGCGGTGCACGGTGAAGCTGAAATCGGTTTTGCCGTCCTTGCTGATGTTCTGGATGATCACATCGACTTCGATGTTGGCGTCGGCTACGGCGCCCAGGATCTGGTAGGCAATGCCCGGGGTGTCCGGCACGCCGAGAATGGAGATTTTGGCTTCGTCGCGGTTGAACGCGATGCCCGATACGATGGCTTGTTCCATTTTTTCGTCTTCCTCAAAACTGATCAGGGTGCCGGACTTGGCCTCTTCGTCGATGTCGATGTCCCAGGGCGTGAAGCTCGAGAGCACACGCAGGGGCACCTTGTACTTGCCCGCAAACTCGACCGAGCGGATCTGCAGCACCTTGGAGCCCATCGATGCCATCTCGAGCATCTCTTCAAAACTCACGGTCTGCAGGCGGCGTGCTTCCGGAACGACACGCGGGTCGGTGGTGTACACGCCGTCCACGTCGGTGTAGATCAGGCACTCATGCGCCTTCATGGCAGCTGCCACGGCCACAGCCGAGGTGTCGGAGCCGCCGCGGCCCAGCGTGGTGATGTTGCCCAGATCGTCCATGCCCTGGAAGCCGGTGATGATGACCACCTTGCCGGCATCCAGATCGGCGCGCACGCGCTTGTCGTCAATCGACTCGATGCGGGCCTTGGTGTAGGCGCTGTTGGTCCGGATGGGCATCTGCCAGCCGGCGTAACTGACGGCGTCCATGCCCTCGGCCTGCAACGCAATCGCCAGCAGCGCACTGGAGGCCTGCTCGCCGGTGGCGGCCAGGGCGTCGAGTTCGCGATGGTAGGCGTCGCTGGCCTTGCCAGGCGCCAGTTCCTTGGCCAGGCCCAGCAGGCGGTTGGTTTCGCCGCTCATGGCACTGGGCACCACCACCATCTGGTGGCCGGCTCGGGCCCACTTGGCCACGCGTTTGGCGACATTGCGGATGCGCTCGGTCGAGCCCATCGAGGTGCCGCCGTATTTATGAACGATCAAAGCCATTGCAGGGGGTCAATCAGGAGTTGGTGGTGCTGTCTTTTTTGCTTTTTTGGCGGAAAGCGCTCTAAAAAGCGCCCTGACCGCGGGCCAGCAAAGCCTTCAATTATACCCAGCAGCGTCAGCGGGCCGGCTCCGCGGCGTAGTGCAAATGCGCACCCGCCCGTGTCACGTGGCCATGGGCCACCTTCAGGTGAATCCGGTGGCCACGCGTGGTGCAGGCCGCGACCTGCGCCAGCAACTGGTCAAGCTGCGCCGTGCTCGGTGTGGCCTGGTGGGCGTCAAGCAGCCAGTGGCGCAGGGCGTTGGCCTGGCGCGGGCCGGACAGGAGCTGCAGGGCCCTGATCTCGGGCGGGCTGCCGAGCAGTTGCAGGTCTTCGCGCGCCACCTCGAGCAGCACGGCCTGCGCCTGCGCGGCATGCCGGGCGCTGCGCGCAAAGGTCTCGCGGAACTGCGGGAAAGCCTGCGCCAGCGCCGGCAGCAGGCGCGCACGGATGCGGTTGCGGGTGAATCGCTCGTCGGTGTTGCTCGGGTCCTCGATGAAGGCGGCACCGCGCCGCGCCAGCCAGGCGCGGATCTCGGGCGCCGGCACCTGCAGCAAGGGGCGGTGGTAGTCCAGGCCGTCCCGCTGCCAGTGGGCGGGCATGGCGCTCAGGCCGGGCAGCCCGGCACCGCGGCTCAGCGCCAGCAGGAGGGTCTCGACCTGGTCATCGGCATGCTGCGCAAGCGCTATGCTTTTGATAGCTTGCTGCCCCCACTCCTCATGGGCCAGAGCCCGAAATGCTTCATAACGTGCCTTGCGGGCAGCGTCTTCCGGACTGTCGCCGGGCGCATGCCGGGCCATCACCCGCACGACCCGCAAAGGCACGTGCAGCTGCGCGCAAACGGCTTCGCAGTGGCTGGCAAATCCGTCGGCGGCGGCCTGCAGGCCGTGGTGCACATGCACCGCCCTCACCTGTCCCGGCCACTTGTAGTCGCAGGCCAGCAACAAGGCCGTGGAGTCGGCGCCGCCGCTGTAAGCCACGGCCAGAGGCAGTTGTGGTGAAAAGACGCGCAGGGCGTCGTCGACGGTGGTCATGTGAAGTCAACCACCCGTCGGGTGGGGGCTATTTGGCGTCGGCCTTGGTGTCGGTGTAGCGGCCATAACTTTGCAGGCGCTCGTAGCGGCGGTCCAGCAGCTCCTTGACCTTGAGGTCGCTGACCTGGCGGAAGGCGTCGTTGAGGGCGCGCTTGAGGAAAGCGGCCATCTGCTTGTGGTCGCGGTGCGCGCCGCCCACCGGCTCGTTGACGATTTTGTCGATCACGCCGAGCGCCTTCAGGCGGTGCGCGGTGATGCCAAGGGCTTCGGCAGCTTCCTCGGCTTTTTCCGAGGTTTTCCAGAGGATGGAGGCGCAACCTTCCGGGCTGATCACGGAGTAGATCGAGTACTGCAGCATCACGACCTGGTCGGCCACCGAAATCGCCAGCGCACCGCCGGAGCCGCCTTCGCCGATGATGGTGGTGATGATGGGCACTTCGAGCTGCGCCATCTCGAAGATGTTGCGGCCGATGGCTTCGGACTGGCCGCGCTCCTCGGCGTCAATGCCGGGGTAGGCACCCGGCGTGTCGACAAAGGTGAACACCGGCAGCTTGAACTTCTCTGCGGTTTTCATCAGGCGCAGGGCCTTGCGGTAACCCTCGGGCTTGCTCATGCCGAAGTTGCGCAGGCCGCGCTCTTTCGTGTCGCGGCCCTTCTGGTGGCCCAGCACCATGCAGGCGGTGCCGTTGAAACGCGCCAGGCCGCCGACGATGCTCAGGTCATCCGAAAAATGCCGGTCACCGTGCAACTCGACAAAGTCGGTGAACAGCTCGTTGACATAGTCCAGCGTGTAGGGCCGCTCGGGGTGGCGCGCGATCTTGGTGATCTGCCAGGGCGTCAGGTCGCTGTAGATGTCCTTGGTGAGCTGCTGGCTTTTTTTGGCAAGCTGGTCGATTTCTTCGGAAATATCGACGGCCGACTCGGTTTGCACGTAGCGCAGCTCTTCTATTTTTCCTTCAAGCTCCGCAATCGGCTGCTCGAAATCGAGAAAGGTCTTTTTGGCCATGGTCTGCTCCTCAGGCTTCTTGATTAGGGTTTCTCGGCACCCAGGACCGGCAAGGGGTCCAGCGAGCGCCAAATATACCAAGTTGCGACGCTGCAAAACGGCGCCCAGGCGGCGGCGACTTCGCGCGCATCGCTGCGGCTGACCGATTCGCCGGAAAAATAGTTCTGGCTGATGCCGTTGATCAGCCCCACATCGTCGAGCGGCAACACGTTGGGGCGTGTCAGGTAAAAGATCAGGAACATCTCGGCGGTCCAGCGGCCAATGCCGCGAATCGCCACCAACTCGGCAATGATGGCCTCGTCGTCCATCGCCTCCCAGTCCTTGACGTGCACCGTGCCGGCGTCAAAGTGGATCGCCAGGTCGACGAGGTACTCGACCTTGCGCGCACTCAGGCCGGCGGCGCGCATGTCGTCCACCTTGAGCTTGAGCACATTGCCAGGCGTCATTTTTTTCGGCAGCGCATCGAAACGGTGCCAGACCGTCTGCGCCGCCTTCACGGAAATCTGCTGGCCCACGATGCTGCGTGCCAGCGTGCTGAAGGCGTCCCCGCGCGACTGCAGGCAGGCGTCGCCGAACTGCGGAATCAGGCGTTTCATGACCCGGTCTTTCTTGACCAGGTGTTTGCAGGCCTCGGCCCAGTAGCCCGGCACGATGGTCGCAACCGGCTCGGCGACATCGGCCAGTTCGGTGCTGGCCGGGCCGCTTTTCACTATCTTTTTCATAGCTGCTTGCGCCCGTCCGTCATGGGCTGAAGGCCTTTTTTAATTGAAAAATTCGTCACGAACCGACCTCCCAGGTCGTTCCGGCCGGTGCGTCTTTCAGCACAATGCCGCGTGCCAGCAGGTCCTGGCGGATGCGATCGGCTTCAGCAAAGTTCTTGCCAGCCTTGGCGGCGGCGCGCTGCTCGATCAGGCTCTGGATGGCGGCCTCGTCCAGGCCGGCGCCGGCCTGCAGGAAGGCGGCCGGGTCGTTTTGCAGCAGGCCCAGGCAAGCGCCCAGGGCCTTGAGCAGCCCCGCCAGTTCGGGCGATCGGGTCTTGTTGACCTCGCCGGCCAGGTCGAACAGCACGGCCATCGCCTCGGGCGTGCCGAAATCATCGTCCATGGCTGCCTTGAAACGGGCGGCAAAGGGATCAGTCCAGTCAATCCCCGTTCGGGCTGAGCGTGTCGAAGCCGATCCTTCGACAAGCTCAGGACGAACGGACTCAGGTATTCGGCACGAACGGCAAGTGCGCCTTAATGCGCCGCTTCCCAGTTCGCGCCTTCGCCCAGTCCCACTTCCAGCGGCACTTTGAGTTCGGCGACGTTGCACATCAGTTCGCGCAACTTTTTCTTCACCAGTTCCAGTTCGTTCTCAGGCACTTCCAGCACCAATTCGTCGTGCACTTGCATGATGAGTTTGGCTTGCAGTTGTTCTGCGACCAGCCAGTGCTGGACGGCGATCATCGCGAGTTTGATCAGGTCGGCGGCGGTGCCTTGCATGGGGGCGTTGATCGCGGCGCGTTCGGCGCCCTGGCGTTTCATGCCGTTGCTGGCGTTGATCTCGGGCAGCCACAGGCGGCGGCCGAACACGGTCTCCACAAAGCCTTGTTGTTTCGCCTGTTCGCGGGTGCGCTGCATGTAGTCGGCGACGCCGGGATAGCGCGCGAAGTAGCGGTCGATGTAGGCGGTGGCGGCGCTGCGTTCGATGCCTAGCTGTTTGGCGAGGCCGAAGGCGGACATGCCGTAGATCAGGCCGAAATTGATGACCTTGGCGTAGCGGCGCTGTTCGCTGTCCACGTCGGCGGGGGTGGTCATGAAGATTTCGGCGGCGGTGGCGCGGTGGATGTCCTCGCCGTTGGCGAAGGCGCGCAACAAACCTTCGTCACCGGACAGGTGCGCCATGATGCGCAGCTCGATCTGCGAATAGTCGGCGGAGACGATGCGGCTGCCGAGCGGTGCGATGAAGGCCTCGCGGATGCGGCGGCCTTCGGCGGTGCGCACCGGGATGTTTTGCAGGTTGGGATCGGAGGAGGCCAAGCGTCCGGTGACCGCGACCGCCTGCGAGTAGCTGGTGTGCACGCGCCCTGTGCGGCGGTCCACCATCTGCGGCAACTTGTCGGTGTAGGTGGATTTCAGCTTCGCCATGCCGCGATAGTCGAGCAGTATTTTTGGCAGCGGGTAATCGAGCGCCAGTTCCTGCAACACCTCTTCGTCGGTGGAAGGGTCGCCGCTGGGCGTCTTTTTCTTCACCGGCAGTTGCAGTTTGTCGAACAGGATTTCGCGCAACTGCTTGGGCGAATTCAGGTTGAACGGCTGGCCTGCGGCCTCGTGTGCTTTCGCCTCCAGCGCGATCAGTTTCTCGCCGAGTTCGCGGCTCTGCACTTGCAGCAGCGCGCTGTCCAGCAGCACGCCGTTGCGCTCCATGATGTAGAGCACGGCCATGGTCGGCAGCTCGATGTCGCGGTATACATGCTGCAATCCGCTCTGCACTTCGATCTGCGGCGCGAGCGCGCGATGCAGTTGCAGCGTGACGTCGGCGTCCTCGGCGGCGTAGCGCGTGGCGGTGTCGAGATCGACTTGGTCGAAGCAGATCTGCTTCGCGCCCTTGCCGACCACGTCGGCGTAGCTCACGGTCGCAAGGTTCAGGTGGCGCAGCACGAGGTTGCCGAGTTCGTGCGGCTTGTGCGACTCCAGCACGTAGGATTGCAGCAGCGTGTCGTCATAGATGCCGGCGAGGTGGATGCCGTGGTTCGCGAAGATGTGCAGGTCGTATTTCAGGTTCTGCCCCAGCTTCTTGTGGCGCGGGCTTTCCAGCCAGGGCTTCAGCTTGTGCAGCGCCGGTGCGCCGAGTTGGTCGGGTGCGCCGGGATAGCGGTGTGCCAGCGGCAGGTAGGCGGCATGGTGCGGCTCGACCGCGAACGAGATGCCGACCAGTTGCGAGTTCATCGTGTCCAAGCCGGTGGTCTCGGTGTCCAGACAGACGAGGTCGGCGGCGAGCAGCTTCTCGAGCCAGATGTCGAGCTGGGCTTCGGTGAGGATGCATTCGTAGGTGGCGTGGTCGGTGTTGCCGGGCTCGGCACCGAACAGGTCGCTGGTATGTAGGTCGGGCTTCGGCCCGACTTGTTTGTCCTGAGTTGGTCGAAGCTGTCGGGATGAATCCCGACCTACGGCGGAGTCACCATCCAGTTCGCGCAGCCAGGACTTGAATCCGAACTGCTCGAACAACACGCGCAACTGTTCCTTGTCGGCTTCGGGCGCGACCCAGGCATCGTAACGCTTGTCCATTTCCACGTCGCATTTCACCGTGAGCAGACGGCGTGCCTGCGGCAGCCAGTCCAGCGCGTTGCGCAGGTTTTCGCCGACCACGCCGCCGACCTTGTCCGCATTCGCGATCAGGTTGTCCAGTGTGCCGTACTCGTTGAGCCACTTCACTGCGGTCTTCGGGCCGCACTTGGCGACACCGGGTACGTTGTCCACCGCGTCGCCGGTGAGCGTCAGGTAATCGACGATGCGCTCCGGCGGGATGCCGAACTTGGCGGTCACGCCGGGGATGTCCAGCGTCTCGTTGTTCATGGTGTTGATCAGCGTGACATGCTCGTCCACCAGTTGCGCGAGGTCTTTGTCGCCGGTGGCGACGATGCAGCGCACGCCGTCCTTTGCGGCCTGCCGCGTCAGCGTGCCGATCACATCGTCGGCCTCGACGCCTTCACGCGCGAGGACGTTCCAGCCGGAAGCGGTGATGAGCCGGTGCAAGGGCTCGACCTGTACGCGCAGATCATCGGGCATGGCGGGGCGATTCGCTTTGTATTGCGGATACCAGTCGTCGCGGAAGGTTTTGCCCTTGGCATCGAACACGCACAGGCTATAATCCGCCGGGTAATCCTGGCGCAGCTTGCGCAGCATGTTGAATACGCCGTAGATCGCGCCGGTCGGCTCGCCCTGCGGGCTGCGCAGATCGGAGTTGGACATGGCGTGAAAGGCGCGGTACAGGAACGACGAGCCGTCGACCAGAAGTAGTGTTTTATCCATTTCAATATTTTGTCTGGGGAAACCGCATGAGCATACCGTCCAAACTGCCCGCCTCGGCGGTACCGGAAAGCTGGAACTCCAAAGAGGCGTGGCGGATATTCGGCATTATGGCAGAGTTCGTCTCCGCCACCGACCGCCTCAACCGCATTCATCCTGCGGTCAGTATTTTCGGCAGCGCGCGCACCAAACCCGGCCAGCCTTATTACAAATTGGCGGAAGAGATCGCGCGCCTCTTGTCCGATGCGGGGTTCTCGGTGATTTCCGGCGGCGGCCCCGGCATCATGGAGGCGGCCAACAAGGGGGCGTATTACGGCAAATCGCCCAGCGTGGGGCTGAACATCCAGTTGCCGCACGAACAGGTCGGCAATTCTTACCAGAACATCAGCCAGACCTTCCAACACTTCTTCGCGCGCAAGGTGATGTTCGTGAAATTTGCCAGTGCCTACGTGGTAATGCCCGGCGGTTTCGGCACGCTGGACGAGCTGATGGAAGCGTTGACGCTGGTGCAGACCGGCAAGACGCGCAAGATTCCCATCATTTTGGTGGGCAGTGCCTTCTGGGGCGGTCTGGTCGAGTGGTTCCGCACCGCGTTGCTGGAGGAAAAAGTCATCAATCCAGACGACCTCGACCTGGTGCAGGTGATCGACGATCCGCAGACGGTGGTCAGCGCTATCTTCAAACACTACGAGACGCGCGGATTCGAGCCTTCGGAAGCGGAACGCGAACGGCAACTCTATCTGTAATCGGCTAGAATAGCCGCACTTAACCAATCGGGATCAACGCCATGCGCCTTTTCTCTTTTTTGCTCCTGAGCAGCCTTTCCGTTGCCGCTTTTGCCCAGCCACCGGTTCCTGCCGATCTTCAGCCTTTGCCGCCGCCGCCCGCGTTTGACCCCCAGGCCGCGCAAGAGGAAGTGGACGAGCCCGGTGTGACCATCACCAAAGAGACAGAGCAGACGGTCGAGGAGTACCGCGCCAATGGCAAGCTGTACATGATCAAGGTCATACCCAAAAACGGGATTCCCTACTATCTGGTCGACGAAAAGGGCGACGGCAAGTTCGCGCGCCAAGAGAGTCTGGATTCGGGTCTGCGCGTACCGCGCTGGATTATTCACAAGTTCTAGGATATCTCCGATGGCGGTTTTCACCAGCGTCTCGGAGGCGGAGCTGACGGCTTGGCTGGGAGATTATTCGCTTGGCCAGTTGCTCGAGTTGCAGGCCATCGCTTCCGGTATCGAGAACACCAACTATTTCGTCACTACGGCCAATGGCCGGTTCGTGCTGACCCTGTTTGAAAAACTCAGCGCCGACGAACTGCCGTTCTACCTTAACCTGATGGCTCATCTGGCACGTCACGGTATTCCCTGTCCCAGTCCGGTGGCCAACCGCTCCAACCAGTTTCTCGGCAAGCTCAACGGCAAGCCGGCGTGTATCGCCAGCCGATTGAGCGGTAAATCCACCACGACTCCGGAGCGCGAACACTGTGCGGCCATCGGCGCAATGCTGGCCCAGATGCACATCGCCGGACAAACATTCGGACAGATCATGCCCAACCCGCGCGGTGCCGCATGGCGCGGTGCCACCGCGCCGCAGGTGCGCGCGTTTCTGGATGCCGGACAGGCGGCTCTGCTGGATGAAGAGGTCGCGCTGCATGCCGGGCGGAGTTGGGCTGCCCTGCCGCAGGGCGTGATCCACGCTGATTTGTTCCGCGATAACGTATTGCTGGAAGAGAACCGCGTCGGCGGCCTGATCGATTTTTACTTCGCCTGTAGCGATGCGCTGTTGTACGACGTGGCGATCACGGTCAACGACTGGTGCATGCGGCATGAGGAGGGGATGCTGGACGAGGCGAAGACGCAAGCGTTCTTGCATGCCTACCACGCGGTGCGCCCGCTGCGGGATGACGAGCGCGAGGCCTGGCCGTCGCTGTTGCGTCTGGCCGCGTTGCGTTTCTGGCTGTCGCGTTTGTTCGATATGTATTTGCCGCGCGACGGCGAGTTGATCCATGCCCATGACCCGCGACATTTTGAGCGGGTGCTGCGGAATCACATCGGCTCACCACAGGCGGTTTGGCTATGACACGGGAAATCAATATGGAACCGCAACGTTTGCAGGCAGGGCAGGGGTGGCAATGGATCAAGCAGGGTTACATGCTGTTCATGAAAGCGCCGTTGCTGTGGATGGTGTTGTTGTTGATCTGCTTTGTCGCGGCGGGCGCGTTATCCGCTGTTCCCGTGGTGGGCGAGCCGCTCGCCAGCCTGCTGCTGCCGGTATTGTTGACCGGTTTGATGGTGGGTTGCCGCGCGCTGGAGCAGGGTGAAGAGCTGGAACTCGCGCAATTGTTCAGCGGATTCCAGCGGCGCACCTCGCAACTCGTAACCTTGGGCGGCATCGGTCTGGTTGGCCAGTTCCTGATCTTCGGTGTGATGATGATGCTCGGTGCCGCAACGATGGTCAGCCTGCTCACCAGCGGTCAACCGGTGCAGGATCCCGAGATCGTCCGGCAGGCGATGGAGGGCGCGGGGTTGGCGCTCCTGGTTGGCGCGACGCTGTTCAGTCTGTTGATGATGTCGCTGCAATTCGCGCCGATGCTGGTCTATTTCAACGATATCCCACCGGTGGAGGCGATGAGGCTGAGTTTGCGCGCCTTCCTCGCCAATGTGGGCCCGATGCTGGTGTACGGCAGCACGTTCATCCTGCTGGCGGTACTGGCCAGCATTCCGATGATGCTGGGCTGGCTGGTATTGTTGCCCATCGTCTTCACTTCGATATATGCCTGCTATTGCGACATCTTCCCGGCGGCGACGGAAAGCCCGGAGTCGCCCGCGGCGGACGATAGTCCAAACTCTGATGAAGGTATTCCCCGGCCATGAAATTCGACGACGTGAGCGCCCAAGAGGCGAAACAGGCGCAGGCACCGCACAACCTGTTTATTTCCGGGCTGTTCGCCTTCAACTTGCTGATGGCACCGGGGTTGATCGGGCTCAAGGTCGGGATGATCGGCTTGCTGATCCCGCTGCTGTGTTCGGCGGCGCTGATCGTTTACATTTATTTACGCAGCCGCAAGACCACGACCTGGTTCGTTGATGCGCACTGGCGGCTGTGCTTTTCGCGTGCCCGCTTGCTGATGCTCGGTTACGCGATCACGGCGGCGTTGATATTCATCGCATGGCTGGTCAGTCTGGCTATGAGCGATGCCCGCATGGGGCACATCCTGTGGACTGCGCTCACGCGCATCGCGCTGATGCCGACCTTGATCGCCGTGATGATCACGGCGGTGCTGGAATTCAGTGCTGCGGCGCAGGCCGCCAAGCGCGAGGTGCCGGACAAGATCGTTGCGGCGTTCCCTCCGCCCTCACAGTCAGTACGCGCTTAAAGATTCCCGGCAGGACAGGTGGACATCACACCGACTGTGCCGCCTCCTGCTATTTCAGTGGGAGCGCGGTTGAGCCTGCGCTGTTGTGGGGCTTCAGCCCCTTACCCCAGAAGGGGGCAAGAACCTCTTTAGGCAGCCACGGCCTACCCCTTGCGGGTGCGTCCGCGATGGGTTTCTGCGGGAGACTATCGCCTGGTAAACCGGCCTCCTACAGAAATGCCCCATGAAATATCCGGGCTAGATAATTTTCTTTTCCCTTGTCTTGCCTAGGAGCTCAAAGCTCAATCTGGTTGGGCGCCGGTTCATGATTAGATTCTCATTGAGCTCGAATTTTGACGGCACCGATGACCGGGCATCGTTCACGTTCGATAAAAACGGAGCGCACGTGGATTTCTCCGCAATAGCCGCCGCCCCCCTGCTTATCCGATGGTCAGTTATTTTGGTCATTTCTTTCTCCACTGCTAATAAAAAATTGGGTAAAGCTATCTGCATCCACCGGCTTGCCAAGGAAATAACCCTGTCCGGTTTGGCAGCCTATTTGGCGCAACACCTCAAGCTGCTCCGAGGTTTCAATCCCTTCGGCAATGGTGTGCAGTTTGAGTGCCGTACTCACTCCGTGAATCGCCGTGGCGATACCCCTGTCACTCTCATCAATGGTGATGCCATCGACGAATTGATTCGGTATCTTGAGAAACGAGATCGGGAATGACTTGAGATACGACAGCGAGGAATAGCCGGTGCCGAAATCGTCGATCGCAATGGGAATGCCTTCCAGTTCTATCATGTGCAGTTTGCGGGAAATTTCCTCACTGCTGTTCATCAGCGTGCGCTCGGTGATTTCAATGCCGATCGAGCCGGGCGGCAAACGGTATCGTTGCAACTGGCGGGTGATGATGGACAACAAAGGCTGGCGCATCAACTGACGCGCGGCGACGTTCACGAACAGCGTTCCGGGCAAAGCCTTGCCCTTCTTGCGCCATTTGCTCAATTGCTCGGCGGCATGTTCGATCACCCATTCGCCGATATCCAGGATGAGGTCGGATTCTTCCGCGATAGGAATGAAATCCGCCGGCCCGACCGGCCCGAATGACTTGCTGTTCCAGCGCAGCAATGCTTCTGCACCAAACAGCTTGCCGGTATGAATATCGAATTCCGGTTGAAACACCAATTTCAACTCGTTCTCTTCGATCGCCTTGTGCAGTGCATTTTCCAATTCGATACGTTGGCCGATCTTGTCTTTCAGATCGGAGGTGAAGAACTGGTAGCTGTTTTTCCCCTGGTCTTTGGCCTGATACATGGCCGAATCCGCATTTTTGGTTAGCGTTTCCAGATCATCGGCATCTTTGGGGTAAACCGCGATACCGATACTGGCGGAAACGAATATCTGCTGATCTTTGATCAGGTAAGGCTTAGATACTTTTTCCAGAATACGCTGCGCGGTGTTGGCGATCTGCGTCTCCGTAACATCCTCCAGCAAGACGTTAAATTCGTCACCGCCAATACGCGCGACGGTATCTTCGCCGCGCACACACAACTCCAATCTTTCGGCGGCCTGTTGTAACAGAAGGTCGCCGGCATCATGTCCCAGGCTATCGTTGACGGTTTTGAAGTTGTCCAGATCGAGGAACATCAGCGCGAAGTTGCTGCCGTGTCGTTTTGCGCGGGCAAAGGCCTGCGCCATACGCCCCTTGAGCTCATTGCGGTTGGGCAGGTCGGTCAACTCGTCATGGGCGACCATATATTCCAGCCGCTGCTGCGAGGCCTTGATCAGCGTGATATCCGAGAAGATGGCGATGTAGTTGGTAAGCTCGCCAAACTCGTCCCGAATCGTGTTGATGGTCAGCCATTCCAGATACAGGCTGCCATCCTTGCGCCTGTTCCACAATTCTCCCTGCCACCAACCGTGGGTGTTGATTTCTTTCCACATGGCCGCATAAAACTGGGCATCCTGTTTGCCCGAACTCAGCAGTTTGGGTGTCAGGCCGATAACATCAGACGCCTCATAGCCGGTGACTTTGGTAAAGGCGTGGTTGACCTTGATGATGTTCTGATTGACATCGGTAATCACGATACCTTCGTTGGCCGAGTCGAAGAACTTGGCAGTCAGCTTCTTCTGTTCATCCAATTCCCTGCGTTCGGTTATATTGATCGCTTGGCTACACACGGCTCGGACCGAGCCATGCTCGTCATTGATCGGGTAGCAAATGAATGCGAACCAGTGATGCTGTTCACCAATCAAAACACGCTCTTCAGCTTCAACCCGTGACTTTTTATGCAATACGTCAAAGTGCAATTTCTCAAAAAGCCCGGCTATCGGTTCGGAAAATATTTGTGTGTCCGTTTTTCCGATCACATCGTCTTGATCCAGCCCGAAGGTGATTTCAAAAGCCCTGTTAACAAATTGATATTGGCCGGCTGGGTCTTTGATACCAATATGCATGGGTGAGTTCTGCATCACCGCAACCAAGCGCTCCTGACTCGCAACAATGCCAAGCTGAGCATCGACCAACTCGGTTTCATCGATAAAGGTGATGATGACGCCGCCCAGCGTTTGATCCTGCGAGGTATAGGGGAAGCACAACACGTTGTAATGCTTTCCGCCAAAGCTGATCTGCTGCTGGCGCTTGATTCCATCTGCCATGGCTAGTTTGGCTGTTCCCAGCACCTCGACCACAGGAAGCGAGAGTGCGGGTATGGACTTGCCCAGTGTATGCACGCTGAAACCGAACAGGCTGGCGGCCTCCTTGTTGTAACGCTGCAAACGCAGGTCTTGATCGAGCAACACAAGCGAAAATCCAGTGCTGTTTTGCAGGTTCTCCAGCTCGGTATTCACCAGACTCAACTCGCCACCCTTGACGATCAGTTCCTCGTTGACGGTGGTCAGTTCCTCGTTGGTGGATTGCAATTCCTCGTTGGATGCCTCCAGCTCTTCGTTGGACGATTGCAGCTCCTCATTGGCCGCCTGCATTTCTTCGTTCAGCGCCTGCAATTCCTCATTCGAGGTTTCCAGTTCCTCGATGACGGTTTGCAAGTGTTCACGAGTGGCTATCAGCTCGTCTTCAATTTCACTGCTATTGGGGAGCGGTTGGTCCGAGGGGGGCGCCTCTCCTTCTTGGGCATCCTGCGAAATAAAACTAATCAAAAATTGTTTTTGATCATCGCGCGATTTCACCGGGTGCACTTCGATTTTGATGCTATGACCGGATTTGTGCTTTACCGGCCGTATGCGTCCCATTGCGATGGTGTGCTTGAGATCGGCATGATGCACCAATGTTTGCACCTCGGTACGCCATTCACGGCGCAGCAGTTGTGCGAGGTTTGTTTCCATTTTCCCCGAGGGGAATTGCAAAAATGCCTGCATGTCACCGTGGATCTCGATTACATCCATTTCTTTGTTGATCAACACGCTCGGAGGAGCGTAAATCTCGGAAAGGGCCTTCTGCAACTTGCTCTCGTTTTTGCGCTGTGTGCGCTCTGCGAGCATGATCGGCGGCTTGGCATTCGCACCCGCACCCGCCTCCTGGCTGGAATAAAGCGGGATGGGTATGATCTGGTCTTTTGCGGCGACGCGTTTGAATATGCGCGCCTCTTTGCTGACCGGGGAAAATAGATTGTCCTGATGGACGATGCTCTCGGATTTCCCCAGGAACAAGTATGCCGACGGCCGAAGCGCGAAGTGGAAAATGGAAAGTACCCGTGTTTGCAGCAAAGGCTGGAAATAGATCAACAGGTTGCGACAACTGACCAAGTCCAGCCGCAGGAAGGGCGGATCGAGAACCAGATCTTGACGCGCAAAAACGACCATGTCCCTAATCGGGCGTGCAATCTCATACAGATCGGCTTTTTTGGTGAAGTAGCGCGCGGTCGTGTCGGCGCTGACTTCTGCCAGCGAGCTTTCCGAATAGATGCCCTTGCGCGCGACCGCCATGGCATCCATGTCAATGTCAGTGGCAAATATCTGAATGCGGTAATCATTCATCTTGCCGCCCAGAATATCGGACAACAAAATGCCGATCGAATACGCCTCCTCACCCGTGGCACAAGCCGGAACCCAGATGCGTATCTCGTCGCCCGGTTCCTTGCTGGCAATGATTTCCGCTAATGTTTTGCGCAATCCCTCAAAACTGTTCCGATCCCGGAAGAATGCCGTAACGGAGATCAGAATATCTTTGCTAAGCTTATTCAGCTCGTCGGGATTTTTGCTGCAATAGTCGAAATATGCGGCAAGATTGTTCAGGCGATTGGCCGCCATGCGCCGTTCGACACGGCGCGACAATGTCGCTTCCTTGTAACCGGAGAAATCGATCTTGGAGTGCTTGTAAACCATTTGCAGCAGCCCCTTCATGGTGGCCGGTGCATTCTCCTGCTTGGTGGCGCGATTGATTAAACCGTGTGCCCGCGCAATAGCCGTGATCTCTTCGGCGATACCTTTGCAGCTCAACACCCACTCGATACACCCTGTGCTAATGGCTGCCTGTGGCATGCCGCTGTATTTCGCCGCTTCAGGGTCTTGCGCGAAGGTAAAGCCGCCTGCAGCTTTGATCGCCGCGATGCCCGCAGCGCCATCCGAGCCCGTGCCGGACAAAATTACGCCAATGGCATCTTCGCCTTTTTCTTCCGCCATGGAATTGAACAATGCGGTTGCCGATGGTTTGGGTAATACCGTTTTACCCGGCACCAACAAACGCATCACGCCATCTTTCAGGATGATGTTCCAATTGGCCGGAGTGACGTATATCACATTGGCCAATGGAATCTCGCCATCTTCCGCATCCTTGACCAACATTGATGTTTCTCGCGCAAGCAAAGGCACCATCATGCTTCGATGGGTGGGGGATAGATGCTGCACAACGATGTAGGGGACGCCCAGATCATCAGGCAGTGAGCCAATCAAATCTGAAAGCGCTTCCAAGCCGCCCGCTGATGCACCTATGCCGACGATAAAATTACGTTCTTCTACCGGGGCAGCGGCTGGCGCGGCCTTTTTTTGGGCAACCTTGCGCGGCGTGCTGATTTTTCTGGTGGGCTTCTTGCTGGCTTTGGCTGCAAGAAAATTCAGTTCATCGACCGAGGAGTTGACGGTTGCTTCAGGGGATTTTTTTATTCTACCGACGATAGTCTTGACGCTCTTTGCGCTGGAAGCTTTTGGTGTTGGCGGACTGACCTTCCTCACGGAAACGGGCTTGGCGCCCGCTTTTTTTGCAGTTGGCGCAGGCTTTTTGGCTTTACTAGCGACAGGCTTGGTGATCTTTGTTGGACTCACTTTGCTCACAATGATGCTACCCCTAAATTAAGTGCCGGCATCCTAGTCCGATAGATATTAGGGGCATATCAGGATAACCCTTGTTTTTATATAAGGGTTTCCCTTATGCTGCATTTAAATTGATTTTATTAGATTTTTAATGTTCCGCGGTAATCCAATGGGTGGCATAGCGCATCAAATCGGCCCCGTCCTTCAATTGCAGCTTGGCGCGAATATTGGCGCGATGCACCTCAATGGTCTTGATGCTGCGATTCAGCAATTGGGCTATATCACGGCTGCTATGCCCCGAGCCGATCAAATGCAACACCTCGAATTCACTCGGCGTTAAGCTGTTGATCAATTGTTCGGATTCGGCATTTCCAGTCACAAAACGGTCCAGCAACTTGGTTCGCATCTGCTCGCTCAGATAGAAATTCCCCCTCAATACCTCGCGTATCGCCAAAATCATGGCCTGTCCGGCCTCCTGCTTCATCACATAGCCACGCGCTCCGGAGCGCAGGGCGCGTTCCGCATACACGGTCTCGTCATGCATGGAAACAACCAGCACGGGAAGAGCGGGAATCAATATATGAATGCTTTTGATTAACTCAAAACCGGAGAGGGTCTTCAGCGACAGATCCACCAGAACGATATCGGGTTGATGCTCCAACTCCAGCTTGGCCATCGCATCACCGACATCCTCTGCATCACAACACACCTCCATGTCGTACTCATCGTTGATGAGCATGGATATTCCCTGGCGTACCATGGCATGGTCGTCCACCAGCATCACTTGTGATTTCAGGCCCGATATCATTGGTACAGTCACTTTTCTAGCAAAACATCCGTTTCCCCAGCGTTCCTTTGCGGTTTGAATCAATACCTGAAAAGCCGTCGTCGCACTCCAATCAGTACGCCAGATTGTCAGTGGCATGCGGATGATACTAGCATCTGCATTCAAGATGCGGCAACGGGGAGGGGTGATCAGTAAGCCGGATGAGAAAACCGCTATGGGCGCAAAGAGGAAGGTTCATCGGCCGCGCAAAAAACAGCAGCCTGTCCGTGGTGGACTCCCGCTGCGTCCGCCAGATTCCACACCGTGCAGTCCGTGATAATGAAGCGCCGGCCGTCTTTTGCGATGCGCACGCCGGAATAACCCGCTATGAATCCCCGCCGGCTGACCTCTTCCAGTAGTTCAATGCGCGCCGCCTGCGCCAGAGGTTCGGCGGAAAGGCGCGATGGCAGGTGGGTGAATTCCGCAAAACGCATACCGAACATTCGCAGTGCCAGACGATTGCCGTAGAAGAAGACAGGGTCGGTCTCGGTACCGTGCGCGACAATGGCGCGCGGTGCATTCCACACTGCGGCGCGCAAAGCGACGATATCCTCCGGTGCCTCATCGATCAGGGGTGAGCCGGTCAGGCGCCGGTAACTTGTCAGAATGAGCCGCAGCCGCTCATCCAGTCCGGTGTCAGATGGGGGTGAGCTTGGCATATTCCAGCGCCAGCCATTTGCTGCCCGCGCGTTTGAAGTTGACCTGCACACGGCCTTCGTTGCCGCCGCCTTCGGTATCCGTCACCACGCCCTCGCCGAATTTCTGGTGAAACACGCGCTGGCCGATGTGCCACAGCGAGCCGGGTGCAGGCGGCGCTTTCTCCATCGGGGTGGAGGCAAAGGCTTTGACGTAACTGCCGGTCTCGTGGCTGCCGCTGTCAAAAGTCTTGCGCGCACTGAAGCGCGGCGTGATCCAGTGCAGCAGTGCTTCCGGCAGTTCGCGCAGAAAACTCGATACCATGCCGTAGCTGGTCTGTCCGTGCAGCATGCGGCTTTGCGCGAAGGTGAGATACAGTCGCCGACGCGCGCGGGTGATTGCCACATACATCAGGCGGCGTTCCTCGTCGAGACCGCCGTCCACACCCTGGCTGTTCTGGTGGGGGAACAGGCCTTCTTCCAGCCCGGTGATGAACACGGTGTGAAACTCCAGTCCTTTGGAGGCATGCACCGTCATCAGATGCAGCGCATCCTCGCTGTCTCCGGCCTGATGCTCGCCCGCTTCAAGCGAGGCATGGGAAAGAAAGGCAGTGAGGCTGTCATCTTCGTTTTCGTGCACGAACAGCGTGGCGGCGTTGACCAGTTCATTCAGGTTCTCCAGCCGTTCTTCCGCTTCGCGTTTCTTTGCACCGGTTTCATTTTTGTAGTGATCCACCAGACCGCTGTGTTGCAGCACATGATCCATGATCTCGGGCAGCGGCAAATCCTTCGTGGCGCTGCGCAAAGATTCGATCAGGCCGACGAAAGCCGTGACCTTGCCGCCCGCCCGTGCCGCCGCATCCCACAGTGTCGTATTGTTGATGCGCGACGCTTCCTGCAACTGCTCGATGCTGCGCGCGCCGATGCCGCGCGTGGGGAAGTTGATGATGCGCAACAGCGCGTTGTCGTCGTCGGTATTCTGCATCAGACGCAGATAGGCCAGCGCGTGCTTGATTTCCTGACGTTCGAAAAAGCGCAGACCGCCGTATACGCGGTATGACAGCCCCGCCGATACCAGCGCATGTTCCAGCACGCGCGATTGCGCGTTGGAACGGTACAGCAGCGCCATCTCGGTGAGGTTGACGCCCTCGCGCTTGAGCTGTTGTATCTCCTCGACGATGAATCTGGCCTCATCCACATCCGTCCCGGCTTCATACACGCGCAACTGTTCGCCGCCGCTTTCGGATGTCCACAGGTTCTTGCCGAGACGGTTGCGGTTGTTGGCGATGAGCGCGTTGGCCGCATCGAGGATGTTGCCGTGCGAGCGGTAGTTCTGCTCCAGCTTGATGACGTTCTCGACGTGGAAATCACGCAGCAGTTCCTGCATGTTTCCAACATTGGCACCGCGAAAGGCATAGATGGATTGGTCGTCGTCACCCACGGCAAAAAGCGCCGCAGAGGTGGTGTTCGCTCCTTTGCCCGCCCCTGCCAGCAACTTCAGCCAGCGGTATTGCAACGGATTGGTATCCTGAAATTCGTCCACCAGGATGTGTTTGAAACGCTCCTGGTAATGCTCGCGCAACGCGGTGTTTCTCGACAGCAGTTCATAGCAGCGCAGCAACAGCTCGGAGAAATCCACCACGCCCTCGCGCTGACATTGCGCGTCATATTCGGCGAACACCTCGATCTTGCGCCGCGTGTAGGGATCGTAGGCCTCTACCTCGTGTGCGCGCAGTCCCTGTTCCTTGCTGCCGCTGATGAAGTTCGCCATCTCGCGCGGCGGATACTTCTCGTCGTCTACGTTCATTGATTTCATCAGGCGCTTGATCGCCGAGAGCTGGTCGCCGGAATCGAGGATCTGGAAGGTCTGCGGCAAATTTGCTTCGCGGTGATGCGCGCGCAGCATGCGGTTGCACAGCCCGTGGAAGGTGCCTATCCACATGCCGCGCGTGTTGATCGGCAGCATAGCCGACAGCCGCGTCACCATCTCCTTCGCTGCCTTGTTGGTAAAGGTCACCGCGAGGATGCCGTGCGGCGAAACCTGCCCGGTGTTGATGAGGTAGGCGATGCGCGTGGTCAGCACGCGCGTTTTGCCGCTGCCCGCGCCGGCGAGGATCAGGGCGGATTGGGCGGGAAGTTCGACGGCGGCGCGTTGTTCGGGATTGAGACCGGAAAGCAGGGAGGAATTCATGGGCGAATTATGGCACAGGGCAGTGCCACGATTCATCAAGATAGGGTGAAGCTGGCCGATAAGCCGGGTTCTGTCGTGGACAGTCATTCCTCTAGGCGTTTCGTTACCTGACGCTCAAGCAATCTACCCGCCGACGACGCGAGCAACGTCATAGTCAGCCTATTTGATCTTGCTCCGGATGGGGTTTACCCTGCCACTGGTGTTGCCACCAGCGCGGTGAGCTCTTACCTCGCCATTTCAACCTTACCTGTTCCCGACCTCCATCCTTGCGGACAGAAAATCAGGCCATCGGCGGTATCATTTTGGCTCCGGCATAACCCTAGGGTCATGCCCTCAACGCCAAAAAGGGAACCATCAAGTGGCGGCTTGGCATGACCCTAAGGTTAGCCTGCACCGAAACTCCACTCCGTTCCGTTTTCTGTGGCACTTTCCATCGCCTCACGGCGTCCGGCCATTAACCGGCATCCCGCTCTGCGGAGCCCGGACTTTCCTCCCCGTACAAATGTACGCGGCGACTGTCTAGCCAGCTTCAACGGGGAGTCTATCATGGCCGGGTCGAAAATCGTCCGGGTGGTCATGCTTCGGGGAATTGGATAGCCATGCTTGCGTGGTGTATCCGCGCGATTCAGTGCTGATGCGTCTGGACAAAGAACAACATGAGCTGCCAGCCGTGTGGCCAACAAAAAATCCGGGAGAGAGTACACCGGTATAACCCGGTGGACGACCCTGTGGATGAATTGACAGGCGGAAGCAAAACGGGGAAACTTCGTGCCATGATTGACGGTTTGGAGGGTGTCGTTTGCTCGCCGGCTTAGATAGTTAGCCGTTTGATCAGTGCCGATTTGACATCAGCTTGCGGGGCACTCAAAACATACCAGCTAAAGCGAGGCAACCCGTTTTGGCGCAAGCTGAGCGGGTTTTGTTTTGGGGGCTGAATGAATACATCTAACAGTATCGGCATCGTCACAGCGCAGCGCGCGCAATTCGACACGCCGCTCGTTTTCAGGAGCGGTGCGGTGCTGCCGCGCTATGAACTGGTGTATGAGACCTACGGCACACTGAATGCCGACAAATCTAACGCCATTCTGATCTGCCATGCCCTGTCCGGTCACCACCACGTTGCCGGCGTTTACGCCGACGAGCCGAAGAACGTCGGCTGGTGGGACAACATGGTGGGGCCGGGCAAGCCGATCGATACCGACAAGTTCTTCGTCGTCGGCCTGAACAACCTCGGTGGCTGCCACGGTTCGACCGGGCCGTCGTCCGTCAATCCGGCGACGGGCCAGCTGTACGGTGCGAGCTTTCCGCTGGTGACCGTGGAAGACTGGGTGGAGTCGCAGGCGCGGCTGGCCGACCGCCTCGGTATCGGACAGTTCGCTGCGGTTGTGGGTGGTAGCCTGGGCGGGATGCAGGCGCTGCAATGGTCGCTGGCCTACCCCGAGCGCGTGCGCCATGTGTTCGCCATCGCCAGCGCGCCGCGCCTGACCGCGCAGAACATCGCATTCAACGATGTGGCGCGCAACGCTATCCTCACGGACCCCGATTTTCACGGCGGCGATTTCTACCGGCACGGCGTGGTGCCGACGCGCGGCCTGCGGCTGGCGCGCATGCTGGGGCACATCACTTACCTTTCCGACGATGCAATGGCGGACAAGTTCGGGCGCGAGCTGCGTTCCGGCAAGCTCAGCTACGGTTACGACGTGGAGTTTCAAATTGAGTCCTACCTGCGCTATCAGGGCGACAAATTCGCCTCCTATTTCGATGCCAACACCTATCTGCTGATGACCAAGGCGCTGGATTATTTCGATCCGTCGCAGGATTTCGGCGGCGATCTGAATCAAGCCTTCGCGCGCGCCCAAGCGGATTTCCTGGTGGTGTCGTTCACCACCGACTGGCGCTTCTCGCCGAAGCGCTCGCGCGAGATCGTGCAGACGCTGCTGCACAACCGCAGCAATGTCAGCTATGCCGAGATCACCTCGACGCACGGCCACGATTCCTTCCTGATGGAGCAGCCGCAATACTTCGACGTGATGCGTGCCTATCTCGACAATGTGGAGAAGGAGTGTGCGGCATGAGCCAAGATACGCAATTCGTCGTGGAGCGCCCGGACTTTGCCGCCATCGCGGCCTGGATACCGGAAGGCGCATCGGTGCTCGATCTCGGCTGCGGCGACGGCAGCCTGCTGCGATATCTCAAGGAGACACGCAACATACGCGGCTACGGCGTGGAGATCAGCGACCTCGATATCGTCTCGTGTATCGCCAACGGCGTGAACGTGATCCAGAACGATCTGGAATCCGGACTGGCCGATTTCGAGGACGACGCATTCGACTTCGTGATGTTGTCGCAGACCCTGCAAGCCACGCGCCACACCGAAGCGCTGGTGCGAGAGATGCTGCGCGTGGGGCGGCAGGGCATCGTCAGCTTCCCCAACTTCGGTTACTGGCGCAGCCGCCTCAACGTGGTGTTGGGCAACATGCCGGTATCGAAGGAGCTGCCTTACCAGTGGTACGACACCCCCAACGTCCACCTGTGCACGCTGAATGATTTCGAGATGTTCTGCCGTGATCACTGCGTCACCATACTCGAACGCCGTGTGATGACCGGCGAGCGCGAGGTGGCGCTGCTGCCGAATCTGCTCGGCAGTACGGCGGTATACCGCTTCCAGCGCGGGTTGTGATGGCCGTGCATCCATGAGCGATAGCGCGACCGCCACAAGCTGGAAAGATGCGTTGCGCGTCTACGCCCAGCCGCGTGTCATCGGCATGTTGTTCCTGGGTTTCTCCGCCGGCCTGCCGCTGTTGCTGGTGCTGGGCACGCTGTCGTTCTGGCTGCGCGAGGCGGGGATAGACCGCTCCACCATCGGCTATTTGAGCTGGATCGGCTTGGCCTACGGATTCAAATGGGTCTGGTCGCCGCTGGTGGATCGCTTGCGTCTGCCGCTGCTGACGCGGACTTTCGGACGGCGGCGCGGTTGGCTGTTGCTGGCGCAGACCGGCATTATCGCGGGGCTGGTCGGTATGGCCTTGACCGATCCGGCACAGAATCTGGAACGCATCGTGCAGTTCGCCATTCTGGTCGCTTTCGCTTCCGCCACGCAGGACATCGCGCTGGATGCCTACCGCATCGAAGCGGTGAAACTGGAATGGCAGGGTGCCATGTCCGCCACCTACCAGACAGGTTACCGGCTCGCCATGATTACCGCGTCTGCGGGCGCGCTATGGATCGCGGCCGGCTTTGATCTGTCGGAAGCCACTTACGAGCAAGCACCCTGGCAATTTGCCTATCTCGCCATGGCGGGCATGATGCTGGTGGGCATGCTCACCACGCTGGTCATCCGCGAACCCGAGGTTCCGGCGGATGCCGAACCGGAACGGCTGCTCGGCGGCGGCGTGCGGGGCGCGCTGCACTGGTTCGCCAATGCCGTGCTCAAGCCGTTTGCCGATTTCTTTGCGCGCTACGGCTGGCATGCTTTGGTGCTGCTGGCGCTGATCGGGACCTATCGTATCTCCGATGTCGTGATGGGCATCATGGCCAATCCGTTCTATGTCGATATGGGTTACACCAAGGACGAGGTGGCCACGGTATCCAAGGTCTACGGGGTCATCATGACGATCCTCGGGGCATGGATAGGCGGCGTGATGAGTGTGCGCTTCGGCAATCTTCGCGTGCTGATGCTGGGCGCAGTTCTGTCCGCCGCCACCAACGTATTGTTCGCCTGGTTGGCGGGTGTCGGGCACGATGTCACCGCCCTGATCTTTACCGTATCTGCGGACAACCTTGCGGGCGGCATCGCCAGCGCGGCGTTTGTTGCCTATCTTTCCGGACTGGTCAACCGTGCCTATTCCGCCACACAGTACGCGCTGTACAGTTCCGTCATGCTGCTGCTGCCGAAATTCATCGCGGGTTATTCCGGCGTGATGGTGGATGCCTGGGGCTATGCCAGCTTCTTCTATACCACGGCGCTATTGGGCGCGCCGGTGGTGGTGCTGGTGTGGCTGGCGGGGCGGGTGGAAAGAACCGTCGCGGGATTGTCATCCGAACAGCGACCGAACGCGGACGGCGGTAGCATTTAGTGATTTGCTCGGCAACGGCCTGACAAAACAAAAACGCCCCTGAACAGGGGCGTTTTTGCTTGCGGCTAAATCAGAGCGGAACAGCTATTACTTCTTGGTGCCGTTTACAGCGGCTTTCAGTGTTGCGCCAGCCTTGAAAGCCGGTTGTTTGGAAGCTTTGATCTTCAGCTCGGCGCCGGTTGCCGGGTTACGGCCGGTGCGGGCAGCGCGCTTGCGCACTTCGAAAGAACCGAAGCCTACCAGGGCGACGTTGTCACCTTTCTTCAGGGTTGCGGTGATGATTTCAATCAGGGCGCCGATGTTGCGGTCTGCGTCTGCTTTGCTGCTACCAGTTTTTGCTGCCAGTGCGTCGATCAGTTCTTTACGGTTCATGCTATTACCCCCTATGGTTGTGGTTAAAGGCCGCTGCGGATTGTTGTAGATATTGGGCTGGTTGGCAAGTGGTTAAACGAAAAAAACGATACTTTTTTCGTGATTTTCAAAAAAACCGCTCTTTTCGGGTGGCAGAGACTCGCTTTTTGCCGTGCCACCCGATGTTTCAGGCGCTTGAAACGCCCCGCCACAATCATATTTTGCGCACGAAAACTTTCGATTTTCGCTGGTAGTTGTAGAGCGATTTCTTCTGTGCGGGCAGTTCGGTGACCTCGCTTTCCTTGAAACCGCGCTCGATGAACCAGTGCGCGGTGCGCGTGGTGAGCACGAACAGCCTTTTCAAACCCTGCGTCTTGGCGACGGAGATCATCTGATTAAGGATGGCTTCCCCGTAGCCGCGGTCGCGGCACTGCGCATCCACCGCCAGACAGGCGAGTTCGGCGGCAGCTTCGTCGGGGAAAGGATAGAGCGCGGCGCAACCGATGATGCGGTGGTCGTGCTCCAGCACCACGAAACGTTCGATCTCGCGCTCCAGCAATTCACGCGAACGCCGCACCAGAATACCGCTCTCTTCCAGCGGGCGCAGCAGTTCGATGATGCCGCCGATGTCCTCGATGGTGGCGGCGCGCAGGGTGTTGAGCGTGCTCTCCACTACCATGGTGCCGATGCCGTTGTCGCTGAACAGTTCTTGCAGCACCGAACCGTCGGTGTGGCGGCTGATCAGGTGCGAGCGCGCCACGCCGGCCTCGCAGGCGCGGATGGCGCAGGGCAGGAACAGGCTGACATCGTCGGACAGTTTGCGTTTGCCGGCGAGTGCTTCCTGCGCCTGGGCGATGGTGAGCTCCTTAAGCAGCTGGCCTTTCTTGTCGGTCACGCCGTCGGTGTCCATCAGGAACATCAGTTTGTCGGCATCCAGCGCGATCGCGGTGGCGGTGGCGACGTCTTCCAGCGTCAGGTTGAACACTTCGCCGGTGGGCGAGTAGCCGAGCGGTGACAACAACACGACCTCGCCGAATTCCATGCGATCCTTGAGCGCCGCGACATCCACCTTGCGCACGCTGCCGGTGTGTTGCAGATCCACGCCGTTGATCACGCCGATGGGTTGCGCGGTGATGAAGTTGCCCCCGGCGACGCGGATGTCGGCATTGGCCATCGGCGAATTCGCCAGCCCCATCGACAGCAGCGCCTCGATCTCCACGCGCACGCGGCCGACTGCTTCCTTCACGCATTGCATGGTTTCGGCATTGGTCAGGCGGATGCCCTGATGATAAGTGTCACCCAACTGGCTCTTGGCCAAATGCTGCTCGATCTGCGGACGCGCACCGTGCACCAGCACCAGCCGGATGCCGAGTGCCGCAAGCAGATTGAAATCGTGCGTCAGCTCGACGAACTTCCCGTCCGCCACCACCTCGCCGCCAAAGGCAATGACAAAGGTCTTGCCGCGGAACGCGTTGATATACGGCGCGACCGAACGGAACCAGGCAACAAAATTGGCGGGCGAAGTGGTGGCAGGCATTACGGGTTCTCCCTCATGGAATGGCGGTATCTTGCACGGCTATGCCTCATCTAGCAACTGTCCCGCGTACGCCATTATTCTTCGTCCAGCAGCTTCCCCGCAATGGCCCAATTCTCGTCGGGTAATTCGTCGAATGCAATGTAGGTGTACGACGCGGGCTTGAGCGCGATGCGCTCAAGCGTGTCGGTGATCTCTGCGGCGATCTTGGCTTTTTGTTCGCGGCTGAGCGTGCCCGCGATACGGATGTTGACATAAGGCATGACGGTCTCCGGCGGTTGATTATTGGGAACCTCTATTGAAAGTCGCCCCACAGTGTTTGCAGCGCGGCCAAGCCGGCGACGGCGGCGGTTTCGGTGCGCAGCACGCGCGCACCGAGGCGGATCGGCGCAAAACCGCATTGCAGCGCGGCCTCGCTCTCGCCGGGGGTAAAACCGCCTTCCGCACCGATCAGCAATATGACACCGGCCGCCAGCCGGGCTTGGGTATGCAGTGCGGCGGCACCCTGCGGCAGCAGGATGAACTTGGTCTCCGGGACTTCCCGTGTCTGCCGCAGCCAGGTCATGATGTCCAGCGGTGCGCGGACGGTCGGCAGCACATTGCGCCCGCACTGTTCGCAGGCGGAGATAACCACCTGCTGCCAGTGCGCCAGCCGTTTCGCGGCACGCTCGGACGACAGCCGGGCGACGCTGCGCTCGGTGTCCAGCGGCTGGATCTCCGCCACGCCCAACTCCGTGGCCTTTTGTATCACCCAGTCCATCTTCTCGCTGCTGGCCATCGCCTGGGCCAGCACCATACGCAGCGGTGATTCGCGGTTGGTGTCGGCGGCCGCAAGGTCGCGCACCCCCACGCGCTTGCCGCCGATCTCGCCGATGATCCCGTGACACTCGTGACCGAGGCCGTCGAACAGTTGCACTGCGTCCCCCTCGCGCAGGCGCAGCACGCGTGAAGCATGGTGTGCCGCGTCCGGCGGCAGGTCGAAAGAGCCGCTGGCTGGCAGCGGCGGCGGGCAGTAGAAACGCGGCATAGGTCGGAATCGCTTATGGGTCGGCGTGATAATATAACGCCCCTCGAATGTTGTGAGGAATTTTGAAATGGTCAGTCTGCAACCCCCTCTGTGTGACTTCGGCTGGAAAGCCCGCGATTTCGATCTGCCGGGCGTGGATGGCAAGCGCTACACCCTCGCCGATGCGCGCGGCAAAAACGGTTTGCTGGTGATGTTCATCTGCAACCATTGCCCCTACGTCAAATCCATCCGCGACCGTATCGTGCGCGATGTGCGCGAATTGCAACAACATGGCATCAACACCATCGCCATCATGTCGAACGACCCCGCCGACTACGAAGAGGATTCGTTCGACAACATGAAAAAGGTCGCGCAGGAATTCGCCTATCCTTTCCCTTATGTGTGGGACGAGACCCAGCAGGTCGCCAAGGACTATGGCGCGGTGTGCACGCCGGATTTCTTCGGTTTCAACGCCAATCTGGAACTGCAATACCGCGGTCGCCTCGATGCCTCGCGCAAGGAAGCTGCCCCCGCCGATGCCAAGCGCGACCTGTTCGAGGCCATGCTGCAAGTCGCCCGAACCGGACAGGGGCCGCGCGAACAGCTCGCCAGCATGGGCTGCTCGATCAAGTGGAAAGACCTGGCGTGATACAAACCGCCCCATCGGGCCCGGGCGCTCTGCTCAAAGCAGTGATGGCGGCAGTCAAGTTGGTATCCTCGGAGGAGATCATGCCGCGCTACCTCAAGGTAGCCCATTTGCACAAATGTGACGGCAGCCTATGCACCGAGGCGGACACCGCAGCCCAGACGGCCCTGACAAAAAAACTGCAGGCGATTCAAAACGTGCCCGTGCTGGGCGAGGAAATGAGCGCCGAAGCACAACACAAGGCTTGGCAGGAAGGAGGGGAGGGGCTGTGGTGTGTCGATCCCGTGGACGGTACATCCAACTTCGTGCGTGGCCTGCCTTACTTCGCCGTGTCGGTCGCCCTGCTGCGCGGGGGCAAGAGCGTATTGGGCGTGGTATACGACCCCTTGGCAGACGAGATATTCGCAGCCGAACAGGGAAGGGGAGCTTTCCTGAACGGTGAAAAACTGCCGGTGCGTGATACTGCTCCCGGCCTGGCTCACGCGCTTGCCAGCGTCGATCTGAAACGCCTGAGCACACGTCTGGTGGAGCAACTGGCCATACATCCGCCATACAGTTCGCAGCGCAACTTCGGTGCCAGCGCGCTGGATTGGTGTTACACCGCCGCCGGACGTTTCGATGTCTATCTGCACGGCGGGCAGAAGCTGTGGGATTATGCGGCCGGTTTGCTGATACTGCGGGAGGCGGGCGGGCATGCCTGCTGCCTCGAATGTGACGATTTCGATCAGGGCGACATCTGGCAGCGCTCGGTGATCGCAGCCCGCAACGAAAAGCTGTTCGATGAATGGAAGCGCTGGATACGCGCGCAACAATGAACCGGAGGGATTCGTGAAGATTTTGATATTGGGTGCCGGACAGGTCGGCTCGACTGTGGCGGAAAACCTGGTCGGCGAGGCCAACGACATCACCGTGATCGATTCCGACGGGGAAAAGCTGCGCCAGTTGCAGGACAGGCTCGATCTGCGCACGCTGACCGGCAACGCGGCCCATCCCTCGATACTCGAACAGGGCGGCATCGCCGATGCCGACATGCTGCTGGCGGTGACGCAGAGCGACGAGGTCAACCTGGTGGCGTGCAAACTGGCTGCCAGCCTGTACAACACGCCGACACGCATTGCACGTATTCGCGCCACCGATTATCTCAACCGTGAGGAAGTGTTTAGCGCCGACAACTTCTGCGTCGATTTCTCCATTTGTCCGGAGCAGATACTGACGAATTACATCACCAAGCTGATCGAGTTTCCCGAGGCGTTGCAAGTGCTGGAGTTCGCCGACGGGAAAGTCTCGCTGGTGGCCGTGCGCGCCTTCGAGGGCGGGCCGCTGGTGGGCAAACCGATCAGTTTTTTGCGCTCTCACATGCCGCAAGTGGAAACACGTGTCGCGGCGATCTTCCGCCAGGACCGTGCCATCATTCCCGAAGGCACGACGGAGGTGCAGACCGGCGACGAGATATTTTTCATCGCCGCAACCGACAACATCCGCCGCGTGCTGAAAGAGATGCGCCGCATGGACAAACCCAGCAAGCGTGTGATGATCGTCGGCGGCGGCAACATCGGACGGCGGCTGGCCAAAGCACTGGAGCGCGACTATCAGGTGAAGCTGATCGAGTTCAACAAAAAATCCTGCCAGCGGCTGGCGGGAGAGTTGGCCAATACGCTGGTGTTGAACGGCGACGGCACCGACGAAAAACTGCTGCAACAGGAGCATGTGAACGATGTCGATGTGTTCTGCGCGCTCACCAACGACGACGAGAACAACATCATGTCTTCCCTGCTGGCGAAGCAAGCCGGCGCACGCAAAGTGATCGCGCTGATCAACCGCAGTGCCTATGTGGATCTGCTGCAGGGCGGCAAGATTGACATCGCGCTGTCGCCGGCGCATGTCACCATCGGCTCGCTGCTGGCCTATGTGCGCCAGGGCGATGTGGCCGTGGTGCATTCGCTGCGGCGCGGCGCGGCGGAGGCGCTGGAGCTGGTGGTGCACGGCGATCGCCAGTCCTCGCGCGTGGTCGGGCGGCGCGTCGACGAGATCGAGCTGCCGCAGGGCGCGACCATCGGTGCCATCGTGCGCGGCGAGGCCGTGGTCATCGCCCATCATGACACGCTGATTGAGCCCGAAGACCATGTCATCGTGTTCGTGACCGACAAGAAGATGGTGAAGAAAGTCGAGAAACTGTTCCAGGTCAGCATCGGGTTCTTCTGATGGGACGCGCACTGACCGTTATTCATGCCCTCGGGCTGCTGCTGGTGATGTTCAGCATCGCCTACGTCATTCCCGTGATCACTGCGCTGATCTATGACGACAGCACGATGCTGCTGGATTTTCTGCTGGCGATGGTGTGGACCGCTTCCGCCGGCATCCTGATGTGGATGCTGACGCGGCGTAACAAGGGCGAACTGTCAATCCGCCATGGCTATCTGCTGGTCGTGACGATGTGGACCGCGATGCCGTTGTTTGCCACCATCCCCTTGTTGCTGGCAATTCCGGGGATATCCCTGACGGATGCCTATTTCGAGACTATGTCCGCGATGACCACCACCGGAGCGACCGTGCTGGTCGGGCTGGACGACCTGCCGCCCGCGATCAACGTCTGGCGGCACGAATTGCAATGGATAGGCGGTTTGGGCGTGATCGTTCTGGCGGTCGCGGTGCTGCCGCTGCTGGGCATCGGCGGACGCCAGCTGTTCAAGGCTGAGATGCCGGGGCCGATGAAAGATGCCGCACTGACGCCGCGCATCGCCGATACGGCGCGCAACCTGTGGGTGGTTTACGTTGCGGTCACGCTGCTGTGCATTGCCGCGTTGAAGTGGGCCGGTATGGACTGGCTGGATGCGGTCTGTCATGCGTTCTCGACCATGGGGCTGGGCGGTTTCTCCACCCACGATAGCAGCGTCGGTTATTTCAACTCGCCGTTGATCGAGTTCGTGATGATTGCGTTCATGCTGTTCGCGGTGGTCAATTTCGCCACGCATTTTCTGGTGTGGCGAGGCAGGTCACTTTCGGCGTACCTGAATGATGCGGAGGGTCGCGCTGCGGTGGGTTTGATCCTGGCCAGCTGCTTCGGCATCGCGGTGTTCCTGTGGTGGAACGAGGTCTATCCCGATTTTCTCACCTCGCTGCGCCACGCCAGTTTCAACGTGGTGTCCATCGCGACAAGTTCCGGCTACGCCAGTGTGGACTATGCGCAATGGCCGATCTTCGCGCCGATGTGGATGATGTTCCTTGCCTGTATCGCGGCCAGTTCGGGCTCGACCGGCGGCGGCATCAAGATGATCCGCACACTGGTGCTGCTCAAGCAGGCGGGACGGGAGTTCCTCAAGCTACTGCATCCATCCGCAATCAATCCGATGAAGATTGGGGGGCATGTGGTGCCGAACAACATCGTGTTCGCGGTGCTGGGCTTCATCTTCCTGTATTTCATGACTATCGCCACGCTGACCTTTGTGTTGCTGATCAGCGGTTTGGATTTCATCACCGGATTTACGGCTGCACTGGCGATGGTCAACAACATCGGCCCGGGATTGGGCGCGGTGGGGCCCTCCGGTAATTTTACCGGCCTGACCGATTTTCAGACTTGGGTATGCACCTTCGGCATGCTGGTCGGGCGGCTGGAGATCTTTACCGTGCTGATTCTGTTCACGCCGCGCTTCTGGCAGCGCTGAGTTTTTGCCATGACCCGCGAGATACCCTGTGATGATGGTGCCGTAACCGACTTGCGTCTATCGCTATCAGTGCAGGACGAGACAGACGAAGCGATCCTGCCGATCTTCCTGCAAGAATCCGGCGAACTCTGTCGTGATATTGGCGATGTTTTGCGTGACGGGACGAATTACCCGGATGACGAACAGGCGCGGTTGAGGCGTTTGTTGCATACCCTGAAGGGCAGCGCGGACATGGCCGGTGTGCCGGATATCGGTGAGCGGGTACATGACATGGAAAGTATGCTGTCGCATGGTGCCGCTGATGCGGGCGTGCTGCACGCCGCTTGGGCTGAAGTCGTCGGCGCACTGGGACAGCTAAGCGCGGCGCAATGCGGGGAGATTTCCGCCGCAAAGCCGTGTGCGGCACGCAGTCGCATGGTGCCTTTCGCCAGTATCAGCGCGCGTTTGCAGCGCGTCGTGCGGCAGACCGCCAAGACGTTGGACAAGCCCGCCCGCCTCGAACTGATTGGCTCCGCTGTCGAGCTGGATCGCATCCTGCTGAAGAAAATGACCGCTCCGCTGGAGCACCTGCTGCGTAATGCCGTCGCCCACGGACTGGAAAACGAAACGGCGCGTGCCGACGCGAGCAAGGAGCCGACGGGCGAGATATGTCTGCGCCTGCACCGGGGGCGCGGTGAAATGGTGTTCGAACTGCGCGACGACGGTGCCGGGCTGAATTATGCCGGGCTGCGCGAAAAGGCCGAGCAGCGGCATTTGCTGGAAGGCGGTGCCGCCGTCAGCGATGCGCAGCTGGCGCAACTGATCTTCGTGCCCGGCCTTTCCACCGCACACGGGCTGGGCCGGGTAGCCGGGCGCGGCATCGGCATGGATGTGGTACGCAGCGAGATCGTCGCGCTGGGCGGTCGCATCGAAGTGACTTCGCAGACGGGCAAAGGGACACGCTTCAGCATCCATCTGCCGCTTGAGAGCGACACGAAACTTGCACCGCCGGAATCCGGCATGACACCGGCTCTTCATGGTCCAGCATAGCGCGTTCCCAATTTTCGAACGGGATGCCGCCGACGTGCAAGCTTGGCTGGCCTCGCTGGAGCCGATTTTTATCCCCGACGAGATCGAGGTGCTGCGCCGCGCCTGCGAACGGGTCGAGCCGCTGTATGCCGGACAGACCGAGCTGACCGGCACGCCGCTGTTGCAGCACGCGCTGGGCTCCGCCTCGATCCTGGCCGCGATGCGCATGGATCACGAGACCATCGCCGCCACCCTGCTGCACGCCGTTCCCGCCCGCGAAAAAGACTGGCAAGTGTCGCTGCAAAATGAGTTCGGAAATCCCATCGCGCAACTGGTCGAAGGCATTTCGCGCATGGAACAGATACGCCAGTTCAGCGAGATGCCCGGCCAGAACAAACGCGACAAAAAGGGAAGCGAAGACCGCCAGATCGAGGGTCTGCGCCAGATGTTGCTGGCGATGGTGGAAGACATCCGCGTGGTGCTGATCAAACTCGCCGAGCGCACCCAGACCATGCGCCGCCTGTCGGCTGCCAGCCCGGAGTTGCAACAACAGGTGGCGCGCGAGACGCAGGGCATCTTTGCGCCGCTGGCTAACCGCCTCGGCGTGTGGCAACTCAAGTGGGAGCTGGAAGATCTGGCGCTGCGCTATCTGGAGCCGCAGCTGTACAAGAAGGTCGCCTCCCTGCTGGATGAACGCCGCGTCGACCGCGAGCGCTACATCGCCGACGTGGTGGCGCAACTGGAACAGGCGCTGCAACAGGCCGGGATACGCGGCGAAGTGAGCGGTCGCCCGAAACACATCTACAGCATCATCAACAAGATGAAGCGCAAACATCTGGATTTCGGCGAGCTGTACGACGTGCGCGCGGTGCGCATTCTGGTGGACGACATCCAGGATTGCTACGCGGCGCTCAGCCTGGTGCACGACCTGTGGCAGCCCATCCCCGGCGAGTTCGACGATTACATCGCGCAGCCGAAGAGTAACGACTACCGCTCGCTGCACACGGCGGTGAACGGGCCGCGCAATCTGGCGATCGAGGTGCAGATTCGCACCCACGAGATGCACCAGCACTCCGAGCTGGGCGTTGCCGCGCACTGGCGCTACAAGGAAGGCGGCAAATCCGACACCCGGCTAGACGACAAGATCGCCTGGCTGCGCCAGATTCTGGCGTGGAAGGACGAGGTCGCCAGCAGCGGCGGCATGCCGGAACAATTCCGCGACGAATTGACCGATGCGCGGATCTACGTGCTGACGCCGCAGGGGCGGGTCATCGATCTGCCGCACGGCGCGACCCCGGTGGATTTTGCCTATAGCCTGCACACCGACCTCGGCCATCGCACGCGCGGTGCCAAGGTGAACGGCAGCATCGTGCCGCTGGTCTACCGGTTGCAAAACGGCCAGCGCGTGGAGATCCTCACGGTCAAGCAGGGCGGCCCCAGCCGCGATTGGCTCAATCCCGCGCAGGGTTATCTGAAAAGCGCGCGCGCCAGGGCCAAGGTGCGCCACTGGTTCAAGACACAGAATCCCGACGACAGCATCTCCCAGGGGCGCATGCTGCTCGACCGCGAACTGCACCGCCTCGGTGTCAACGACATCAACCAGGTGCAGCTCGCCCAGCGCCTTGGCTTCCACAAACTCGACGAATTACTCGCCGCATTGGGACGCGGCGACATCACGCCGCGCCGCGCCGGCCTCGCCATCGTCAGAGAGCCGTCACCCAAACAAGTCCAGCCGGACAAGGTTGCCGGCGCGCAATCCGCCCTCCGGGACAAAGAGATGTCCGGTGTGCTGGTCGAAGGCGTGGGCAATCTGATGATCAAGCTGGCCAAATGCTGCCAGCCGCATGCGCCCGATGCCATCGTCGGTTACGTCACGCGCGAGCGCGGCATCACCATCCACCGGCGCGATTGCCCGTTCATGCGGCGTGTGCCGCAGGAGCGTGAAGACCGCATGCTCGCCGCCGAATGGGGCAGCCGCTGAGGCGGCGCTGATTTTTGAGCGGGCCGGAGCTACAATTTTGCCGACCACGGACATTCCGACGGAGAACGCCCTGAAAAGCGAAAACGAACGTCTGCGCCACCAACTGCAAACTTTGTTGGACGAAGCGCGCCTGAACGAAAAAAAACTGCACCGTCTCGACCAGCTCGAGCGGCGGTTGATTGCCGCGCGCTCACTGCCGGAATTGATCCTCCTCATAGTGCAGGATTACAAATACGCCTGCGACACCGATGCCGTGACGCTGGTGCTGACCGATCCAGAATACGAGATCACCCGCATTCTTGAAGACGGGAACCGGGGCGGGGCGGAAACGTCCGGACTGGTGCTGCTGGAAAAATTGCCCTTCGACAACGACCGTCCTTGTCTGGGGGTGTTCGACGAAGAATTGCCGGGTGCGATATTCGACCCGTGGCCTTCCGGCTGCCGCTCTATGGTGCTGTTGCCCCTGATCCGCCAGGGCGAACTGATAGGCAGCCTGAATCTCGGCAGCTGCGAAGCTGAACGATTCACCGCAGACAGCGGCACCGATTTTCTCGAAAGGCTGGCGAGCATATTCGCCATTTGTCTGGAGAACGTGCTCAACCACGAGCGCCTGAAACTGGTCGGCCTCACCGATCCGCTTACCGGGGTTAACAACCGGCGTTATTTCGAGAGCCGCTTCCACGAGGAGATCTCGCATGCCCGCCGTCACCTCCAGCCGCTGGCCTGCATGTTTCTCGATATCGACAAGTTCAAACATATCAATGACAGTCTGGGGCATTTGGCCGGAGACGAAGTGCTGCGCAATGTGGCGCGGCTGATCAAGTCACAGTTGCGCGGCAACGATGTCCTCGCCCGCTTCGGCGGCGAGGAGTTCGTCGTGCTACTGCCGCAAACCGCACGCGGCCCGGCTTGCGAGATCGCCGAACGTATCCGCGCCATGCTCGCCGCCAACCCTTTGCAGCCGCTACCCGGAAAATCCCTGCCGGTGACCATCTCCATCGGTGTTGCCATGTTGTCGGCGGATCAGCCGGACGACGATCCGGCCACCGCGAAGCGACTCATCAACGCGGCTGATGCCGCGCTATATCAAGCCAAGGAAAGCGGGCGCAACCGGGTAGTCTGCGCGGAAGCCGCATGAGTCCCGCGTCCGCCGCATTTTTGTGCTGCAAGATCGGATTGCTGTAAATATTTCATAGCGCGTCCCTAAGGCCCGATCCCGCGAGGGGTCGGGCGTTTTTCATTTGACCGTCTTTATGCCGCCGCCTTGAACATCGCCAGTGTCTTTTCACGGGCCAGCGCGTGATCCACCACGGGCGCGGGATAGTCTGTGCCGATGACGATGCCGCAGCGTTGCTGCTCGGCGGGCGGCATGCGCCAGGGTGCATGGAGATAGCGCGCGGGGCAGCTCGCCAGCTCGGGGACATGGCGGCGGATGAACTCGCCGGCGGGATCGAACTTCTCCGATTGGGTCACCGGGTTGAAGATGCGGAACCACGGCTGCGCATCGCAGCCGGTGGAGGCCGCCCACTGCCAGCCGCCGTTATTGGCGGCGAGATCGTAGTCGAGCAGCTTGTCGGCGAAGTGGCGTTCGCCCCAGCGCCAGTCGATCTGCAAATCTTTCACCAGGAACGAGGCCGTCACCATGCGCAGCCGGTTGTGCATCAAGCCGTGCCGCGCGAGCTGGCGCATGCCCGCATCCACCAGCGGATAGCCGGTGCGCCCCTCGCGCCAGGCGGCGAACTTCTCCGGGTCGTTATCCCATGCCAGCGTGTCGAACTGCGGCTTGAACGCGTGCCGCACCACGCGCGGATGGTGGTACAGCAGCATCTGGTAGAACTCGCGCCAGATCAGCTCGGAAAGCCACATCTGCGCCCCTTGTCCGCCGCGCCGGTACGCCTCGCGCACCAGCGCGCGGATGGAGACGGTGCCGAAGCGCAGGTGCGCGGACAGATTGGAGCCGCCGTCCAGCGCGGGGAAGTCGCGGGTCTGGTGATAGCGGTCGATGCGTTCGCGGAAATCAGCCAGCAACTGCGCCGCACCGCTGCTGGCGGCGGGTATCTGCTCCGCACCGGCAGGCTCGAAGCCGAGCTCCGCCAGCGTCGGCAGCGGTGCAGCCGCGCCGGATGCCAGCGACGAAAACAAAGTCTCGTCGGGATAAGTCTGCATGTCCTGCTCGACCAGTCTTTTCAGCCAAGCGTTCTTGTACGGCGTGAACACGCTGTAAGGCTTGCCCGTGCCGGTCATCACCTCATCGCGCTCGAAGATCACCTGATCCTTGCAGTCGTGAAAGACGATGCCGTCGGCGGCGAGCGCCTGCGCCACCGCGCCGTCGCGCGCGATGGCCTCCGGTTCGTAATCGCGGTTGGTGAATACCGCCTGCGCCCCCATCTGTCGCGCGAATTCCGGCACCCGCGTGCGGGCGCTGCCGTGCAGGATGTGCAGGGTGGCACCGTGGCGCTGCAACGCCTGCCGCAGCTCGCGCACGCTGTGCCAGATGAATTCCACCCGCCGGTCGCACCGGTCCGGCAGCGGATCGAGGATATCGGTGTCGAACACGAACACGCAATGCACGGCGGCGCTTTGTTGCAAAGCCCGGCAAAGCGCGGCATGGTCGTGCAGACGCAGGTCGCGGCGGAACCAGCACAGCGAGGTTTGGCAAGTCTTCATGTGCGAATTGTGAAGGTTCGCGGGTAAAGCTACAATGTCGCCATGTCCGATTTCAACCTCACCCACCATTTCCTGATCGCCATGCCCTCCATGCAGGAGGGTGTCTTTGCCGGCACGCTGACTTACATCTGCGAGCACAACGAGAACGGCGCGCTGGGCATCGTGGTCAACCGCCCGATCAGCCTGTCGCTGGGCGAGATGTTCGACCAGATCAACATACCCATGCACCAGCCGGAACTGCGCGATCTGCCGGTGCATTTCGGCGGGCCGGTGCAGACCGAGCGCGGCTTTGTGCTGCACGACACCGAAAAGGATTGGCAATCCACTCTGCGCATCAACGAGCATCTGGCGCTGACTACTTCCAAGGACATACTCGAAGCGGTGGGCGAGGGCAACGGCCCGCGCAAGCTGCTGGTCACGCTGGGCTACGCCGGATGGGATCAGGGACAACTGGAACACGAGATGGGCGAGAACGCCTGGCTCACCGTGGGCGCTTCCGAACACATCCTGTTCGATCTGCCGCCGGATGAACGCCTGCCCGCCGCGATGGCGCTGCTCGGCATCGACTTCGCCTCGCTCTCGGAGGACGCCGGACATGCCTGAGGGCAATACCGTTCAACTTCCGCAAGGCACATTCATCGCATTTGATTTTGGCACCCGGCGCATCGGCATCGCCACCGGCAACACCCTTTCGGCCACGGCCAATCCGCTGGAAACCATAGATGACGAGAAGAACGAGGCGCGTTTCACCCGCATCGCCGCGCTGGTCGCCGAGTGGCAGCCCGCCGCGCTGGTGGTCGGCCTGCCGAGCAACGACGACGGTACGCCGCACGAGTTGACCGCGCTGTGCCGCCGCTTCGCCAACCGTCTGAAAGGACGCTTCAATCTGCCCACGATACTGGTTGATGAACGGTATACTTCGTTCGCCGCGAGTTCGCGCCTGAGCGACATGGGCGTGTACGGGCGCAAGCAGAAAGCGTTGCTCGACCAGTATGCCGCGCAACAGATATTGCAGGCCTATTTTGATGAACCCTCAGCGGGACTGATCGTATGAATAATCCGCAACTCAACAGCAACGGCGAACTCCAGCACCTGCTGACCACCGAAGGTCTGCCCGCCCGCATCGTGCGCGACATCCTCGACCGCGCCGCGACCTTCCTCGACAGCAGCGACGGGCACGAGATCAAAAAAGTACCGCTGTTGCAGGGCAAGTCGGTGTTCAACGTGTTCTTCGAGAACAGCACGCGCACGCGCACCACCTTCGAGATCGCCGCCAAGCGGCTCTCCGCCGACGTGGTCAACCTCAACATCGGCTCATCTTCCACCAGCAAGGGCGAGACCCTGCTGGATACCGTGGACAACCTGTGCGCGATGCACGCCGACATGTTCGTGGTGCGCCACGCGCAATCGGGCGCGGCACACTTCATCGCCAAGCACGTGGCGCCGGAAATCCACGTCATCAACGCCGGCGACGGTCGCCACGCGCATCCCACGCAGGCACTGCTGGACATGTTCACCATCCGCCACTACAAAAAAGAATTCCACAACCTGCGCGTCGCTATCGTCGGCGATGTGCTGCATTCGCGCGTGGCGCGTTCGCAGATCCACGCGCTGACTACACTGGGCGTGCCGGAAGTGCGCGTCATCGCGCCCAAGACGCTGCTGCCCGCCATGGTGGAGAACCTCGGCGTGCGCGTGTTCCACGACATGGCGCAGGGTCTGAAAGATGTCGATGTGGTGCTGATGCTGCGCCTGCAAAACGAGCGCATGCAGGGCGCGGCGCTGCCGTCGGCGCAGGAATATTTCAAGCACTACGGCCTCACGGAAGACAAGCTCGCCTGCGCCAAGGACGATGCCATCGTGATGCATCCCGGCCCGATGAACCGGGGCGTCGAGATCGACTCCGTCGTCGCCGACGGCCCGCGCTCGGTAATCCTGTCGCAGGTGACTTTCGGTATCGCGGTGCGCATGGCGGTGATGAGTATGCTGGCGGGGGGCAAACCATGAATATCCACATCAAAGGCGGTCGGTTGATCGACCCGAAGAACAAGCTCGACGCGCAGCAGGATGTCTACATCGCGGCGGGCAAGATCGTTGCCATCGGCAACGCCCCGGCGGGCTTCGTCGCGGAGACGGTAATCGAAGCAGGTGGACTGATCGTCGCGCCCGGCCTGGTCGATCTCGCCGCGCGTCTGCGCGAACCTGGCTACGAATATATGGCGACGCTGGAATCCGAGATGGCTGCCGCCGTTGCCGGCGGCGTGACCAGCCTCGCCTGCCCGCCCGACACCGATCCGCCGCTGGACGAGCCCGGTCTGGTCGAGATGCTCAAGCACAAGGCACGCAACCTCCATCAGGCCAAGGTCTATCCGGTCGGCGCGCTGACCGCCGGGCTACACGGCAAGGAGCTGACCGAGATGTCCGAGCTGGTGGATGCCGGCTGCGTCGCCTTCAGTCAGGCTGATGCGCCGCTCACCGACACGCGCGTACTGATGCGCGCCATGCAGTACGCCGCAACCTTCGACTTCCCCGTATGGCTGCGCCCGCAGGACAGCTTTCTGGCACGCGACGGTGTGGCGCACGACGGCGAAGTTGCCACCCGCTGCGGCCTGCCCGCCATCCCGGTGAGCGCCGAGACCATCGCGCTGGCCACCATGCTGACACTGGCGCGCGATACCGGCGTGCGCCTGCACATCTGCCGCATCTCCAGCGCGGCCGGGGTGGAAATGATCCGCGCCGCCAAGCGGGAAGGACTCAACGTCACCTGCGATGTCTCGATCAACCACTCCCACCTGTCCGACATGGACATCGGCTTCTTTGACCCGAACTGCCGCCTGATCCCGCCGTTGCGCAGCCTGCGCGACCGCGCCGCGCTGCGCGCCGGTCTGGCGGACGGCACCATCGACGCCATCTGCTCCAACCACGCGCCGGTCGACGAAGATGCAAAACAACTGCCGTTCGCCGAGGCAGAGGCGGGAGCCACTGGCTTGGAGCTGCTGCTGCCGCTAGTGCTGAAATGGGCGCAGCAGGAAAACATCAGCCTGTCGGACGCGCTGGACAAAGCCACCGCACAACCCGCGCGCATCCTCGGTCTGGATGTCGGGCACCTCAGCCTTGGTGCCGCCGCCGACCTGTGCGTGTTCGATCCCGAAGCGTATTGGAAGGTGGCCCCCGCCGCGCTCAAGAGTCAAGGAAAGAACACCCCTTTCACCAGCTATGAGATGCAGGGCAAGGTGCGTTATACACTGGTGGATGGACAGGTGATTTATCAGGGCTGAATCTGTCCCGGCCTGCGTGGCCGCTCATCCCGCAACCATCCTATTCCTGATCTACTTCCGCCAGTACCACGCCGATGGCTTGCAGCGGATCGTCGGTCAAGCTGAGGCAGTGCTCGCCGCCGTTGACCAGATAGAGATTGAACCTGTCGCGGCGTAATGCGGGAGGCAATCGCGCCGGCATATCGTCGTCGTTGCAGAAAGTAAAACGCAGTTCGGGCCAGGTTTGTTTCAACGTGTCCAGCGCCCCGTCATTCAGTTCGCCCAATGCGGCAGCGGCATTGGCGATCTTCTCCAGTGTTTCGGGAACGATCATCGGTTCCTCCTATTCTTCCAACTCCGCAAAGCGGCTCAGCGATTTTGCTTCCACCCCGAGAATCTTGGCGAGCCAAGGCGGAGGGGCGTCGAGCACTGCTTGCAGGCGTTGCAGGGCGATATTCGCCTTGCCGCCTTCCGGTGCCTTCACCGGATGGATGTTGGCGCGCACGGCTTTGGCCGCGGCGGGGCCGCCGATGGATTGCACGTAGACGATCTGGCAGTCCTTGATGAGGTTGGCGCGTGCGATGTTTTTGTCTTCGGCATCATCGGCAAAGCTGGTGGAACGGATGTCGATCAGGCGGATCTCGTCGGGCCCGACCTGATACACGAGAAAGCGCGGGCAGGAGCCGAAATGGCCGTCAAGGTTCTCTTCGCTGTTGGAGGCGACCGCGACGCGCAGACTGCCGGGTATGTCGCCGTCCTTGTATGCAGAGGTCGACGGCAGATTCTCGGCTTCGTCCGCCGCTCCCCACAGGTGGCGCACCGCGAGTTTGATACTGGCAGGATCGACATCCGGCTCGACAGTCTCTTCGCCGGAGAGGATGAGTTTAATGTCGGCCACGGTCACCTTGGCGAGCTTTTCTTCGGTGATCGGCAAGCCGATCTGGTCGCCCAGCTTGGCCGCGAAGGCTCCCGCGTTCACGTTGTCCAGAGCGCGCGCGGCTTGCGCGATGCGCAGCGCGGCTGTTTTGGTGATGACGGTGGTGGTAGTCATATTGAACCTCTTAGTTGTGAAAGGTGAAACGTGACCCGCTGCTTCGCAGCTCATGTAAAACGTAAAACCACTACACACCTTTCACATTTTGTTACGCCGCGATTTGTGTGATGCAACCCTTGATCGGGCAGATCTTCACGCATTGCGGTTTGTCGAAGTCGCCTTCGCACTCTGTACATTCGCTTGCGTTGATGACGTAAATACCCTTCTTCACGCTGATGGAAGCCGTGGGACAGTCCGCCACGCAATCGTCGCAACCGGTGCACAAGTCAGCATTGATTTTGTATGCCATGATGATTCTCCTTTTAAATGTGAAATGTGAAACGTGACTCGCCGCTACGCGGCTCAGGTGAAACGCAGGAGCACATTTCACTTGTCACTTTTCACCTTTCACGGTTCACTATTCCGCCGCATCGAGGCGCTTGGCGCGCACCGAATAAGGCAACCGTGCGGGAGCAGCTTGCGGCTCGATGTAATACGCGCCGCCGTTGTTCAGCTTGATCTCTCCGCCCCACTTCTCCGGGGTGTCGAACTCCATCGAAACGATGGTATCCTCGAGATCGCGCTTGGGCAGATAGAACTGATAGCTGCCCTTGCTGTCGCGACGGATCATGATGTTTGCCATTTTGTTGCTCCTTGGAAACAGGATTTTGGATTTGGGATTTGGGATTTAGGATTTTGGAAAGCGCATTTCTGAATGACTCGCGCACTCCAATTCCCAAATCCCAGCTCCCAAATCCTGCCTTTAACGAACCAGGTCGTGGTTGTAGTCCGTCGTCCCCATGCCGCGGGTTTCTTCGTCCAGACGCTCCAGCACCGCATTGGTGATGGTGGTCAGCATCTGCATCGCGCCTTCGTAACCATGCGTCGTGGCACGGTGCAGGTGGTGACGGTCGAAGATCGGGAAGCCGATACGGATCAGCGGAACCTCAAACTCTTTGCCCTTGGCCAGCGTGTCACGCTGGATGAACTTGGCGTAGGAGTTGCCGATCATGAAGTCCGGCTTCTCGGTCAGCACCAGCGAACGGAAGTGCCACAAGTCGGCACCCGCGAACAACTGGGTCTTCGCACCGTAAGGAGACTCGGCCAGCATCTTTTCCATGGCCTTCGTCCACTTCTTGCTGCCGTTGTTGCACAGCACGTGCAGCGGCTCGATGCCCAGTTCCATCAGGAACTTGGTCATGCCCATGGTGAAGTCCGGATCGCCGTACAGGCTGATCTTCTTGCCGTGCAGCCAGGTGTGGCTGTCCATCATCATGTCGACCAGACGACCGCGTTCCAGCGCCAGCGATGCGGGGATCTCCTTGCCGGTCACTTCGGCGACCTTCATCAGCCACTCGTCGGTCCACTCCAGACCCATCGGGATGCTCATCTTCGGCACTTCGTGCTTCCAGGTGGTCTCGACGAACTTCCGGGTCTTCTCCAGTTGCATCGGCTGCAACAGGAAGGTGGTAGCGGCATTGGGCGCATCCTTCACTTCGTCCTGGGTCGTGCCGCCGGCGTACATGCGGAACTGGCCGTCAGCCGGGGTATCCAGCACTTCGGTCGGGTCGCTCAGCATGGTGTGCGCAACGCCCATCTCGTCCAGCATGCGATGGATCACACGGTAGTTGCCGAGGTAGGTCTCGAAACCGGGAACGATGTTGATCTTACCGTTCTTGCCTGGCTCTTTGCCTTCCATCGTATTCAGCGTGAAGTAACGGATGATGCCTTCGAACATGTTGTCCCAACCGGTGACGTGCGAACCCACGAAAGACGGGGTGTGCGCGTACGGTGTCGGAAACTCCTGCGGAATGTTACCGGCCTTCTTGGTGTTGTTGATGAAGGCGTTCAGGTCGTCACCGATAACTTCGGCCATACAAGTCGTGCTCACCGCGATCATCTCGGGCTTGTACATCGCCTTGGCGTTTTCCAAGCCGTCGATCATGTTCTTCTGACCGCCGAACACGGCTGCGTCTTCAGTCATGGAGTCGGACACGCAGGAAATCGGCTCGCGGAAATGACGGTTGAAGTAGGAGCGGAAGTAAGCCACGCAACCTTGCGAACCGTGCACGTACGGCATGGTCTTTTCGAAGCCCAGTGCACACAGCACCGCGCCCAGAGGTTGGCAGGCCTTGGCCGGGTTAACGGTCAGGGCTTCGCGCTTGAAGTTCAGCTCACGATATTCCATCGTGGTGGTCCAGGTGAAGGTTTCCTGAACCTTGTCGGCTGCGTGACCTTCCTCGAACAATTCTTTCTTGTTCTTCAGCGTTTCCTTGTATTCGTCCTGACGGAACAGGGGATAGCAAGGTTTGATGTCATCAACTTGTTGCATGTTTATCTCCTTGGCCCGAGCCGCCAATCTGCGGACACGGGCTTGGTTAATGATGGTCGGACTTTTGTCCGACATGTCGGGTTAAAGCCCGACTTACAACTACGTCTTACGCGGCCTTTTTCCAGGGCGGAGTCAGTTGGCTCCAGCACGGGTTGTTCAAGGTCATATCCATATCGCGGGCGAAGATGGCGAAGCCGTCATAGCTGTGATACGGGCCGGAGTAGTCCCACGAGTGCATCTGGCGGAAGGGGATGCCCATCTTTTGGAAGATGAACTTTTCCTTGATGCCGGAGCCGACCAGGTCGGGTTTGACGCGCTTCACGAACTCTTCGAACTCGAGACCGGTCACGTCGTCGTACAGCAGTGTGGCGTTACCCATTTCCTTGATGGTGCGATCATAGTCGTCGCCGTGCGCGAACTCGTAACCGGTACCGACCACTTCCATGCCCAGGTCTTCATAGGCACCGATCACGTGACGCGGACGCAGACCGCCGACGTACAGCATGACGCGCTTGCCTTGCAGACGCGGCTTGTACTTGTCGATGACGGCTTGCATCATCGGCTTGTACTTGGCGATCACCTCTTCGGCCTTGGCCTTGATGGTGTCGTCGAAGAAACCGGCGATCTCGCGGATGGAGGCTTCGATCTTGGTCGGGCCGAAGAAGTTGTATTCCATGTAAGGAATGCCGTACTTCTCTTCCATGTGGCGGCTGATGTAGTTCATCGAACGGTAGCAGTGCAGCAAGTTCAGCTTGGCCTTGGGAGTGTTCTCCATTTCAGCCAGCGTACCGTCGCCGGACCATTGAGCGATCACGCGCAGCCCCATGTCTTCGAGGATAGTGCGGGTTGCCCATGCGTCGCCGCCGATGTTGTAGTCGCCGATGATGGTCACGTCGTAAGGCGTGGATTCGAAGGCGCTTTCATCACGGTTGCCCAGCACCCAGTCACGGATCGCGTCGTTGGCGATGTGGTGACCCAGCGATTGCGATACACCGCGGAAACCTTCGCAGCGCACGGGGATGACCGGCTTGTTGATCTCTTTGGCTGTCTTCTTCGATACCGCTTCGATATCGTCGCCGATCAGACCGATCGGGCACTCGGACTGAACCGAGATACCTTTGTGCAGCGGGAACAACTGCTCGACTTCGCCGATCAGCTTGGCGAGTTTCTTGTCGCCACCGAACACGATGTCCTTTTCCTGAAAATCGGAAGTGAAGTTCATCGTACCGAAGGCGTTCACGCCGGTGGTGCCGACGTAGTAGTTACGGCGACCGGCGCGGGAATACTGACCGCAGCCGACCGGGCCGTGAGAAATGTGGATCATGTCCTTGATCGGGCCCCACACCACGCCCTTGGAACCGGCGTAAGCGCAGCCGCGAATCGTCATCACGCCCGGTAAAGATTTGCGGTTCGAGGTGATGCACTTCTTGGACTGTTCGATAGATTGATCGTTGACGGCGAGGTGCTTTTCGCGGTCCTTTCTTGCCTTCTCTGGATAGACCTCAAGCACCTCTTGAATGAGGGCCTGGGTCTCTTCGCGTGTTAATGCAGACATTTCGTTCTCCTTTAATGACCCACTAATCTGTGGAGTCTGTCAGAGGTTGCGTAGGTCGGGGTTTAACCAGCGACTTGCCGCTAGCGGCTTAGTCGAATGGCTATGCAAAGCTAACCCGACGCTCATTTAAAGTCGGGATGAATCCCGACCTACAACTGGCAAGGATGGCGAACCGTACCCAACAACCAACGACCCGCCGCCCTTGACACCTTGCTATCAGGCAGCGACCGCAGCCTTGCCGATGATGGATGCGTCTTCCACTTCCATGATGCCGAATTCCATCAGCAGCTCTTCCAGTTCGTCCATGGTGATCGGGGTCGGGATAACAAACTTCTTGTTGTCCACGATCTTGCGAGCCAAAGAGCGATACTCGTCAGCCTGCTTGGCAGTCGGATCGTATTCGATCACGGTCATACGACGGATCTCGGCGTGCTGCACAGCGTTGTCGCGCGGCACGAAGTGGATCATCTGTGTGCCCAGCTTTGCAGCCAATGCCATGATGAGCTCATCTTCGCGGTCGGTTTGACGGCTGTTGCAGATCAGACCGGCCAGACGCACGCCACCGGAATTCGCATACTTCACGATACCCTTGGCAATGTTGTTGGCAGCGTACATAGCCATCATTTCGCCGGAGCAAACGATGTAGATTTCCTGCGCTTTGTTTTCGCGGATAGGCATCGCGAAACCGCCGCACACCACGTCACCCAGCACGTCGTAGAACACGAAGTCGAGGTCTTCGTCGTAAGCGCCTTCTTCTTCGAGGAAGTTGATGGCGGTGATAACGCCACGGCCAGCACAGCCAACGCCTGGCTCTGGGCCACCGGACTCAACGCACTTCACGCCGCCGTAACCAACCGACAACACGTCTTCGAGCTCCAGATCCTCGACGCTACCGGCTTCAGCAGCCAGTTCCATCACGGAGTTCTGCGCCTTCGAGTGCAGGATCAGACGAGTGGAGTCAGCTTTAGGATCGCAGCCGACGATCATCACTTTCTTACCGGCTTCAGCCAGAGCTGCTACCAGATTCTGGGTCGTGGTGGACTTACCGATACCACCTTTCCCGTAAATTGCGCATTGACGCAGTGCCATGTTAGTCTCCTTAGAAGTTGCAAAATTTAAGTCGCGATTGAAGTTCTCTCGCTCGCACCCCTAAATCCGCAAACTCCATGCCACACCCGAGACAAGCATTCAACCAACTGAAATGCAAGAAGAAAACATTTCACCCCGGCAGCCGGTGGCAGATAGCGGACACGACAAAGCCGGGCGATTTGTCGCAGTGACGACAACATTCGGCGAAGCGCCCTACCCCGCGCTGCCCAAATTCGCCTGCCTGCCCATCAATCGCTGCAATCTGCCCGCCTCCATTCTCGGCAGCCTCACTTTCCAGCGTTCACCCGCCCCCCTCGAACTCGACGGCGTCGCCCAATTCCATCGCGGCCTGTTCAAACTGCTGGATCGCATCGACGACGCCAAAGAAAGAGCGGGGGCCTTCACCATGCACATGAACGCCTCGTTCTACCTCGACGAACCGGAACAGGCGGGCTACAGCGCGGAATCAAAACAGAAGAGACAAAAGGCCGACTACCTGCGCATGGTGCGCGGCTGGAGTTTCAATTCGGATGGCACGGAAGGCGCGGCATTGAAAGGCTGGGTCGAATCGCGCTTCGGCTTGTTGCCCAGACACCACGGCGGCCCGATACGCGACTTCTCCGGCGAAGCCTATCGCCGCTACCTGGAGATGCGCGCCACAGCGTTCTACGGCACCAACGCACTGGAAGCGCAGTTCGACCTGCTCTACACCTACTGCCAGTACGAACTCGCCCGGCTCTATCCCGGCGATACCCACCTTACCCTCTATCGCGGCGTCAACCGCGTGGACGAACACGAGACATTGGCAACGCTGGGCGACAACCACCGCATCGTGCTGTTCAACAACCTCAACTCCTTCACCGCCAACCGCGAACGCGCCGACGAATTCGGCGATTACCTGCTCACCGCACAGGTGCCGCTGGCAAAAGTGTTCTGTTATACGAGATTGCTGCCGGGGATGTTACAGGGGGAGGACGAGTACACCGTGGTGGGCGGAGTGTATGAGGTGAACATTTCAGCGTATTGATGGTGGGAGTTAAAAGAAGAAATCAATTAGACTCAGACATCATTGGCGAATCAAATCAACGGAATGCCGGCACAACTCAAATTTGATAGACTGCGAAACAGCAATATCAGGAGATCGCACCATGCTAACAACCATAGAAGTGACCATAGACAGTACCGGGCATTTGCATAGCGTCGAACCCAAGCAAACCATCAAACCGGGGCGCGCACTGCTGACTTGGCTGGAACCTGATGCCGTACACGAACCCGCCTTGATGGCCGAGGCCGCACTGGAGCAAGACTGGCTCAATCCCGAGGAGGATGCAGCGTGGGCACATTTGCAGCTGGGCAAGTAGTCGTCCTGCCTTTTCCGTTCTCAGACCTCAGCCGGAAGAAACTGCGCCCGGCTTTATTACTGGCAGATGCAGGACGAGGTGATTGGATCGCCTGCCAAATCACCAGCAACCCCTACGCCGATCACCGTGCAATCACCCTGGCAGAAAGCGAATTTGTCGAGGGCGGCTTACAGCGCGTGAGCTATCTGCGCCCCGGAAAATTATTTACCTGCCACGAATCACTTCCCGTCAATACTGTCGGCCTGCTCAGCAAGACTGCACTGCAACAAGCGCGAACAGCCGTTGTTGAGATGATTCAGGGCGAATGAATTTATTCCGAACCCGATCCCTTATCGCTTCGCTTAGATGCCGTATTAGGAAGTGGGCGTCCATTCCATTACGTTAGGTTTTCAATAATCCATGGAGCGTGTATTCAAAACTTGGACAGGCTACGCAAGCCAATTTACTGGCGAGTGTTTTGATCTCGCAAAGCCTTTCATCGACAGCGAGTGTCAGAAATTAGACCCACTCGTTCGATTCGTCGCCGCACAATTATTTATCGACTGCCATCTTTCCAGTGAAAGCGTGTTGCTACTCATCCGTGCGCAGAAAGAATGGGACGCAGATCTCATTTCTCGGTCTGTGATGGAAGGGACTTTTAAGTTCACCTACATGTTGGATGGAAGCGCTGATGAGGTCAAAGCGAAGACCCACGAATACTGGAATTTGTTGCCACAGTTCTACACGATAAAACACAGCGAACGCGCAAAGCGTTTTCTTGAGGATGTACCAAACCCTGATAGTCCTGAATGGCAACCATTTCATGACTTAATAATTGACGACTCTGAAATTGCAACTACCCGTGCGACATTTTCTCGGCAGGAGCGCCAATATCTTGAGGAGAAATGGTCATTTTCTGGAATCTGCAAATCATTCGCCAAGTCTGAAAACAGTGGGCTAAACATGTTTGCACATCTCGTACACGGTTACGGTATGAGCAGTCACCTCCTGCACAAGGATGCCGATGGAATTGGAATGGTGTGGGAGCGCAATAGAAGAGACGCCGAACGACAAATGGCAGTCTTGGATTCAACCGGTGGATGCAACAGATTGGGCAAATCTTTCTGCCGGTGTTTGGTAGTTTAATGTTTTTCTTGGGCGTTCATTTAATTTCCTCGCGACTGCATTAAGCTGGGCTTGCGAGTAATTCGCCAAGCTCATT
>JAXMKV010000022.1:0-1479 GCA_034371155.1 Gallionella sp. | reverse complement strand
CGTCACCCTGACCAAGCAGGCCATGGCAGACATCGAGGCACGCTTGCTACGCAATCCTTTATTGCCTAACTGGGACATCCTCATTCGACCCGCCTAAAGATAGGCCATGGCTGGTATTTTTTATTTCGGAATTAGCCCTATTATTAGCAGGGCATGAATTCAATACGATTGCGACCCTGTAATTTAGATCGATAGAGCGCAGCATCTGCCTTAGCTAATGCGTCATCGACGCAAGTGATGTCCGCTCCCACCATGACGCCACCAATACTTGAGGTCATGTGCAAAGGCTCTCCCTTCTTGCCCAGTATTCGTAATGCCTCGACAGCGCAACGGATGCGCTCAGCAACAACTATTGCGCCTTCCAGTGATGTATCCGGCAGCAACACGGCAAACTCATCGCCGCCGAGACGCCCCAACAAATCGATATCACGCAATTCTTTTAGGCTGGCCTGAGCGAACGCAATAATCGCACAGTCACCAGTTGCGTGGCCTTGGCTATCATTAATTTGCTTGAAATGGTCAATATCAATCACCAAAATGGCAAGTCTTGTGCCGTGGCGCTGCGCGCGTTTGAGTTCAATCTCCGCACGTGCAAAAAAACTGCGCCGATTGTCGATGCCTGTCAGCATGTCGGTGTTCGCTAACTTTCTGAACTCTTCCTTCATCCGTATCACTTCGGTAATGTCTGTTGAGATACCGACGTATGAGGTCACTTTGCCGTCTTTCCAAATGGGCAGCTTGGTTGACCAAAAGTAACGCATCTCGCCGTTAGTGTCGTTGAGCATTTCTTCACCGCAGCTTTTTTCTCCCGTATCGAGCACATGCCGGTCGAGTGGAGCAAAGCGATCAGCCGCTTCCTGCGGCATCAGATCGGAGTCGATCTTACCGACAATGTCATCAGGGCTATGGCCAAATAGCGCAGCCACGGACGGGTTGGCGTACAAATAGCGCCGATCCTGATCCTTCATGTAAACATGCGAGTCAATATTGTTTAGAACCGTGTCGAGCAACGCCTTCTGCTCCAGCAACCGCTGTTCCAGCAACCTGCGATCGGTAATATCAATAAGCATACCAATCAAATTTAATGCTCTACCCTTTTTATCTCTTTTGGTCACTCTTGCTTTTGCAGCTAACCATTTAGGAGGGTTGAAGATATTGGAGGGGTATTCAACATCGTAGAATGGGTATTTACCTGACCATGTGCCTTGAAATTGTTCCAATACGTATTCCACAAGATGCTGGTCATCTTGCTTTTTCATAAAATCAATCCAAACATCATCGGTATAAAGCTTATTGGATCTAATTTCTCCTCCAATTAACTCTATCGTTTTATCTTGGGTAGGACTTACGCATTGACGGAATGCCTAAATTGTGGATTGAGATTTTTTATTTCAGGCATGAGTGTCGCGATAGAATTTGCTACCACAGTATTAAATAACTCACGCTGGAGCTCGTAACAGTTACTGATAAGCTCAGCGA
>JAXMKV010000021.1:0-56462 GCA_034371155.1 Gallionella sp. | reverse complement strand
GGAACCGGCACCATCACTCTCAAGAAAGCGGACGGGACGCTGGTGGAGAGCTTCGATGCGGCTTCGAGTGACCGCTTGGTGATATCGGGTAGTACGTTGAGTATCAATCCTACTTTGAATTTGCTTGGCGACACCCAGTATGTGGTGAATTTAAGTGCGGGCAACGTTAAGGATTTGGCGGGCAACGCACTGGTCACGGCGGCCAGTTTGAATTTCAGGACTGCCGTCGTCGCTGACACGACTCCGCCCACGGTTGCCAGCTTTTCACCTGCCGATGGCGCTACCGGCATCGGTATCAATTCGAGCATGAATCTTACTTTTTCTGAAGCGATACAGCGGGGAACCGGGAGCATCGTAATTAGGGATGAGGGCAACCGGGTCATAGAATCTTTTGATGTCGCTTCCAGTAACCGCCTCACGTTTTCTAATAATACGTTGACTATCATGCCGACGAATAGTCTGGTCAATAGCACACGCTACACCATCAGCCTTGCTTCCGGGAGCGTGAAGGATGCGGCGGGAAATGCTTATGCGGGCAGCAGCACTTACAGTTTCACGACTGCCGCCAGTGCCTTCAACATCAGCTTGCTGTATTCGGGCGATCCGACTTATCAGAGTTATTTTGACCTAGCCAAATTGGTATGGGAGAAGGTGATCATAGGCGACATACCCGACATCAACGGGGTGGATGATTTGCAAATATCCGCTTCGGTTACCAGCATAGACGGAGCAGGCGGTATTTTAGGGCAGGCCAGTCCGACCACGTTGCGCGGCGGCTCGAATCTGCCCTTTCAGGCGCAGATGCAGTTCGATAGCGCCGATCTGGCACCGATGGTGCAGAACGGGACACTATTGAAAGTCATCATGCACGAGATGGGGCATGCCTTGGGTTTCGGCACGTTGTGGAGCTATTTCGGCTTCAACAGCACGCAGGGGCAATATACCGGCACGAATGCGCTTGCAGCCTACCGGGCTATTTCCGGGCTGGGTAATGCGGCCTATGTGCCGCTGGAAACGACCGGCGGAGCGGGAACAATCAACGCCCACTGGAGTGAGGCGGTGTTCAATACTGAATTGATGACGGGTATTGCCGAGCCTAACAGCAACATGCCACTTAGTCGGTTGACTATCGCCGCGATGGCGGATTTGGGGTACCAGGTCAATTATGCGGCGGCAGATACTTTTGCCTTGGCTTGATGCCGGAGGGCGCAGCGATTTTTTATCCGTGATGAAAGTTGTCCGGTTCTTCCGCACGTTATCGATTAGGATGAGCTGATGTTGCCCGCCAATCTGATCAGCGCACTACAAGTTCTGACCCGCTCGGACCGTCCGCTGATTTCCGCGTCCAAGGACGCGCCGCAGTCTGCCGCACAACAACTGCAGGTCGGGCAAAGGCTGCAAGGTCAGGTTCAGTCTGAAGTCAGCCAAGGATTATTCAAGGTTCAGGTCGCCGGAAGCTCGTTGCAGATGCGCCTGCCCGGCAATATCAAAGGCGGTGACACTATCGAGCTGGAGGTAGTGACGGTTCAGCCGCGCATCACGTTCAGTATCGCCGCTTCAACCAATCCGCTGCCGACCGCCGACAAGATCAGTTCCTCTGCGCGCATGCTGTCCGATCTGGCCAATCTGCCGATGGAGCGTCCGGTGGTGCAGCAGGCGGGCGGTAAGGCGGTCTTTGCCGCAGAGCAGGTGCAGCAGATGGACACCAAGCAGCTCGCGGGTTCTTTGCGCGATGCGATTGGCAAGAGCGGGTTGTTTTACGAGTCGCATCAGGCGCAGTGGGTGCGGGGGGAACGCAGCACGGGGCAGCTTCTGGAGGAGCCGCAAAATCAGTTGATGAAAATGAATGCCGGGGCGTTGTCTGGAGAAAATCAGTCGGTGAAGTCACAACTGGCGGAGAGCAATTCGGCGCAACTGACCAAGGGAAGCGCTGATACGGCGCTGTTGGCGGCCAAAAATGCTGCCGATTCCGGATTGTCGGTAAATAAGCAATTATTGCCGCTGGTGCAACAGCAGTTGCACACGCTGGAGAATCATCATCTGGCCTGGTCCGGGCAGGTGTGGCCGAAGCAGGAAATGCTGTGGGAGATCAAGGGCGAGCAGCAGCCGAATTCGTACGATCCCGATTCGAGGCAGTGGAGTACCGAGCTGGAATTGTCGCTGCCCAATCTGGGCGATGTGCGCGCGCGCCTGGTGTTGACCCCGAAAGGTTTGCAGATGTCTTTGCGTGCCGCAGAGACCGGCACGGTCGATCTGTTCACCCAAAGTGCACCCAACCTGCGCATGTCGATGGCGGAAGCCAACATCGCGCTGACCTCCCTGGCGGTGGAGAAGGCGGAATATGAATGATCCGCGTAGAGGTGCGACTCGTCGCGCGAGGAATCTTGCTTCCGATGACGGGTGCTTTTTTGGTGATTCGCCATGAAGCCGCCGCCGCGCAATTCTCAGCAGATGGCGGTGGCGCTGGCCTACGGAGAAAAGAACAGCGCGCCGACGGTGGTGGCCAAAGGGCGCGGCATGATCGCGCAGGCGATCATCGAGCGCGCCAAGCAGCACGGCGTTTTCGTGCACGAGTCGCAGGATATGGTGGGGTTGCTGATGCAGGTGGAGTTGGATCAGGAAATCCCGCCACAGCTTTATTTGGCGGTCGCCGAGCTGCTGGCTTGGCTATACCGTCTGGAGCATAGCGAGATGCCGGATATTCCCTCGCTGCGGGGACGCTAGTTTGTTATCATACGCGCCGGTTTTTTACACGGCATTCCCTTAGTTAGCTATTCATGCAAAAGAGCAGCGCATTAACCATCGAATCATTCTCTGCCTACGATAAGGATGAGCATCGTGTCACGACGCTCAAAGGAATCAAACAGATACTGCAAAGTATCATCGAGCACGGCACTTATGTCGCTTTGTATTTCGGCACGGACGGGCAGTTTGTGTTGTCCACCCTGCTGGATGTGGATGATGACGGCATGTGGATGGAGCAGAGCCGCGATCCCAGGTTGAATGCCGGTGCGCTGCGCAGCAATCGCCTGATTTTTGTCAGCTCGCACCTTGGCATCAAGATACAGTTCCGTGTGAGCCAGATCAGCGAGGCCTTGTACGAGGACGAACCCGCATTTTATTTGCCCATGCCCGATGCCTTGCTGCGTTTGCAGCGCCGCGACACGTTTCGTATTGCGACACCGAGCATCAATCCGCTGCTCTGTACGTTGCCCAGCAGCGAGCCGAGCAAACAGTCCGCTCGCAAGCTGGCCGTTATGGACATCAGCGTCGGCGGTGTCCGTCTGGCCTGCAACGAAGAAGATACTGATCTGGTGTACGGTCAGCGTTTCGAGAAATGTGCCATTGAATTGCCGGATGTTGGTACGCTGCATGCCACCATTGAGGTTCGGAACGAGGTCGATGTCTCAAAAGTGCCCGGCAAAGTGTTGCGGCGTGTGGGATGTCAGTTCAAGAATCTGGATCAGCATGACCAGGTCATGCTGCAGCGCTATATCACCGAATTGCAGCGCGCCCAGCGGGCGAAAGAGTAGTCGCTCGACTATCTATCGCTTGGGTCGTGGGAGCGCGATTCATCGCGCGATAGGTTTCCGTCGTGCCGCAATCACTCGGTATAACCGAGCTCCCACAAACTCTCCGTCTATTCTGTGGGAGCGCGGTTTTACCGCACGATGGGTTTTCGCATAAGTGCCGTCAAGAGCGATGCACTACACTAGCGCCCTTTGCCCAGCAAAGATCCCAGCACGCCACGGATGATCCGGCGTCCCACCTCGGAGCCGATGGCACGCGCGGCGCTCTTGGCTAGCGCTTCACCGACACCTTGCCGCCGCGACGAGCCTGTGCCGCCTCCCAGCAGATCACCCAGCATGCCGCCGACCCCGCCGCCAGCGGCGGGAGCTTGCTGTGCGGCAGCCTGTTTTTCAGTCGTGCGTCCCTTGAGTATCTCGTAGGCGGATTCGCGATCCAGCGCTTTTTCATAGTGACCGGCAAGCAGTGAACTACGGATCAGCGCGCTGCGTTCTGTTTCGCCGATGGGGCCGATCTGTGCTTGCGGCGGCACGATCAGGGCGCGTTCAACGATGCCGGGACGGCCTTTCTCGTCCAGACAGGAAACCAGTGCTTCGCCCACGCCGAGTTCGGTGATGGCGGTGATCTCGTCGAGCTCGGGATTGTCGCGCATGGTTTCGGCGGCGGCTTTGACTGCTTTCTGGTCGCGCGGGCTGAAGGCGCGCAAAGCATGCTGTACGCGGTTGCCGAGCTGACCCAATACCTTGTCGGGCACGTCGGCCGGATTTTGCGTGATGAAGTAAACTCCCACGCCTTTGGAGCGGATCAGGCGCACGACTTGTTCGATCTTTTCCAGTAACACGGCAGGCGCATCGTTGAACAGCAGATGTGCCTCGTCGAAGAAGAACACCATCTTGGGTTTTTCAAGATCGCCCGCTTCCGGCAGATTCTCGAACAGCTCGGCCAGCAGCCACAGCAGCATGGTCGAATAGACCTTGGGCGAGGTCATCAGCTGGTCGGCGGCGAGGATGTTGATCATGCCGAAACCGTCGCTGTCGGTTTGCATCAGGTCCTCGATGTTGAGCATCGGTTCGCCGAACAGGTTGTCGCCACCCTGGGTTTCGATCTGCAACAGGCCGCGCTGGATCGCACCGATGCTGGCGGTGGAGATGTTGCCGTATTCGGTGGTGTATTCGCGGGCGTTGTCGCCGACGTTCTGCACCATGGCGCGCAGGTCTTTGAGGTCGTGCAGCAACAGGCCGTCGTCGTCGGCGATCTTGAAGATCAGCGCCATCACGCCCTGTTGCACCTCGTTGAGATTGAGCATGCGCCCAATCAGCAGCGGCCCCATGTCCGAAATTGTGGCGCGCAGGGGATGGCCCTGTTGTCCGAATACGTCCCAGAACGTCACCGGATAGGCGCGATGGGAGAATCCGTCCAGTTTGAGTTGTTCTACGCGCGCCGTGACTTTTGCATTGCCGCCGCCCGCCTTGGCGAGACCGGACAGGTCGCCCTTGATATCCGAAAGGAACACCGGCACGCCGATGCGGCTGAAGGCTTCCGCCAGCGTTTGCAGCGTGACAGTCTTGCCGGTGCCGGTGGCGCCGGTGATCAGCCCGTGGCGGTTGGCCATTTGCGTGAGCAGATGAAGCTCGTGTCGGTCGTTCTGGGCTATCAGCAAAGGTGCGCTCATGTTGGTTCCGCTCCGCTTCTGTATTGGGATAATGGGGCGAAAATGATACCATCGCCCGGTTAATTTTTTCGGGTGGCATCATCGTTTTTCGGAGAGCAATATGGCTGGGCATAGCAAATGGGCGAACATTCAACACCGTAAGGGCAAGCAGGATGCCAAGCGCGGCAAGGTCTTCACGCGGTTGATCAAGGAAATCACCGTGGCGGCGCGCATGGGCGGCGGTGATCCGGGGGCGAACCCGCGCCTGCGTCTGGCGATCGAAAAGGCGCGCGAGAACAATCTGCCCAAGGATACGGTGGAGAATGCCATCAAGCGCGGTAGCGGCCTGCTCGAAGGCGTGGAATACCAAGAGATACGCTACGAAGGTTACGGCATCAACGGTGCTGCGGTGATGGTGGACTGTATGACCGACAACAAGACACGCACGGTGGCGGATGTGCGCCATGCCTTCAGCAAACACGGCGGCAATATGGGGACGGACGGCTCGGTGGCTTTCCTGTTCAAGCATTGCGGCCAGATGATATTCGCGCCCGGTACCGACGAAAATGGCTTGATGGAAGTGGCGCTGGATGCCGGTGCCGAAGATATTTCCACCAACGACGACGGCAGCATCGAAGTGATCACCGCGCCGTACGATTTCGTCAACGTGAAGCAGGCGCTGGAAGCGGCGGGCTACAGGCCGGAATTCGGCGAAGTTATCATGAAGCCGGGCAGCGAAGTGGAATTTGCCGGTGACGATGCGGTGAAGATGCAAAAGCTGCTGGATGCGCTGGAGGAGTTGGACGATGTGCAGGAGGTCTATACGACTGCTGTTATGGGGGATTAGAGGCAGGGCTGAGTGCTGAATATCGAGGCAGAAGATAAACATAAAAGGATTGAATTACGTTGAAAACAGACCACTCAGTCCTTAGCCCTCAGTCCCCAGTCCGCATTTTGGGTATTGACCCCGGTCTGCGCATCACCGGCTTCGGCGTCATCGACAAGGAAGGGCAGACGCTGCATTACGTTGCCAGCGGCTGCATCAAGACGCCGGACGGGGAGTTGCCGCCGCGTTTGAAGGTGATACTGGATTCGCTGGGCGAAGTCATCGCGCAGCACAGGCCGCATCAGGCTGCGGTGGAAAAAGTATTCGTCAACGTCAATCCCCAGTCCACGCTGTTGCTCGGTCAGGCGCGCGGTGCGGCGATCTGTGCGGCGGTGCTGGCCGAGCTGCCGGTGGCGGAATACACCGCGTTACAGGTGAAGCAGGCAGTGGTGGGCAACGGGCATGCCGACAAGGAGCAGGTGCAGGAGATGGTGAGGCGCCTGCTGAGGCTGGCCGGTACGCCGAGTCCGGATGCGGCGGATGCGCTGGCATGCGCCATCTGTCACGCGCACGGCGGCATGGGCTTGGGCGCGTTGGCAACCAAGGGTTTTCGAGTGAAGGGAGGCAGGCTGGTATGACGCAACCGATGGAACCGACGCTTGATACATTCCCGAATCCGCTGGCGCGCTATGTCGCCGCGACTCGCCCGGCTTTCCTCACGGCGAGTTTGATGGCCGGACTCATCGGTCTCGCTTCCGTTTGGCATGAGGATGTCGCTTTCGATGTGTCGCTGGCGCTCGCTACCCTGCTATTCGCTTTGTTGGCGCATGCCGGAGTGAACGTGCTCAATGATTATTACGACGCACTCAGCGGCACCGACGCGCAGAACACCGAACGCATCTTCCCGTTCACCGGCGGCAGTCGCTTCATCCAGAACGGGGTGCTCACGCTGGCGCAGACGCGCAACTTTGGCTTCGCCCTGATGGCGGGCGTGGTGCTGGCCGGACTGTGGCTGATGGCGCGTTCCGCGCCGCAACTGATCTATGTCGGTTTTGCCGGACTGTTCATCGGCTGGGCCTATTCTGCGCCGCCGCTCAAACTCAATAGCCGTGGCTGGGGAGAGATATGCGTGGCGGCGGGATTCCTCGCCATCACGGTCGGCGCTGATTTCGTGCAGCGCACAGGCTTCGTTGCCGCGCCGTTCATCGCCGGGTTGTCCTATGCCTTGCTGGTGACCAACCTGCTCTACATCAACCAATTTCCCGATCGCACCGCCGACACGGCGGCGGGCAAGCTGCACTGGGTGGCACGACTGGAAGTGCGGCACGCACGCTGGGGCTATGTGCTGATCGTGGTGCTGGCCTATTTCTGGTTGCTCGTGAGCTCGATGTTGGGCTGGTTGCCATTGCTGGCTTTGCTGGCGTTTTTAGCCTTGCCGTTAAGCATCAAGGCGGCGCGCCTGCTGTTGCGGCATGCCGCGCAACCGCAGCAACTGGGCGATGCGATCAAGCTGACCATCGCCGCGATGATGGCGCACGGCGCGCTGCTGTCGCTGGGTTTGATTTTGAGTAAAGGAAGCACATGATCGGAAGACTGAGCGGTACGCTGTTGGAAAAGAATCCGCCGCAGATATTGCTGGACGTGCAGGGTGTCGGTTACGAGGTGGACGTGCCGATGAGCACGTTCTACAACCTGCCGGCGCTGAACGAGAAGGTGGTGTTGCATACGCACTTCGTGGTGCGCGAGGACGCGCAATTGCTGTACGGCTTCGCCACCCACGAAGAGCGCATCGCATTTCGCCAGTTGCTCAAGATCAGCGGTGTGGGTCCCAAGCTGGCATTGTCGGTGTTGTCGGGCTTGAGCATCGCTGACCTGTCGGTAGCAGTGGCGAACAAGGATGCGTCGCGCCTCACCAAGATTCCCGGCGTGGGCAAGAAGACCGCCGAACGACTGTTGCTGGAACTGCAAGGCAAGTTCGCGGTGAGCGGAACCGGAGGGGCGCAGGGTGCGGCGGCCGCTTCATCCGGCAGCGATATCGTCAATGCCTTGCTGGCATTGGGCTACAACGAGAAAGAAGCGGACTGGGCGGCGAAGCAGTTGCCCAAGGATGCGGATGTGTCGGGCGGCATCAGGCAGGCGCTTAAGTTATTATCCAAAGCATGATTCACAACGACGACCTAAGCGCCGAACCGCGCATTATCTCCGCCGCACCTGCCTCGCAGCAGGAAGAGGTGCTGGAGCGCGCGTTGCGACCCAAGCAGCTCGACGAATATGTCGGCCAGGAGAAGATACGCGGGCAACTGGAGATATTCATCCAGGCGGCGCGCAAGCGTAACGAGCCGCTCGACCATGTGCTGCTGTTCGGGCCGCCCGGTCTGGGCAAGACCACGCTGGCGCAGATCATCGCGCGAGAGATGGGAGTCAACATCCGCCACACTTCCGGGCCGGTGCTGGAACGCGCTGGTGACCTCGCCGCGTTGTTGACCAACCTCGAACCGCACGATGTGCTGTTCATCGACGAGATACACCGTCTGTCACCGGTAGTGGAAGAGATCCTGTATCCCGCGCTGGAGGACTACCAGATCGACATCATGATCGGCGAGGGGCCGGGCGCTCGCTCGGTGAAGATTGACCTGCCACCGTTCACGCTGGTTGGGGCGACCACGCGCGCGGGCATGCTCACCAATCCGCTGCGCGACCGTTTCGGTATCGTGGCGCGGCTGGAGTTCTACACGGCGGAAGAGTTGCAGCGCATCGTCACGCGCTCGTCTGGCCTGCTCGAACTGCCCATCTCGCAGGACGGCGCGCTGGAGATCGCCAAACGTTCGCGCGGTACGCCGCGTATCGCCAACCGCCTGCTGCGCCGTGTGCGCGATTACGCCGATGTGCGTGCCGATGGCAACGCCACGCGCGAAGTGGCGGATGCGGCACTGACCATGCTGGATGTGGACTCGCGCGGACTGGATGTGATGGACCGGAAACTGCTGCAGACCGTGATCGAGAAATTTATGGGCGGGCCGGTGGGTGTGGACAACCTTGCTGCCGCCATCGGCGAAGAGCGCGATACCATCGAAGATGTGCTGGAGCCTTATCTGATCCAGCAGGGCTACCTGCAACGTACACCGCGCGGTCGCATGGCGACGGCCAATGCGTATGAGCATTTCGGTATCGTGCAACCGCGAGTTGCGGGCAACAACAAGGAATTGTGGGATGAGTAAGCACAAGGTCTTCACCTGGCCGGTGCGGGTCTATTTTCAGGATACCGATGCCGGCGGGGTGGTATACCACGCCAGTTATGTGAACTTTATGGAGCGCGGACGGACTGAGTGGTTGCGTACTTTCGGCTACAGCAATGCCGGGTTGATGAAAGAGTTGGGTGTGATGTTCGTGGTGCGCAAGCTGGAATTGAGTTATTTCAAGCCGGCGTTGCTCGACGATATGCTTGAAGTCACGGCGCGGATCATCGATCTCGGGCGCAGCCGGCTTACGCTGGCGCAGAGTGTGATGCGCGGCGACGAATTGTTGAGCGAGGGTGAGGTGCATCTGGTGTGCGTGACTGCTGCGGAGTTTAAGCCGGTGAGCGTGCCGGATGTTTTGAAAAAACAGTGGAAGGGTTGAAATGGAAGTGACTCAGGATTTGTCGTTCGTGCATCTCATCAGCAACGCAAGTGTGTTGGTGCAGTTGGTGATGGGATTGCTGTTGCTGGTTTCGCTCATGTCATGGTGGTACATCTTTCTCAAACTGTTCACTATCCGCAGTGAAGTCAGACTGACCGAGGAATTCGAGGAGGCGTTCTGGCGCAATCCAGATCTGAACCAGTTACACCGTCACTCCAGCAGTGTATCGCGCAGTGATCAGGGAGCGCTGGAGCGCATATTCGCAGCCGGTTTCACCGAGTTCGTCAAGCTGAAGCAGCAGCGAGGGATGGATGATAGCGCGGTGATGGATGGCACACGCCGGGCCATGCGCGCGACCTATCAGCGCGAGATGGACAGGCTGGAATCACATCTCGCTTTTCTCGCGTCGGTCGGCTCGGTCAGCCCCTACGTTGGTCTTTTCGGTACGGTGTGGGGCATCATGAACGCGTTTCGCGGTTTGTCCAATGTCGGGCAGGCGACATTGGCGCATGTCGCGCCAGGCATCGCCGAGGCATTGGTGGCGACTGCGATGGGCCTGTTCGCCGCAATCCCCGCCGTGGTTGCCTACAACCGCTATGCGCATGACATCAACCGTCTGTCCACCCGCTTCGAGAGCTTCACCGAGGAGTTCTCCAATGTCTTGCAGAGGCAGCCATGACGGGGTGCGGGGTAGCGACGGGTGCGGGACTACGAAGTTGCGGTGTAGGCTCATACGCGAAGCGTGTTATGCCGGAACCAAAGGCTGCCATGCACCTCCTAGGTAAAACAACTAGCCATTCGACTAGGCTGCAAAAAACCGCAGCCAAGTCGCTGGTTATCCCGCAATCGGCTGGCTACACCAGTAACGTACCCGCAAGGGGTGGGCCGATGGGTTCCCCGCTGCTGCGCAGCGACCCATTCGCTCTGTCGGAGGTGCAGCCGTGAGAAGTTATCGCCGCAGCAATAATCGCCTGCTGAACGAGATCAACGTCGTTCCCTATATCGACGTGATGCTGGTGTTGTTGGTGATCTTCATGGTCACCGCGCCGATGATGAATCCGGGCCAGATCGATCTGCCGCAAATCGGCAAATCGTCCGCCCCACCGGTGGCACCTTTGGAAGTCATCATCCGCAAGGATAATTCGCTGGCCTTGCGCGACCATAGCAAAGGCAGCAGGGAAAGCAACGTGACTCGCGAGGAGATGATCGCGATCCTGAAGGGGCGACAGGGCGATTTTGCCGAGCAGTCGGTGGTGATCTCAGCCGACAAGAACGTGCGCTACGAGGAAGTCATCAACGTCATGGATGTGTTGCAGCAACAGCAGATCAAGAAGGTCGGGTTGCTGACGCAAGCTAAAAAATGAGCGTTGAGGTCTATCGTGAGCCTTACAAACTACCGGCCGGCATACTGGCCGTTGTTGTGCATGGTGCGTTTTTTGCGCTGCTGTATTTTGGCTTTTCCTGGCAGAGTGAGCCGCCCGTGGCAGTGAGTGTTGAGTTGTGGCAAAGCTTACCGAGCGTTTCCCCAGCCAAACCAAAAATTGAGGTAAAGCCCGAGATAGAGGAAGAGGCCCCACCGCCCAAACCGCAGGAACCCGTCGAGCCGGATATCGCTCTGCCGGAGAAGAAAAAGGTGGATGAGAAGAAGCCTTTGCCCAAGCCCAAACCGGCAGAACCCAGCGCGGAGGAGCAGGAGGCGGCGCGGGAGCGAGCGGAACGCGCAGCAGCTACCGGACGGGTGGTCGATGAATACACGGCCAGGATTGTGGCCAAGATACGCCGCAATATCGTGATGCCCCCCGATGTGGCGGATGATGCGCGCGCCGAGTTTCTGGTGACCTTGCTGCCGGGCGGATCGATATTGAACGCGAGATTGCAGAAGTCGAGCGGTAATGCGGCCTATGATGGTGCAGTGGAGCGGGCGATACTGAAGTCGCAGCCGTTGCCTTTGCCCGCCGATGTGGGGATGTTTAACCGTTTCAGGGAATTGCGCCTGGGCTTCAGGCCAAGAGAATAGGAGTGGATATGCGGGTAGTGCGGAATATTGTCGGTTTGCTGATGTTGCTTCAGGCCACGGTTGCGGCGGCGGTATTGAATATCGAGATTATCGGTGCCGGCGAGAATCAGATTCCTGTGGCCGTCGTGCCGTTCGGTGGCGATGCCGGAGCGGCGAAGACTATCAATGAGGTGATCTCCGGCGATTTGCAGCGTAGCGGTCTGTTCAGACTCGTTGATCCGGCCGGCAAGTTTCCGCATGAGCCCTCCCAGGTGAGCTATCCGGACTGGCAGGTGCGCGGTGCCGATGCGCTGGTGATCGGTACTGTGGAAGCGAATAGCGACGGGCGTATCGAGGCCCGTTTTCGTTTGCTGGACGTGGTCAAACAGGTCGAACTTGAGGGGCAGGCAGTTTCTGCCAACCAAGGCCAGTTGCGGGCGATCGGACACCGTATCGCCGACCTGATCTATGAAAAACTGACCGGGGACAAAGGTGTGTTCAGCAGCCGCATCGCCTATGTGAACCGGCAGAAACAGCGCTTCAGTCTGCTGGTCGCGGATAGCGATGGTTACAACGAGCAGGCCATCCTGACGCAGAACGAGCCGATCATGTCGCCGGCATGGTCGCCGGACGGCAGCCATCTTGCCTATGTGAGTTTCGAGACCGGCCATGCGGTGGTGTTCGTGCAATCGTTGTTTACCAACCAGCGCAAGGTGGTGGCGGATTTTCGCGGCAGCAACAGTGCGCCGGCATGGTCGCCGGACGGCAAACAACTGGCCGTTGTGCTGTCGCGTGATGGTAGTTCGCAGATCCATCTGGTGCGCCCCGACGGCAGCGGACTGCGCCGTATCACGTTCAGCGGTGTGATCGACACGGAGCCCAACTTTTCACCGGATGGGCAGTACCTGCTGTTCGCTTCGGATCGCGGTGGCAGCGTTCAGATATACCGCATGCCGGTGGAGGGAGGGGCCGCGCAGCGGCTGACCTTCGGGGAAGGGAATAACTTTTCTCCGCGCCATAGTCCGGACGGAAAAAGCTTTGTGTTCGCGCACCGCAATGGTGGCAAGTTCTACATCGCCACGCAGGATTTTCAGAGTGGTCAGATGGAGATACTGACCGAGGGCGGATGGGAGAAAAAACCCAGTTTTGCGCCCAACGGGAAGCTGGTTCTGTTTGCCAGCGAGGCACGAGGTCGTGGTATATTGGCAACCGTTTCCAGCGACGGTCGCGTCAAGCAGCATATGTTCTCCCAGCTTGGGGACGCGCGCGAACCTGTTTGGGGGCCCAATCCTTAACCAACCTTAAGAAGGGGATGCACCATGAAAAAACTCGTTATCAGTCTCGTATTGGTGAATTTGCTCGCGGCTTGTGCCAGCAACAAGCCGGTGGAAAGCACGGATGCACAGGGTGGCTCAGCAGGTACAGGCGGCAATACTCCTTCCTCTCGTCAGCAAACTGCTGTTGACCCGCTGAATGACCCGTCCAGTATTCTGGCCAACCGTAGTGTGTATTACCCGTTTGATGTCGCTGTTGTGCAGGATGCCGACAAGGCGATGGTGCAAGCGCATGGCCAATATCTGGCCGCGAATCCGAATCGCAAGGTGCGGCTGGAAGGCAACTGTGACGAGCGCGGCAGCAATGAATACAACCTTGGTCTCGGGCAGCGTCGTGCCGATGGTGTGCAGAAGATGTTGGAGTTGAGCGGCGCAAGTGCCAGCCAGTTGGAAAGCGTCAGTTATGGCGAAGAAAAACCCAAGGGTACCGATCATGACGAGGCTTCCTGGGCACAGAATCGCCGTACCGATCTGAACTACGCCAAGTAAGTATGCTGAAGTCGCGCGTCTTCTTGCTGTTGGGTTTGTGTTGCGCTTTTTCCGCACAGGCGGGGTTGTTTTCGGACGACGATGCGCGCAAACAGATTCAGCTGCTTGAAGCGCGTGTGTTCAAGCTTGAAGCTGTTGCGGAACAGCAGACCAAGTCCATGCTGGACATGCAGGGACAAATCGAATTGCTGAACGGCGAGTTGCGCAAGTTGCGCGGACAAAACGAAGAATTGGCGCACGGCCTGATGAATGCCGAGAAGCGCGAAAAAGATTTTTATGTGGATTTGGATACGCGCTTGCGGCGCTTCGAATCCGCTGAAGATACTCAGGTATCAAGCGAGGGCGCAGAAGCTGTCGCCCTGCCTGTTGATCCCAATGACCCCGTTGCCGAGAATCGTGCGTATGAGGCGGCCTACGGTTTGTTCAAGGGCGGTAGCCATGAGAATGCCGTTAGGGCATTTCAGGAATTCATAAAGAAATATCCCGCATCGGTGCATGCGTCCAACGCGGCCTATTGGCAGGGCAGTGCGCAATTCGCCATGAAGGACTACGAGGGGGCGGTCGGTACTTTAAGAGACCTGCGCAAGAGCACCCCTTCGTATTCCAGAGATGCGGATGTTTTGTTAAATATAGCAGCTTGCCAGCAGGAGCTAAAACAGTCCGCCAATGCGCAAAAGACCCTCAAATTGTTGATCTCCAAACACCCTTCTAGCGAAGCTGCCGCCAAGGCCAAGAAGCTGCTCGCCAAGTAACACGCCATGCCCAATTTTGATCCGGGCGCGCAGCTGCGCATCAGCGAAATCTTTTATTCCCTGCAAGGCGAAACCAGTCGTGTCGGTCTGCCTACGGTATTCGTGCGCCTGACCGGTTGCCCTTTACGTTGTGCTTATTGCGATACCAGCTATGCTTTTTCCGGCGGTGAAAGCTTGAGTTTTGCAGAGATTCTTGCGCGGGTTGGCAACTATGCTCCGCGTTATATCACCGTTACCGGCGGAGAGCCGTTGGCGCAAAAAAATTGCTTGTCACTGCTGACGGCGTTATGTGATGCCGGTTATGACGTGTCGCTGGAAACGGGCGGGGCGCTGGATATCTCCGGTGTGGATGAGCGAGTGGTTCGTGTGCTGGATATCAAGACTCCTGCATCCGGCGTCGCCGACAAGAACCATTGGGAGAATCTGGCGTTGCTGGTTCCGCGTGACGAGATCAAGTTCGTGATCTGCGACGAGGAGGATTATCGCTGGGCGAAGCAAGTGCTGTCGCAGTATGCTCTGGATGACAAATGCACCGTGCTGTTTTCACCCGCACATGAAACATTGGATGCCAAGCTGTTGGCGGAATGGATATTGCGTGACCGTTTGCAGGTTCGCATGCAGTTGCAGTTGCATAAGATTTTGTGGAAAAACGTGCCGGGACATTGATGAATAAGAATGCGGTCGTGCTTTTGTCGGGCGGTTTGGATTCGGCGACAGTGCTGGCGATGGCCTGCGCCGAAGGATTTTCCTGCTATGCATTGAGCGTGGATTACGGTCAGCGGCACCATGCCGAACTGGCCTCCGCGCAACGCGTGGCGTATGCACTGGGAGCGGTAGAGCATCGCGTGGTGAATATCGACCTGACCGGTTTCGGCGGTTCGTCACTAACCGATAACCGCATCGCTGTACCGCAGCAGCCGAGCGACGGGATACCGTCGACCTATGTGCCCGCGCGCAACACCATCATGCTGTCACTGGCGCTGGCCTGGGCCGAGGTGTTGCAGGCGCAAGACATCTTTATCGGGGTGAATGCCGTGGATTACTCCGGCTATCCCGATTGCCGTCCCGCTTATATCGAAGCATTCCAGCGTATGGCTAACCTTGCCACCAGGGCTGCTATCGAAGGACATGCATTGAGACTGCATGCACCGTTGCTTCATCTGGCGAAGGCAGAGATCATTCGTCGCGGGGTCGCGCTCGGCGTGGACTATGCCAAAACGGTTTCCTGCTACCAGGCCGATGATATGGGACGGGCTTGTGGCGTGTGTGATTCATGCCGTTTGCGCCATGACGGTTTTGCCGCGGCCGGCATGAATGACCCTACGCAGTATCGTGCGTAACGCAAAGCGGCTCGGCAAGCGGCTTTTGGCGTTGACAGCAGAAAGCGATTCCGTATAATTCGCCCTCTTCATTCTGGGTCGGTAGCTCAGTCGGTAGAGCAGCGGACTTTTAATCCGTTGGTCGCGAGTTCGAATCTCGCCCGACCCACCAATAAAGCAAAGGCTTGCAGCGATGCAGGCCTTTTTCGTTTTAGGCAACCAAGCCGATTGTAACCATATCTCACAAATCAAACCCAGAGGCAGTCGCAACCAGATGGCCAGTTGCCTTTGCGGGACTTGGCTTAAAGGCTGGTGGTTTGTTGTTGTGAAATACTTTAATATCCGCCGGTGTGGTCGGTCGATAGACTGGCCGTCAGGGAGCGAGACATGAATAAATGGTCTTTTTGGAAAAAGGACGGGTTTGTTGGCTTGCTGGTGGCGCTGGTGTTTTTATTTGGCGCGAACAGCGATCTGATACAGAGTTTGGAGCGCAAGGCTTACGATCTGGGTATGATGGCCTCTTCTCGTGTGCCGAGCGACAAGGTGGCGGTCATCGCCATTGACGACCAGAGCATCGCCAATCTCGGACGTTGGCCATGGCCGCGTGAGGTGCATGCGCAGATGATCGATAAACTCGCGGGCGGTCATGCCAAAGTCGTGGGGCATACCGCATTTTTCTTTGAACCGCAGGTTGATGCGGGTCTGGCCTATGTACACAAGATTGCCGGATTGCTGGGGAAACAGAACCTGTTTGATGCGGAGCAGCTGGTGGCGGGATCTGCCGTTGCGGCAAGCGCTGCGTCCGCTGGTGAAGCTACCGGTACGCTGGGCGCTCCGGTAGCGGTGGAACATTCGCAACTGGATGAGTTATTGCTGGAGGCGATGCGCAATCTCGACAATGACCGTAAGCTCAGCGACAGTATGGGTAGGGCCAATGACGTGTTGCTGTCGATGTTCTTTGAGCTTGGCGAACCGCAAGGCAATCCTGATCAAGCGTTGCCGGATTACGTGGCAAGCAACGTTCTGCTGAATGTCAAAGATGTTTCCGGCTACGGGGCGCAGCCTTTGCTCGCGCGCGCGGTATTGCCGCCGATTCCGGCGTTGGGCAGCAAGGCTTTGGCGATTGGCCATCTGAACAGTTCCCCTGATGTCGACGGTGCGGTGCGTACCGAGCCTTTGGTGATCGGTTACTACGATCAATACTACCCGTCGTTATCCCTGATGCTCGCCGCCAAGAGTCTCAATTTTGCGCCGGGAGACATTCAAGTCAATCTGGGAGAGGGAGTGCAATTGGGAAATCTGAAAATCGCCACCGACCCAGCCTTGCAGATGCACACTTTCTTTTATAAGGACGGCGAGGGTCGCCCGGCTTTTCAGGTCGATTCGTTCTACGATGTGTTGAGCGGCAAGATACCGGTTGAGAAATATCGTGACAAGATCGTGCTGATAGGCGCTTCAGCGGCGGGCGTGGGTGCTCTTCAGGTGACGCCGGTGTCGCCCGGAATGCCCCCGGTGCTGACCTTGGCACATTCGGTGTCGAGTATTCTTCAGGGCGATTTTTATGTTTCACCAGGCTGGGCCAGCATGGCCGAGCTCGCTGTTTTTGCGCTCATCGCGCTGTATCTGATCCTGTTGCTGCCCCGATTGAATGCGGCCATCGGTGCGTTGGTTACCGGTGCATTGTTTGTGGCATTGCTGGCAGCGCATTTCATCCTGATGACGACGCAGGCGATGTGGCTGCAGTTGATGTTGCCGGCCGCGCTGTTGCTGGTCGGACATGCTTTGTTGACCACAAAACGTTTCCTGATGACGGAAAAAGGCAAACAGAAGTCCGACGCAGAATCTGCGGAAAGCAATCGCATGCTGGGTTTGGCATTCCAGGGACAGGGGCAATTGGATATTGCCTTTGACAAGTTCCGCAAGGTGCCGATGGACGATAGCTTGATGGAGGTGATGTACAACCTTGGTCTTGATTTCGAGCGTAAGCGCCAGTTCAACAAGGCCGAGTCGGTATTTAAATACATGGCCGAATACAACCCGAAGTTTCGTGATCTGGAGCAGCGCCTGACACAGGCGCGCGCCATGTCGGAGACTGTGATTCTCGGGGGTGGAGGCGGCGGACGTACCAATGCTAGTACCATGGTGCTGGACAAGGCGGGCGTGTCCAAGCCGATGCTCGGTCGTTATGAAGTGGAGAGGGAACTCGGCAAGGGTGCGATGGGTGTGGTGTATTACGGGAAGGATCCCAAGATAGGCCGTGTGGTGGCGATCAAGACCATGGCTTTGTCGCAGGAGTTCGAGGCTGACGAGTTGCAGGATGTAAAAGACAGGTTCTTCCGCGAGGCCGAGACGGCAGGTCGCCTGAATCATCCCAATATCGTATCCATCTACGATGCGGGTGAGGAGCATGATCTGGCCTATATCGCAATGGAGTTTCTCAAAGGCAAGGATTTGGTGCCCTACACCAAAGTGGACAATCTGTTGCCGCTATCCAAGGTGCTGAGTATTACGGCGCGCGTTGCCGATGCCCTGGATTACGCACACAAGCAGAACGTGGTGCACCGCGACATCAAGCCGGCCAACATCATGTACGACCCGGAAACCGATACGCCCAAGGTGACCGATTTTGGTATTGCGCGTATCACCGACTCCAGCAAGACCAAGACCGGCATGGTGCTGGGCACGCCCTCCTACATGTCGCCCGAACAGTTGGCCGGCAAGAAGATACATGGTAGTTCCGACCTGTTCTCTTTGGGCGTGAGCTTGTATCAATTGGCTTGTGGTAAGCTCCCGTTCGAAGGCGATTCTATGGCGCAGCTGATGTATCGCATCGCCAACGAACCGCATACCGATATCTTGAGCATCAAGCCAGACTTGCCGCCCTGTTTGGTGGAAATTGTTAACAAGTCGCTGGCGAAACAGGTCGAAGACCGCTATGACGATGGCGCGCAGATGGCGGATGCTTTGCGTCGTTGTGCGGCCGGTTTGCAGGGGTAATTTATGAACGTACAAAATGCGTTGGAAATTGTGAGCCAGACCCATCCGGGAATGGTACGCTCGCACAACGAAGACAGTGTGGCGCAGGAGGCGGCGTGCGGCTTGGTTGTGTTGGCGGACGGAATGGGCGGTTACAACGCGGGTGAAGTGGCGAGCGGGATAGCCGTGTCAGTGGTGGCGACCGAGATATGCCATCGCTTGCAGAATGCCAGTGCCATAGAGTGTGATAAAGACAGCGGTGAGGAATTGGCACTGTCCCTGTTGCGTGAAAACATCCGTAAAGCAAATGCTTCCATTTACCAGGCAGCGCAAAGTCAACCGCAGTATGCGGGTATGGGTACAACCATTGTTTCCGGCTTGTTCTTTGACAACCGGGTGGCGGTCGGACATGTGGGCGACTCGCGCATGTATCGTTTGCGTGCTGACATGCTCGAAACGGTGACGCGGGATCATTCGCTGCTGCAGGAGCAGATCGACAGCGGAATGATCAGTGTTGCCGATGCGCGTTTTTCAAAAAACAAGAATCTGGTGACGCGAGCGGTGGGGATTGAGGCGGAGGTCATCCCGGAGGTGCACGTGTACGATGTGCGGATCGGTGATATCTATCTGCTATGCTCGGACGGGTTGAACGACATGGTGGAGGACGAGGACATCCAGTCCATGTTGTATGCCATGCAAGGCAATCTGTCGATGGCCGCCGAGCAATTGATTCAGGCGGCGAACGACAATGGCGGGCGCGACAATGTGTCAGTGATATTGGTCAAGGTGAACGGGGATTTTGCCGTGCCGCGTGGCTGGTGGGCACAATTGCTTGATTGGTTCAAGAAATAACAGGACGAGGGTCACGAATATGGCGGCAAAACTGATACTCAGTATGGACGGGGCGGTTCTCAAGGAATATCTCCTTAACAAGGAACGCATGACCATCGGACGCAAATCGCACAACGATATTGTGATCGACAATCTGGCGGTCAGCGGCGAGCACGCCGCCATCGTGACCATCCTGAACGACTCGTTTCTGGAGGATCTGGATAGCACCAATGGTCTGGAGGTCAACGGTGTTCCTGCCAAGAAGCATTTTTTGCAGAACAGCGATCTGATTGAGATCGGCAAGTACAAACTGAAATACATCAACGAACAGGCCGGGCAGACGTCATCGGCGGATTTCGAAAAGACCATGGTGTTGCGCGCTCCGGTGAAACAAGAGGTGCCGGACACGGCCAAGGCGGGGGAGACTGCCAGTTTTATCACGGCCACTGTCAATCCGTCGCCCCAGCAAGCGGAAGATCTAGCGGAGAAGACCGGCAAGTTTGGCGCGCAGTCTGCTGGTAATCCTCCGCCGTCACAGAGTCCAGCGACACCGGCAGCCCCCCAGGCGACCACCCCCCAGTTGGCTGCGGTGCAGATATTGACGGGACCCAATGCTGGCAAGGAGTTGGAGTTGGTCAAGAATCTGACCACATTGGGCAAGCCTGGCGTTCAGGTTGCAGTGTTGACCCGGCGACCGCACGGTTTTTTCATCACACATGTCGAGGGGGCGAACCACCCCTACGTGAACGGTCAGGTGCTGGGCGATCAGCCGCATCAGCTGAACGATCACGACATGATTGATCTGGCAGGCGTCAAGATGGAGTTCTATTTCAAGGGATGATTTTCGAAGAGGGTCTTTGCCCTCTGTCGGTCTTGTTTGAGGGCGTGGCGTGAAAAAAAACGCAATCTTGATTGGTTTGGGTCTGTTGATCGTATTAACGTTCGCAGGTAATGCGGCTCGTTTTTACACGCTGGGCATTGTTGACCAGCTTTCCTCGATTTTCTACGACTACCGTTTGCAGCTGACCATGCCCGGAACGGTAGATGACCGCATTGTTATCCTTGATATCGACGAAAAAAGCCTGAAGGAAGAGGGGCGCTGGCCTTGGTCGCGTGACCGTATGGCGCACCTTATGGACAAACTGTTCGACAAGTATGGTGTGGCGGTGGTCGGGTTTGACGTGGTTTTTGCCGAGAAAGACGAGAGTTCCGGGCTCAAGGTATTGCAGAAGCTTGGACAGAACCAACTAAAAGATGTTTCGCAATTCCAGTCGGTATTGAGCCAGATTCAGCCGCAGCTGGAGTATGACCGCGTATTTGCCGAGAGTATCAAGGGTCGCAAGGTGGTATTGGGCTATTACCTGACCAGTCAAGGGGACTCTAATATTTCTGGGATGCTGCCAGCAGCGGTTTTTCCTTCGGGTACGTTCAAGGGGCGCCCGATTTCCTTCACTACCTGGAACGGCTACGGTGCAAACCTTTCAGAGCTTCAGCAGGTTGCCGTTGGTGCGGGACACTTTAATCCGTTGGTGGACATGGACGGGGTCGTGCGCCGCATTCCGGTTCTGGCCGAATATGACGGAGCGTATTACGAATCTCTTTCTTTGGCGGTGGTACGTACTCTGCTTGGACATCCTCCTTTGATACCTGGATTTGCTAGCCAGGGAAATGACGGATATGCCGGGCTAGAATGGCTGGAGATCGGTGCGGAGGGAGGGGGGCTGACCATTCCTGTCGATGGTGAAGTGGCCACCTTTGTGCCGTACCGCGGCAAGCGAGGTAGCTTCCGCTACATTTCCATCGCTGATGTGTTGCACGAGCGGTTGGATATTGCCCAGCTTCAGGACAAGATTGTGCTGGTGGGAACATCAGCGCCGGGGTTGATGGATATGCGAGCCACGCCAGTCGGTGAGGTTTATCCCGGGGTTGAGGTTCATGCCAACATGATTGCCGGGATTCTTGACCAGAACTTGAAAGAGAAGCCAGCATACATGCTCGGTGCGGAAGTGCTGTGGCTGTTGTTGATTGGCATTTCGCTGGCCCTGCTGTTGCCACAGATGCCGCCGGCGAGAGCGATTCTGGTTTCGGCCTTCGTTTTCTCTGTTACACAGGGGATCAGCTTGCTTGCTTGGCATTACGGCGATGTTTTGATGCCGGTGGCCAATGCACTGTCGATGATTGCCCTGTTGTTTGCGCTGAATATGTCGTATGGCTATTTTGTCGAGTCACGTACCAAGCGGCAGATTACTGGATTGTTTGGGCAATATGTGCCGAATGAGCTGGTCGAGGAAATGGCGAAGAATCCGGAGAGTGTTTCGATGGCGGGTGATAGCCGTGAGATGACCATCCTTTTTTCGGATGTGCGCAGTTTTACCACCATCTCCGAGGGTTTGGATCCAAAAGAGTTGACTTTGTTGATGAATGAGTTTCTTACACCGTTGTCCCGCGTCGTTTACAAACATCGGGGAACCATTGATAAATACATGGGCGATTGCATCATGGCGTTCTGGGGCGCACCGCTGCCGGATGAGCATCATGCGCGAAATGCCATTCTGGCCGGCATCGAGATGCAGGCGACACTGAAGACGTTGCAGCCTCACTTTAAAAAGCGCGGTTGGCCGGAGATACATATCGGTGTCGGCATCAATAGTGGGCGCGTAAGTGTCGGCAACATGGGCTCGGAAGTCCGTGTTGCCTATACTGTGATGGGGGATGAGGTCAATTTGGCCTCCCGTTTGGAAGGTATTACCAAGCAATATGCCGTGGGCATAATCGTCGGGGAAAACACTAAAAAAACCGTGACAGACTTTATTTACCGCGAACTCGATCACGTACGGGTCAAGGGAAAAGACAAGCCTGTAGTGATTTATGAACCCATCGGGTTGGTTGGCGAGGTAAGCAAAGAGTTGCATGACGAAATAAAACTGTTCCATGAGGTGCGGCGCCTCTATCTCCGGCAGGACTGGGATCAAGCCGAATTGCAATTAATGAATTTGCAGCGCGCGTCACCAGATACGGGGTTGTATGGTATTTACTCCGAGCGAGTGGCTTATTTCCGCAAGAACCCGCCGCCGACCGATTGGGATGGCGTGTTCGTATTTCAAACAAAATAACTCGAGAGTAGGCCGGGCGATGAAACTAAGAGTCTTGGGATGCAGCGGCGGGATTGGTGGCAATCTGCGTACCACTTCGTTTTTGCTCGATCACGACATATTGATCGACGCGGGGACTGGAGTGGGCGAGCTTAGCCTGACTGAGTTGAGCATGATCGACCATATTTTTATCACGCACTCGCATCTCGACCATGTGGGGTGTATTCCGTTGCTGGTGGATAGCGTCGGTTTCATGCGTGAGCGGCCCCTGACCATTTACGCGACAGAGGAGACGCTAGGCATCCTGCGCGAGCACATTTTCAATTGGAAGATATGGCCGGATTTCAGCGAGATACCCAATCCGCAGCGTCCGTTTATGCGTTATCAGCCGATTCTTGTGGGAGAGACAATCAGCTTGGGCGGGCGCAAGATAACCGCCATTCCGGCTAATCATGTGGTGCCCGCCGTCGGCTACCATCTGGATAGCGGTAAGGCGAGCCTGGTGTTCAGCGGCGATACCACCAGCAACGACGCGCTGTGGAAAGTGGTGAATCAGATCGACAACTTGCGCTATCTGCTCATTGAAACGGCTTTTTCAAATAATGAAAAGGAACTGGCCATTCTTTCCAAGCATCTTTGCCCCAGCTTGCTGGAAAAAGAGCTAAAAAAACTCAAGCGATCTGCCGAGGTTTTTATTACCCATTTAAAGCCGGGAGAGGTTGAGCTGACCATGCAGGAGATTGAGGCCAGCGTCCTTGATCATCGTCCCAAGATGTTGCTCAACAGCCAAGTTTTTGAGTTTTAGGGCAGATTATGAGGGCGACCCGTGGCGGATTGAACGTGCCGGATGGCGACTATTGGCGTGTATCGCCACGGCTGTCGGGAATATAGATAGGGAGCGGTAATGAGTACAGTAATGGCTTCCGGTAATGCCGGCGACATCGGGCTAAAGCTTGAGTTCACCAAGAATCTGAACCATGTCATCAACAAGATACATGCCACCAGCAATATCGACGAAATCATGCTGGATGTTAGCAAGGATATCTGCTCGTTGTTCAATGCGGATCGTCTGACAATCTACGTGGTCGGCGAGGATAATGCCTCCCTTGTTTCCAAGGTGAAGACAGGTTTGAACTCGTTCAAAGATCTCAAACTGCCTATCGCCGAACAGAGCATCGCCGGATACGCCGCGATGCACAAGAAGATGCTCAATATCCAGGATGTGTACGACGAAAAAGAGCTGTCTGTCTACAGCTCGCATTTGCGTTTTTTGCAGGAGGTGGACAAGCGTACTGGATATCGCACCAAACAAATGCTGGTCGCCCCGATTCTTGATTCGGGGAACAACGAATTAGTCGGCATCATCCAGGTGATCAACAACAAATCAGGTGTGCCGTTCACCTCGATGGTCGAAGAAGGCGTTCAGGAATTGGCGCAAACCATGGCGGTTGCGCTGCGTCAGCGCCAGCAAAACAGCATCGTCAAAACGAAGTACGACTATCTGGTTTCCGATGCAGTATTGTCGTCCACCGAATTCGATCTGGCTACGCGCACGGCGCGGCGCAAAGGTATAGACATCGAAGAAGTGCTGATAGACGAATTCCAAGTCACGCTTCCGGCGCTGGGAAAGGCGTTGTCCAGTTTCTTTGGCGTGGCCTACGAGCCCCACAAGAACGATCGTATCAAGCCCTCTGATATGCTCAGAAACCTCAAGCGCGAATATGTCGAGAGCAGCCACTGGGTGCCTATCGAAGAAACGCAGGAGGGTGTGGTCATACTGACGACTGATCCGGAGCGTATTCAGGCTTCGCGCGTGGTCAACAACATCTTTCCGAGAAGTCGGCTGGTTTACAAGGTTTGCACGCAGCGCGAATTCAAGCAGACACTAGACTTGTTTTATGGCGGTTCATCCGATTCGACCGGCGGATTCGCTGTGGATGAATCCTCGATGGACGATCTTCTTTCCAGCATGGGGAGCGGGGACGACGAGGAGTCCGGTGGCATCACGCAGGACGATGTCAATGCGGCGGCCGACAACGAACTGGTTAAACTGGTCAATAAGATTATTGTCGACTCTTACCGTATGGGAGCCTCCGATATCCATATCGAGCCGGGGCCGGGCAAAACGAAGACCCAGATCAGGGTGCGCAAAGACGGCTCGCTGATCAACTACATTGAGGTGCCTTCCACCTACCGTAACGCGCTGGTGACACGCCTCAAAATCATGTGCGATCTCGATATTTCGGAGAAGCGCAAACCGCAGGACGGCAAGATCAAGTTCAAAAAGTACGGCCCACTGGATATCGAGCTGCGTGTGGCGACGATTCCATCACAGGGTGGAGTAGAGGATGTGGTGATGCGTATCCTCGCATCCGGCGAGCCGCTGCCGCTGGAAAAGATGGGCTTTTCGGTGCGCAACAACGACTTGATCAAATCGACGGTCAGCAAGCCGTACGGATTGTTCTTCGTGTGCGGTCCGACCGGTTCCGGCAAGACCACCACGCTGCATTCGATTCTAAAGTACATCAATACCCCGGATACCAAGATATGGACGGCGGAAGATCCGGTCGAAATCACGCAAAAAGGTCTGCGGCAGGTGCAGATCAACAAGAAAGCCGGGCTGGATTTCGCCACCATCATGCGCGCCTTCCTGCGTGCCGATCCCGACGTGATCATGGTCGGTGAAATGCGCGACAAGGAAACCGTCTCCATCGGCATCGAAGCCTCGTTGACCGGCCACCTGGTGTTCGCCACCCTGCACACCAACAGCGCGCCGGAATCGATCATCCGCTTGCTCGACATGGGCATGGATCCGTTCAACTTCGCCGACGCGTTGTTGGGAATCCTGGCGCAGCGTCTGGCCAAACGCCTGTGTGCGGATTGCAAGAAGCCACATACCGCCACGACGGAGGAAATCAATCTGCTGCTCTCCGAATATAGCGAAGAACTGAAAAATACCGTGACTTGGAAAAAGGATCCCAAGGTTGCAACCAAAGCGGTGTACGATGAGTGGGTCAAGCTGTTTGCCGATGACAAAGGGCAATTTACCCTGTACGGCCCGGGAGGATGCGACAAGTGCTCCGGCACGGGCTACCGCGGACGGGTCGGTTTGCACGAGCTTCTGATCGGCACCGATCCGGTGAAAAAGGCTATTCAGGAACATGCCCGTGTCGCCGAGCTTCTGGCAATCGCGCTGGAAGAGGGTATGCACACTCTGAAGCAGGACGGTATGGAGAAAGTGTTGCAGGGCATCACAGACATGCATCAGGTGCGCGCGGTCTGTATCAAATAACGAGGTAGGATCATGAGTGCAGCGAATAACCTGCGGCACCGTCTCAAAGAGCTCAATGAAATCGGCATCGCGCTGTCGCAGCAGATCGACATCAACAGTTTGCTTGAAATTATTCTTGAGGCAGCCAAACGTATAACCAATGCAGACGGGGGGACACTCTATCTGCATGACATGGAGCGATACAGGTTGCGTTTTGAGATACTGCGCAACGATACGCTGAAAATTTCCATGGGGGGCACCAGCGGCGTGCCGGCTTCCTTCAGCCCCATCCCTTTGTACGACGAGGAGGGAAACCAGAACCACGCCATGGTGGTGACCCATGCCGTGTTGAGCGGCGAAACGGTCAACATCGCCGATGCGTATACCGAGCAGGGCTACGATTTTTCCGGCACGAAAAAATTCGATGCCAAGACAGGTTACCGCTCCAAATCATTTCTGGCAGTACCGATGCGCAACCATGAAAACGAGGTCATCGGTGTTTTGCAACTGATCAACGCGATGGACCGGGAAAATGGCGAAATCGTTCCGTTCTCCAAAGACGATCAGCAGTTGCTGGAATCGCTCGCCTCCCAAGCTGCCATTGCGTTGAGCAACCGTCGTCTGATTGCGCAACTGGAGGAATTGTTCGAAGCCTTCATCCAGCTCATCAATACCGCCATTGATGACAAGTCACCCTATACCGGCGGACACTGCGCCCGCGTGCCGGCGCTGACCATGATGCTGGCCGGGGCAGTTAATCGCACCCGGCAGGGGCCATTGAAAGATTTCGTGATGAGCGAAAGGGATCAGCACGAGCTTAAAATCGCCGGGTTGTTGCACGACTGCGGCAAGATCACCACGCCGGTGCATGTGGTCGACAAAGCGACCAAGTTGCACACGCTGTTTGATCGAATCCATTTGATTGATACCCGTTTCGAAGTGCTTAAGCGTGATGCCGAGATTGCCATGCTGCGTGCGTTGCATGAAGAAGGCGGTACGGCGCGGCACGGGGCCGAAGTTATCCGTGCCGAATATGAGGCCGGCGTCCGGCAGCTTGAAGAGGACCGCGAGTTCCTGCGCCATTGCAATATCGGCGGCGAGGCCATGTCGCAAGAAGCGCAGCAACGTGTCAAACGGATTGCCACTTACCGCTGGCGGGATGTGGACGGAAATGAAGCAGGTTTTCTCAGTGCGGATGAACTGGAGAATCTGAACATTCGCGCGGGTACACTGACCGATGCGGAACGAGAGATCATCAATCACCACATCGTGGTCACCATCAAGATGCTGGAGTCGCTGCCGTGGCCGAAGCACCTCAAGAATGTGCCGGAATACGCGGGTGGACATCACGAACGCATGGATGGCAAAGGCTACCCGCGCGGTTTGACGCGCGACCAGATGTCGGTGCAGGCGCGCCTGATGGGCATTGCCGATATTTTTGAGGCACTCACGGCAAAAGACCGCCCCTACAAACCGGGCAAGACGCTGACCGAATCGCTGAGCATTCTAGGCAAATTCAAACTGGGCGGACATATCGATCCCGATCTGTTTGATATCTTCATTCGTGAAAAGGTCTATCTTGAATATGCCAAACGCTTTTTGGCTCCGGAGCAAATCGATGAAGTCGATGTCAGCAAGATTCCCGGCTATTCACCTTAGGGGGGCATGCCTCAAATGCCTATTCAATTGGAACGCATTGCGTCGGGTCTCATTGAGTTGGGTAAAAGCACAAGCGCGGTTTTACCGCGCGATGGCTCGGGGTAAATCGCCCTTATGCTTACGCGCTCAGGTGACGAAAATCGTCAGTATGCGGACGTATTTTGTTGGTGCGGATGCTGTGATTGTTTGAATATTTAAAATAAAACAATTGGTTATGATTGTGGCATGCGTATTGCTTCAATGAATGCACACACGGCGTGTGTTAACCAGCGGTCAGGGAGGCGCAGTTTACCAACCGAGCCGGATGGCTATAGGATTTAACTAACCCAAGGAGTTCTACATGAAAAACGTACAAAAAGGTTTTACCCTGATCGAACTGATGATTGTGGTTGCGATTATCGGTATTCTGGCTGCTGTGGCGATTCCTGCTTACAGCGATTACACCAAGAAGGCCAAGGCGACTGAATTGGTGCAGGGTGCATCTGCATTGAAGACAGCGATAGAGATATGTATCTCTGACTTCCCTGATTCTTACGGCACTGAGTGTGCCGCCGGTTCTAATGGTATTCCAGCGGATTTGGGTACCATCGATACTGCTACCGATACTGCTATCACTGGAACCAAGGTTGTCGCTGCAAAGCAGGTTGCGATTAATGCCGATAGCGTTCCTGAAATTACTATTCAGGCGACAAATGCTTTGAAAGCAACAGATGGCAGCATATTGACTTACATTCTGACCCCGGAAGTGGGTTCTGCGGGAATCGGCTGGACTTCCAGTGGTAACTGCGTAACTGATACATTCTGTAAGTAATACGCTTTAAGTGGCACACAAAAGCCGGGTCTCCCGGCTTTTGTGCTTTTGAGATCTTAGATCGGCGGGAGTTTATGCGAACAAAAACTGTTGTGCTTATGCCGCTGTCACTGCTGGCACTGATTTTCGCGTTGTACGGGCAGTTCTTGTGGAACCCCATCGTGTTCGACGATCTGCCGTTCTTTATGCTGGATGAGCGAGGCAATCAGCCTGTCTCCGGATATCATTTTTCCCTGTTCGAATTGCGCTCCTTGCCTTATGCCACGCTGGCATGGGGGAAGGCGGCGTTCGGGCTGGATATGCTGCACTTTCGGGTTGAAAACCTGCTGCTGCACGCTGCGGTGAGTATCGCCTTGTTCTTCTTCCTGGCGCGCCTGTTCGATGCCGTTTATGGCACGCGCGCCGATTCCTTGCTGGGCGTGCACACGCTGGCTTTTGCCGCCGCGCTGTTTTTTGCGCTGCATCCGGTGGCGGTGTACGCGGTCGGCTATCTGGTGCAGCGTACTATCGTCATGGCCACTTTATTCAGTCTGCTGGCGATGCTGGCCTATCTGCATGGCAGTGTGCGCCGACAGCCCCAGTGGTTATGGGCCAGCGTGCCTTTGTATTATCTGGCGGTATTCTCCAAGGAGCACGCCATCATGTTGCCGGCCGTGTTGCTGGCGCTGACCGTGTTGCTGCATGAGGACTGGCGGGAAAAGCTTAAACAGCGCTGGGTGATATTTGCGCTGCTGGCGCTGATTGCGCTGTTCGTGGTCGCCGCGAAAAAGGGCATACTCGGTTCCACCTACGAGATATATGCCCCGGAGATGCTCGGTGTTGACAGTGATCTCAACCATCCCTTGAGCGTTCTGACACAGTCCTGGCTGTTCTTTAAATACGCCGGTCTGTGGCTGTTCCCCAATCCGGCCTGGATGTCGGTGGATATGCGCGAGCCCTTCGCGTCCTCCTTGCTGTCGCCCTACCTGCTGGCATTGATGGGCTTTGCCGCTTGGGGTGGAGGGGCGTTGTGGCTGCTGATAAAACGCGGGCGCTTGGGCTTGCTCGGGCTGGCGATGTTATTCCCGTGGCTGATGTTCATGCCCGAGTTCTCCACCGTGCGCATTCAGGAGAGTTTTGTGCTGTATCGCAGTTACCTGTGGGCTGCCGGTGCCTGCTGCGTATTGCCGCTGCTGCTGGATGCATTGGATAAGCGCATGGCGGCTATCATCGTCTCGGTCGTTGCGTTGGCACTGTTTCCGGTGTCAATGGAGCGGCTCAGTTCATTCGGACATCCGTTGATGCTGTGGGATGATGCGGAGAAACTGGTCAAGGACCGCTTGGAATTGCCCGGTGTGTACCGCATCTATTACAACCGTGGAACGGAATTCAGCAAAGTGGACGAGTACGACCTGGCCATCAGGGATCTGTCACTTGCCGGCAAACTGAATCCGGAGTGGCCGTTTCCCTATAACAATCTCGGGGTGGCACATGCCAAAAAAGGCGATTGGCGGGCGGCGGTGGCGGCGTTCACTCAAGCGATAGAAATCGCCAAGAGGAAGAACATGGGCTTGAATCCCAGACCGTACTTCGGGCGCGCGATGGCTTACGAGGAGCTAGGGGAGGTTGAGCTGGCCAAACGGGATTATCAGATCACCTGCAAGGCGGTGAACAAAGGCTGCGAAAAGCTATAGTCACGGGACGAGGCGCGTCTATCCGTCGATATGCCGATGGACATGAGGTTCTCTGCAACGAATCAAGGGGATGTCCTGGATTCACTAGGCCGAATTATCTAGATATTTCGGTCTATTGACCTTGGGAGGAGTGAGGTTTACGGTGCGTGGCGGGCTGCTTGTCGCTGTCCCGCGCGATTCTTAACCATCACTCTTTACTAAGGAGATTCTCATGAAGAAAATATTCGCGTTGGCGTGTTTCGGATTGGCTGTTGCGGTTTCCTCGCCTGTGTCTGCCGGCAATCAACAGGAAAAGATGAAGGGCTGTAACAAGGAGGCGAAAGCCGACGGCTTGAAAGGGGATGAACGCAAAGCCTTTATGAAGAAATGCTTGTCCAAGGACTATGTCCTGAAATCGGGCAAGGGAGCGGTTGCGGCCACGCCTGCGACGTCGGCTGAGCCGGTGGCCAAAGCGGCATCGCCGCAACAAGACAGGATGAAGGGGTGTAATGCGGAGGCCAAGACCAAGGGGCTCAAGGGCGACGAGCGCAAAACTTTTATGAGTAGCTGTTTGAAAGGTTGAGTCTGTGGATAGTTGCAACGAAAAACGCGCCGCGAGGCGCGTTTTTCGTCGGGAGCGGGGAAATCTGCGCGGTGTATAATCCGCACTCTTTTTGCGCCGTCGTTGCGCCACTCATTGAGACTGCATGATTAAAAAATTCCTCAAGCGCATATTCCGCAAATCAGCCAAGACCAGAACACAGGGCAACGCGCAGGTGATTCCCTTCGAGTTGCACGGAGTGGCTCGCGAACAGGTGAGTTACGGCGCGAAGAAAGTTACTGACGGTTTGCAGGCGGCGGGCTATCAGGCCTACGTGGTGGGCGGCGCGGTGCGGGATTTGCTGCTGAAATGCACGCCCAAGGATTTCGATGTGACGACCGATGCCACACCGGAGGAGGTGCGCCGCGTGTTCCGCCGTTCGCGCATCATCGGGCGGCGTTTTCGTCTGGTGCATGTGATGTTCGGCGAGGAGGTGGTCGAGGTTTCCACTTTCCGGCGCATGATCGAAGAGGAGGATGCGGAAACCGACGCGCACGGGCGTCTGCTGCGCGACAACGAGTTCGGCGATCAGGAGCAGGATGCGGCGCGGCGCGACTTTACCGCAAATGCGCTGTTTTACGATCCCTCCACCCAGGAGATATTCGATTATCACGGCGGCTATGCCGACACCAGCAGCAAATTGCTGCGCATCATCGGTGATCCGGAAACGCGCTACCGCGAGGATCCGGTGCGCATGCTGCGTGCCGTGCGTCTATCCGCCAAGCTGGGTATGAAGCTGGAGACGCGGACATCCGCGCCGATCGCCCGGTTTAAGGATTTGCTCGATAACGTGCCGGAAGCGCGCCTGCTCGACGAGGTGTTGAAGATGCTGTTGTCCGGACACTCGGTCGAGTGTGTCCGTATGCTGCGCAAGATGGAGTTGCACCATGGCCTGTTGCCGTTGCTCGATGTGATCCTGGAGCAGCCGATGGGCGAGAAATTCGTCATGCTGGCGCTGCGCAACACCGATGAGCGTCTGGCGATGGAAAAATCGGTGTCCCCCGCATTTCTGTTCGCCACCCTGTTGTGGCACGAAGTGCTGGCGGCGTGGAACTTGCGCGTGCAGCGCGGTGAGCGTCCGGTGGGGGCCATGCACGAGGCGATGGACGAGGTGCTGGCCAGGCAGAAAGCCCAGCTGGCCATTCCGCATCGCCATGATGCGGTGATGAAGGAGATATGGCTGCTGCAACAGCGTTTCGAACAGCGCTCCGGGCAGCGTCCGTTCCGTTTGCTGGAACAGCCGCGTTTCCGTGCCGCCTATGATTTTCTGTTGTTGCGTTGTGCCAGCGGGGAAGTCGAGGACGAGCTGGGTTTGTGGTGGGATGAATTCCAGGATGCCAGTGCCGAGCGGCGTGCCGAAATGCTGCAAGCGGAAGGGGCAGGCGACAAAAAGCGTCGCCGACGCAAGCCGCGTAATAAGCCGGCTTCGGCGGGAACGCCGGAAGCATAATGTTGCATACCGCCTTCATCGGGCTGGGCAGCAATCAGGATGAACCGCTCGACCAATTGCAGCGTGCCTTCGCCGATCTCGATGTCTTGCCGGACACGAGGCTGGTCGCGCGCTCGTCGCTGTATCGCAGCGCGCCGGTGGGTTATCTGGACCAGCCGGATTTCGTCAATGCGGTGGCGAAGGTCGAAACGACGCTAACCCCGCAGGCATTGTTGCAGGCGTTGTTGCGAATCGAGCAGCAGCACGGGCGCGAGCGCACTTTTCGGAACGCACCGCGCACGTTGGATCTCGATGTGTTGCTGTATGAAGACTGGTCTTTGCATGAGCATGGCCTGACGGTTCCCCACCCGCACATGCATCAGCGCGCCTTTGTGCTGCAACCCTTGCTGGAACTCGTGCCTGACTGTGTCATTCCCGGGGTCGGCAGCGCGGAGCTGGCGTTGCGCGCCTGCACCGGGCAGATTCTGGAGCGTATGCAGCATGCTGCTGGATAAATATCGTTACGTGGTGGTGGAGGGGCCGATCGGTGTGGGCAAAACCAGTCTCGCGCGCCGTCTGGCGCAGCGTCTCGGCGCGGCCACGCTGCTGGAAAAGCCGGAAGATAATCCGTTTTTAACCCGGTTCTATCAGGAGCCGGCGCGCCATGCGTTGGCGACGCAGTTGTTCTTCCTCTTCCAGCGCGGCAACGAGCTGCGCGAACTGGCGCAGATGGATCTGTTCCACAGCGGGACGGTGGCCGATTATCTGTTCGACAAGGATATGCTGTTCGCCCGTCTGAATCTGAACGAGGAGGAATTCGCGCTGTACCAGCAGATATATCATGCGCTGCAAGTGCAGGCCCCCGTGCCGGATCTGGTGATTTATTTGCAGGCCGAGCCGCATGTACTGGCAGAGCGGGTGCAGCGCCGTGCCAACCTTTACGAGCAAAGTATTTCAGAGGCTTATTTGATGCGCCTGGCGCAGAGTTACAGTGATTTCTTCTATCATTACGCAGCCGCACCGGTGTTGATGGTCAACAGCGAGCATCTCAATTTTGTCGAGGGTGATGCGGATTTCGACTTGCTGTTGCAGCGCATCGAACAGATGCGCGGGCCGCGCGAGTTTTTTAGCTGGGGGAGTTGATGCGAACCACATTGACCGCGCTGCAAGCCATGCGCGACAAGAATGAAAAGATCGCCGTGCTGACTTGTTACGATGCCAGCTTCGCCGCGTTGCTGGAATCCAGCGGTGTGGATGTCCTGCTGGTCGGGGATTCGCTGGGCATGGTGTTGCAGGGGCGCGACAGCACACTGCCGGTCACACTCAACGATATGGCTTATCACACCGCCTGTGTGGCGAGCGGATCGGCGCAGGCCTTCATCGTCGCGGACATGCCGTTTGGCACGTTTCAAGTCAGCCCGAGGGAGACTTTTGCGCATGCCGCGCAGCTGATGGCGGCAGGCGCGCAGATGGTCAAGATCGAGGGCGGGGCGGCGATGGCGGAAACGGTACGTTTTCTCACCGAGCGCGGCATTCCCGTGTGTGGACATCTCGGTTTGACCCCGCAATCGGTGCATCAGCTTGGCGGTTATCGCGTGCAGGGGCGTGACACCTCCGGCGCCCAACGCCTGCGGCAGGAGGCGTTGACGTTACAACAGGCCGGTGCCGGGATGCTGGTGCTGGAAGCGGTGCCTGCCGTGCTGGCAGCGGAGGTGACTGCGCAGTTGCGCATCCCCACCATCGGCATCGGTGCGGGAGTGGGTTGTTCCGGCCAGGTATTGGTGCTGCATGACATGCTGGACATCTATCCCGGCAAAAAAGCGCGCTTTGTGAAGAATTACATGCAAGGCGCAGACAGCATCGCCACCGCCGTGGCGAATTATGTCGCCGAAGTGAAAAGCGGGGTGTTCCCCGCGCAACAACACTGTTTTTGATGGGGGTCATTCACACTATCGCCGAGTTGCGCGCCAGGCTGGCTAACGAGAACTCCATAGCCTTTGTGCCAACCATGGGTAATCTGCACGAGGGGCATCTCGATCTGGTGCGCATCGCTCGCGAACAGGGGAGATGTGTGGTGGTGAGCATCTTCGTTAATCCGCTGCAGTTTGGACCAAGCGAAGACTTTGAGCGCTACCCGCGCACGCTGGAGGCGGATTGTGCCAAGCTGGCGGGGCTGGCAGACGTGGTGTTCGCGCCTGCGGCCGGCGACATGTATCCGGTGCGGCAAAGGGTGTTCGTCGAGCTGCCGCCGATTGCTGGCGAACTGTGCGGCGCGTCCCGTCCGGGGCATTTTCGCGGCATGGCGACCGTGGTGCTCAAGTTGCTGAACATCGTCCGGCCGCAGGTCGCGGTGTTCGGCAAGAAGGACTATCAGCAGCTGCACATCGTTCGCCGCATGGTTGCCGAACTGGATCTGCCGATTCGCATCGTCGGCGGGGAAACGGTGCGAGCGCAGGATGGTTTGGCGCTGAGTTCGCGCAATCAATATCTGAGCGAATCGGAGCGCGCCGAAGCGCCCTTTTTGTACCGAGCTCTGCTGGCGATGCGGCAGGCTGTCTTGCAACGGGTGGGTGATATTGAACAGATACGCCGGCAAACGGTCTCAGCACTGGAAACTAGAGGGTGGGCGGTGGATTACATCGAGTTGCGTAATCAGTCCGATTTGCAAGCCGCCGATTTGTCGCAACCGGGCTGGGTGATTCTCGCCGCTGCGAAGTTGGGTAATACCCGTTTGCTCGATAACGTCGAAATTGGTCTTGCGGGTTGAGTGTTATATAATCCGCGCCCCATTTGAGAGGGAGGTATCCCATGCAACGAATCATGCTTGAAGCCAAACTGCACCGTGTGCGAGTGACGCACTCCGAGTTGCACTATGAAGGCTCCTGCGCGATCGATGATGATTTGCTGGATGCTGCCGATATCAGGGAGTATCAACAGATCGACATCTACAATGTCACCAACGGCGAGCGTTTTACCACGTATGCCATCCGTGCCCAGCGCGGTTCCGGCGTGATCTCGGTGAACGGCGCTGCCGCACACAAGGCGGCGCCGGGTGACATCATCATTATCGCGACTTATGCGATGTATTCCGAGCTGGAGTTGCAAAAATTCCATCCCCGGCTCGTGTATGTGGACGAGCATAATCGCATCATAGATATCCGGGGAAAAATTCCGGTTCAAGCGGCCTGATGGCCCCTCTTTCGCGTGGTTTTTCGGCCTGTTTCGTTGACCATGCTTTCTTTCGCGAGTAGGATTGCTAACCTTAATTGCAAAACGGATTGATTACGATGCGCCGAAAACTGGTTGTTGGGAATTGGAAAATGTATGGCAGTTTGGCAGGCAACAAGGTGCTGCTGGAAGGCGTAACGAGCGGTGTGCGTGATCTGAACAATGCCGATTACGGCGTGTGCGTGCCGTATCCTTATCTGGCCCAAGCTCAGTCCATGTTGGCTGGTACCAATGTTGCGTGGGGAGGTCAGAATCTGAGTCAGCATGAGCAGGGTGCCTTTACCGGTGCAGTGGCTCCGGGCATGCTGGCAGATTTCGGGTGTCGTTATGTGATCATCGGACATTCTGAGCGTCGTGCCCTGTTTCACGAGAGCAACGATATTGCTGCCGCAAAATTCGATGCGGCGATCAAGTTCGGTCTTACCCCGATTTTTTGCGTAGGAGAAACCCTGGAAGAGCGCGAGGGGGGGGTGACTGAGCAGGTGGTGGCGAGACAACTTGAGGTCGTGTTGAATCACGCAAGTGTCGCGGCTGTCGCAAAGACGGTGATTGCGTACGAGCCGGTCTGGGCCATTGGTACAGGCAAGACCGCCACGCCGGAGCAGGCTCAGGATGTGCATGCGTTTATCCGTCACAGGATTGCGCAATTGGACGGGCAAGTGGCTCAGGGCTTGTGTATACTCTACGGCGGAAGCGTCAAGGCCAACAATGCGGATCAATTGTTTGCAATGCCTGATATCGACGGCGGATTGATAGGCGGTGCATCGCTGGTCGCGGATGATTTTGTGGCGATATGTCGTGCGGCCCATGCGGCAACGAGATAGTGTGTAATTGAATATAGAATTTCTGGAGTAATAGCGTGGAAACATTGGTTTGGGTTGTTCATGTCATAACGGCCGTGGTGCTGGTTGGTTTGGTGTTGGTTCAGCATGGCAAGGGTGCGGATATGGGCGCGGCGTTCGGCACCGGGTCTGCCGGTAGTCTGTTCGGTTCCAGTGGATCGGCCAATTTCTTGAGCCGCAGCACGGCGGTTGCTGCTGCGGTGTTTTTTGTCAGTAGCCTGTCTCTCACCTACCTCTATTCGCATCCCGCGAAACAGCAGGGTGTGATGGACAGGGTGCCCGCCGCCGCGAAGCAAGTGGCACCGGCCGTGCCTGCGGATGGCTCCAAATCTGGAGAGATCCCGAAATAATTTTGCAGTAGCACTGCGGTTGTGGTGGAATTGGTAGACACGCAAGCTTGAGGTGCTTGTGCCCGAAAGGGCGTGGGAGTTCGAGTCTCCCCATCCGCACCAGATTTTTAAAAAACATACCGGCACACAGAAATGTCGGAGCGACAATAGCGTCAATAAATAAAGCGGCTCCGGGAAAACGCGGAAGCCACCACAGACTGAGGGGGGAGCTCAATGTTGGAAAATTATTTTCCGGTGCTGTTATTTGTTTGCGTGGGTATCGCAATGGGCGTCGTGCCCGTGATACTCGGAAAGCTGGTTTCTCCCAACCGTCCCGACAGCGCCAAGCTTTCCGCCTACGAGTGCGGCTTCGAAGCGTTTGAAGATGCGCGCATGAAGTTCGATGTGCGTTATTACCTTGTCGCTATCCTGTTCATTCTGTTCGATCTCGAGATCGCCTTTCTATTTCCCTGGGCGGTCGTACTCAAGGAGATTGGCACCTTTGGTTTCGTTTCCATGATGATTTTCCTCGCCATCCTGGTGGTTGGCTTTGTCTATGAATGGATGAAAGGGGCTCTGGAATGGGAATAGAAGGCATCCTGGAGAAGGGCGTTGTTACCACGACGCTTGATACGGTAATCAATTACACCCGTACCGGTTCGCTGTGGCCGATGACTTTTGGTCTCGCCTGTTGTGCTGTGGAGATGATGCAAGCTGGTGCGGCGCGCTATGACTTGGATCGTTTTGGTGTCGTGTTTCGTCCCAGTCCGCGCCAGTCGGATGTGATGATTGTGGCGGGCACGCTGTGTAACAAAATGGCGCCGGCGTTGCGCAAGGTCTACGACCAGATGGCTGAGCCACGCTGGGTGATTTCCATGGGTTCCTGCGCCAACGGTGGCGGCTACTATCACTATTCCTACTCTGTGGTGCGCGGCTGTGACCGCATTGTGCCGGTGGATATTTATGTGCCCGGATGCCCTCCTACTGCCGAGGCATTGCTGTACGGAATCATTCAGTTGCAGAATAAAATCAAACGAACCAATACCATTGCGCGCTAGGATGAACTATGGCTGCTGATTTGACTACATTGCGTGCGGATTTGGTTGGCTTGCTGGGCGAAAGGCTGCTGACTGCAGAAGTGCGTCTGGGGGAACTGACTGTCCTGCTCGCGGCCGAGGGAATGCTGGAGTCACTGGCGAGCTTGCGGGATACACTCGGTTTTGAACAGATGATCGACCTGTGCGGGGTGGATTATTCCACCTATGGCAAGGATGACGGTGACGTGTCTGCGGGCGATGGACACCGTTTTGCCGTGGTCTATCACCTGCTCTCGTTGAGCCACAACCTGCGTTTGCGCGTGCGCATCTTTGCTGAAGATGACGAATTCCCCGTGTTGGAATCGGTGACAGGCATCTGGTCTTGCGCCAACTGGTACGAGCGCGAGGCGTTTGATCTGTTCGGCATGGTGTTCACCGGACATCCCGATCTGCGCCGTATCTTGACCGATTACGGTTTCATCGGCAGCCCGTTCCGCAAGGATTTCCCCTTGTCCGGTCATGTCGAGATGCGTTACGACCCGGCGCAGCGGCGTGTGGTGTACCAACCGGTGTCGGTTGAGCCGCGCGAAGTGACGCCGCGTATCGTGCGCGAAGAAAACTACGGTTGCAACTAAGGGCGCGGATCATGGCGGAAATACAAAACTACACAATGAATTTTAGTTCCGGCGTAACGCTTGCTGCGCAAGCATTAGCCTGCACTGAAATGCATTGTGAACGCACGTTGAACCGGAACTGAGGCAGGCGGAATCATGGCGGAAATACAAAACTACACAATGAATTTTGGGCCGCAGCATCCTTCGGCGCACGGGGTGTTGCGTCTGGTGCTGGAGCTGGACGGCGAGGTGATCGAGCGCGCCGATCCGCACATCGGCCTGCTGCATCGCGCGACCGAGAAACTAGCCGAGCACAAGACCTATCTGCAATCGTTGCCTTACATGGATCGCCTCGACTATGTGTCGATGATGAGCAACGAACATGCTTATGTGATGGCGATCGAAAAACTGACCGGCATCGAGGTGCCGCTGCGTGCCCAGTATATCCGCGTGATGTTCGATGAGATAACCCGAATTCTGAATCACCTGCTGTGGTTGGGTGCCCATGCGCTGGATATCGGCGCGATGACCGTGTTCCTGTACGCTTTCCGCGAACGCGAAGACCTGATGGATGCCTATGAGGCCGTGTCCGGTGCGCGCATGCATGCGGCTTACTATCGTCCGGGCGGCGTGTATCGCGACTTGCCGGATACCATGCCGCAATACCAAGCATCGAAGATACACAACGCGGCGGCCGTGCATAAGCTCAACGAGAACCGCCAGGGTTCACTGCTGGATTTTCTGGAAGATTTCACCAACCGTTTTCCCGGTTTCGTCGATGAGTACGAGACGCTGCTGACGGATAACCGTATCTGGAAGCAGCGCACCGTGGGGATCGGCGTGGTGTCGCCGGAGCGCGCCCAGGCGCTGGGCTTTAGCGGGCCAATGCTGCGCGGTTCCGGCGTGGAGTGGGATCTGCGCAAAAAGCAATCGTATGAAGTCTACGACCGGCTGGATTTCGACATTCCGGTCGGTACCAACGGCGATTCCTATGACCGTTATCTGGTGCGCATCGAAGAAATGCGCCAGTCCAACCGCATCATCAAGCAGTGCATCGCATGGCTGCGCAACCACCCCGGCCCGGTGATGGCGGGAAACCATAAATTCTCTCCGCCCAAGCGCGAGGAGATGAAACAGAACATGGAAGAGTTGATCCACCACTTCAAGCTGTTCACCGAGGGGATGCACGTGCCGGTCGGCGAGGCCTATGCGGCGGTGGAACATCCCAAGGGCGAGTTCGGCATCTATCTGATTTCGGACGGTGCCAACAAGCCTTATCGCATGAAGATCCGCGCGCCGGGCTTTGCCCACATGGCGGCGCTGGATGAGATGTGTCGCGGTCACATGATCGCCGATGTGGTGACCATCATCGGTACGCAGGACATCGTTTTTGGAGAGGTGGACCGCTGATGCTATCCGAACAAATACAAAGCAGACTCAATCGCGAGTTGAAGAAATATCCGGCGGATCAGCGCCAGTCGGCGGTGATGGCGGCATTGCGTTTTGTGCAGGACGAGAAGGGCTGGATATCGACCGATGACATGTCCGATGTCGCGGAATATCTGGGAATGCCGAAGATGGCGGTGTACGAGGTGGCGACCTTCTACCACATGTACAACCTCAAGCCGATGGGCAAGCACACCATCACCGTGTGCACCAATTTGTCCTGCACGCTTTGCGGTGCGCTGGATACCGTTGGCTATATCGAGAACAAGCTGGGCATCAAACTGGGCGAAGTCACGGCGGACGGAAAATACGGCCTGCGCGAGGGGGAATGCATGGGAGCGTGCAAGGATGCGCCGGTGCTGACGCTGAACAACAAAAAGATCTGCGCGCGCATGAGCAAGGAAAAGATCGACACAATTTTTGCGGAGCTCGACAAATCATGAGAGGCCCGGTGATTCTTACTACCATGGAGTTCGACCAGCCTTGGACGCTGGAGAACTATCTCAAGGTCGGCGGTTACCGGGCTCTACGCAAGATATTGACCGAAAAGACCTCACCCGACTCGATCATCGCCGAGGTAAAGCTGTCCGCCCTGAGAGGTCGCGGCGGTGCTGGCTTCCCGACCGGGCTGAAGTGGAGCTTTATGCCGAAGAACTACGATGGTGACAAGTACATCGTGTGCAACACCGACGAAGGCGAGCCTGGCACATGCAAGGACTGGGACATCCTGTTGTACAACCCGCATCTGCTCATCGAAGGCATGGCGATCGCCGCCTATACGATGGGCGTGAAGACTGGTTACAACTACGTGCACGGCGAGATATTTGAAGCCTACGAGCGCATGGAAGAGGCCTGTGAGCTGGCTCGCGCCGCCGGTTATCTGGGCGACAACATTCTGGGCAGCGGCTTTAGTTTCGATCTGCATAACCACTTGGGTTACGGCGCGTATATCTGCGGTGAAGAGACCGCGTTGCTTGAATCCATAGAAGGCAAAAAGGGTCAGCCGCGCTACAAACCGCCTTTCCCCGCCAGTTTCGGTCTGTACGGCAAGCCGACCACAATCAACAATACCGAGACTTTCGCCAGTATCCCGTACATCATCAACAACGGCGGGCAGAAGTTTTTGGAACTCGGCAAGCCGAACAACGGCGGCACCAAGTTGTTCTCGGTGTCCGGACATGTGAACAATCCGGGAAATTTCGAAGTGCCGATGGGTACGCCGTTCAGCGAGCTGCTGAAAATGGCGGGCGGTGTGCGCAACGGACATACGCTCAAGGCGGTGATTCCCGGCGGTTCCTCAATGCCGGTGGTGCCGGGCGCGGTCATGATGGACCTGACCATGGATTACGACTCAATCCAAAAGGCTGGCTCCGGCTTGGGCAGCGGCGCGGTGATCGTGATGGACGAGACCACCTGCATGGTGCGCGCGCTGGAGCGGCTGTCGTATTTCTACCATGAAGAGTCCTGCGGCCAATGCACGCCTTGCCGCGAAGGTACCGGCTGGTTGTACCGCATCGTGCATCGTATCGAGCACGGCGAAGGGCGCAAGGAAGATCTGGATCTGCTGCTCAGCATCGGCGAGAACATCGCGGGCCGCACGATCTGTGCGCTGGGCGAGGCGGCGGTCTGGCCGGTGCAGGGCATGCTAAAAAATTTCCGCGACGAATTCGAATACCACATCGAACACAAGCGCTGCTTGGTGTAAAGCTGACGGGTGAGCAATGATCAATATTGAAATTGATGGCAAGTTGGTCGAGACCGAACGCGGCTCAACCGTGATGGATGCGGCGCGCAAAGTCGGCGTCCATATTCCGCATTTCTGCTACCACAAGAAACTGTCCATTTCGGCGAACTGCCGCATGTGTTTGGTTGAAGTGGAAAAGGCCCCCAAGCCTTTGCCGGCCTGCGCGACGCCCGTTGCCGAGGGCATGAAGGTGCGCACCCATTCCGAGTCTGCGGTCAAGGCGCAAAAAGGCGTGATGGAGTTTCTGCTCATCAATCATCCGCTGGACTGTCCGATCTGTGACCAAGGCGGTGAATGCCAGTTGCAGGATGTCGCGATGGGTTATGGCGGCAGCGCATCCCGTTACACCGAAGAAAAGCGCGTGGTGTTGCACAAGAGCATCGGCGCGCTGATCTCCACCGAGGAAATGAGCCGCTGCATCCAGTGCACGCGCTGCGTGCGTTTCGGGCAGGAGATCGCGGGCCAGATGGAATTGGGCATGGCGTTCCGCAGCGAGCATTCCGAGATCATGAGTTTCGTGAACAGCACGGTGGATTCGGAGCTGTCCGGCAACATGATCGACCTGTGCCCGGTCGGCGCGCTGACCAGCAAGCCGTTCCGTTACACCGCGCGCAGCTGGGAGTTGTCGCGCCGCCGTTCGGTCAGTCCGCACGACGGGCTGGGTTCCAACCTCGCGGTACACATCAAGAACAACAAGGTGATGCGCGTCACGCCGGTCGAGAACGAAGACGTCAACGAGTGCTGGATATCCGACAAGGACAGGTTCAGCTACGAAGGACTGAATTCTTCCGAGCGCCTGACCAAGCCGATGATCAAGCAAGACGGCAAGTGGATCGAAGTCGAGTGGCAGGCGGCGCTGGAATATGTCGCGAACGCATTGCGCCAGATCGGCACTGGTGCGGGCGCGGAGCAGATCGCCGCACTGGCGACACCGCACAGCACGGTGGAAGAGCTTTATCTGTTGCAGAAACTGGTGCGCGGCATCGGCAGCGGCAACGTGGATTTCCGACTGCGCCAGTCCGATTTCAGCGCGGACGGCAAGCGTGTCGGTGCGCCTTGGCTGGGCATGCCGATAGCCGAACTCGACACGCGTGATCGCCTGCTGGTCGTCGGCAGTTTCCTGCGCAAGGATCATCCTCTGCTGGCGCAACGCATCCGCCAAGCGGTGAAGACAGGAACGCAGGTCAATGTGATTCACTCCGCCGATGACGATCTGCTGATGAAACTGGCCAACAAATCCATCGTGGCCCCGAACGAGTTGCTCAACGTGCTGGCGCAGATACTCAAGGCGCTGGCAGCGGAGAAGCAGGCGTCCGTGCCGGGCGTGGATAACGTCACCGTCGGCAGCGAGGCGGCTGCCATCGCCAAGAGTCTGGCGAGCGGCGAGCGCGCTGCCGTACTGCTCGGCAACTTCGCCCAGCAGCATCCGCAGGCGGCGCAGATCGCAATGCTGGCTCAGCAGATTGCCGTGCTGTGCGGCGCAAAATTCGGCTACCTCGGCGAGGCTGCGAACAGCGTGGGTGGCTATCTGGCCGGCGCGCTGCCCGGGGCAGAGGGTTTGAACGCCGCGCGGATGCTGGAATCGCCGCGCAAGGCCTATGTGCTGCTGAACGTCGAACCGGAACTGGATTGCGCAAACCCGCAGCAAGCGATGGCCGCGATGCGGGCCGCCGATCTGGTAGTGGCGATGTCCGCCTTCAAGCATCACGCGACTGATTATGCCGACGTGCTGCTGCCGATCACGCCGTTCACCGAAACATCCGGCACTTTTGTCAGTACCGAAGGCCGTGCGCAAAGCTTTAAGGGCACCGTCAAGCCGCTGGGCGAGGCGCGTCCGGGTTGGAAAGTGCTGCGCGTGCTGGGTAATCTGCTCAATGTGGACGGCTTCGATTACGACACCAGCGAAGCAGTGCGTGACGCGGCGATCGGCGGAATGGATATTCCGGCGAAATTGAACAATGCGTTGCAAGCAGATATTCAGCCATCAGTCCCCGCCACTCAGCTCTCGGGTTTACAGCGCGTGGCAGATGTGCCGATCTACTCGGCCGATGCGCTGGTGCGCCGCGCGACCTCGCTGCAACAGACCCGTGATGCGGCGACTCCCTGTGTGATGATGCGTGGTGACGAGTTGCAGAAACTGGGCGTGCAACCGGGCGACACCGTGAAAGTCACGCAGGGCGGCGCGAGCGCCCGTCTGGCTGCCGGAGCTGATGACAGCCTGCCGGCGGGCGTTGCGCGGGTCGCGGCGGGCCATGCGTCAACGGCGGAACTGGGTGCGATGTTCGGCGAGATAACTGTGGAGCGTGCATGATGGAATTGCTGCAAATCCTGCAACAGACAGGCCAAGACCTGCTCGGCCCGGCTTGGTTGCCGATCTGGACAGTGGTGAAAATCATGGTCATCGTGCTGCCTATCATGGGTGCGGTCGCTTACCTGACGCTGGCCGAGCGCAAGGTCATCGGTTACATGCAGATCCGTATCGGCCCGAACCGTGTTGGTCCCTACGGCCTGCTGCAACCGCTGGCCGACGGCATCAAGCTGCTGTTCAAAGAGATCATCGTTCCCAGCGGCTCCAACAAGTTTCTGTTCATCCTGGCACCGATCATGGCGCTGGCACCGTCGCTGGCTGCCTGGGCGGTGATTCCCTTTGCCGAAGGCATGATGCTGTCCAATCTCAATGCCGGTTTGCTGTATCTGCTGGCGATGACCTCGCTGGGCGTGTACGGCATCATCATCGCGGGCTGGGCATCCAACTCCAAGTACGCTTTTCTCGGTGCGGTGCGCTCTGCGGCGCAGATCGTGTCCTACGAGATCGCTATGGGTTTCGCGCTGGTCTGCGTGCTTCTCGCTTCGCAGAGCATGAATCTGAGCGACATCGTGCACGGGCAGCAGGGCAGCTATGGTTTGCTCAACTGGTACATATTGCCGCTGTTTCCGATGTTCCTGGTATATCTGATCGCCGGCGTGGCCGAGACCAACCGCGCGCCGTTCGACATGGCCGAGGGCGAGTCCGAGATCGTCGCGGGTTTCCACGTTGAATATTCCGGCATGGCGTTCGCGCTGTTCTTCCTGGCCGAATACGCCAACATGATCCTGATCGCGTTCCTGACCTCGATCATGTTCCTCGGCGGTTGGCTGTCGCCGTTGCCGTTCCTGCCGGACAGCTTCATCTGGCTGCTGGGCAAGGTGTCGTTCATCCTGTTCCTGTTCCTGTGGTTCCGCGCCACGTTCCCGCGCTATCGCTATGACCAGCTGATGCGTCTGGGTTGGAAGGTATTCATCCCGCTTACCATCATATGGGTGGTGGTGGTGGCCTCGTGGATGCAAACCCCGCTGTGGGTCTGGTAAGCGCGGAGGAGACGACTATGCAAATGATAAAAAATTTCTTCAAGACCTTCCTGCTCTACGAGCTGGTCAAGGGCATGGCGCTGACCGGGCGGTATTTTTTCGCGCGCAAGATCACCGTGCAGTTCCCCGAAGAGCGCACCCCGCAGGGCTACCGTTTCCGCGGCCTGCATGCGCAACGCCGCTACGCCAACGGCGAGGAGCGCTGCATCGGCTGCAAACTGTGCGAGGCGGTCTGTCCCGCGCTGGCGATCAAGATCGAAGTGGCGGAACGCGAGGACGGTACACGCCGTACCACGCAGTACGACATCGATTTGACCAAGTGCATCTTCTGCGGTTTCTGCGAGGAGTCTTGTCCGGTGGACGCCATCGTCGAGACGCGCGTGTTCGACTACCACGGCGAGAAACGCGGCGACCTGTATTACACCAAAGCCATGTTGCTGGCGCACGGTGACAAACACGAGGAGCAGATCGCCAAGGATAGAGCGGCGGATGCCAAGTACCGATAAGAGGGGCTGTAGATGAATTTCGAAACTGTCGTGTTTTATGTGTTTGCCGCGCTGACCGTGTTTGCCGCGTTGCGCGTGATCACCGCGCGCAATCCGGTGCATGCGGTGATGTTCCTGGTGCTGGCCTTCATCAGTTCCTCCGGCATCTGGCTGCTGCTGGAAGCCGAATTCCTCGCCATCACGCTGGTCTTGGTGTATGTCGGCGCGGTGATGGTGTTGTTCCTGTTTGTGGTGATGATGCTGGACATCAATCTGGTGCGGCTGCGCGAGGGCTTCTGGCGCTGGCTGCCGTTTGGTGCGGTGCTGGCCGGACTGATGGTGTTCCAGATGGTTTGGGTGTTGGGGGCGACGGAACCCGCAGCCGGGTCTGTCGCGGTCAAACATGCGGCTGACTACAGCAATACCAAGGAGCTTGGGCGGCTGATCTATACCGACTATGTCTATCCGTTCGAGCTGGCCGCCGTACTGTTATTGATCGCCATGGTGGCCGCCATCGCGCTGACGCTGCGCCGCCGCAAGGACTCCAAGTCGCAAGTCGTGGCGGAACAGGTCGCGGTGAAGAAGGCGGATCGCCTGCGTATCGTTTCCATGCCCGCAGAGAAGGTCGCTGCCGGGCAAGCTGCCGAGCATGACGACTCGGCACCAAAATAATGTTCATCGAGGGAGCGAGAAGAACACCATGTTGACCCTTTCCCATTATCTGGTGCTTAGCGCCGTGCTGTTTTCGATCAGCGTGGTTGGCATCTTTTTGAATCGCAAAAATCTGATCGTCCTGCTGATGGCAATCGAGATGATGCTGTTGGCGGTGAACACCAACTTCGTCGCATTCTCGCATTATCTGAATGACGCGCACGGACAGGTATTCGTGTTTTTCATTCTGACCGTGGCTGCTGCCGAGGCCGCCATCGGTCTGGCGATCCTGGTGGTGCTGTTCCGTAATCTGAATACCATCAACGTCGACGATCTCGACAGCCTGAAGGGGTAATGGGCATGAGCATGCTGAATCTGTATCTGTTGGTTCCTCTGGCACCGCTGCTCGGCGCGATCGCAGCGGGCTTGTTCGGCAAGTGGCTGGGGCGTACCTGGTCGCACCGCATCACCATCGCGCTGGTGGGCGTTTCCTTCGCCGCCTCGGTCGCTGTCTTCAACGATGTGCTGGCGGGCAATACCTTCAACGGCGCGGTCTACACCTGGCTGACATCGGGAGATACCAGTTTTCAGGTCGGATTTCTGATCGACAGGCTCACGGTCACCATGATGCTGGTGGTGACCTTCGTCTCGTTGATGGTGCATATCTACACCATCGGCTACATGGAAGAGGACCCGGGCTACCAGCGTTTCTTCAGCTACATCTCGCTGTTCACTTTCTCCATGCTGATGCTGGTGATGTCCAACAACTTCATGCAGTTGTTCTTCGGCTGGGAAGCGGTGGGCCTGGTTTCCTATCTGCTGATCGGCTTCTGGTACAAGAAAGACACCGCGATCTATGCCAACCTGAAAGCGTTCCTGGTGAACCGCGTCGGGGACTTCGGCTTCCTGCTCGGTATCGCTTTGGTGCTGATGGTGTTCGGCACTCTGGACTATGCTGCGGTATTCGCCAATGCCGCCAGCCATGCCAATGACACGGCTCCGATCCCCGGCGTGTCATGGAACCTGATGACGGCGATCTGCATTCTGCTGTTCATCGGCGCGATGGGCAAGAGCGCGCAATTCCCGCTGCATGTGTGGCTGCCCGACTCGATGGAAGGCCCGACCCCGATCTCCGCGCTGATCCACGCCGCGACCATGGTGACTGCCGGTATCTTTATGGTGGCGCGCATGTCGCCGCTGTTCGAACTGTCCGAGACCGCGCTGTCCTTCGTCATGGTGATTGGCGCGATCACCGCGCTGTTCATGGGTTTCCTCGGCATCATCCAGAACGACATCAAGCGCGTGGTGGCCTATTCCACTCTGTCGCAGTTGGGTTACATGACCGTGGCGCTGGGCGCGTCGGCCTACTCGGTGGCGATCTTTCACCTGATGACTCACGCCTTCTTCAAGGCACTGCTGTTCCTTGCCGCCGGTAGCGTGATCATCGCCATGCACCACAACCAGGACATCCGTTACATGGGCGGCCTGAGAAAATATATGCCGATCACCTGGATCACTTCGCTGATCGGCTCGCTGGCGCTGATTGGCACACCGTTCTTCTCGGGCTTCTACTCCAAGGAGAGCATCATCGAGGCTGTGCATCTGTCGCAATTGCCCGGCTCCGGCTTCGCTTATTTTGCCGTGGTGGCGGGCGTGTTCGTTACAGCGTTCTATTCGTTCCGCATGTACTTTCTCGTGTTCCACGGCAAGGAACGTTACGACGAGGCACCGCATGACGGGCATCATGACGATCATGGGCATGGCGATCACCACGGTGCCAAGCCGCACGAGACATCGTGGGTGGTGACGCTGCCGCTGATCCTGCTGGCGATCCCTTCAGTGGTGATAGGCTATATTGCTTTCGAGCCGTTCCTGCATTCCGGATTCTTCGGCGACGCAATCTTCGTCGCGAAGGAGCAGATGCTGGATGTCGTGCGCCACCACGAAGTGATCGAGCACCCGTTCACGATGGCCGTGCATGCGTTCGTCACCCTGCCGTTCTGGCTGGCGGTCGCCGGCGTGGCGAGTGCAGCCTTCCTGTACCTGAAGCGCCCGGATATTCCCGCGCAGATCCAGAAACGTTTCCAGTTTCTCTACACGCTGCTTGACAACAAGTACTACTTCGACCGTTTCAATGATTGGTTCTTTGCCGGCGGTGCACGCGGCTTAAGCGGTATCCTGTGGAAATTCGGCGACGTGAAGCTGATTGACGGCTGGATCGTGAACGGCTCGGCGAAAATGGTCGGCTTATTCTCCGGCGTCGTCAGGAGATTGCAGTCCGGCTATATCTATCACTACGCGTTCTCCATGATCATCGGCGTGTTCGTGCTGCTGAGTGTGCGCAACTGGTTTGAATAAGGAATGACAGCATGACTTTGTTTGGACTCCCCATCATTAGCGTTGCGATCTGGCTGCCGATCATCTTCGGCATCTTGGTGCTGGCCACCGGCGACGACAGGAATGCACCGCTGGCACGTGTGCTTGCGCTGCTTGGCTCGGTGCTGGGCTTTCTGGTGACCATCCCGCTGTATACCGGTTTCGTGCGCGACACCTCGGAGATGCAGTTCGTCGAGATGTACAACTGGATCCCGCGCTTCAACATCCACTATTACCTGGGCGTGGACGGCATCTCTGTGCTGTTCATCCTGTTGACGGCGTTCTTTACCCCGCTGGTGGTGCTGGCCGGCTGGAAAGTGATCGAGAAGCGCGTGGCGCAATACATGGCCGCCTTCCTGATCATGTCCGGCATCATGATCGGCGTGTTCGCCGCGCTGGATGCCATTTTGTTCTACGTGTTCTGGGAAGCGATGCTGATTCCGATGTTCCTCATCATCGGCGTGTGGGGCGGGGCGAACCGCGTGTATGCGGCGCTCAAGTTCTTCCTGTACACCTTGCTCGGTTCACTGCTGATGCTGGTGGCCTTGATCTATCTGTACAACCAGTCCGGCGGCAGTTTCTCCATCCTCGCATTCCACGAGATCGAAACGATCCCGATGACCGCGCAGATCCTCATCTTCATCGCGTTCTTCTTCGCCTTCGCGGTGAAAGTACCGATGTTCCCGGTGCATACCTGGTTGCCGGATGCGCACGTCGAGGCGCCGACCGGCGGTTCGGTGGTACTGGCGGCGATCATGCTGAAGGTGGGCGCTTACGGTTTCCTGCGTTTCTCCCTGCCTATCGTGCCGGATGCCAGCAGAGAACTGGCCGGGGTAATGATCGCGCTGTCGCTGATCGCGGTGGTGTACATCGGTCTGGTGGCGCTGATGCAGACAGACATGAAGAAGCTGGTCGCGTATTCCTCGATCTCGCACATGGGCTTCGTCACGCTGGGATTCTTCATCTTCAACGCCTACGGCATGGAAGGCGCGCTGCTGCAAATGATCTCGCACGGTTTTGTGTCCGGCGCGCTGTTCCTGTGCATCGGTGTGCTGTATGACCGCATGCATTCGCGCAAGATAGCCGACTACGGCGGCGTGGCCAACACCATGCCGGTGTTCGCCGCGTTCTTCATGCTGTTCGCCATGGCCAACAGCGGTTTGCCGGGCACCTCCGGTTTCGTCGGCGAATTCATGGTCATCATGGGCGCGGTCAAGGCCAACTTCTGGTATGCCTTCGCTGCCGCGACCACGCTAGTGTTTGGCGCGGCCTATACGTTGTGGATGTACAAACGGGTCATCTTTGGCGAGGTGGCGAACCCGCATGTCGCCGAATTGACCGACCTGAACCTGCGCGAGAAGCTGATCTTCGCGATATTGGCGATCACCGTGCTTGGTATGGGCCTGTATCCCCTGCCGTTCAGTGAAGTCATGCATGTCTCGGTGAGTGACCTGCTGGTGCATGTGGCGCGGATCAAGCTGCCGTTGTAAATGAAGACAGACGCTAGTTCTTAGACGTTAGTCGCTGGTTAAAACGACTCTCGCCCATGGCTAACGACTAACGACTGATTTTGAGGTGAATATGGATTTGATGACGAATTTGGTGCCGGCCAGCGCGGAAATCTTCCTGCTGGTCATGGTCTGTGCAATCCTGATCGCGGACCTGATGATCAAGCAGAGCGGCAGACTGCTCACCTACATGCTGGTGCAGCTGACTCTGCTCGGCTGCTCGCTGATTACCGTTAGCACGCACGAGAGCGGGGTGGTGTACGCCTTCCACAACATGTTTGTCGATGATCTGATGGCGGACGTGCTCAAGCTGCTGACCTACCTGGCGGTCTCCATGATGCTGGTGTACTCCCGCCAATATCTTGCGGTGCGCGGGTTGTTTACCGGCGAGTTCATGGTGCTGGCGCTGTTTGCCACCCTCGGTATGATGGTGATGATCTCCGCCAACCACTTCCTCACCCTCTATCTCGGCCTGGAGATATTGTCACTGAGCCTGTACGCGATGGTCGCCCTGCAGCGCGATTCCGCTGTCGCCACCGAGGCGGCGATGAAGTATTTCATACTGGGTGCGCTGGCTTCCGGATTGCTGTTGTACGGCATGTCCATGCTGTACGGTGCAACCGGCTCGCTGGAACTCGGTGTGGTCTCCAACGCCATCCAGTACGGCGCTGCTGACAAGAATCTGCTAGTGTTTGGTCTGGTGTTCGTGGTGTCCGGTCTGGCTTTCAAGCTCGGCGTAGTGCCGTTCCACATGTGGGTGCCGGACGTGTACCACGGCGCGCCCACCGCGATGACTATGCTGATCGGTTCCGCACCAAAACTGGCGGCCTTTGCCTTCATCTCTCGCATTCTGGTTGAGGGCCTGCAACCGCTGATGCAGCACTGGTCGGGCATGCTGGTCATCCTTGCGGTCGCCTCAATGGCCATCGGCAACATCACCGCGATCGCGCAGACCAACATCAAGCGTATGTTTGCCTATTCGACCATCGCACACATGGGCTTTTTGCTGCTTGGCCTGCTGAGCGGCGGGATAGAGGGCTACGGTTCGGCGATGTTCTACGCCGTTATCTACGTGCTGATGTCGCTCGGCGCGTTCGGCATGATCATGCTGCTGTCGCGCGAAGGTTTTGAGGCGGATTCCATAAACGATTTCAAGGGGCTTTCGCAGCGCAGCCCGTGGCTGGCTTTTCTGATGCTGTTGCTCATGTTTTCCATGGCAGGCGTGCCCCCCACTGTCGGTTTCTACGCCAAGTTCTCGGTACTGAATGCCGTGGTGCAGTCCGGACATATCTGGCTGGCCGTGGTTGCCGTACTGCTATCGCTGATTGGTGCGTTCTACTATTTGCGCATCGTCAAATTGATGTATTTTGACGCGCCGGAAAGCCATGCGCCGATCAATCTTGGTCAGGATACTGCGGTGCTGATCAGCGTCAACGGCTTGGGCGTGCTTCTGTTGGGGCTACTGCCCGGCACGCTGATGTCGGTATGCGCGGTTTCTGTACAGCAATCCCTCTTGCTGCACTGATCTTCGCGCCGGCACAAACAAAAACTCCCGCCTTGAGCGGGAGTTTTTGTTTGTGCTCGCCGCACGTCAGTGCTGTGCAGCTTTCAGAAAATGTTTGGCATAACGCTCGGACAGGCGTGACATCGGCAGCAAGATGAACAGGTCGGCGGTATTGAACTCGGGATCCCACGCCGGCTCACCGCAGATATAAGCGCCGAGACGCAGGTAGCCCTTCAACAGAGGCGGGATAGGCGCGTCAAGATAGGGATTCAATGCGTGCAACGGCAGTGGGCAGCGCGGGAACACACTGTATTCGATGGGTGCACCATAGATGCGGTGCAGTTTTCGGTAAATGCTGGCCGCGACGTGGCCGCCGTCCGCCATGCTGATACTGGCGCAGCCGATCAGATATTCCGCCCCGCTTTTCTGCATGTACTGAGCCAGGCCCGCCCACAACTGGGTGATCGTTGCGCCATCGCGGTAGTCACGGTGCACGCAGGAGCGGCCTACCTCCACGATGCGGTCACTCAAATGCAGCAAGCGGGTCAGGTCGAATTCAGTCTGTGAGTAATAGCCGCCGATCTTTTGTGCCTGAGCCGGTGACAGGATGCGATAAGTGCCGACCACCCGGTTGGCCGAACTTTCCCGAACCAGCAAATGCTCGCAGTGCTTGTCGAAGATATCGCGGTCTATGCCTTCGGATGCACTGGCAAGCGTCGCGCCCATTTCCTCGGCGAACACTTTATAGCGCAGGCGTTGCGCCTCTTCGATTTCGGTTTCGTTGCGTGCCAGACTGCTGATCAGTCGTCTCTGGGCGCTATGTTCGGTCAGCCGGTTGAGTTCAGGCATGGCGATTCTCCTCGATTAAAAAATGACGAATCAATCGTAAAGAGTGCCTGTTGCGATGGAATGACGGAATTATGAAAGGATTGTGAAAGAGGCGGCTTAATTGATCGGTCGTTTGAGAGTGGGGGTGAGCAGAAGTCCGTAAGCCGGTCTGTCCGAATGCATCGCCATCCCGCCGGCATGTTGGTCGGAATGAACTTGCCGTCCGTGTTCTGACGGTAGCAGATGCAGGGAGCGGGCGACGGCATCATGTGCGGCCCAGGCCAGCATGCGGCGATTACCGGCTGAGGTGCTCAACGCCGGCGTGAAAATGACGCTTGCCCTGATCTGGCGACGGCGCAGGACGCGCCAGATAGATCGTGCCAGCGTGGTTTCGCCGGTAAATGCGGCCGCCTTACAGGGGCGACCACCGCTATCGAAATAGCGCAGAGCGACGGGAATCAGTGTTGCCCCGGTATCGATCGCCGGTTGCATCAGCGACGAATGAAAATGGCCGACGCCGCTGCCGTCGCTGGTGGTCCCTTCCGGGAAGAGCGCGACCCACGCGCCCTGTTCAAGCAACGCCTTGGTGCGCCGGTTGGCTTGGGCGGTATCGCGGCGCAGGCCGCGTTTGATGAAGATTGTGCCGCTGCGCTGACAGAGCCAGCCGATCAGAGGCCAATGACGTACTTCGCCTTTGGCGATGAAGTGCGCCGGTTGAATGGCATTGAGCACAAAAATATCCAGCCATGAGACATGATTAGACACCAGCATGCAGCCCGCCGACGGAAGTGCCTGCGGATGTTCGATGTGGAGCTTGATGTTGAGTATGCATAGCAACTCGCGGCTCCATCTTCCCAGTACCTGCTTCTGGGCGCGAGGTACCAGATGCGGGTAGAAGCCGGCAAGCAGCGCGCCATACAGCAGATGCAGCAGAACGCGGCAGGCGCGCAACAGCGCAAACAGCGGGGAGAGGAGGTCAGCAGCAGGCATCAGCAGCGGTGAAGTTTTCCTGTTGCACGATTCCCCGCCGCTCGATGAACAGGCTATTGCCGGATTTCATCTTGGCCATTTTTTTTGCGACACTGGCGGCTTCTGCGATCTCGTAATGCGAGCTGAAATGTGCCGGATCGACCCATACCACGCCCAGAGAGAGCGTGGGCAACGGATGATGAACGATATTCCCCTGGCGGTCTGCCGTCAGGTAGCCGCTGGCGGCCCGGTGCTCCGGATTGAACAAGACGGACGAGGTGCGAGCGAAAGTTGCCAGCGCGCGGTTGCAGCGTTGCTCCCAGTCCGCACTGCGCATCACCAGAATGAAATCATCACCGCCGATGTGTCCGATGAAATCATATCTCGGGTCGCAGATGTTGTTCAGCAGGAGGCCGCTGAACTGAATGACCTCATCCCCTCTGCGGTAGCCGTACACATCGTTGAAAGGTTTGAAATTGTCAATATCCGCGTAGCAGACGGCGAAGGGCTCGTCGTCGCATAGCATCTGTTCGATATGCTCGTTGATTGGCACATTGCCGGGAAGCTGGGTGAGCGGATTGGCATACCGCGCTGTTTCGATTTGCATCCGGGTGATCTCGCGCAGTAGGTCCTGCGCGCTGCCTATCCCCGCATAACGCCCGCCCTGGGTGATGACAAAACCGTTGCTCAGATTCAGATCATCCGATTCGGTCAGAAAGCCGCTCAACTCGTGGATGGGGGTGGCCTTGTCAACCAGTAACGGCGTGCCGTCGACGCATGATTCGGCGGCATCCTTGCAATGTTTGCCCGACATGCAGGTCGAGGAGCACGATTTTTTGCCCAACAATTCGCGGCGGAACGGCTGGACGAAGCATGAGATGTACTTTTGCCGGTCTATCAATGCCACTGGAATGCCGTTTTCGACGACGGGCAGTTTCTTCAATCGCGGATTGTCCGAGAAACGGGCGAATATTTTTTCATGATCGATGGCGGAATGAACAGGCTCGATGTAGCGGAGTAGTTTTTCCGTCGTGGTGCTTCTGGATGTCATTAGCTTGTTTGGGGCATGTATCTGTCCGGACAGGCTGGCGATGGCACAGGCTTCCACGGGGGCGACCAGCGGCGGTGTCGGACTGGGGCGGGCGATAAAATAACCCTGCCCGCAGGGGATGCCGATGTCGCAGATGACCCCCAACTCTTCTGCCGTTTCGATACCTTCGGCGATGACTCTGGTTTGGGAGCTTTGCGCGATTTGCTGGATGGATTTAAGGAACTGCTGTTTCAGCGGGTCGGCATTCACACACTGCACGAAATGCATGTCGATCTTGACGTATTCGGGGCGCAGCTCGGACCATAGGCGCAAGCTGGAAAATCCCTCACCCAAATCGTCGATCGCGATCTGGAAGCCCATGTCCCTGTAATGCAGCAGCGCATTGCGCATTCCCTCGAAATCGAACGTCGGCTGATTTTCGGTGATTTCGATGATGACCCGCTTCGGATCGATGCCGATCTCCTGTAGATATTTCAGGGTCTGGCCGTTTTTGAAGCTCGGGTCTGTCAGTGTCTCCGGGCTGACATTCAGGAACAGCTTGCCGGGAAGGTTCTGTGCGGAGAAAGATTCCAGCACGACTTTGCGGCATAGCATTTCCACCTCCAGAGAACGGCCATGCTGCTTGGCGGCGGCAAACAGATTGACAGGGGAGTGCAGCGGACTGTCCGCCGGGCCGCGGATCAATCCCTCGTATCCCAGAATCGCCCCATCCGTAAGATCCATGATTGGCTGAAACAACGCCGAGAGGGCTCGCTGGTCCAGTATGTCTTGAAGTGCTTTCATGGCGGAGCCTCATCTTGTTGAATTGTTGGCGCAGGATATGGGCGAAATATTTCAATTCGGTTAACTGATTGTTGCAAATGGGTTACATGCAGAAACGGGGTTTGGATACACGTTGAAAATTCAGGTTGAACATTCCGGTTTACTTCGGTAGAATCCGCGCTCTTTTGAAAATCTGGCTGGAGTAGAACTATGGCACGTGTATGTCAAGTGACGGGAAAGAAACCGATGGTCGGGAACAATGTTTCCCATGCCAATAACAAAACCAAGCGTCGTTTCTTGCCTAACCTGCAACGCCGCCGTTTCTGGGTTGAAAATGAAAACCGCTGGGTCAGCCTGCGTCTGACCAATGCCGCGCTGCGTACCATCGACAAGAATGGTATCGATGCGGTGCTGTTTGAAATGCGCGCCCGTGGCGAGAAAGTATAAGGAGCAGAAAAATGCGCGATAAGATCAAACTTGAGTCCAGTGCAGGAACCGGGCACTTTTACACCACCACCAAGAACAAGCGTACCACGCCGGAAAAGATCGAAATGAAGAAGTTCGACCCCGTGGTTCGCAAGCATGTTCTGTACAAAGAAACCAAGCTGAAGTAATTTGGCAGGGTTCTGGCAATGAAAAAGCCGGCGGATGCCGGCTTTTTTGTTGTCTGTGACCCGTCCTGAAATAAGTTGACACTTTTTGCGGTGACGAAAGGAGTGTCAGATGAATACAGGAGAAAGAAGGAGTCAGCGGGATTACACGCTGGCTTTTAAATTGAGCGTAGTGGAGCAAGTCGAAAAGGGCGAAATGAGCTACAAGCAGGCTCAGCTTCGCTATGGGATACAAGGCCGCTCAACCGTTCTGGTGTGGTTGCGCAAGCATGGACGGATGGATTGGCGTAATCTTTCGCCCACCTCTCGAAAGGATGTACAGATGAGCGATCGGCAATTACCCCAAACGCCCGACCAGCGGATCAAGGAATTGGAAGTCCAGCTCAGGGAGGCCAACGAGAAAGCGCGCCTGTTCGAAGCCATGCTCGATGTGATCAAGAACGAGTACGGACTCAAAATCCAAAAAAAGCCTTCAGGCAGGTCATCGAGCAAAGCCAAGTCGAAGGCTTGAGCATCTCGGCGGCCTGCCGTCATTACGGAATGAGCCGACAGGCGTATTACCAGCAATTGAGCAGCACCCAAGCCAAGCTGGAGCGGAACGAGGTTGTCGTCAGCCTCGTTGAACAGCGGCGTTTGCGGCAGCCCAGAATCGGTACGCGGAAACTGCATTACCTCTTGAGCGAATCGTTTGCGGAGCGGGGAATCAAGCTGGGGCGAGATGGCTTGTTTGACCTGTTGCGGGACGCTCGCCTCTTGGTGCCGACCAAACGCGCGTATCACAAAACGACGGATAGCCATCACCGCTTCCGCAAACATCCCGATCTGCTCAAGGATGGTCCGCAGCAGGTGCTCGCCACCCGGCCAGAAGAAGTCTGGGTGGCAGACATCACCTACATTCCGACCCGAGAGAAGTTTGCCTACCTCAGCCTGGTCACGGATGCTTACTCCCGGAGAATCATGGGTTACCACGTGCACGGAGGCCTGCAAACGGAAGGGGTTGGACGTGCTTTAAAGATGGCGATCAGAGGCAGAAAGACCCGGGCCAAACTGATTCATCACTCTGACCGGGGAATCCAGTATTGCTCCAGCTACTACCAACAACTCCATGAGAAACACGAGATCACGTGTTCGATGACGGACGGGTATGACTGTTATCAGAATGCGTTGGCCGAAAGGGTGAACGGTATTCTGAAGAACGAGTTCCTGCTGCAGATCCCGAAAAACTTAAGGGAGGCGACGCAAATGATTAAGGAATCGATCCATATCTACAACCATGAGCGCCCTCATCTGGCGC
>JAXMKV010000020.1:0-94767 GCA_034371155.1 Gallionella sp. | reverse complement strand
GAATGAGCTTGGCGAATTACTCGCAAGCCCAGCTTAATGCAGTCGCGAGGAAATTAAATGAACGCCCAAGAAAAACATTAAACTACCAAACACCGGCAGAAAGATTTGCCCAATCTGTTGCATCCACCGGTTGAATCCAAGGTCGAGATGAAGACATTGGGTTTTGATACGCGCAGCAAGTTCGATGAAATCGCTGCGGAAGCTGCGAAATCGAAAGACAGTGATCTGGTGGTGAGTAAATTGAGCGTCGCGATGAACAACTGCATCGCTTGCCACGAGATGTATCGCTTCGTAGAAGAAACCGAATAATCCAAGGTAAAACACATGACTACACTTAAGCAATCCCGAAACTGGCTTATAAGCACTCTCTCTGTAGTAGCCGTGTTATTTGGTTTGATGACGATCAAAGAGGGCGGAGCGGTATTGTTGGGGAATGAGGCGGCAGTTGCTGCGGCTGGAAACTATGTGCCATTCGTGCTCTGGTTCAATTTTCTCTCAGGGTTTGCCTACATCGCTGCGGGCGTTGGATTGTGGCTCCAACAACGCTGGGCCGCTTGGCTGGCACTGGCGATCGCTGTTGCGATCCTGCTCACATTCGCAGCCTTCGGCATGCATATCAACTCTGGCGGCGCTTACGAGCAGCGGACGGTCGTTGCGATGGCCATGCGCACGGTGGTTTGGGTTGTGATCGCGGGTTTAGCTACGCGCATAATGTTACGTAGACTATAAGCTGACAAGCCAGACACGCGGCTTGCCAAAACTCAGTGGGCGTATAAAGCGTCCACTTTGAATGCAGCCCTAACCGAGAGAACCCTACATTGAATACAGTCAGTTTTGCCGACCTGAAGTTCGCAAGAAGCACACCATGATCTAAGCCAAGGCAGAGGAATAAAATCAGCTTGTCCAAAATGAATACGGAGTCAGCAAGATTTTCCGGCACGCTCAGGCGATGTGCGGCAAAATCTGGCTGACATCCCACTTCCGAAAATGTCCGTTATGCGCATCACTCAGCATCCCTTGTGGCAGGTCGGCTTCAGACCGTTCTTCGCCCTCGCCTGCCTGTCCGGTCTGAGCCTGCCGCTACTGTGGGCGGCGATCTATAGCGGCAGGATATCCTTCCCCGCCGGTGATTTTCAGGCGGTGCAATGGCATGCCCACGAGATGTTCTTCGGCTTCGGCTGGGCGGTGCTGGGCGGCTTTTTGCTCACCGCCACCAAGAACTGGGTGAACATCCGCGGCTACCACGGCGGTGCGCTGATGTTTTTGGTCGCCGCCTGGCTGTTCGAGCGATGCGGCATGTGGTTCGGCGGCGAGTGGCCGCCGCTGCTGTTCCGCCTGTCGAACAATCTGTTCCTGCTGTCCATCGTCGCGATGTTGCTGTGGACGCTGATCCGTTACCGCAAACAGGATGCGTTCAAGGACAATTATCTGTTCCTGCTCATCCTTCCGCTGTTTCTACTGTCGAAGAACCTGATGCTCAGCACCGAATACATGCTGATCGGCTGGAGCATGGCGCTGGGGCTGTTCCGCATGGCCTTTCTGGTGATGCTGGAGCGCACCCAGACACCGTTCATGCAGGGCGCGTTTCAGGTCGCCATCCTGCGCAACCCCGTTCTGGACAACTCAATCAAGCTGCTGGGGCTGCTGCTGGTGTTTGAAAGCCTGATGCCGGCCGCTCTGTCGGGCTGGCTGGCGCTGCTGCTGGCGGCGTTGCTGGCGGGCAGGTTCGTCTTCTGGAAACCGCATCTGGCCTTTCAGCGGTTGGACATCGGCATCATGTACCTCGGCTACCTCGCCATCGTCATCCAGTTGGTGATCTACTTCGCCAACCAGATCGCGCCGCTACATTGGGTCGGCAGCCTCTCGATGCACCTGTTCACCTTCGGCGCGATGGGACTGATCATCCCGGCCATGCTGATGCGCATCTCCAAAGGGCACACCGGACGCAAAGTGGTCTTTGACCGCATCGACCGATTCGTGCTGCATGTCATGCTGCTGGGATTGCTGGTGCGCGTCGTGCTGCCGCAGCTCTACCCGGACAGCTACGTGCAATGGATCTATCTCGCCGCCGCCTGCTGGCTGCTGTGTTTCGGCGTGCTGGCCTGGCGCTACATCCCTATCCTGCTCAAACCGCGCCTGTAAGCGATCACCGCACTATCCCCGCCGCGTGGCGATCCAGGCCTGGCACGAGATTTAAGCGAGACAAACTACGCCAGCACTGCCGGTTTTTCGCATTCGATCAGCGAGGACTGCTGACGAAACGAGGCTGAGCCTCTTTGATTGATTCAATCTATAAGAATAGGATCGCGGGAGGTCTCATCTTTCAGGTAACAGTGATTTTCAATCAAATAGTCGATAGCACGTTTAAACGTCTGCGTCTCATTGATTTTACACAAGGCTGATCTCAGATCGACCCTAGCCAACCTGTCTATCACAGACTCCCGATAGTCATCGTCGTCAATCAGGCGCACAGCAATAGAGACATATTCCTCCGGATTTTTTGCCACCAGGTCCTCCAGTTCAACCCTGCGCAATACTGCGGATGCAAGCCGGTTCGGCGCCTGATTACCCTCAAGCGCCACGACAGGCTTACCCACGGCCAGGCTATCGACTATGGTGTTGTAGCCACCGAAAGGCCATGAATCCAGAGAAAAAGCCCCCTTGTTCAGCATGCTCTGATACTCAGGATAAGGTTTGAGTTGTACAATTTCGACGAAATCTTCCCCTATCACCGATGCAACGTCCCTTGAAAAATTGACAGCCTGATTGTAAAAAGCAAGCCCCTCACCTACAAAGAAGCGAAACAGCACCTGCTTTTTCGCCATTAAGGCGATTCGCCTTAAATTCATCAGATGGGGGTAAGTACACTTGTGGGCATACCAAGGACAGTTAATGATAAATCGCTCCCCGTTTTGATATCTTTCTGCCGTGGCGCTTAATTCCGGCAATACGGGGAAAGCTCCCAATCCTGATATTGCAATGAGTCGTTCAGAATAATTTTGCCGTGCATTTTCGAGCAATTCGACTTCCTGCCCCCCAACAAAATAGTCCATTTCCGCGCCATGTGTACTTACCGGGTGCCCGTAGCCCATCACCTGTATCGGCGCAATACGCACATTGGCCAGATGCCTGTCTTCGTTTCTCATGCCAATATCGGGGAAATACGCCAGAGCGAAATCATTCTCCAAAATTTCGTTGAGTTGAAATTGGTCGCCAACAATCGCAACATTCTTGACTTGCTTGAACCAAGTATCGTCGAAATCGTCTCTGTTGGGAGCGCTCCCAAGGCGCACCAACGTCAAATCGTAGTCATGACGAAGAGCTTCAACGTAGGGAGCGAGGCTTTTATAAACAGCACTCGTACGCACCCACGATGCGGAAACAATAGCGATACTTTTCTGATTGGGAGAATTTTTTATCTTCGCGCGCGCCATGATGGGCTTGACCAATCGGTGATACAGATTTTTCAACCTAGCTTCCTGCTCAATCGCAAAGTAGCTCGGAAAAAAATAGAAATTACTCATATTTGGATCCGCATATTCCCACCGCAGCCCAAGCGAAGATACATGTCTCCGCGCATTGTCATACATCGTTTTTGTTGGAGTCCCCCCGTAGAATTGCCCGAAATATTCCGTGTACCAGAGTGTTGCAAACTTGGGCTGGGCTTTGAAGAATTGTGCCGTTTCAAATTTAGCCTGGCTTCTGGCATTTAGCAGGGTTAGTATTTTGACAAAATTGGCAGACTGTTTACGAAGCAACTCCAAATGACTGTCAGTTGTCTCAAACACCGACATTCCTGCCAAGTTGCCAATCAGTGTATTGAAGCGAATAAATCTCGTTCCCGCCTCATCACTCAGTTGATAATCTTCCTGAGTGAAAAAATACAAAAAACTCTTCAGGAACAAATTTACAAAACGACTGCGCTCTGCATTTTGCTCATTCCAAGCCTGTTTTTGTAATGATGCTAAAACATTCAAAAAATATTCGGAAAGTTCTTCGTAATCATTGGACACATACAGCTCATTGATTTTTCTTGCATTAAAAACAATCTCTGTCATGTTAAAACCTATCTCTTTCCTGTCAAAACTATGGCTTCGTAATCAAATAATCAAAGGTGCTCGAACTTCTTGGATTAATCGGAGAACATGGATTTGTTTTGGTTCACGGCACGATGCGGGTATGAACAGACTTTTTCTACAGCTTCGTTATAAGGAAAGGGATCAACATCGCCGCGTGGCGATCCAGGCCTGCCCCAGCGCGATGGCCGTGTCGCCGGGCTGCATCGCGCGCGGATAGCGCACCGCCAGTCCCGCTGCCTCCAGACGGGCGCGCAATCCTTCGTTCAGCAGCCGGTTAAGGAAACAGCCGCCGCCGCACACGATCATGGTGATGCCGCTGCGCTGCGCCGCCTGCGTCACCCAGTCGGCCAGCGCCGCAATCAGCGTGGTATGGAACACGGCCGCACCTTGCTCCGCACCGTCCCCGCTGTCGGCGAGATGCGCGAACAATGGGCGCAGATCGAGACACCCTGCTTCATCGATCCGCCAGCCTTGTAGCAATGGTTCGGGATGTCCGTGGGCGGCGATATGGCGCATGGCGGCCTGCTCCAACGTGATGGCGGCTTGAGCCTCATACAGCATGTGTCGGGATAAGCCCAACAGCCCGGCGGCGGCATCGAAGGCGCGCCCCATACTGGACGTGCGCGGACAATTCAGCCCGCGTTGCAGCATGGTCGCCAGCGTCGCGGCGGCGGGCTCGCCGGCAAAACGCTGGGCGATCTCCGCGTTACGCCCCAATTCATGCAGCGCAGCCGAGGCCATACGCCAAGGTTCACGCGCGGCACGGTCGCCGCCGGGCAGCGGCAGGGCACGCAGGTGCGCGAGGCGCTCGAAGGCGGCGCCATCCACCCGCAGCAACTCGCCGCCCCAGACGCCGCCGCCCGTACCCAGCCCCACCCCGTCCAGCGCCAAGCCGAGCACGGCATCCTCCTCGCCATGCTCGGCGCAAACGGCGGCGATATGAGCGTGATGGTGTTGCACGGTAACAAGCGGCACATCGAACTCATCTGCGAGCTGCGCGGCGAATCGGGAGGAATAGAAATCAGGGTGCAGATCGCAGACGATCACTTGCGGTTTTTCCGGCAGCCAACCGAGTAGCGCGCGCGCGGTCTGCTCGTGCATCAAACAGGCCTCGTGCGTATCGAGGTCGCCCACCGTATTGCTGACATAGGCGTGCTCGCCCGAGGTGACACACAGCGTGTTCTTGAACCACGCGCCCACTGCCAGCACCGGCGGCACCGGTTGCGGCAGGGCGATGGTTTGCCCGATATGCCCGGGCAGGCTCATTCCCCGGCGCTATGCTGCTCGATCAGCTTGTCGATGAAGCGGCGCAAAAAACCGTCCGGCTGCGCCGAATGGAAACGGTCGGACTCCGCACCGCGCGTGTAGGCGATGACCGTGGGAAACCCGCGCACCTTGTGCTTGCCGGCAATGCGCATGTTTTCGTCGGCATCCACCTTGGCCAGCAGAAACTTTCCCCCGTATTCCTTGGCCAGCTTTTCCAGTCGCGGCCCCAGCACATTGCACGGCGCGCACCAGTCGGCACCGATGTCGAGCAGGATGGGTGTCTGCTGCGAACGGGCAACGACCAGCTCTTCAAAATCAGCTTCTTCGACGTCGTATGAAAAAGGATGGGGATCGTGCATATGCATTTCGGGTCAATTCCTTCGGGTCAAGGTTGCGTGTTGCGAGGCCAGCCAGTCCAGCCAATCTTCCATGCCCTTGCCGCTGCTGGCAGACAGCCGGATGATGCGGATGTCCGGATTCACACGGCGGGCATATTCCTCGGCGCGCGCCACATCGAAAGAAAGATGCGGCAGCAGATCGCATTTGTTGAGCAGCATCAGCTTCGCGGCGCGGAACATGTCGGGATATTTGAGCGGCTTGTCCTCGCCCTCGGTGACAGAGAGCACCACCACCTTGGCGGCCTCGCCCAGATCGAACGCGGCGGGACACACCAGATTGCCCACGTTCTCGATGAACAGCATGCCGTTCTCCGGCAGCGTCATCTGCTGCAGGGCGTGTTCCACCATCAGCGCATCGAGATGACAGCCTTTGCCGGTGTTGATCTGGATCGCCTCGACCCCGGTGGCGCGGATGCGCTCGGCATCGAACTCAGTCTGCTGGTCGCCCTCGATCACCGCCAGCGGCAATTGGCCCTTGAACGCCTCAAGCGTGCGCACCAGCAGTGTGGTCTTACCTGAGCCGGGGCTGGAAACCAGATTCAGCGCGAGAATCCCGCGCGCGGTGAACAGGCTGCGGTTATCCGCCGCCAGCCCGTCGTTCTTGGCCAGAATGTCGCGTTCGACCCGCACGATGCGGGCTTGCGCGGCATCCTCCGCCGCCTCGTCCGCCACCGCTTCGCTCGCCGCCGATCCGGCAAGCGGTCGATAGGCAAGCGCCCCGCCCTGCTTGCGCGGTTCGCGCCGCATGGCTTTGCCCCCGATCAACGCGGCATGACCGCCGCAACCGCAAGTAGTACACATGGAAGCTATCCCCGTTTGGTGTCAGTCTGCGAACTCGACGCGGTTGCGACCGTTTTCCTTGGCACGGTAAAGCGCCGCATCCGCATCGCGAAACATTTTCGCCGCAGCAATAGAAGCCGCCTCGCAGCGGCTGCCGCCGATGGACGCAGTGACGATCCCCCACACGGCATTCTGCTCATGCGGCATCGCCAGATCCCGCACGGCCCCGACGATATCGTTCGCCAGCTTTTCGTAAGCTGCGGTCGACGCGGCGGGAATAATGATGGCAAACTCCTCGCCGCCGTAGCGCGCCGCAAACGCGCCCTTGGTCAATCCCGCTTCATTGGCCGCCGCCACCGTCGTGCTGATGGCTTGGGCGATGGCGCGCAGGCAGTCATCGCCGATCATGTGACCGTAGTAATCGTTATATTTTTTGAAGTTGTCCACATCCAGCATCAGCAAGGCAAAGGGCTGTTTATTGCGCGCGCACTCTTCCCATGCCAAATCAGCCTTGAGATCCATGCTGCGGCGATTAAACAGGCCGGTCAGCCCGTCGAGACTGGCCAGTTGTTCGAGCTTGCGATTGGCGACCGACAGCAAATGGCGCATCGCGGCGATGCGCCCCATCGCTTTCATCTTCGCGCGCAGGACATCCTCCGACAGCCCCTTGGCCAGAAAGTCGTCGCCCCCGGCCTCGATCGCCATCACCAGATTCTCCGGCGTATCCGAAGCCGTCAGAAAAATGATCGGCGTCCACGCCCACTGCTGCGTCGCCTCGTGTGCGCGTATCCGGCTGGTGGCCTCGAAGCCGTTCATCACCGGCATCTCGATGTCCATCAAAACCAGGTCGGGCGGCGATTCGCGGAACTTGTCGTATGCCAGCTTGCCGTTCTCGGCAAGACTGACCTCGTGACCGAACGAGGTCAAACGCGCCTCCATCACCGCCGCAACGGCACGGGTGTCTTCAACAAGGAGTATTTTCATGTGATTTTTTCTTGGGTGATAGCTTAAGTTTGAATGCTAACGCCGCCCGAATGGAAGAGCAATCGCTAGTTGCAATAGCTTCGAATTCAATAAGCTGAACTTCATCGGGAGGCCGGTTCTGCCCTATGGATCGGGTGAATATCAGCCAACAGGCCGACCATCCGCCGCACACTTTCTATTCGACTTCCAAATCGATCACCCGCATCCGGTCTCCCGCCACGATCTGTAGATGCGCACTGCCGCATGCCGGACACAGGCCGTATTGCTCCCGCATCGCTAGCGTCTTGCCGCATGCGGCACATACACCTTCACCGGGAGTCTCGATGATCTCCAGCCGCGCGCCCTCGGCAAGGCTGCCGCCGGTCACCGCGCCGAAGCAGAAGCGCATGGCCTCCGGCTCCACTGAGGAGAGCGCGCCGATCTCCAGCGTGACGGCGCGCACCCGCTGAAAGTTCTGGGTGCGCGCCGAGTCTTCGATGATTTTCAGTACGCCTTCCGCCAGCGACATCTCGTGCATCAAATATCTTCCGGCACCATCTTGATGGAACCGCAGGGGCATTCCGCCACACACAGCCCGCAGCCCTTGCAGTAGTCGTATTTGAACTCGAAACGCTTGCCCGGGCCAAGCTTGATCACCGCATTGTCGGGACAGACCCCGTAGCAGTTGTCGCACTCGAAGCAGTTGCCGCAGGACAGACAGCGGCGCGCTTCGAACAGCGCATTGGTCTCGTCCAGCCCGCCCTGCACCTCGTCGAAACTGGTCTGGCGGCGGATGATGTCCAGCATCGGGCGCACGGTCTTGTCGGCGTCGGAGTAATACCACGGGTTGAGTTTGTCGAAGGTAGCGATCTCGTGCTTGGGCGCGGGCTGACATTCGATGCCTTGCAGCCAGGCATCTATGTGGCGTGCCGCCTTTTTGCCGTGCCCGACTGCGACAGTGACGGTGCGCTCGGACGGCACCATGTCGCCGCCGGCGAAGATACCGGGGAAACCGGTCATCATGTTGGGCGCGACCTGCACCGTGCCGTCCTTGATCTCCAAGCCGGGCACGCCGTCGAGCAGCGACATATCCACGTCCTGGCCGAGCGCCAGCACCACCGAATCGGCTTCCAGTTTCTCGAACTCGCCGGTCGGCTGCGGGAAGCCCTTCTCGTCCAGCGCCATCTTCTCGACGGTGATCTCCCCCGCGCTGGCCTGCTTGATAGTGGAAAGCCACTTGATCATCACGCCTTCCTGCAAGGCTTCCTCGATCTCGAAATCGTGCGCCGGTGCTTTATCGCGTGTGCGGCGATAGACGATGATCGGCTCGGCTCCCATGCGTTTCACGGTACGCGCCACATCGACGGCGGTATTGCCGCCGCCATACACCACCACCTTGCGGCCCAGCATCGGCTTGTCTTCGCCTTCCATCGAACGCAGCACCGACACCGCATCCACGATGTGCGCCGCATCCCCGGCGGGGATCATGGCGCGCTTGCCGATGTGTGCACCGACAGCGAGAAAGGCCGCATCGAAGCCGCCGTCTTTCATGCTCTGTTCGATATGTTCAACCTTGGTGTTCAGCTTGAGCGTCACGCCCAGATCGAGGATGCGCTGCACCTCGGCATCCAGCACCTCGCGTGGCAAACGATACTTGGGGATACCGAAACGCATCATGCCGCCCGCCAGCGGACCAGCTTCCTGTATCTCGACCTGATGGCCCATGCGCGCCAAATGGTAGGCGGCGGAAAGTCCCGAAGGACCTGCACCGACCACCAGCACCTTCTTGCCGGTCGCGACCGCAGGGGCATCGAACTTCCAACCGCGCTTGATTGCTTCGTCGCCGAGGAAACGTTCCACCGAGTTGATGCCCACCGACGTGTCGAGCTGGCCGCGGTTGCAGGCCGTCTCGCAGGGGTGATAGCACACACGCCCCATCGCTGCAGGCAGCGGATTGTCCTGCACCAGCACGCGCCAAGCCTGCTCGTAATCGCCGCTCTCGGCATGGAACAGCCAACCCTGGATGTTCTCCCCCGCCGGACATGCGTTGTTGCAGGGCGGCAAACGATCCAGATAGACCGGACGCGCGGTGCGCCAGGTCCCGGTGAGATTGGCCAGCGAGGTACCGGGTTTCAGGGTAATAGCAAAAGGTTTGTTCGGCATGTCAGTTACTCCCCTCGTCCAGCAAGCCGTACTTGCGGATGTTGCGATCGGCGATGGCTTGCAGATGCGCCACCATCTCCGGATGCGCGTGCTTGCCAAACAGATGCGCGAAACGCTTCTGTGGCTTGAGGTAGTCCTCGACCGGCGTCTTGCGCCGTATCTTTAGCACACCGGTGACTTCACCGTGCTCGGCCTCGAACACCGGAAACATGCCGGTCTCCTTCGCCAGACGCGCCATGCTGATGGTCGCATCCGAAGCTGTTCCCCAGCCCAGCGGACAGGGTACGAATATCTGAATGTAACGCGCACCATGCATGCCCATCGCTTTGCGCACCTTGTATTCGAGGTCGCGTAAATCGGCCACGGTGGCGGTGGCGACGTAGGGGATGCCGTGTGCCATGGCGATCTCGGGCACGTTCTTGCCTTGGCCGAACACGTTGCCCGGCTCTTTGCCCACCGGCATGGTGGTCGCTGTACGCGCGGTCGGCGGTGTAGCGGATGAACGCTGCACGCCGGTGTTCATGTAGGCTTCGTTGTCGTAACAAATGTAGAGCACATCGTCGTTGCGCTCGAACATGCCGGACAGGCAGCCGAAACCGATGTCAGTGGTGCCGCCGTCGCCGCCCTGAGCGACCACGCGCACCTCTTTGCGTCCCTTGACCTTCATCGCAGCCGCGACACCGGTGGCAACCGCCGGGGCGTTGCCGAACAGCGAATGTATCCACGGCACCTGCCAGGACGATTCGGGATATGGCGTGGAGAACACTTCAAGACAGCCGGTGGCATTCACCGCGATCAGCTGGTTGTTGCTCTCGGCCATCGCCGCGTCGATGGCGTAGCGCGCACCGAGTGCCTCGCCGCAGCCCTGACAGGCGCGGTGACCGGAGCTGATGGAGTTGCTGCGCATCTCGCCCGCCTGCACGCTGCGTGCATCCGGCGCGAGCAGGCGGTTGCCGACAGTGTAGGTGCCGGTCTGGTAGAACTTCACGGGTTGAAAACTCATCTCATCCTCCTTAACCGAACTTGGCCGACACAATGCCCTTGTCGTACAGCATATTCTCGGCGATGGGACCGGAACGGCGGGTCTGCCGCTCACGCTCCAGTTGTTTATTGACCGCCTCCCAATCCAAATCGACGAAGGTGACCGGTCCCAACTTCTCCTGCTCCGCTTCAAGGAATAATTTATGCAGCGATGCCTTGGGGATAGGCCGCCCGCCCAATCCGGCGATGGCCGTAAAACCTTTGAGGCCGGTGCCGCTCACCGCCATGCGCACGTCAGTGGCGACGATGCCGCCCATGCCGACAGCCAGACTCTTTTCCAGCACCAAGAATCGCTTGCAGTTCACCAGCGCGGCACGCACCTCCTTCAACGGGAAGGGACGATAGCTGACGATGCCAAGCACGCCAATTTTGTGGCCCTGCTCGCGCATCTCGTCCACCGTATCCTTGACAGTTCCCAGCACCGAACCCATGGCAACGATCATAGTCTCGGCATCCTCGGCACAATAGGTGCGCACCAGACCGCCGCTCTCGCGCCCGAAGACCTCTTTGAATTCCGCCGCGAGTTGCGGGATGCGCTCCAGCGCCTGCAACTGTTTGGCATGTGCCAGATACTTCACCTCCATGAACGCCTCGGGACCGACCATCGCCCCGATCGAGACCGGCTCTTTCGGATCGAGCACTTGGCGCGGATCGAACGGTGGCAGATAAGCATCGACTTGTTCCTGCGACGGGATGTCCACGCGCTCGAAGGCGTGGGTGAGAATGAAGCCGTCCATACACACCATGATGGGCATGGACAGCTCTTCCGCCAGTTTGAATGCCTGGATGTGCAGATCGACCGCTTCCTGATTGGTCTCGGCGAACAGTTGCATCCAGCCTGAGTCGCGCTGCGAGAGCGAATCGGAATGGTCGTTCCAGATGTTGATGGGTGCACCGATGGCGCGGTTGGCCACGGTCATCACGATGGGCAGCCCGAGGCCTGAGGCGTTGTAGACCGCTTCCACCATGAACAACAATCCTTGTGAGGCAGTCGCCGTATAAGAGCGCGCACCGGCTGCGGACGAACCGATGGCCACCGACATCGCGGCGAACTCGCTTTCCACGTTGATGAATTCGCACGGCGTCAGTTCGCCCGACTTCACCATTTCACCCAGCGCCTCGACGATGTGCGTCTGCGGCGAAATGGGGTAGGCGCAGATCACCTCGGGACGACACAGCGCGACGGCCTCGGCGACGGCCTTGCTGCCTTCGGTCTGTTTAAGCATGTGCACGCTCCTTCATCATTTTTTTCACCATCTCATGTGCTTCAGTCGCCGCCGCGATGTTGCCCTCGGCGATCTTGCCCGAGAACTTCTGTTCTATGCCTTTGATGACCGATTCCAATCTGATGATCCCGGACAATGCTGCGAAACCCGCAATGAGTGGTGCGTTGGGAATGGGGCGTCCGATATGTTTGATACCGAGTTCCGTCGCGGGCAGGGTGCAGAAACGCTCCGCCCGGTGTGCCTTGAGCACCTCACCCAACCCGATCGCCTCGAAACTGTGGCCGGTGTTCAACAACACGTAACCATCCGCTTTCAATCCGGCAAACACGTCAATCTGGTGCAGCAGCGTGGGATCCTGGATGATCAGCGCGTCCGGCTCCATGATAGGCTCGCGCAGGCGGATCTCTTTGTCGTCGATGCGGCAGAACGCCACTACCGGCGCGCCAGTGCGCTCCGATCCGAAGCTGGGGAACGCCTGCGCATGGCGACCTTCCTCGAAGGCGGCGACGGACAACATCTCGGTTGCTGTCACCACCCCCTGTCCACCGCGACCGTGTATGCGTATCTGGAACATGTTCTCTCCCTATGGATTGTTTTTTGCGAAGTTTACTGGGAACCCCTGTAAATCCAAACTCCGTCGCGATACTGCGTTACTCATAAAAAATTACTCCTAACATATCAGACAGATGCGTCGTCGCAATTTTTTACTCCCGCCTTGTCTCGCTTAGGATTTTGAATTTATAGAGGCCCCCTTCTTTCGATCCGGCGAAATATCAGTCAGCCATTCACGCACCCTGGCGACCGCCTGCTCCAGATTGGCGGCGGCCTCCGCGCTCAACCCCTCCCCCAGTTCGAATCCGTGTCCGCGTATGCGCAGCAGGGAACTCGGCGGAGCATCCGTGCCGTACACCTGCCGATAGGCGTGCAGCACCGCAAACGGTGTCATGGCGTGACTGCTGTAGCTGGTGTCGTTTTCGGGACGTATGGCGGATAGCTGTAACGGAGACTCGCATGAGACATCGGCATCGACAAACAGCACATGCTCGCGCCCGACCAGATCGGTGATGTGCTCGACCTGCAACTGGAAATCCTCGATCAGTTCGATGCTTTCATCGCCCGACTCGTCGCCCAGAGAGGCGGCGATGCGGCGCAACAACAGCGGCCCCAGCGCATCGTCGCCGCGCGACTCGTTGCCGACGGCAAATATCAGCAACGGCGCAACCATCACTCCGACGCGCAGAACGCCCCGTCCGGCAAACGCGTCAGCATGTCCACCCGCTCACCCGCCGCATCCAGCAGCTCCACTTCCAGCGGCATCTTGCCCAGCGCATGGGTCGCGCAGGACAGGCAGGGATCGAAAGCGCGGATAGCGACTTCGATGTGGTTGAGCAAGCCCTCGGTAAGCTTTTTGCCGTCGATGTACTGGCGTGCCACCTGACGAATCGCCTCGTTCATCGCCTGATTGTTGTGGGTGGTGGAGACGATCAGGTTGCAGCGCACGATCTGGTCGTGCTCGTCCACCTTGTAGTGGTGGATCAGCGTGCCACGCGGCGCTTCGATCACACCGACACCGCGTTCCTGCCGCTCGCCTTTGCTGACCAGATCAGTACCTTGCAGATCGGTGTCGTGCAGCAACTCCTGGATCATCTCGGCGGCATGCAACATCTCGATCATGCGCGTCCAGTGGAAAGCCAGCGTCGAACCGGTGGCCGAGCCGCCCGCGAACGCCATGAAATTCTTTCGAGCCTCATCGGCCAGCGGGGACGGAATGAAATCGCACTGGGTTACGCGGCTCAGCGGGCCCACGCGGTACCAGCCGGTCTCCGGCCCGAGGCTGCGCAGGAAGGGGAACTTCATGTACGACCACGGCTTCACATCTTCAAAGATCACATCCCAATAGTGGCTGTAGTCGTAATGGTCGAACAGCGTGTTGCCGTCCATGTCGCGCGCGCGCAGGCCGCCGTGGTACAGATCCATCGCGCCGTCGGCACGCACCAGATTGAGCGTATGGCTGCGGAAACGGCCAAACGCGTTGTAAGCCTCCAGATTCTGCTCGAACAACTGGCCGATGATCGCCACCGCGTCGCGGCTCCAGGCCACGATCTGGTCGATGTCCTTCAGCAGATAGTCGCGCTCCTCGATGCTGACGTTCTTGTTCACGCCGCCGGGGATCGAACCAGTGCCGTGCACGCGCTTGCCCGCCGTGACGCGGATCACTTCCTGCCCGTATTTGCGCAGCAGCACGCCTTGCTTCGCCACTTCAGGATAGGCGGCGGCGATGCCGACGATATTGCGCTTCGCCACATCCGAACCAAAACCGAACAGCAGGTCGGGCGAGGAGAGATGGAAGAAATGCAGCGCGTGCGATTGCAATATTTGCCCGTAGTGCATCAGCCGCCGCACCTTCTCCGCCGTGGGCGTGAGTGTCGCGCCGACGATCATGTCCATCGCCTTGGAGGCTGCAATATGGTGGCTCACCGGGCAGATGCCGCACAGACGCTGCACCATCACCGGCGCTTCCCAGTAAGGCCGTCCCTGAATGAATTTTTCGAAGCCGCGAAACTCGACGATATGCAGCCGCACCTGATGTACATGATCGTTCTCGTCCAGCAACAGCGTGACCTTGCCGTGACCCTCGACACGCGACACCGGGTCGATGGCGACGCGGCGCAGATTCTCGGGGTGTTCGGCAGTTTCCAGATTTTTGATGGTATCAGTCATATTTAATCAATCCATGTCCCAGTTCGGGCGTCTTGCCCGCAATCAGGTCGGTGAGGAATTTCCAGATCGCGTCGCCGGAAGGCGGACAACCCGGAATGAAGTAATCGATCTTCACCACTTCGTGCAGCGGGTGTACCTTGTCCAGCGGCAGCGGCAGCTCCGGATCGTTGGGGATGTGGCCGTGCGCCAGCCCCGGTTCGGTCAGGTACACCTCGGTCAGGCAGGAGCCCAGATCGAGATGGTTGCGCTGCGCGGGCAATCCGCCGGTGATGGCACAGGAACCGATGGCGATCAGTATCTTGCAGTTCTTGCGGAACTCGCGCAACACATGCACGTTCTCCGCGTTGCAGATGCCTCCCTCAATCAGTCCGATGTCGCAGGGGCCGCAATGCTTGATGTCGGTGATGGGCGAACGGTCAAATTCCACCAGTTCCAGCAAGGCTAGAATGCGCTCGTCGATATCGAGGAACGACATGTGGCAGCCGAAGCAACCGGCCAGCGAAGTGGTCGCGATCTTGAGTTTTTTCTTGTCACTCATGTTGTGCTCCCGCCGGTGGACGCGGCGCATCGTCCAGCGCCTGCGCGCTGATCGGACGCTGGTCATAGCGCCGTTCGCCGATCGGCATGCTGAAACCCACGCCCTTTTTCAGGATCACGCCGACCGGGCAGACCTGCGTCGCCTTGTCGCTCAGCGCGATGTCGGTATCCGCAAGCCTGCCGGATTCGGCATTGACGATGAGGTGTTTGTCTATACCGCGCCCGGACAGGGCGAACACGTTCTTGCCATCCACCTCGCCGGAGGCGCGCACGCACAGTTCACACAAAATACAGCGGTTGAAATCGAGCAGGATGTCGGGGTGCGAGGCATCGACCGGGCGATCCGGGTACATGTGGCGGAAACCGGCGGTATGCACTTCGAGATCGTAGCCCAGCGCCTGCAACATGCAGTTGCCGCTCTTCTCGCACGACGGGCAGAAATGGTTGCCCTCGGCAAACAGCATCTGCACCAGCGTGCGGCGCAGAGCATTGAGCTCATCTATATCGCTCTGCACCTCCAGCCCCGCTTCGGCGGGCATAGTGCAGGAGGCTGCCGTGCGCCCGCCGATCTTGACGGTACACAGCTTGCAACTGCCGTGCGGCTTGAACTCCGGGTGGTAGCACAGGTGCGGAATGTAATGCCCGGCGGCCAGCGCGGCCTGCATCACCGTCTGTCCGGGCGCAAAAGGCACTTCCGCGCCGTCGAGTTGAAAGGTTTCGCTCATGTCTCCTCCGTTTTCAGATGCGCCCCGGCATCGTCGCGCCCCGTCATCTGCCGCGCGCGCGCCAATGCGCCGTCGAGATCGAAGGCGGGCTCGAAGTCCAGCGACTTCAGACGGCTCTCGTAAGCCGGGCGAAAGTGTTTCAGGGTGTGCAGCACGGGATTGCAGGCGGTGCGTCCCAGGCCGCAATGTGCCGTGGTCTGCAACACGTAATCGAGATGCTCGATCTCGGCGAGATCATGGCGCGTGCCGTGCCCGTCGGCGATCTTGTCCATGGTCTGCTTGAGCATCGAGGTACCAACGCGGCACGGCGTGCAGAAGCCGCAGCTCTCGTGGGCGAAGAAATGCACGAAGTTGCGCGCCACCTCGAACAGGTCGCGGCTATCGTCGAACACCATGAACGCACCGGCGGTGGGCAGGTCTTCAAAGCCCAGCTTGCGGTCAAACTCGCTCTGCGCCACGCATACACCGGAGGGCCCGCTGACCTGCACCGCGCGCGCGTCCACCGCGCCGCAATCGGCCAACACCTCGCGCACGCTCACGCCGAAAGGATATTCGTAGATGCCGGGGCGCGGGCAATCGCCGGACACCGAGATCAATTTGCTGCCGGTGGATTTCGCCGTGCCGATGGCGCGGTAGTTTTCCGCGCCCATCGCGATCGCCAGCGCGCCTTGGCAGAAGGTCTCGACGTTATCCAGCGCCGTCGGCTGTTGCATATAGCCGTGGGTCACAGGGAACGGCGGACGGTTGCGCGGGATGCCGCGCTTGCCTTCCAGCGACTCGATCAGCGCCGACTCCTCGCCGCAGATGTAAGCACCCGCGCCGAGATGGATGGCGATGTCGAAATCAAAACCCGACTGGCCGAGAATCTCGCTGCCCAGCAACCCGGCCTCGCGGCGGCGCTGCAATACGGTCTGCAAAGGTTCCAACAGATAGCGGTATTCGCCGCGCAGATACAGATAACCGTGCTGCGCGCCGACTGCCAGCGCGGCCAGCGTCATGCCTTCGAACACCAGATCGGCGTATGAAGTCAGCAGTACGCGATCCTTGAAAGTTCCCGGCTCGCCTTCGTCGGCGTTGCACACCACATGTTTGGCCGCGCCCGCCGCATTGCGGCAGGCCTCCCATTTCAACCCGGTCGGAAAGCCCGCGCCACCGCGTCCGCGCAGGCCGGAGGTCTTGATCGCCTCAACGATGTTATCCGCGCCCAGCGCCAGCGCCGCGCGCAAGGCATCGCCTGCGGCCATGCGGTTATCGAGCAACAAACCCTTGCGGCGGATATTGTCCTCGACGCGAAAAAAGTCGGCGGGCCACTCCGACAACGGCGTGCGGTTACGGATCAAATGACCGATCTCCTGCACGCGCTGGTGGGTCAACCGCGTGATGGCGCGACCGTTGACCAGCATCGCGGGCCCCTGGTCGCACATGCCGGTGCACGAGGTGGTATCGATGCTGACCAAGCCGTCTTCCGACACCTTGCCCGGCTGCAACCAGAGTTGGCGGCACATCTCGTCCATGAGCGTCTGGCTGCCCAGCATGCGGTCGGTGATATTGTCGGAGAACAGCACGCGGTACTCGCCGCGCGGCTGGAGATGCAGAAAGGAATAAAAGGTGACGACCCCCTCGATCTTGGCGCGGGGCACATGCAGCTGTTCGCTCAGGCGGCTGACGGCATCCTGCGGAACGTAACCGCAATGCTCCTGAACCTCGCGCAATACCTGCAAAAGACTGCCCTCAACGTGCCCGTATCTTGACAGGATCGCATCGAGGTAGCCGGTACATGTGGTGCTATTGGAAACCATCTAAATCACCTCCACAGATTAGCGTCCAATATAGCACGAACAAATTCAAAATCTAACCGCTGCCGTGCAACTATTCACGCAAGATCACCAAGGGCGGCAATAGCGTCAGCCGCCGCGTGCCCAGCCATCCGGCCAGCACCACCACAACCATGCCGCCGAGCGTGCCGATCAGCCAGATGACTGCACTGCTCTGATAGGGGATCTCAAGCACGAAGCGCGCCAGCACCCAGCCCAGCAGCACTGCGCCCGCCGCCGCGAACAACCCGCTCAGAGCACCCAGCACGGCGAACTCGGACAAGTGCAACCGCCGCAGGTAGCGCCCGTCTGCGCCCAGCGTACGCAAAATGGCGGCCTCGTGGATGCGCTCGTCCTGCGTGGACAGCAGGGCGGCATACAACACGACGATCCCGCTGAGCAGGGTAAACAGGAACACCGCGCTCAGGGTCTGTGAAATCTGCTCCATGATGTCACGCACCTGGGCTATCACCTCGCCGGTATCGATCACCAGCAGATTGGGAAACTCGCGCGACAGCCGGTCGCCCGCGCGCACCTTGTCAGGCGGCAGATAGAAGCTGGTGAGGTAGCTCGCCGGAAAATCCTGCAACAGACCGGGCGTGGCGATGACGAAGAAATTCACGCGCATTGAATCCCATTCCAGTTTGCGCAGGCTGGTGATGCGCGCGCTGAAACGGCCGCCCGCCACATCGTAAGTGAGTTCGTCACCGAGGTGCAGCCCCAGTGTCTCGGCGATACCCTCTTCCACCGAAAGCTGGTCGCGCTCACCATCCGCCCACCATCGTCCCTTTACCAGCTCGTTCCAGACCGGCATCTCGTCCATGTAGGACAGATTGAATTCGCGTTCTACCAGTCTTCTGGCGCGCTCATCCGAATAGTCGCCGCCGCTGACCTCGCGTCCGTTGACCGCCACCAGCCTGCCGCGCACCATGGGCATCAGCTGCGGCGGCGACAATTTCTCGCCCGCGAAAAAGTCCCGCAGCGGCTGTAGCTGATACGGCTGGATGTTCACCACAAAACGGTTGGGCGTATCCGGCGGCAATTTATCCTGCCAGCCCTGCAACAGATCGGCGCGCACCAGCGTCAGCACCAGCAGGCTCATCCCCCCCAGCGCCAGCGCGACGATCTGCAACGCGTTGCTGCGCCCGTGACGCACCAGATTGTTCAGCGCGTGGCGCAGGTGCGCGCCCGTGCGCGCCTGCAAACGCGCCAAACCGTGCAACACCAGCCAGGCCAGTGCGCCGAACAAGAACAGCCCGGCGAGCAAACCGGCCAACACTGTCAGACCGAGCCGCAGCGAACCCGAGTGCCACAGGAACAAGCCGGCCAATGCCAACACCGCCACACCGTACATCAGGCCGGTGCCAACCTCCGGCGCGCCCAGTTCGCGGCGCAACACGCGCAGCGGCGACACACGCCGCAATTGCAGTAACGGCAGAAAAGCGAAGCCCAGCAACAGGGCGAAACCGCTGGCCGCGCTCTTGATCGCGGGCAACAGACCGGGCTGCGGCAATTCCGCATGGCGCATGGATTCGATGACAGAGACCAGCAAAGCCTGCGTGGCATAGCCGAGCAGACAACCGAGCGACACCGCCGCCAGACCGAGCAGCAAAAACTGGTACAGGAACAGCCACAACACCTGCCCCTGCTGCGCACCGAGACAACGCATCACCGCGCAGCCGTCCAGATGGCGCAGCACGAAACGCCGCGCTGCCAGCGCCATCGCCGCGCCGGCCAGGATTGCGGCGGTCAGCGCGGCCAGCCCCAGAAAATGCTCGGCGCGCTCCAGCGCGCTGCGTATCTCCGGTCGCGCGTCGCGCACATCCTCCAGCTTGTCGTTGCCCGACAGCTTGGGCTTCAGCTCGTCGCGCAAAGCGATGACCTGCTGCGCATCCCCGGCAATCATCAGACGATGGCGGATGCGGCTACCCTCCTGTTGCAATCCGGTCGCCGCGAGATCTCGCACATTCATTAGCACACGCGGCGCGAAACTGGAAAATCCGATGGACTGATCGATATCCTTCACGATAGTCGCCGCCACCGTGAAGTGCTGCGCGCCGATGCCCACCTCGTCCCCCACCCGCACATCGAGCCGCCGCAACAACCGCTCGTCCGCCCATACCGTGCCGCGCGCGGGAATGGAACCCATCTGTAGGTCGGGCTTCAGCCCGACACCCTCCCCTTGTCGGACTGACTCCATGTCTGCCCGACTGATCTCGATCTTCCCGCGCAGCGGATACCCCTCCTCCACCGCCTGTATCTCGGACAACATCGCCTGTTCGCCGAAAGTCACCATACTCGGGAAGGTCAAGCTCATCACCGTCTGCAAGCCGCGCTGCTGCGCCGCTGCGCGAAACTCGGACGGCAACGGACGCGTGGACGAGATGCGCAGATCGGCCCCGATCAAACTGGTCGCCTCCTGCTGCAACGCCTGCCGCACCCGGTCGGCGAACATGCCGACCGTGGCGAGGCTGCCCACCGCCAGCACCAGCGCCAGCAGCAGCACGCGCCACTCCCCGGCGCGCCAGTCGCGGCGCATGAGATTGAGAGAGAGGCGGAAGAGATTCACGGTAAAAGAGGAGGTTAAGCTCACAACTGAATGATCTGATTCAGGCGTTCACAAACCTGCGCGAACAAATCATCCGGCAAAGCTTTTGCAGGATGAGCTTTTGCTTTGCGCAAACGCCAATCAAAAGATTTGGGTTGGTGGCAAAGCACATAACTCGTTTGTCCTATTTTTTTTCCTGACGCCTTACCCACGGCAACAGCAAACGGGTTATCCGAATTATATTCTGCTGTCGTCATTGGCAAGCCGATGACCAGAGAAGTCTTCTCGTTAAAGAGCTTGGGAGATAAAACCAGAAACGGATGGACATCGCGCATTTCCCGCCCAGCTTGCGGATTGCAATCGATCCAGATGATCTCCTGCCGATCCGGTGCCCAGCGTGACTTCTGCGGCTTCTTAGTCGCGACTACCAATGCTCAGCCCCCAGAGCTTGCGTTGTAGCCATCTGCTCGCCGCCGTGTCGCTTGGCATCGTAAGCCGCAACACGCTGCTCCAAAGTCAGACAAGCATCCACAAACGGTTTAATGACAACCTGATCGCCATCGACCGAAATACGCACACGCTGATCGACATGCAAATGAGCCGCTCTTGCCACTGCCGCCGGCAATCGCACACCCAGACTATTTCCCCACTGCTTGATATCGAGCACAGCTTCAGACATGACCGCCCCCTTATAATGTATAGACCGAAGTCTATACATCATGTGCGAGAGCGTCAACCAATGAATGGGAATCAAATGCGATGTTGTAAAAGTCAAAAAACTGGCCCGCCAACTTACACCACCTTTCCCGCTGCCAATCTCAATTGCTTGCCGCAACGCCCCGCCAAGGCTTCATCATGCGTAACCAATATCAAGGTCGTGCCTTGCGCGCGATTGAGGTCAAGCATCAGTTCAATGACCTGCGCGCCGGTGGCGGCGTCGAGGTTGCCGGTGGGTTCGTCGGCGAACAGTATCTTGGGGCGGGTGACGAAGGCGCGGGCGAGTGCGACGCGCTGTTGTTCACCGCCGGAGAGGTGTTTGGGCAGGTGGTGCATGCGCTCGAAAAGCCCGACTTGGCGCAGCGACTCGGTGGCACGTTCACGCGCGTCGGCGGCACCTTGCAGTTCCAGCGGCAGCATGACGTTCTCCAATGCATTCAGGGCGGGGAGCAGTTGGAACGACTGGAACACAAAACCGGCCAGTTCCCCGCGCAGCCGCGCCCGCCCGTCCTCGTCCAGCGCGAACAATTCCGCACCGCCGAGCGACACGCTGCCGCTGCTGGGCACATCCAGCCCGGCGAGCAGGCCGAGTAAAGTGGACTTGCCGGAACCGGACGCGCCGACGATGGCGAGGCTTTCGCCCTCCGCGACGGTGAAACTTACCTGGTGCAGAATGGTCAGGGTAGTATCGCCACTCTGTACTTGCTTGGTCAGATCAATCGCTTGCAAAATCGAAACCATGAGAACCTTATCCTTGAAGATGTTGTTGCTTGCCGCGTTATGGCTGCCCCTCAGCGCCCATGCGGCAAAGACCGTACTGGTGTTCGGCGATAGTCTATCAGCCGGATACGGTATCGCCACGGAACAGAGTTGGCCCAGTCTGCTGCAAAAAGAGCTGGAACGCAAAGATTCGGCGTACCGGGTAGTGAATGCCAGCATCAGCGGCGAGACCGCGCTGGGCGGACAGCAGCGTATCGCCAAGGCTTTGCAGCAACACCGTCCGTCCATCGTCATCGTGGAGCTCGGCGCAAATGACGGACTGCGCGGATACCCTCACCGGGATATCGAGGTTGCGCTGCAAGGCATCATCTCGGCGGCGAAACAGGCGAAGGCCAAAGTCTTGCTGGTGGGCATGCGGCTGCCGCCCAACTATGGCGCATCCTATGTGACGAAGTTCCACGACATTTACCTGCGGTTGGCGAAAGAACAGCGTGTGGCGTTGCTGCCTTTTCTGCTGGAAGGCATGAAGCCGGAAGAGTTCCAGGCGGATAACCTGCACCCCGGGGCCGCCGCACAACCCCTGCTGATGAAGAATGTGCATCAGGCCCTGCGACCTTTGCTGCGCTGAAGATATCTTATTGAAGCAGCAAGTATTGCCCAGAAGAGCTGAAAAAAACAAAGCCCCGCATCGCTGCGAGGCTTGATTTTATTGGTGCCGCTTGTCGGATTCGAACTGACGACCTACCGCTTACAAGGCGGTTGCTCTACCAACTGAGCTAAAGCGGCGATGGGACTTGCTGAAACACGACTCACGCGAGTAAGTCTGGCTACCCTGCGTTTGCTTCCAAGCAGGAAGGGCGCGCATTCTAACAACGGGGCACGGCATCCGCAACGCTTTTCTTACTGTGTATTGAAAAATCAGCTAACGATTCACTGCTTGTGTCACGGGAACGGACGAGGCGGATGAAAGCGCCTGCTGTTCGCTGATGATCTGGAAGAATTTCTCGTCGCGTTTGACCATGCCCAACTCGCTGCGAGCGCGCTCCTCGACCGCTTCGGTGCCCTGTTTGAGGTCACGCACTTCGGCATCCAGCAACGCGTTTCGGGCCTGCGTCTGCCGATTGAGTTGCTGCTGTTCCTCAACCTGGCGGTTAAGGTCCCACACTTTCAACCAGCTGCCTTTGCCCAGCCACAGCGGGTACTGTAGCAGGAGCAGCAGGACAGCCAGTATCAGTGTGACCGCACGCACATCAGCCTAGTTGGTAGTAGGCCTCGCGCCCCGGATAGGAAGCGCTGTCGCCCAAGTCTTCTTCGATGCGCAACAACTGGTTGTACTTCGCCATGCGGTCGGAACGCGACAGGGAGCCGGTCTTGATCTGCATCACGTTGGTGCCCACCGCGAGGTCGGCGATGGTGGAGTCTTCGGTCTCGCCGGAACGGTGCGACATCACGGCGGTGTAACCGGCGCGCTTGGCCATTTCGATGGCGGCGAAGGTCTCGGTCAACGTGCCGATCTGGTTGACCTTGATCAGGATGGAGTTGCCGACCCCCTGCTTGATACCTTCCTTGAGTATCTTGGTGTTGGTGACGAAGATGTCGTCGCCCACCAGCTGGATGGTCTTACCCAAGCGCTGGGTCAGCAGCTTCCAGCCGTCCCAATCGTTTTCGGCCAAGCCGTCTTCGATGCTGACGATGGGGTAGTTGTCCACCCATGTGGCGTACAGATCGACCATCTGCGCCGAAGTCAGTGTCAGTCCGTCCGCCTTGAGGTGGTACATACCATCCTTGTAGAACTCGGAGGATGCCGGATCCATGGCGATCGCTACGTCCGCGCCCGGCACGAAACCTGCGGCTTCGATGGCCTCGACGATGACTTTCAGCGCGCCCTCATTGGAACCCAGCGCCGGTGCGAAACCGCCCTCGTCACCGACGGTGGTCGGCAGGCCGCGATGGTGCAGCACGGCCTTCAGCGCATGGAATACTTCTGCACCATAGCGCAGCGCCTCACGGAAGGTGGGCGCGCCCACGGGGACGATCATGAATTCCTGCATGTCAGCGCCGCCGGTCGCATGCGCGCCGCCGTTGATGACGTTCATCATCGGCACCGGCATCTCCATACGCGCCGCGCCGCCGAAGTAGCGGTACAACGGCAGGCCGGATTCTTCGGCAGCCGCCTTGGCGACGGCGATGGACACCGCGAGGATCGCGTTCGCACCCAGGCGCGATTTGTTCTCGGTGCCGTCCAGATCGATCATGGTCTGGTCGATGAAGGCCTGCTCGGAGGCATCCAGTCCGATGATCGCTTCGGCGATCTCGGTGTTCACATATTCGACCGCCTTCAACACGCCCTTGCCCAGATAACGCGACTTGTCGCCATCGCGCAGTTCCATTGCTTCTCTGCTGCCGGTAGAGGCACCGGACGGCACAGCAGCGCGCCCCATCACGCCGGATTCCAGCAACACATCGGCTTCCACAGTGGGGTTGCCGCGCGAATCCAGAATCTCACGGGCGATGACATCAACAATTGCACTCATTATTATTTCCTCAGTTTCAAATTTAAACGTTTTTCAAATCGATCTTTTCTTCGATCAAACCCTGCTGCTTTACCGTCGCATCCAGCACCATCAAGGTCTGCAACAGTGCCTTGAGATGCCCGAGCGGAAAGGCGTTCGGCCCGTCCGACAAAGCTTTGGACGGAGTCGGATGCGTCTCCATAAACAGGCCGGATATCCCGGCCGCCACCGCCGCACGCGCCAGCACCGGCACGAACTCGCGCTGGCCGCCGGAAGCCGTGCCCTGACCGCCCGGCAACTGCACCGAATGCGTGGCATCGAACACCACCGGGCAGCCGGTGTTGCGCATCACCGCCAGCGAACGCATGTCCGACACCAGGTTGTTGTAGCCGAACGAGGCACCACGCTCGCATACCATGATGTTGTCCGATCCGCTCGCATCGCGCGCCTTTTCCACCACGTTCTGCATGTCCCACGGCGACAGGAACTGGCCCTTCTTGATGTTCACCGGCTTGCCGCATTTCGCGACCGCGTGGATGAAATCGGTCTGGCGGCACAGGAACGCCGGCGTCTGCAACACATCCACCACTGCCGCGACCGGCGCGATCTCCTCGATGCTGTGCACGTCGGTCAGCACCGGCAGGCCGAGTTGCGACTTCACTTCGCCGAGGATTTTCAGTCCGGCATCGAGACCGAATCCGCGAAACGATTTGCCGGAACTGCGGTTGGCCTTGTCGTAGGAGGACTTGTAGATGAAGCTTATGCCCAGCTCGTTGCAAATTTCTTTCAGCGCACCGGCGGTATCCAGCGCCATCTGTTCCGATTCGATCACGCACGGGCCGGCAATCAGGAACAAAGGACGGTCCAAGCCCGCTTCAAAATGGCAGAGCTTCATGCAATGACTCCGGAGGTCGCCTGCTGACGCTGCAACGCCGCATCAACGAAAGCTTTGAACAGCGGATGACCGTCGCGCGGCGTGGAGGTGAACTCGGGGTGGAACTGCACGCCGACGAACCACGGATGGGTGGACTGAGGCAGCTCCATGATTTCCGGCAGGTTCTCGGAAGGCGTGCGCGCGGAGATCACCAGTCCTGCCTGTTCCAGCGCGGGGACGTAATGGTTGTTCACCTCATAGCGATGACGATGACGCTCGTTCACTTCGTCGCCGTAGATGCGTTGCGCCAGCGTGCCGGACTTGATCGGGCAGCGCTGTGAACCGAGGCGCATGGTGCCGCCGAGGTCGGAGTCGGCGCTGCGCGTGGCGACCTTGCCGTCGCGATCCAGCCACTCGGTGATCAAGGCGACCACCGGATGCTCGGATTCGAGATTAAATTCGGTACTGTTCGCGTCCGTCATGCCTGCGACATGGCGCGCGTATTCGATCACGGCCAGTTGCATGCCGAGGCAGATGCCCAGATAGGGAATCTTGTTCTCGCGCGCATAACGGATCGCAGCGATCTTGCCTTCGGTGCCGCGCTTGCCAAAACCACCGGGGACCAAGATCGCATCGAAATGCGTCAGGCTCTGGATGCCGGAAGCCTCGATATCTTCCGAGTCGATGTATTCGATGTTGACCTTGGTCGAGGTATGGATGCCGGCGTGGCGCAACGCCTCGATCAGCGACTTGTAGGATTCGGTCAGATCGACGTACTTGCCGACCATGCCGATGGTGATCCGGTGCTGCGGATTCTCCTGTGCGGCGACCAGTTTGTTCCATACCGACAGATCGGCGGGCGGCGCATTGATGGCCAGCTCTTCGCAGATGATGCGATCCAGCCCCTGCTCGTTGAGTATCTGCGGAATCTTGTAGATGCTGTCCACATCCCACATCGAGATCACGCCCTCTTCGCGCACATTGGCGAACAGCGAAATCTTGGCACGCTCGTCGTCCGGGATCGGGCGGTCGGCGCGGCATATCAGCGCAGTCGGGAAGATGCCGATCTCGCGCAGCTTCTGCACGCTGTGTTGCGTGGGCTTGGTCTTCAATTCACCGGCGGTCGCAATATAGGGCACCAGCGTCAGATGCACGTAGGCCACCTGGTTGCGGCTCAAACGCAGCCCCATCTGGCGCGCGGCTTCAAGGAAGGGCAACGACTCGATGTCTCCCACCGTGCCACCGATCTCGACAATCGCCACTTCCGCGTTACCGTCATGCGAGGCGGCCGCGCCGCGCTCGACGAAGGCTTGTATCTCGTTGGTGATGTGCGGGATCACCTGCACCGTTTTGCCCAGATATTCACCGCGCCGCTCCTTGCGGATCACGCTGTCGTAGATCTGTCCGGTGGTGAAATTATTGGCCTTGCGCATCTTGGCCGAGATAAAGCGCTCGTAGTGTCCCAGATCCAAGTCTGTCTCTGCCCCGTCTTCGGTGACGAACACTTCGCCGTGCTGGAACGGGCTCATCGTGCCAGGGTCGACGTTGATGTAGGGATCGAGCTTGAGCATCGTGACTTTGAGGCCGCGCGACTCAAGGATAGCCGCAAGCGAAGCGGCGGCGATGCCCTTGCCCAAGGAAGAGACAACGCCGCCGGTGATAAATATGTACTTTTTCATGGGGCGCGATGATACCGCAAATCCGCCCCCCATCAAAATCCGCGTAGCGGTTTCACCCCCCATCCCGGTCACCCAAGCGGGGGAAGAATCCCGCCGGCAGCCACCCGAAACATTCAATGAAATACATGCTAAACATGCGCTAAGCGGTTGACCGGACAACCATACCTCGGCTACCATCGGGGAAGTTTCCCTCAACCGGAGTCATAATATAGTGCCCATGATACGACTGATCTTTTCCGCGCTGCTCGCCGTCGGCATCTCTCACACCACTCCGGCATGGGCTGATGATCGGCTCGCATTGCAGAGTGACCTTACCCTGCCTTCCACGCCTCTCACCCTCACTACCGCACGCAACATCAAACTGGAACTGGTCTCCGACGACGACTTGGCTTCGGGCGATCTATGGGTACGTCTGCGTAGCGGCTTTGCCATGCGCGACCTGGATAGCCCGCTGGTGGCCCGGCACGAGCAATGGTATGCCTCCCGCCCTGACTATATCGCGCGCATGACCGGACGCGCCAGCCGTTACCTCTATTACATCGTCGGGGAAGTCGAGCGGCGCGGCATGCCGAGCGAGATCGCCCTGCTGCCTATGATAGAAAGCGCGTTCAATCCCGGCGCTTTCTCCACCGCCAGCGCCTCCGGCATCTGGCAGTTCATCCCCTCCACCGGGAAAAGCTTCGGCATGCAGCAGAACTGGTGGTACGACGGGCGCCGCGACATCATCGGCGCGACCAACGGCGCGCTCGATTACCTGCAAAAGCTGCATGACATGTTCGGCGACTGGGAACTGGCGCTGGCCGCCTACAACTGGGGAGAAGGTGCAGTGCAGCGCGCCCAGGCTCGCAACCGCAAACGCGGCCTGCCGGTCAACTACTCCAGCCTGAAGATGCCGGATGAGACGCGCAACTACCTGCCCAAACTGATGGCGGTAAAAAACATCGTTGCCAATCCGGCCAGCTTCGGCTTGGTGCTGCAAAACATTCCCAACGAACCGTACTTCACCGCAGTTTCCACCGCCAAACACATCGATGTCAAACTGGCGGCGGAGCTGGCCGACATCTCGATGGAGGAATTCATCGCGCTGAACCCGGCGCATAACCGCCCGGTGATCCTGCAAGACAACAGCGACCTGATCCTGCTGCCGATCAACAAGGTGGAAACCTTCCGTGCCAATCTGGAAAACTACGACAAGCCGCTGGTCAGCTGGCAAGCCTACCAGCCCAAACAGGGCGAGCGTTTGGACAATCTTGCGCCGCGCTTCGGTCTTTCCGTCGAAAGACTGAAGTCCGTGAACGGCCTGTCGGGCAATATCAGTTCCGGCCAAACCCTGCTGGTTCCCATCAACGGGGAAGAACCCGAAGCGGAATCGGAATTCGATGTCTTCAACATGCATCTGACCGCGACCGGCAACGGACGCTCGCGCACCGTCAAACATCAGGTCCGCAAAGGCGAGACGCTCGGCAGCATCGCGCGGCGCTACCGCATCAGCTTGGCGCAGTTAAAAAGGCAAAACGGGAATGTGAGCCGTCTGCGTGCGGGGCAGACCCTCACCATCGCAAAAGTGGTGGCGCAAAAAAACGGTCGCGCGAGCAAATCCGGCGGCCGTTCAAACAAAACAGCGAAACGTAGCAACAAGAAACAAACCTACGGCAGCGCGAGCAAACGAACTCGCACCACGTATAACTAAGGCAGCGTGACTCCCGCCTTCGCCGCCGCAAGCCTGACGAGGGAGCGGTAGCTTTTCCACGCCAACCAGCCGGCTCTGGCCAACCCCGCTACACCGCGCCCGCGCCACGCCAGCAGCGCGACGGCACCGACGACCAGTATCGGTCTGGAATGCAGAAAGCGGAACACAGCGACCCCCTTGTCGGCGACCGCCAGCGGGGCTTCCCAACGAACACCGAGTTGTGCCACCTGTTCGCGCTGCGTTGCAATCTTCGCCAGCAATTCGCCGCGACATTGCCTCAACACAAATAAGCGCTCATTCATCGCGCGCTCCGGCAGGATGCTCTTTGGCAAGACGCTCTTTATCCTTGCGCAACTCCGCCAAACTGTCGGAAAACAATCTGGGGCGCGCCAAGGTATGGCGGCGCAACAAAACAGCCATCAGCGTGCCCAGCACGAAGAACAACAGACTCAGACTCCCTACCACGGCAAGCCGGTGATCGTCCCAGAAGAACACGACGATAAAAACCGTCAGCAACAACACTCCCATACCCATGAAGAACAGGGCAGCCAGCGCGAAGAAGAGCATCTGCGTCAGCCGCACACGCTCTTCCTGCACTTCGTTCGCCAGCAACTCCAGCCGCGTCGCGATGACGGAGGTCAGCGTCCCCAGCAGGTTCTTTGCCGAGTCGAACAGACCCGGACCAGCTTCTTGCACCGCTTAGCGCCCGCGCGAGATCAACATGCCCACGACCAGCCCGACACCGGCGGCGATGCCGACCGCGCGCCACGGATTCTCATGCACATATTCGTCGGTAGCCTTGGCTGCCTGTTTGGCCTTGGCCACTGCCGCCTGCTCTGCCGCCACGAGGCGATCCTTGGCAACGGCCAGATTTTCCTGGATACGCTCGCGCACGACCGCGACTTTGTCGCCTGCCTGGCCGGCCGTCGCACGGAGCAACTCCTCGGCATCGGACACCACCACACGCAGATCCTGCATCAATTTTTCCTTGCTCACTTCGCTTTCGATATTGGCCAGTTTGGTACTCATGATTTACTCCTTGATAACGTATAGAAGAACTGCTGTTAATACCACGGGAACTGCCCGACGACTTCCGAACATCCTGCCGCCTTTGTAACCGCAAAAGCCGTATGCGTCAACCAAAAGGGCATCACAGATGGCAACACACAGCTTGTGTCGCCGAGATGGCGCGCTCCTCCGGATATGCCTCCCCGCATACCGCCATCGCATGAAGACAACGCGGCGCAAAATGACAGCCGGGCGGCGGACTGGCAGGAGAAGGGAGGTCACCTTCCAGCCTGATGAATTCACGCCCGCTGCCATCGATGCGCGGCACCGCCGACAACAAAGCCTGCGTGTAAGGATGACGGGGGCTGCGCAGCACCTCCCGCACCGCACCATGCTCGACGATGCGGCCGAGATACATCACACACACCTCGTCGGCAAGATACTCCACCACGGCGAGGTTATGCGTGATGAACAAATAGCTTAACCCCAATTCGCGTTGCAGCGATTTCAACAGGTTCAATATCTGCGCCTGCACCGAGACATCCAGCGCGCTGGTCGGCTCGTCGCAGATCAGCAACTGCGGCGACACCGCCAGCGCGCGCGCGATGGCGATACGCTGGCGCTGGCCGCCGGAAAACTCATGGGGATAGCGCCATTTGCTGTCGCGCGCCAAACCGCACTTGTCCAGCAAACCATCGATATGCGCCTGCCGCGCGGCGCTGCTGCCGCCGATATTCAACGCAGCCATCCCCTCTTCCAGTATCTCCGCCACCCGCATCTTGGGATTCAGCGACGCATAAGGATCCTGGAACACCATCTGCATCCCGGCACGGTGATCCATCCCGCTCAACGGCTTGCCGTCGAAGCACACACTGCCCGCAGTGGGACGGATCAATTGCAGCAGCGCTTTGCCCAGCGTGGTCTTGCCGCATCCCGACTCGCCCACCAGCGCCAGCGTCCGCCCCGGCGCGATTGCCAGCGACACACCGTCCACCGCTTTAACCTGTCCGACCGTGTGTTGCAGCAAACCCTTGCGGATGGGAAAGTGGACTTGCAGGTTTTCAACCTGCAAGAGGACTGGGGACTGGGGACTGGGGACTGAGCTTTCCTCCACCTCCTGTGGCAGCGAGGCTGTGGAAGAGACCTGCTCATTCCTCAGCCCACGGCCCTCAGCCCTGCCGTAAAGATGGCAACGCACGCCGCGCCCGTCTTCCAGTTCGCTCCACTCCGGTGTTTGCTCTGCGCACTTCGCCCAGGCGCGGTCGCAACGCGGGGCAAAACGGCACCCGCGCGCGATACTGCCGAGCGGCGGCACATTGCCGGGAATCGCGGCCAGCGGCTGCCCGCTGCGGCGCGCATCCGGCAATGCCGCAAACAGTTTCTGCGTATAGGGATGCAGCGGCGCGGAGAACAAACTCGCGCGCGAGGCCTGCTCGACGATCTGTCCGGCATACATCACCCCGACGCGATGGGCGTTTTCCGCCACCACGCCAAGATCGTGCGTGATGAGCAGCATCGCCATGCCGCTTCGCTCCTGCGTATCGCGCAGCAATTGCAGCACCTGTGCCTGTATCGTCACATCCAGCGCGGTGGTCGGTTCATCTGCGATCAGCAGCTTCGGCTGCCCCGCCAGCGCCATCGCGATCATCACCCGCTGCTTCATGCCGCCGGAAAGCTGAAACGGATATTCATGCGCGCGCCGCGCCGCATCCGGGATACCGACCTGATCGAGCAATTCGATACAGCGTTGCCGCAGGTCGGACTTGGACCCTGTGCCGCGAAGCGATGTGTCCCGGCCATCCCCGTGCAGCGCCAACACCTCGGTGATCTGTTCGCCCACCGTCATTACCGGATTCAAGCTCAGCCCCGGCTCCTGAAAGATCATCGCCGCCGTACCGCCGCGCACCTCGCGCATCTCGCGCTCGCTCAGCGAGGTCAGCTCCACCTCATCCAGCCGCATCGTGCCGCCGCTATTCGCCACCCCGTCTGGCAACAGCCGCAGCAGCGACAGCGCCGTCATCGACTTGCCGCAACCGGATTCGCCGAGCAGCGCGAAAGTCTCCCCCGCCGCGATCTCGAATGAAATGCCATCGACGATAGGCACGCCATTGCGCAACGCGGCAGTCAGATTATCGACGGAAAGAATTGCGTTCATTGCATCACCTGTCTCAAGACACCCTACCGCTCCCACGCGAACCCGTCAGCGCCCGACACCTGACGGTCAGTCGGCCAACAGCAATACCACCGCCTGCGCCGCGATACCCTCGCCGCGTCCGGTGTAGCCCAGTTTCTCGGTGGTGGTCGCCTTAACGTTGACCGCGCTCTTCTCGACGCGCAGGTCGGCGGCGATGTTCACGACCATCTGAGCGATATGCGGTGCCATCTTCGGTGCCTGCGCGATGATGGTCGCGTCCACGTTGGCAACGCGATAGCCCTGTTCACGCACCAGATGCAGCGTCTCGCGCAGCAGGATGCGGCTGTCGATATTTTTGAACTTCGCGTCGGTGTCGGCAAAATGTTTGCCGATGTCGCCCAGCGCCGCCGCACCCAGCAGCGCATCGCAGATCGCGTGCAGCAGCACGTCCGCGTCGGAATGTCCGAGCAACCCTTTCTCATACGGGATGTCCACCCCGCCGATGATCAGTTTGCGCCCTTCCACCAGTTGATGGACGTCGAATCCTTGTCCGATACGCATGAATACTTTCCTCCAACAAACGACCTTGTTCCCGCAAATTACACAGATTGACGCAGATTCATCCCGCCGGGATTCAATGCCTTTAATCTGTGCAATCTGCGGGCACTATGCTTTTGACTTCAACAACAACTCTGCCAGCTCAATGTCCTGCGGATAAGTCACCTTGAAGTTCGACGAATCGCCGGCTACCAGCTTCGGTTGCAAGCCCAGCGCCTCGATGGCGGAAGCTTCGTCGGTCACCGCCTTGCATTGCTGCAAGGCCTGCATCAACAGCCCCGCGCGGAACATCTGCGGCGTCTGCGCCTGCCATAATCCTTCGCGCGGCTCAGTACAGGCGATGCGCCGCTGGCCATCGGCGCGTTTCAGCGTGTCTGCCATCGGCACCGCGAGGATGCCGCCGACCAGATCGTCGCGCAGCTCGGCGATCAGCTTCGCGAGATGCGCTTGCGTCAGGCAGGGACGCGCGGCATCGTGTACCAGCACCCAGTCGTCCGGCTCCAGTTCCGAGGCCAGCAGGCCGTTCGCCACGCTCTCGGCGCGCGTCTCGCCGCCGCAATATAGCGGCTGCAATTTTTCGCCGCAATGCGCCCAGTCATAGCCATGGAACAGCGTGTCGTCGGGCGCGAGCACGACGAACACTGTCTCAAGCTCGGGACAGGCGCACAGCGTAGTCAGGGCATGCGCGATCATCGGCCTGCCGGCAAGCGGGATATATTGCTTGGGCAGTTCGTGTCCCATGCGCGCGCCGAAACCGGCGGCGGGAACCAGCGCGAAAAAATCCCCCATCGTCGTCCCGTCAGGCAGCCGCAGCCAGTGCCTGGCGGATATCGGCAAGGATGTCGTCGATATGCTCAATGCCGATGGACAGGCGCACCATATCCGCCGAGACACCGGCTTTGCCCATCTCTTCCGGACTAAGCTGGCGGTGCGTGGTCGAGGCCGGATGGCAGGCCAGCGACTTGGCATCGCCGATGTTGACCAGACGCAGGATCATCTGCAATGCGTCGATGAACTTCGCACCGGCAGCCTCGCCGCCCCTGATACCAAAAGTCAGAATGCCGGAGGCCTTGCCCTGGGTGATCTTGTTGCAGGTCGCCCGGAACTTGCTGTCCTCCAGCCCGGCATAGTTTACCCACGCGACTTGCGGGTGACTCTTCAGGAACGCAGCCACCGCCTGCGCATTGTCGCAATGGCGCTCCATGCGCAGCGCCAGCGTCTCCAGCCCCTGCAATAGCAGGAAGGCGCTCAGCGGCGCCAGTGCGGCACCGGTGTTGCGCAGCGGCACCACACGGCAGCGCCCGATGTAGGCCGCCGCGCCCAGCGCCTCGGTATACACCACTCCGTGATAGGAAGGATCGGGTTCGTTCAGCATCGGGAATCGGGTCTTGTTGGCCGCCCAGTCGAATTTGCCGGAGTCGATGATGACGCCGCCTATGGTGGTGCCATGGCCGCCGATGTATTTGGTCAGCGAGTGCACCACGATGTCCGCGCCGTGTTCGAAGGGCTTGCACAGCACCGGCGTCGCCACGGTGTTGTCGACAATCAGCGGCACGCCGTGGCGATGGGCGATGTCGGCCAGCTTTCCGATATCGACCACATTGCCCAGCGGGTTGCCTATCGTTTCGCAATACAGCGCGCGGGTCTTGCCGTCGATGAGCTTTTCCAGCCCGTCATAATCGTCCGCGGAGGCCATGCGCACTTCGATACCCTGTTGCGGGAAAGTGTGCGCGAACAGGTTGTAGGTGCCACCGTAGAGTTGGCTGGTGCTGACGATGTTGTCACCGGTGCGGGTGATACACTGGATCGCATAGGTGATCGCCGCCATGCCGGAGGCCACGACCAGCGCGCCGATGCCGCCTTCTATCGCCGCCATGCGCGATTCCAGCACGGCTGTGGTCGGATTCATCATGCGGGTATATATATTGCCAGCCACCGCCAGATTGAACAGATCGGCACCGTGCTGGGTATCGTCGAAAGTATAGGAAGTGGTCTGGTAGATCGGCACGGCTGCGGCCTTGGTGGTGGCTTCCGATTTGTAGCCGTGATGCAACGCGAGCGATTCGAGCTTCATAGTCTTCCTCTCCCTTGGATGATGGTATTTTTTGTCTCTGCCCCCCATCAGTAGCGCGAGCGTTTGCTACAGGATTAGCAAGCGAAATTGAGGGGTCAGGATGATAGCACGGAGGATTTGCGTTCCGCGCAGGCAGCGACGCCAGCTCAGTCCATCGCCCTGCCCCCAGTCCGGCGAGCCCCACAAGCCTCCCCCCTACGGGGAGCATTCCGTCTGCGGGTATAATGCGCGCCTTTGTCGCAAACTGCTTCCGATGCTGTTCTCTTCCAAACACTCCCATCCCCGCTATACCCGCTTGCAAGGCTCGTCCGACGCGTTGGCGCTGGCACAATACGCGCCGCAGCACGCGCCGCTGGTCGTCATCGCCGCCAATGCGCTGGAAGCTCAGCGGCTGGTGGAAGAGATCCCGTTCTTCGACCCGAAACTGCGCGTACACCTGTTGCCGGACTGGGAGACCCTGCCCTACGACCATTTCTCGCCGCACCAGGATCTGATCTCGGAGAGGCTGGCCACGCTGCACCACATCCGCAGCCAGGTTTGTGATGTCGTCGTCGTGCCGATCACCACCGCGCTCTACCCGTTACCGCCGGTGTCCTATCTGGCGGCCTACACCTTTTTCCTGAAGAAAGGCGAGCGCCTCGACCTCGCCGCCTTCCGCCAGCAGATGACGCTGGCCGGTTACAACCACGTGCAGCAGGTGCTCACCCCCGGCGAATACTGCGTGCGCGGCGGCATCATCGACCTGTTCGCCATGGGCAGCGTGCTGCCCTACCGCCTCGACCTGTTCGACGACGAGATCGAGAGCATCGCCACCTTTGACGTGGACACGCAGCGCACTTTATATCCGGTGCCGGAGGTCCGCATGCTGCCCGCGCGCGAGTTCCCCATGGACGAGAAGGGACAGGCTACCTTCCGCCAGAATTTCCGCGACCGCTTCGAGGGAGATCCTTCCAAATCGCGCATCTACAAGGACGTAAGCAAAGGTATCGCCCCGGCGGGCATCGAGTATTACCTGCCGCTGTTCTTCGGGCAGACCGCAACGCTGTTCGACTATTTGTCCAAGAACGCCACGCTGTGTTTGCATCACGACGTGGATGAGTCCATCGCATCTTTCGGCAAGGATGCGGCTTCGCGCTACAACTTGTTAAGAGGCGATCCGCAGCATCCCCTACTGGAAACGAAAGAATTATTTCTGGATGAGGAGCAATTTTTTATCAGGGTGAAGGAGTTTGCGCGACTGGACATCGTCGCCAATGAAACCGGCGCGAGGCTGACAGCCTGCCCCACCGCCGCAATCCCCCCCATCGCTGTAGACCGCCGCGCCGAAGTACCCACGCAAAAATTCGAGGACTTCCTACGCAGCTACGAAGGCCGCACCCTGCTGCTCGCCGACAGTCTCGGTCGCCGCGAGATCATGTCCGGCTACCTGAAAGAATACGGTCTCACACCCGCCGTATGCGATGACTACGCAGCATTCCTCGGCAGCTCCGAAAAATTCATGCTTGGTGTCGGCCCGTTGCAAATCGGCTTCGCGCTATCTGATGAAAATATTTCCATCGTCACCGAAACCGAACTCTATGCCGCGCAACCGCGCAGTCGCGCCAACCGCGCCGCGAAGAAGAGCAACGTGGAAGGCATGTTGCGCGATTTGTCCGAGCTCAAAACAGGCGATCCGGTGGTGCATGAGCAGCACGGCATCGCGCGTTATCGCGGGCTGGTGAATCTCGATCTGGGCGAGGGCGAGAATGAATTTTTGCTGCTGGAATATGCTGGCGAAGACAAGCTGTATGTGCCGGTGTCGCAACTGCATGTCATCAGCCGTTACAGCGGTGGTGCGCCTGAAGCAGCGCCGCTGCACAAGCTGGGCAGCGGCACGTGGGACAAGGCCAAGCGCCGCGCCATGCAGCAGGTGCGCGACACCGCTGCCGAGTTGCTCAACATCTACGCCCAACGCGCCACGCGCAAAGGCCACGCGTTCAAACTCACTTATCACGACTACGAAGCGTTCGCCGAGGGATTCGGTTTTGAAGAGACCGCCGACCAAGCCGCCGCCATCGAAGCGGTGTTGCTCGACCTGCAATCCGGCAAGCCGATGGACAGGCTGATTTGCGGCGACGTGGGCTTCGGCAAAACCGAAGTAGCGTTACGCGCCGCCTTCGTCGCGGTGATGGATGGCAAGCAAGTCGCGGTGCTGGTACCCACCACGCTGCTGGCCGAACAACATTTCCAGAACTTCAGCAACCGCTTCGCCGATTGGCCGATCAAGATCGCCGAGTTGTCGCGTTTCCGCTCTGCCAAGGAAGTGACACAGGCGCTGAAGGATTTGGCCGAAGGCAAGTTGGACATCGTCATCGGCACACACAAGCTCATCCAAAAGGATGTGAAGTTCAACAACCTCGGCTTGGTCATCCTCGACGAAGAGCATCGCTTCGGCGTGCAACAGAAAGAACGCCTAAAGGCTTTGCGCGCCGAGGTGGATGTATTGACGCTCACCGCCACGCCCATCCCGCGCACGCTGGCGATGTCGCTGGAAGGTCTGCGCGATTTCTCCGTCATCGCCACCGCACCGCAGCGCCGCCTCTCTATCAAGACCTTCGTCGCCGGTTTCAGCCAGGGCATCATCCGCGAAGCCGTGCTGCGCGAACTCAAGCGCGGCGGGCAGGTGTATTTTCTGCATAACGAAGTCGACACCATCAACAACATGCTGGAGAAGCTGGAGACGCTGTTGCCGGAAGCACGCATCCGCGTGGCGCACGGCCAGATGGGCGAACGCGATCTGGAAGCGGTGATGCGCGACTTCACCCATCAGCGCTTCAACGTGCTGCTGTGCTCCACCATCATTGAAACCGGCATCGACGTGCCCACCGCCAACACCATCATCATGAACCGCGCCGACCGCTTCGGCCTCGCACAGCTGCACCAGTTGCGCGGCCGCGTCGGGCGCTCGCACCACCAGGCTTATGCCTATCTGCTGGTGGACAGCATGGACGGTATCACCGCGCAGGCAAAGAAACGCCTTGAAGCGATTCAAGCGATGGAACAATTGGGCAGTGGCTTCTTCCTCGCCATGCACGATCTGGAAATTCGCGGCGCGGGCGAGGTGCTGGGCGAGTCGCAGAGCGGCGAGATGCAGGAGATCGGATTTTCGTTGTACAACGACATGCTCGCCGCCGCCATCGCCTCGCTCAAGCAAGGCAAAGAGCCGGACATGACGCACCCGCTTGGTGTGACCACCGAGATCAATTTGCACACGCCTGCGCTGTTGCCGAGCGATTACTGCGGCGACATCCACCAGCGTCTGGTCATCTACAAACGTCTGGCAAACTGCAACACGCAACAAGACCTGGACGATATGCAACAGGAACTCATCGACCGCTTCGACCTGCTACCCGAACCCGCCCAGACCCTGCTCGACAGCCACCGCCTGCGCATCCTCGCCAAACCGCTCGGCATCAGCAAGGTGGATGCATCAAGCGAAGCCATCGTCATCCAGTTCGTGCCGAACCCGCCCATCGACCCGATGAAGATCATCACCATGATCCAGAGCAAACGTCATATCAAAATGGCAGGACAGGACAAACTGCGCATCGAATTGAAGTACGGGGAATTGAAGCAAAGGGTGCTGGCCATCAGGAATTTCTTTTTGGAACTGATCTGAATTTAAGTCACCACGCAGTAGCGCACCAAAAGCAAGCTTGCCGAAAGGCTATCGGCACTATCGTTTCCGCGCCAGAATTTAAGCCTTGGGGAAGTGCAAATGACAGGTATAATCCGCCCGCCCCGCGCCGGACCAATCTGCGTGGCGGCCTTTTCCAATACCCCGATCTCTCTGATCGTTTGATTCGTCTGCCTCCCGATTGGTGTCGCTCTGAAATGAGCTTCGGGCAGCCGCTGGAGCCCTGCTTTGTCTAATGAAATCACTTTTGCCAGTTTGAATCTGGCTGAACCCCTGTTGCGCGCCATCGCCGATGCCGGCTACACCACCCCCACCCCAGTCCAGGCACAAGCCATTCCGCAAGTGCTGGCGGGCGGCGACCTGCTGGCCGGCGCACAGACCGGCACCGGCAAGACCGCCGGTTTTACCCTGCCCATCCTGCACCGCCTCACCGAAAAACCGGCGGCGAACCCGCGCGCCGGTCGTCCGCGCTGCCTGATCCTGACACCGACGCGCGAACTCGCCGCGCAGGTGGAAGAGTCCGTGCAGACCTACGGCAAATACCTGCCGCTGAAATCCATGGTGATGTTCGGCGGCGTCAACATCAATCCGCAGATCAAGGCATTGAAGGGGGCAGTCGATATTCTGGTCTCCACCCCAGGACGCCTGCTCGACCACGTCGGCCAAAAGACGCTCGATCTGTCCTGTGTCGAGATCCTGGTGCTGGACGAGGCCGACCGCATGCTGGACATGGGCTTCATCCGCGACATCAAAAAGATCCTCGCGCTGCTGCCCAAGCAGCGCCAGAACCTGCTGTTCTCTGCGACCTTCTCGGACGAGATCAAGACGCTGGCCGACGGCCTGCTGAACAACCCCGGCTTCGTCGAAGTGGCGCGCCGCAACACCACGTCCGAACTGGTCGAACAGAGCGTGCATCTGGTGCCGCAAAAGCTGAAGAGTTATCTGCTCGCACACCTGATCAAACACAATGACTGGAAACAAGTGCTGGTGTTCACCCGCACCAAGCACGGCGCGAACCGTCTGGCCGAGAAGCTGACAGCGGACGGCATCCCATCCGCCGCGATCCACGGAAACAAGAGCCAGTCGGCGCGCACCAAAGCGCTGGCGCAGTTCAAGGACGGTTCGCTGCCGGTACTGGTCGCCACCGACATCGCCGCACGCGGATTGGACATCGACATGCTGCCGCATGTGGTGAACTTCGAATTACCCAACGTACCGGAAGACTACGTGCACCGCATCGGTCGCACCGGCCGCGCGGGCAGCAACGGCGCGGCGATCTCGCTGGTGGACAGCGAAGAGTTCCAGCACCTGAAGGACATCGAACGCCTGATCAAACACCAGATCCCCAAAGTGGCAATCGACAGCTTCGTGCCGCCGACTAATATACCTGCCGATGCACCGCGCCCACCGCGTCCGCAGCACGGCCAGAGACGTCACAGCAACACCACCGCCAGCGCACCGCGCACAGGCCAAGGCCAGAAACCACGCGACGGGCAGCGTCAGCCGCAAGCTGCGCGCAACGGCCAACCGCCGCGCCCACAGCAACCGGGCAAGCCGCGTCAGCCGCAAGCGCAGAAGACAGGAGAACCGCTGCTGTCCGAAGCCGCCCGCCATCAGGCGATGCCGCAGCCCGGACTGTTCCAGCCTGCACCCCACGCCCGCCGCGAACGCGGAGCGGGAGCGGGTCCAGCACGAGGCCCAGGCTCTGACCGCGGTGGCCCGCGCGGCGGTCGCGGACGCGGCTGATCGTTCGGCAATCGATGACCGCGACGTAAACCGCAACCTCTCCGGCTGCATTACTGTGGAAATTCGCTTTAGCGACAATACGGATGCTCGCGCCCGCCCAAAATGACAATTCGCATCTCTTCCTTTTCAGGTGCTTGCGGTGTTTTCGAAAAGGCACACCCGATTACGACCGCTCTCTTTGGCGACGTATAGCGCAGCATCCGACGCATTGACCAACTCTTGCAACGACGGGACTTGTGCCGGCAATGTTGCCACTCCGATGCTGACGGTGATCTTGATCTCCTGCCCTTCGTCATCCCTGAACGAGGCCTCCTCAACGGACGTGCGCAGCCTTTCCGCAGAATACACCGCCGCCTGGACGCTGCTTTCGGGGAGGATCACAGCAATTTCTTCTCCCCCGTAACGGCACAGCTTGTCTTCATGCCGCACCCCCGTTTCCAAAACTCTTGAGATGCCTTCCAGAACCCGGTCGCCTGCAACATGGCCATAAGTGTCGTTAACGCGCTTGAAGTGGTCGATGTCTATCAGAAGCATGGAAACCTGGCGCTGGTAGCGTCGGCTACGGGAAATCTCCTCTTCTAGCATGATGTAGAACATTCGGTGATTGTATAGCCCTGTCAGCCCATCACGACTCGCCAGATTATGCAACATCAGTTCGTCGCGTTCGATGCGCCGCCCAATGCGTCCGACCAGCCAATAGAAGAACACAAACAAGGCGACACCACTGACAATACTGGTGATGCTGCCCAGCATCACGGCTTGCTGTGCATCAGACACCTGGGAAGATGTGTCGGCAAGCATCACCACTTCAGCCACCGCGCGACCCGAAACATCCGACAGAGCCAGCGGCATCGCCTGGCATGGATGTCCGTTGCAGGATAATTCTATGGTGTGTGCCGAATGATCCACATCGGCATCCCTGAAAATTTTGACCAGCGAGTCCGGAATCTCGTGCTGTCCCTGGACGCTGAGCACGACATCATGGAATTGCTCCCAATCAGGCCTGCGGCCCATCATGAGCATTCCATCTTCCCAGCCTTTGCGTTGCAGATATTGTTTCTTGATCAGGGCAAAAACCTCGACGCCGAAAAGATTCTGCACATTCGCCAGAATGTGGTCTATCTCCATGCCTAGTTCAACATAGCCGATCAACTTTTGTGTATCCATGTCATACCAAGGGGAAACCACTCGCAAGGTTAACAAGCCGAGAGGCCCCAACTCGATGCCGTACGATATGGCGCCACTGCGTTCCGCATTAAGCATGGTGACGCGCTCAATCACATCGCCGTAACGGGCCGGCTGGTGTACACGCAGCAGGTTCATTCGATTAGTGTCGACAAAATAGAAGTGAGTGATGCCGTAGTTTCGCTTCAAGTCGACAAACAAGGGGGCGGCCTGCACAAGCAGCGCTTGCCTGTCTTTGCGCGCCAGCGCATGGTGCATGCTTGTGTCACGTTCAAGCACATCCATGACCATGTGCAGCGCACGTATATTTTGCTGCACACTGTCCTCGTACAGCTTGGCTGCCGTCGTGCGCAATTGCACCGAGCCAGATTGAAGTTGGCGCTGGTGGTAGGAATAATTGACAAAGACCATCACCGCCACTATGGAAGCAATCGCAACCAGTAGTGGAGCCAGGAATGAGAGGCGCAGACGCTTGGTTTCGTTTTTCGGACTAATGACTCCAGGCGCCGAGAGCGAGTCCTGTTCGGTTTGGTCTATTTTCACTTCCGTCCTCAATTCTGACATTCGTACCAGTCTCTACGTTTATGCTGTGCCGAGTATTGCCCGTAATAGGATATTCGGTGGGCAGTTTTTTGAGATAAAGGAGCTTGCGCCAGCGTTCAGCGCTCGATTTCTGGTGAGCGTATCATCGTCAGCGCTATGAACGAGTATGTAAACCAGAGGGAACTTGCTTCTGATGCAGCCAATCAATTCTTCGCCGTCCACCCCTGGCATGTTCCAATCGGCTAATACCAGGTCAGTTTCTGTAACCTGTAATTTTTGAAGCAACTCATTTCCAGAAGAGGCTTGAGCTACAACCATGATGTTCGGATTGTGCAGCATGAATCGCGCGATTGCATGACGCATCATCTCTCGGTCGTCCGCATGGATTACCCTCAACATCACTATCCCTTCCAAAATACTTCGGAAGCTGAAGGCTAGTCGCAATTCTTATTTTTTCATATTGGGCCAAAGGTCAATATGAAACGCACCTAACCCCAGTGAAGGGGTAACCGATATTTTATGTACATCTCTCTGTTGTCTGCTTCTGCCCCATGATCATCGGGCCAGCTAGCGTCCACCGGCAGAAATGGCCGATTAACCCTCCCTTGCACTTCAATCCTGCCCTCTTCAGGCCGCAAGGAAAGCACGCCTTAAAAACCTAGTTGCAACTGGAGGTAGAGGCCCGCCCCGGCAACGGCAGGTCGGAGGACATTCCAACTGACAGGGAGGTGAGTTTCCAAGCTTTGCGAGTAGCTCGGACAGTGCAAAGGCTGATACTATTGCACGCAAGGGTGAAACAGTCATGAGGCGCTTTGCGCGGTTCCGCTTGAGTGTCATTGCAGAGAGTCATCACAGGTATGGGCATAACATTTTTTGGGGCATTTTCCCGCTCGACACTTCGCGTGAAGCGCATGTCGCTTGCCGGATTGCTGGGACTTCCTCTGTTGTTGGTCGCCGTCACACCGGCCGATGCGATCCCGTCATCTCCTTTTACACTGCCGCACGACAGCTCGTCGCCCCGTGAAAATCGTTTCGGTACGGCGGATATCGATGACCTGTATCTGCCGCTTTTCACCGCGCCCGATCCCGCACAAGGAGAGAGCAATGAGGTTATCCGCAACCTCGGTGCCTTCCCCGATGTCGTGGTGTTCCCTATCCGGGTCGCAGGCCCCGCTGTCGCCGTCGCACCCGGCAAAGTTTCCGGCAAGCTCGCGCAGTTGTCCGACGCGGGAACGATCGCGGTGATCTACCCCGATATCGGCGAGCCTTACCGCTCCGTCTTTGCGCAGATCATCGCGGGCATCCAGGACAAGACCAGGGGACGTGTCAGCAATTTCGCGGTGGGCACCAACGTGGATGTCGGCGAACTGAACGATACGCTGCGCCAGAAGGACACGCGCGTCGTCATCGCGCTGGGCCGGCATGGTGTCAAAGTGGCTTCCTCGCTGGAGAGCCATATCGGCGTGGTTGCGGGAGGCGTCCTGACGGCACCGGGTGATGAGACACGCAATCAGCAGGTCAACAGCCTGTCGCCCGATCCCGCGCTGATGTTCTCCCGCCTGAAGGGGATGATGCCAAAAGCGAGGCGCGTGTTCACCGTTTACGACCCCCGCCAGAACGAATGGTTGATACAGCTGGCCAAGGAAGGCGCACGTGCGCAGGGGCTGGAGTTGGTGGCTTACCCGGCGCAGGATCTGCGTGCCGCCATGCTGGCCTACCGGGAGATTCTGGCGAATGCCGATACGCGGCAGGATTCGCTATGGCTGCCGCAGGATTCCACCACTGTGGAAGAAGGCACGGTACTCCCCATGGTGTTGCAGGAATCCTGGCGGCTGAATCTGGCCGTGTTCTCCAGCAGCTTCGGTCACGTCAGGCGAGGTGTGCTGTTCTCGCTGTATCCCGACAACGTGGGTCTGGGTCGCCATCTCGCGGATTCCGCGCTCAGTTTGCTGGCCTCCGGAAAAAACGATGCCGCCGGCATGCTGCCGTTGCGCGAAGTGCTGATGGCGGTCAACCTGCGCACCGCCAAACATCTGGGGCTCAATGTCGGCCGGCCGCAGAGTTTTGACATGGCATTTCCCGAGCAATAGGCCGCACCGACCATGGACAGATTGCTCAAGACTTTTTTCCACCGTTTCACATTCCAGCGGCAGCTCGGGGTCGCGGTGACGCTCGGCATTCTTTGTCTGGCATTGTTTTCCTCTGTCGCGGGCTCTTGGCAAAGCAATAAACGGGTGCGCTACGACCTGATCGAACAGGGGCAGCACATCACCGAGAATCTGGCGCGCCAAAGTTCTCTGGCGCTGGTCTATGCTTCCGCCGATAACGCCGCTGAAGCGGTGAACGTCACCATGTCCTTCCCCGGTGTGATCGGCGTGGAGATACGTGATGCAAAGGGGCGTGTGCTGTTGACGCGTGGCGAGGTCGATCGTTCCCCATTCCTCGCCCAGGCAGGCCAGGAAGAAGAAGGATTGCAAGCCGCCGGCATGATTAATGCCGAGAATTTGCGCGCATGGCATTTCGCGGCACCGGTCTATTCACAGCCTGTGGCCGAATCGCCGTTCAGCGAGGTCGCGACACCGGAGTTCCTCGGCAATGTCTCGGTGGTGATGAGCAAGGATGCCTTGCAGAAAATAACCTCGGACATTTTCGTCGCCAACCTGGTCACCTCGTTTTCTTTCGCCCTGTTGTTCCTGTTCCTGCTCGGCTTTCTGACGCGCAATGTGACGCGCCCCTTGGGCCGCTTGTCGGAAAGCATGGCGCGCGCGCAGCATGGCGAGTCGTCGCATGTCCGCGTGACACCGACGGGGCCCAGAGACATCGCCGACATGGCGCATGCCTTCAACAGCATGATGGAAGTGCAGGAGGAACGTGAAGCGGCCCTGCGTATCGCCGCCATCGCCTTTGAGACCGACGAGGGCATGATGGTGACCGATAAGGATGGACTGATCATTCGGGTCAATCAGGCATTCACCCGACTGACCGGCTACAGCGCCGACGAGGCGCTCGGCAAGAATCCGTCCATGCTCAAATCCGACCGCCAGGATGCGCAATTCTTCCGGCACATGTGGGAAAGCCTGACGCAGAACAACAGCTGGCAGGGTGAGATCTGGAACCAGCGCAAGAACGGGGAGGTTTACCCGGAGTGGCTGAACATCACCGCAGTCGTTGGCAAGGATGGCAAGGTCACGAATTACGTCGGCACGTTCGTGGACTTTACCGAGCGCAAAAAAGCCGAGACCGAGATCCATCATCTCGCCTTTTACGATCCGCTCAGCAATCTGCCAAACCGTCGCCTGCTGCTCGACCGGCTGCGTCAGGCGGTTGCCACCGGCAACCGCCACCAGACCGGCGGCGCGATGCTGTTCATCGATCTCGACAACTTCAAGACATTGAACGACACCAAGGGGCACGGCGTCGGCGACCTGTTGTTGATCGAGGTATCGAAACGCCTGCAAGCCTGTGTGCGCGAAGGCGATACCGTAGCGCGTTTCGGCGGGGACGAATTCGTGCTGCTGCTGGAGGGGCTGAGCGCGGAAAGAGCACAGGCCGCCGTGCAGGCTCAAGCGGTCGGCGAAAAGGTGCTTGAGACACTCAGCCATCCCTACATCCTGGAAGGAAACGAATTCCATAGCTCATCGAGCATGGGGATCACCCTGTTCATCCATTACAAAGAAAAACTGGATGAACTGCTCAAGCAGGCGGACACCGCCATGTATGAGGCGAAGAAATCCGGTCGCAACACCCTGCGCTTCTTCGACCCCGGCATGCAGGAGGAACTGGAAGCCCGCGCCCAGCTTGAAGCAGGTCTGCGCGAGGCGCTGCGCAAACAGGAGCTCCGACTGTATTACCAGATGCAGGTCGATCACAGCGGACGCATACTGGGCGCGGAAGTCTTGCTGCGCTGGATCCATCCCGAGCGGGGTTTGATCTCGCCGTTGCAGTTCATCCCGCTGGCGGAAGAAACCGGACTCATCCTGCCGATCGGTGAATGGGTGCTGGAAAGCGCATGTCGGCAGATCAAGGCATGGGAGAGCGGCACGCATACCCGCGAGCTGCAACTCGCCGTCAACGTCAGCGGACGGCAGTTCCGTCAAGCCGACTTTGTCGCGCAGGTGAGCGGGATCATCACCCGCAGCGGCATCGATCCCCGCCGCCTCAAGCTTGAACTGACGGAGAGTATCGTGCTTGACGATGTCGCCGACACCATCGTCAAGATGCATGCACTCCGGCGGATCGGCGTCACTTTTTCCATGGATGATTTCGGGACGGGATATTCATCCCTGGCCTATCTGACGCAACTCCCGCTTAACCAGCTCAAGATCGACCAGTCATTCGTGCGCCACATTGGCACCAAGGACTCGGATGCGACCATCATTCAGACCATCATCGGGATGGCCGGCAACCTTGGCATGGAGGTGATCGCGGAAGGGGTCGAGACACCGGAGCAGCGTGATTTTCTCGAGGCGAACGGCTGCCTGTTCTATCAGGGTTACCTGTTTGGCAAACCGGTGCCGCTTGAGGAATTCAATTCGTTATTGGACGCGCGCTAGTGTAGCGCGTCGCGCTTGCTGACACTTACACTTTGGGGTTTTCTCATTCCGATTCAGCGCCAGTGAACGATGCAAGCGGGGGATGTAAGAGGCCGCTTGAACGGGCGATTGGTAACAGAGAGCACCCATCGCGCGGTAAACCGCTCTCCCACAGGACGGGCTTAGGAGATTGTGGGAGTTCGGTTTACCGAACGATTACAACTTGACGAAAACCTAATCGCGCAGTTAAACCGCACTCCCTCTGGTGAGTGCGGCATCCGGGTTTCCGCGACTGGGTGATATCGCCCAAATTGCTGACTGCTGTGTGATTGCTCTATGAACCTCAAAGAACCGTCGCGAGTGGTTGGAGCTTACGGCATGCAACGCCGCAATCGAGACGCGCATTGGTCATGCGAGGTTCATCAGGTCTGCGCCCAGGGCAGACCATCATAACGCCAACCGTTGTGCGAGTTGCGATGGTGGCTATCATTGAGGTCACCTTCAAAGCCATGCTCGATGTTGTAAACGTCTTTCATGCCGGCATTTTCCAATGCCAGACCAGCATCGGCAGAACGACGACCGGAGCGGCATATCAGCAACACGGGACGGTTGACGCTGGCGGCCTTGCGCACATGCGCAACGAACATCGGATTGACTTCCCATTCCGGCCCGTCCACCCAGGGGATATGAATGGAACCGCGCGGATGGCCGACGAACATGTATTCCATCTCGCTGCGCACGTCGATGAATACCGCTTCGGGATTGGCTTGGAGAAAATCGTAGGCTTCTTTCGGGGTCATGTGTTGCATGGTCACTCTCCTTGTTGACGGTTCCAGATGGCGGGATTATAGCTCCAAGGAAGGGCATGCTGCGGAACGGCCCTACATCCCCGCAAGGTCTGCGTCCTTTCCGTTAAATCGCTGCAAAGTGCGAATCTCGAACGTCATCCTTTCCAGATCGCCGAGTATCCAAGTGGGAATCGCCGTCACTCCCGGCGCATCGATGCCCGCCACCGAACCGGGATTGACAAGCCAGCATTCACCGTCTTTAACGTGCGACTGCCGGTCAACATGGGCGGTATGGCTATGGCCATGACAGACCAGGTCGTAATCGCCGGTGCAGGCGAAGGCATGGCCGTGATTCGGCATGTGGGTGATGAATAGTCTGCGTCCGCCCAGTTCCAGCACGGCTTCCTGCCCGTGGTAGATGAACAGTCCGTTGGTCTTCGCCATCATGCGGTACAAGGCCGCAACATCGCCGATGTTGTTGCCGTGCACGGCATGGATGGGAATACCGAGTTTGAGCGAAGCACGCAGGGTGTTGACACCAATCAGATCGCCGCAATGAATGACAGCTTGCGCTCCGACAGACTGAGCCTCAAGGATCGCAGCCACCAAAGGGTCGGAACGGTCGTGGCTGTCTGAAACGATGCAGATTTTCATAACCTTATCGTATTGCGGGTATTCGCCGCATTAGGCAGAATCCGCTCGCAGGATGTCTATAACCTCATCGGGTGAGCGCCCATATAGCCCGCATGGGGGAGAAATTGCGCAAATTCGCATAGTTTGTTGATATTTGTGAGGTTTCGTCATAGTCTGCGCAAGGTGTTATTTGGAACAAGCAGTCAACCCTAATGCGCAGAATAATAATCTATCCTTCATCGGTAAGCGACCACAGCGGATTTTCCTGGGTTCGCGATCCCGACTTTACCCCGCCCGGCAAAGATGGCGGCATCGCAGAATGCCTGCGGCATGAATTTGCGCCTGCACGGGCAGGAGAACTGGGGACCCTACTCAAAACTTTTCTGGAAACCATCATCGGCACGGTCAACGCCACCGCCGCCGTGGTGCGCCTGCTCACTCCGGATGGCACTACCCTGCAAATCATCAGTTCGGCGGGATTGTCCGCCGAATTACAGGAAGAGGCGGAAAGTTTCGGCGAACTGGATTGCGAGGTCAGCGACAACGCCAGTCTCGGGCATATCGTCCATGCCTCGGACATCAGCGGATGCGACTCGCGGCAGAACTGCCGTTACGCCAGCTGCCGCTTCCTGTCTCTGGTCGCCGCACCGCTGGATGCCCCCTCCCTGTCGGGCTCGCCCTTGGGCACCCTGACGGTCTTCTTCGACGTGCCCCGCGCTGCCGCCGGCAATGCGATGAACGCCATCGCCGCCTTCGCGGAAGTGATGGCCGCAGTCATCGAACACACGCGCATCAACCGCGAATCACGCCGTATGGAGCGGCTTGCCGCGCGCCAGGTGATCGCCAACGACATCCATGACTCGCTGGCGCAAACGCTAACCTACGCGCGCATGCGCGCCAGCTTATTGCATGAGGCAATCCGCGCCTGCAACGAAGTGATGACGGCCAAATACGCGCGCGACATCGACGAAGCGCTGGAGATCGGACAAAAGAGCGCGCGTGCGCTGATCAAGGATTTCCGCTTCGAGTTAAACCCCGGCGGTCTGCTGCCGGCATTGATGGAGATCACCGAGGAGTTTCGGGCGCATAATGACATCGTGCTCGACTACCACAACCGTGTGATCGATCTTGAACTGCCGCTGGAATACGAAATACAGGTGTACCACATCGTGCGCGAAGCGCTGACCAACATCGCGCGCCACTCGGGAGCGAGCCATGCGCGCTTGTTCGTGGAGAACAGCTTCGGCTACTTTGTGTTCACCATTGAGGACAATGGCAGCGGGGCGAGCACCTTCACGCCGGTGGAGGGGCATTACGGCGTAAAAATCATGCGCGAACGGGCTCACCTTATCGGCGGTGAGATCAAAGTTGAAAGCGCAACAGGACTGGGCACTCAGGTGCAATTATTCTTCCCCGAACCATCGCCTGACTGGAGAGCAGAAAATGAATGAGAAATTAAAAATCGTACTGGTTGATGATCAAAGCTTGTGCCGCAGCGGGCTGAGCGAGTTGTTGGCAAATTGCTACGACTTTGCCGTATTGGGAGCCACCGGCGACATCAATGAGTTGCGCACACTGCTGAAAGGCAAGCCCGATTTGATGGTCGTCGACCTGCGCATGAAGCCGCTGGATGGCATCTCGCTCATCACCCAATTGCGTAGCGAGGGCTATACCACCCCTGCCGTCATGCTAACCATGAGTGATTCCGAGGCCGACCTGTCGCGGGCGATACGCGCCGGCGTGCGCGGCTACCTGCTCAAGGACATGGCACCGGAAGATGTGGTCGACGCCATCCGCCGCGTGGCCGCCGGCGAACTGATGGTCGCCCCCACCATGACCGTGAAGATGATCGAGTTGCTGCGCGGTGACCAGCCCGATCAGGAGCCGAAAAACTCGCTGAAGCTGCTCACCGAACGCGAGCGCGAGATCCTGCAATTGCTGGCGCGGGGCGAAAGCAACAAAGCCATCGCACAGACCCTCTCGATCAGCTATGACACGGTCAAACAGCATGTCCGCCATATCCTCACCAAGCTTAATCTGTCATCGCGGGTGAAGGCCGCCGTCCTGTTCGCCACCGAAGAACAGAACACACCAAAAAAGGATGACTCCTCCTGCTGCTGAAGATTACATACCCGGTTCCAAAGCGAAACAGGAACTCCCCCATTGGGGTTATATTTATCCACCCGATGTGGCTATAGACACCATCTGCTCGGATTGCGCCTAATGCCTCCTCACAAAGCCCTGAGTCCGACAAGGCTTTGCAACTGGTCAACTTGATATTTTAAAAATAACTACCGGGGAAAAATATGGCACACATCATCATCATGGGCGCGGGAGTCGGCGGCATGCCGGCAGCCTACGAAATGCGCGACAAACTGGACAAAAGTCACAAGGTTACCGTCGTTTCCAACAGCGAGAACTTCCATTTTGTCCCGTCCAACCCGTGGGTCGGTGTGAAGTGGCGCGAACGCAAGCAAATCGAATTCCCGGTGCGCGCCTACCTTGAGCGCAAGGGCATCGATTTCGTTTCCACCGGCGTAAAGCGCGTCCATCCCGAACAGAACCAGTTGGAATTGAACGACGGCAAGATGCTGGCCTATGACTATCTGGTGATCGCCACCGGCCCCAAACTGGCCTTTGAGGAAGTCGAGGGTCTGGGGCCGCACGGCGGGCACACTTACTCGGTGTGCCATGTCGATCACGCCATGAAATCACACGACGAGTGGGAGGATTTCTGCAAGAATCCGGGCCCCATCGTGGTCGGTGCGGTGCAGGGTGCATCCTGCTTCGGCCCCGCCTACGAATACGCCTTCATCATGGACACCGACCTGCGCCGCCGCAAGATCCGCAGCAAGGTTCCGATGACCTTCGTTACCTCCGAGCCCTATATCGGCCACCTCGGCTTGGGTGGCGTAGGCGACTCCAAGGGTATCCTTGAATCCGGCATGCGCGACAAGCACATCAAGTGGATATGCAACGCCAAGGTCACCAAGGTCGAAGCCGGCAAAATGTACGTCACCGAACATGACGACATGGGGGTGGAAAAGAAACAACATGAGCTGCCGTTCAACTACAGCATGATGCTGCCGGCCTTCAAGGGGGTGGATGCGGTGTTCGGCATCGACGGTCTGGTTCAGGCGCGCGGCTTCGTCACGGTGGACAAGCACCAGCGCAACCAGAAATACAAAAACATCTTCGCCGTCGGCGTGTGCGTCGCCATCCCGCCGGTCGAGCCCACCCCGATCCCGGTCGGCACGCCCAAGACTGGCTACATGATCGAGTCCATGGTGACCGCCACCGTGCACAACATCCACGCCGATCTGACCGGCCAACCGGCGGACAAGGAAGCAACTTGGAATGCCGTCTGCCTGGCCGACTTCGGCGAGAGCGGCGTCGCCTTCGTGGCCATGCCGCAGATCCCGCCGCGCAACGTGAACTGGTTCTCCGAAGGCAAGTGGGTGCATCTGGCCAAGGTCGCCTTCGAGAAATATTTCATCCGCAAGATGAAGAAAGGCACCTCCGAACCGTTCTACGAAAGCAGCGTGCTCAAGATGCTGGGTATAGACAAGCTGAAGTAGCGCTATAAATTCGAAAGCCGCCACCGAATCTTTCCGGTGGCGGCTTTTGTTTTTTCTCGGATGTCCAACCGGGTGCCGGATGGTGCTACTTCAATCCGCCGGAAACTGACGCACGATTCCGGATTCGCGTAAAATGCGCACCCGTATTCGTAGGTCGTGCTTCAGCCCGACTTGAAGATGATGTCGGACTAAAGTCCGACCTACAACTTTCCGATTCAAGGCCAACTCATGAACACTCTCACCGCCCTTTCCCCTCTCGACGGACGCTACGCAGGCAAGGTTGATGCCTTGCGCGGTTATTTCAGCGAATTCGGCCTGATCCGCTTCCGCGTGTTGATCGAGATCGAATGGCTGAAGGCGCTTAGCGCGCAGGCCGACATCCCGGAGATCGCGCCGTTCTCCGCCGCGACCATCGCGCAACTGGATGCGCTCAACGTCCACTTCAGCGAAGCCGATGCAACCGCGATCAAGGCCATCGAGAAGACCACCAACCACGACGTGAAGGCGGTGGAATACTGGCTGCGCGAGAAGCTGGGCTCCAATCCGGAGACTGCGGACGTGCTGGAGTTCATCCACTTCGCCTGCACCTCGGAGGACATCAACAACCTGAGTCACGCGCTGATGCTCAAGGGCGCACGCGAAGCGGCGATGCTGCCCGCGCTGCAAGGCCTGATCGCACGCATGAAGGAACTCGCACACCAGCTCGCCGACATGCCGATGCTGTGCCGCACCCACGGCCAGACCGCGACGCCCAGCACGCTGGGCAAGGAGATGGCGAACGTGGTGTACCGTTTGCAGCGCGCCGAACAACGCCTCGCCGGCGTCGAGATTCTGGGCAAGATCAACGGGGCGGTGGGCAACTACAACGCGCACCTGTCGGCTTACCCGGACGTGGACTGGGAGGCGTTTGCCCAGAAGTTCGTCGAGGCTCGTGGCATCACCTTTAATCCCTACACCATCCAGATCGAGCCGCACGATTACATGGCCGAGCTGTACGACGCGTTCGCGCGCATCAACACGATATTGATCGACCTGGACCGCGACATCTGGGGTTACATCTCCATGGGCTTCTTCAAACAGAAGGTCATCAAGGGCGAAGTCGGTTCCTCGACCATGCCGCACAAGGTCAACCCGATCGACTTCGAAAACTCGGAAGGCAATCTCGGTATGGCCAATGCGATGCTGCGACACCTGTCCGAGAAGCTACCAATCTCGCGCTGGCAGCGCGACCTGACCGACTCGACCGTGCTGCGCAACATGGGCGTGGCGCTGGGCTACACGCTGCTCGGCTACGAGTCGCTGCTGAAGGGACTGAACAAGCTGGAAGCCAATCCGCAACGCGTCGCGGACGACCTGAACAACAGTTGGGAAGTGCTGGCCGAGCCGATCCAGACCGTGATGCGCCGTTACAACATCGAGAACGCCTACGACAAACTGAAATACCTGACGCGCGGCCAAGGCGGCATCAACAAGGAAAGCCTCGCCGCCTTCATCGCGACGCTGGACATCCCCGAAGCAGAGAAGCAGCGATTGCTGCAATTGTCGCCATCCACTTACACTGGCAAGGCGGCGGAGCTGGCGAAGCGGATATAAGCCCATCGATAGCGCCATTCGACCACTGTAGCAGCCACCTCGCAAAAATCCAGATGCCCCCTCCTACATCCCACGCTTGCATTACTCTCAGGCTTAACCGGAAATAGCTCCAAGTGTCAGCCAAATTTCTGACTTATGAGTAGGTCAAGCAAAAACGAACAAGCCCGCCATGGCGGGCCTGTTCGTTGTTAGCACCCCACAGGAGAGGTTATTGGGCGGCTCCCTGCTGGAACACGGCCACACCGTTAACAGTCCCCGCATTGGCTCCACCAACCTTCTCAAAGCCGTAGGTGATCGCGGCTATCCCACCACCGACCCCGGCAAAGCCCCCCCCTATCGCTCCGTGATTCGTCGTACCACAGGCACCCGAGCACACCACGTTCAAAGCTCCGGTTGCAGCCATATTGCTATTATCCGTATAAAAATTGGCACGATTCTGGATCGGCACGTTTGCCGCCGACGCAGCCAGTGTCGCACCTGCCGCCGTGACATTCACACCGACATTCACCGTTTGCGCGGTGAAATTTGCCTGAAGATAAGTGTTTGCAGCATTGACATTGAGCGTGCCAAGCGCGCCGGTATCGGTGGTCGGAGTGGTATTTCCGACCAGCGTGTAATTGTAGGTTCCACTGGGCAAACCGACCGGTGCTGTCATAACCGGCCCGACAACGGCATGCGCACCACCGCTTAGCACAATGCCGTTTTGCCAAACTTGGGTTGTCCGATCCTGCACATTCACAACCGTACCCGAATCCCAGCGCCCCCAACGGACCGTCGCGCCGCCGATCACCGCGCTGCCTTGATCAACGAATCCGGTTCCTGTACCGGCATTGGCATACTGTATGGTGCTACTGCCACCGCCTGTACTATCGTCGAATTGCGTGAGATTGCCGCTACCATCGGCAATAACTCGCCCCGCATTATTGTAAGAACCGCCCACCATGACTGTGGGACGCAATGCCATCGGTTCGCTGATGGAAAACATCACCGCACGATATGCGGTGGCCGGATCATTGGGCGCATCCGCCGCCAATGCCGCCACGCCGTGCATGTAGTCATAGTAGCTGCCACCTATCGTGACTTGCCCTTCCAGATTAAACTTCAAAATCGCGCCATCCAGTGCAGCGCCAACCAGTTGACCGGCCAGACTACCTTGCGCAGTCTGACCATCCACAGTCACATTCATAAAGCCCGGCTGCCCCGAATTTCTATAGCTATCGGCACTAAAGGCGTTCTGGCTATTGCCGTTGCTGGATTTAAGCGGCATGTTGTTGGTGGCGGCCTGCCAATAATGTCCGTTCACGGTGGCGTCCAAGTTAGCCGCCACCGTCTGGGTGGTGAAATTAACTGTCAGCGATGCATTCACAGCAGTCGCATTGTTACCAAGCGAATCGGAGGCGGCTCCATCAAAAGAGGTGTATGACGCATTCGTCGTGGTGAGCACTTGGGACAGATACACCGGGGTAGGCTCCGGTGCCGTAATCCAGTAGAGCGGCATGTTACCCGGGGAATAGCTGAAACTGTCGTTCACGATCGAACCGCCAGCCCAGACGCCCCAATTGACCGCGCCACTACCGGAACCGACTACGGCCTTCGCTGAACCGGCGGCAGGTGTCACCGTCGGCCCCCAGCCCGTCAATATGCCGTTGGCATTAGTAGTTATCGAGGTCGAAGGAACCGATGCCATTTCCCATGCAGTGACCACCACGCTGTTGCCCGTAAGCGAGGGAGTCACAGACGTGACAGCCGGATTTCCCCCCACCGGAACACGATCGAATGCAACCAAACCATCCACATTCAGATTAGCGTAATCCCACAGGCTGTATTGTATGATCGCCCCGGCATAGTTCTGCCCGACGAACATGCCTTGAATGTTGCCAGCGCAATTACCGCAAGCTTGCGTATTCACTGTGATGGTGGGCAGATGAGTGCCAAAACTTGCCCCCGCGCCATTCACCGTACTCGAGAAAGAAATCGCCATGTTATTGCCGGCTAGCGTCCAGGCATCCGCCCCCATCGTTCCGGCGAGTCCTACCGACACGGTTTGGGTAGTGAAATTCGCCGCAAAGCTCGCCGTTGTCACGCTTCCAGTCGCCCAACTGCCCATATCGTAAGAGGTTGCCGCAACCAGTGCATAGTTGAAGTTGCCAATCAAAGGACCTGTGTTGGTTGAAGCGACCACGGCAGAATCAACATAACCCTCTTCGCCGTACATATAAGAGGGTGAGTTATTCCCGTCACCGCTCTGGCTTGGCGCAAGCAGGAACTGCGAATTCACGTCAACATACGCAACGCCTCGCCACCCGCCGAAGTCGATCCCCGACGCAGTCGAGGTGGTTGTCGATCCGGCAAACCCGGTCGACGAAACCAACATATCCGTCCTGTAGCCCCAGCCACCGCCCCAATTTTCAGTGAATGTGGTAGGGAAACCCAGTGGAGTCACTTCGCCCGGTGCGGCGATAAAATTGAAAGATCCGCCGAATGACCCGGTATAAGCCACCGCTGTATTGGTCGCCGTATAAGCGGGATAAGGATTGACGGTGGGTGCCGTACCCGCATAAAACGCGATGACCCCCTGAATAATATCGTTGACCAACGCACCCTGCGTGGCAGTCGGCCATATCTTGTAAGAAAGGTCTGCGCTGCTTGCTGTCGCACCATTGAAAGCACCGGACAACCATCCGAGATAGCCTGTGCCCGCGCAGGTGCCGGTACACGTCACCGTCGGCGCATGCCCCGCTTCCAGCGTCGCGTCAAAGAAAGAAGGCGGCCCCGCCACAATCGGCACATTCGTTGTCGATACGGTCAGATTCTGACTCGCGATGCTGAAGGCCACACTAGCATCGACGGTCTGGTTGGTAAAGTTGGCGGACAATGCAGCGACTGGTGTCGTGCCGACATTCCCGAAGGTGTCGGTCGGCAACGTGGCGCCTCCCTGGGTATAGAAAGTGGTACCGGTCAACGTCTGCACATAACCGATAGAAGGGGCCGATCCCAAACCCCAATATGCGCTGGTCGTCCCCAAACTTTTTACCAAGGAGGGAAGAACCCCTAGGTTGTCAGTTACGATCAAATAGCCTCCCGTCCAGCGACCAATAGTCAAACTGCCATCCGGCGTAGTGTAACGATCACTGGCCACACCGCCAGAGTAGCTGACGGTGGCATCACTAAACGCATTGGTTGCCGACCCGCTTTGCCAAGTCGGCCGCTCGTTGTAATTGACGTGGAGTGAGCTAACCAAATTACCCGCGCTATCCAAGAAGAAGCTGGTCTCTGGCTCTGCTGCCACCCCTGTGTTGAAACGGCCTCTTGCCCATGCCCCCGTCGTTCCAACGGCCAGATGCGAAAAACTGTCCCAATTTCCCGCAGGGGGATTGATCAAAGCGCCCCGGGTGAAAGCCACCATACCTTGAATCAAATCGGTCGCGCCCGTCGTTGCACCCGGTACAGCTCCCGCCCACAGACTGTAGTTCAACCCGGCACTCAGCGCCGTATCACCTGCAAAACCGCCGCCGACGTTGCTGTAATAAGGAGTGACCCCACAGCCGGAACAGCTCACCATCACACTCGGCGAATTCACGCTGAACCCGTATCCGTTGATATTCATACCGTTGGTAAGCACGCTGAAACTTTTTCCGGCTATGGTCAAATTCAGCGCGGCATCGACAACCTGCATCGTGAAGTTGGCCGTCAGGGTGGCCGAGTTCAATACCCCGACATTGCCCGACACATCGGTCGGTGATGTCGCCGCCACCTTGTTGTAGGGATAAACACCTGCCGTCGGTAACGGAACATTCGGTGCCAGCATGATGGCCCAGTGTTCGCTGGTCAACCCCAGATTGCGGCTGAATGTCGGGATCGGATTGATTGCCTGATTATCGGACACCGTGATCGTGCCGCCTTCCCAGCGCCCGGCATAAATACTGTTGTCCGGCATCTTGAAGGTTTCCGCCGCCACGCCACCCGTGCGCTTCACGTTGGCATCGGCAATCACCAACTGAGGGTTGCTTGAAGAGGCTGGTGTCTCCTCATACCAGGCATGGCGTTTTTCCACCAGATTTCCCGTGCCATCGAGCACAAAGCTGGTGTTGGCGGTTCCTGTTCCCGTGAATCCCGCTCCCGGCCCATAACCTTCGATGTAGCCGCTGCCGCCAACCGTATCCGGCTGCACCGTGCTCATCATGCCGACGAAACGGTCAGGCGTCGCCACCGCCGGATTGTTATAGGCGGCAACCGGAGCATTCGTACTGATTATCGAGGCATTGCTGGTGACCGTCGCCAAACTGTTGGTCGAGTCGGTCACGGCGGCGTTCGCATTCGTGTAGGCCGTTTGTGCCGCCTGAGCCTCCGTCTGTGCAGTTGTTACTGCAAGTGTTGCATCATTGGTAGCCGTCGTCGCGGTCCCCACTGCGGTCGCAGCAGTCGAAGCAGCAGTTTGCGCCGCACCCGCCTGCGTGCTGGCGGTGGCGGCCTCGTTCGCTGCGATAGTGGCGGTTGTCGTCGCTGTTGTCACGGCAGTCGATGCCGCTGCCGCCGCAGTTTGCGCGGCTGTCGCTTCGGTGATTGCCGTACCCGCATCAATAATCGCGTTATTGGCCGCCGGCGTCACTGCGGTAAGCGCCGTAGTGGCCGCAGAGGCCGCCGGAGAAACCAATGCCACCTGTGAGGTGACCGTATTGGCATTACTCTGCGCCGTATTCGCCGCTGTAACGGCATTATTCACATTAGCCAGCCCGGTTGCTTGCGCTGTTTGCGCGCTAGTCAACAAAGAGGCAGCCGCTGTTTGTGCGTTGGTCGCCGCTGTTCGTTGTTGCTGGGCAATGGCCAACTGATTTTGCGCAACGATCAATTGTGCCTGTGCCCCCACCAGATCGCCGGCGGCCTGCAAAGAGGCCGCTTGGTTGGCTGCCGTCTGAGCTGCCGCCGCAGCCGCTTGGGCTGCCAGTGTTGCAGTTTGAGCCGCAGCAAGTTGCGCAGAAATGGCGGTCTGTGCGCTGGTAATCGTAGTGTTCTGTGCGGATGCCGTGGCCAGATTGTTTTGTGCCGTGATCAGGTTGTTTTGTGCCGTAGTCAGCGCGTTCTGTGCTGCGGTCTGTGCCGCCGTCAAAACCGAATTCTGGTTGGTTGCCGTGGTCAGATTGTTTTGTGCCGTGGCCAGATTGTTTTGTGCCGTAGTCAGCGCGTTCTGTGCTGCGGTCTGCGCCGCCGTCAACGCCGAATTCTGGTTGGTTGCCGTGGTCAGATTGTTTTGCGCCGTCGTCAGATTGTTTTGTGCCGTAGTCAGCGCGTTCTGTGCCGCCGTTTGCGCCGCCGTCAACGCCGAATTCTGGTTGGTTGCCGTGGTCAGATTGTTTTGCGCCGTCGTCAGATTGTTTTGTGCCGTGGTCAGCGCGTTCTGTGCCGCCGTCTGCGCCGCCGTCAAGTTCGCATTGTTGGTGGTGACCGTAGTCACCGCCGCTTGTGCAAGCGTATTGGCCGGCTGCAAAGCGGCATTAGCAGTTTGAATCGCTGTCAGCGCGGGTTCCGCAGTGGCATCGGCAAACACACCATTGGTGGTCCAGGCCGTTTGGGCCGCAGTCGTTTGGGCTGCTGCCGTATTGGCAGCTGCCTGCGCCGCGGTGGCATTGGTTGTTACCGGTGTGGTAGCAACCGTAACAAGCCCACCCGCCGCAGTCACTGCGGGAGTCACCGTGCTGATATTGCCGCCAGCGAGCGTAATCGCATCAGCAACTGGTATCGTCGCCGCAGCAGCCAAGCTATTCGCTGTCGCCACCGCAGTCGCTGCCGTCCCGACTTGGCTGGTAGCCGTTGCAATCGCCGTATTCGCCGGTGTGATGGCAGCCGCAACGAGGGCATTGGCTGTCGCAACTGTCGTGGCTGCCGTGTTGACATCCGTTGTGGCCGTCGACAACACCGTTGCGACCGATGCCGTATCGACCGGTGTGATTGCGACAACACCGTTGAAGCCTGTAGCCGCGTTCACCACCAGGGGATCAGCAGTCGCGATAGCCGTAGCGGCTGGGGCCGTATCAACCGGCAAGAGTGCCGCCAACTGGCTAGCCAGCGTTTGCACCGCAGTGTCTGCCGCCGCCGCCGCATTCGCGGCGGTCACCGCATCGGCTGCAGCGGTCTGAGCCTGGGTTGCATACAGTCCCTGAGTCACCGGGATGGCTTGCCCGTTGCCGGTCGTGGCAGTGCCAGTGGTAAAGTTCACCGTCGTCCCCCCCGCCACCGGCTGAGTATTAGGCACCACGGTGGGGTCAGACGGTGGCGGTGCCGATGGACCCGAAGGCCCTGGAGGCGTTGTCGGGCTGGAGGTAACCGGCCCCGATGCATCAACTACTGCCGTTTCACGAAGGGGAGTCGAGTCGGTTTGGGGGGGCGGAGTGCTGCCCTCTTGCGTCGTAGGCGCACCATCACCGGAGGTATTCCCTTCTCCTGCACCTTGACCACCGTTATCGGACGGTCCCGTGCCATCCCCATTCTCTCCCTCATTTGCGTTGTTGTTTCCCCCATTGCCGTTCGTTGCCCCAGGTTGTGGGCTAGGATCGGCAAAGTAGCTGTTGTCTCGCACGACAAGCTGAGGCGGTTGATTTACGCCAACCCGCGCCATCTGATTGACATTGTCGACGACGATTCTGCCACGACTATTGCCGACCTCAATCGCATCGCCGGGCCTGTTCACGGCTGCGGCCGTCACCGGCATGAGATTGCCGGTTGTTGGCGGCGTGACATCGGCAACGAGAAACGGCAAATCCGCCAGCGCCAGCTTGGCCGGCGCCGGTTCGATAACCGCCACTTCATAATCGGTCCCACGAATGCCTATCGTGGCCGCCGGGGTCGTAACACGATAGTTCTTTTTATTAACACGGCCAATCAGCCCGGTAACCGCACGGAAACCGCCTTTGAACAGCGAGAAAAAATTCCTTTCATTGCCATCCGCTTTACCTGAAAAAGCAAACTGGTCAAACTTCATCCGCGTATCCGGGCGCACCGCAATAAATCCGCCGTCCTGCATCCTGATTTGCGCGGAAGATCGCTGTGCCGAAATCAGCGTATCTCCTTCGTTGATCTTGTCCCCTTTTTGCACCGCGCGCGCTTGCCCTGCCGCATTGATGATCTCCACGTCGCCGTTGACGAACTGCACCTGACCGGCCACTTCCGCATAAGCAAACGAGGGGGCAGCCACAAAGCAGGCTGCCACGCAGCCGAGCGAAAAAATAAATTTATTGATGATTTTCATGACGACACCTCGTGCCAATGTAATTATCTGAAATCTCGGCGAACCGTCACCGAGACATCCATCCGATCAAAACTATAGAGGGTAATGTTGGAATTTTTTCTGCTCAGCGCGACTTGCGGTTTGACCGTCCAGAGCTTATCCAAGCGCCAGTTTGCCGCAATGGTCAAGTCGTACAACTGTTCGCTGCGGTTGGACATAATCAAGTTATTCAAATTGCCATAGTTGGCCGACTGCCAGCCCAAACTGGCGACCCCGTCCAATTGATCGGTGATCGCAGACTGGACACCAACACGCAGCCCTTCAAATCGTTTCTTTCCATCGGTGCGCCCGCCGTTGGGCAAACCGGGAGAAATGACCGGTGCAACATCCGATTCTTGACCTACATAGACGCTGCCAAACAGAGCCTGTTTACCCTCGGCAAGAATGTGCACCCAACCGACGCCCAGCATTACTTGATTGGTATCCCCTTCGATGCGTGCATCGGTGGTCGGCGAAGTGGCCGGAAAACCGGCTGCACGGTTCTGCCCATATTGCATGAAAGCGCTCATCTGATCGGTAGGGCTGAACACATGCTGCCACTCCCCGCTGATTCCAATCGAATCACGGCGCATGGAATTCGCACTGTAGAACTGGCCGCCGGTCAGCGACAGCTTGTAGACATTCTGCTCCTGCCCATAGACCACACCAACGCGGCCGTCAACGCTCATCGTGTCGTAGAGAGACTGAACAGCATTGCCGTGCTGGCGAATATCCGCACCGGCGAACACACCCCAACTGTCGCTCAAACTGTGGCTGATTTCCGCACCGGCATTGATACCTTCGTAGCTTCCCCTAAGCGTGGCTCCCGGCAGCAATTGGTTGCCCGGGAACAGGCCACTCCATGGCGAATTGGGTGCAAACGTGAATGTTTGGCTGGTGCTATTGGCGATATTGCTGTCATGCCCCACCACGCCTTCAACGTAAGCGCTGAAGCGGGTCAACTTGGCTTGCTCATAAGCGGCGATGGCATCCAGGTATTTCCGTATGGTGACGTTAGCCGCCTCGGGCGGATTTTGGGCCAATACCGCCTCAAACTCGGTCTTGGCACGCACCATGTCGCCCAGTTGAAAATAGGCGCGCGCCATGTCCAAACGTGCACCCGCAAAATTCGGATTCACCGCCAGCACGCGTTCAAAAGCGAGCGTCGCCTTGTCCGCCTTGCCGCTATCCAGAGCAGCGATCCCCAGCAGATAATCGAAACGCACGTCCCCGGAAAGTTCGAATTCTAAAGGTTCCAGCAAGGCATAGGCTTCAGCAGGCTTACCCGCGCCCATCAAGGCTTCTGCATCTTTGATAGTGCTTGCGTGCAAATCCTCCCGCGAGGCCGCCACGGCAGAGGCTTCCGTCGCGGTCGCACTCCCCGTTGCCGCCAACGCATTCACATTTACCGCCAGCAGCAGCAAACCCGACAACCCGCAATAGACCGACCTTACACCGCTCATGCTATCCCCCAAAAAACACATTGTTCTGTTCGCAGAATAGCACAACCTTAAGATGGGAAAATGCATCAACAAAAAAGCTGGCACGCTCAAAATCAAGGACCGCTCCTAAGTATATTGCCCTGCCTGCCGATATGTTCAACATGAAGGGCATGTTAATCAACCACAACAGGAGGCGCATCATGAGCACACTGACCATGAATATGAGCGGCTACGAGATCGAACGGAACGATGCCGCATCGTCCGGCTACGACGACGAGGTGCTGTGTGCCGGGTGGGTGCCCGCACTGGAGATGCACCGCATCGAAGCTGAACATGCGGGTATGCCTGCGGAGATGGCCTTGATGGATGTGGAAACTTTCCTGCGCAAGATGTACCTCCTTCAGCGCTAGCTGAACGATGCTGCGGTGTCGCCCGTCAAGGCGACACCCTCACTTCCAGCCCCAGACTGCGGACGCGCTCCGCGAAGTTTTGCATCATCTCCGGCGGCAACGAAGACAGGCGGGCAGCCTCCATTTGCAGCGAAGGACGCGCCAAACCGTAGAGCAACACTCCCTGCAAGCGATGCGCGTCACGCAATAGCCCTCCGACGAATTCCAGATAATCCGCTTCATCCTGTTGCGACGGGGCCTTGCCGTCCAGAGCGAACCAGCAGGTTTGCAGCCAGGTGGGGCATAGCGCAGCACTGGCAATAAGATTGTCGCGGACTTTTTCCATAGCGCTGCGCGTGTCGTTGACGGCCTGCATCCCCACCTCGCTGGCGCGATCCAGCTTGAACCACACTTCGCCGTTGATTGCCGCCAGCGCGCGCAATCCCCGCCTCACACCGGCGCGGTACAGCAGACTGCCATTGGTGATGAGCACGGTCTTTACCGTTTGCGGCAGCGACATCTCATCGCGCACACGGGCGATGATCTGGATGACTTGGGCGAATTCTGTCGCACTGGTGGGTTCGCCGTTGCCGGACAAGGCGATGTCGCTGATGCGGCGTGCCGTTTCCGGAACACGCTTGCCCATGAAATCCCCATGCAGCAATTCGTGCAAAAAATCGCGCAACTCCTTTTCCAGCAGCGCAAGGTCGATAGGCGGTGCCTTCCCGCGCGTCAGTCCGGGAACCTGGCAATAGATGCAGCGCCAGTTACAGGCATTGTTGGGATTAAGATTGATTCCGACCGACACACCGCCCGCGCGGCGCGACACCACCGGATAGACATAACGCATGTCCGCGCTGTTGCGGTCGTGGTCGGTCGTGCTGAGCGGCAAGTCGGCCATGAGCACGAAAAAACGCTCAGGACTTGCCGAGCGAAAGATACTTGGCCGGATCGACCGGCTTGCCGAAGCGTCGCACTTCGAAATGCAGCTTGACCCGGTCGGCATCGGTATTGCCCATTTCGGCGATCTTCTGCCCGCGCGTCACGCTCTGCCCTTCCTTCACCAGTATCTGCTGGTTATGCGCATAGGCACTGAGGTAGGTGTTGTTGTGTTTGATGATGACCAGCTTTCCGTAGCCGCGCAACCCGCTGCCGCTGTACACCACTTTTCCCGGCGCGCTGGCAAATATCGGCTGTCCCGATTGGCCCGCGATATCGATACCCTTACGGTTGGCGGATTCCGAAAACCCGCCGATCACCTTGCCTTGCGCGGGCATGTCCCAAACCATATCTTCGTCGCTATTGGCGGATGGTTCGGCTTGGGCGGCAGGTTTTGTCTCGGGCTTGGCTGCAGGCTTGGACTCGGCTTTACCCTCCGGTTTGACTACCGATGCCGGGCCGGGTTGATCCGGATTCTGCACCTTGTCGATCTGCGCCATCGCGGCCTCGTTATAGGCGTATTTCACCAGTTTGGGCTGCTCCTTGATCGGAGGGCCGAGCGGCTTGCTCTCGACGGGGGCAACCGGGCGCGCGGCTGCCGCGCCAGGAAACAGGCGTATCTCCTGTCCGATCCGGATCACGCTGGGATCCGGGATTCCGTTCAATTCAGCCAGTTCGTGATAGTCAAAACCATAGTTGAAAGCGATGCTGAACAGCGTATCGCCCTTTTGCACGATGTGAACTTGTGGACGCCAGTCGCTCTCCCTGGCCACTTTCTGGCGCGCGGCCTCGGCAGCGACGGTGCGCTTGGACGCGGCGGCACTGCGGTCGATGACGGGCGCGGACTGTTTCTCCGAGGCGCAACCCGCCAGCACGGCGGCCAGCACCAAAAAAATGAAAAGTCGCTTCGTCAATCTCATGCCTTCCCCATCAACAACGGTACGAATTTGACCTGCTCCAGCCGCGTTTCGCGGAAACCGCGCTCATCGCGCTCAACCAGATACAGCCACTGATCCTGCATCCCGACCGGCAGCACCATTCTACCACCGACCGCCAGCTGCTCCCGCAGCACCGCTGACAGAGCGGGTGCCGCGCACGCCATGATGATACCGTCGAACGGTGCCAGCTCCGACAATCCCACGGTGCCGTCGGCGTGACGCACGCTGATATTGCGCATCTTCAGGTCGCGCAGTTGCCGTCTGGCGCGCTCGTACAGCGGCTGGATACGCTCGACGGTATAGACCTCTTTTGCGACCTGGGCCAGCACTGCCGCCTGATAGCCGCAGCCGGTGCCGATCTCCAGCACGCGGTTGAGCGGTTTGCCGTTGCGCAGGATTTCGGTCATGCGCGCCACGATGTAGGGCTGCGAGATGGTCTGGTTGAAATTGATCGGCAGCGACACATCGTCATAGGCACGACTGGCCAGCGCCTCGTCGATGAACAGATGGCGCGGCACCTCGAACATCGCGGCCAGCACCGCATCATCCTTGACACCCTGCTCGCGCAGGCGTTCGATCATGCGCGCACGGGTGCGCTGCGAGGTCATGCCGATGCCGCTCAGCCTGGAATTCATTTAAGCCAGCCTCTCACGGCATCGAGTTGCTGGTACTGCGTGAGATCGATCTGCAACGGCGTGACCGACACGCGGCGCTGTGTCTGCGCATGGAAATCGGTACCCTCGCCCGCATCCTGTGCCTTGCCCGCAGCGCCGACCCAATACACCGTCTCGCCCTGCGGATTGCTGGCTTTCACCACCGGCTCGGCCTTGTGGCGTTTACCCAGACGCGTCACCTCGATCCCCATCAATTGCTCATACGGCACGTCCGGCACATTGACATTGAGCAGCCAGGGCTGGCTGTGCGTCTGCCCGGCAAAGCGCCGCACCAGTTCGCTCGCCACTCTGGCCGCCGTCTCATAATGCGCCAGCTCGTGCCCGACCAACGAAACCGCGATAGCGGGAATGCCCAGCAGGAAACCCTCGGTCGCCGCCGCCACCGTGCCCGAATAGATGGTGTCGTCACCCATGTTGGCACCGGCATTGATTCCAGAGACCACCATGTCCGGCTGCTGGTCCAGCATGCCGGTGACAGCCAGATGCACGCAATCGGTCGGCGTGCCGTTGACGTAGTAAAAGCCATTGGCCGCTTTGCGCAGCTTGAGCGGACGGTCCAGCGTCAGTGAATTGCTCGCACCACTGCGGTCGCGTTCCGGCGCGACCACCACCACCTCGGCAATGCGCGCAAGATGTTCGGCAAGGCAAGCCAAGCCGGGGGCGAAATAACCATCGTCATTGCTAATCAGGATGCGCATCGGTATGCAGGGATAAATTGAAATCGCGAAACGGTGAACCGCGCCGCCGGTTCCGGCAGGCGGCGCGAATGATGGCGGAAAAGCGCCGTCAAGACAATAGCCATAGTCAGCGCGGGATCAAGGCCTGACGAATACGGCAATAGACTCCACATGAGAAGTCTGCGGAAACATGTTCATCACCCCCGCCGCCTTGAGCACGTAGCCGTGCACATGCACCAGCACCTCGGCGTCGCGGGCCAGCGTGGCGGGATTGCAGCTCACATAGACGATGAGGCTCGGGGCGGTATCCGGCGTAACGGCTTTGAACAGCTCCATCGCACCGTCGCGCGGCGGATCGACCAGCCATTTGTCGAACCTGCCGAGCTTGGACAATCCGGCCTCGTCCATCTCGAACAGGTTCATCGCCATGAACTCGGTGTTGCCGCTCAAGCCGTTGTGCGATGCGCCCTGCACGGCGCGCTTGACCAGCGCGGCACTCCCTTCGATCCCCGTCACCCGCGCCCCGCTGCGCGCGATAGGCAGGGTGAAGTTGCCCAGCCCGCAGAAAAAATCGGCGATGCGTTCATCCGCCTGCGGATCAAGCAGACGGATGGCGCGGTGCACCATCACACGGTTGAGCGCGCTGTTCACCTGGGTGAATTCGGTCGGCGCGAACGGCATCTCGACATTGAACTCGGGCAACGTGTAGGTCAGCGGCGGCGAGACCAGCGGATGGAACGGCACCACCGTCTCCGGCCCCTTGGTTTGCAGCCAGAACCGGATATCGTGTTCGTCGGCAAAAGCGCGCAGCGCGGTCTCGTCGTCACCGGTGAGCGGCTGCATGATGCGCAGCACCAGCGCGTCCACATCTTGCCCGCAGGCGACTTCGATCTGCGGCAGATGCTCGCGAATGGAAAGCCCGTCGATCAGTGCCGCCAGCAGGGGTATCAGTCTTGATATCTTGGGCGACAATATCTCGCAGCGCGACATATCCGCCACAAAACTGCTGCGCTTCTCGTGAAAGCCGACCAGAGTTTTGCCTTTCTTCAGCACGTGGCGCACCGACAGTCGCGCGCGCTGGCGGTATCCCCACGGCGCACCGTGGATGGGCGACAGAATATTCTCCGGCTTGACCTTGCCGATGCGCGCCAGATTGTCCTCGAGAACGCGCTGTTTCACCGCGACCTGCGCGCCCGCATCGAGATGCTGCATCGAGCACCCGCCGCATACGCCGAAATGGATGCACTTGGGCTGCACGCGCATGAATGACGGATTGACGATGTCCGTCACCTGCGCGATTTCAAAACTGGGTTTTCTGCGGTAGGAGGAATAGGTGACGCGCTCGCCCGGCAACGCGCCCTCGATGAAAATCACTTTCCCATCCTGATGCGCGACGCCGCGCCCTTCCTGGTCGATGGATTCGACCGTCACGATTATCTCTGTATTCATATCACCCGGCTAATTCCATAATCTTTTTTCCAGCGCCTGCCCGATATGCCCCAGCGCGGTGCGCGCCCATACCCAGCCCAGCAGCACACCGGTGGCATTCGCCAGCATGTCGGCATACTCGAAATAACGGTAACCGGTCATGCCCTGCAACAGCTCCATGAAGATACCCATCGCGACCAGCAGTGCGGCGGCGAACAGGCGCTGCATGCGGCGCAGATAGACCTGACTGAACCACAGCATCAACAGGCAATACGCCAGCGCATGCTCCAGTTTGTCGGCGTGCAGAAAGCGCACCGGTTCGGGCGGGTTCGGCATGAGCGAGACATAGGCCAGAACGCCGACCCACAGCCAGCCTAACGCGAGCCATATCTTGCGCAGCTTGCGCATGGTTCAGGCACCGCTCCAGGCAGCGAGATATTCCGCCCAATGCGCCTCGGTGGATTTACCCAACGTGCCGCGTACCAGCTCCAGCTCCTGCTCGTAACGCGTCTTGCTGAACTGGCCGCGCATCAGCTGGAAGCGCGCGAACACCAGATACGTGTTCACCACATCGGTCTCGCAGTAATTGCGTATCTCGGCCAGCCGCCCCTGCTGATAAGCTTCCCATACTTTGCTGCCGTCCATGCCCAGCTTGCCGGGGAAACCGATGAGTTTGGCCAGATCGTCCAGCGGCGCATTGGCGCGGCCGGTATACATCGCCAGCAGATCCATCAGATCGAGATGGCGCGAGTGGTAGCGACTGATGTAATTGTTCCACTTGAAATCCTTGTCGTCCTCACCCTGATCCCAGTAACGCGGCGACTGGATGCCGTGGATCAAGCCGCGATAATGCAGCACAGGCAGATCGAAACCGCTGCCGTTCCAGGACACGATCTGCGGCGTGTACTTCTCGATGCCGTCGAAGAAACGCTGGATGATGCTGCCTTCGTCCTCGTCCGGTTCGCCCAGCGACCATACCTTGAAATTGTCGCCCTCGCGCAACACGCAGGAGATCGCAGCAACGCGCTGCAAATGATGCTGGATAAAGTCACTGCCGGTCTTCTGGCGCCGCATCTGAAAAGCCATCTCCGCAACCTCTTTGTCGCTCACGGCATCATCCAGTCCGTGCAAGAGGCGCAGCCCGGCGATGTCGGGGATGGTTTCGATATCAAAAACAAGAGTTGGATTCATGCGAGTTCTTCAGTTTACAAGGGGCGGCGTTCAAGCAAATCGCGCAAAGCATTCTCCAGCACGGAATACTGAAAACGATAGCCCAGTTTTTCAATCTTGAGCGACACCAGCCTCTGGCCTTCCAGCAGCATCCCGGCGCGCTCGCCCAAGGCTAGTCGCAACATTCCGGGCGGTGCTGCGGCAACAGCCGGACGGCCCAGCACACGGGCCAGCGTGGCGGTAAAGTCGGCATTGGTGACCGGATATGGCGCGGCCATATTGTAGGCACCCTGCACATCGGAGGATCGCAACAAAGCCAGCACCATGGCGACATAGTCATTTATGTGCACCCAGCTCATCCACTGCCGCCCGTCGCCCAGACGCGCCCCCAGGCCGAAACGGAACGGTGGCAACATGCGCGCCAACAGTCCGCCGTCGCGGCTGAGCACCAGCGCGGTGCGCAGCAGGCAGACCCGCACACCGGAAGCGGACGCACGTTCTGCCGCCTGCTCCCACGCCAAACACAACTGCGCCGGGAAGTCAGCGCCGGCAGGAGCCGTTTCGTCCACCTCCGTATCACCGCAGGCACCGTAGTAACCGACCGCCGAGCCGCTCAGCAACACGGCGGGTTTGTGTCGGGCATCGGCGATCCGCGCCACCAACCGTTCGGTCAGCGCGACCCGGCTATCCCGCAACACCCGCTTGCGCGCTTCACTCCAAGCTTTGTCGGCAATCGGTTCGCCCGCCAGATTGATCACGGCATCAAAGCGCCGCTCCGCATGCCATTCGTCGAGCGTCGCGATGGCCTGCACGTGCTCGCCGCATTTCGCCGCCACCGTTTCCGGCTTGCGGCTCAACACCGTAATCTGATGCCCATCGGCAGACAGCGCCCTGCACAATGCGCGCCCGATCAGACCCGTGCCGCCGGTGACGAGTATCTGCATGCGCGATTACTTTTGCGACCAGCCGCCGCCGGACTGCACCCACCAGCCCTTTTGTGCACGCTGTATCCAGCGTTGCGCGAACGTGCCGCGTATTTCGGCCAGCCACTCGGGATGACCGTTGGCATTGGCTATCTCGGCATACAATGCATCGCGGTCGCGATTCTCCGCAGCGACCAGCGCGTTGACCGACTGGCGCTGGGCGAGCGGCACCGCACCGGCATCGCGCAACGTGACCATGCCGTCCGCCGTCAGCCCCACCGCACCGCTGGCATAGTGCGGCCCCAGTTGGGCGTGGCGCGACTGCATGCTTTGCTTGATGGCATTGATCGCCGGCGTGTTGACTTCGATATCCACCGCGTGGGCGTTCAACGCTGCGGCAAGGGCAAACATCGAGACAAGGAATTTGAACAGGGTACGCATTATTTTTGCTCCTTCGCGGCGGGTTCCACGGGTTTGTCGGCTTGCTGGGTCTGCCAGACCTCGTCAATGATCTTGTCGGCGGCCTTTTCTGCGGCGGCGGCCGGGAAATAGATGTTGATGGTGACACAGGCGCTTAATACCAAGCCTGCCAATATGATCGACACTTTCCTGATGCGACCTGCTACGCTCGTTTTCATCACGACTCCTTTAGTTGACCACGGCCTGCACATTGTTCTGCGTCACGCGCTTGAGACGGCTGACCAGCTCATTCCACGAGACCGTGCGATTGTAGCCCATCACGGTGATCGCCGGGATACCGCCGCCCTTGACGATGGCATAGGGGCCGACATTGCCCGCATCGACTCCGCCCATCGCGCACACGCCATTGCGCAGCACGCAACGCCAGCCGATGCTGTCGTAGCCGAAATTCTCGAAGAAGCGCAGGTAACTGCGTTGTATCGCTGCCGCAGCCCCTGCGCCGCCCAATGAAGAAATGTTCTGCACCGCCCTTTGACTGATCTTTTTGGGATAGTTTCCCTGGCTGCTGGCGATACGCGCGTCGAAACGCGCCGGTTTCCAGTTTTGCAGCTCCAGATCACCCACATCGGCATCGATGCGTCCCTGCATGTTGCCGAATGCGAATGTGCGCGTCAGCAGGTCGAGGTCGAGCGAACGCATGCTGAGATTACCGAACAGACGCGGCGCACGACCGAACGGCTCGGCCAGCCGGAGCCTGCTCGCCACCACTGTCCCGTCGAACACGCTGAACAACAGCGCCCCGTCGGTTCTGATCTCCTTGCCGTCATAACTCACTCGCGGGATGCGCCCCGCCAGCGTGCCGAGCATCTCGGGCCAGCCCAGCGCCCGGCTGAACTGCTGCATCGGTATATTGCTCACCATCGCGCCGAATTCCCAGCGCCAATCATCCTGCTCGCGCCGCATATGCAGATCGTTCACCTCCAGCCTTCCGCCCAGCGTCGGTAACATAGCCTTGTCCACATCGAACTGCATGCCATTCATCCGCACCCGCCAGCGCGCGTTGCCAAAGGGCACGCCGAGCAAAGATGCCCCGTCGAGCGCGATATCCACGCTACGCGGCACCTCCGGTTGCCAGTCGATGTCCGTATCCACGCCTTCCAGAGAAAATCGCTGTCGCGCGTCGCTGATGCCCGCCTTGCGCAAGGCAAGGTGCAACCGCTGCGTCGCACCCTCCCGATAACGCCAATCCAGATCGGCGCGCCCGGACAGGGATGCCTCCGCCAAGGCGCTTTTATCGAGGAACGGCTTGGCGTAGTCGGCAAACAAGCGCTCCAGTCCGATATCTTCACCCTGCACTACGGCATCGATCAATTTCCCCTGCTCTTTGTCCCAACGCACGGAGAATCTCACCGTTCCCACTGCGGGCTGATCGAGCTCCGCCTGCGCGATGTTGAGTTGCGCCTTGTCCAGCGTGCCGGACGCGCGCAATCTCTGCCCGCTTCCGCCCAGATACAGCGGTTGCCAGAACATCTCGCCGGACTGCCAGGCAATATCGGACTTCCACTGCCATCCCCCAGCCTTCCGCGTGCCATCCATCTTCACAACACCGCGCAGCTTCTCCGCCGCATGCAGACCGCTCGCATCGCTGAAACCGATATCGGCCAGGCGCAGATCGCTGCTGAAGCGGCTGACACCCGCCCCCTCACCGGCGGCTTGCAAGCTGCCAGACAGCGCGCCCTGGGTAAACCGAGGCAAGTCGTCCGGCAGGAATATCGCCAACATTTTGGCCGGCGTATCGCGTAACCGTGATGAGAACTGCCATGCACCGTTATCGATGCGATAGCTGAAATCCAGCGTTGCACCGGGCAGCGATGCCAGACTCCCGCCACGGCAACTCATCGCTGCGGTGGAAAGGTCGAATGACGCGCAGCGCAGCTTCACCTTGCGCAACTCGCGCTGCCCGATATGTAACATGGCGATATTGAGTTCGGCGGAACCATCCTGCGGCAAGCTCAGCGCAATGCCGCGCGCGGAAAAATCCGGCGCAACCATATCGTCAAGTTCGAGGGAAAGATCCAGCGCGTGAAGGACACCGGAGAACAGCAACAGCACAGACAGCAGAAGCTGCCGAAAAGGATAAGCGTCGTTCAGGAACCGCCGCACCGTGCTATTGGGATGATTTTGTCGTGTGGAAACGTTGCACGGCGGAGAACAGGAGCGCGATATCCTGCTGCGTGAGATCCGGGTAAGCCTCGCGCAAGGCTTGGCGGGCATACATCGTCAGCGACATCCCCCCCCAGCCCTGCTCGGGATCGAAGAACGGCGCGGTGATACTGCACGCCTCAGTGAATGCCACGCGCAGATGCGGATTAGCCCGTCGTTCATCGGTGTTCGTCGGCGAGTTTTGAGTCATACCAACCATCCTTAAAGATAATTCATTTGGCTATCCGGCATGCACAGCCTCTGCTGTCAGCCGGTAGATCATATTTTCCTCGTCGGCAGGCACCCGCACAATCGGTTTGGAGTCCAACTGATGCAGCAGCACGGCATTATCGCGATTCGCGCCAGAATCCAGCCTGAAACCGATAAAATCCAGTGGCCCGCACACCTGCTCGCGCACCCGTGCCGAATGTTCGCCGATACCCGCAGTGAACACCAGCGCATCGATACCTCCGGCTTTGGCCGCCAGCGCGCCGATAGCGGAGCGCACCTGACGGCAAAAATACTGCACGGCGAACTCCGCCGCCGCGCTGCCGCTGTCGAGCAGAGCCGACATCTCACTACTCTCGCCGTCGGACAAGGCCAGCAGCCCCATGCGGTGGTAAACCATATCTGACAAAACCTCCGCGCTGTGGCGCTTCGCCAGTTCCAGCATAACGCCGGGATCGAGATCGCCGCTGCGCGTCCCCATCACGATGCCGCCTGCGGGAGTATAGCCCATCGTGGTATCCACCGAACGCAATCCTTCCATCAGGCAGAGACTCGCGCCACTGCCCAGATGCGCCACCACCACCCGGCCATAGGCGGCATCACCGACCAGCTCCGGCAGCACGCTGGCCACATGAGCATAATTCAAACCGTGAAAACCGTAGCGGCGCAGCCCGCTCTCCGGCGGGAGCGGCAGCCGCCGGGACTCCTCCGGCATGGTGGCGTGAAAAGCGGTATCGAAACAGGCGATCTGCGGCACGTCGAAACGTTCGCGGCACAGGTCCACACCCAGCAGATTACCGGGCAGATGCAACGGGGCCAGATGCACGATATCGTTCAACCGTGCGCGCTCGGCGTCATCGACCAGACGCGCAGCCTCGACCACATCACCGCCATGCACCAGACGGTGGCCGACAGCGCAAAGCCGCTGTTCGCCCAACTCCGTCAGCAAGCTATCGAAAGCCGCCGCATGGTTGGCGGCTCCGCCCCGTCCTATCTGCAAATAACGGAAATGCCGCCGCGTCCCGTCGGGCTGGAAAACATCCGCTTTCAGGCTGGAGGAGCCGCTGTTGATGGTAAGGATGGTTTTCATAGGCAGGATTTGGGATTTAGGAACTAGGATTGAGGGGAGAGGCTGAATGCCTAAATCCTCATTCCTAGCTCCTAATTCCTAGTAAGGCCAAGTCCAGCCATCCACTTCGGGCAAATCGATACCGTGCGCGTAAGCATAGTTGCGGCATTCGATCTGCTTGTTCAGCATCTTCTCTTTGACGTGGGCACCGGCCACATGCAGTGCCGGAATGCGGTCGATCACGTCAATCACCAGACTGAAGCGGTCGATCTGGTTCTGGATCGCCAGTTCCAGCGGCGTATTGATACTGCCTTTTTCCTTGTAGCCGCGCACATGGAAATTCTTGTGGTTGTTGCGGCGATAGGCGAGGCGGTGGATCAGCCAGGGGTAGCCGTGGAAGTTGAACATCACCGGCTTGTCCAGCGTAAACAGGCTGTCGAAGTCGCGGTCGCTTAATCCGTGCGGGTGTTCGCTGGCCGGCGTGAGTTTGTACAGATCGACCACATTGATGAAACGAACCTTCAAATTGGGGAAGTTTTCACGCAGCAACACGACCGCCGCCAGTGCTTCCTTGGTCGGGATATCGCCCGCGCTGGCCATCACCAGATCGGGCTCGCTGCCCTGGTCGTTGCTGGCCCAGTCCCAGATGCCGATGCCCTTGGTGCAATGCTTGATCGCCGCATCCATGTCGAGGAATTGCAGATGCTTCTGCTTGTCGCAAACGATCACGTTGATGTAGTTGGTACTCTTCAGGCAATGCTCGGCGACCGACAACAGACAGTTCACATCGGGCGGCAGATAGATGCGCGTCACGTCGGGGCTCTTGTTCACCACCACATCGAGGAAGCCGGGATCCTGATGGGTAAAGCCGTTGTGATCCTGCCGCCACACGGTGGACGTGATGAGCAGATTGAGCGAAGACACCGGCGCGCGCCACGGAACATCCTTGGACATCGCCAGCCACTTGGCATGCTGGTTGAACATCGAGTCGATCACGTGCACGAAGGCTTCGTAGGTGGAGAAGAAGCCGTGGCGGCCGGTGAGCAGATAACCTTCCAGCCAGCCCTCCAGTGTGTGTTCGGACAGCATCTCCATCACGCGCCCGTCCGGTGACAACTCGCCGCCGCCCTCGTCTTCCGGCAGATAATCGGCCAGCCAAGTCTTCTTGCTCACTTCATACACGTTATCCAGTTTGTTCGAACTGTTCTCATCCGGGCCGAACACGCGGAAGTTGGTCATGTTGTCGCGCATGATGTCGCGCAGGAACTTGCCCAGCGGACGGGTATTTTCGGCGACAGTCGTGCCCGGCTTCGTCACTTCGATCGCGTAATCGCGGCTGCTCGGCATATGCAGTGCTTTGCGCAGCAGGCCGCCGTTGGCGTGATGATTCTTGCTCATACGGCGGTTGCCCTTGGGCGCGAGCGCTTTAAGTTCCGGCAATAGCGCACCGTTCTCGTCGAACAACTCCTCCGCCTTATAACTGCGCAGCCACTCTTCCAGCTTGGCGAAATGCTCCGATGTCTTCACGTCGCCAATCGGCACCTGGTGCGCGCGCCAGAAACCTTCCACTTTCTTGCCGTCCACCTCTTTCGGGCCGGTCCAGCCTTTGGGCGAGCGCAGCACGATCATCGGCCAGCGCGGGCGGATCGGCTTGCCGCTGCTACGCGCTTCGGCCTGGATGCGGCGGATCTCCAACACGCAAGCTTCCATCGTCGCTGCCATCGTCTGGTGCATCGTTTCCGGGTCGCTGCCCTCGACAAAATACGGCGTCCAGCCGTAGCCCTTGAACAGGTTCTCCAGCTCCTCGTGCGAGATGCGCGACAGGATGGTCGGGTTGTTGATCTTGTAGCCGTTCAGGTGCAGCACCGGCAGCACAGCACCGTCGCGGATCGGGTTGAGAAATTTATTGGAGTGCCAAGAGGTCGCCAGCGGCGCGGTCTCGGATTCACCGTCGCCCACCATCACCGTGACGATCAAATCGGGATTGTCATACGCCGCACCGAAGGCATGCGACACGCTGTAACCGAGTTCGCCGCCTTCATGGATCGAGCCCGGCGTCTCCGGCGTGCAATGGCTGCCGATGCCGCCGGGGAAGGAGAATTCCTTGAAGAACTGGCGCATGCCTTCTTCGTTCTCGCCCTTGTTCGGATATACCTCGCTGTAAGCCCCTTCCAGATACACCGGTCCCAGCACGCCGGGCGCGCCGTGTCCGGGCCCTGCCATGAAGATCGCATCCAGATCGTATTTGACGATCAGACGATTCATGTGGATGTAGGTGAAAGCCAAGCCGGGGCTCGCGCCCCAGTGGCCGAGCAAACGGTTCTTGATGTGCTCAAGCTTGAGCGGCTCCTTTAGCAGCGGGTTGTCGCGCAGGTAGATCATGCCGGCGGCGAGGTAGTTCGCGGCGCGCCAGTAGGCGTGTATGGCTTTCACTTCTTCGGCGGAAAGCGCCGGGGTTGCGGTTGCGTTATTCATGACATTGCTCCTGAAAATAAAATATTACCGGGCCGATGCGACCGGCTCGCCATTTGTTTGCCGCCCCGAAAGGAACAGCTTGATTCTTGTTCGATGGGATGCGATACAACTGGGGATATGATGCCCCCTGTTGTTTACAGATTCATGATGGAAATGCGGGATTTCAGCCGAAATGAACATCTTGATATGCCGTGCAAGAAGAATTCAGACACTCGTCAAATGACTATGCGCACAGTGTCAACCAATCTATCGGCCACGTCAACGACGAAAAAAATCCCGGCACCGGCCGGGATTTTCGGGGATACAACGGGGATTCGCCGGATTACGCGAAGTTCTTCGCGACGAAGTCCCAGTTCACCAGGCTGGCGAGGAAGGTCTCGACGAACTTCGGACGCATATTGCGGTAGTCGATGTAGTAGGCATGCTCCCACACGTCCACGCACAGCAGCGCCTTGTCGGCGGTGGTCAGCGGTGTACCGGCGGCACCCATGTTGACGATGTCAACGGAGCCGTCAGCCTTCTTCACCAGCCAGGTCCAACCGGAACCGAAGTTGCCGACTGCGGAAGTCTGGAACGCCTTCTTGAACTCGTCGAACGAACCCCATTTCGCGTTGATCGCATCGGCCAGCGCGCCGGTCGGGGCACCGCCGCCGTTCGGCTTCATGCAGCTCCAGAAGAAAGTGTGGTTCCACACCTGCGCGGAATTGTTGTAGATGCCGCCGGCCGGCGCTTTCTTGATGATGGCTTCGAGGTCGAGGTTCTCGTACTCGGTGCCCTTGACCAGATTGTTCAAGTTGGTCACGTAAGCCTGATGGTGCTTGGCATAGTGATATTCAAAGGTTTCCTTGGACATGTGCGGCTGCAAAGCGTCCATGGCGTAAGGCAAAGCGGGTAAGGTGTGTTCCATCTTGGTTCTCCTGAGTGACGATGCGTTGGGTGCACGATTTTAGCGAATGCGCGACTGTATCACAATAGCCGAGCAAAACAGTCGCCATTAAAAACCGTCAGAACAATTCGATGTCGCTGCCTTTGTCTTTCATGTCATCCATGTAGCGGTCGAGTGCTTCCTGCACCGGCATGCCCGCCATCACGGCATCGAACAGCGCGTGCTCTTCCGGCGTGGTGTATTTGCTGCGTATCTTTTCCTGCAAGCCGACCCATTCGTAGGGATGGAAGATGCGGCTTTGATCGCCGACCAGTTCATTCAGCGCCGAGAGGCTATGGCACACATGGGTGAGCCGCTGGGTGAGTTTGTCGTAGAACTGGAACGCGATGATGGATTGCTGCACCATGCCGGTCACATTCTCCGCCATGCCCTGCACTTCTCCTTTGGTGGTGCCCAGCTCTCCGCTGTCAGGCAATGAGGACAGCGCACTGGAGATCGAGTGCATATAGCCCGCCATGGTGGTGAAACTGTCGGTCAGCACCTCGACCGAACGATTGCTGTCGCGCATCGCCGATTCGATCTGCCCGGTCGCCAGTTCGAGCATCAATATCGTTTCGCGCAATTGGCTCCAATTCAAATCCGGCGTATGCGCGCTCGTGCCGCTTTTTTTGATCTCTTCCATCATTCCCTCACCTGTCCCGTAAATGCTCCGCGCGCCTCAGATGCCACGCGCCTTCTTGATCAGATCGTAGGCAAGCTGGATATCCTTGGCCTGCTCGGTCGCCATGGCGATCATGTCTTCCGGCACGCCCTGCCCCATCAACTTGTCCGGATGATACTGGCTCATCAGCTTGCGGTACGCGCGCTTGATCTCCGCATCGCTGTTCTCCTTGCCCACGCCCAACGCCTTGTAGGCATCCTCCAGCGCGACAGCGGGATCGGGCTGCCCGGCGGCAAAATGCGACTGGTTCTGCACCATATCCAACAGACGCTTGAACGCTTCGCTGCCATACCCAAGATGACCGGCGATATCGGTCATCAGCTCCTGTTCCGCCGGATGCAGATGCCCGTCCGCCAGCGCCATCACGATGAGATAGACCAGCAACACTTCCTTCAGATTTCGGGTGGTGCCGCACACCGAGTTAAAACGCCGACAAGCCGGCTCTATATCAAAATCCGCAGCGGCACCCTGCTTGAACCACGCGATCGCCTGCTGGCGATGCTCCGTGGTCATACCCAGCTTCTGCATGAACTGCTCGACGTGCGCGACCTCCTCCTCGGAAACGCGCCCGTCCGCCTTCGCCAGGCGGCCCATCGCGAGAAACACCGTTTCGAGGAACACGGCCTGCCGGATCGCGTTGCGCAGCGGATTCAACGCACCGGAACCGTAGCCCCTCACCCGGTCGATGAAAGCTCCGGCAAAGAAGCCGAGCAAAGCCCCCCAGAATCCAAAAAAATAATATCCCGCAAAAACTCCGATGATCTTGAACAAGGCTGCTCCGAAAATAAAATGATGCGGCACACGACCACAACAAAGGCGCATATTATACGCCCCCGCTCCCGGCATGAGGCGCGGAAGCCTTCCCCCGCCACGTCAAGTCATAGACAGCAGCCGACCAACTCACCTACAGAGCGCCACGCTGACACAAGCGGTAAACGCGCCCGTCTTGGCACATCGCGCGCTGAACTACCTTTCAAGCCACCCCGTGACCGGAGAACGGAAATCTTTGCTGTGTCCTGCGAAGTGAACGCGGCAGAAAAACAAAAGCGGCACGTCAGGCGTGCCGTTTTTGTTTGTTCGAAACTGTGTAAATCAGCGGTGATTGCTTCTTGCCGCAGGTTTGGCTTGGGCAGCCGGATCGGAAACGGCTTCCTGATAGCGGTCTTGCCGGCAATCGCCGTTGTTCACCGTACCGTTAGGCATCACGGTATTACACAGCGTGGCACCCGTCAATGTAGCACCTGCGATATTTGCACCGGTCAGGTCGGCATCGGTCAGATCCGCATTCAGCAAAATCGCACCGGTCAGATTGGCACGTTCCAATTGCGCACCGCGCAGCACAGCCTTGTTGAGGTTGGCATCGGTAAGATTGGCCTGTGACAGATTGGCTCGGGTCAGATTGGCGCGCGCCAAGTTGGCCTCGGTCAGATTCGCTTTGCCAAGGTTGGCCTTGAACAGGTTGGCCTGTGCCAGATTGCCCATGTATAGCTGCGCACCGGAAAGATTGGCAGAGCCGAGGTTGGCCTCGGCCAGCGATGCGTTCAGACAGACGCTACGCGGCCCGATCACGCAGCCGTTGATCGAACCCTCTGTCGCTCCGGAAACTTCCGCTTTGCCAGGTTTGACGGCAGCACAGTTTGGCCCGCTGTTGACAATACCGTTTGGCATCGTGGTGCGACAGAAGATAGCCTTCCCGAATTTTGCCCCCTCGATTTCGGCATTGGTCAGATTAGCATCGGTCAAGTTCGCCTCTCCCAGATTGGCGTTCTTGAGTTTGGCACCAGTCAGATTGGTTCCGGTGAAATTCACGCCTGTCAGATCCGCGTTGTACAGCGTCACATCTGTCATGTCGGCTTCGGTAAAATTAGCCCCAGCCAGCTTGCCGTGGTAGATGTTCGCGCCTTTAAGGTTTGCCTTGGAAAAGTCTGCACGTGAAAGATCTCCTTCAACGAGCTGCGCCCCGTGCATGTCAGCACCAACCCCGATTTTTCCGGACAGAGCCGCATGTGGGCACTGCGAATTCGGAATCAGCTGGCATTCTCCCCAGCCGGCATTGGCTGCCATAGAAACCAACAAAAGCGTGCTACCCAACAGAATTTTTTTCAAGACCGCCTCCGGAAAATTGCGTAAAAACGGCACACAAGACGTGTGCCGCAGTATCAGAGCAACAGATTTTAAAAAAGTTCAAACCTGCGGATGCGCCCGTTCCAACTTGCTATGCAACTTGTTGAGCGCATTCAGATAGGCTTTTGCTGATGCCACCACGATATCGGTATCGGCACCTTGTCCGTTGACGATACGTCCGCCCTTCGACAGCCGCACGGTCACTTCACCCTGCGCGTCAGTTCCGCTGGTGATGTTGTTCACCGAATACAACTGCAATTCGGTCTCGCTCTTTACCACTTGTTCGATAGCCTTGAACGTGGCATCCACCGGACCACCACCCTGCATTTCAGCCTCGCGCGTTTCACCGCCTATGCTCAATACCACCTTGGCTACCGGCAGCACACCTGTCTCGCTGTGCGCGCGCATGGACAACAACTGGTAATGGTCGCTCACTCCCGACAGGCTCTCTTCGCTAACCAGCGCCTGCAAGTCCTCGTCAAATATCTCGCTTTTGCGGTCGGCCAGATCTTTGAAACGGGCAAAAGCGGCATTCAATGCCTCATCGCTTTCCAGCACGATGCCGAGCTCATGCAAGCGCGAACGAAAAGCGTTGCGACCGGAAAGCTTGCCCAGCGTCAGTTTGTTTGCTCCCCAACCCACGTCTTCGGCGCGCATGATCTCGTAGGTCTCGCGATGCTTGAGCACACCGTCCTGATGGATGCCGGACTCGTGCGCGACCGCGTTCGCGCCGACGATGGCCTTGTTCGGCTGCACCGGATAGCCGGTGATGCTGGACACCAGCTTGGAGGTCGGCACGATCTGCGTGGTATCGATGCGAGAGTCGCAGTTGAAGATGTCGCGGCGCGTCTTCACCGCCATCACGATCTCTTCCAGCGAGGCGTTACCCGCGCGCTCGCCCAAACCGTTGATAGTGCACTCGACCTGACGCGCGCCGTTCATCACCGCCGCCAGCGAATTGGCCGAAGCCATGCCCAAATCGTTGTGGCAATGCGTGGACCAGATCACCTTGTCCGAATTCGGCACGCGGGCTATCAACTGCTGGAAGCGCTCACCCCACAATGCCGGAACGCTGTAGCCGACGGTGTCCGGCACGTTGAGCGTTTTCGCACCGGCACGGATTACCTCATCGAACACGCGCACGAGGAAATCCATCTCGGAACGCACCGCGTCCTCGGCGGAGAACTCCACGTCGTCGGTATATTCCAGTGCCCACTTCACCGCCTGCACCGCGCGTTCTACTACCTGATCCTCGGTCATGCGCAGTTTGTGCTGCATGTGGATAGGGCTGGTCGCGATGAAAGTGTGGATACGCCCGCGCTTCGCCGGCTTGATCGCCTCACCGGCACGGCGCACGTCGTTTTCGCTGGCGCGCGCCAGCGAGCATACCGTGGAATCCTTGATGGTCTCGGCGACACTGTGGATCGCATCAAAATCGCCGGGACTAGCCGCAGCGAAGCCCGCTTCAATCACATCCACACCAAGCTTTTCCAGCTGGCGCGCGATGCGCAACTTTTCTTCCTTGGTCATCGATGCGCCGGGACTCTGCTCACCGTCGCGCAATGTCGTGTCGAATATGATCAATTTGTTTTTCATGGTGTGCTCCATACGAATGGGTTGAACCTGCGGTACCGTGAAGGGTTAGCCGCGTCTGCCTGAATCTATTTGTGGGAATATCGATCAGCGCGCGGGGCGCAGCAGCAGTGCAGCCAGCAGGCTGAACGTGGAGTGAAGTATGGCGATGTGTGTAGAAAAATGCATGGGACGGATATTACCAGTTTTATCGTCTCATGCAACCGGCTTGCCGAAGTGTCGCTTCAACCACAGGATATAGCCGGACAGGGCATAGCAAAGGAACAGGCCGAACAACACACCGGGGGGATAGCTGGAGATCAGAATGAAGAACAAAGCCACTAGGAATATCACCAGAAACGGCACGCTCTTGCGCATGTTGAAATCTTTGAAGCTGTAGAACGGCAGGTTGCTGACCATGGAAAGCCCGGCGAACACCGTCAGCGCGGCGGCATACCAACTCAGCTGGCTCCCTTTGAAGCCGTAGTCCAGCATCACCCAGACAAAACCGGCAACCAAAGCTGCGGCTGCCGGGCTGGGCAAGCCCTGAAAGTAGCGTTTGTCGACCACGTCGATGTTGGTATTGAAACGTGCCAGACGCAAAGCGGTGGCGGCACAATAGATGAACGCGGCGAACCAACCCCACTTGCCCAACCCCTTGAACGCCCATTCATACATCACCAGCGCGGGTGCGACCCCGAACGACACCATGTCCGACAGGCTGTCGTATTCGGCGCCAAACTCGCTCTGGGTGTGGGTCAAACGCGCCACGCGGCCATCCAGTCCGTCCAGCACCATGGCGATGAAGATTGCCACGGCGGCGAACTCAAAGCGGCTGTTCATCGCCTGCACGATAGCGTAGAAACCGGCGAACAACGCGCCTGTAGTGAACAGATTCGGCAGCAAATATATGCCGCGCCTGCGCAGGTTCATCGGTTTGCGTGTATTGAATTCGTCCATGCCCGTAGGCTATCAGCTTTGCGGCAAGACTGCCAAGATAGTTGTCGTCGCCGACACCTTGTCGCCGATGCCGACCTTCACACTGGCATCCAGCGGCAGGTAGACATCCACGCGCGAACCGAAGCGAATGAAGCCATAGCGCTGGCCGCGCGACAGCACGTCGCCAACTTTGATGTAGCACAGGATGCGGCGCGCAATAAGTCCGGCCACTTGAACAAATGTCACCATTTGCCCATCGTTGGTCGTCAACACCACAGCATTGCGCTCGTTTTCGGTCGAGGCCTTATCCAGATCGGCATTCACGAACTTGCCGGGGAAATACTTTATCTGTTGAACTTTGCCGTCCACCGGACTCCGGTTGGAATGCACGTTGAACACGTTCATAAACACGCTGACCAGAATCGCTTCGCGTTGTCCGTACGGATCCTGCGCACGCTCGACTTTGATGACGCGACCGTCGCAAGGCGAAAGTACCGCCCCGGCCTCCTGCGGAATCTCGCGTGCGGGATCGCGGAAGAACTGCAACACGAACACGAAGATGACCCACAGCGGGATGGACCACGACACGCACCATGCGCTGACGCCTACAGCCAAAACTAGAGTGATCGCCAGGAACGGCCAACCCTCGCGGGCAATGATGGGATGGGGGTAGTTTTTCATTGGAAAATGTGAAACGTGAAGGTGAACCTGTGAAAAGTGAAACGAAGAAACGGGTTACGTTTCACGTTTCACCTTATCACGTTTCACTAGTTTTTCGACTGATCGACCAGCTTGTTCTTGCCAATCCACGGCATCATTTCGCGCAACTTGCCGCCGACGACTTCGATCGGATGCTCTGCGTTCAGACGGCGACGTGCGGTCATTTCCGGATAGTTGGTGCGACCTTCCAGGATGAACTGCTTGGCGTAGGAGCCATTCTGGATATTGGCCAGACACTCCTTCATCGCGGCGCGCGCCTGATCGGCGATCACGCGATTACCGGTGACGTACTCGCCGTATTCCGCGTTGTTGGAGATCGAGTAGTTCATGTTGGCAATGCCACCTTCGTACATCAGATCGACAATCAGCTTCAGTTCGTGCAGGCACTCGAAGTAAGCCATTTCCGGAGCGTAGCCCGCTTCGGTCAGGGTTTCGAAACCAGCCTTCACCAGTTCAACTGCACCGCCGCACAGCACGGCTTGTTCGCCGAACAAGTCGGTCTCGGTCTCTTCGCGGAAGTTGGTCTCAATCACGCCACCCTTGGTGCCGCCATTCGCAGCTGCGTAAGACAGTGCGATATCCTTGGCCTTGCCAGTCTTATCCTGATACACAGCGATCAGCGTAGGAACACCACCACCCTTCAGGTACTCGGAACGCACAGTGTGACCCGGGCCCTTGGGCGCGATCATGATGACGTCGACGTCTGCCGGCGGCACGATCTGGTTGTAGTGGATGTTGAAACCATGGGCGAAAGCCAGCGCAGAGCCGGACTTCAGGTTCTTTTCCACATCAGCGTGATACACCTGAGGTGTGGACTCGTCCGGCAACAGGATCATCACCAGATCGGCCCCCTTCACAGCGTCGGCGATCTCGGCAACCTTGTGACCGGCGGCTTCAGCCTTGGCCCAGGAAGCGCCGCCCTTGCGCAATGCGACGGTCACGTTCACGCCGGAATCTTTCAGATTCTGTGCGTGGGCATGGCCTTGGGAACCGTAGCCAACAATGGTTACTTGTTTGCCCTTGATCAGGGAAAGGTCTGCGTCTTTATCGTAATAAACTTTCATGTTGCCCTCTTTTAAAAAATAGTTGTAAGTCGTAAGTCTGAAGACGGAAGTTGACGTTGTCCGCTGATGCAACTACTAGCCATTCGACTAAGCTGACAAACTCCGTCGGCCAAGTCGCTGGTTATACGCGGCTTTAACCAACAACTTACGTCTGCATTTAACTGCCTTTACAGTTTCAATATTCGTTTGCCGCGCCCGATGCCTGAAGCACCTGTACGCACCGTTTCCAGTATCAATTCACGCCCGATCGCGTCCAGAAAGTTGCCCAGCTTGGCTCCCGATCCGGTCAGTTCGATGGTATAAGTGCTGTTCGACACGTCGATGATGCGCCCGCGAAAGATATCGGTCATACGCTTCAATTCTTCGCGATCATCGCCCTGAGCTTTGACCTTTACCAGCATCAGCTCGCGCTCCAAATGTTCGCCTTCGCTCAAGTCCATTACGGCGACCACATCCACCAGCTTGTTGAGTTGTTTGTTGATCTGCTCCATCACTGCGTCGGAACCGCTGGTGACGATAGTCATACGCGACATGCTGGAATCCTCGGTCGGCGCCACGGTCAACGACTCGATATTGTAGCCACGAGCCGAGAATAATCCGGCCACACGCGACAAGGCTCCCGCCTCGTTTTCCATCAGCAAGGAAATGATGTGTCTCATTACAAGTCCTCCGCCAAAATCACTTCCGACAACCCCTTGCCGCCTGGCACCATGGGAAACACGTTCTCGGTCGAGTCGGTGCGAAAATCGAGAAACACCAAATCATCTTTACGGGCAAACGCCTCTTTCAGCGCCGACTCAACATCCGACGGCTTGTCGATGCGTATCCCCACATGCCCGTAGGCCTCGGCCAGTTTCACGAAATCGGGCAAAGCATCCATGTACGATTCAGAGTAGCGGTCACCATGGAAGAACTCCTGCCACTGACGCACCATGCCAAGGTAGCGATTGTTCAGTGCGATCACCTTGATTGGCAGACGGAACTGCTTGCAGGTGGACAATTCCTGAATATTCATCTGGATGCTGCCCTCGCCTGTCACGCACGCCACCGTCGCACCCGGATTGATCAGTTGCACACCCATTGCCGCAGGCAAACCAAAACCCATCGTACCCAGACCGCCGGAATTAATCCAGCGGCGAGGTTTGTCGAACTTGTAGTACTGCGCTGCCCACATCTGGTGCTGGCCCACATCGGAGGTAACAAAAGCATCGCCGCCGGTGATCTCGTACAGCTTTTCTATCACATATTGTGGCTTGATAACTTCGGTGGAATTCTTGTAGCGCAAACCGCCACCCTTGACACGCCACTCGTCCACCTGTTTCCACCAGGCAGCCAGATCGCCCACATCGGGTTTTTGCTTGCTGCTGCGCAACACGCCGAGCAACTCATCCAGAACCAGCTTCACATCGCCGACGATAGGCAAATCAACCTTGACCCGTTTGGCGATTGAAGAGGGATCGATATCAATATGAATAATCTTGCGCGGAACCTGGGCGAAATGCTCAACGTTACCGATCACGCGGTCATCGAAACGCGCGCCGATCGCCACCAGAACATCGCAATGCTGCATCGCCATGTTGGCCTCGTAAGTGCCATGCATCCCCAGCATGCCGACTGACTGCTTGTCGTTGGCGGGATAACCGCCCAACCCCATCAGCGTATTAGTGCAAGGGTAACCCAGCAAGCGCACCAGATCCGTCAACTGCGCGGAAGCATCAGCCTGCACTACCCCGCCGCCCGCGTAGATCATCGGACGTTTCGCTTCCAGCAAAATTTGTGCAGCGTGACGAATCTGTGAGCTATCGCCTTTGCCTACCGGATGATAGGAGCGAATGCTGACGTTGGCGGGATACTCGAAGTGTGCCTTCTGATTCGACACGTCCTTGGGGATATCCACCAAGACGGGGCCGGGACGCCCGGTACTGGCCAGATAGAACGCTTTCTTGATAGTCGCAGCGATATCTTTTGGGTCTTTGACCAAAAAGTTGTGTTTCACGCAGGGGCGGGTAATACCGACCGCATCGACTTCCTGAAAGGCATCTTCGCCTATCGCATAAGTCGGTACCTGACCGCTGATGATAACCATCGGAATGGAGTCCATATAAGCAGTCGCAATGCCGGTCACTGCATTGGTCAGCCCAGGGCCTGAAGTCACCAGTGCCACCCCCACCTTATCGGAAGAGCGTGCGTATCCGTCCGCAGCATGAACTGCCGCCTGTTCATGGCGCACCAGAATATGCTTGACCTTTTCCTGCTTAAACAACTCGTCGTATATGAACAGCACCGCGCCACCGGGATACCCGAACACATACTCGACCTGCTCCTCCTGCAAACAGCGGATGACTATCTCCGCACCGGTCAATTCCATCACCTGCACCCTAATTTATGCCAAAAAAGAACCGCGTAAGATAAAGGTTGGCGGGGTTTTGGTCAACCTTTGCAGTAAAACAGTCAGCCATTCACCCTCACTCTGGGCGCTGACGATGGTAATTTGTTACCATGCACACTGAGAATTTAAGGAGTTCCAACTGTCAACCCCCGACGAATTGTCCGACTTCCTCACTAGGGTGGAGCGTCGCGCCTATAAACAGGCTCAGTTTGCCGTACGCGACGAGCATGCGGCGTTGGATATTCTTCAGGACGCGATGATCAAGCTGGTCGACAAATACAGTGACAAGCCCACCACAGAGCTTCCTATGCTGTTCCAACGTATCCTGCAAAACACCATACGCGATCATTACCGCCGGCAAAAAGTCAAAACCGCTTGGACGACCCTATTTTCCTCGCTAGTCCCCAAGGATGAAGAGGGGGAGCGCGACCCCCTTGAATCACTAATCGACGAGGGCAATACCTCATCTCCCGGCAGGCCGGACGAATCCCTGCAACAAACGCAAACCATAGCCCTCATCGAACAGGCTCTCGGCAAGCTTCCTCTGCGTCAACGCGAAGCCTTTCTGCTGCGTTATTGGGAGGGACTGGATACAGCCGAAACAGCCGCCGCGATGGGTTGCACCGAAGGAAGCGTGAAAACCCACTGCTCGCGTGCAACACAAGCGCTAGCATCCTCTCTCAGAGCAAAAGGAGTCGAACTGCCATGAGCCCAAATAAACGTTTGCAAGACCTCAGCCCGGAGCATGTCGCCCGGTTACTGACGCAAGGTACAGAACATCTGGATAACCGCACTCTTTCGGCTCTCGCGAGAGTGAGACTAGTTGCGCTGCATAGATGCGCCACGCGCAACGCCGGACTCACTCTCGATACCGGGCATCATGCACACTGGGGACTGCCGCATACCACTTCGCAGTGGGGGGTTACCGCAGTACTGCTGATTGCTATAATCACCGCCGGTGCAAGTTATTGGCGTCATCTGCATGAACACGAAATGAGCCACTTGGATGTCGCCATTCTGACTGACGACCTTCCCTTGGAAGTTTTTGTCGACCATTAACCCGATAAATCATATGAAACTGATCATCCTCGTCCTGCTATGCGCTCTGTACAGCACCGCAGCCAACGCATCTGATCGGCCTTGGAACACGCTTACCCCCACCCAGCAGGAGGCTTTGGCTCCCATGTCTCAGCAATGGGGTGGATTGTCCGAGGCCCAGCAACGAAATCTGTTAAGTGTCGCGCAGCACTATACTGCGCTAAGCCAGGAGGAGAAGCAGCGTTTTTTGAACAGACTTGGAGCCTGGAGCAAGCTCACACCGGAACAGCGTCAAGCTGCGCGCGACAAATATCGCGCCTTCAGTCAGGTGCCGGAAGCAACCCGTGAACAGGTCAAGCAAATCGTTCGGGACGATCAGTCCAAAAAAATGCCCTGACCGCTAACGTCTTTCGGTCCACCAGAGCATTGCCGCACCCAACAACAAAAACAATCCCGTCATAGCCGTGGCACTGATGAACGGCTGCCAGTTGTTGAGCGCCCCCAGATTAGCAAACAAACGGCCAACAAAGTGAAAAACCAGCCCCAACACAATCCCCATGAAAATCATCGCGCTGATGCCGCCGCTGCGCCTATGATAGGATGCGAAAGGCAAAGCTAGCACCATCATCACCAGCAATGCCAGCGGATACACCAGCTTGTTCCACATGGCAATCTCATAACGCGCGCTCTGCTGACGGTTATCTTGCAAATGCCCGACATACTGATACAAGCCATAAGCGGACATTTGCTCCGGCACCACCAGCAAGACACTTAAAAGAGCCGGGCTCAGCGATGAGTGCCATTCCAGCTCGGGAACATCCCGGACATCCACGCTCTTCCTGTCAAAACGCGTCTCCTGCACACCTTCCAGAAGCCAACGTCCCGGTTCGACAAAGTGCGCCTGTTTGGCATGGGTGATCGCTTGCAGGCGATAGCTTTCGTCAAACTGATAAACGTCGACATTCAGCAAACTGGTATCGGGCAATACATTCTTGACGTTTACAAAGCTGCGCTCATCCTTGACCCACACCCCAGAGCGAAATTCCTGTAGCGACACCTGTGCATTTTGTGCTTGCATGCGCAGACGCTGTGCCATACGTTCGCTCGGTGGGGCGACAAATTCACTGATGACGAAACTTAACACCACCAGAGGCAAAGCGATTTTGAACAAAGCACCGAGCATCTGCATCAGCGAAGCTCCCGACGCGCGGATGACCGTCAACTCGGAACTGCCGGCCATCTGAACCAATGCGAAGATGGCACCGACCAAAACCGCCACCGGAAATAACTCATAAACATGCCCTGGAATGGTCAGCAAAACAAACAGCAATACATAACCCATGTGATACTGCCCTTGCCCCATTACATTCAATTCATGGATCAAATCCAGAAAAGCAAAAAGCATGATTAGCGCAGCAAATACCAGCGCGATGCTGAGATATATCTCTCTTCCAAGATAACGGGTCAGCAGGTTCATTTTGCCATCATCCTGCGCCAGGAAAACAAAGTGGCGCGCCAGTAAAACAACAAGATGGCGACTGCCAGCATCGCCAGATGTATACCCCACAATCCGACAGCGTGTGACAGCCTCTCTTGCCCCACCCATGCGTTGGTAACACTGATCATGTTGCTGTACAACATGTAGAGTACAATGGCCAATACCAGATTGAGCGAACGTCCCGCTCGCGGATTAACGTAACTCAACGGAATCGCCAGCAATGCCAAAATCGCGGCACTGATCGGCAGCCCCAAACGCCAATCAAACTCAGCAAGGTTCCATGAAGTGGGATTACGCCACAACTCCGGTGTGGTCATAATGCGTGCATAGGGCTGTGCTTGCTTCTGAGGTGCACTTTCGATACGCAGCGCATAACGCTCGAATTCGATGATGTTATAGTCTCGCTGACCGGGAGTCCCCTCGTAACGCGTACCGTTCAGCAACACTAGGAAACGGTCGCCATTCGGGGCGGTTTCCTGCACCCCCTGTTTGGCCACCATGGTGCCAAGCTTGCCATTCTGTAAGGATTGCACAAAAACATTGCTTACCCGATCAGCGCCCGGGCTGAGATTTTCGATAAAATATACGCGATCCGCCTGTTTTGATTCGCGAAACATGCCAGGCGTGGCTGAGGCGACATCATCGCGACGATCCAATTTATTTTTGAATTCATCCGCCTTTTGCAAGGCCCAGGGGGATAACACCATACTCAGGACGGCAATCAATGCAATCACCGGCAAGGCATACCACGCGACCGGACGGATCCAACGTGTCAAACCGATACCCGAACAGAACCACACCACCATCTCACTGTCGCGGTAACAACGCGAAAGCGTCAACAAAATGGAGATAAACAGGCTGATGGAGAGCAATACCGGCAAGTAGTTCATTGCGCTGAATCCCAGCAACGCCAACACCCCGTCAACCGCCCCCCTGCCGCTCACGGCATCCCCCAAAAGCCGAATCAACTGGCTAATCACCACGATACCCAGCAATACAGCGAACACCAGCAGCCCGTTACTGGCGAACTCGTTCACTAGCGCACGGTGAAAAATTCCGAAGCGCGGCAACTTTGACTTTATGCGGAGAGTATGCGGATAATCCGGCATTGAATATCGAACATGTATTTTAAGAGGAGTGGCGCGTGGAATTTAGCATAAAACAGGGCAGTCCGGAAAAGCTCAAGAGCGGTTGTGTCGTAGTCGGTGTGTTCGAAGGCGGCAAACTCTCCAAAGCAGCCCAAACATTGGACAAGACAGCGCAACATACCCTGAGCGATCTTATTGCACGCGGCGACATGAGCGGCAAAGCGGCCTCGACCCTACTTTTGCAGCATATCCCCGGCATCGTCGCCGAGCGTGTCTTGCTGGTTGGCATTGGAAAAGCAAACGAGCTGGATAACAAGACATGCGTCGATATCCTGCACGGAATTTTCAAGGCGCTGCAACACACTGCCGCAAAGGATATAGCGCTTTTCATAGCTGATGATATTTTCGAAAATGATACCGCGTGGCTGCTTAGGCAAGCTGTGTTTGTCGCTTCGGCAATGGCCTATCGTTCCGACAGCCTCAAGAGCAAACCTGCCAAACCGGCACCACTGAAACATATTACTTTCGCCACGCAGGACAAACCTGCGGCGGAATTAAAAATCGCGATCGGGCAGTCTGCCGCTATCGCGCACGGCATGGAACTCGCAAAAGATCTCGGCAACTTGCCGGGAAATATTTGCACACCGACCTACCTCTCGGCCAAAGCACTGGCTCTGGCGAAGGCTCACAAGAATCTCAAGTCAACAATACTGGAAGAAAAGGACATGCAGAAACTCGGCATGGGGTCTTTCCTTTCCGTTACCCGCGGCAGTGCACAGCCAGCCAAGCTCATCACGCTGGAGTATCGCGGTGCGGACAAGAAGCAAAAGCCCATCGCGCTGGTTGGCAAAGGCATCACCTTCGACAGCGGCGGCATCTCGCTCAAACCCGGAGCAGAGATGGACGAAATGAAGTACGACATGTGCGGTGCAGCCAGTGTACTCGGCACACTTCAAGCCATTGCCGAGATGGGCCTGAAACTCAATGTGGTTGGCGTGATTCCTGCTGCCGAAAACCTTCCCAGCGGCAATGCAACCAAACCCGGCGACATCGTCACTTCGATGTCTGGACAAACCATCGAAATATTGAATACCGATGCAGAGGGGCGCTTGGTATTGTGCGATGCACTGACCTATACCGCGAAGTTTGAACCTGACACAGTGATCGACATCGCCACCTTGACTGGCGCATGCGTCATCGCGTTGGGACATGTCGCCAGCGGATTGTTCAGCAACGAAGAGAAACTTGCCGAAGATCTGTTGGCGGCGGGTGAACAAACTTACGACCGCGCCTGGCAATTGCCGTTGTGGGAAGATTACCAGCCACTGCTCGACAGCAATTTCGCCGACATGCAAAACATTGGGGGGAGAGCAGGGGGAACAATCACTGCAGCATGTTTCCTATCTCGCTTCACCAAAGACTATCGCTGGGCCCATCTGGACATTGCTGGAACAGCGTGGAAATCCGGCAAGGAAAAGGGAGCGACCGGTCGCCCCGTTCCTCTGCTGACGCAGTATCTCATCAATCGCGCCAACGCAAAGCAATGACCAAAGTGGATTTCTACACGGGCTCAACTGACAGGCTGCGCACAGTCTGTCAGTTGAGCCATAAAGCTATGCAAAACGGTGTGCGGGTTGTTATTAGCACTCCGGAGATGGCGGTCATCGACGCACTGGATAAGCTGTTATGGCAATACCCCTCCACCGCATTCATTCCGCATTGCCGCAACAACGCGGAAGAAGCCGGACAAATGCCCGTCGTGCTGAATATCGGCAATGAAACATTTCCCCATCACGATCTTTTGATCAGCCTGCACAATGAGTGCGTACCCTTCTTCAGTCGTTTCGATCGAGTCATAGAAATTGTATCGACCGAAGCAGAAGACACCCGACTGGGACGTGAGCGCTACGGGTTTTACAAGGCCCGTGGCTACGAGTTAAAACACACGGACCTCTCCCAACAACCATGACGTCTAACACACAACCCAATAGTGACCTGCCGGTCCTGACACAGGTGATCAACGATGACTCGGCGGATGGGCTGCCCGTGCTGACAGATGTCGTTGATACGGCATCCAACAGCACAGAATCGTTAGGCGAAACCGGCATGAAAGAACTGCAACAACAATTGGAGACCTATATGGAAACCGTGCTCACACAGACACTCCGCTCACTCCAACAACAAGCGACAGAACGCGCACTGACAGAATTCAAAGCCGCACTCCCCGAATTACTAAGAAATGCGCGAAACAACACGGCAAAGCAGTAACCTTCCCCCAGTTCTATGTGGCAAAATTCACCAGCTGAAATTTAGGCTATTCGCTGCCTTCTCGCCTCAAACAGGCAAATGCCGGCACTGACAGAAACATTCAGGCTTTCCACGCTGCCCTGCATCGGTATGCGCACCAGTTCGTCGCAGGTCTCACGCGTAAGGCGGCGCAAACCTTCGCCTTCTGCACCGAGCACCCATGCCAGCGCGCCTTTATGCCTAAAGCCATGCAGATCGCTTTCCGCCTCACCCGCTGCGCCGACCACCCAGATATTGCGCTCCTGCAATTCGCGCAGCGTACGTGCTAGGTTGGTGACGGTAATATAAGGCACAGTCTCCGCTGCGCCACATGCAACCTTTTCCACCGTAGCGGTGATACCGACAGCCCGGTCTTTTGGCGCAATGACCGCATGCACACCGAAAGCATCGGCACTGCGCAAACATGCCCCCAGATTATGCGGATCTTGCACACCATCCAGAACCAGCAACAACGGCGGCTCTTCTATCGTGTCCAGCACATCCGCAAGATGCTGTACACGGCGCGCCGCATCAACACGTGCCGCCACACCCTGGTGACGCGCACTGCCCGCCATGCCGTCCAGCCGCTTAGCGTCCACCGGAATGATGCGCACACTGTTCGTCTCGGCCAACTTGACCAGATCACGCATGCGCGGATCCTGACGCTGCGACTGCAAATAGATTTCCAGAACACCATCAGGATTCTGGCGTATGCGTGAAGTAACCGCATGAAAGCCATAAATCAGGCGCAAATCAGCCATGGCGCTTTTTTTCCTTAGCCGTTTTTTTGGTAGCCTTGGGGATGCTCAGACTTACGGCATCATCCGCAGTATCGTGCAGCACAAAATCAACTTTGGTACTTTCCATATCCACCTTAACCACACGTACCTGCACACGATCTCCAAGACGATACCGCTGTCCGGTGCGTTCTCCAAGCAACTGGTGCTTGGCCGCGTCGAAGTGGTAGTAGTCTTTCCCCAACTCGGAGATATGCACCAAACCTTCGACATACAAATCATCTAGCGAAACGAACATGCCAAAGCCAGTGACCGAAGAAACAGTACCGGTAAACACGCTCCCGAGATGGTCACGCATGTAAAAACACTTCAGCCAAGCCTCGACATCGCGAGTCGCATCGTCGGCACGGCGTTCAGTCATCGAACAATGCGCGCCCAACTCATCCCACTTCTGCGCCGGTTTGTATTGCTTGCCATGCAGCACAGCCTTGATTGCGCGATGCACCAGCAAGTCTGGATAGCGACGGATCGGCGAGGTAAAGTGGGTATAAGCCTCATAACCCAAACCAAAATGACCGACATTTTCAGGCTCATACTTGGCTTGACGCAACGAGCGCAGCATCACGGTTTGCAGTAGTCCGGCATCGGGGCGCCCCTTGATGCTCTTCAAAAGCTTGGAATAGTCGCCCGCCTGCGGCTCGTCGCCACCACCCAGTTGCAAGCCGAATTCCTTCATGAATTCGCGCACAGCGTCGAGCTTCTCTGGCGTAGGACCCTCGTGGATGCGGTATAGCACGGTATGTTTGTGTTCGTGCAAATAACCCGCTGCACAAACGTTGGCCGCCAGCATGCACTCCTCAATCAGTTTATGCGCATCGTTACGGACCACCGGCTCGATACGCTCGATCTTGCCGCTGTCATTGAAGACCATCTGTGTCTCGACGGTCTCAAAATCAATCGCACCACGCTTCGCGCGAGCGCGCAGCAGCTTCTGGAACAGTTCATAGAGGTGTTGCAGATGCGGCACGATGTCAGCCTTGCCCATGGCTAGCTCACCATCCGGCTGCTCCAGCATCTCGGCGACCTGATTGTAGGTCAACCGCGCATGTGAATACATCACCGATGGATAAAAACGGTATTTGCCGATCTCGCCATCGTTGCCGACATGCATGTCGCACACCATGCACAGACGATCCACTTGAGGATTCAGTGAACACAGCCCATTGGACAACTCCTCCGGCAGCATCGGGATCACACGCCGCGGAAAATATACTGAATTGCCCCGCAGAATCGCTTCGCGATCCAGCGCATCATTGGGCTGCACGTAATAGCTCACATCGGCGATGGCCACAACCAAACGATAGCCGCCTTTCTCAGGTGCACAATACACTGCATCGTCAAAGTCGCGCGCGGTCTCACCGTCTATGGTTACCAGTGGCAGGTTGCGGATATCCTCCCGTCCCGCCCAATCTTCCGCTGCCACGACAGGTGAAATCGCCTTGGCCTGCCTCTCAACATCGTTAGGAAACTCGTATGGCAAATCGTGCTTGCGCAGCGCGATTTCGATCTCCATGCCCGGATCGGCATAATTTCCCAAAACTTGGACGATACGTCCAATCGGCTGAGCATGCTTGTCAGGATGTTTGAGAATTTCCAGTATGACCACTTGCCCCGCCTTGGCCTCGGACATCCCGCCTGGAGCAACCAGAATATCTTGGCTAATACGGCGATTTTCCGCCACAACAAATTGGATACCATGATCTTCATAAAGGCGGCCGACTACGCGGCTGTTAACCCGTTCCAGCACCTCCACGATTTTTCCTTCAGGACGCCCACGCCGATCTACACCGCTCTGGCGCGCCATGACGACATCACCATGTAAAACTTTGTGCATCTCCTTTTCACTGATAAACATGTCGGTGGCACCATCCTCCGGCACCAGAAACCCAAAACCATCGGGATGCCCCTGAATCTTGCCTTTTACAAGGTCCAGTTTGTCCACCACACAAATCGCACGCTTGCGATTACGCATAATCTGCCCATCACGCTCCATTGCGCGCAAACGGCGCAAGAACAAATCTTCCTCATGCCCTTCGATCTGCATCAGTTGTAACAACTCTTCTTCGGCGACTGGGCCTCCCTGCTCAGCCAATATTTGCAAAATAAACTCGCGGCTCGGCAAGGGATGTTCATATTGTTCGCGCTCACGATCCAAATGCGGATCCTGCGAACGTAAATTATTTTTCTTTTTCATTGACAAGCTGTCCTTAAACTATTAAATTGCGCGACTTCGTAAAGCTCAATGCCCAGTTGGCGGAATTGGTAGACGCGCACGGTTCAGGTCCGTGTGCCGCAAGGTGTGGAGGTTCGAGTCCTCTTCTGGGCACCAGAAATAATAATTAACCCCGTAAATCTACGGGGTTTTTTATTTGCCAAAAAGTTTCTTATACCCAAGACCATACCAATCAGCGCGTGAACACCTTTTGTCACGTTGATTTGAGATTTATTGCTCGATTCATGACGGTGCGAATCATAGCACAGTGACCGCCTATAGCCTTGATCAATGACATATTAAGCAGCGCAGAATCCACAGTTTGATTCACACCCAAACAAAAGCGGCTCAAGGAGTCAACCTTAAGCCGCTGATTTTTGGTGGGTCGTGCGGGGATCGAACCTGCGACAAACGGATTAAGAGTCCGCTGCTCTACCAGCTGAGCTAACGACCCGTTTTATACAAAGTTAAAACGGTGTAAATCCGAACGGACATTTCACTCTACAAGAGGAAAGCCCGATTAGATTCACTGAAATAACAACGCCCTCGCGAGGAGGGCGTTGCTTTGTAAGGAGTCTGACGATGACCTACTTTCACATGGGTAATCCACACTATCATTGGCGCGGAGTCGTTTCACTGTCCTGTTCGGGATGGGAAGGAGTGGGACCAACTCGCTATGGTCGTCAGACAAACTGT
>JAXMKV010000019.1:0-1534 GCA_034371155.1 Gallionella sp. | reverse complement strand
AATGTGTGCGCGGATTTCTGGCGTAGGGCAGCAGCGCGTCGATCGCGCGGTATTCGATCTGCAGAATTGGCATCATGGAATACAAAAACCCGCCGAGCGTTGCCGCTGGGCGGGTGAGAAATGTTCAGGGGTGGTAACTGGCTATCGGGGTGGTAACCGCAGGCCGGTAACCTGGCTGGGTGGTAACCTGTTTTTAAGGGCAGACGCTATCGAAGTCTCGCGCTGTTGCCCCCTGCATACCGCTTTGGCCAGGAAGGACCCGTTGATTTCCTCAGGCGCGAGGTGTTTTTGAACCCCTGCACTTCTTTCCTGACCATAGCCGAAACTGTACGCTCAAATGGGCCATAATGCTGCATTCGAGTCTGGGCGTTTTCTTCGCTCAAAACCGCACTGACCGCAGCCATTGCCCGCAATCACGTCAAAACACGCCAAATCACTTAGTTGCGATGGACGATTCGTCCCGCAGCCAAGCCGGGATATCTCGCTGGCTGTTCAACACCCGCCATACATCAATCTGATCCACTTGTTCGATGTAAAAGACCAGATAGGGGTAACGCTTGAGGGGCCACATGCGCAAGCCCGGCAGATCTAGCTCGTGGGCATAACGAAGCGAGCCCGTTTGCGGGTGACGACTGATGTGAGTGTAGGCCTTTTCAAGCGACTCGATGAAGCCCAAGGCCACCTGATCCCCCGCCTCCTGGAGATAGTAATCGACCACGTCTTCAACATCCCTATCCGCCAGTTCGTGGGGGATGACCTGCTTGGTTTTCAAACGGGACCGCTTTTCCGGACGCGCGCGCGCAAGGCATCAAAGTAGGCAGCATCCGCCACTTTGCCGGGACGCGACGAGGCACCAGCGAGCAGCAGGCCACGCAAATGCTGTCGATCCTGATCCTTCCGAATCAACTCGCGCACATACTCGCTGCTCGTGCCATAGCCACGTTCGGCGACTTGCCCATCGACGAAGGTTTTCAGCGTTTCTGGCAGGGAAATGTTCATGGTCGTCATGGGCAAAGTCTAGTCAGCTTGGCAAAGTTTGGCAAGAACAGCTTCTCAAACACCGCCGGCCAGTCTCTTCACAAGCACCTCGATCGCTTTGTGCCACCGCCGTGCCGCCGTGTTGCGGTCACAGCCAAACCGCCTGCCAATCTGTTGCCACTCGTAGCGGTTGGCGCGCATCCACACCAGATGCCGCTGCTCCACCTCCAGCCATTGCACCCAGCGCATGGTCTCGAGCATCCGCTCCACGGCCTGCGGGCTGGGAGGCAGGGGCCGGTACAGCTTCTCGCGGTCGGGATAGCGCTCGGGCCCCTGGAAGGCCATGGTCATCCACGGGTTGAAGTGGCCACCGGGTCGGACCCGGGGCAGCTTGTGTGCAGTCTCGGCCGCCTCGGCAAACCGGGCTGCCACATCCTCGACTGTCCATTGGGTCGTGGCCTCAGTCATGGCGCTTCCCTCCGTAAAGGCGTTCCCCGATCCGCCGCACGAATTCCTTCTCGACCCAGTCCAGCCGTTCATCGTGCTCGGAGATCAC
>JAXMKV010000018.1:0-43744 GCA_034371155.1 Gallionella sp. | reverse complement strand
AGCCGACGGCAGCCGGTACCCCGGCTATCAGGTCGGGAAGCAGCTCCCGCCTGAAACCGAGGCCGGCGCCTGAAATCGCGGAGGATTTCACGATACCTGGCTTACTTCTTTTCTTCAGACTTCTTGTCGGCACCGCACTTGCCTTCCCCGCATTTGCCTTCTCCACATTTGCCATCCTTCTTCTTCATGTCGGCCTTCTTGTCGGCACCGCACTTACCTTCTCCACACTTGCCGTCCGCTTTTTTGTCAGCATCGGCAGCAGCGAGTTGATATCCGCTATCGAGTTTCTGCATGGCGAACGGATTGCCGGCGGCGAAGGCGGCAGGGGTCAGAGCGACGGCAGCGAAGGCGGCGCCAACGGCGAGGGACAGGGTTTTGCTGTAATTCATGGTATTTCTCCTTGGTTGGGTTGTGATGGAACGGATTGCGGAACATGATGCTCTCGCCAGGTGCGGGTGGCGGTATGCAGAAAAACCAGGTGCTTTTTTGTCGCGCGACAGCCCTTGCACAGCAGCAGATGCATGCTCAACTGGAAACGTTCGCCAAATGACAGCGGCCGATCCAGCGCCTGGGACATCAACTCTGTTTCTTCGCGACAGGACAGCATTCAGTTTTCTCCAAACCAGCGCCGGGACAGGCAATCGCGCAGCCCCAGACGCGCCCGGTGCAAGAGCACCCAGCAATTCGACGACGAGATATCCAGTTCCTTACAAATTTCTTCGGTTTCCATTCCCATCAACTCGCGCATGGCAAAAGCCCGCGCCGGTTTGACCGGCAAGGCTGTGATGCAGAGATCGAATACTTCCCAGAAACGCTTCTGTTCAAGCGAGGCTTCGGGATTCATCCAGGCGGCTGGCGGCGCAGCCCAGTGACCGTGGTCATCGAACTGTTCTTCCAGCGTTTCTTCCAGTCCCTGTTCCTGTTCGATATCCACGTCCGCCAGAGGCAGGCGGCTGCGACGGCGGAATTCGTCGATGATCTTGTTGCGCAGGATGGCAAACACCCAGGTTGCGGCCGCCGCAGTGCCCTGGAATTTATCCGCATGCAAGGTGGCGGCAAGCAAGGCTTCCTGCACCGCATCTTCGGCCGCGGCATCCTCACGCAATTGCAGACGGGCGAAGCGCAGCAAGCGCGGACGCAATGTAGTGATGGCGGTGGCAAGCTCATTGGGCATCATGGCAACGCCATCTTAGCATTCAGAAAAGTCGGTTCTGGCGCTACGGCGAGTGCGTAGCAAGATGCGCTTTTTGGCGATGGCTGCCCCCGTTTCTTTGTATACGCCATTAGAATGCAAGAAGTTATCACTCGCATTTTTACTTGAATATGACTGAAAAACTTGCCCCCGCAAGCAAGGCCGCGGTACTCGCCGAAGCCCTGCCGTATATCAAGCGCTTTCACGGCCGCACCATTGTCATCAAGTACGGCGGCAATGCCATGACCGATGAGCATCTCAAGCACTGCTTCGCCCGCGACGTGGTGCTGCTGAAGCTGGTCGGCCTCAATCCGGTGGTGGTGCACGGCGGCGGGCCGCAGATCAACGATCTGCTGAACCGCGTGGGCAAACAGGGTACCTTCGTGCAGGGCATGCGCGTCACCGATGAGGAGACCATGGATGTGGTCGAGATGGTGCTGGGCAAGGTCAACAAGGACATCGTCAATTTGATCAACCGCCACGGCGGCAAGGCGGTCGGGCTGACCGGGCAGGACGGCTCGTTCATCCGTGCCGAGAAACTGATGCTGGCCAGCAAGGATGAGCCGGGCAAGATGCTGGATATCGGTTTGGTCGGCGAGATCAGTTCGATCGATCCGCACATCATCTCCTTTCTCGATTCCGGCGACTACATTCCCGTCATCGCGCCGATCGGCGTGGCACCGGACGGCGAGACGCTGAACATCAATGCTGACGTGGTGGCGGGCAAGCTGGCGGAAGTGCTGCATGCTGAGAAGCTGGTGTTGCTGACCAACACGCCGGGCGTGCTGGACAAGGACGGCAACCTGCTTTCCGGACTGACACCGAAGAACATCGACGATCTGGTGGCGGACGGCACCCTGTCCGGCGGCATGCTGCCCAAGATCAGCTCCGCACTGGATGCGGCGCGCAGCGGTGTGAAGTCGGTGCACATCATCGATGGCAGGGTGGAGCATGCGCTGCTGCTGGAGATTCTGACCGATGAAGGCGTGGGCACGCTGATCAAGAGCAAATAATGGAAAAGCGCGTCTGGATTTTTGATCTGGACAACACCTTGCACAATGCGACGCCGCATATTTTTCCGCATATCAACCGCAGCATGACGGCGTACCTGCAACAGCATCTGCAACTGGACGAAGCGGCGGCGAACGCCTTGCGCATCCATTACTGGCAGCGTTACGGCGCGACGTTGAGCGGATTGATGCGGCACCACGGTACCCGCCCGGAGCATTTTTTGTGGCATACCCACCAGTTTCCGGAGCTGGAGCGCATGGTGTTGCGCGAACCGCGTTTGCGCCATGTGCTGCAAGCGTTGCCGGGCAAGAAAGTGCTGTTCTCCAACGCGCCGCAGCATTATGCGCATGCGGTGCTGAAACTGTTGCGCATAGACGGTTTGTTCGATGACGTGATCGCGGTGGAGCAGACGCGCTTCCGCCCCAAGCCGGATAGTTTCGGTTTTATGCGCTTGTTGCGGCGCCACCGTCTCAGGGCGGCGCAGTGTGTGATGGTGGAAGACAGCGCCGAGAATCTGCAAGCCGCGAAGCGCTTGGGGATGCGTACCGTGTGGGTGAGTGCCGAGACGCGCAATCCGGCTTATGTGGATGTGAAGATCGGTAATGTGATGGCCTTGCCGCGCGCGATGGCGCGGCTGAATTGAAAGGAAGCGAAATGGCAAGCAAACCCGGCGAGAGAAAATTACAGATACTGCAAACTGTTGCGCACATGCTGGAGCAGCCCAAGGGGGAGAAGATCACCACCGCCGCGCTGGCCGCGCGCCTGGATGTTTCAGAAGCGGCCCTGTATCGCCATTTTGCCAGCAAGGCGCAGATGTTCGAGGGTTTGATCGAGTTCATCGAGCAGACGATATTCGGGCTGGTCAACAAGATCACGCAGGAAGAGAAGAGCGGTGTGCAGCAGGTCGATGCCATCGTGTCGCTGCTGCTCGGTTTTGCGCAGAAGAACAGGGGTATGACGCGGGTGCTGATCGGCGATGCGCTGGTAAACGAGGACGAGCGCTTGCAGCAGCGCATCAACCAGTTGCTGGATCGCATCGAAGCCACGCTCAAACAGTCGCTGCGCATGGCCGCGACGCAGGGCGAGATGGGCGAGGCAGTCGACGTGGGTGCGCATGCGAATCTGTTGCTGTGCTATGTGATCGGCCGCTGGCAGCAGTTCGGCAAGAGCGGTTTTACGCGCGATCCGTTGGCACAATGGCCGGCGCAATCAGCCATTCTGCTGCACAAATAAACCGGAAGAAAACATGATCCTGATCCTCAATTCGAATGCCGGCGAACAGTCGCCGGAATATCAGCAGCTGGTGGCGCATCTGGCGACACTCGAGGGTATCCAGACTCGAGTGCATGTCGAGCGCGGCAGCGAAAAGAACCTGACCGAGATATACCTCATCGGCAATACCAAGGCGCTGGACATCGGGGACATGCAGAACCTGCCGTGTGTCGAGCGCGTGGTGCGCGTGTCGGAGGAGTATCGCATCCTCGGGCGGCACAAGGACGAGCAGCGCCCGACCCATTTCGACTATAACGGCGTGCGTTTCGGGCAGGACACGCTGCATGTGTTCGCCGGATTGTGCGCGGTGGACAACCGCGAGCATGTCGGGATTATGATGAAGGCGGTCGCCGATGCCGGGCAGGTGTGTACGCGCATGGGCGCATACAAGCCGCGCACCAGCCCTTATGCGTTCCAGGGGCACGGCAAGAATTGCCTGCCGTATGTGTTCGAACTCGCGGGCAAGCACGGTATCAAGGTGATCGCGATGGAAATCACTCACGAGTCGCATCTTAACGAGATCAAGGAAGCGCTGCATCAGACAGGCAATCCGACCGGCGTGATGCTGCAAATCGGCACGCGCAACACGCAGAATTTCGAGCTGCTGAAGATCGTCGGTCGCCAGACCGAAATGCCCATCCTGCTCAAGCGCGGCTTCGGCATCACGCTGGACGAGTCGCTGAACGCGGCGGAATACTTGGCTTCGGAGGGCAACCGCAAGGTGGTGTTCGGGCTGCGCGGCATGAAGACTAACATGGGCGATCCGCACCGGAACTTCGTTGATTTCGCGCATGTGCCGGTGGTCAAGCGCCTGACACGCATGCCAGTGTGCATCGACCCGTCACATTCGGTTGGATCGCGTGCCGCTTCGCCGGACGGCATCCTCGACATGATGCAGGTCACCGCGCAGGGCATCATCGCCGGTGCGAACATGGTGCTGGTGGACTTCCACCCGGTTCCGCCCAAGGCGCTGGTGGACGGTCCGCAGGCGATGCTGCTGAAGGAGTTGCCGTACTTCCTTGAGGATGTGCAGATCGCACGCGAGGCTTATCTTAAGCGCGTTGCGTTGCGCCAGCGTCAGGAATTCTGAACCTTGCCGCCCGTCGGGGTGGCAAGGCGTTCTTCCCTATATGAGTCCCATCGCCACCAGTGCGATGAACGCGGCAAACAGCGCGAAGTGACTGATGCCTTCGATGGCATTGGTCTCGCCGTCGTGCAGATTGTTCATCACCGTTAGAAAAGTCAGCAGCAGCATCCCGCCTTGGACCGGGGTGAGCGCCATATCGACTCGCTCGCCGTTGAACAGGGCGATGGCTTCGATTACCGGCAGTGTCAGCAGCACGGTGGCGAGCGAGGCTCCCAGCGCAATGTTGACAGTGGTCTGCATGCGGTTGTTCTGTGCGGCCCTGAGTGCGGTGAGGATCTCAGGGCTGGCGGAGATCAGCGCTACCAGCACGGCCGGAATGCTCTTGGGCAGGCTGCTGCCTTCCAGTCCGGCATCCAGCAGTACCGACAGCACTTCCGACAGCAATCCGACCAGCACGATCGCGCCGAGCATGATGGCGACATGCTGCCAGTTCGGGCTGTGCGCTTCATCGTGCGCTTCTTCTTCGACATTGCCGGTGTATTCGAAGAAGGTGCGATGCTCCACCGTTTGCAGGCGCAGGAACGCCATGTACATCACCACCATCACGCAGACCGAGAATACCGAATAGATCTGCCACTGTGCTTCCGGGACGAAATCCGGGATGAACATGCCGATGCCGATGGCGACCAGCAGCATGGCGATGAAGGAGTTGGCGGAGTCCAGATTGTATTTGCTGCTGCCGTGTTTCAGTCCGCCGACGATGGCGGCCAGGCCGAGGATGCCGTTGATGTCGAACATGATGGCGGCGAACACCGTATCGCGTGCCAGTGTCGGGTTGGGTGCGCCCTGTAGCAATACCACCAGGATCACCACTTCCACTGAGACGGCAGCCAGCGTGAGGATCATGGTACCGTAGGGTTCGCCGAAGCGGATCGCCAGCACTTCGGCGTGATGGGCGATACGGAAGGCGACACCGATGATGGCGGAGAGGATCACCAGCAGTAAACCCCACAGCATCACACCGCCGCTTTCCACGGCACTATGTTCCAGTGCAAAGCCCAGAGCCAAGGTGAGAAAAGCCAGGGCGAGCGGGAATTCTGATCTGAGATATTTCATGGAGGTTTCAACTGTGTGAAGGAAGCGTGAATTATATGCCAACTTGTTGACGTATATGGGTTTCGACCCTATCATGCCATCCCTAGAGGCAGTAATGATCACTGGGGCGCTAGTTTCGCGGTCTGTGACGAGTGGGATTAACGCATCTGAATTGATCTAAAATTGACTGTTAGGAGATATGGATATGGTAGTGCAAAAAGCAAAAGTGGCGGCGAAGAAAGAGCCCGCAGCCAAGAAAGCAGTAACGAAACCGGCTGTCGCCGCACCTAAGAAAATCGCTGCCGCCAAACCGGCCGCCAAAAAAGCCGCAGTGACCACTGCACCGAAGACGGTGGCTGTGAAGAAGGTCGCGGCACCTGCCGCCGAAAAGAAAGCTCCGGCCAAAAAAGCGACTTCGTCGAAAAAGTCTCCGGCTATGCGTCCCTCTCCGGAAGAGCGTTATCGCATGGTGGAGACAGCGGCCTATTTCATTGCTGAGCGCAACGGTTTCCAAGGGTATGCTTGGGATCACTGGGCACAAGCCGAGGCGCAAATCGGCTCGATGCTCGGCGAGTGATTCGTCGCTTCGCCAGAAACCGCACGGTGCAAACCGTGCGGTTTTTTTATGTGGCGGAAGCTGCGGCGACGAGACGGTCAAATTCGCCGACCGGTACCGGCTTGCCGAACAGATAGCCTTGGTAGGCCATGCAGCCGTTGCTGCGCAACAGATCGAACTGATCTTCCGTTTCCACCCCTTCCGCGATGACTTCGAGGCCGAAGTTCTTGGACATGTCGATGATGGTCTGCACGATGACGGCATCGCTCTTGTCGGTGGTGATGTCGCGCACGAAGGAGCGGTCGATCTTGATCTGGCTGAGCGGCAGACGTTTGAGGTAACTGAGCGAGGAATAGCCGGTGCCGAAATCGTCCATCGAAAATTTGATGCCCAGCTTTATTAGGGCATTCATTTTTTCGATGGTTTCTTCCACATTCACCAGCACGAGACTTTCGGTGAGTTCCAGCTTCAGCGCGGACGGGTTGATGCCGCTGTCTTCGATCACCGCGCGCACTTGCTGGACGAAATCTTTTTGGCGGAACTGGCGGGCACTGACATTCACGGCCAGTTGCAGATGCTGCATGTGCGGCTGGCTTTCCCATTGTTTAAGTTGGCGGCAGGCAGTTTCAAGTACCCACATGCCGATCGGCAGGATCAGGCCGGTTTCTTCCGCCAGCGGGATGAACTCGGCGGGTGAGATGAAGCCGCGTTCCGGATTGACCCAGCGCAGCAGCACTTCCGCGCCGAGGATGCGGCGCCGGCTGGATACCTGCAATTGATAATAGAGTTGCAGCTCGTTGCGGGCGATGGCGCTGCGCAATTCCTTTTCCAGCGCGGCGCGCGATTCCAGTGCGGTCTGCATGGCTGACTCGAAGAAGTGCATCGCGTTGCGTCCCGCCGTCTTGGCCTGATACATCGCGGTATCGGCGCGTTTGAGCAGTTCGTCTCCGCTGAGATTTTTGTCCTGAAACAGGCTGGCACCGATGCTCGGGCTGGTGTGGTGTTCGTGCTGCCTCAGCAGATAGGGCGAGTTGACGGCGGCGATGATCTTTTCGCCCAGGGTGCGCACTTGGTTGGCGGCCAGTATCTCGCTGCTGCTCAATTCCTGCACCAGCACCACGAATTCGTCACCGCCCAAGCGTGCCACGGTGTCGGTCTCGCGCACGCAACTCTTCAGGCGGTTGGCGACTTCGAGCAACAGCATGTCGCCGACATCGTGGCCTTGGGTGTCGTTGAGTATCTTGAAATTATCCAAGTCGATGAACAGCAGCGCGCCATATTGGCTGTTGCGGCTGCTGGCGACGACGGCCTGCCCCAGCCGGTCCATCAGCAGACGGCGGTTGGGTAGTCCGGTCAACGTGTCGTAAAAGGCCAGTCGGTGGATTTCCTCCTCGGCGCGTTTGCGCTCGCTGAGATCCATGAAGATCGCGACGTAGTGGGTGATCTCTTCCGCCTCGTTGCGTACCGTGGTGATAGTCAGCCATTTTGGATAAAGCGTGCCGTCCTTGCGCTTGTCCCAAACTTCGCCGGACCAGGTTCCATTCTCCAGCAGCGCACCCCACATGATGTCGTAGAACGCCTTGTCGTGTTTGCCGGACTGGAGGATGCGCGGGTTCTGGCCGATCGCCTCGGCGACCGTGTAGCCGGTGAGCCGTTCGAACGAACGATTGACGCTGATGATGCGCGCTTTGGCATCGGTGATGACGATGGCTTCCTGGGTGTCGAAGGCAATGGAGGCGATGCGCAGCTTTTCTTCTGCTTCCTTTTGGACGGTGATGTCCTGCACCGTGCCCATAGAGAACAGTGCTTTGCCCTGCGCGTCATATTGAGTCGAACCGCGCTCGTTCACCCATTTGATGCGTCCGTCGGGGAATAGCAGACGGTGTTCGATGTCATAGGTGGTGTGGTTCGTCACGGAGTCCTGATAGCTCTGGTTGAGCAGCTCGCGGTCATCCGGATGTACCAGTGCGAGAAACGCGTCGTAAGAAGCGGCGAACTTGTCCTCGTCGATCTCAAAGATGCGGAATACTTCGCTCGACCAGGTCAGTTGCCCGTTGCCTAAATCCAGTTCCCAGTGCCCGATCTTGCCGAGGCGCTGGGCTTCTTCCAGGCGTTGTTCGTGCAGCTTGCTGTTGGTGATGATCGTGCGCAGCGAAATGTAGGCCTTCGGGCTGCCGTTTTTGTCCAGCAGCGGCATGATGGTGGTCGCGACCCGGTACAGTGTGCCATCCTTGGCTCGGTTGCAAATATCGCCCTGCCAGGTCTTGCCGCTGGTTATGGTCTTGTACATCGTGCGGAAGAACTCTTTGCTGTGCGTGCCCGAGTTGATCAGGCGATGGTTCTGTCCCAGCAACTCCCCGCGCGAGTATTGGCTGACCTCGCAGAATTTGTCGTTGACGTAAGTGATGGCACCGTCCGCGTCGGTGATGGCCACGATGGCGTGCTGGTCGAGCGCATCCGCCAGGGCGGATTCCTGTTTGGCATCATCGTGGGTGATGAATTTTCTGAACATGTCGGAAGCGGGCATTTGACCCGCAGTAGACAAGAAAACCGTAGCCGGGTCAATCACCCTTTTGCCAGAGTGATTCGGCGGTGCCGTGCTGTCGGTTGAGGCAACGGCCAAGCACGAACAGCAGATCGGAAAGCCGGTTCAAATAGGCTTGAGCAGCGGCAGGCGGCGATTCGTGGCGTGCCAGTGCGCACAGGTCGCGTTCGGTCCGTCTTGTCACGCTGCGCGCCACGTGGCACTGCGCTCCGGCACGCGAGCCGCCGGGTAGGATGAATTCACGCAGCGGCGGCAGGTCGGCATTGTAATGGGCGATCTGTTCGTCCAGCCAGTCGAGTCGCGCGGCGGCAAAGCTATCCTGCGCCGGCAGCGCCAGCGCGCCGCCCAGGTCAAACAGATGGTTCTGGATGTGCAGCAGTGCGGCACGGATGTCTTCCGGCAAGGATTCTGCCAGCAGTACCCCGAGCTGGCTGTTCAGTTCATCCACGCTGCCGAGCACGGCAATGCGGGCGTCATCCTTGGGGCGGCGCGTGCCGTCGGCGAGGCCGGTCGTACCGTCGTCGCCGGTGCGGGTCACGATGCGGCTGAGCCGGTTTTTCACTGCTGTTTCTCCAGGCAGGCGAAATAGACCGTTGCATCCGGCGTGCTGCGATCCCGTTGCGCTTGCCAGATCATCTCGCCGAGACATTCCATCATCGCGTGCTGGGCCTCGTGCTCGGATTCGAATTTGCGGGTCAGGCGTACAAACTGCGCGCGGATGCCGGCAGGTTGGTCGATGGATATCTGCTCTTCTATGGTGAGATGCATCATCAAATGGAGAAAAGGATTGGTCGTGCCGTGCTCAGGCAGATAATCCTTGTCCCGATAGCGTTCCGCATCGGCCAGCAGACTGTGGAACTCCGGGTGCTTTTCGATCAGTTGCGCGGCCAGGTCTTCCAGCGGTGTGAGCAGTGCCCCCTCGCGCCGTTTGCGCCAGCTGTCGAACAAAAAATACCTGGCCTCGTCGCGGGTCGGGTTGAATATCACAGCTCTTTTCCCTTGTATTCGCACAGGTCGTGGATGAGGCATGTGCCGCACTTCGGTTTGCGCGCCCGACACACATAGCGCCCGTGCAGGATCAGCCAGTGATGCGCATCCGGTTTGAATTCGGCGGGCACGAATCTGTCCAGTTTGTTTTCGACTTCGAGCACCGTTTTGCCGGGTGCCAGACCGATGCGATTGGAAACGCGGAAAATATGCGTGTCTACCGCGATGGTGGGCTGGCCGAAGGCGGTGTTGAGGATCACGTTGGCGGTCTTGCGTCCCACGCCGGGCAGCGCCTCCAGCGCCTCGCGTGTTTGCGGCACCTCGCCGCCATGACGCTCCAGCAGTAGCCGGCAGGTCTGGATCACATGTTTGGCTTTGGTTCTATACAAACCGATGCGCTGGATGTGATCGCGCAATCCCGCTTCGCCGAGATCGAGTATCGTTTGCGGCGTATTGGCGAGGGGATACAGCCGCCGCGTGGCGGCATTGACGCTGATATCGGTCGCCTGTGCCGAGAGCATCACCGCGACCAGCAATTCAAACGGAGTGCGATACTCCAACTCGGTGGTCGGATGCGGGTTCGCCGCTTGCAGGCGCAGGAATATCTCGCGACGCTTGGCCGGGTTCATTCCTTACGAGCTTTGTGTGACGGTCTGCGGTGCGGCTTTTGCGCGCTGCCCGGCGCGCAGATTGACCCAGTTGCGCGCCGCGATCAACAGGCCGAGCACGATGAATGCCCCGGGCGGCAGCACCGCGAGCAGGAAGCCGTGATAATCGGGAATCACCGTGATCACCCAGGATTTAGCCGCTTCGCCGAATACCATGTCGATGCCGGACAACAGTGTGCCGTGACCGAAGATCTCGCGAATGGCACCGAGTACAGCCAGCACGGCGGTCAAACCCAGCCCCATGGCGATGCCATCCAGCGCCGAGGCAAACACGCCGTTCTTGGAGGCGAACGATTCCGCGCGCGCGAGGATGATGCAGTTGGTGACGATCAGCGGGATAAAGATGCCCAGCACCACATACAGCGAATAGACATAGGCGTTCATCAGCAGCTGCACCATGGTGACCAGCACGGCGATCAGCAGCACATATACCGGAATGCGTGCCTCGTTGGGGATGTAATCGCGTATGGTGGCGACGGCCGTATTCGATAGCGTCATTACCAGAATGGTCGCCAGTCCGAGTCCGACGGCATTGACCAGCGAGTTGCTGATCGCCAGCAGCGGGCACAGACCGAGCAGTTGCACGATGCCGGCATTTTGTTTCCACAGGCCGTTGTGGAAGATGTCCCTGATTTCCTGATAGGTCATTTGGCTTCCTCCTTCGCGGCGGGCGCAGTCGGCGCGAACAACTCGTCATGGTGGCGTTCCGCGTAGCGCAGTGTCTTGTGTACCGCCTTGACGATTGCGCGCGGGGTGATGGTCGCACCCGCGACATAGTCGAAGGTGCCGCCGTCTTTCTTCACCTTCCAGTCGCCATCCTTGCGGCCGGACAGCGAGAGATCGTCGAAACCGGTGATCCAGTTGCTTTTCGCGATTTCGATGTAATCGCCCAAGCCGGGAGTCTCTTTGTGCGATACCACGCGGACACCGCCCAAACGCCCATCGCGGTGGATGGCAACGATCAGATGGATTTTGCCGCTGTAGCCGTCCGGTGCGATGGCCTCAATGACCACGATGGAGGGTTCGCCGCGCAAACGTCCGCGATAAACCGGCGTGGATTGTCTGGTGCCGAGCAATTCGTTTGATGCGCGTTGTTCGGTGTCCTGCAAAATATCGTTGTCATAGGCGGAAGCCGGCACAATCTGCGAGATCAGTTTCAGCTTTTCTCTTTCTTCGCTCTGTGCGATGGGGGTACGGGTCAGTTCATAGGTCAGCGCCAGCATGGCGGTGCCGACCAGCGCGAAGAACAGCAGGTTGAGCGCGGTGTGCAGCGAGGCTCTCGCCATGGTCCGCCTCATGGTTTACCCCCATTGCCGGGAGCCGGTTTTTTCCTGCCGAATATCCTGGGCTGGGTATACAGCACGATCAGCGGTACGCAGATGTTCATCAACAAGGTGGCGAAGGCGGTGCCGTCCGGAAAGCCGCCGAAGGCGCGGATCAGATAAGTGAGCAATCCCGCGCCGGCGGCGAAGATCAGCTTGCCTTTGTTTGTGGTGGGGCCGCTCACCGGGTCGGTCAGGATGAAGAATGCGCCTATCATCGCGGCACCGGAGAACCAGTGGAATAGCGGTGTGACATAGTGTGCCGGATCGGCAAGATGGAACAGTCCGGCGGTGATGAACAGCGCGCCGAGATACGCGACAGGGACATGCCAGCTGATGATGCGCGTGGCGAGCAGATACAGGCCGCCGGCGAGGAAGCCCCACGACACCATTTCGCTGCCTTGTCCGGCGAGACGTCCGTAGATTGGCATGTCGAGAATGTGTTTGATGGATTCGTCGAGATGCAAGCGGGTCTTCAGCGTGTCCAGCGGCGTGGCCATGGTGATGGCATCCAGCGTCACACCCGGCGGCAGCGCACCGAGGAAAATATATTCCAGCTGATCGATAAACGTCAGTTCGACCTGTCCCAGCCCGTGCGGTGTGAGCCAGTGCGTCATCGGCACGGGGAACGAGATGATCAGCACGGCGAAGCCGATCATCGCCGGATTGAACATATTGTTGCCGAGGCCGCCGTACAGATGTTTCGCCACAGCGATACAGAAGGCGGTGCCGACCACGATCAGCCACCAGGGGGCCAGCGGCGGGATGGATAATGCCAGCAGCCAGCCGGTCAGCAGCGCGCTGTTGTCCTTGAGGAAGGGGGCAACCGGACGGTTGCGCAACTTGAGCATCAGTGCCTCGGTGGCCAGCGCGGTGACACTGGCCAGCGCGATCGACACCAGGATCGCCGGACCGAAATACCAGACATACAGCGCGATGCCGGGAATCAGCGCCAGCAAAACCTTGAGCATAATCTGCGAGACGTTGTCCGGTTTGCTGATGAAGGGCGAGAAGAAGGCAGCCATGTTATTCCTTTGGGTGTTCCACATCGGACTGCGCCAGTTCGCGAATATGCGCGCGGCGGGCCTCGATCTTGGCGATTTCGGCCAATTGCTCCGGCGAGAGATTCACAGTGTTTTTGGGCGTGACGGCGGCGGCCTGCGCCTGTGCGTGATCCAGTGCCGCCTGTATCTTGCGCTGTGCGCTGTTTTCCGGGCTGGCGTCTTCCGGCGGTGTGGCCGGAGCTGCCGGTTTCGCCGCCAGCGCGGCCTTTTCTTTTGCTGCCAGACGCTCGGCTTTTTCCTGCTTTTCCCGCTCGATGCGCAGCTCGCGATACTCGTGGCGTTCGCGCGCCTTGTCGGCGGCGATCTTTTCCTGTTCGCGGGCACGGATCTCGCTCTTGGCAAAGCGGTAGTACTGCACCAGCGGGATGTGGCTGGGGCAGACGTAGCTGCATGCGCCGCACTCGATACAGTCGAACAAACTGAATGCCTGTGCTTTGCCGAAATCCTTTGCCCGGGCGAACCAGTAAAGGTCCATGGGTTGCAATTCCGCAGGACACACCTGGGCGCAACGCGCGCAACGGATGCAGGGCATGGCGGGTGGTGCGGGCGGGAACAGCGCGGATGAAGCGGCGATCACACAGTTGCCGGCCTTGACCAGCGGCAGGGCGAGCGTATCGAGCGGCATACCCATCATCGGGCCACCCATGATGTAGCGCGCGGTATCCGGCAGGGGGGCGCTCAAAGCAACCAGCTCATTCAGCGGCGTGCCCAGCAGCGCCTCGTAGTTGCGTGGCTGGTGCACATTACCGGTGACGGTGACGATGCGCGAGATCAGCGGCTCGCCGTGCGCCAGAGCGCGCGCCACGCTGTAGGTGGTGGCGACATTGAAACATTGCACGCCGATGTCGGTGGGCAGAGCGCCGGATGGCACTTCCAGTCCGGTGAGCACTTTGATCAGGTGCTTCGCGCTGCCGCCGGGATAGAGGGTCGGCACGGCGAGTACTTCGAACGGCAGGCCGCTGTCGGCGACGGCGCGGCGCATCGCCGCGATGGCTTCGGGCTTGTTGTCCTCGATGCCGATCAGCACCTCGCGCGCGGCGAGTGTGAAGCGCAGCATCTCCGCGCCTTGCACGATGTCGGCGGCGCGTTCGCGCATCAGCATGTCGTCGCAGGTGATGTAGGGTTCGCATTCCGCACCGTTGATGATCAGTGTGTCGATGATCTTGTTCGGATGGTCGCGCAGGGGGCGCAGTTTGATGTCGCTCGGGAATACCGCCCCGCCCAGGCCGACGATGCCGGACATGCGCAGCCGATGGCGCAGCTCGTCGGCGGGCAGGGTGCGGTAATCGACCGCTTGGCGCGCGATCCATTCGTCTTTGCCGTCCGGGATCAGCGTGATGCACAGGTCGGGCAGGCCGGAAGGATGCGGGATGGCTTGCGGATCGACTGCGGTGATTGTGCCGGAGGTCGGGGCGTGGATCGAGCTGGAGATGAAGCCCTCGGGTTCGCCGATCAACTGGCCTTTCAGCACACGATCACCGACTTGCACCACCGGCTTGGCGGATTCGCCCGCGTGTTGGCGCAACGGAATCGTCAGTTTGGCCGGCAACGGCGCGCGCAGCACCGGCAGTTGTGTCGATTGCGCTTTGTTGGCGGGCGGATGGATGCCGCCGTGAAAAGCGAATAGCGGCCTCATGCGGATGTCACCAAAGGAGTTTCTTGCGATGTCGGTCGTAGCGCGAACAAGGGATATTTCCACTTCCAGTTGCCGACATCCTCCCCGATGGTCTTCATGCTGATGCAATCCACCGGGCAGGGCGGAAGGCATAATTCGCAGCCGGTGCATTCCGCCGCGATGATGGTGTGCATCTGTTTCGCGGCACCCGCGATGGCATCCACCGGGCAGGCCTGAATGCATAGCGTGCAACCGATGCAGGTCGCTTCGTCGATGAACGCGACTGCCTTGGGTTTGGGTTGCATGTCGCTGCCGAAGGGCTTGAATTCCACACCCAGCAGCTCGGAGAGCTTGTGGATGCCTTCCTCGCCGCCGGGCGGGCACAGGTTGATGTCGGCTTCGCCGTTGACGATGGCATCGGCGTACGGGCGGCAGCCGGGATAACCGCATTGCCCGCATTGCGTCTGCGGCAGGATGGCATCGATCTTGTCCGCCAGAGGATTGCCTTCCACGCGGAACTTGATCGCGGAATAGCCGAGCACCGCGCCGAGCACGATGGCGATGCCAGCCATGACCAGCAATGCAGCCAGCATTATTTGATCAATCCCGAGAAACCCATGAACGCGAGACTCATCAGTCCGGCGGTGATCATGGCGATGGCCGAGCCCTTGAACACTTCAGGCACATCCGCAGCCTCCATGCGCTCTCGCATGCCGGCGAACAGCACCATCACCAGAGTGAAACCCAGCGCGCCGCCCATGCCGAAGAACAGCGATTCCATGAAGTTGTGGTTGGCCTGCACGTTCAGCAGCGGGATGCCCAGCACCGCACAGTTGGTGGTGATGAGCGGCAGGTAGATGCCCAGCACCTGGTGCAGCACCGGACTGGTTTTCTGTATCACCATTTCGGTGAACTGCACGATGCCGGCGATGACCACGATGAACGAAAGTGTGGTGAGGTAGGATAATTCCGGGCCAAGCAGGTATTCGTTGATGAGATAACTGGCCCCGGAGGCCAGCGTCAACACGAACGTGGTGGCGGCACCCATGCCCAGAGAGGTCTCCAGCTTTTTGGAAACTCCCATGAACGGGCATAGCCCGAGAATCTTGGTCATCACGATGTTGTTCACAAACACCGCACCGACCAGAATCAGCAGATATTCAGTCATCTTCGGCTCATAAAATAGCGGCGAATTATGCGCTTGTTTGGCGACTGCTTCAACCGCAGCGGGGGATCGGGGATATTGCCGGAGCGCGCGGCCCGCCGGGATGCCGTTTGCGCCACTATTGACCGTTTCTCATGTGCGGGTTAGGGTGCGCCTGTGGTGGTTTCCGGCATCACGAATCGCGGTGTGGTGTGCCGGACTCTCTAGTGGAGCGTCGTCCAAACATGCGGAAAATTCCCGGCACATGGCCAAAGACCTGACCGATTACAGCACGGTCGACTTCATCGCGCCCGTTCTGCACGTGAGTTGCGGCCAGGTTTTGATGGATAGGCAGCGGCATATCGCGGTGATCGCGAAAAGAGGCAGGATGTGCGTGCATCTGGTGCGGGTGAAATCCGGGATGCTGAGATTGACCAAACTGTCGGACAGAGAACTGGTCGAGGAATGGACCGACGCGGACTACCCCTTCGAGCGCGCCGTGGAGAGGCTGCTGGAACTCGGCAGGCAGCATGGCATCACCGATGCGGCTCGCGATGCGCTCGAACGGCTGGGGAGAACGGGGCGCGAGCCGGTGCAGAACAAACTGTTCGCTTAATGTGCGCCCTGGCGCGCGCAGGGGACATCCTTCAGCACGCTGGAGGGAAAGTCTTTCTGGAGAGCCGTTATCTTGGCGGCAGTTGCCGGCGCAATCCTGTTGAGGGTAAACACCGTCATTTTCAATTTGCTGGCACGTTCGCCGATCTGCGCCGAGCGGACATCCTTTTTGCGCAAATCTTCGAGAAAGCTCTGCGCGGCTTCGCTGGTTTTGAAGACTCCCAGCGAGATGGCGTTCTGCCAAGAACCCTCGTCCGTGACGACAAAATACTCCTCGATACCGCGCGCTTTAAGCTGTGCGATCTTCTGCGCGACGGCGGCCTTGTCCTTGAGCGGCGGCATGTACACCCAGTAACCGATGTTCTGTTCGATCTGACGCTGTTCCAGTGCATTGCCGAGTTGCAGGGCTGACAGCACTGCCGTCGCGCGTTTCAGATCTGCACCGGAAAAGTCGCCCCATTCCATGCAGGAATGACTTTCCGGACGCGGGGTTTCACCGGGTAAGGCTGACGTTGCGGGTGCGGCGGCAGGTGCGCTTGCCGGGGCGCTTTTCGGCATGTCGGCCAAGCGGATTTTTTCTTCGTGCAGAGCAGGTTGCACCGGTGTCGACAGTTCATCGGCAGTCAGCAGGCCACCCCACTGCATCACCGCGAACAAAACCATGTTACCCAGCAGCAGTACCCAGAATACCGTTCTCATTGCGCGCCCTCTTCCTGTGCGATTAACAATAGCCCCCGCAGGGTAAGATTATCCACTGTGAGCAGCGGCAGGTTAAGCTGTTCCTTCAGCCTGTCCGCATTGCCGCCGCTCAATACGACCATCGCCGATGGGTCGTTCAGCAGGGCATGCTGCCGCTCGATTGCACCGCAACTGGCCTGTATCGCGCCGCTCAGCATGGCATCAGCGGTGTTGCGCGGCAAGGGGGTGTAGCAGCCCGGCGCGGGATCGAGCTGTGCGGTCGCCAAGCCCAGACTGCGCTGCATCAAATCCACGCCCGGCAATATCAGCCCGCCGGAAAACTCAGCCGATGAAGACAGGGTGTCGATGGTGGTCGCGGTGCCGCTGTTCACCACCAGACAACGACCGCGTACCAGATGCCAGGCGGCAATCAGTGCGGCCCAACGGTCGCTGCCGAGCCGCGCGGGATCGTCATAGCCGTTGCGCACACCGCATTGGGACGGACGGGCCGCGACGAAACGAGTTGCGGCATCAGGGTACAGATTGCGCAGAGGCCGCGCCAGCGCGTCGCCGGCGACATTGCTCACCCAGACCTGTCGCACGCCGGTGACTGCGGCGAGTTGCCGCGCCAACTCGCCGACTTGCTCCAGCGGCAGCGCGCCGTCGTTCAGCCAGGTTTCGCCGTTCACCCAAGCCCATTTGATGCGTGTGTTACCCGCGTCGATCAGCAGCTTCATCGGGCATCACCCACTTCACCGGAGTTGAACTGGCGTATGCCATGCGCGGTATCGACGCGGAGTTCGCCGAGATCGCTCACACCGAGCGCCGTTCCGTGGACTGCATGTCCGTTCGGCAGGTGCATAAGGATGGCTTGGTTCTGCCGGGCATGGTGTCGCTGCCACTCGTCGCGCAGGACAGTGAATCCATTCTGCGCGAATTGCCGCAGAACGGATTCAAGTTCGAGCAGCAGGGTGGCGAGAAACTGGTTGCGCGACGGCATGGCCTCGCAGATTTCATCCAGCGCGACAGCCGGCTGGTCGATCCGTTGTGCCAGTCGTTGGCTCATGTGAAAATTCAATCCGATGCCGATCACTACCGTACTGGGGCCGAGCATGTCTCCCTGCGCTTCGATCAGGACACCGGCCAATTTGCCTTGTGTCGTCACGATGTCGTTAGGCCATTTGAGTTGGACACCGCACGCGCCAAACGTAGCGAGCGCGCGCACGACGGCCACACCGACGGACAGACTCAGTCCGGACAGCGCGTTCAGTCCGCAGTCGAAGCGCCATAGCACAGAGAACGTCAGCGTATCGCCCAGGCTGGAATGCCATGTTCGCCCCAGCCGGCCGCGTCCGGCGGTCTGCCATTCGATCGCCAGCACAGTACAGCCGGGCGATTTACCGTTTGCGGTCATCGAAGCTGCGCGCTGGAGCAGCAGCGCGTTGCTGGAAGAGCCATGTCCCAATACTTCGATGTCGAATTGTCCCGCTTTATCGCCGAGCAAACGGACGATTTGATCCGCAGCCAAGCGTTCCCAGCGATGCGCCAAGCGGTAGCCGCGCCCCCGGATGCGTTGCAGGATGATGCCGGATGCGGCGACATCGGCCAGGTCGTTGCACACGCTGGCGCGGGAGATACCGAACTGGTGTGCCAGCGCTTCGCCGGAGTGGAATTTCCCGTCCGCTAGCTGTTCAAGCAGCGCCCATGCGCGCGCTGAAAGCATTTCGGTGCTCACTGCGGCATTCCCTGATCGGACGCGCGGGGCGGGGAAAAGAAACGCGATATCTCGTCGCGCCGCTGCATCGCGTCGCGGTAGCCGAGGTCGATCAAGGTGCTGCAATATTTCTTTTCCGACAACAGGAAGCTGGTCAGCGTCGCCCCGCCGTTCTTTTGTGCCGCCCCCACTAGGCGCAACAGCAGACGTATGGTCCAGGGCAGGTTGGCCGCATGGCTTTCGGCGATCTTGTCCAGTGATTCGCTGGGGGAGATGACCAGCAATTCCAGATGGGTCAGGCCCACCCGTTGACGGACATCCTCCGGCATCATGGCGACCAGTTTGTTGACCGTCTGCACCCGCTCCAGATCGACCTCCATGCTATCGAGAAAGATGCTATTCAGCGCATGGCCGGCAATCTGTGCCAGCGACGGATATTCGCTGGCCTCCGGGTGACGGTCATGCTCCAGCGCATCGGTGGTAGAACCGATCACCAGAATACGCGTGGCACCAAGATGCAGCGCCGAACTGATCGGGGCGATCTGGCGCATTGAACCGTCGCCGAAATATTCACGGTTGATCAGGGTTGCCGGAAAAATGAACGGGAGCGCGGAGGAGGCCAGCAAATGCTTGTTTTCTATCTTGGTTGGAATGCCTATCCGGCGTGTGCGGCGCCACGGTGCGATATCGTCCGTTCCCTGATAAAACGTGACGGAGTGTCCGGATGCGTAACCGGAGGCCGTGATGCTCAGGGCGCGCAACAATCCGGCATCGATGCTTTGCTGGATTTTTTCGCAGGGGAGAACCTGGTCGAGCAGATTGCTCAACGGGGAGTTGTCCAGTAGCGACACCTGCTTGATACGATTGATTCCCAGTCCGCTGAGTATCAAGCCGGCGAGCCACAACATCGTATTGTTGAACACGCCGACTGCGTCGGTGCGGTAGATCTGGTTTGCGTGGAAATTTTTCCAGATATTGTTGAGATAGCGAACACCTTTGCGGAAACTCTGCGCATTGATCGCGAGTGTCGCAGCGTTCAGTGCGCCCGCCGAGGTTCCGCAGATTACCGGGAAGGGATTGTGCGCGCGGCGTGGCAGCAACTCGGCGATGGCTTTGAGTACACCGACCTGATAAGCAGCACGCGCGCCGCCGCCGGTGAGAATGAGCCCGATGCGCTCCTTCATTGTGCTAGTTGACTTCGGCCTGTACCGAGTCCAGCGCATCCTTCAATGTCTCTTCCGGCAGCGCGTTAAGCAGTTCGGACAGCATCTCTGCGGCATCCACCGCCCCCTCGGGCAGGGTCGCCGCATCGCTGTTTGCCACCAGCACAGCCGCCGCGCCGACGACCTTGAGCAGTCGCCCGCGTTCGGCCATCAGCATTTCCACCTCTTTGCTCAGCAGTTCTATCTCTTGCTTGTTCATCATGCCTCCTGTTTGTGTGTTTCCACGCCAGCCACTGCCAGTGCGCTCATGTTGACGATGCGCCGCACCGTCGCCGTATTAGTCAGAATATGTGCCGATTTTGCCGCGCCCAGCAGCACCGGTCCGATAGTGATGCCATCGCCCGCCAATACCTTGAGCAGGTTGAATGCGATGTTGGCAGAGTCCAAGTTCGGCATCACCAGCAGGTTGGCATCTTCCTGCATGCGCGAATGAGGGAACACTTGTGCACGAACAGCAGCGGAGACTGCGGCATCACCGTGCATCTCGCCTTCGACGAGCAAGTCCGGGGCCAGCTTGCTCAGTAATGCGCGGGCACGGCGCATCTTGCCCGCCGAGGCATCGTCGAAACTGCCGAAGTTGGAATGCGACAGTAGCGCCACGCGCGGCTCGATGCCAAAGCGGCGCACTTCTTTGGCCGCCAGCAGAGTTATTTCGGCGATCTGTTCCGCGCTCGGGTCGAGGTTCACGTGCGTGTCGCAAATGAACAGCGTGTGTTGTTTCAGCATCAGGATGTTCATCGCGGCGAACACCGAGGCACCGGGACTCAGTCCGATAATCTCGCGCATCATCGGCAAATGATCTTGCGGCTTTCCGGTGACGCCGCACAGCATCGCGTCGGCGCGCCCTTCATGCAGCAGCGACGCGGCGATCAGGCTGGGATGGCGCATGTCGCCCGTGCTGTCGACCAGTTCAAAATCCCTGCCGGCGACCAGACGCAGGCCGAGGCTGTCGATGAGCGACAGGATTATGCCCGCATTGCCGACCAGTGTCGGTTGCGCCAGCTTTTCATCTACCACGGTGCGTACTGCATGCAGTACGCGCTCATCCCCACCTTCGGCATAGACCAGACGCTGCGGATGGCGCTTAGCCGTGTCGAACACCGGTTTCATCAGCAGGCCGGACTGATAAACGAAGTGCGATATCTGTTCGCGATAGGTCGCCATATCGGCGATAGGCCGTGTTGCCACGCCGCTATCCATCGCCGCTTGTGCGACCGCAGGTGCGACGAGTTTGATCAGACGCTGGTCGAACGGCTTGGGGATCAGGTAGTTTTCGCCGAAGCACAGCGTTTCGTCGCCATAGACTTCGGCCACGGTGTGCGACTGCTCGGCGCAGGCCAGATCGGCGATGGCGTGTACCGCTGCGCGTTTCATTTCCTCGTTGATCGTCGTCGCGCCGACATCCAGCGCGCCACGGAACATGTATGGGAAACACAGCGCGTTGTTCACTTGGTTAGGGTAATCGGAACGGCCGGTCGCGAGGATCGCATCCGGACGCACAGCCTTCGCGTGCTCCGGCAATATCTCGGGATGGGGATTCGCCAGCGCGAAGATCAGTGGGCGCGTGGACATCTGCGCGACCATCTCAGGTTTCAGCACGCCGCCGGCCGACAGGCCGAGGAACACGTCCGCCCCGGCGATGACATCATTCAGCGCGCGTCCGGAAGTCTCGATCGCGTAGCGCGCCTTGTTGTCGTCCATCTCCTCGGTGCGGCCCTTGTAGACCACGCCCTTGATGTCGGTGACGACGATGTTTTCCATCCGCACGCCCAAGCCCACCAGCATGTCCAAGCAAGCCAGCGCCGCTGCGCCGGCGCCGCTGACCACCAGCTTGATCTGCGCGATGTCTTTGCCAACCACCTTCAGGCCGTTCAGCAGAGCCGCGCCGACGATGATCGCCGTGCCGTGCTGGTCGTCGTGAAAAACGGGAATCTTCATGCGCTCGCGCAGCTTGCGCTCGATGTAGAAACACTCCGGTGCCTTGATGTCCTCGAGGTTGATGCCGCCGAAGGTCGGCTCCAGCGACGCGACGATATCCACCAGCTTGTCCGGGTCGTTTTCGGCGATCTCGATATCGAACACGTCGATGCCGGCGAACTTCTTGAACAGCACGCCCTTGCCTTCCATTACCGGCTTGCTCGCCAGCGGGCCGATATTGCCCAGCCCCAGCACCGCAGTGCCGTTGGAGATCACCGCCACCAGGTTGCCGCGCGCAGTGAGATTTCGCGCCTCGTTCGGGTCGCGCACGATCTCCTCGCATGCTGCCGCGACACCCGGCGAGTACGCCAAGGCGAGATCACGTTGGGTCTGCATCGGTTTGCTGGGGATGACGGAAATTTTGCCCGCAGGGGATTGGCGGTGGTATTGCAGCGCAGCTTCACGCAGTTGTTTGTCCATGACTGACCTTTTAAAACTGACGGTTCGGATTATAGCTCAGGCCTTCCCGGGACATGACCGCTATACGGCCTGTCACGGGGCAAATCCTGTGGTAATACCGTGCGCTTTTGTGGCGACCTTTTTATGGCGAAAAATCGTTTGCCCAGAACGCCGCTTATCGCTACAATGCGCGCCTTCGTTTGGCCTGGTAGCTCAGTCGGTAGAGCAGAGGATTGAAAATCCTTGTGTCGGTGGTTCGATTCCGCCCCGGGCCACCAATGCAAAGCCTGATTCATCGGGGCTTTTGAAAGGCTTGCAGAAATGCAGGCCTTTTTTATTTTCTACAATTCTGAGAGTCTTTCTACAATTCTTCATTTCAGAGGGCTGACTTTCTCGCCTTTTCTGTTCCTGGTGTAGTGCTCAGTCATGGCTCTTGTCTTGTGGCCAAGTAGCTTTTGGGCATGCGCCATGTCTTCCGTGTCGGTTGCTGTTTTGGCGCGAATGTCGCGGAATTGAAAGCTCACCTCTGCGGCCTCCCGTGCCTTGTCGAAACGTGCGCGCAACGTGCTGTAGGTGAGCCGCTGGCCGTTCCCATCCTGCAAGAGTGCATCACCCCCAGCCACGCGATGCTGGCGCGTCAGGATGCGTTCCAGCAAGTCTTTCAACTCCCCTTCGATTTCAATGCGAAGTGCTTTGCCGGTTTTGTTCTGGGACAGGCAAAGAAACCCGTCCCGGATATCGTTGCGGTTGAACTTGAGCAGATCGGCGGGACGTTGGCCGGTGCGATAGGCTAAATCCATCGCATCCTGCACGGTGTAATGCGCTGCTTTCCATACGGCTTGAAACTCATCGTGTTCAACATAGCGGTCTCGGCCTGTTTCGCGGTGTCCGCGCACACCTGCGCAAGGGTTGGGTTCATCGGTGTAGCCGTACTGCCTGGCAAAGTTGAATACATGGCTGAACAGGGCGCGTTCACGATTCGCCCGAACCTTGGCCGTTTTGCCGCGTTCGTCCAAATAGCGTCGGATGTGGTGCGGCTTGATGGCTTCTATCGGCATTGCACCGAACACAGCCTCAAGGTGAGCCAGTTCCTTTTCGTTGTCGCGCTGGGTCTGCGGGGCCTTGGTCGGGAATACCTCTTTGCGGTAGCGCGTGGCGATGCCGGAAAACGTGAAGTTGTTCGGGTCGGGCCGCTCCCCTTCTATCTCGGCCCACAGGCGTTTCGCCGCTGCCAAATCCGTCCCGAGCTTGGTCCACTTGCGCGGCTTGTCGGTAGAAACGTGGTAGTACGTTTTGCCCTTGAGGTTCATCCTCGGCGGCAAGTCGTGATGGATGGTGCGCTTGCGTCCCATGGTGCCGAATTACAGCGCGCCCCAGTTCGGTTCAGCAGTGGCCGGCGTGGACGATGCGATGATGCCGCACAGCTTCGCCTGGACGTGATCGCGCAGCACTCGCGCATGACCATTCGCGCCGATCGCGTAGGAATAGCCGTTGGCTTTCAGCCAGGCAATCTGTTCTGCCTTGCGCTTACGCTCGGTCAATTCAACCAGCTCGGATTGTGTGAGGAACATGATCGGTTACCTCACCACGCCCGGTTTCATTCGGCGCGCTGACAATTGGCGTTTTAGCCGGGCTTGGTAACGGCTGCATGGTTTGTGTGTCGGGTCGATCATGCGCAGGCGTTTGAAAACTTTTCCGAGTGTCAACGAGGCGTTCACGTTCATGTCTGAGCTGCCCAGGTAAGGGGCGATATCGCGTCTTGGTCTCATGCTATTTTCTCCAGTGGTTGCTTATCTTCGATCAAAGTAAATTTGAAAACTCGTGCTGTATTGATTCTTTCCATCAGTCCGTTCACTTGTTTCTGCATTGCTGCCACTTCATCGGTGATGCCGTTGTCCAGGTACATTTCACGCAGCGCAGTGTTCTCGGCAATGGCTGCATCCAATTGGCTTTGCAGCTTGGTTACATCGTTGCGCAATAAGGCTGCTTCGCTGCGCGTCATGGTGCTCCAAACAAGCTGCTCGGGTGTCCAGCCTTTGCCGCCGATCATGGGCGAGTTCAACACGCCTTGTTCGTCGATGAACCAGCCATCCCAATCTCGGTGTGTCATTTTGAAACGCACGTTTTCCAAGATCAGGCGCAGCAATTCGAATTCAGCGAAGCGCACGGTACTCAGGCCCTTTTCCCATCTGTTCAGGGTGCTTGGGGTGGTGCGCAGATAGGCCGCACATTGATCGATGGTCATACCCAATGACAAGCGCATGCACTTGAAACTGTCAGCACTGATTTTGTATCGCTGAGACATCTGCACCCACTGCGGGTGATAGTCCGGGAACGCCTTGTTGAGCGCTTCCGAGGTTGGCTCGATGGCCTGCATGTAGTACGCCCAGCGGGTTTTTTCGCTGGGGGTTGTGTGCGTTTTTTTCCTGCTGGTGGTATTCTTCATTTCAGCCTTTCCTATCAAGGTGAGTTGCGCGCCGGTGCTTGGCGGTTCCGGCGCGTAGCGTTTTTCAGCCGTCCAATCTGTGCCAGCCGCCGCCGTAATGTCCCCGTTGGTAGTACACGCCCTGATGCGTGGGCGGTCTCCCCGCCAGTTCGGCCAGCAGTGCATCTATTGCGGCCTTGCCATGTTTCGCCGCCTCCAACACTTGCCAGCGTGCATTTCTGCTCAGCACCAATTTCCACTTGTCGTGATCGAGCACGGCCACCAGTTCGCGCTCTGGCCGCTCTTCTGCTGCAATCTCTTCGTCGGTTTTTTCCGGGGCCTGCATCGCCAGCGATTTGCGTAACTTGGGTGACCAGAACAGCTGCCGTTTGCCTTTGAAGTGCTTGGCGTACTCTTGAAACAACTCGCCTGCCTCACCATCGCCCTCGGTGTAATCCCGCAGCAGAGTGAAAGCTGTGCGCCCCCCCAGTCTTCGTCCGACCTTGGCATGTCCCTTGGTGAGTTCGTGCGATGCACCCCAATGCGAATTGGTCAGCGTCTTTGAGCTTGAGCTGGGTTCGTGTCCGAACTTTGCGACGTACTCCGCCGCGTAGTCGCCGTTCTGCACGTCGAATGCGTAAGTCAGCATTTCGTTGAGCTGGCTGCGCTCGGCCAGCCCGGTCTTGATGAGCGCATCGATCCAAACCATATCCAATTGCTTGAGCAGTTCCAATTGCCCAGGCTGCGCAAACACCAGCGTATGTGTGTGAGGGTGCCAGCCGTTTTCACCATGAGTGACTTCCAGCGCACGGATGCTGCCGATGTTTCCGGCCTGCTCAAGCAAGCGGGTATAGGCTCGGCTGCCCTTGAATTTCTTTTGCGCGGCGGCGAACAGGCCGAGGTTGTCCACCAGCAGTTGTTTTGCCTGATGCGGGAATGTCTGGCTCATCAGATACACCTCGCCGCCTTGCTTCGTCCATGCGGTGATGGCCTCCTGCAATTCGATGCGGCGCTGTTCAGTAATTTTGGCCGCGCACACTGGGCAGTGCCACACACTGCCGCAGGTCGCGAGATTGCCGAACGATGCGCCGGTCTCACCGGTGCGGTACACACCCACACCGCTATCGTTCATTGAGCTGCGCTGGCAGTGCTTGACCCGTTCACCCGGCAACAACCCTTGGGCGGCGCGTTGGAGTTGGTAACGCATCCGGCGCGGGGCATCCACGGCCTGATCGCGGGCAATTCGTTTTGGTTTTTTCTCCGGTTGAGCGCAAACAGTATTCGCACATATACCAAGAGAAGCGGGGACTGCTGCATTGGGGGAGGTTTGGCGGTGTCCTATCAGCATGGCGGCTTACTCCAGGGAGACAACGGCGCACATGCAGCCTGTCTGGTTGGATAGCTGCTGCGACCGGCGCAGAGCGTCTATAGGGCGCTTGAAGGGGAAAGCGAAGGTCGGTAGCAGGCTGGTGTTGTCCCAGCGCTTCCCGGCGCGTTTGGCTTCGTTCTTGAGGGCCGGCGACTCCGAGTAGAAGTCGCCGGTTTCCACGTTGAGGACGGCAAACATGCTTGGCCTCACTTGCGTTGAGCAGAGAGCGTTTGCGGCTTGTTCTGCGATGCCGCGAATAAGGCGAGACCGATCAGGACGGCCAGCACGAAGCCGCCTGATTTGGCTGCGCGACCGGCGACCGGAATCATGCTGACGGGAAGGACGGGGATCATGCTTCCACCTCGTCTTTCTCGCTGGCCTCGTCGTGATCTTTCTCGGCAACCTGCGGCGCGGCGATCAGCCCGGCATCGATCAGCGGCTGCATGAAGGTTTGCAGCACCATGTCGCGCACCGTTTCCGGCTTGTCGGTAGCTGGCTCTACGTTGAGCGCGCGCCAGCCGCGCAGCATGCGGAAGGTGATGTAATTGCTGGCCAGCAGCGCAAAGGTTTCCTGCAAGGTAGCCTTCGTTTCGTCGGTCAGGTCGCCATCACTGAAAAATCCTTCCTTGTGCTCCAGCTTGGTCTGCAATAGCGCTACCAGACGCGCATCGTTCTCTTCCATGATGTACATGGCTTCGCGCACCACCTCGTCTGAAATGCTGTTGCTGATGGGGAAGTAATGCTCGACCTTGAGGCCGACACTGAGCTGCGGGTTTAGGCTGTTGATGCCTGGTGCGACGGCGCGGGAGGGCGTTTTCTCTTCGTCGGTGAATTCGACACCGAGGTCTTCCAGGTAGTCGCGTAGTTTGGCGAGTTGTTCCGGCTTCATGCCGTCGCCGTAGTTGCGGAAGTGGCTGACAATGTGCCGAGGGATGCCAGTTTCGCGGGATACTTCGGAAATGCTCAGACGTTGGGATACCAGTGCCGCTTCGAAATCCTCTTTGGTGAGGGGGTGTTGCTGTTTGATTGCCATGACGGCCTCCTTTGCAATTAATCAATGCAAATGCACTGAATGATTGCAAATTAGCACGGCAAAAATCAGATTGCAAGCAATTTATGCAATCTGCATTAAATTATTGCAGAGAGAGGGGGGTTAAGAGTCTGACTTCAGGTTTCGTGGAGGCTGTGGCGTGAAATCATCGTTCTCAAATTGCTCATCTGTAATTGGCGGACGTAGCGTTCCCCAATTTGTTCCGTGTCCAGTGGTGGATTTTTCGATGAATTTTTCAATCAGCTGATCTAGCGGTAGTCCTTTCGCATCCTTACCAACAAGGCCTAACACTTCAGCTTGAAGCCCATCCTTCAAAAGTTGGGCCATCATCATCATCGCGGCCAATTTAACATCACCGAGCTTACTCGTAATCATTGAGAAAACGATGTTTGCGATTGAGTCGCGATCAGTGGGGTTAAGTGCAAGGATTGCTATTGCAAGCCGCGATGAAATGTCCAAGTCATCACCAGCCAGAAATAACGTTGTTGGTTGAAGTGATCGTGCAGGAGACTCTGAACCAAAAAGAAGCCAATTCGGACTTATGCTCAAGACTTCGCACAGAAGCAATATTTCACGCGCTCCCGGCTTGTTGGTACCAGTTTCGTACAAAGAAAGCGTTGCTCTGGAAATGCCGACTCCATCAGCATCTAACATGGCAGATCGTGTGCTTACAGCCTGTTGAGACAAACTGAGGCCGCTACGTGCCTGAGAAAGACGGCGGCCAATCGCCGCAGCAAGATTATCTGCTTTAGGTTTTTCATCAGCAGTGATGTCCTTGCTGGGCTGTTTTTTCTTGTCTGTCATGGGTGATTATCAGAGTGATTCACACTGTTGGAAGCCTTGTTGTTACAGGCTCAGCACCGTAATGCGGCGCACCTGTTCCGGGCGCATTATTGCAGGGATGGAAACACTACGCCAGCAGAAGGGGGCTAGGGGGCTGCCCAGTGTGCCGCGTGGTGGCTCGTCACTTGCCACGTTGTGACTGTGCCGGCGCATCCTGCGTCCGGAGAGTCACGCTGTGACTAGCCGGTGCTCCGCTCTCCTGGACCAGTCACGTTGTGACTCATCGATCATGAGTTGTTCCAGATCGGTCACGGCGCGACTACGTAAACACAGAGCAGCGCGTGGTGGCATGAATCGCTCGCCACCCTATGCGACCAGGTGCACCGCGCTGAAATACACCCGGCTGCGCGCTGGCCACCCCCGCCATTTTTGACGATGCAGGATCCGCACAGGGAACCCCTCGTGACGCGGCGCCGCGTGCCACCATGAACGGGCTGCGGTGCGCTGGGGGTGCTGGCCTACAGGAAGGAAACCGCCAGTCCCGGCGGATAGTTCAACAAAGTGTTTACTTTTGCTAAACATTTGCGCCATAATTCGCGCACCTAGTCCCCGCGTTCCGAATCGTCACCGTATGGTGAGCTTGCCTGGTAATCTCCAGGCTAGGGCGCGGAGACGGTCTTATTCCTTTTGCTAGCAGCCCCTGCTAGCAAAAATCCCAAACGTTACGAACCTTGCCGCCGAGCATCTTGCGCCAGCGGTCGTGTTCGTTCCGGTCACCTTCCCGATATGATCGTGCAATTGCACCGGCCACCATGTCGGCCAGCTGGATCAGGTTGTCCCGGTGCGACTCGGCAAACTTTACACTGGCAATCTTCCCCGACTTCGACTCGCGCTTGAGGTAGGCTTCCAGCTCCCGCTTGAATTCCCGATCCCCGCTGCCGTCAATCTTGACCCTCGCACCGGCCAGCGCGTTGCCATCGTGCTGCAACAGCGATTTGACGAAGAAGTTATAGAACCGATCCTTGTTCTCGCGCAGGTTGTCGCTGTATATCTTGGATTTGTCCACCACCAGGGCGCGCACCGTGAATTTGCAGGGCGCGACCGCCGCGAAAAATCCGTCCTTTACCTGGACGGAGCATTTGTTGAATTTGAACTCTGGCTTGATGCGCAAGGACGTGCGCGCCTCTTCGATGATGGCGCTTGCGTGCTCGGCTTCCTTGAAGTCATCGAAAATGACCATGGCGACTATGAAGTGTGAGGTAGAGCCACGCGCCAGCTTGAAGCCAGCATCGCCGCTTTCATCGATCAGGACTAGCAAAATGTTCTCTATGTGAATTATTGAAGACGGTGCATTCTAGCGCGCCGGTCTCGTCCAGTTCGGGCAAATTAAACCAATTATTTTTCGAAGGCATTGGAGCCTTCTACAATTCCAAGACGGGCACCACAGATACAGGGTTTCAAGCGTGATACAATTCGCCCGTTGTAGAAGACATACGATGTATCTAGTTGAATGGCAACGATTCGCGCTAGGCTTGAAAATCCTTGTGTCGGTGGTTCGATTCCGCCCCGGGCCACCAAACAGCATAAAAGCCCACCCCTAAATCGGTGGGCTTTTTTCATTTATAATCATCGCAACATGCTGGCTTTAAAGGGTTTTGTCTTTTCCAGCGCCTTCCGGCAACATCCAATACCATCCAGTAACTTCCAGCCAATGCAGGGGTATCGTTGGGGGTACTTTATTGCAAGTCATAATTCTTGGGGGTATCGTGGGTCAACTACCTGATTCGAGAGGGCTCCCATGCTCCACGACAAAGCCATCAACGCCGCCCAGCCCAAGGACAAAGATTACAAGCTGTCCGACGGCTATGGACTGCATCTGCTCGTCAAGACGAACGGGAGCAAGCTCTGGCGGATGAAATACCGATTCGGCGGCAAAGAGAAGACACTCAGCTTCGGCCCCTACCCCCTGGTGACGCTTCGAGATGCCCGGGATAAGGTCTTTGAGGCGCGCAAGCTCCTGAGTGAAGGTGTCGACCCCGGCGAACTGAAGAAGGCCGCCAAGGCCGAGGCTGCAGCGGTCGTGGAAACCGTCGAACTTGTCGCCCGCGAGTGGTTCGACAAGTTCAGCCCGCAGTGGGTCGAGGGTCATTCCAGCAAAATCATCCGGAGGCTGGAGCGAGATCTGTTTCCGTATCTTGGCAAGAGCCCGATACAAGAGATCAAGCCCGCCGTCTTGCTGACAGTTCTGCGCAGGGTCGAGTCAAGAGGCGCGCTGGAGACCGCGCACCGGCTTTTAAACAACTGCGGCCAAGTGTGGCGCTATGCAGTAGCGACCGGCCGGATCGAGCGAGACATTACTGTCGACCTAAAGGGGGCGCTTGCACCAGCGCAAGGCAGGCATCTTGGCGCAATAACAGAACCGCGAGATATCGGCGCGTTGTTGCGTTGCATCTGTGAATTCAGAGGTTCTGCCGTCGTCCGCCTCGCCCTGCAGTTGGCTCCGCTGGTTTTTGTCCGCCCCGGTGAGCTTCGTCAGGCGAAGTGGTGTGAAATCGACCTTGAAAAACGCGAGTGGGTGATTCCCGCCGAGAAAATGAAGGGACGACGCCCCCATGTCGTGCCGCTGTCCACTCAAGCGATGGCCGTGATCGAGGAATTAAAGCTGGTCAGCGCAGACAGCGAATACCTGTTTCCCTCCCCTCAGTCCAAGACGCGCTGCTTATCGGATGCCGCCATGCTAGTCGCCTTGCGCAGGATGGGCTACAGCAAGGATGAAATGTCTGCACATGGGTTCCGAGCGATGGCGAGCACAAACCTTGAGCAGCTTGGCTACGATGTGCGACTCATCGAGTTGCAACTGGCGCACGCCGACAGCAACGAAGTTCGAGCCGCCTACAAGCGCGATCTCAGCCGACTCCAGATCGCGCAACGTAGTCAGATGATGCAGCACTGGGCGGACTATCTGGACGGTCTCCGCCATGAGGAAAAGGTCGTGCCATTCAGGCGGGTAGCCTAGACTCACTTCGCTTCTTGGGGCGTGTCGGCGGCCAGCCCCAACATCCAAGTTCCGGGGGGAAGGCATGCAGCCTCATTCGCGGCCGCATTCCCTCCCCTACGATACCTCTTCCTTTTCACCCCCAGTAGGCTGGGCACGAGAAAACCAAACGCAAAACCCTGCGCCGCCCTCGCTGGGGCTGCGCAAAAGCGAGAACCAACCGACACATGAATTCGAAGCCATTCGAAGGCATTACAGTAACGTTACTGTAATGCCCAAGCACTCTAAATCCCTGCGCCTCTTGAAACAAAGAATCCATCTACCGCCGCATCGTCACGAGAAACGGCCATTACCGCAAGCGGTACGGTAATGCCAATCAACCCGAAACAATTATAAACACATGAAGAACTCCTCCCCTTGCAAATTGAAACAACAGAGGATGCCTCATGCACAATATTCAAACCAGCAAGCATGAAGATGAGGCAAAGCACTTGACGCAGGGGCATCGGCTAATTCAGGTTTTCCTTTTTACAAATCTTCTTATTAGATGGAGATTACTACATGGCACAACGTTACTAAGGAGAAGTGCCATGAACGCCGAATCAACCGTTGATCAGACAAGTGAAATTCAACACTTGCTCGAACAGCATGGGCTAAAAAGAACCGTAGCATTCATTCCTGATAGTCGGCTAAAGGAAAAAACAGGTAATGCAACAAGACAAGCGCGGCACCGACAAAAGATGGAAGAAATGGGCATGGTGAAAGCTGATATACCAATCCAGCTCGCTGAAGCAATTAAGGCAGCAGGATCATATGCAGCGTGGCGTAAGCAATTTGTGCCAGTTACTGTTGAAGCATACAAGCGGCTCAAACTGGACGAGCAACTGGCACATCAAATCCATTCAAGCCCAAAGTGGAAGAGAGGGATCATTAATCTCTTGTTGAAACTGTAAGCAGGAGCCCACCCAAAAGGTGGGCTCTCTTCTTCAAAATCGGCAATATCTATCTGGATAACTCATGAGTCAGTTGGTCTGCGGACACCCAGCGTCCCCCGGTTCTACCACCTATAAACACAGGCCGTGTCCGCTCCCATTCTTTGTGCGCCATGTAACGGGCTCTCGCGGCAGGATTATTTCTACCACTTTCCAGATAGTGATAGAGCGCATATCTTAACAAGTCATCCGGAAGAATACCTTGTGCTTCGGCCACGTCCTTAACTTGCTCCCACGTTCGCATATCCCCATCGAAATTAATTTTGATGACTGGACCATGCCCCGTGCCAAAAATGAAATCCCACTCTTTTCGAGAGTTCAGTATATTTGTGCGATTAGACATTTTTTATGCTCTCCTTAGATAGTTTCTTCTGCGCGTGCTTAAGATTTGATCAAGCGCCCCGGCTACCCTTCTATATTGCTGCCGTTGCCATATCCCTTCGAATTAGGGAGGACTCCATACCTCTCAAATCGAAGGAAGCCTTCATATGCACAGGATTGCATACGATCAATGCATTGTACGGACAAGAAATGAATTTTCCAAGCCGGCAATTATTACTAATTGTATTAAATACAATGCATTACGACTCATTTTCCGGATTAATTCAGCGCTAGTATGCGCAAAAAATACTTGAGAAAAACTAAATCCACCACCATGGTTGCTGTAACGTTACAGTAACGCATACTCCCCTCAGCCCATCCTCTGGAAAATCTTACCGGCCGCTTCCCGCCGCCAAAGGCGGCTCCTTGCGGTTCCCACGCGCAGGCGCGTGGCCGGGACTAGAAGCAAGATCATGAAATCCGCGAATCTGAGGCAGCGGCAAACGCCATCGAGATGCATGTAGAATTGACCGAAGAACGTTCGTTCTGTATTGTGAGCATCCGTAACTGCAATATCTCAGCTTCATCATGGCAAACGTTCCACTGCACTCCTCTGCCCCACGGAGCCTTTTTCCGACTTGGCTTCCGAGTTTGCTGGCTCCTGTTCTCAGGCTCCCGTTATTTGGCCATGCGGTGCCGGCAGGCTTCCCCTCGCCGGCCGACGATTACATTGAGGACAGGCTGGACCTCAACCAACTGCTGGTTCACAACAAGGCGGCGACCTTCTTCCTGCGGGTCAAAGGCGACTCTATGGACAATGCCGGCATCCATGATGGCGACATCATCGTGGTGGATCGATCAGTTGAGGCGACGGATCGCTCTGTAGTGGTGGCAGTCATCGATGGCGAACTCACGGTAAAGCGCTTGGTGATGCGCAATGGCATTGCTGAACTCCATCCCGAGAATCCAAAGTACGCGCCAATCCGATTCAAGGATGGGCAGGAGCTCACCATCTGGGGTGTCGTGACCAGCTCTGTCCATTCCGTCCGGTAGGTTTCCAGTGAGCACCATCGCCCTCGTCGACGTAAACAATTTCTACGTCAGCGCCGAGCGGGTATTCAACCCCAAGCTGGAAGGCATCCCCGTTGTTGTGCTGTCGAACAATGACGGCTGCGTGGTGGCCAGAAGCCAAGAAGCCCGGGCATTGGGCATTCCCATGGGCGAACCCTGGTTTAAGCTGCGCGACATGGCCAGACAGCACGGCATCGTCGCGCAGTCCTCCAACTATGCGCTGTATGCAGACATGTCCAACCGGGTGATGTCGATCCTGCAAGACTACAGTCCACAGCAGGAGGTATACAGTATCGATGAATGCTTCCTTGATCTCGACGGTTTGCCGAATCCCACCCAGACCGGCCACGACATCCGACAACGCATCCGTAGATGGGTGGGGCTTCCTGTTTGCGTCGGCATCGCCCCAACCAAGACCCTGGCCAAGCTGGCTAATCATGTTGCCAAGAAGCGCCCACAGTATCAGGGGGTATGTAACTTTCAGGCGATGACGGCAGGTGACCTGAACCCGATTCTCGACAGCATCGAGGTCGGCGAAGTGTGGGGGATCGGCCGCAAGCTCACTAGGCATTTGCAGACGGGGGGTATCCTGACGGTAAGGCAGTTGAGGGACTTCGATATATCTCGGCTGCGCAGGCGCTTCGGCGTGGTCATGGAGCGTACCGTGCGGGAATTGCGCGGCGAACCATGCCTAGCGATGTCGGAGGTATCGCCTTCCAAACAGCAGATAATCAGCTCGCGCACCTTCGGACGCTATGTGACAGATCTGCCTGAACTTGAGGAGGCCGTCAGCACCTATATGTCCCGAGCTGCCGAGAAGCTGCGCAGACAGGGCTCTGTAGCCGCAACAGCCTATGTATATCTCCGCACGAATCCACATAAGGAAGGCGAGCTGCAATGCAGTCCTGGCATGATGGTGGGATTGAGGTTCCCGACCAACGACACTCGCGAACTGGTTCGCGTAGCTCTCTCTGGATTGCACCAAATCTATCGAGCAGGTTTCCGCTATCAGAAGGCCGGTGTCATGCTGGCCGACATTGCGCCAGAGGGGGTTAGGCAAAGCGATCTGTTTGGCGGCGATACCATCTCCACAAAGGGAAGCAAACTAATGAGCACCCTGGACCAGATCAACAGAAAAATGGGGAAAGGAAAGATCAAGCTTGCCAGCGAAGGTATCAGCCAAGGATGGAAGATGAAGCGGGGAAACAAGAGCCCGGCTTATTCGACTAGGTGGGATGAGTTGCCGATTGTGCGCTGATCATACTTAGAAATATCAGCATTACGATGCTTTACGTGCATCTCACACACCACAGGTTGGCCTGCAGGCAGACCTAGCGGCTATCATGAAAAGAGCGTATCTCGTCTTTAGCTGATGTTCCAGCGCTTCTTTAATCGCTCGATCGTGTGGGGCCACTTGGTTGTAGTGGGCCGAGCAACGGTGTTTTGATTTCCGAAAAAACCAACTTCAGAAACTGCATCTTTCACCGGAACTGCAATGGTCCATTTCACAGGCACCATGTACTCTGAGTTTTCGGCATCATCGATGAACTGCTTATGGTAATTGGCGATTGCGATATCAATAAATTTCTTCTTCTGCCCATCTACCTCAACTTCAAAATCACTGAAGCGATCTGCTGGTCCCGTCACAATCCCCACCCCAACATAACCGGTCTTCGGTATGTTTGCCCATATTCGGTCGCCTTCATTGAGCATGAACAAGGTTTTGTTATACCAATTACCTCCACCGCCGGAGATAAACCCATACTTGCGAGCTTCTTCCCAATCACGCGCATCGCCGTGTCCAAATGAAACGTAAAACTCACCATTCCATGGCTCTTTGCTACCCGTATTGCTGGAAGCCTTCTCCTGAGTCTCGCCTGGATCAATCATCCATGTCCTACTGATGTAGGTATTGTCTCCATCTTTGAAAACCTTGAAGAACAGTACATTGATGGGGATATCCATATCACTTAGATAGCTGACGATACGCTCGGAGCTTGCATCCAGCTCAGAAGCGACCACTAGCATTTGATGCGTTTGATTCAAGTCTTCTTCTTCCAGCTTGGAACCAAACTTCTTTGCGTATGCTTCATCAAGACTTCCGCCATTCGAATATTTTGCGAAGATGTCAGAGATTTTTTCTGGGGTGAGATTTTTCACCCAAGAAGCGTAATCAATTGCCTGCGCCACAACATCTCTTGGAGTTTTGTGTTTTTTTAATTCAATGATGATGAGCGATCCATCCGCATCCATAGCTAGTAGATCGATAAACCCACCGTAACTGGTATTCACCTGCCTGCCAATAATCAACCAACGCTCATTAAGCATTGAAATATCAGCATTGATCATATCTTCAAGTGCTTGTTCGCTTTTCAACATAGCGGACTGGAGCCGCTCTGGCTTTGTGCCCACCTTCCAGATTGCATGTTCAATAGCCATGTTCCGCTCCTACTTGAAAATTTGTGCCATCGTTAATTTCACACGCTCAAAAAACTTGAGCTCGATTGGCTTATCAACGTTATCCCAAGCCACTTCGCACAAATTCCGAATGTCAGCCGTATAGATATCATCAAGCCGGTCTGGAACGATGAGACCAAGGTTGCTAGAGAGCGCCATTGACAGATAGTCGCCGAACTCATGATTCACCGCACCCGGCAATTCACAATAATCAGTTTGCGATACGCGCGGGTTCTTTCCGTGCTGCAACAAGGCAGCGATCAAACGCAAGGCGTGATAGTCCGGGTTGCCATCGGCCCTATGCGCCACAAGCGCATCAAGCTGCATGGCAGGGATGGTCAGCAGTTCGTGAATATTCCATTCAAATTTATCACCCAGGTGATTTTCTTCACCGATTGATTTCAGATACCCCTGTATAGACTCAAAAGCTACTGAAAGCTTTCCATGGGTATATCCATCAAACTCGGCGGAATTCGCCAAAGCACGAAGCAGGTTATCCAGCGCCCATGTCAGACGCTGATCTGTATGCCGGGTAAAAATTGAATGCGCATGGAAAACGCGCTGCATGGCCGAAAGGTATTTTTCGGTCGCCGACTTCGGAACAGCCTGATGCAGCCAGTACATCAACGGCATCAAATCGATAAAGTCGCGTAAGAAATGACTCAAGTCCAAATCCAGATTAACTGCCGGGCTTTCTTCAGCCACTACCGGTTGAGGTGCTACCCCTCGGTGGCGCAGTTCATTCTTAGCAAGGCTCAGAATGCTTTCGACCAGCTCATAACGCTCTTTTTCAAACCAGATCGGCGTGATGCCCAGCTTTGCCAGTTCTGAGTTGCGTTGCGCAATCTCTTCCAGACTTTCGGGCGCTTGCTCTATGGAGAAGTGCTGTTTTATCTCCTCCTCTTCGCCCATGCCATCCTTGATCGTCTTGAATACCTGAACCGTTCTGTCATTGCGCAGACTACAGCCCAAGAAGAGCAGGCTGCTGTTTTTGTAATGGTAGGCTAGCAGCTTGGGAATAGGCTTGTGCATATTAAGGCTGTCGTTGCCATAGGCTTCATCGTATTGGTTCTTGCTGAGGATGCAGCGCCCGGGATTCAGGATGTCGCCGTGCAGCTTGATGACGGTGATTCTCTTCGGATCAGGCTTATCCAGTGCATTCAGGCCGTTGATCACCTGAACCTTGCCTTCCTCGCCAGTCTCAAAGGACTTCTCAATCAAGCGGTCATAATTGGTCGTAATGACCGTATCCGTGAACAGCTCGGAGATGCGCCAAACCACACCGGGGATCGTGCCGCTACTAGAGAACTCATCACGAATTCCACCAATGAAAACATCGCGGCCACGGACAGCCTCGATCTCTTCCAGCACTGTTTCGTAGGCGCCCCTGGCTAATAGTTCTTCAATGTGAGCAGAAGCTATATGTGCTGTCTTGCCTTGGTGCCGCAAATGGTCTTTCCATGTGGAAAAACCGCCCGATGCTGAAATGCCCGCGCCAACGAACGGTACTACCATCCCTGCATGCAGCAGATCAACAAGCTGAAAGAAGTGAACTACATTTTGCTGAAACCAGTGAACATCACCGAACTGTTCCTGAAACCAAGATTCACCCAGCGATTCGTGACGCCATACCTTGCGAAACTCCCGGAACGCCTCTTCATAGCCGTTTCTGTCACCCGAAAAGAGCGCCTTGCTTGGTTGGGGCAATACATCGACGCCATATTCAGCCCGGGCAGCCTGCCCCTCTTCACTATCCAACCACTCATTAAAATCGGAGAAGTGCTCGTAACGGTAATGCTCGTCTTCGTCACACCAAATTTTATGCGGTGTCGGAGTCATCTCTTACTACTCAGCAGACAGCCTGCTCAACGATGGCGTCGGCGAGGTGGAGCTGGATGACTTGGGCCGCGGCAAGGCGCGCTTTGAGGGTATCGCACAGAGCCATAAGTTCGTCGACTTTGACGACGATGCGATGTTGTTCAGCGAGTGGTGGTACTGAAACAATCATGTTTTTCATTATGGTGCCGTTTACATTTGCCTGACCACACTGCTGCTTTAAATGTGGCTCTATTTGAGTTTCACGAAACAACGGTGTACTCATGACAAAGTTAAGATAGCGGGGGGAGAACAGACCATCAATACAGCGAATCCGGATAAGATATGAGGCGAATGTGTACACACCGTCGGGCCCCTCATAAATACCCGTTTTCCCGACAAGCTCAGCACTATTAGTACGGTTATATATAAGATCACCAGATCTCAAATAAAGCTCAGGCAACCCTTCCACATTTTGCGCAACTTTCTTTTGCCCACCCAAAATGACTTTACCATCCTGAATATCACCCATTTTCAATACTGGCACTCCTTCTGATGACTCGAAAGTTTTTTCGGATAGGCCATATTCTGTGCTTTGAACAGATGTACCAATGCGAGCCCACGCCCAAGTCTGCGGCAATTCAAGCGGCTTTTCTTCCTCGGTAATTTCAGGCAGTGGTTTATCTTTCTTGATCTTCCCCTCAGCAATCAGCTTGGTTTTTTCCACCTGGATGCGCTTAAGCAAAGCGCTGGCAGGTTCGTCGTTTGGGTCTTGCGGGACGAGTTTTCCCATGACGGCGAGTTGGAGGATGGTTTGTTTGAGTTGGTCGATGCTGGCTTCGGTGGTGAACAGGGTGTCGAAGTGGCTGGCGATGCGCGCCCACGCTGCGCTGAATTCCTGTTGCGACTCGACGCGAGTGAGTGTGTCAAGCAGGGAAGCAACCAGGGTTTTGTGGGCTTCGGTGCTGTGGGTTTGCTGTTGTTCTAGTTTGTCGCACAGTGCCATGAGTTCATCGACTTTGGCGACGATGCGGCGTTGTTCGGCAAATGGCGGTAGGGGTAGAGCAATCAAAGCAAGCGCCTTGCTCGACATGTTCGAGATACCTACCCCCTTTCGGTGCTGGTCAATTTCTCCAGTAGCATTTAGTTTTTCAAAGAAGCGATAAACAAAGTACGGATCAATTTCCCCATAAAACCGAGCGCGATGAACGTGGTTCTGGAAGCAGACTTCATGGTCGTATAGCCATACTGCTGCCCTACCAGATTCCCCCCCCTCACATATCAAGAGATCGCCTTTTCTTGCAGTGCACTTACTAAGCTCGTCATCTGCTATTGGCATTTGGCGAACATTCACCAAATCAAACCGTCCCCAATAGAGATTGGAAGTGGTGATGTAATCACGAAGTTGGCCAGTATTCCGCCCACTGTCGAGGGTCTTGCCTGAATTGTGCTGGGCGATAGTACCGAACCGCACCCACTCCCATCCTGACGGCGGCTCGAATGATTTCTCATCATCACCAATATCAGCCAGCAATTTTTCTTTTTTCAACAGTCCTTCTTTTATCAACCGCGTTTTTTCTTTGGCGATCTTATCCAGCAACACACTCGCCGGTTCGTCGCTGGGGTCTTGCGGCAGCAGTTTCCCGCGCAAGGCCAGCTCCAGAATCAGCTCGCGCAGTTTCTTGATGCCGTAGGCTTCCAGCTTGCCGTTGCTGCCACGCCCAGCAGTGGATTTGGTGAGCAGCGCCGAGGTCCAGAGGCCGAGGTTGTCGGTAATTGCTTCCGGCATGATTACGCCTCGCCCCGGTGCAACGCCTGCTGCAAAACATCCTTAAGCTGGTTGCGCAGCCCGGCGATGGCGTCTTGCTGCAGCTGATATTGCTGCAGCAGTTCGTCTGGGTCATGGCTGATTTGCTCGCCGACGTGTGGGTTCTTGATGTCGAGGTTGTAATTGCGCGCCACAATGTCGGCGACCGGCACTAGCCAGGCTTGCTCGTTCTGCACGCGCGCCTTAAAGCCGTCGGCCTCGCTGCCCCACCAGTCGATCTCGGTTGTAAATTCCTCGAAGCGCATCGGCTTGGTTTTGTTGTAACTCTTGATGCCATCCGGATAGGGATGTTCGTAGTACCAGATGTGCTCGGTGGGTTTGCCTTTGGTAAAGAAGAGGATATTGGTCTTGATGCCGGTGTAGGGCGCAAATACGCCGTTGGGCAGGCGGGCTATGGTGTGCAGGTTGCACTCTTGCAGCAGCATTTCTTTGAGGCGGGTTTTCATGCCCTCGCCGAACAGGAAACCATCCGGCAACACCACGGCAGCGCGGCCGCCGTCCTTCAGGCGGCGGATGATCAGCGCCATGAACAGGTCGGCGGTTTCCCGTGTTCTCAGGTTGGCCGGGAAGTTCTTCTCGATACCATCCTCTTCCATACCGCCGAAGGGCGGGTTGGTGATGATGACATCGACTTGATCCTTGGGCGTGTAGTCGGTGTAAGGGCGGCTCAGCGTATTTTTGTGCTCGATACGGGTGGGCGTGTCGATGCCGTGCAGAATCATGTTGGTGGTACAGAGCATGTGCGGCAGCGTTTTTTTCTCGACGCCAAAAATGCTCTGTTGCAACACCTCTTCATCACCCGTGACTTTCACATAATTGCTGCGCTTGTGATCGATGGTGCAGGCCAGAAAGCCACCCGTGCCACAGGCAGGATCAAGCACGCTCTCGGCCAGCTTGGGGTCGATGCGGTTGACGATGAATTGGGTGACGGCTCGCGGAGTGTAGAACTCGCCCGCATTTCCCGCGCTTTGCAGGTCTTTGAGTATTTGCTCGTAGATGCTGCCGAAGGTGTGGCGGTCGGCGGTGTTGTTGAAATTGATCTCGCAGATTTTGTTGATCACCTGACGCATCAGGGTGCCCGACTTCATGTAGTTGTAGGCATCTTCAAACAGGTTGCGGATCACCAGCGCGCGTTTGCCGACTTCGCCGGTTACAACAAGCTTGTCTTTCAGCGTGGGGAAAAGCTGCAAGTTCACGAAATCGGAAAGCTCGTCGCCGGTCATGCCTTCCGGGTCTTTGGCCCAGTTGCGCCAGCGCAGGTGCTCGGGCAGCGGCGATTTGTAATTGTCTTCTGTGTATTCGAGCTCCAGCTCCCGGTCGTCGTAAATCTTGAGGAAGAACATCCACACCAGTTGGCTGATGCGCTGCGCATCGCCATCGACACCCACATCCTTGCGCATGATGTCCTGAATGGACTTGATGATTCCGCTTACATTGCTCATGCATGTGTCCCGCTTGATTGTTTCAGATCGTAAATCGCGTGTTCCAGCTCTTCGATGGCGTGCTCATAGCCATCCTTGCCGCCGAAGACTTCGTTGATGATTTCCACCGGGGTGCCGATCTCGTTGAACGGCCTGTATTTGAGCACCTTGGCGCTTTCGATGGCACCGATATCCTCGTCGGCATATTTGTTCAGTAATGCCTCAAGAATGGCGCGCGCCTTGTCACAGTATTTGGTGAAGTAGTTGCGCTTCTTCACATTATTGGCGCGCTCGGCACGGGTGAGCGGCGGCTGGTCGTAGGCGATATGGCAGATCAGGTCGAAAGCGCCGCAGCCGTTGGCGATCTCCTTCTCCAGATGTGCGAAGTCGATCCCGTGCTTTTCGAGTTCATCAATGATGAGCTGCTTCCTTTTGGCATCGTTCCAGGCCCGCAGAAAATCGTCCAGCGATGAGAATTCCGAGCGTATCTTCTTGCGCGAGTAGTTGCGGTACGACTCGGTAATCAGCTGCCCTTCTTCGCTCAAATACTGAACACGCTCGGCAATAATCTTGACGGGAACACCGCTTACCCGGGCTTTGTAGACGCCCTCCGGTTCTTCGACTTTCAAGGTGGTGCTATCGCTTTCATCGGTGGGATCGGGCGGCACGGGGTCGTCGTCATTACCAGGTTCGTAGATCACCACCGGCTCGCCATCGAAATCTTCATCCTTAAACAGTTCGGTGGCTTTCTTGAAGTCCATGATGGTGAAGTAATACTTGCTGTATTCCTCTGCAATGCGGGTGCCGCGACCGATGATCTGCTTGAAGGTGGTCATTGAGTTGATGGTCTTGTCCAGCACGATGAGCTTGCAGGTTCTGGCATCCACGCCGGTGGTCATCAGCTCGGAGGTGGTGGCGATCACCGGGAAGCGGCTTTGCGGGTCGATGAAGTTATCGAGCTCGTTCTTGCCTTCGATACTGTCGCCGGTAATGCGCATCACATATTTGGGATTATCAATTGCCAGCTGGCCCGCCGCATTGACGATGGCTTTGCGCATGCGCTCGGCATGGTCGATGTCTTCGCAAAAGATGATGGTCTTGGAGAATGGATCGGTTGCCCTGAGCAGTTTCATTACACGTTCCGCCACCAGCTTGGTGCGCTGGTTCAGCACCAGCACACGATCCATATCAACCTGATTGTAGGTGCGCGACTCAATCTCGTTGCCCAGGTCGTCCTTCATGCCCGGTGGCGGCGTCCAACCCTCGACATCCTTATCGATGTCGATGCGCACCACTTTGTAGGGGGCAAGGAAGCCATCCTCGATGCCCTGCTTCAAGCTGTAGGTATATACCGGATCGCCGAAATACGTGATATTGGAAACGTACTGTGTCTCTTTGGGTGTTGCCGTCAGCCCCAGGTGTATGGCATCTGAAAAGTAATCCAGAATTTCGCGCCAAGAAGAATCCTCGGCTGCACTGCCACGATGGCATTCATCGATAACGATCAGATCGAAGAAGTCGCGGGAAACCGTCTTGTACACCTTGTCTTCTTTGTCAGGTCCGGTGAGTGCTTGATAGAGGCCAAGATGAATTTCATAGGATGGATCGATCTTGCGATTCTTGATCTTGGTCATCACCGAGCCAAACGGCTTGAAATCATTCACTCGCGTCTGGTCGGCCAGTATGTTCCTGTCCACCAGAAACAGGACTCGCTTCACTGCTTTGGCTTTCCACAGGCGCCAGATAATCTGGAAGGTGGTGTAGGTTTTTCCAGTGCCCGTTGCCATGACCAGCAGGATACGTTTCTGCTTGTTAGCCACGGCCTCGATGGTTCGGTTGATTGCCTCTACCTGATAGTAACGCGGCTCTTTGCCGGAGGGATCGAGGTGGTAAGGCTGCAAGATGAGAGATTCATTGGCATCTTCAATGCCGCGAAATATTTTGTACCGCCGCCATAATTCTTCAGGCGTTGGAAAGGCTTCCATAGCAAACTCTGTTTCGATGTCTTCGCCAGATTTGGGCACTTTGTTGTGCGAGGCAAAGGCATCGCCATTGGAGCTGAATGCACTGGGAGCTTCGAGGATTTCTGCATAGCCAAGTGCTTGCTGCATGCCATGGCTAGCTGTGTAGTTGTTGTCTTTTGCCTCCACTACTGCAAGTGGCGTACTGGCATCCCATGAAAGAACATAGTCAGCAAACTTCTTCTTTTTCTTGTTGCGCGATGACATGTTGCCGCGCACGACGACGGGGCCGGGGGTAAGTGTTACTTCGCGACGGATTTGCGTCATGGAATCCCAGCCAGCATCTTTTATGGCTGGCGTGATGAACAGGTCGCAGATATCGGACTCGCTGAGTTTTTTCTTCTCTTTGCTATCCATCAAGTGAATCCAAGGTTTGATTGGGCGAAGACTTATTGTTATTAGCCCATCGGACGCCGATTGGCGTTGAATCCTAACAGATTTAGGCGGCGTCAGCTTACTGGCAATTTCGGCAACTCCGTGCCAATCCAAGAACAGCACCCCACGTTGTACTAGGCTGTGGATATACGGCGCATCCAGACTACCAGATTGTCTGGTCGAACTGACCTGCTCTCCTCGATGACGATGCTATGTCAATTTCGGATGTTGGATGCACTGGCAGCGCATCTAAACAACTTGCATATATTCACCACACTCTCGCCAAGTGGCATCTAGGTCAGAATTTCCAACATAAAGACTCTTGTAATTCTTAATCGATGCGAATTACTGCTATACAGCCATATCTCAGTCGAAATTTATATCCGATTGTTTTTATTATATTTTTATTGCATGTCAAAAATATTTCTTATAGATTTTGAATAGAAGCCTACATCTACTCATCCCCCAATGACGGACACCGCTTCGTAATCTCTATGAGCCAGGAGGACAGGTATGTGCACCATCATGACAACAAAGGATTACCCCCATAGCATGGGAGCCACCAGCTTTGCTGGTGGGGCAAGGCCATTCTGGCCGCAGCCTCCGCGCCAACATTCGGCCCCGGCCGAATTTGGCAAGGACGGGGGAGCCACTTG
>JAXMKV010000017.1:0-174957 GCA_034371155.1 Gallionella sp. | reverse complement strand
TGTCGGCATTGTTCGCCAGCAGGTAGCGCAGGAAGGCGCGCACACCGTCGCCTTTGGCATCCACCACGCGCATGTGGCACACGTCGAACATGCCGACATCGTTGCGCACCTGATGGTGTTCATCGATCTGCGAACCGTAGTGCAGCGGCATGTCCCAGCCGCCGAAATCCACCATCTTCGCGCCCATGGCGCGGTGGGCTGCATTCAAAGGAGTCGTCTTCAGAGTCATTATTGCTTTCCTTAGAAATAAAAAAGGCGCAGCGCGATTTCGCGCTGCGCCCCATCTGTCCTTGGTACCTGAGAGATTACGACCATGGTCGCGTGCCCCTTCGGTGGCCGCATTTGCAGCACTCTCCAGATTCGCCTGTTCCGATTGGTTCCTGAGCCTGAGCGGTTACGGGTGTTGCGCCTTCGGCGGCATCCAGTGGATGCGCTCTCCCAATCGGTTTGAACGGCGGGGCGGATTATACCGAATCAGGTTCGTTGAACAAATCAAACATGAACATAAAGTTTCTGCAATTTCTGTATTGACAGAAATAACTGACAGGAATATTGTGTGCCCATGAAACTTAATCCTGTAGCGCAGCGCTTTATTCTTCACTGGGGCGAGATGGGCTCCAAGTGGGGCGTTAATCGCACGGTCTCGCAAATCCATGCATTGCTTTACCTGGCCGGGAAGCCGATGCCCGCCGACGAGATCGCCGAAACGCTGGAAGTCGCACGCTCCAATGTGAGCAACAGCATCAAGGAATTACAAAACTGGAATCTCATCCATGTGGTGCATGTGATGGGCGACCGGCGCGATCACTTTGCGACTTCGACTGATGTCTGGGAGTTGTTCAGAACCGTGGTGAGCGAACGCAAGGAACGCGAGTTCGACCCCACCATCAACGTGTTGCGGGATTGCCTGTCCAGCGGCGAAATCTCGAAGGAAGACGCAGCAGTGCAGCAGCGCATCAAGGACACCTTGGCATTGATGGAGTCCCTTTCCACATGGGGCGACCAGATGTTGAAACTCGATCCGGCCACGTTGATGAAAGTGATGAAATTGGGAGCGAAGATCCAGAGTTTGTTGCTGCCAAAGTGAGGGGGGTGTTTTTTTGCCCCTATATTTCTGTCTATACAGAAATTAATGTAACCAATGGAGGTTGTGATGAACGAGCAATATCCGCTGACCGTTTATTACGATGCGTCCTGCAGCTTGTGCAACAGCGAGATGCAGGCCATCAAGATTCATGACGCAAATCAACAGTTGATTCTGGTCGATTGTTCCGCCGCCGATTTCGATGACTCGGCATTTCGAGTGAATGGCGTCGCACGCGAAGACATGATGGCGCGTCTGCATGTGCGCGATAACTTGGGCGCATGGGTCAAGGGCGTACCCGCTTTCGAATTGCTCTATCGCACGGTGGGCATGTCCGCCTTCGCCAGTTTGTGGGGCGGAAAGTTCACCCGACCGGTGATGGAACGCATCTATCCATGGGTCGCGCACCATCGGCAAGTCCTCACCTGGACGGGCATGCCTGTGCTGTTCAAGTTGCTCGGCAAATGCCAGGCCCGCCGCGCATTCAAACGCAGCCGCCGTTGCAGCGAAGGCCGCTGCTCACTCTGACCCCATACAAAAGGAGATCATCATGGATCCCATTCTGTTTTTCTCTACCTTGCTGTTCACCGTCGTTGTCGTTGCGATAGCCATGCTTTACCTGCGCCGCACCACCCGGCAAGTCATCGTCGAACTGTGCAAATCGCAGGCGGGGGCTGAATTCTGGCTGCGCAGCGCGGACATATTGGCTTATAGCGGCGCGCTGATGCTGGTGCTGATCTTCGGCTACAGCGCGACCGCACAAGACTGGATCGAAGCGATACGCATCACGCTGATCCTGACGCTGGGTGGCGTGTTCGTAACCGTGATGTTCGTTGCGCGCAATGTCTGGCGCACAGTCGCACCGAAGTCGGGGGAACCATCATGAAAATCCTCATCTGCGGTGCAACGGGTTTCGTCGGCAGGCATCTGACCCGCGCATTGCGCGATGCGGGACACACCGTCATTCGCGCCGTGCGCAAACCCACCGAGGCGGACGACATCGCCGTGGACTTCCGCAACGACGGCAGCAAGGAAATCTGGTTGTCGCGTTTGACGGGCGTCGATGTCATCGTCAATGCGGTGGGGCTGCTGCGCGACAGCCGCGCCAATCCGATGCAGAAACTGCACACCGAGACACCCATCGCACTATTCGCGGCCTGCGCGGATGCTGGCGTCGAACGCATCGTGCATCTGTCGGCGCTGGGTGTGGATAGCGGCGTGGACGTGCCGTACTTCACCACGCGGCTGGTGACCGAGCGCGCGTTGCAGGCGTTGCCGCCCGAAGTGCGCTGGTTATGCCTGCGGCCTTCGGTGATCTACGGCGAGGACGGCGCGAGCGCGCAAATGTTCCGGCAACTGGCGAAGCTGCCCCTGCATGTGCTGCCGATGGGCGGCCTGCAAACCTTGCAGCCGGTGCATATCGACGACATCTGCGCCGCCGTAACGCGATGGCTGGCAAATCCGGATGCGGGCAGCCAGACCGTGAACGCCGTCGGCGCGGATGCGACCACCATGAGCGGCATGCTGGATAGCTACCGCGAGCAATTGCAGCACCCGCCCGCATGGCATGTGGCGACGCCCGCGTTCATGGTGCAACTCGCGGCCAGGATCGGCGACTACATCCCGGCCAGCCCCCTGTGCAGCGACACCCACGCCATGCTTGCCGCCGGTAACACCGCAGCACCGGCGCGATTTGCGAAGCTGCTCGGACGCATGCCGCACAGTTATCGTGAGTTCATCGCCCATGAAGGTGCGACATGAAAGCCCGCGACCTGAGACTGATCCGTTACACGCTTGCCGCTATCTGGCTGGTGACCGGCCTGCTGTCGCTGGGCATCTATCCGCAACAAGAGAGTCTGCGCTTGCTTGAACAAGTCGGCCTATACGGAAACGTCGCGCTGCTTGCGTTGTACGGCTCGGCCTCGCTGGACATATTGCTGGGCATATTGACGCTAGCTCGCCCCTCGCGCCGACTGTGGCAAACGCAGGCGGCGCTGGTGCTGGGCTACAGCGCCATCATCGCCTGTTGCCTGCCCGTGTACTGGCTGCACCCGTTCGGCCCGGTGCTGAAAAATCTGCCCATTCTGATGTTGCTCTGGTTGCTGCACGAATATGAGGAGAAGAAATCATGGACACCTACTTGTTGATCAAATGGCTACACATCCTGTCCAGCGTCGCCCTGGTCGGCGTCGGATTCGGCAGCGCGTTCTATCTGTATTTCATCAACCGCACGCGCAACGTGGCGGCGATTGCGGAAGTATCGAGATTGGTTGTCAGGGCAGACTGGTGGTTCACCGCGCCCACCGTCATCATTCAACCCATCAGCGGATTTCTTCTGGTCTCGATGGCGGGCTACTCGCTGACCGATACATGGCTGATAGCAACCTACGTCCTGTTCATTCTGGCCGGCGCGTGGTGGCTACCCGTGGTGTGGTTGCAAATACGGATGGCGAAAATAGCAAGAGAAGCCGCTGACAACCGGACCGAACTGCCTCCCCAATACTGGCGCTACGCAATGTTCTGGGAACGGCTGGGAATGTTGGCCTTTCCTTCGATGCTGGTCGTATACGGATTGATGGTGTTTAAACCCACCCTCTAAATAGAATCCATATAGCGCCAAAGTTTTGGGCATTCCTCAAGATTTTCATCGATTTCTAAAATTGAGGTTTGGTATAGGTGGTTTTGAAAATGTTGGCAGGAGTGCTCGGCATCGCGTTTCAAGCGCCATCAATTTTGCCAAGCTTCCAGTCTGAACCGTATCCGCGTGTCGTCTCACGGTCAACATTCTGAAAGGCCTAGATAGTTCGCTGGCCTCCGGCTGGCTTGCTATCATTGCGCCAGTTTCTTATGCTGGAGTCGATGATGAGTATCTGTACATTGCGCGTCGGTGTTACCTTGGTCGTGATGTTATTTGGTTTGATGAGTGCACCGGCGTGCGCCGGCGAGGTGCGTGCGGCGGTGGCATCGAATTTCTCCGCGCCGATGGAGCGCATCGTGGCGCTTTTCCGGCAGGAGAGCGGGCATGCGGTGAAGGTCACTATTGCTGCCAGCGGCAAGTTGTATGAGCAGATCAGGGGCGGTGCGGCATTCGATGTATTCCTCGCGGCAGATGAGGAGTTTCCAAAACGCTTGTTGCAGGAAGAGCGGGCGGTCGGCGGTTCGCGCTTTGTTTATGCCACGGGCAGGCTGGTGTTGTGGAGCGCGCAGGGCGACTTGGTGGATGACCGGGGCCGGGTGCTGGGCAAGGGTAATTTTGATCGGCTGGCAATCGCCAATCCGCGATTCTCTCCTTACGGCGTGGCGGCGAAGGAGACGCTGACCAAGCTGACGATGTGGAATGCGATCCAGCGCAAGCTGGACAAGGGCGACGATGTAGCACAGGTCTATCAATTTGTCGTCATCGAGAAATCGGATCTGGCTTTCATAGCGCTGTCGCAGATCATGCGCGACGGCAAGGTGACGGAAGGATCATACTGGCTGGTGCCGCCGGGGATGCACAATCCCATTCGCCAGAGTGCGGTGCTGCTGAGCGGTGCGCAGGATCAGGTTGCGGCCAAGGCTTTTCTCGCGTTCCTGAAGAGCGAGAAGGCAAAGGCGGTGATGCGCGGGTTCGGGTACGAGTTGCCCTGATCCGCTGTCGCAGGCAGTAATGACAACGGGCACTCGAGTGCCCGTTTTGTTTGAGCCTTCGACGAGGGCTCAGAACGTGTGCTTCATTCCAAAAGACAGTGCCGATGGGGCGGCTCCCGCGCCGACGGAGGGTGTAACGCCGCTGCTCCAGGCGGCTCCGGCCAATCCGTAGTTCGCGGCGCTGTCGTTGCTCAAGCGGGTGTACAGGGCGTATAGCGTCGTGCGCTTGCTTAATCGGTGATCGAGGCCGAAGGAAAGATGGTCCGCGCCGGTGTTCGCTCTTCCCGCCAGACTTCCGGCGCTGGAGTAGGCGGCTTTTAGCGCGTTGCTGCCGAAGCTATAGATGGCGCTGACATACCAGGCGCTGTGTCCCAGGCAGTCCGCTCCGACCGCCAAACCGGCACAGGCGGCGGGTGCAGCTGCGCCGCCCAGTGTGTCGCTTGTTCTTTCATAAGCAGCGCCGATTTTGAAGTCGTTCATCGTATATGCACCGGCAATCGCCCATGCGTTTTCCCTGCCGCCCAAGCGAACCGAGTCCAGTTTGTGCGTTTCGTAGGCGAGCGAGCCGTAGAAGGTGCCATCGTCGTACATTGCGGCGAGCGAAGCGGCGCGGTCCTTGGGTGCTGCTGCGGCGGCCGCATTCTCGGATAGGTTCAGGTAGGCCGCCGACAGGATGACGTTCCCCATGGTCGGCGAGATATAGCTGACGAGGTCAGGCTGCTTGGTCACGAACGACTTGCTGGACGAAACGCCGGTCACTGTGCCGAACAACGTGCGGTTGTCGGCAATGGTGTCGCCGAAGTTGTCCAGCTTGCGGGTGCTGATCTTGTATGGCGTATCGTTGCGTCCCAGCAGCAGGGATCCGTAATCCTTGCTGCTCAGCCCGGCGTAGGTGTTGCGCGTGCCGAATGTGCCGCCGGTGTTGTCCATCGCGATCAGCGATTCGATCTGCCAGATGGCGGAGAGCCCGCCGCCGAGCTCCTCCTTGCCCTTGAATCCGAGGCGCGAAGCGTTGCTCGACACCTTGTTGATCTTTGCCCCAGCGACTCCGGCGGTCGTGCTTCCGGCATCGATGAAGTCGTATGAGACGTTCGCGACTCCGTACACAGTCACGTTGGCACTGTCCGCCAGAGCGGGTATGGAGACGAGCAGGCTGCTCGCGATCAGATAGTTAAGGCGTTTTGACATTTTAGGCTCCAATAAAATTATGAAATCGGTTGTGTGTTGTGATACATAACGCATGGGAATTTCAGCAAGTGGCGTGCCATCGCGGCGGAATGAGGCATTGCCTACCATTGGTTTATATAGGGCTATTTCGTTATAGCCTTAAGGATGTAACGAATCTGCCAAATTGTGCGGGAAGCTACAAAGAAGAGAGGCTGCGGAGCTTTGCTTGGAGATGTGCATTTTTTGAAAGAATCGAATAGTGATGAGGGATGAGTGGGGCTGGTGCGTGTTGTGGCATCGCTTTTGCTCATCGTTAGGTACTGGCAGGTAATAACGAGTGAGGACGATATGGCGCAATTGCTAGCTGAAAAGAATGCGGTCGGAAAGTCGGAGCGTGGGGTCGTCTCCAAACTGAAGATCGCCCGTGGGCGACGCTGGGATCATCTGGAACTGCTGGAGCGCATCGATGCGACCGGCTCGATCTCGGCGGCGGCGACGGCGATGGGTATGAGCTACAAGGCGGCGTGGGAGGCGGTGGAGGCGATCAATAACCTGTCCGAACAGCCACTGGTGGAGCGCAAGACCGGCGGGGCTAAAGGTGGTGGGACGACGCTGACGACTTACGGTCGCCGCGTGGCGGGTGCATATCGCCGACTGGATCAGGAGCGCGAGCAGGTGTTGAAAAAGCTGGCCGAGGTGATGGACGATTTTGACGAGTATTACCAAATAATCAGGAGATTCGATATGAAGACGAGTGCGCGCAATCAGTTTCTGGGAACCATCAAAAGCATCAAGCTGGGGCAGATCAATGCCGAGGTGGTGATGGACATCAGCGGCGGCGATACGCTGGCGGCGGTGATTACCAACGAGAGCGTGGGCCATCTGGGATTGAAGGTGGGCGGCGAAGCGTATGCGTTGGTGAAAGCGCCCTGGGTGATTGTGACCACCTCTGACGCCTTTAAGACCAGCGCGCGCAACGAGCTGCACGGCACGGTGGTGCGCTGTCAGGAAGGCGCGGTGAATGGCGAGGTCATCATCGAACTGGCGGGCGGCAAGAGCGTCGCGGCGATTGTGACCAACGACAGCATCAAGTCTCTGGGGCTCAAGGAAGGGGTGAAAGCGGCGGCACTGATTAAGGCCTCGCATATCATTTTGGCGGTTAACGCATAAGGAGAGAATGAAATGAAAGCAATCAGATTCGGTTTGTTTGGCGCGCTGCTGGCAACGATGGCGCAAGCGGCGAATGCGGGTGAAGTGAGTGCGGCGGTGGCGGCGAATTTCACCGAGCCGGTCAAGCAGATCGCAGAGTTGTTCCAGAAAGAGACCGGGCATACGGTGAAACTCTCCTTCGGCTCCAGCGGCAAGTTCACCTCGCAGATTCAGAATGGCGCGCCGTTCGATGTGTTCCTGGCCGCCGACGAGAAGAATCCCAAGCTGCTGGAGCAGGAAGGGCTGGCGGTTCAGGATTCGCGATTCGTCTATGCGCTGGGCAAGCTGGTGTTGTGGTCCGCACAGCCTGGATATGTGGATGACAAGGGCGCGGTGCTGCGCAAGAGCGGCTACAGCAAGGTCGCCTACGCCGACCCCAAGCTCGCGCCTTACGGGCTGGCGGCGAAAGAGACGCTGGAGGAGCTGGGCTTGTGGAATGCGGTGCAGGGCAAGATGGTCAAGGGAGAAAGCATCACCCAGACCTACCAGTTCGCAGCAACGGGCAATGCCGAACTGGGCTTCATCGCGCTGTCGCAAATCACTAAAGATGGCAAGGTGACCGAGGGTTCCTGGTGGATCGTGCCGACGCATCTGTACAATCCGATCAAACAAAGTGCGGCGCAGTTGAGCGCCGCAAAAGATCCTGCTGCGGCGAAAGCGTTCATGGCATTCCTGAAGAGCGAGAAAGCGGCGGCGGTTATTCGCAGTTACGGCTACGGCTTGCCGTGAGGTTTTCTCCCCCTCTCCCGCAAACGGGAGAGGGGGCTTGAATGAGGAATATTTTTGATGCTGTGTTTCTTATGGATACCCTAGACCCCACCGACCTCCAAGCCGTCTGGCTGACGCTCAAGCTGGCCAGCGTCACCACCTGTTTGCTGCTGCTGATCGCCACGCCGCTGGCGTGGTGGCTGGCGCACAGCCGCAAGTGGTACAAGGGGCCGGTTGCGGCGGTAGTGGCATTGCCGCTGGTGTTGCCGCCGACGGTGCTTGGCTTCTATTTGCTGTTGTTGATGGGGCCGCAGGGTGCGGTGGGCGAACTGACCACCGCGCTGGGACTGGGACGATTGCCGTTTACCTTTTACGGCCTAGTGATCGGATCGGTGATTTTCTCCATGCCCTTCGCGGTGCAGCCTATCCAGAACGCATTCGAGGCGATGGGAAAACGACCGCTGGAAGTGGCGGCGACCCTGCGTGCGAGCGGGTGGGACAGATTTTTCAGCGTGGCGCTGCCGCTGGCGCGTCCCGGTTTCCTCACCGCGATCATCCTCGCCTTCGCGCACACCGTCGGCGAGTTCGGCGTAGTGCTGATGCTGGGCGGCAACATCGATGGCGAGACGCGCGTGCTGTCGGTGGCGATCTACAGCCATGTCGAGGCGATGGAATACGGCGCGGCGCATCTGCTCGCGGGCGGCATGGTGCTGTTCTCGTTCGTTGTGCTGCTCGGGTTGTATCTTGCAAGCGGCAAGTCGTGGCGGGTGACGCGATGAGCGGACAACAGGCGGACTGGATGCGCGCGCATTTCAAAATGCAGCGGGACGGCTTCGAGCTGGATGCCGCGTTCAGCGCGCCGCCGCTCGGCGTCACCGCGCTGTTCGGCCCATCCGGTTCGGGCAAGACTACGCTGCTGCGCTGCATCGCGGGGCTGGAGCGTGCCGCAGGCTCCTTGCATGTGAACGGCGAAACCTGGCAGGACGACAAGACCTTCGTTCCAGTAAACAAGCGCCCCTTGGGCTACGTGTTCCAGGAAGCCAGCCTGTTCCCGCATCTGTCGGTGCGCGCCAATCTGGAATACGGTTACAAGCGCATCGCGCCTGCCGAACGCCGCGTGCAGCTCGATCAGGTGGTGGAATGGCTGGGGCTGTCGCACCTGATCGAGCGCGGCGATGTGGCAAGCCTCTCCGGCGGCGAACGCCAGCGCGTCGCCATCGGACGAGCACTGCTTACCAGCCCGCGCATCCTGCTGATGGACGAGCCGCTGTCCGCGCTCGACACGACCAGCAAGCAGGAGATCCTGCCGTACCTCGAACGGCTGCACCGCGAACTGAACATCCCCGTGCTCTACGTCAGCCATGCGCTGGACGAGGTGGCGCGGCTGGCCGACCATCTGGTGCTGCTGGAAAAAGGCCGCGTCATTGCCAGCGGCGCGCTCGGCGAAACGCTGGCGTGCCTCGATCTGCCCACCGCGCATTTCGACGATGCGGGCACGGTGATAACAGCGGAAGTAGCGCGGCACGACGAGGCCTATCACCTGACGCAACTGGATTTTCCCGGTGGTCATCTGTGGGTGGGCAGAGTGGATCAGCCGTTCGGAACCGGCGTGCGCGCCCGCGTGCTGGCGCGCGACGTGAGCATCGCCACGCAGGCGCCGCAGGGTTCCAGCATCAACAACATCCTGAACGCGCGCATCGAGGAGATACGCGATGAAGGGCCGGACAAGGTGATCGTGCGCATGAAGGTCGGCGATTCGCAGATGCTGCTGTCGCGCATCACCCGCCGTTCGCGCGATCATCTCGGCTTGGTCGAGGGAATGTATGTATGCGCGCAGGTGAAAAGCGTGGCGCTAATGTAAGTCGGGATTGTGCGTGTGCTGTTGGGGCTTTAGCCCCTTACAGCCACGGCCTACCCCTTGCGGGTGTATCACGACAAGGTGCATCGGACTGAAGTCCGACTACGGATGATATGAACATTGATTTTGCTACTGTTGAAGACCTGCCGCACCTCGCCGATCTTTTGGCGGAGCTGTTCACGCTGGAGAGCGATTTTCAGCCAGAGCGCGACAAGCAGTTGCGCGGCCTGCAACTCATCCTCGCCAACCCGGCACTGGGTCGGCTGTTCGTGCTCCGCGTGGACGGCCAGGTAGCCGGCATGGCCAACGCGCTCATCACGGTCAGCACGGCGGAAGGCGGACGTGTGCTGTTGCTCGAAGACGTGATCGTGAGCCGCGCGCATCGCGGCGGAGGGTACGGACGGCGGCTGGTGGAACATGTGCTCGAATGGGCGCGCGAGCAGGGCATGACGCGCGTCACCCTGCTGGCCGATTGCGACAATCATGCCGCATTGGTGTTCTACCGCAGGATGGGCTTCGAGCCTTCGCGCATGAGCGTGTTGCGCCGCCATTTGGCAGACGGCTGACACATCCCCGCCAATTTCCCCGCAGTTTTTTGATGCACATCGGCAGCCGGAAATCATGCAGAATGACGGTCAATTCTCCCACCCGTCAACCGCCGAGAAAGTGACTTTATGAGCGGAACAAACATCCAGATGGCGCTTTTGCAGGACGCGCTCGGTCAGGTGCTGGCCGATCCGGTGTGCGCGCATCGCTGGCATCGTCTGCGCGCGGTCTGGTCGGGTGTCACCGATAATGCGGCAAAACAGCGGCTGCTGAACATCCTCGAAACTTTGCCCAAAGGGCCGTGGCGCGCGGATGTCATGAGATTCACCTTTCTGCACGGTGTCACAGGAAGTGCACATCACGCGTCATCTGCTGCCGCGAGATTGCTGGAGGAAAATTCCGTCGATCCGGACCGGTTGGCGGCTTTCATGGCTTACGAATGGCTGAACAATATTCAGGGTGCCTCCGGTGGCGGGGACTTCGTGGCGGCGCTGGCATCGGCACGGCTGCCGGAAATGTCGGCGCGGATCACGCGTCATCTCGTTCCCCTGTTGCCGAAAAAGCTTGTGCCGCGCGTGCCGGAACGCATCCAACGGGTGGCGGTGGTGATGCCCTATCTGGGCAATCTGCTGCACACGCCGAGTGTGATGGCGCTGGACAATTGCGCGATACTCGCGCGGCTGGGCTATCAGACGCGGGTGTTTTCCTGTCAGGAGCTCGTGCTGTCCGATGTCGCGCATTTTCGCGGCGACGGCAATCACCCGTTGTTGCCGCCGCTCGATTTGGCGGGATGGGCGGGCATGTGTCCGCCGGGCACCGGCCTCAACATCAGCGATAGCCGCTTCAGCATGGTGTGGCGCTGGCGCGGCATGCTCGATCAGCTGGCCGAATTCGATCCGGACATCGTGATGCTGGTCGGTCTTTATTCTCATCTGGCCGCCGTGCTGCACGGCGTGCGTCCGGTGGTGGGGTTGAGCACCCACACTGTTCCGCCTTTGTCGCCGGTGGATGTATGGCTGACCGCCGACAAGGCAACGGCCATCCAAAATGTCTGGGGGGCGGCGCTGCCGTCACCCGCCCCCCACTACCATCCCTATCGGGTGCGTCATCCCAAAGGCCCATGGCAGGTATCACGGGCCGAACTCGATCTGCCGGAGAATGCCGTGGTATGGGTAACCAGCGGCTTCCGGCTGGAGTCCGAGGTGAGCGGCGCATGGGCGACACGCATGCTCGAATTGTTGCACCGTCATCCCGATGTGGTCTGGCTGTTGCTCGGCGGAAACGGAAATGTCCCACCGGCTTTGGCCGGTGCCGCTACCGGGCGGCTGCGAGCCGTATCGACGCGGCAGGATGCGGTGGGCGTGGTGGGGCTGTGTGACATTTATGTCAATCCGCCGCGCATGGGCGGCGGCTTCAGCGTGGCGGAAGCTATGGCGGAGGGATTGCCGGTCGTGGCATTCGCCGGTTCCGACGGGGGGCACAAGCTCGGCGATGACGCGGTGACGGGAATGGAAGGTTATTGTGCTTTGCTGGAAGAACTGGTGAAGGATGCCGGTTTGCGTGCCGACCTGGGGTGCCGGCTTCAGACGCGTTTTGCCGAATCACTCGACCTGGAATCCTCCGGCCCCAGCCTGCGTGCCGCGTGCGAACTGGCCGTGGCACACAGCCGGGAGCGGCTTACGAAAGCTGTTTTTTGAACTTTGCCGGAATACCGACAACCAGCACATTGGACGGGACATCGGCGGTGGCGACCGCCCCCGCGCCGATGAACGCGCCATCGCCGATCACCAAACGTTCCAGCAGGGTGGCACCGATGGCCACGGTCACGCCGCGCCCGATGCGCGACAACCCGCCCAGATTGCTTCCCGGCTGTATGCGCGAGAAAGAGCCGATGCGGGTGTCATGGCCGATGGTGACGCCGCGGTTGACGAACACATGGTCATCGAGACAAGCGCCGGGCGCGATGACACTGTTGGCACCGACGAAGACGCCCTGCCCGAGTTTCGCCAGCGGGGAAACATAAGCGGTCGGGTGAACCAGTGTGTGGTAGCGCAGACCGAAGCGCCGCTCGATCTCTCCGGCAAGTTCAGCGCGGGTGGGCGTGGTCGGCCCCAGCAGATAACACTCGCCGGGGGCGGGCTCGAAATCATCCAGATGTTCCACGGTCGGCGGTTCGCACAATCCGCGCAGGGCGGCGATGCGTTCGGCGAGCGGGATGTCGCGCTCGTTGGCGGATTCGGGCAGATGCAACACCACCTTGGAAGGGATCAGGCCGGTGGCCAGTGCGCAATCAAACAACTCGGAAAGGATGTTGCTTGCGCCAAAGATCACCAGACGCGGGGCGGAATTGCTCATGGCCGATGCTCCAGATTCAGCAGGGTGCGGACATATTGCGCGTCCGCCACGGGCCGGCCCAAAGCGTTGGCCTGCGCGACGACTCGTTCGACCAGTTGCCGGTTTCCGGCCAGCGCCGAGCGCGCCTCGTCCAACCAGAGATTGTCCTCCAGGCCCGTGCGAACCCCGTGCGCCATGACCACCCCCAAGGCATTGGCGCGCGCCTGAAACCGGCCGATGCCGCCTACCGACCAGACCGATTGCGGCGGCAGATCCGCCACGAGAGTGCCCAGATGCAACAGTGTTGCCTGCGCCGAAGCCACGTTGCCCAGCATGATGTTGAAATAGAACGGTGCCTCGATCAGACCCTTGTCGATCAGCCTTTTGGCGACATTCACCATGCCCAGATCGAACACCTCCAACTCGGGGCGGATGCCGCGTTCACGCATGATCTCGGCCAGGCGCACGACGGTGTCCGGCGAATTGAGGCTGGCTTCCGCCGCGAAATTAAGCGAGCTCAAGGTCAGGCTGGCCATATCGGGTTTCTGGTCGCCTTCAAGCAACAGACTGGCGGCACGCTGGCTGACATCGCAAGTGCGCCGCCCGCTGGTCGTGGTCACGATGATCGCTGCGGGGGCGCGTTCGCGCACGGCCGCGACCAGCTCGCCGAAGATGAGCGGGTCGGTGGTGGGTTCTCCTGCCGCATCGCGCGGATGCAGATGCACCATCGACACGCCCAGATCGACACAGGCGGCCACATCGGCGGATATCTCCCGCGGCGAGAGCGGGACGTGGGGTGATTGGTCGCGCGTGGGCACCATGCCGGTGGGTGCCAGATTGATGATCAGCGGTTCCACGGGGATGTTCTGACTCAGGGCTGCACCAATGCCCGCAACTTGGCATCTTCGACGCGGATGTGGTGGATCAGCCAGTCGCGCAGATAGGACAGCACATCGAATTGCGCGACCAGCGGATTGTCGTGCAGCTCTTCGTAAAACTCGCGTATCTTGGCTTCGAAGGCGTGGTGCTGTTCTTCCTGCGTCCGGATCCCGTCGAAATGGTGATGCTGCATCATCTGTTCCTCTGTGCGGAAGTGCACCTTGGCATAGGCATCGGTCGCCTTGATGAGCCTGGCCACCTCGCGCGCGCCCTGCTTCTTGCTGACCACGTCGTACAGATCGTTGATCAGATCGAACAGATAGCGGTGGTGCTCGTCGATGGTGTCGATGCCGACGCTGAGGCTGTCATCCCATTCCACCCAGGCATTCGCGCGCAGCGGCAGCGGTGGCAAGGAGAGGGTTTGCTTCGGATCGATGATGTCGTCGCGATAGAGTTCGCGTATGCGCAGGATCTCCGGCATGGCGGCTTCGAAGGCCTGCACGATCGCGGGATCGAAATACTTCCCGGATTCGGAAATGATGTAGTCGCGCGCCTCGGCGACTCCCCAGGCCTGTTTGTAGGGACGGTTCGAAGTCAGCGCGTCGAACACGTCCGCCACCGCGCAAATGCGCGCCAGCACCGGGATATTTTCGCCGGACAGACCTTGCGGATAGCCGTTCCCGTCCCAGCGCTCGTGGTGGGAGCCCGCGATGTCGCGCGCCGCCGCGATCAGGGCATCGTTGCCATTCAGGATGGTCACCCCGATACCGGTGTGCGTTTTCATGATCTCGAACTCTTCCGGTGTCAATTTCCCCGGCTTGAGCAATACCGCATCCGCAATGCCTATCTTTCCGACATCGTGCATGGGTGCCGCGACGTAAAGCAATTCTTTCTGGTCATCCGGCAGGCCGTAGGCTTTGGCGATAGCTTGGGCGAAATTGGTCATGCGCATGATGTGCCAGCCGGTCTCGTTGTCACGGTATTCCGAGGCCACACCCAGACTGCGGATTGCATCGGCACGGGCTTCTTCCAGCTCCAGTTCGCGAACGAGCAGGGTCTCCTGCGACAGCGCGCGTTGCACCATTCCGGAAAAGGCACGCGCCAGATCGCCCATGAATTCCAGATCGATATCGGCGGGCTGGTAGGAAAGCGGGGCGAACAAGACGAGCGTACCAGCCGGGTGATTTTCCACGGTCAGCGGTAATAGCAACAATTTATGTGTTTCATCCGCCACACTCGGCCCATCCAGCGTGGCGGCCTTGATTTTTCCGCCGGACAGGACAGTGGCGTTTTCGAACATGCTTGCCGTCCAGCTAAAGTTGCTGTTCCAGATTGGCTCCAGCCCAAACTGGGCGACTTGAAAATAGCGGCCGCGCGGATTGGTCAGCACCACCGCCCCGCGCGATTCCAGCCGCAGATCGCGGTAGTCGCGCAGAATGACGAACAGCTTGTCCAGCAGCACGTCAAGGTCGGACGTGATACTGCTGGTCACCGTCAATTCGAACACCAGTTTGCTGATGGCCAGCAATTTTTCTTCTTTATTCATGCCCCCCCCTCTCGGTTGGAATACTACCTGATTTGGGCGAAGGGTTAAAAGGCTTGTGTACCGGATAAACCGCACTGAAATTATCAGGTATGGTCAGCCGCTACGCCATCTGTCGGCAGTCGTCATGGCAAGGAATGGAGAGTGTGTGTGCTATCTGTTCGGCAGGAACTTCCGGCGCAGACGTTCCGGCGAAATGACCACGATCATCTCGTGTTGCGCGCAGTGGTCGCCCGGTTTCACCAAGCTTTCCGTCAGCATGCTGGCACCGGCCAGCATGCCGGAGACTTTCTCCACACGCTCCGCCGGTATTTCCGGTATCTCGCCCAGCTCGTCCACCATCACACCCAACCGCTCGTTCGGTCCCAGTTCGATCACCACGATCTGCGGGTCGCCGCTGGCGCGGCGGCGGTCGGATTCCCCCAGCATGCCCCATAGTCCGACGACGGGAATGATCGCCCCCCGGAACATCAGATAGCCGACCATGTTCTCGCCGGAGCCCGGCACGCTGGTAATACCTTTGACATCGACGGCTTCGATTACATGGCGGGACTCGATGCCCAACCAGTGGCTATCCACGTAAAAAGTGGCGATCTCCACCGTCTCGCCGCTGTTTTCCGTTTTGATGTTGTTGCGTTGCAGGCGATTGCGCGGCGCGTCGGTTCGCGCCCGACGCTCGTCCTTGCTTTTCTCGCCGAGCGGGGTGAATACCAGCGCGATCACGTCGTTGCGATAGGCATCGCCTTCGCCTTTGTATTCTCGGTAACCGTTGGAGGCGCAAACACCCACGGCGTAATACTGCTCGTTGAACACGGCGATACCGGAATGGCTTTGCCCGTTGGCCAGCTGGAAATATTGCTCGTCCAGTTCCAGCGTGTATCCGGGAGTCAGAGTAGCCAGTGTCGAGGAGATAACGCGGCGGCCGCGATCACAGAACACGCCGAAGCAGCCGGGCGGAATCTCGCCGTTCTCGTCGTGCGGTAACGCATCCGTCAGCATGGCGGAGAACTGTGGCGCGGCATCGAACACGATGCCGATGCCGCCGGCCACGTTACCGGCACCGTTGTCGAGAATGGCGGCGGCGTAGATATAAGTGTGACGGTCTTTGTACAGCGGCGTGGCGGCGAAAGGCGACACCGCGTACTCCTGACTGTTCGACAATTGCAGCGCTTGGCGCATCCAGCCCTCGCCCGGACGCTGCCCGCAGAGTTCGCGGTATTGCGGGTTGGACACGGCCAGCACGGTACCGTTGCGGTCGAATAGCACCAGATTCTCGTAAACCGTATACAGGCTGTTGATGTGCGCCAGCGTCTCGCCGAGCTGACGGCACAGCGCTTCATCGACGCGGGGGGCGGACAACGCCGCGCGGAAAGACGGCGTGAGCGCCCACCAGCGGCAATCGTTGGCGCGTTCGTACAGGTTGCGATCCATGATGTTGATCGCCAGCGTCGCCTGGAACTGGCTGTCCTGCAAAATGGAAGAGACCACCATCTGATGCAGGTTGCCGATGGAGCTTTCGAATACATTCTGCGTCTTCTGTCCGGTGTTGCTGATCTCCCACAGCAGCACTTTGGAGAAAGCCGGATTCATCGCTTTCCGGTCGTTGCTGCGCTGGCTGACATTGCCGTTCCACACCGAACGGTTGAGGCCGCGCTGGATGTGCGCCGCCTGCCCCGGTATCTCGCGCAGCGCGTCGCCGAACAGGTTGGGGTTGCTCATCACCGCATGCAAGGCGCTGGCGGGGATCTTGCCCATATCCAGATCGAAGTCCTGATCGAAGGCATGATCCAGCGGCAGCATCACCTGCCCGTACCAGCCCGGCCCCATGTAGCACTGATAGCCCTGGGTCGGTCGTGTGACGGCGAGGTATTCGCGCCCGGCGGCGCGCACGATCTTCCAGCTATTGTCGAGCGCCATGCTCAACTGCGCGCCGACCGGGATATGCCAGTGGTCGCTGCTGGCGATGACCTTTCCGTTGCGGTCGAGCAGCGTGACGACGCTCCAGTCATGGCGGCTCACCAGATTGTCGAAGATGCGCTCGGTCTCGTTGTCGAAGCGGAAATTCAGGCACAGCACGCCGAGATTGTTGCCCTCGCTGTCCGTCACCCGGTAGGAATAGATCAGCGCCGTGCTCTGCTGCGGAGCGAGATCGGTCTTGCGGAAGGTCTCCACATAGGCGGCAGTCGTCGTCAGCGATTCATGCAGGAGCGGATCGTTACTGTACCGGACCGGATTGTGCTCATCGAGCTGAAGCAGGACATTACCCTCAGTGTCGAGCAGCAGGATGTTGGAATACACCGAATATTTGCGCACGTACTCGCGGAAGTGAGCCAGCAGTCTGGCTTCCGTCATGTCGGAATATCCCGCTGGCGGGATGGTTTGCGCGGGTGCCTCTTCGAGCAATGTCTCGTCGCAGTCGGCGGGTGCATCCTCTTCGGCAATGACGGGGGCGAAGCGCACCTGCGGCATCGCGCGACGCTGTAGATACTCGCGCACCTCGCCATCCAGCGCCAGAAAACCGATGTCGGCCGTGCGCTCGAACAGGTTGCGGATCATGATATCCACCGCCACCTGCGCCTTGGACTTCATCGCCAGCACGGTCTTCTTCAGCGTTTCCCGTCCCAGCTGGTTGAGCAGGCTGCCGGTGAGCTGCTGGAAAGCGCTGCGCGTTTCCGACATATCGGTGCCAGTGCCAGACAGATAGCCGAGCAAGGTCAGATTGTCCCAGACCGTTTGCAGGTTTTGCAGACTTTCGCGGTACACCTCGACCTTGTCCATGCGCCCGATCAGATCGAGCAACTCGTCATCGATTTCTGCTTCCTTGTAGATCGCCATGGTTTCCACCTCCCCGATTTAGTGTCCAGCGAATCTGGGAGAGGCAAGCAATAACCACGCCATGAAGATTGAAAAGCGGAACTGCCCGCGCGTCTCGCCGCAGAATCGGGTCAGTGGCGGTGATCTGCCCGGACGGCGGGGAGCAAAAGGGGAGGCGACTGTCCGGCTTTGTCGGCTTTGTGACAACGCCGCCAGCCCGATTGTGGACTTTGTCCCGCTGTGCGAGGCTGTGCTGCCGCATTGCATGGGCTCAAGCTCGTCCGCATGCTTGGCACGTTGGTTGCTGTTGATACGGATAATTCAGTGAGACAACCATCCGGCTATGCCGGAGGACTCATCAAGGTTTGACCTTTGCGGCAATCATGCAGAATGGAGAGTCGCGGACGTTCCCCACTTTGAAAAAAGTGGGGGGCAGGGGGGCTTTGCGAAAGGATGGGTAAGGCCAAGCTTTCAAATCCCCCTCAGTCCCCCTTTGATAAAGGGGGAGGTATTGGGTGCCGCCGAAGTATTGGGTGCCACCAGAGGCGGCTCATGGTTTTATTGGCCGTCTTTGAGGGGCTTGCCCAATAAGCCTCCGGCTTTGCCGGGGGGCATTTAACTTGCCTTGGGGCACGAATTGAAGGATGGGATCATGTCGGAGCTGTGTTCCGGTGAGGCACCGTTGGTCGGGAGCGTAACGGTCGATTGTGCAAGCTGTCCGCATCGCGCATTGCTGGCGGAAGGGAAATGCGTACCGGGCGATATCTGTCTGGTCGCCCACAGCGGGCGGCAGATCGACCGCTTTTTGAAGCGCAACCCGCAGTTGGCCGCAGATTTTTTGCAGGACGGCTTCTGGGAGCGCCGCGCTATCGCCGCGCGCTACGCTGCGCTGGAGGTGTTGCGCGCCATGCCGCGCGACAAGGACGAGGTGGTGCGCCGCGTGGTGGCGAGCCGTCTGCCGGTGGACGAACTCGGCGGCTACCTGCATGATGCCGACCGCGAGGTGCGCATGACCGTGGCCAACCGCATCGCTCCCGAGCGTTTGGCGGCGCTGATGGCCGACGAGGATTATCTGGTGCGCCTGACGGTGGCCAAGCGTTTGCCGCACGGACAACTGCGGCGCATGGCGCATGACCCCGACCGCGAAGTGCGCAAAGAAGTGGCGCGTCGTTTGCCCGCCTTCGCGTTGCAACTCATGGCGCGCGATACCGATGCGGAGGTGAGACGCATCGTCGCCGAGCGTATGCTGCCGGACGACACGGTGCAGATGCTGCACGACGAAGACTGGCTGGTGCGGCTGCAAGCCGCGCAGCACGCGCCGCTGGAGGCGATTGCCGAATTGCTGGATGATGCCGAGGCGGATGTGCGCGCCGTGGTGCGCCAGAGGCTGGGAGATTTTTTGCTTGAAGACTGAGAAGTCACAGGGAGATGACATGGGAAACAACAACGTCGACACAACCGCTCCGGGCAACATCGCCGCCGAGATCGAGGCCATCCCGCCGCGTCCGCACAATAACGCGCTGATCGAGATCGCCAACCGTATCCGCCCCGGCTGCACTTTTGCCAGCGCGCTCAATCGCGGCGGCTGGTACCGGTCCGGCGGCATCATCCAGCCGGACGGCACGCGCGTCGCCGACCATCTTGAGGCTTGGGCTAAAATCGAACTGCAAGCCTGCGGCAACGACTGGGAAGTGTTTCTGGAACGAAATGCCGAGCGCGATCTGTATGTCACCCGGCACACCGGGCGCACGCACTATTTCGTGGCGAATTACGGAACGGCACCGGGCGAGTTTCTGCAACTCGAAGTCGAAGAGTTGCAGGAGGTGCTGGACAGAAAACTCTTCGATCCGGACAGCTTGCCAGAAGACATGCAGGAACTGGCGGAGCCGCCGGTCCCTCTGCTGCTGGAAGCCCAGGCGGTGGGCGCACCCTATTACCGTTTCCGCAGGCTGATCGATGCGGCGGAAACCATCGCCAAGATACCCCGGACAGAAACCCGTCCGGCGGGATTGCCGCGACTGCTGTTCGAGTGGTCGCACAGCAGCGCGGCGGGTCGCGGACACTTCAGCGACCACTGGATCATCGCCCTGCGCGAACATCAGGACCGGTACCGCAATCCCGTGACGGCGGTGTCTCTGGTGTCGCGCCATGCGCGCGCGCTCAAACCTTTTCCGTGGAATATCGAACTGTCCGGCGTGGAGCTGTCCGCACAGTTGCAAGCATTCGACCGCGCCGCTGGGTACCCGGCAGCGTGGTATTTCCACCTCGTCGCGGGCACCTTCACCCCGCCCAAAGTCGCCTACGCGGTGGCGCGCGATCTGGATGCGGGCTTCAGCTATCTGCCGGATAGCGAGGCTCAATTGGTCAGAAGCTGGGTGGTCGCGCCGTATTCGGTTTGATCTGACGCATCCCTGTCTGTTTGCAGAAAATAGACAGGCCACTTTTCTGCTTGTTGCAGGGGAATGGGCGGGCTAGGATGCAGGCCGATATATTCGGAATACACGAGGCCGTTTATGAAAACACTACTGATAACCGGTGCCAACCGAGGCATCGGGTTGGAATTCTGCAATCAATATGCGGCAGCTGGCTGGCGTGTTCTAGCTTGTTGCCGCGAGCCCGGCAAAGCGGATGCGCTCAACAAACTGGCGGCTCGCTATCCCGACTTCATCCAACTCCACACACTCGACATCACCGACCATGCGCAGATCGAGCAACTGGCGCGCACGCTGACCGATGAATCGATAGACCTGCTCATCAACAACGCAGGCATCTATCCGGCGGCGGACAAACGCGGCTTTGGCCATACCGACTATGCCGAATGGATGGCCGCATTCAACATCAACACCGTGGCCCCGCTCAAGATGGCCGAAGCGTTCGTCCAACAGATCGCGCGCAGCAAACTCAAACTCATCGTCACCCTCACCAGCAAGATGGGCAGCATGGCCGACAACACCAGCGGCGGCAGCTACCTGTACCGCAGCAGCAAAGCGGCGGCCAACATGGTCGTCAAAAGCCTGGCTGTGGACCTGAAAGAAAAAGGCATCACCTCCGTGGCCTTCAACCCCGGCTGGGTCAAGACCGACATGGGCGGCCCCAACGCCATGATCCCGGTCGAGCAAAGCGTGAGCGATATGCGCAAGGTCATAGCCGATCTCACCCCGGCGGACACGGGAAAATTCATCGGCAATGACGGGGTGGAGATTCCGTGGTGATGCTTAAACCATCCGGCTTCCCGTGCAAGAATTGCACGGGTATTCACAACAGGGCTTTGGTGTAGAATCCCTCCACGAAATCACCGAGTTAAGGGATATGCCCACCGTTCTGCGCTTGCTGAATTGGCGATTCCATTTCTATTCAGATGAAGGAATGGAGCCTCCGCACATTCATGTGGACACAGGAGAAGGTGAATGCAAATTCTGGCTGGAGCCGATTCGATTGGCAAAGAGCCGCAATATCAGTCCCATCGAGTTGCGGCGTATCGAAGTCGCCGTATTCGAACATCAAGAACTGTTCAAGGAGAAATGGCATGAGTTCTTCAATCACTGAACTGGAACATTGCGCAACCCGAGTCTGGGTGAACGGGCGCATCGTTTTCGTCGAACTCACGGACGGACGGCAGATCGGCTTCCCTGCCGCACGCTTCAAGCTATTGAGCCAAGCCAGTGACGAACAACTCAAGCAAGTCACTTTGCGCGCAAACGGCACCGCACTGCGCTGGGAAGAGCTGGATGAGGATATTTCCGTTTCCGGTATCGTCGAAGGACACTTCCAGCTTTCGTTGCCGATAGCGGCGTAATCTCGAACCACTCAATGCCACGCAACCAAGGGACGATGGAGTCTGCATCTATCGATTCAGAAAAGTATTGCGAACCCGACCCCAATAATTCTAATTAATGGAAGTTTCGGCGACACTGTCCGATTTCCCAGAGCGCGGAACCTACCCCAAAGAACTCATCGCACTGGGCATCCGCGAATATCGACAGGCGCACTTCAAACCCTATCGCCTCATCTATCGGGTGAGCGGAAAACAGGCATTCATTTACATCATCGCGGACGGACGGCGCGACATGCAGGCACTGTTGTCGCGCAGGATGCTGGGCGTATAGCTATTGTGGTCAGCAGAACTGGAGTGCCTGACGGCCTATATATTTTCGGAAAATATATAGGCCTTTTTTCTGCTTGGTGCGTGGCGGGGTGTCGGGATAGGATGCGGGACGGTTGAGAAGGCCCCCCTTAATTGGAATTATCTAGAGGAGAGTTCTATGGATGCGAAGCGTAGGATAAAGCGGGCGCTCAGTGCGGTCGAAGATTCAATTACAGCGTTGAAGCACGCCCGGAGTCGATCTGACGAAGGTCGTTCAGACATTGATAGGGCGCTGCGTGAACTCGATGACGCAGAATCAGATTTGCGCAGAGCTCTTCGAGAATTTCCTGACGAGTGAATGTGATAAAACATAGGGGAACTTTATGGAAATGATTCGCGTAAATTCAAGTGCTATAGATGCTATTGGCTACGACCCAAACACGCAGCAGATGCGAATCAGATTCAAACATGGTGGCACTTATTCTTTCTGTCGCGTTCCACAGAGCATCTTTGATGGCTTTCTTTCCTCTAGTTCTAAAGGGACTTATTACGACCGACATATTAGAGATCGGTATCAGTGTTGAATACGAAAAATGGGGCGAGTGCATGTGACATGCAAATAAGTCGCGTCGCGGAAACCATGTCGGGATTTGTAGGTGAACTACTACAAGCTATTGTGCGAAATGCGTTGCCGATTTTGAATAATATCGAACACCTGGAATTGCCCGATGAGCAAATATAAAGTTGTTTCGCTTCGAAAGTGAAGAATGGAAATCACGATAGAACATTGCAATAGCATTGACGCGGCTAAAATATCTTTAGTGCCTGGACGACTCAATATCAAATATGGACCCAATGGCACAGGAAAGAGCACCATTGCCAAAGCAATTGAATTCGCATCTAAAGGTGGCACGGATCTTTCGACGCTGACACCATTCAAATATAAAGGTGGCGACCCCCAAACTACGCCAAGCCCGAGTGTAAAAGGCGCAGATCAATTCAAGTCAGTTGTTGTATTTAGCGAAGAATACGTAGATCAGTTCGTCTTTAAGCAGGATGAGGTCGTAAAAGATAGCTTTGACATATTTATCAAAAATTCCGACTACGAACAGAAAATGGCCGAAATCGAGGGCCTTATATCGAACATAAAGGACACATTCAACAAGAACGATAGCATCGATCAAGTACTGAAGGATCTCGCCGATTTGAGCGACAGCTTCGGTAAATCACAGTCTGGATACTCAAAGGCAGGACGGATAGGCAAGGCCATTGGGAATGGTAATAAGCTCGAGCATATCCCGGAGAAATTGACTCCATATACCAAGTTCATCAGAAGCGAAAGCAACGTCAAATGGATTGGTTGGCAGATAAAAGGGAATGAATTTCTTAGTATTTCCACAGAGTGCCCTTATTGCACAGCGCCAACTGAGGAAAAGAAGGAAACAATCTTGGCTGTCAGCGTAGAGTATGACGCAAAGGCAATAGAACATTTGTCTATCCTGCAAGGAATAATTGGTAGGTTAGGCAAGTACTTCAGTCCAGAAGTCAGGCAGAAAATTGATGTGATCTTGAAGAATAAGGCTGAGCTAAAAAAGGAAGAAATCGCTTACCTAACTGTCTTGAAGACTCAAATAGATACATTGCGAGAGAAACTGCAAGATACAAAGAGTATTTCCTTTTTCTCTCTCCGCGATGTTGGTGAAATTAAGAAGCGCATTTCAGCTCTGAACATTGACCTAAGTCTTCTTGCTGCGTTGGAGTCTCCTGAGACTAAGGCCATTGTCGATGAAATTAATAACTCGTTGGCCTCCGTTCTCGGCAAAGCAGGTATGTTGCAGGGCGAAGTAAATAAACAAAAAAAGAGTATCGAAACTGCAATAAGTAAGTACAAAGCAGAAATCAACAGTTTTTTACGATACGCTGGCTATAAATACATTGTGGACATTCAGCCCGTGGCTGAGTCATACAAAATGAAGTTGAGACATCTCGATTTTGCTGAAAATATCGAAAATGGCGCAAAGCATTTAAGTTACGGGGAAAGAAATGCTTTCTCGATCATTCTTTTTATGTACGAGTGTTTGACGAAGGCTCCAGACTTAATTGTGTTGGATGACCCAATATCATCCTTCGACAAGAACAAGAAGTTCGCAATACTTGAAATGCTTTTTCGTGGGAAGGACAGTCTTCGTGACAAGACTGTGTTGATGCTAACGCATGACATCGAGCCAGTTATTGACATGGTCAAGAGCCTGAGTCACAAGTTTCAACCGATACCTGTGGCGAGCTTTCTCAAATCCAAAGCGGGGACGGTCGTCGAGTTAGAAGTGGAAAAAAGCGATCTATTAAGTTTTGCGCAGATATGCGATGAAAACATCAAGACTCATGGCGACGACATTATTAAGTCAATCTATCTTCGAAGGCATTATGAGGTTATTGACGACAAAGGGCTTGAGTATCAGTTGCTGGCTAATCTCTTCCATAAACGAGCGACACCCTTGTTCAGGAGTAATGGTGTTGAACGACCGATGACTCAGGCTGAAATAGATGCTGGAAGTGCCGCTATTCAGGTGAAACTGACTTCATTTGATTATGCAAAACTGTTGAATAGACTGCTTAATGATACCGTCATGGTCGCCGCATACCATTCGGCCCAAAACGGATATGAAAAGCTTCAACTTTTCAGGATCATTAACAATGAAAATCACGAGAACGATGTGGTTAAGAAGTATATCAATGAGTCATTCCATATCGAAAATGAGTACATCATGCAACTCAACCCGCACAAATTCGACTTCGTTCCAGACTACATAATCGCCGAATGTGATCAGGCTATGGCTGAACAATAAAAAAGAACGATAACAATTCAAAGCGGTCAACATTGCAATAGCTTTCCCGCCGCCGACCTTGGTGGATTGGCCAGTAGTTTTATCAACGACGACAACAAATGAACGCACGAGTTAAAACAGCAATAGAACATTGGGGCTTCGTCGCCCCTCTGCTGCAACCTGCGCGCAATGCCAAAGAGTACGCACAATTGGTGGAAGCCCTTGATGCTGCAATCGATGCGGGCGGTGCTGATGAAAAACATCCGCTTGCCAGACTGGTGGACTATCTCGGTGATCTGGTCGCGGAATATGAAGCCAAGGATAAAATGCCGAAAGCGGCAACTGGAGCGGAGGCGTTGCGTTATTTGATGCAACGCGATGGCCTGCGCCAAGTCGATCTTCCTGAGTTGGGTAGCCAAGGTGTCGTGTCTGAATTGTTATCTGGGCGACGTGAATTCAATGCGCGCCAGGCGAAAGAGTTGGCGGCACGTTTTGGTGTATCGGCTGCGTTGTTTTTGTAAGAATAAAGAAATGCCGTTCGTCCCATAGAGCTTTTGGTCGGGCACCCGCCTGAGCCTGTCGAAGGGCTCTGGTTGCGAAGCCGGTGGTTCGACAAGCTCACCACGAGCGGCTAAGTGAACAGCATTGGCTCAGCCCGCAATAGATGATGCGGCCCATTCGTTGGAGGCAGCAGCTTCATTCCAGCTCCCACCTGATCGCTGTCGCTACTCCCACTTCGTATCGATTCACCGCTTCCAGAAAATAGCGGTGGATGTCTTTTGTCGTGATCCCGATGCCGATGCTGTCGAAGCCTTCGTCGTCGGCGTCGAGCGGCACGTTGCCTACCAACACTTCTTTGGCGTATTCGCGCTGGTAGGCGGGGTCGGCCTGCGCACCGGCAGCGAGGATGTCTTGCAGCGTTCTTCAGCGACATGGGGACGGAGCTCTATTCATTTTGCAATTGGGCTCCGTCCCTGAGGTTTCCTCTGATTCCGGCTCGATTAAGTCCCTATTCCATTGACGGATATGTGTGTATTATCAGTTCGGCTTGGATCGTGCTACCTTTGTTTTGAATATGAACATGTATTCCATCAACGCAGACAAATCACCGACCATAACAATCATGGGAATGAACGATCGCCCGCAATCGTTCATTCGGGGCATCACTTGCTCCAGAGCGCTGGTACATACATTATTCAAGTCCGTCCTCGCGCTGTTATGGGCATGCATGATGCAGGCGTCAGCCCTGGCCGAATCGCAGCTCAACAAGACTTCATCACCACTGATTTTCGGCGTGCTGAATCAGCAAAGCGCCATCCAGACTGCAGAGAGGTGGAATCCGATACTGCGTTATCTCACGCAGAAGACCGGCATCCCTATGCAGCTAAAAATGGGGGCCACCGTAGGATTGACTGATGCAATGATGGGGCGGGAGGAGTTCGATCTTGTGTTCACCAACCATAGTTTCCAAAAAGAGTTCGATGGCAAGTACAAGGTGCTGGTGCGCTGGGAGGGAAAGCCCATCCATGGGGTGCTGGTTGTAAGTGATGAGAGTCAGGTCAGTTCATTGAGCGACTTGCAAGGGAAAGTGGTGGCATTCCCCTCCGAGGATGCTTTTGTGGCTTACGCCGTTCCCATGGGGGAGCTCAAGAGGGCGGGCATCGAAATCACTCCGCGCTTCGCGGGGAATCAGGACGGGGTACTTGCACAACTCAAGGCCAAACAGGTGATAGCGGCTGCGGTCAACTCGCGCTTCTTGGGATCGTATACCAAGAGTGCGGACTTGCGATATCGAGTCATCTTTCAGTCTGAACCCTTCCACGAGCTGCCCGTTCTGATCCATCCGCGCGTGCCAGCCGAAAGGGCGGCGGCATTGCAACAGGCACTGTTAGCGATGGGGGCAGACCCTGACGCGAACTCGTTGTGGAAAGAATGCAAATGTCAGGGTTTTGAACCCGCCGAGGAGCGTGACTACGACAATGTGCGCCACATCTACGGGAGCATAGGGAAGTGATAAGGAATAGCCTGCATAACCAGCTTTTTTTGGTGTTGCTGATCGCCATGGTTCCGGTGTTTACTGTCCACGAAATAATCGTCATTACGAGCGAGATCCGCACGGCCAACGAACATACTGCCGGTGATACGCAATCCGCCGCCGCCGCCGCTATACCTATGTTGAAGAGCGCGCTGATCGTTGGCGACCTCGCGACCGCACAGGAGACGCTGGACAACATCATGCGCCACGGGCAGTTCCGTAGATTGCACCTGCTGGATCCGTCCGGAAGGAATGTCCTTGCGGAAGGCAAGATGGAAGCAGACTCGGTGGCCGGATCGCCGCCTGACTGGTTCGTGAACTGGCTCGACTTCCGTTTCGGATCGCAAGAGTTTCCCGTTGTCGCTGGAGGGATGACCTATGGTTCTCTGGTTGCCGAGCCGTCGTCCCTGTTTCTGGTTTCAGACATCTGGAAGAAGATATGGACGGCCTTGATTACCTGGGTGGCATCGCTCATATTCTTTGTCATTTTGCTGAGAGTAACACTGCGTCGGGGGTTGAGGCCGCTCGAAGACTTGGCCGCAATAGCGCGTCGATTTGGCGAGGGTGATCTGCAAAGCCGCGCCACCGTGAGCAATGTGCCGGAACTGGCGGAAACCGCCATTGCGTTCAACACGATGGCAGAGAGATTGGCCGATGCGCAAGGCAGGCTGGAAGGGCGGATCAGCCAGGCATTGCATGAACTCGACAGTCTCATCAATCGCATTCCGGCGGGTGTTTACAAACTGCGCATGCTCGCCGATGGAGGGATGCGCTTCGATTTCGTCAGTCCCCGCTGGTGTGAACTTCTGGAAGTGCAGGCGGAGGACGTGTATCGAGATGTTGGTGTGGCGATCTCGCGTCTTCACCCCGACGAGGTCGAAACGTTCACCAACCTGCATGAGTCGGTGCGGAAGAGCATGGCACCATTCCATTGGGAAGGGCGTTTGCGTGACGGCATGCGCGTGCGCTGGATACACATAGAATCCACCCCTACCAAGCTCGACAACGGCGACATCCTGTGGGAGGGTATCCAGTACGATATCACTGCCACCAAGGAGCACGAGGAGGAACTCAATCATACTGCCCGTTATGACATCTTGACCGATCTGCCAAACCGGTTATTGCTCACCGACCGACTGCAACAGGCAATGGCGCAAGCCTCTCGGCGCGGCACCAAATTGGCACTTGTATATCTTGATCTGGATGGCTTTAAAGCGGTCAACGATAACTGCGGTCACGATGCAGGCGACCGACTGCTAATCGCAGTATCCAACCGTATGAAACACACATTGCGGGAGGGAGACACACTTGCCCGCATGGGCGGGGATGAGTTCGTCGCTGTTCTGATCGACCTTCCAGACAACAACGCTTGCATTCCGATGTTGACTCGCCTGCTGGATGCGGGGACTGAGCAAGTGGTATGCAAGGAGTGCAATCTGAATGTGTCCGCAAGCCTCGGTGTCACCTTCTTTCCACAGGTGCAAGAGATCACTGCCGAAAGCTTGTTGCTGCAAGCCGACCAAGCTATGTATCGCGCCAAACTCGCCGGCAAGGGATGCTATCGTTTCTTCGAAGATGAAGCATGAGAAACATAAGCCGAGACACAAACCCGCCATAGATTGGATCGTCGGCCCCCAGAAGAATGAAACGGGGTCAGCGCAATGTTTTTTCCGCCACCGACCTTGGTGGATTGGCCAGTAGTTTTATCAACGACGACAACAAATGAACGCACGAGTTAAAACTGCAATAGAACATTGGGGCTATGTTGCCCCTCTGTTGCAACCTGCGCGCAATGCCAAAGAGTACGCACAATTGGTTGAAGCCCTCAAATTAAACGGGTCAGCATCGCAATAGTATTTCCGTCACCGACCGCCGAGTTCACTCCATCCCCCGCCTGACTTCCTCTGCCACGCCCACCTCATACTGATTCACCGCTTCCAGAAAGAAGCGGTGGATGTTTTCTGTCGTGATCCCGATGCCGATGCTATCGAAGCCTTCGTCGTCGGTGTCGAGCGGTACATTTCCAACCAGCACTTCCTTGGCGTATTCGCGTTGGTAGGCGGGGTCAGCCTGCGTGCCGGCGTCGAGGATGTCTTGCAGCGTTCTGCCGCCTTGCAGCATGGTCATCAGGTCAAGCAGATCGCGCGAGCGTATGCGCTGCGAGATGAGCCATGACTTCATGTTGAAGATGGTGTCTTGGTGCGCAATGTCGAACTTCGTTTTGCCTGCGATGCGCTTCATCGCGGCGAAGTGGCGGTAGGGGGTGTCGTCGCGAGCGAAGAAGGTGACTTTCACGCCGTCGATGACGTGGTCGCGGCTTTGCGCGAGCAGGTCGGTGCCGTTGATGCGCGCCTGCGAGATCTTCCACGCCGGGGTGGCGAATTCCTGCTGCATGCCTTGCGCGACCAGTTTGTCGAGGATGGCATCGACGCGTTCCTTGGACATGGCAGCGGCGGGCAGCCAGAACTCCAGGTCTTCGCTCAAGCGGTGGCCGAGTTGTATCGAAAGCGCGGTGCCGCCGATCAACACGAAGCCTTGCATCAGCGGTTCTTTCGCCAGCGCTTGAAACACGTGGCGGGTGCGTTCGGGCATGAATTCCGGCTTGATGGCGATCTTTTCCATAGTGTCTACCCTCTCCCCTGCCCCTCTCCCGCAAGCGGGCGAGGGGTGTTGTGCTGCATGGCTTGTTCGATGTTGGCGAGCATGCGCGTCAGGCTTGGCGCGGCGGCGCGGTTGCGCGCGGTGAAGGCGGTGACGGCGCGGCGCAGGGGGGCGACGCCGAAGCGCACGGCGATCTTGGCCATGTCTTCGAACAAGCCGCGTTCGACCACTTTGCCGATCAGCACGCTGTCGCTCATGGCGGGATTGCTCCAGTCGTAGGGGAAGGACAGTTTGAGGTCTGCCGATTTGCGTTGCGACGGGGCGGGTGTTGCGACGGGACGCTGTGCGATGCGGCTGGCCGCGACGATGCGGTTGAGCCGGTTCACGCCGATCTCATTGAGCGTGCCGTTCTCAAGGCCGACGATGGTGGCGCGCGACACATCGGCCAGGCGCGCCAGTTCGGCCTGGCTGATGCCGAGCTGTTGACGCGTGTGGCGTATCTGCTGGCCTGCGGTTTTGAGGTTTATCAACATGGCGGGGATGCTAGCGGGCGGATTGGGTGCGTGTCAAATATATTTGACATGCAATGTGGGGCGTGGAACTTGTTGGATGGGCGCGTATTGTCCGATTCCCTACAATCTCCCTCTCTATAAATCCCCAATAAATCAACCCAATGTCGGTTGGCATGTTTCCTGCAAATACGAGGGTGTCATTACTCGTGAGTCACTGCCATGCAAGCCAAGGACATCGCCGAACTGCTGAACGAACCGGCCTGTGAGCACAACAAGAAGGAGAAGTCCGGTTGTGCGCGCCCCAAGCCGGGTGCGACGGCGGGCGGCTGCTCGTTCGACGGGGCGCAGATCGCTTTGCTGCCTATCGCGGACGTTGCACATATCGTGCACGGCCCCATCGCCTGTGCGGGCAGCTCGTGGGATAACCGCGGCACGCGTTCTTCCGGCCCGACGCTGTATCGTATCGGCATGACCACCGACCTCACCGAGCAGGACGTGATCATGGGGCGCGGCGAGAAGCGCCTGTTCCATGCGATCAAACAGGCGGTCGATAGCTATTCCCCAAAAGCCGTGTTCATCTACAACACCTGCGTGCCCGCGCTGACTGGCGACGACATCAGCGCGGTGTGCAAAAGTGCCGCAGAGAAGACTGGCGTGCCGGTGATCCCGGTGGACTGCGCCGGATTTTACGGCACCAAGAATCTGGGCAACCGCATCGCGGGCGAGGCGATGTTCAAATATGTGGTGGGGACATCTGAACCGCTGCCAGTGCCCGAGAGTGCGCAACGCCCCGGCATCACCGTGCACGATGTCAACCTCATCGGCGAATACAACATCGCGGGCGAATTCTGGAACGTGTTGCCGATGTTCGACGAACTGGGCTTGCGCATCCTGTGCACCCTGTCCGGCGATGCGCGCTTCCACGATGTGCAGACCATGCACCGCGCCGAGGCCAACATGGTGGTATGTGCCAAAGCTTTGCTCAACGTGGCGCGCAAGCTGCAAACCGATTACAAGACGCCGTATTTCGAGGGTAGCTTTTACGGCGTGACCGATACCTCGATGGCGTTCCGCGAATTCGCCAAGTTGCTCAACGATCCCTCGCTCACCGAGCGCACCGAAGCGCTGATCGCGCGCGAAGAGGCGAAGATCAACGCCGCACTCGATCCGTGGAGAGAGCAACTGCGCGGCAAGCGCGTGCTGCTCTACACCGGCGGCGTGAAATCGTGGTCGATCGTGTCCGCCCTGCAAGACCTCGGGCTGGAAGTCGTCGCCACCGGCACCAACAAATCCACCGAAGAAGACAAGGCGCGTATCCGCGAGATCATGGGCGAGAAGACCAAGATGATCACCGACGGCAGCCCCAAGGCGTTGTTGGGCGCAGTGAAGGAATATCAGGCCGACATCCTCATCGCGGGCGGCCGCAACATGTACACCGCGCTGAAAGCGCGCATCCCTTTCCTTGATATCAATCAGGAACGCGAATTCGGTTACGAGGGTTACAGCGGCATGATCGAACTCGCGCGCCAATTGGCGCTGACGATACAGAGCCCGGTGTGGGGCGCGGTGCGCAAGCCTGCGCCGTGGGCGAAGTCGAATGTGCCGGGTGTGGAGTTGGGGGCGTGATGATGAATGCTATTCGACACGGTGTTGGTAGGGGCGCGATTCATCGCGCCCCTACAGACGAATCGAGATGACATGGCTGAGATCCTGAAACGCAACAAAGCGCTCGCGGTGAATCCGCTCAAGGCCAGCCAGCCGGTCGGCGCGTCGCTGGCCTTCCTCGGCATCAACAAGGCCATCCCGATGATGCACGGTTCGCAGGGTTGTACCGCATTCGGCAAGGTGTTCTTCGTGCGTCACTTCCGCGAACCCATCCCCTTGCAGACCACCGCGATGGATCAGGTGTCCACGGTGATGAGCGCGGATGAGAATGTGATCGAGGGGCTGCGCGCGGTGTGCGAGAAGAGCAAGCCGGCGCTGATCGGGCTGCCGACCACGGGTTTGTCGGAGACGCAGGGAACGGACATCAAACGTCTGGTACGGGATTTCTACATCGCGCATCCCGAGTTCGCGCACATCCCCGTGGTGCCGGTGAACACGCCCGATTTCACGGGCTGCCTGGAGAGCGGTTACGCGCTGGCGGTGAAGGCGACGCTGGAAGTGATGCTGCCGCAAAAGAGCAACGATGTCGGCAAGCGCAAAAAACAGGTCAACGTGCTGGCCGGTTCTTTCCTCACTCCCGGCGATGTCGAACACATTAAGGAAATCGTCGAAACCTTCGGTCTGCGTCCGCTGGTATTGCCGGACATCGGCGATTCGCTCGACGGCCACCTCACCGAGATGGAAAGTTCCCCGCTCACCGTGGGCGGCACGTCGGTCAACGACATCGCCAGCATGGGCGAATCCATCGCCACGCTGGTGCTGGGCAACTCCATGTACGACGCGGCAGATTTCCTCAAGGCGCAGACCTCGGTGCCGGACTTCCGCTTCGACAGCCTGATGGGGCTGAATGCGGTGGACGCTTTTGTCTCTGCATTGGCCGAGATCAGCGCCAAGCCGGTGCCGGAAAAGATCGAGCGCCAGCGCGCGCAGTTGCAGGACGCGATGGTGGACTCCCACTTCATGCTCGGTTTCGCGCGCGTCGCCATCGCTGCCGATCCCGACATGCTCTACGGCTATGCACGGCTGGTCACCGAGATGGGATGCGAGGTGGTTGCCGCCGTCGCGCCCGCCCGCGCCAATATCTTGCAGGATGTGAACGCCGCGCAGGTCGGCATCGGCGATCTGGAAGACCTGGAGATCGCGGCCAGAAAGAATGGCGCACAACTGGTCATCAGCAATTCGCATGCGGTGGAAACGTCGCGCCGTCTCGGCGTGCCGCTGCTGCGCGCCGGTTTCCCGCAATACGACTTGCTTGGCGGTTATCAGCGCCTGTGGGTGGGCTATCGCGGCACGCGCCAGACGCTGTTCGACCTGGCCAACATGCTGGTCGAGCACGGCCACCACGAGCCGGAGCCTTATGTTTCGATCTATGCCCAGCGGATAAACGAATGTCGGGTTGAAACCCGACCTACAACTCTGCGGCCGGGAGAAGGCTATGCGGCATCTGCGCCTCATAAAACCCACTGAGGAGGCGAGCATGACAGTCAAGATCGCATTCGCAACCAGTGACCGCAAGGCGGTCAATCAGCATTTCGGCGCGGCAGAATCGTTCGCCATCTACGAAGTGGGCGAGACCGAGACCCGGCTGATCGAAGTGGCCGAGTTCATCGAGACCGCGATGGACGGCCACGAGGGCAAGCTCGCCGCCAAGGTCGAGCTGCTGGGCGATTGCGCGGCGGTGTATTGCAACGCGGTGGGCGCCTCGGCGATCCAGCAATTATTGGCCGCGAGCATCCAGCCCATGCGCGTGGATGAAGGCACGCTCATCGACGAGTTGCTGTGCGGTCTGCAAAAGAATCTGGTCAACGAACCGCCGGTGTGGCTGGCGAAACATCTGAAGAAGCAGGCGGGCGGGAAGGGCTTCGCCGAAGACGAGGAGTGGCAAGAATGATCTCCGCACCCGTCCGTGTCGTCTCCAGCGCTGATGGCATCGCGCAGGTGCTGCCGACAGAAAAGTCCGGTTGCGGCGGCTGCGCTTCCAGCAGCAGGTGCGGCGTCTCCGGGCTGGGAAAATATTTCGCGCACGGCCGCAAGACCATCGCCGTGCAGTGCGATGCGAACGTAAGAGCAGGCGACGAGCTGCACCTGAATATGAGCGAAGGCGATCTGCTCAAGGCCGGAATGATGGCCTACCTGTTGCCGACCGTGCTGGCACTGGCCGGTGCGGGCATCGCGGCAGCGCTGGAGTTCGGCGATGTCGGTGCGGTGTTGGGCGCGGCGAGCGGCATGGCCGCAGGATTTTTGCTGGGACGCTGGACAGGTTGGGTGCCGCAGATGAGTACACAAAAATTGTAGGTCGGGCTTTAACCCGACATGTCGGGTTAAGGCTCGACCCACAAAAATCGAATCATTAACGAAGGAGAAACACCATGAACCAGGCAGTCGCAGCAGACCCGTTGTTGTCCACCGATTTTATCCAGGAGATGGTCAAGCAGATGCGTGCCATCGACAGTTACGGCACCTACGACGGCTGGCCGGTGGAGCGCATCCTTGCGCCCTACGTCGTGACCAAGGAGCAGCGCCGCGAGATGCCGGTGATCGGCGATCCGGACGAGATCCTGCTGGCGCGCATCAAGGCGTTCTACAACGCCATCGCCTCGCTGGTCGAGAAGGAATGCGGCCTGATGGCCGTGCCGATGATCAACATCACCCACGAGGGTTTCGGCCGCGCGGTCATCACCGTCGGCAAGCTGGTGGTGATGGATAAGACCCTGCGCGACGTGCACCGCTACGGCTACGAAAGCCTGTCCAAGATGAAGGACGAGGCGGACAAGGTGTTGTCGGTCGCGTTGGCGAGCGTGGGCAAGTATCCGGAAGTGGCGGGAATGTGAAAGGCAGGATACGGGATTCAGGAGTCAGGCAAAGGCGGCGGTTTTGCTGAATCCGGACTCCCGAATCCTGAATCCTGAATCCTCTCCGAAGGAGCAAATAATGACTGAAGAAGAACTGAAAGCACTGGACAAGGAAGTGAAGAAGCTCAAGCGCATCTCCACGGAGTGGGCGGGGCAACTGCACGATCTGGTCGAGGACAAGTTACCGGCGGGCTACAAGGAGCTGCCGGGCATCGCGCAATCCACTTACGACGCTTGCGAGGCTTGGGCCGAGGCGAACGCGAGATTGAGTGCGGCGCAGAAGGAAGTGCAGGGATAGTTCCCCCCTTTGGCAAAGGGGGGCTAGGGGGATTTGAAAATTGTATGGAAGCAACATCTCCCTCGATCTTGCCTTTGCAAAGTGGGAAGCAGGTAATCAAAGATTTAATTGAAATATTCGAGGAATAGCTATGGCAAACATCACCGGAACTACACGAGGCGGCACGCCTTACGAACCCACATTTCTCACCGAACTGAACCCGGCCAACTGCATCGGTTGCGGTCGCTGTTTCAAGGTCTGCCCGCGCAGCGTGTTCGAGTTGCTGGAGCGCGACGAGGATGACGAGAACTACGACGAGGACGAGGACAACACTATGGTGATGTCCATCGCCAATGCGATGGACTGCATAGGCTGCGGTTCGTGCGCGCGCGTCTGCCCCAAGCAGTGCCATACGCATCAATCCCTGCCGGCGGGAGCATAACCATGCCAAAACCGACAAGACACGTGTTCGTCTGTTCCCAGAGCCGTCCAGCCGGACATCCGCGCGGTTCCTGTGCGGAAAAAGGCTGCGGCGAGGTCGTGGACGAATTCATGAAACAATGGATGCAGCGTCAGGTGTTCGCCCAGGTGCTGGTGACGCCGAGCGGTTGCATCGGCCCATGCAGCATGGGAACGAACGTGGTCGTCTATCCCGAGGGTGTGATGTACAGCAACGTGACCAAGGACGATGTGACCGAGATATTCGACGAGCATTTGCTGGGCGGTAAAGTCGTCGAACGGTTGAAGACACCGGCGGACATCTGGTGATTTCAGATGTCCCGTCATTCCCGCGAAAGCGGGAATCCAGTGAAATTGCGGCCTCGCAAAGCGGACAAAGCCTTGTTGTTCTGCTACGCAGAGATGGTTTATCAAGCTGGATTCCCGCTCTCGCGGGAATGACGCTGAGGGGATGGCATGATTGAACTTGCGCCATCGAGCCCCCTTCCTGCCGACCTTGAAGCGCTGGCCGAGCGCATCGTCGTTGCATTGCAGCAGGAGGCGGAGCGATATGCCGTCGCCGCGCCGAAGATAGCGTTGGCCGCCGTGCAGTTTGCCCGCGTCACCGACCCGGCCAGCCAGCAACCGGGATACGAAGGCGTGTGGCGCAACGCGCGCAACGACCGCTGCGGCACGCTGACCTTCAACGGCGACGGCAGTTTCTACGCCGAGTACGACCTGTTTTGCCCGCACCCGCGCGACGCGCGCTGGTTCGTCGAAACGGTCACGACATGGGGCAACGCAGAGACGATCCGCAGCGAGGCGAAACTGATCCCCGCGCTTTAACTACTTTGGAGAGCGACATGAGCAGATTCCAGATGGGCGACATGGTGTACGCCGCACAAGACCTTTACAACGAAGCGCTGGAAGAGACCGGCGAGAGCGCCATCCCCGGCGCGGAACCCGATGCCCTGCTCGTCGCCATTGGCACGCGCGGCGTCATCGTCAACGTCGGCCACGCGCAGGAAATGCCGGACGAAGAGATCTATCTCGTTAGCTTCGAATTGGATGCCGAAGGCACGCTGTCCGAACCGATCGGCTGTCTGCCCGACGAGTTGAGCGAATCCGCCAACTAACCAGGTGGGCACGATTTTGTCCCCGCAAGGGGGAGGCCATTCGCTCTGCCCGCGCGGAACCATCAAAATAAATTCTCCAGTGACATTGCGATGAGCGATTCTCAAGTCACCACCGTGCTGGCTTATCACGCACGCAGCAAACACGCGCTGGATCGTTATGCCGCAGGCCCAGGAACGCTGGATTGGGACGCGCAACCCAAAGCGTTGCGCGATTGGAGCGGTGCCACACAGCTCGCATTGCCGCGCGAAATAACGACAGCGGAGATCGCATGGAGCGGGCTTGCAGCTCCGCGCGCACCTTTGCCTTTTAACACGCAAAACATAGGTTCATTGTTGCGCTTGTGCGTCGGCCTGACGGCATGGAAAGAATATGCCGGATCGCGCTGGTCGCTGCGCGCACATCCTTCCTCCGGCAATCTGCATCCCACCGAGACCTGGCTTATCAGCGCCGGGGGCACGGACATCGCGGATGGCCTGTACCACTATCAAAATCTCGATCACGCATTGGAGCGCCGCGCATGGCAAAGCGACACGCGCACTGCCGGCATGTGGCTGGGCTTCAGCTCTATCCATTGGCGCGAGGCGTGGAAATACGGCGAACGCGCTTTCCGTTATTGCCAGCTTGATATGGGGCATGTGCTGGCCGCAGTGAGCTATGCGGCAGCATTGCATGGCTGGCAGTCGCGCTTGCTGGCGACGGATTCGGCACTACTTGCGCATAGCCTGGGTACAGATCGCGCGGATGATTTTGCGGGAGTGGAAAGTGAAGAGGCCGAGGTCATCGTGGCGCTGCACGGGGCAGAGAATGTTTTTCCAGCGGACTGGAAAAACTGGGCAGGCAAGCCCAGCCTGCTGGATGCAAAACCGCTGTACCAATGGCCGGTGATCGAGGAGGTGGCGGCAGCGACACGCGGTAAACTCCCTGTAGCAGAAGAGACGTCCCCTCCCCCAAGCAGGGGGAGGGTTAGGGAGGGGGTGGAAACGGTGAGTCATCACAAATTCAACCCCTCCTTCGACAAGCTCAGGACAGGCCAAGCTAGCCTTCCCCCTGCTTGGGGGAAGGAACAGATTTGCGCAATGAGCGCGAATGAGAATGACATCCATGCCGCGCAAGTCATCCTGAAACGGCGCAGCGCCCAAGCCTTCGACGGACAATCGGTGATGCCGCAGGCCGTGTTCAAACGCATTCTCGCCGGTCTTTTGACCGGAGGTTCGCCGGTTTGGAACATGTGGACATGCACGCCACGCGTGCATCCGGTTCTGCTGGTGCATCGCGTCGAAGGTGTCGCCCCCGGCGTGTACGCGCTGCCGCGCAGCGAGTCGGCACATACCTTGTTGCGCACCGCATTCCGCGAGACGTTCGCGTGGGAGCGTATGGATGCCGACCTTCCCTTGTATCAACTGATCGCGGCACGCGCAGGCAAGACCGCACGCACGCTCTCCTGCCATCAGGACATCGCCATGCAAGGTGCCGTCACCTTCATGATGGTGGCCGAATTCGCCGCCCCCATCGCCGCCGCTCCGGCCGCCTACCGCCATTTGCATTGGGAGGCGGGCATGCTGGGGCACATCATCACGCTGGAAGCCGAGGCCGCCGGTTGGCGCGGCACCGGCATCGGCTGCTTCTTCGACGATGCGGTGCATGAAGTGCTCGGCCTCAAAGGCGATACCTTCCAAGTCATCTACCACTATGCAGTGGGCATGGCACTGGACGATCCGCGCATTTCAACTTTGCCTGCTTACGAATAACGGGGACTTCTATAAATCCAAATTTCGTCGCAATACTGCGGTGCTCACAAAAAATAGCTCCTTACATATCAAACAGATGCCGCGTCGCAATTTTTTGTTCGCGCCTTGTCTTGCTTAGAACTTTGAATTTATAGAAGCCCCCTAAAAGGAATACACATGAACGATAGCGAATTGAAATGTTGGTTGCTCCAAGCCGGATTCGACGTGACCGAACCGCTACAGATCGAAAGCACGATCACCAATGCCAACACACCGCTGATGCATGCAGCACGCATGGGGAATCTCGATGTGATTACGGCATTGTTAGCGCGCGGTGCCGACCCTGGCAGAATGAATGCCGACAGCAATGGCCCGTTGTGGTTCGCCTGTTTTGCCGACAGCGCAGCATGTGCTTCCGCGCTCATCCAAGCCGGTGCGCCGCTGGATACGCAAAATGTGAACGGTGCCACCGCGCTGATCTACTGCGCCTCGGCCGGCAAAACGCCGCTGGTGCGTCTGCTGCTGGATGCGGGAGCGGAGGCCGGATTGATGACGCTGGATGATTTCACAGCGCTGGAGTTGGCGGCGAACATCGATTGCATGCGCATGCTCAAAAAAGCGCGCGGGGCGGCGCATGTCTGAGCCATTTTCTTTTGAAGTCGGCAGCACGCAGCATCGCGTGCTGGGCAAACAGATCCGTTTGAAACTTGCCGACGATCTGGTATTGCGACTCACGCCTGCGGAAGCCTCCAGCCTGTCCTTCGCACTCGTCGCTGTGCGCAACGGCATCAGTCCCGAGCGCGAGATCTACATGAGCCCGATCGCTAGTGACGGCGCATTCGTCGGCACGGTACACGATGCGGGTATGCGCATCGCCACGCCCCAGGGGGAGCTCGATTTGGATTGGGCGATCATCGGAAAATTGGCAGAAAGTCTGGCAACTGCCATTTGATTCAGTAGAATCGCGCACCCTTGAGATGCAGCGATCCTGCATCCGAACAAAACCCGGAAAAGAAAATGATAAAAATGTTTTTCAGGACGCTACGCTTGGCGTTGATGCCGTTCATGCTGCTATGGGCGAAACTGGCGATGCCCAAAGGCATGGTGCGCAGCGCGGAGGCGCAACGGCAGATCGATCTGGAGTGTAGCCAATTGGCGCTGTACCACTTCAAAACCTGCCCGTTCTGCATCAAGGTGCGCCACGAGATGGGCAGATTATCTCTGCCGGTCACACTGCGCGATGCCCAGCACGACCCCGAACATCGCGATGCCCTGTTGCAAGGTGGCGGCAAGATACAGACGCCGTGCTTGCGCATCACCGATGCACAAGGCCAGGTGCAATGGATGTACGAATCCGGCGACATCATCAAGTATTTGCAGCAGCGGTTTGCGTGATGGGCTTGGGTTGGTTGCTTAGAGTGCCATTGGGGGCGGCTTCGTATTCGCTTGCTACATAAACTCGCAAGTTCACCTAGACAAGCAAGTCTCCATATAAGCAACTTCAATCAGGCTCTCAGCCGCGTGTCACTGGCCGAAAGCCGCGCTCAAACTTTCCGAGACGAACTCGGCTCTTGAGGTGGAGTTGTTCTCCTGCTCGTGCAGCGCACACCATGCGGAGAATTCCTCGGGGACGATCTGGCATTCGACCGCACGCACGCCGGAGCGCTGGAATTCCCGGCGAGCCCGGATCGCCACGGCTTTCCATTTTTCGAAAGTATCCTCGAAGCATTCCTGGTCGGTCGCGCTGGCTTTCACTTGCGCCCAGGTTTCCTCGGTGTACCAGGTGAGGGCGATGATGAGCGCCTGGCTGCGTTTCTTGGCTTTCAGGCGTTGCGAGAGTGTCGGTTTTCTCATGACTTCAGCACCAGACCGAATTCCGCCGCGATCGATTGCAACCATGCCTCCAGGCGCGCGTCGGTGAGCGATTTCTGGTTCTCGTGATCCAGCGCGAGGCCGACGAACTCTCCGTCCAGCAGCGCTTTTGAGGCGATGAAGGCGTAGTCGTCGGCGGGCCAGAATCCGGCGAACTTCGCGCCTCTTGCCTTGAAGAAATCATGCAGTATGCCGAGCGCATCGACGAACTCGTCCGGATATTTGTCCTGATTGCCGAGGCCGAACAGCGCGATGGTCTTGCCGCTGAAATCGAGATGTTCGATGTTGGGCAGGAATTCTTCCCAGCCGCCGCCCATACAGTCGGTGGAAAGTCCCGGCAGTGCGCCCGCACCCAGCGTGGAGCTACCGAGGATGAGGTGCGTGTAGCTTGCGAACAGTTCCGGCGTAGCCTTGTTGACGTTGAGCGCCTCGGCCATAGTGTCGTCGTCGAAGCGTTTCTTGATGGCTTTGGCGATGCGCCTCGTGTTGCCGGTGCTGCTGGCGAAAAAGAGTCCTATGCGTGCCATCTGTTTACCCCTGTCGTTGCGGATGCGACACATGTGCTTATTGGGCGTTCCATAATTCGTGACAACGTGCGATTTACCGTAGGTCGGGCTTCACCCGCGATGCTCACCCGGATTTTGTTCCATCCGGGCTGCATTCTGATGATGCCCCGCTTAAACCGGCCCGCGTCCGGCGCGTGTCAGTTCGACCACGCGGGTCAGCGCCTCGTCGAACGACACCTTGTCGCCCTTGGGCTTGTAATCGGACAGCGCCTTGTACACGGTGGCGATCTTGCCGGTGGGGGATTGGCCTTTGAAATCGCCTTTGTCCAGCGCGGCGATGTCGATCAGTTCGTTCCAGATCAGGCCTTCCTGCATCGAGATGGTGGAGATGGCGTAGCCGTCGATCTCGATGACCAGCGGTTTGGCGATGTTGACCACGAACAGGATGAGCTGCACGTCGGCCGCGAAATCGGCTTTGTAATAGTCGAGCACTTTAGGCAGCAGGGCCAGGTCGTCCAGGCTGCCGACGTAGAGCTTGATCTTGTCGTCTTCGGCCAGCACCACGGTGTTCTTGATGGTGGAAACAGGCGGCTTGCGGTGACCGAGCGCATCACCGACTTCGCCGAGTTCCAGCACGAGGTCGCCGCGATAGCTGGCATATTTGCCCTCTGATTCCTTGAAGTTCATGTTGAACAGCAGGCCTTTTTGTTCATAAGAGTCGAATAGCATTTTTAACCTCGGTAGTTGATGAATGGGAGCCCCAACTACAGCAATACTCGTGCCATGAATTCAGCCCGAAGGGATGATCCGTTCGCGGGTGCCGACAAGATGAGGAGGAGGACGGTGTCCGTATCTGAAACGGGCTTGTCGCAAACCCTACAAGCCCTCGTGCCCGTTTCATTCCAGACAGGCGGGTTGGGCGGGCGAAATATAAAAAGTCACGGTTAAACAGTCTGTTGGCAAATGGTCTCTGGGCTGGCACGCAGTTTGCGGACTAACCAGGCACGAACTAACTGATAGGAGTGTGACCATGATCAACCTGACCCCCAATGCCATCTCCGCCGTGGAGCGTTTCATCAAAGGTGCGGAAACGCCCGTGGCCGGATTGCGTATCGCCATCTCCGGCGGCGGCTGTTCCGGTTTCCAGTACGGCATGACGCTGGAAGAAGCGAAACAGGAGGACGACACCGTGCTGGAATTCGGCGCGGTCACCCTGCTGGTCGATCCGCTCTCCGCCCCGCTGCTTGACGGCGTGACCGTCGATTTCGTCGATAGCCTCACCGGCAGCGGCTTCAAATTCGAAAACCCGAACGCCAGCGCCAGCTGCGCGTGCGGTTCATCTTTCTCTGCTTAAGGAGCATCGCCATGTGGGACTACTCGGACAAAGTTAAAGAGCACTTCTTTCAACCGCGCAACGCAGGTGTACTCGAAGGCGCGAACGGCGTGGGCGATGTTGGCTCGATCTCCTGCGGCGATGCGCTGCGCCTGATGCTCAAGGTGGAGCCGGAAACCGACATCATCCTTGACGCGCATTTCCAGACCTTTGGCTGCGGCTCCGCCATCGCGTCGTCTTCCGCACTCACCGAGATGATCAAGGGCAAGACGCTGGACGAAGCATTGAAGGTCAGCAATCAGGATATCGCCGATTACCTCGACGGCCTTCCGCCCGAGAAGATGCACTGCTCGGTGATGGGACGCGAAGCGCTGCAAGCCGCCATCGCTAACTATCGCGGCGAAGAGTGGAGCGACGACCACGAAGAAGGCGCGCTGGTATGCAAGTGTTTCGCCATCGACGCGGTGATGATCGAAGACACCGTGCGCGCCAACAACCTGTGCTCCGTACAGGATGTGACCAACTACACCAAGGCGGGCGGCGGATGTTCCTCCTGCCACGAAGGTATCGAAGAGATCCTGGTGAAGGTGATGTCCGAACGCGGCGAGAGCTTCAAGCCCGGCACACCGTCTCAGGAAGAAGCCAAGCCTGCCGGCATGACCAATCTGCAACGCATCCGCAAGATCGAAGCGGTGCTGGAATCGGTGCGCCCGCAACTCAAGCGCGACGGCGGCGACATCGAACTGCTGGATGTGGACGGCAAAACCATCTACGTCAGCATGACCGGCGCGTGCGCGGGTTGCCAGATGGAGGCGCTCACGCTGCAAGGCATTCAGCAGAAGCTGATGGAAGAGCTGAAAGAGTTCATCAAGATCGTGCCGACCAAGGCCGGAGCGTTGAGCCGGGCGAGCTGCCACGTTTGATTGTGTAGGGTGGGCTTTGCCCGCCATGTCGGGCGTAGCCCGACCTACAAAACCAGATGTAGACCTACAAGAAAAGGATATAAAAATGACCGGCATCTATTTCGACAACAACGCGACGACACGGGTGGACGAAGCCGTGGTGGAAGCCATGCTGCCGTATTTCACCGAGCAGTTCGGCAACCCCTCGTCGATGCACAGCTTCGGCAACAAGGTCGGACTCGCGATCAAAAAGGCGCGCATGCAGGTGCAGGAGCTGCTCGGCGCGGAGCACGACTCCGAGATCATCTTCACTTCCTGCGGCACTGAGTCTGACTCTACCGCGATCCTCTCCGCATTGAAGGCGCAGCCGGAGCGCAAGGAAATCATCACCACTACCGTCGAACATCCGGCCGTGCTGACACTCTGCGCCTGGCTGGAGAAGGACGGCTACAAGGTGCATTACCTCAAGGTGGACGGCAAAGGCCGCCTCGATCTGGACGAATACAAAAAGCTGCTCGGCGACCAGACTGCCGTCGTGTCGGTGATGTGGGCGAACAACGAGACCGGCACCTTCTTCCCCGTGGTCGAGATGGCCGAACTGGCGAACGCCGCCGGTGCGATGTTCCATACCGACGCGGTGCAGGCCGTGGGCAAGGTACCGCTGAATTTGAAGGACACCAAGATCGACATGCTGTCGGTGTCCGGCCACAAGCTGCACGCGCCCAAGGGCGTGGGCGTGCTGTACCTTAAGCGCGGCGTGCGCTTCCGTCCGCTGCTGCGCGGCGGCCATCAGGAACGCGGCCGCCGTGCGGGAACCGAGAACACCACGTCGATTGTCGGTTTGGGCAAAGCCGCCGAGATGGCGATGGAAGCGATGGCCTTCGAGAACACCGAAGTGGCGCGTCTGCGCGACAAACTGGAGGCGGGCATTCTCGCGAAAGTGCCACGCTCTTTCGTCACCGGCAACCCGGACGACCGCCTGCCCAACACCAGCAACATCGCGTTCGAGTTCATCGAAGGCGAAGCGATCTTGTTGCTGCTGAACAAGTTCGGCATCGCGGCATCGAGCGGCTCGGCTTGCACCTCGGGTTCGCTGGAGCCGTCGCATGTGATGCGCGCGATGGGCATCCCGTACACCGCCGCGCACGGCACGGTGCGCTTCTCGCTCTCGCGTTACAGCACCGAAGCCGAAGTGGATCGCGTGATCGCAGTCGTGCCCGAGATCATCGCGCAACTGCGCAAGCTGTCTCCGTACTGGGATGGCGACGGTCCGGCGGCTGAACCTGAGAAGGTGTTCGCGCCGACGTACGCATAATGAACATCGCCACAACCGTAGCAGTCGTAGGATGGGTTGAGCGCAGCGATACCCATCATTTATCCCATGCAGTTGTTGGGTATCGCTGCGCTCAACCCAACCTACATGAATTCGCCGGAGATTGAAAATGTCCCGCACCATCATCATCGACGACACCACCCTGCGCGACGGCGAACAGACCGCCGGGGTGGCGTTTACGCTGGATGAGAAGCTGGATATCGCGCGCCAACTCGACGCGCTGGGGGTGCCGGAACTGGAAGTCGGCATCCCGGCGATGGGCGACGAGGAGCGGGACAGCATCAATGCGGTCGCCTCGCTGGGCCTCAAGGCGAAGCTGGTCGTGTGGAACCGCATGTGCATGGACGACCTCAAGGCTTGCGAACAGGTCGACGTGCAAATGATGGACTTGTCCATCCCGGTGTCGGACATTCACCTGAAGAAGAAACTCGGGCGAGACCGTCAATGGGTGCTCGACACCATCCACGACATCGTGCCGCGTGCCTATCACTTCGGGCGCGACATCATCGTCGGCTGCGAAGATGCTTCGCGCGCCGATCCGGAATTCATGCTGCAAGTGGCTGAAGCCGCGCAGGATGCGGGCGCGCAGCGCATCCGTTTCGCCGACACATTGGGCGTGATGGAACCGTTCGGTGTACACAAGGCCATCGCCGCATTGCGCGCCGCTTGCGATCTCGAAATCGAGATGCACGCGCACGACGACCTCGGCCTCGCGACCGCCAACAGCCTCGCCGCCGCCCTGGCGGGTGCGACGCATATCAACACCACGGTGAATGGTCTAGGCGAACGCGCGGGCAACGCGCCGTTGGAAGAAGTGGCACTCGGCCTGAAAAAACTCTACGGCATGAACACCGGCATCGACCTCACGCACTTCACCGATTTGTCGAAGCTGGTTGCAAACGCATCGGGCCGCCCCATCCCTTGGCAGAAAAGCGTGGTGGGCGAAGGCGTGTTCACGCACGAGGCTGGCATCCACGTCGACGGCCTGCTGAAAGACCCGGACACCTATCAGGGCTTCGATCCGGTCGAGGTGGGCCGCCGCCACAAACTGGTAGTCGGCAAACACTCCGGCGCGCACGGCATCATCGCCGCCTATGCCACGATGGGATTGAACCTCAGTCAGGCCGAGGCGCGTGCGCTGCTGCCGGATATCCGCAGTTTCGCCGAACGCGCGAAGCGTTCGCCGGCAGATCAAGAATTGCTGTTCCTCTATCAACGCTACATCGGGCGCAGCCAGCCCGGCGCGGCGCACTAGGAGGCCATCATGGAAGACGTGATGACTGCCGAAGCCTTGATGATCAAACCAGCGCAACCCTCGCTGCTGCGCTTGCTGCGCGAAGACGTCAGCTGCGTGTTCCAGCGCGACCCCGCCGCGCGTTCGCGCTTCGAGGTGCTGACCACCTATCCCGGCGTGCACGCGATCCTGATGCAGCGCATCGCGCACCGGCTGTGGAAATTCGGTCTGCGCTATCTGGCGCGCCTCATTTCATGGTTCGCGCGCCTGCTGACCAACATCGACATCCATCCGGGCGCGACCATAGGCCGGCGCTTCTTCATCGATCATGGGGCCGGCGTGGTGATAGGCGAGACCGCCGAAATCGGCGACGACGTTACGCTGTATCACGGCGTAACGCTGGGCGGCACGACATGGAACAAGGGCAAGCGCCACCCCACCTTGGGCAACGGTGTCGTAGTCGGCGCGGGCGCGAAGATCCTCGGCGCGATCACGCTGGGCGAACAGGTGCGCGTTGGCGCGAATTCGGTGGTGGTCAAGGATGTTCCGTCGCACCGCACCGTGATCGGCATCCCCGGCAGGATCGTGCTGCGCACCGAAGAAGCGGATGCGAACAACATCTACGGCATCAACCTCGACCATCACCTGATCCCCGATCCGGTCGGCCGCGCCATCGCCTGCCTGATGGAACGCATCGAAGTGCTGGAAGGACAATTGAACAAGCGCGGCGAAGCGGTGGACGGCCAATGCCACACCTGCGATGCGGACGATTTATGCGGCACGGAAGTGGCGCGCCAATTGAGGAAAGCATGATGGACCTGCTGGATTTCGATCAAGCCGAACTGTATTTCGACGAACCGCTGGCGCAGGATGTTGCGCGCCTGCTGGTCGAGGCGGCGGATGCCTATGGCAGCGAAGCGGCGGAGGGCCTGTTATTGCGCGCCAATCTGATGGCCCCGCAACACCTGATGGTGCTGGTCGCGTTGTATCGCTATTACTTCTACCAGCACCGTCTCGACGATGCACTGCTGGTGGCGGAAAGCGCGATGGCCGTGGTCGGGCGGCGGCTGGGATTCCCGGATAGCTGGCGTTATTTGCATGAAGGGAATCTCGGCGCGGGCGTGATGCGTTCGATGGGGCTGGTGCGCTTTTATCTGATGGTGCTCAAGGCGGCGGGCTACATCAATCTGCGTCTGGGAAATTATGCATTGGGCCAGGAGATGCTGGAAAAACTGGTCGAGCTGGACAGCCACGACCGCATGGGCGGCAAGGGGCTGCTGGAGGTGGTGCGCACCGAATCGGCCACGAGTTACGGATTTTTGCAAAGGAGAGCGTGATGGATGAACTGACACTGGACGAGGCGATGGAAGAGCTGGTCTCCGCCGAAGATTTTCTGAACTATTTCGGCATCGAATACGATCCCTCGGTAGTACATGTGAACCGCCTGCACATCTTGCAGCGCTACCACAACTATCTCGCCAAAACGCCCCTGCCCGATGTGGAAGCCGCGCGCCGCGCGATCTATTCCACGCTGTTGCAGCAGGCCTATCAGGATTTCGTGAAGTCCGACGCGCTCACCGAAAAGGTGTTCAAGGTGTTCCACATGCACGAGCCGCAAACCAAGTTCGTGCCGGTCAGCGCGATCACGGTGAATAAAGCGGGGGCGTGATGAACATCCTGCCCCGTCATTCCCGCGCAGGCGGGAATCCAGCAGATTCTGATGACAGCTCGCGAAGCGAACAAAGCCATGGTGCATGGTCGCTGCGCGATTATTCTATTGTCTGGATTCCCGCCTGCGCGGGAATGACGGCGGGGTGACCCATGCTGCCTAAATTCGAATTCGGCGACGAGGTCCGCATCATCCGCAACGTGCGCAACGACGGCACCTATCCCGGCGTGCCCACCGGCACGCTGCTGATCCGTCGCGGCAGCACCGGCTTCGTCATCAACGTCGGCACCTTCCTGCAAGACCAGTTGATCTACACCGTCAACTTCCTCGATCAGGACAAGATCGTGGGCTTCCGCGAGGAAGAGCTGATCGGCATAGACGAACCGTGGACGCCCAGCAAATACGAGAGCCGCGAAAGAGTGCGCAGCACGGTGACGCTTGCCGTGCGCGGCGAGGTGCGCGCCACGCCGGGGATGGAGGGCGAGATACTCAAGGTGATGCGCGACGAGACGGGCGGTGTGCAATACCAGGTCATCTTCCACGACCATGTGCTGCAAGTGCCGGAGTCCGCACTGGAAGCGGTTCATCAATATGACGACAAGGAGGCGAGCCATGCCTGAAGTGATCGAATCCGGCGTTGCCTATCTGGCACTGAAAGCGGCGCAAAAACTCTACGGAAAAGCCACCGCCGCGCTGCAATCGGAAGAATTCCAGCGCGTGCATAGCATGGCGCAGCAACAGCACGAGCTGGAGATCCGCGTGCTGGCTTCCGCCGAAGCGCGCGATGCGATGGTGCCGCCGTCAACATTGCAGGCCGCACTGGACGAGATACGTGGCCGCTATCCAAGCAGCGAAGATTTCGCCGACGATCTCGCGCGCAACGGCCTCGAAGAAGCCAGCTTCGCCGAGGCGCTGGAAAGGGAATTGAAAGTCGAGGCGATACTGGAAAAGGTCGGCACGCGCGCAGCCAATGTCAGCGACATCGATGTCGAATTATATTACCAGTACCACCCCGACCAGTTTCGCCGCCCCGAGACGCGGCTGGCGCGCCACATCCTGGTTACCATCAACGACAGCATCGCGGAAAACACCCGCGCGGAGGCGGGCAAACGCATCGCGGACATTCAGGCGAGGCTGCTGAAAGAGCCGCAGCGATTCGCCGAGCAGGCGCTCAAGCACTCCGAATGCCCCACCGCGCTGGACGGCGGCAAACTCGGCGACCTGCCGCGCGGCAAACTTTTCCCCGAGCTGGATGCCGCATTATTCGCCTTGCAGGAGGGCGAAGTGAGCGGCGTGCTCGAGTCCGAACTCGGCTTCCACATCCTTTATTGCGACAAGATCACTGGGGCGGGCGTATTGACGATGGAGCAGGCGCACAGCCATATCCGCAAGCTGCTCGAACAAAAGCGCAAACGGGTCTGCCAGCAGGCATGGCTCAAACAGTTGCTGGGACGGGCGTAAGCGGCTCCCCGCTGCCGCCCCATCGCAGCACCTCACCGCGCATGATGATAGACTGCGCTGCGGCCGGGGAATGATCGTCCACCCCGTGCCAGCCGTGATCACCAACTGTCGAGGAAACCACCATGAGCCGTGAAACCAAAGAAGCCGATAAAGAGGTCGCCGCCCCAGCCGCATCCGGCGGCGGCATGCTGGAAAAGATCGGGAGCATCGCAATGATGGCGATAGCCCCGCTGCTGGCGATGCTGGCCATCGCCATCGCGCTGATCGCCGTGAGCGAGAACCGCTCCGGCCAGGAACAGATGGGCAAGCTGCGCACACAGATCAAGGAATTGAGTGCCGCCATGTCGGAAAGCAAAGACGAGCTGGACCTGCTGAAAGCCACCACGGCGCGCGACAAATCGGCCTGGCGCGATGAACAAGACACCGCCAAGGCGCGCGAAGCCGAGATAATCCGGCACGTGACCGCAGCGGAGACGAAACTGAAGATATCACCCACGCTGGAACAGCAACTGCAAGCCGCCAGTGCGCCCGCCGCGACGGACGGTCAGGCCGCCATAGACGTGCCCGCCCCGGAAAGCGCCCCCCCTGCGGAAGCGGCCAAACCCGCCGCCAAAGAGCCCGCAGGAAAGCCGGCGGCCAAGCGCAGCCCGCAGGCCCAGTCGATCAAAGACGCCATCGACAAATACAACCAGTAGCAACTAGCCCCCGGCATGACCGGGGGGAAATTTCACTGAGGTAAACCCGGCTATGCCGGGGGACTCAACGAGGTTTGAACTATGCGGGAGTCGCACTCAAGGTTGTGTCGATGCGGCACTGTCACTGCTCCCCCTTTAGAAAAAAGGGGGGGGATTTGAAAGATGATGTTGTGCCACGATTTTAAATCCCCCTCCCGTCCGACGATTGACGTTGGGTGATTTCAATTGGGCTCCATCCCTGAGGTTTCCGCTAATTAATAGCTATTGCAATTCACGGTATTTCCAAATGTGGTGCAGTTGGTGGTTGAGGGGCTTTGCTTAATGATGACAGGGGCCGCGCTTGGGGGTGGGGGTGTATAGCGTTCTCCTGTGAATTTGAAATCGGGCATTTTCCCGTCAGAGGGGCCACAGGCATAAGTCATTGAGTACCAAGTAACAGGGCCAGGAAAAATATCTGCGATCAAGCCACCCGCATGGCTTTCGCTTGAGATGACACGATAGCTGCCCTCACTTGAACAGCTTTGAGAAGCCTGTTCAAAACACTTCGAAGGATCAGAGGTGCATTTGACAGTTTTTATGGACGTGCCATCTGGAGCTTGGTATTCCTTGACGTTGGTAGTCGTGCAACCAGCAAGAAGTAATGCAGCTACCAGGAAGATAGATTGAAATTTCATTGTATGCTCTCTATGCGGAAATCAGGCAGTTGTTGTGTCCAACGTTCGGAATCACTGGCCTGCATGGCTTTTCGTGCAGGTTCGGTGGATTGAAGGGTTGCGCGTCGCATTAGCCGAACCGTAAGTTAACAAGCATTGTTCCATCGGGGCGAACATCCCAATACTGTTCATGCTTGGGATTCATCTTTCCGTCTTGGTAAGAATGCTCAAAGATTTCATTCTCGATAGCGGCGACATCCTCAATGTTCCGCTTGGCAATATCTTGCACTGGCACCTTCAGAATTGATGGATTTAGGTGATGGAAATCGTTGCGAAAGCTTTTAAGGATGCGCCGCATTGAGTCTGCAACGGTGACGGAAACAAGAGACGTGGAAAGGAATATTTCTATCAGCTGGTAGGGATTATCATTTGGCGGAATGTTGTTCCGCTCGGCGATGAATCGCATGAGCCCCTCGTTTAGCGCCTGTGTAGCCATCGCAGTGGCCATGAAATAGCCATCACGGTAGAGATAGATGCACTCCGTAGAGGCACAGGTGAAATGGTGGTGCGGAATGATTGTCTGTGGGCGCACTTCCATCGCCCGCTGCACCCGCTCCTCAAGAGTCGACTCAAACCGAGACTTGAGGTAGTGCCTGATGGCGTGATTGTCGGAGCTCATGGTTCTTGCAACGCCCAACGTAAAGTAGACACCTGCGAAGGTGCATATTCTGGCGCGAGGTGTAAATCCTGATGGTTCATGGTCGCTAATTCGTTGTTGATTAGAAAAACTTAATCGAATCCCGGAATATGGATGCCGGAAATACACCTTACGTGCTGAAGGTCGATTGTTGCAGCAAGCATGAGTCCATAAACAATAATCAGGAACCTCACGGTGGCTCTTCTTGCTATCCGACCGGTAGTCTCTCCGCCACACGCCCTCACGTCAATAGGCCGAAATATCTAGATATTTCGGCCTATGTACTTCTGGAGCAACCTTGAGGGCAGAGTCCCATTCTCTTCCGGCACAGCTCAACGCCTGCCTGACGATTGACGTTGGGTGACTTCAATTGGGCTCCGTTCCGGTCGTCCAAATCCGCTGCTGATCGTGGTCGTCAGGATATGTTCGTTTGCGCACGGAGCGCATCGGCTTATAGGGATTTAATCCTCGGTGCAGTGATATCGCTGATATGGGTCGTCCTGCTACTGATGGGGTGGCTATTAAGTGCACGATGGAGAAATGCGGGAAACATAGCGTCCGCAATCGCTGCCTCGCGAGAGGCGGATGAGCGTTTGCATCGAGTTCTTTCCGGGCGGGCTGTGTGTCTGGAGATATAACCAACAATGGAGAAAAGCATGAACCAAGCATCGTATGAAGTAAGCAAGGATCAATTGATCGACGATTTCAAAGTGGTCGTGGCGGACGCGGAAGCGTTGCTGCGAGCCACGGCTGATCAAGGGGGCGTGGAACTGGTCGCGTTGCGCGCCAAGGCGGAAGCGTCGCTCAAGGTGGCGAAGGCCAGAATGGCTGATGTGCAAGCCGAATTGTTGGTCAAGACCAGGGCCGCCGCGAAGGCGACCGATGTCTATGTGCATAACAATCCGTGGCAGGCCATCGGTGTCGCCGCCGGTGTGGGCGTGGTGATCGGCTTGCTCATCGGTCGTCGCTAAGCGCGCGCATCATGACGGAGAAAACATCCGGCGGGAACAAAGGCCTGCTCGATTCGCTGACGGTGCTGGCGGCAACGCTGGTTTCGATTGTACGCACGCGCCTCGATCTGTTGTCCTCCGATCTGGAGGAAGAGCGCGAGCATTGGTTGTCGCTGTTGGTGTTGACGCTGGTCGGGCTGTTCTGTCTGGGTGTCGGGGTGGTGCTGGCAGCCATCCTGCTTGTGGTTCTGTTCTGGGATACGCAGCGTATTCTGGTGCTGAGCTTGCTTGTCGGCGCGTTCCTGGCGGGCGGTGTTTCGGTCTGGCTGTTGGCGATGCACAAGCTCAAAACCAAGCCGCGTATGTTTTCGGTGAGTCTGTCGGAACTGTCGAAGGACAGGCAGTCGCTGGTCTCCCGGACGTGAGGGCGATCATGAACAAGAAATTCGATCATCTGGCCCTGCGGCGCAAATATCTGGTTGCGCTGGCGGCGGAACAGCGAACGACGCTGGCGCAGAACATCGAGCCATGGCGCGCTCCTCTGGCACGAGCGGATCAGGGGCTGGCCGCGTTGCGATTCGTCAGCCGCCATCCCGCCATCGGGATCGTTGGTGTCGCTGCCCTGCTTGCGGCATTGCGGCTTGGCCGCGTCGGCAAGTGGCTGCAAATCGGCTGGGTCGCATGGCAGATGAGACACAAATTGCACGGCAAGTAGCCGTAATCCGGAATTCCGCTCGAAGTCGAGGTGACAAATGTTTATACCCGCGCTATCAAGAATATGGGCTATGCCCGTGATATTGCTCATGGCGATGCTGCTGAACGCTTGCGCCGTCACCAATCAGTTGCATACGACCAGCCAGGCATTGACCAACAATCTTGAGTCCGTGGTGCTGAAATCGTCGGGAATCGGCTTCATCACCCCGTCTTCCGTCACCGGACAGGAAGAGGACAGGCAAGCGCTCGCGCTGGCATTCACCGAGGTGATGAAGAAAGAACGTCCCGACTTGCATATCGTGTCTTTGCCGGAGATGCTGGGCGCGATCAATCGGGCCGAGCTTGCCAGCGAATATCGGCAGATGTTCGAGGATTACCGCTTGACGGGGATCTTCAGTCGCGACACGCTGCGGAAAGTTTCCCAGGCAAGCGGTGTGCGCTATCTGGCACAACTCAAGCTGGGCGGATTCCGGCAAGAATCCAAAGGCCGCTGGGGCATGCTCGGGATGCGCGTGGTGGAAACAAAGACCGCTTTCCTGAGGGTGTATCTTCAGATTTGGGACGGCGAAACCGGTCAGATCGCATGGGAAGGCGGCCAGGAATTAACGTCCGCGCACGAGTCGGTGAAGGAGGATGCCATTCCATTCAAGACCGCAGTAGAGCTCGCCGCCAACGAGCTGGTGGCGCACTTGCCTTAATCCCATAGCCCCGTAGCTTGTCATTCCCGCGCAGGCGGGAATCCAGTTGATTGAAAATCTCCGCGTAGCGGGTCAGTATCAAGGTGTTGTCCGCGCACCCGCAAGGGGTAGGCAGTGGTTGTACCAAAGGCAGGCAATCCACTACGCAGCAAACCGCGTGTGGAATTGACACTAATGGGCCGAAGCTCCAACAACACACGTACTCGCAGGCTATTTATTTTGGTGGATTCCCGCCTGCGCGGGAATGACGCGATAACTTTTCGGCGGCTTACTCTTGCGCGATCTGTGCGAGTGCGGACTCAGTGACCGGCTATCCGCAACAGCGCGCCAGCCTGCTCCTCGCATTTCTGCCGGATGACGGGGTCCAATGTGTCGCGCCATTCATCCGGTATCGATTCCAAGCCATAGGTCGCCCCCGCCAGCATCCCCGCGATGGCGCCGGTGGTGTCGGCATCACCGCCACGGTTGACTACGTCGATCAGGCAATCGCGAAAATCATCCGTGTCGAAGAAGCTCTGGAACACGGCCTGTAGCGTGTCGGCGATATAGCCGCCGGGGTTTTGGCTCTGGCGCACGGCGCGGAACTTGAATGCGGGAAACTGTGCGACGAGCGGATGGGCGTGTTGGTGCAGCAGGTCGTTCTTGGTTGCACCCTGCAACGCGTCCTGCACCATGAGCACCAGACATTCGCAGGCCGAATCGGACAGCGCGCAATGGTGGGTGACATGGGCTTGCGCGCGCGAGGCGCTCCGCACGGCGGCCTCGGGTTTGCCGAGGGTGGCGAGCGCCACCGGCAGCAGGCGCATCGCCGCGCCGTTGCCGGCATCGTGCTCGAAATAGGGTGCCTCCGGGTTGCCGGTTTTGCGGAACTGCAACAGGTTGCGCCGCACGGTGTTGCCGATATCCACCGGCTTGGCGCGCATCCAGGCGTCGAAGGCCTGCGCGGCGGCGAGCGCGTCCACTTTTCCCTGTTCGATGATGGATGCGCCGAGCGCCAGCGACATGGTGGTGTCATCCGTGACCTGGCCGGGTTTGAGATGCAGCCAGCCGCCGCCGATCAGGTTGGCATGCGTGCCGTATTGCGCCGCGATCTCGCGCGGGGTCATGAATTCCACCGTGGAGCCCAGCGCATCGCCGATGGCGAGGCCGAGGTAGGAGGCGGTGGCGCGGTCGGTGAGGGTCATGATGTAGCAAAAATATTGCTGGTTTCTACCCCCATCCTAACCTTCCCCCTGCAAGGAGGAAAGAACATATACCCTCCCCCTTGCAGGAGGAGAGCTAAGGAAGAGGTCGATACGCAAGACATACTCAATCCAGTGACCAATCGAGCTGCGTCACTTATTCTTCCGGTCCGAAACACTTCGGGTAATCGGTGCAGACTTGGCAGCTCGGCGCACGGCAGGCATTGATGCCTTCTTTTTCGCACAGCTGCTTGTAGAGGAATTTCTTCCACTTCATGTCGTGCACGTTCTTGGCGGCCAGCGCGGGGAAGTTCTGCGTCATCAGCTGGCTGAGATAGACGCGCGAGCGCAGGCCGAGATCCTGCCACAGGTGGTCGTTTGCCATGCAGGCGGTGGTGACGATACCGCCCATCCATTGTTCCGACTCGTCGATCCCGGCACGGTGCTCCAGCAACAATTCCAGCACGTCTTGGTACTCCGGCGCGCGCGGGTCGGCAACCTGCTTTGTGTGGCGGACGACCAGTTGCATTCCGGGAAAGTGGCGCGACAGCAAAGCGGCGAAGGCCGCCTCGTCCAATCCCATATCCGGCGGCAACGCACCCGTGCCACCGACCCCGCCGGAGATCATCTGTGCAAACAATTCGTCGTTGGGCAAACCCGCCGCATGCGCCATCAGTTCGGCATAGAGTCCGCCGGACGATTCAGCGGGATTTTTCTGGCGCATGGGGGAGGGCTGCATGGTCTTTCCTACTTGCTCGGATACTCGATCAGCACGTCTTCGTCGCGCAGCACCATCTGGCAGGCCAGGCGCCATTCGGTGGTGATCACGTCGTTGACTTTCATGGCCTCGATCTGCGCTGCGGTGATCTTGCCTTCCTGCTTCAACACGCTGATCTCGCGGTCAGTGAGAGGGCCGGCCATCGGGCCTTTGTTGGTCAGGTTGGTGACTTTCACCAGACAGGTCGAGCATTCGCCGTTCTCGCAGCCGAAGTCGATGGGGATGTGGTTCTCTTTGGCCAGTTTCAACACGGTCATGGTATGGCTACCGGCCACGGCATAAACGGTCTTGTCTTTGTGCAGCGGGCTGGAAAAAGTGATGTTCGGCATTGCGGTTGCTCCTGTAGTTGCGTTAAAAAAATGATCAAGCCTGGACGGTGATGTCACCACCCAATACTTGCGCCTGACACGCGAGACGGTCACTGCGTCCCGCCATGTTCTCTTGTAATACCTTGTCTTCAAGAACGGAGCGTTCGCTCATGTTCTCCATTCCGCTCTTGATCTTCATGATGCAGGTGCCGCACTCGCCTTCGCGGCAACCGTAGGTGATGCTGGCACCGACTTTTTCCGAGATTTCGATGAGGCGAGTTCCGGCCGGGACGCTGATCGTGACACCGAGTTTTTCAAAAGTGACATTGGCTTTAGGCATGTACTTGCTCCCGGGAAAGTAATTCAGACATGGAAATGACGCGGCGCTCGATATTGCCGGTCAGGTGTTGGGCGAGTTGTTTGCCGAGGTCGCGGCACTTGTCGAGTTCCTCTTCGGTGGGGATCAGTCTTGCGCGCACACCCTTGATCGGCACGCGCAGTTTGAGTCCGCGCAGCCGGTCTTCGATCATATTGATGGCTTCGCCGCTCCAGCCGTAGGAACCGAAAGCGGCACCCAGCTTGTCGCTCACCTTGATGGCGACCAGCGATGACAGCAGATCCCACACCGGCTTCACCGCGTCACCGTTGATGGTGGGCGAACCGAAGGCGATACCGTCCGCCTCCTCGATCAGATCGACGAAGGGCAGATCGCCCATCGCCTGCAAGTCATACAGCGAGACACGCACGCCGGACTCCGTCTCGGCGCCTTCCACCACTGCTTGTGCCATCTGTGCGGTGTTGCCATAAGACGAGATGTAGAACACCAGCAAGGACTTGTTGTCAGCGCCCACTTCGTTGGACAGCAGCGGTGATGCGAGCTGACGGTAACGCCGCACGTAACTTTGCGGCGCATCGCGCAGGATGGGGCCGTGCGCTGGCGCGATGAGTTTCAGCGCGAGTGGTTCGAGCAATTCGAGTGCTCCCAGCACATGCTCCCGGAACGGACGCATGATGTGCTGGTAGTAATACTCGAACGAGAAACGGAAATCACCCACTTGATCGTTGAACAGCCGCGCATCGCAGAAATGGCAGCCGAACACATCGCCGCTGAACAGGATGCCCTGCTCCTCGACCAAGGTGCATTGCGTGTCCGGCCAATGCAGGAACGGTGTGCTAATAAAGCGTAGCGTGCGCTCACCCAGATCGACGGTATCGCCCGTCTGTACCACGGTGTAATCAAGCTCGGTATTTTTGACCAGCGCCTTTAGCATCAACTGCGCTTTGGTAGAGATATACAACTTGGCTTGCGGCGCGCGGCGCATCAGCTCGGGTAACGCGCCGCTGTGATCCGGCTCCAGATGGTTCAATACGATGGTGGTGATCTCGTCGTAACGCGCGACTTGTTCGAGTCTGCGAAAAAACTCATCGGCATGCGACAGTTTTACCGTGTCGATGATGGCCACGCCGTTGCTGCCGCGCACACAGTACGAGTTGTAAGTCGTGCCGTTGGCGGTCTTGAGGATGATGTCGAATTCGCGCAAGCCGGGATCGAGCGCGCCGATCCAATGCGTGCCGGGGGCGATCTCGACGGCATCCGGAATACGTTTCATGTCACGGCTTCCGGAGACGGGCATGGCTTCGCGTGATGCTGGTTCGGGCATGCTTCGATGTCGCCCTTGGGCTTGGCATCGTTGAGGCCCAGCCATGCGTTCACCGCATCGGTATCGAAACCGGCGCGAAACTCGCCGTCCACTTCCATCAGCGGGCGGCGGATCAGCAGCGGCTCGGCGAGCATCAGCTCGATGGCGGACTGCTCATCGCAAGCAGCGGGATTCACTTCGCCGGACTTCACGCGCGGTGCGGCCGGGTTGAACCACTGGGCGACGGGCAGTTCGCCGAAGAATGGACGCAGCCGTTCCGCAGTCCACTTCTCGATGAGCAGGTTCTTCGCCAATACGGTATGTCCCGAGGCGGCCAGCCACACCTTCTGTTTGGTGTTGTTGCCGCAGCCGGGTTTCTCGTAAAAGATGACGGTCGCCATGATTGGAATCCCTTATGCCGCCAACTTTTGCAGCGGGATGCCGGTGAGCGAACCGGGCGGATTCATCGGCTCGCCGTCCGCATTCAGGATCGCACCCTCGATAGGGCAGATGCTGGCGCACTGCGAATCTTCAAAATCGCCGGAACACTCGTTGCACTTGTCCGGATCGATCATGAAATGCGGCTTCGCCTCATAGATCGCCTTGCTCGGGCACAGCGGTTCGCAGGCCCAGCAGTTGGTGCAGAGTTCGATGATTTCGAGTGCCATGATGTGTTCCTTGTTTAATCCACACTCATCCGTCATTCCCGCGCAGGCGGGAATCCAGATGATCTCAACATCCCCGCGAAGCGGGACAACATCATTTCGTCTGCTTCGCAGGCTTTCTTACTGGCTGGATTCCCGCCTGCGCGGGAATGACAATCAAGTTCAAGCCACCTTCTGCTGCTCAACAACCTTCGCTGCCAACTTCCCCGCCACGCGCATCTCTTCGTACACCGCGAGGATCGCATCCTCGATGGCTTCCATCGCATGCTCGCCGTTGGGCTGAATGCCCGCAGCTTCCAACGGTCCCCAGGGTTCGTAACCGACCTTGTTGCACAGCACCACTTCACAGCCGGCCAGCACGCGCAGGGTTTTGTCCAGCGCACTCTCGCCGTCACCGCAGGTGTCGCCGCCTTCGCAGTACGGCGTGGTCTTGCGGTGGCCGATGAAGCGCACGCCATCGGACGATGCTTCGTAGATCAGGAACTCGCCGGCATGGCCGAAGTGTTCGTTAATCACACCGCCGCCTTTGGTGGCGACTGCCATGAATATGGGGCGCGTCACTTCTTTCTTCTGCACGCCCTGAATGCTGACCAGTTGTACCTTGGATTCCTTGGCGAGACGTTTGCTCTCCAGCTCTTCGTTGATGGCAGCATGCACTTCGGCGCGCATCTTCATCGCTTCCGGATAGTTGATCTCCATCTGCTCGACCTTGTCCATGGTGAACTCGGAGCCACGATCTTCACCGAGTAGACCCACCGCATCGGCGCGGCACTGGCGGCAATGGCGCATCATGTTCATGTCGCCCTCGCACGCATCCTGCAAGGCTTGCAGCTCTTCGTTGGTCGGGCCGCGCTGGCCGGTGAGGCCGTAGTAAGTGCCGTGTTCCGCTTCCGAAATCAGCGGCATCACGTTGTGCAGGAACGCGCCCTTGGCCTTCACGATCTTGGACACCTCTTCAAGATGCTTGTCGTTCACGCCGGGGATCATCACCGAGTTCACTTTGACCAAGATGCCTTTGGCGACCAGCATCTCCAGCCCCTTTTGCTGCTGGGCGATGAGAATCTCAGCCGCTTCGCGACCCTTGATGCGCTTGTTCTTCCAGAAGATCCACGGATAGATCTGCGCACCCACGTCGGGATCGACGCAATTGATGGTGATGGTCACGTGGTCGATGTTGTACTTCGACAATTCTTCCACTTGTTCCGGCAGAGACAGGCCGTTGGTAGAGACGCACAACTTGATGTCCGGGGCCTGCTCGGACAACATGCGGAACGTCTCGAAGGTGCGCTCCGGGTTGGCTAACGGATCGCCGGGACCGGCGATGCCCAGCACCGTCATCTGCGGAATAGTCGCCGCGACGGCCAATACTTTTTTCACTGCCTGCACCGGATGGTGCAACTCCGACACCACGCCGGGGCGCGATTCGTTGGCGCAGTCGTATTTGCGGTTGCAGTAGTTGCACTGGATGTTGCAGGCCGGTGCCACGGCAACGTGCATACGCGCGAAGTAGTGGTGTGCTTCTTCCGAATAGCAGGGATGGTTGAACACCTTCTGGCGGATATGCTCCGGCAGGTGGCCCATCTGGTCGTCGGTGGAACCGCACGATCCGGCGGAACAGCCGCCGGATTTAGTTTCGCTTGCTGCGTTATTGATTACGGGTAGTTGCACGATCTGTCCTCCGCTAAGGTCTGGTTGGATATGAGCAAACAGCGTGCCCGAGGCTGGCGGATGGCTAACTCGTTGTTTTATTTACCGGGCGGATTGGGCGGCTGCACCACTGTTGTAAATGGCACATGACAGTTGCACTGGCTTGTGGCGAAGGCGACAAAAGCTCGAATTGCGGCGATTTCAAGTGGCGGGTTGGGCAACGCTGCCGCCATTCCGCGTGGGCTGGCACTGTATTTGCCTCTGTATCGCGCATGAAACATTTCTTGGATTGGTCTTCTTATGAGACAGCCGGGCAGGGCGATGCCTACGCCGGCATTCCCGCCACAGGCGGCGATTTCGCCAAAGCGGTGGCCGTGTGCATCGGCGACAAGCAATGCCAGCGCAAACCCAAAGGCGTGATGTGCCCCAGTTTCCGCGCGACCGATGACCCCGCGCATTCACCGGGCGGACGGGTGAAGGTGCTCAAGGCCGCGCTGAACGGTGAGCTGGGCGACGATGCCTTCGCCGATGCGCGCCTCGCCGCTGCGATGGAGCTTTGTGTCGGCTGCAAAGGCTGTAAACGCGAATGTGCCAACCAAGTGGATATGGCCGCCATCAAGATCGAATATCAGGCGCAGCGCAATGCGCGCATGGGGGTTTCCTGGCGAGACAGGCTGGTGGCAAGCCTGCCGCAGCAATTGCGGCACCGCCATTTGGTACGCGGCCTGATCCGCTGGCGCAACCGTGCGCCGTGGCTGGCGCAACTGGGTGAAAGATTCTTCGGCATCGCGGCCAAACGCAAACTGCCTGAGCCTGCCGTAGTACCTTTCAAACCAGATAGTTTATTAGAGCCGAACCAATCCCTTCCCCCATGCAGAGGGGGAGAGCGAAGCGAGGGGGCAACTAGGAAGGGGGTAGAGTCGTTGTGCGATAACATTCCTACCCCCACCCTAACCCTCCCCCTGCATGGGGGAGGGGATGCAAGCGTCATCCTCTTCATCGACACCTTCGCCACCCACTTCGAGCCGGAGATCGCCCACGCCGCGCATCAAGTGTTGGCTGCGGCAGGTTATAACGTCACCCCCCTGCGCCCGCCCGCCGATGATGCAGAGCCGGAGCGCGCGCTGTGCTGCGGCCGTACTTATCTCTCATTGGGGCAGGTCGATGCTGCGCGGCGTGAGGCGCAACGCATGCACCGTGCATTGCGTCCTGCGTTGGAAGCGGGCATTCCCATCGTCGGGCTGGAACCTTCCTGCATCCTGTCCCTGCGCGACGATCATTTGAAATTGGGCTTGGGCGAAGAAGCAGTGGCCTTATCCAAACAGGTGTACCTGTTCGAGGAATTCATCGCCAAAGAACACGACCGCAAACGCTTCACGCTCGAATTCAAACCGCTGCCGCAAGGCAAGACATTGGTACACGGGCACTGCCACCAGAAAGCGGTGGGCGCGATGAAGTCGCTGCGCAAAGTGTTGCGCCTCATCCCCGAGTTCGAATTCGAATTCATCGAAGCCAGTTGCTGTGGCATGGCGGGCAGTTTCGGCCTGGAGGCCGAGCATGCCGCTATCTCCATGCAAATGGCCGAGCTCGATCTGCTGCCCGCCTTGCGCGCCGCGCCCGACGCGGCCATCCTTGCCAACGGTTTTTCATGCCGCCATCAGATACGCGAAGGCGTGCAGCGCCACCCCGTCCATGTCGCGCTGTTGCTGCGCGACGCGCTCAACCCAGATAAAGAGAAAGTGGCATCAGCCAATCACCCCCCTTTGGAAAAGGGGGGCAGGGGGGATCTCATAAGTTGCGCGATTGAAGAATCCACAGTAAGGCAAACGCCATGCTGACCGGAGCGCTACTCGGTTTGCTGCGGGAGCTCGGACTGGATGTCATCACGTTGACCGAGGAATTGGACGAACGCGAATTCTTCAACAGCCGCCTGACCCGTATCGAGACCTTGCGTCTGCTGGGCAGTATGGCGCAGACCGCCGCCGACATCCCCGCCGAGGTGCGCGGGCGTATGCCGCAGATCGATTGGGCGGCGTGGCTGGCATTGCCGCAGAAACTGGCCGATTCGACACTGTTCCCGTTGCAGATATGGGTCGCCGTCAAGGAGCTCACTCCGATGACCGTGCATCATCTGAACGACTACAGGCGCGAGCAGCCCCAGCTATTCTCTATCGTTCCCTAGGGTGGACTTGCCGGACAGGCGATAGACCTTGAACTCGACGCGACGTACCGTTCCGCTTGCTTGCGGATCCGGCTCGAATACACTTTCCACATAAGCAAGGTCGATCTCGAATCCCGCCGAATACAGCCCGGCGATCTCTGTGTCCACTCCGACGGCCTGCGCCATGGTTGCGCCTTCTACCGCATCTTCCGTGGTCAGCAAAAAGACCGTGGCGGCTTCCGGTACGAGACGCTCCAATTGGGCGACATAGAGCGTGCGGATATTTTCCGGCAAGGCGGTCAGGGCGGCGCGGTCATAGACGGTATCGAACGACCCGAGGTGGCTTTTGTCCAGCGCGAAGTAGTCTCCGCACAGGATGCTCAGATTGCCGTGTTGCCATAACGTGAATGGCCCGACCTGGCTTTTGTCCGGCTGTAGTCCGTTCTCGTGAAAGAAATCGTGTACGGCAACGGGACTCAGTTCGATGCCGATGACCTCGTGGCCCTGTTCGGCCAGCCAGAGCATGTCCAGACTCTTGCCGCAGAGCGGCACGAACACGCGGCTGCCCCGCGCCAGCCCCAACCCAGGCCAGAAGCGGCTCAGCAAGGGATTGACCTCGGCCTGATGGAAATCGGTGTCCTGCTCGCGCCAGCATTGTAACCAGAGATGATTGTCCTGATCGCCATGGGCGGGTGCGGCGGGCGGGGTAGTGCTGATCTGCTTTTTCATGGATCTCGTGCGTCAGGGGAACGTTCTGATGAACAGGCACAAGACTGGGTAAAAAGGGGAAACTGCGTGCCGAGCATAACACGCTCCCGCGCATCGGCTCACGCCATCCAGAGCGGCGCTCCGCCCGCGTCCAGATAAGTGAGATAGGCGCGCAGATGGAACTCCAGCTGCGCGTAGTCCGGTTCCATGTGCCGGCACAATTGATAGAACGCCTTGTCGTGATCGCGCTCTTTCATGTGCGCCAACTCATGCACGACAATCATGCGCAGAAATTCCGGCGGCATCTCTTTGAACACCACCGCCACGTGTATCTCGCGCTTGGTCTTGAGCTTCGCCCCCTGCACCCGCGAGATGGTGGTGTGCGTTCCCAGCGCGTTCTTGATGATGTGAATCTTGCTGTCGAACGCCACCTTGCTCAGTTGTCCCGCGTTGCGCAGATAGGCATTCTTGAGTTCCAGCACATAGTCGTACAGCGCCCTGTCGGTGCGCACATCGTGGGCTTGCGGGTATCTTTCCAACAACCATTCGGCAAGGCGATCCTGCCCGATCAAAGACTGCACTTGCGCGACCAGCGCGGCGGGATAGCCGGACAGATAATCGGGAGACGGCGTCAGTCGCATGGGGAGGTTCGATCAGAAGGGATGCGGCAGCAGAGCTGACGCGGCTCACTTCGCTCTTTTGGGCTGGTCTTTTTTTGGAGGGGATTTTTTGGGGGAAGCGGCACCGACGGTGTGTTCCTTCATCCAGATGCTGGCGCGGCGCTGAGACTCGACGATCTGCGCAGGCAGCATGAGTTTTTCCAGAAGTTCGCGCTGTGTCCGCGCCGACTCGCTGCCCGCCGCCCCGGCGATATTGAACCACTTGTGCGCTTCGACATAGTCTTGCGCGATCCCTTGTCCCTTCTGGTGCATGACGCCCAGTTGGTATTGGGCTCGCGCCACCGCAAGTTCTTCGGACTTGCGATACCAGGATGCCGCTTGGCTATAGTTGTCATGGGGCATGGGGTTCGCATCAGGTCGTGCGCGCACCACCTGTTGTTCGGCGGCTTTGCGATACCAGAATGCAGCCGACAGGTAATCTTCGGTCACGCCCTGACCTTCGTAGTACATTGAGGCCAGTCTGGATTGCGCTTTCGCATCACCCTGATCTGCGGCACGGCGGTACCAGAATACGGCTTCGGCATCGCTCTTTTCCACGCCCATGCCGTCGAAATACATCTCGCCCAGATTGGACTGGGCTCGTGCGTCACCCTGTTCAGCCGCTTTGCGGTACCAGAACACGGACTGGCGATAATCCTGCGCCACGCCCTGATCCCGGAAATTCATATAGCCCAGATGGTATTGGGCATTCCGCTCGCCCTGCTCGGCCGCCTTGCGGAACCAGGTTGCGGCCAACGTGTAGTCCTGTGCAACGCTCTGTCCTTCGTAATACACGCTGGCCAGTCTGGATTGCGCCTGTGCATCGCCCCGCTCGGCGGCCGCGATCAAGGACTGCATCGCAGGGGGCAAGCTCACGCTTTCGGACTCTTTCGCTATCGCCGAGTGTATCAGCAAGGCCAGTGCCAGTGCTATCAGTAGTTGCATGGATATGCCCCCTCGTTTCGGATGGGTAAGCGCGGGCAGCATGAATGATGCGCGAACCGCACTTATCAGCGCCGCCATTAGAGCAGGATGACGATGCCGAGCAACACCACCAAACCGGCCATGATCAGCGACAAAGTGCGCGTGCTGACGGGGTGGGGCGGGTTTGATTTGTCACCCTGAGTTGAGGGGCCGGGAATTGCCGATGTTGCCGCTGTTGAAGTAGCCGCTTTTGGTTTGGCGGGCGCGGGAGTTTTTTGTTGAATGGTGTCCGAGCCAGAGAGGGACAACTTCAGCGTCTTGCTGATATCCTCGACCTCTTCGGGAGCCGTCATCGCAGCCATGCGTATCGTGGCGTCACTGGAATCAAAGTTTTCAGACAATTCCACATTTGCCAGCGGCTGAGTCTTTTCTGTGTCCGACTCTGTCCGCTTGGATGCAATCGCATCAGGCCGTCGCACGTCAGGTGCCGGCACCACTGCCGGTGGCTGTACAGCGACACGCGACGACTCGTCACGACATGCACGCAAATCGTCGGCCAGCGCTCTGGCGTCCTGATAACGATCATCCAGGCTCTTGGCCATAGCTCTGGCGACAATTGAGTCCAGCTTGGCAAATACATCTGAATTCCGCGAACTTGGAAGGGGCGGATCGATGTTCATGATCTGGTACATGACGGAGTTGATCGAGTCTCCGGCAAACGGCGCCTGTCCCGTGAGCATTTCGTACAACATGACACCCAGCGAGAAAATATCCGAACGTTGATCGATCGATTTGCCCAGCACCTGTTCCGGCGACATGTATTTGGGCGAGCCGAGCACGATACCAACTTGGGTTCTAACCGTAGACGATGCCATGCGCGCAATGCCGAAGTCGGTGATCTTCACCAGACCGTCACGCACCACCATGATATTGGCGGGCTTCACGTCGCGATGCACGATGCCGTGCTCGTGCGCATAGGCCAAACCCTGTGCCACCTGCATGGCATAGTCGATCACCTGAGCGACCGGCAGACGCTGTCCCTCGTCGAGGAGATCGCGCAATTCGCGGCCCTGCAAGAACTCCATGGCGATATACGCCACCTCCCCGCTTTTGCCCACGTCGTAAACGGTGACGATATTGGGGTGGTTAAGCCGCCCGGCGGCTTTGGCTTCCTGATAGAAGCGCTGCTCGTAATCGTCCTTTTCATCCTTGGCCAGACTCAGGCTGATGGTCTTGATCGCAAGAATACGATCAATTAACGGGTCGACCGCCTTATAGACGATGCCCATCGCGCCCTGTCCGAGCTCGTCGATGATTTCATACCGCCCCAATTGGCTGATCATGGTGTTGGCGATGGCCGGGGTTATTGGGCAACGCGTGATTTTTCGCTACGGAATATCGGCCCCCATACAGGATGCCCGCCCTCTGCCGTACTTAATGCAAACCCCGGATCGACTTCCAATGCATTGCGAAACTCGCGCCGGCACTCACTTTCTCGCCCGGAAACGCAGTGAATGAAAGCAACGTATTTATGCGCAATCACCTGGTCGCGCTTATCATCCAATCCCATTTCCTGTGCCTTGCGCAGATGAATGAGGGCAGTCTGGTAATCGCCGTCTTCATAGCTTTGCTTACCTTTGGCAAGCTCCTTGTTGGATGGCTGGAAATAGTCGATGACCGGCCCTTTTTCACCGCAAGCGCCCAGCAAGAATGTCGCCAACAAGGCCAACCATATCACGCGTATTGTCTTCATTTTCCTTCCCCTTCTGTTTTGTTGGTGAACTTATGCTTGATCTTCAGCGACTCGCCCGCTTTGACGTAAATATTTTGCGTGTAAGGCGGAAAGGTCGAATTGCGAATTTCTATCAAATGCTCTCCCGGTGTCACATAAATCCCATCGAGAGGCGGGCTGACACCTCGTTTCTTGCCGTCCAGATAGACTTCTCCCCAAGGTGAGACAGCGATGCTCACATTATTTACAACGCTTTTCTGCTCTATCGCCTGGGTTTGTGCTGTGTTCTGCTGTTTCCTTGCTACAGCAGCAGGAGTTGCAGGCCTGGCCGCGAACTCATCCCTTGCTGGCTCGGTGAAAGCCGGGTCAGAAAATATGGCATCATCCTGAAACTCCATATCAAGCGAAGGCGCTGACACGGGCTCGATCTGTGGGCCGGGTGCTTGCATCACCACTTTGGACTCTGGTTCCGGTGCTTGCGCCACCACTTGCGGCTCAGGTGCTTCAGGCCGATGCACGATTTTTACCGTACCCACGATCAATATGGTCAGCGCAACCCCGACGATACCCACGTACAAGGCACGCTGCAAATCGCTGGCACTATGCAATGTGGCGATGGCAATCTGAAGCCAATTTTCCGGCGCTTCCCGCACATCATCCCCCGCCGAAAAGTCCACCGCCACACCCAGCGTATCCTCTCCTGCAAACTGTGCGGGGACATCCTCCCCCGGCTGGACAATCGCATATATCTCGTGTTCTCGCTGATGTTTATCCGCTCGCATGCCACCGTAATAAAACATGCCCGCATATTCGTGTGACAGCCGCGATGCGCCTTCAAAATAAGAGCGTGAAACCAGAATTTGTCCGGGTTGCGCAAACCCCATGATGCGCTGCGCAACATTGATTCCATCTCCGACGATGTTGACATGGCCGTTGATATCCTTAACCAAACGTACAGGGCCCAGATTGATCCCCATGCAAACTTGGACCGGCGGATCAACGGCAGCGCCTTCGCTAAGCAGACTCTCGCGGAAAGCCAACACGACCTTTAACGCATCCTCTACATCCCCCAAAAAAGTGACGGCAGCCCCATCCCCAGTGTCAAGGATAACGCGATCATTCGTAGGTATAGCACTCATCGCCCTGGACAACAGGCTGTTAAACAACTCCTTTTGTGCAATCTGAACAGCAACCGACTTCTTGGAATATGCAACGATATCCAAGAACAGCACACTGCTCATTACGGTTTTATTGGTTGTCTTTTCCATTTGTGTAGTCTGGTCGCAGCATTCTTTGAACTTTATGAGTTATATGATTAAGCCACCCTACGTGCCAAGAAGTGACACGACGCAAAATAATCCTATGCGCATTCACGGTACAGGCAACACTCATTCCGAGTTTCCAGAACCGCCATCTGAGTGATCGCCTAGACTAAGCAGAGCTGCATAGCCAGCGCAGTTTCATTTTGTAAGCACGATTGGTGCCGGAAAAGTTGCGTCACTCGGCATTTTACCCAATTCAACCTGATTAACCTTTCGTTGGAAAGTCGCGCTCTGTTATTTAAACAGTCCCAACTGACCCCAAAAACCAGGTGAATCCATCCTTAAACCCCGCCTAACATACCAGCACCCGCGCGATATTTCCACCGGTGTCAAATCTTGGCACGCGATCATACACCCCCTCCGCGCTCCCGCGCCAGACGGATCGCGATCGCCTGTTGCCGCGCTTCTTCTTCCTTGAGCGTGTCGTTGATCTCGCGCATCACGCCGCGCAGGTCGACCGGCTTGTCGTCGCGCTTGAAGCGGCCGGTCAGCAGGCTGTCCGGGGTGAGATCGCTGCTCTGGTAGCGCGCCCATATCTCGTTGCCGTAGTCGGTGGCCAGCAGCTCGGGGGCGAACTGGCCGAAATAGGTGGCAAGGTTCTGCACGTCGCGCAGCAACATCTGGCAAGCGTGGTTATTGGCGGCGGCATCGACGGCCTGCGGCAGATCGATGATGACGGGGCCGTTGTTGTCGACCAGCACGTTGTATTCGGACAGATCGCCGTGGATCATGCCGGCGCACAGCATGCGCACCACCTGCGCGATGAGGATGCGGTGGTATTCCCGCGCCAACTCCGGGGTGAACGCCAGATCGTTGAGGCGCGGGGCGGCGTTGCCTTCGCTGTCGGTCACCAGCTCCATTAGCAGCACGCCTTCGTGGAAGTTGTACGGCTTGGGCACGCGCACGCCGGCGGCGGCGAGGCGGTACAGCGCGTCCACCTCGGCATTCTGCCAGGCTTCCTCCTGCGCCTTGCGACCATAGCTGGTGCCCTTTTCCATCGCGCGGGCGCGGCGGCTATTTTTTACTTTGCGGCCTTCGGTATAGTCCACGCTCTGGCGGAAGCTGCGCTTGTCGGCTTCCTTGTACACCTTGGCGCAGCGTATCTCGTCGCCGCAGCGCACCACATACACCGTGGCCTCCTTGCCGCTCATCAGTTGGCGGATGACTTCGTCGACGAGGCCGTCTTCGACCAGAGGGAGGATGCGTTTGGGCGTTTTCATCGGGACTTTCTAAGGGGATCGAGCAAGGACGAAAGCCCGTTATGGTCGATCTCCTGCATCAGGGCCAGCAATTTGCCGATCTCGCCCGGCGGGAAACCCTTGCGCGCGAACCAGTTGAGATAGTCGCCGGGCAGATCGGCGATCAGCCGTCCCTGATACTTGCCGTAGGGCATGACGCGGGAGACCAGCAGTTGCAAATGTTCGGGGTTCATCGTTGCGGAAAACTCAATCCGGTTTTTTCTTGAGCAGCGATTGCAGGTCGGCGAAAGGATTGTGCGTCGCCGTTGCCTGCCCTTCCGCGTTCCTGCCGCGCGCCGCCTCGTCCAACTCCCGCGAATGCTCGTTGTCGTGACAGTACAGGCAAAGCAGTTCCCAGTTGCTGCCGTCCGGGGGATTGTTGTCGTGGTTGTGGTCTTTGTGGTGCACCGTCAGTTCGCGCAGCCGCACGCCGGAGAACTCGCGCCCGCAGCGTCCGCATATCCAGGGAAACAACTTGAGCGCTCGCTCGCGGTAGCCGGTCTCGCGCGCCTCGCGTTGCTGGCGGGCTTCGGCGACGACGCGGTCGAGGCGCGCGTGATCTGGGGTGGTGTGTTTGGGCATGAGCGGCGGTGACGAATGGCGTGACCAACTATAGCAGCCGAACGACCGGCCCGGCTAGCGCGTGTTGCGGCGACAGTTAGAGCACGTCTGGATGATGTCTGCTCCTCGGCCTGAACGGTCGGTCGCTCCTGGCCAATCTTAATTGATCATGTATGACTGCTTTGTGGCGGGCAATTAGCAAGATGCTAAATCCGTTTCGTGCCAGAAGCAGTCATCAGAGCCGCCACCCCATTCATTTGCAAATTAAAGTATGCTTAAAACGACGTAGATAGGTACTCTTAACTCAAACTATTTGGCAGGCAAACCATGAAAATCCACTTGAGCAGCGCTACCTTCTATAACCGAGCACCTTTCGAGAAGCTCGAATTGTATTTCGGAGAAAACGAAATTGCAGTTTTGACAGCTGTAAATGGCCGAGGGAAGACAACCGTTCTCTCGCATATCGTCGACGCCTTTCACGAGCTCGCAAGACGTTTCTTTCCAAACGAATACGAAGGCAAAGAAAACAAGTTTTATCGCGTTTCATCTCAATCTGAGAATCTAGATAGCACTAGACCATCGCTTGTATATTTAAGATTTAAAACGACAAGCGATGAGGACATTGATTACGTTAATGCAAGAGGCGCATTGACGGAGGCTGAGTACAACGCTTTAGAACTACCTGGCAACAAAATTCAATTCAGCTCAATAAAAGAATCCATTGATAGATTGGGATTTGCAAAACATACATCATCGAATCTCGACCAGAAAAAGGCTGAAGCAATCTTTTCTTCTAACATCCTGACATATTTTCCGTCGTACCGATATGAAGCACCTGGTTATCTTAACGATCCTTATAAAGTCGAACTTGATTTTGCAAAATCAAATATATTTTCGGGGCGGCTGAGAAATCCGATTGAGGTTATATCCGGATTGCCACAACTCGCAAACTGGATCATGGATGTTGTGCTCGATATAAGACTTAATGACGTCCAGAGCCAAGTATTATTTGCCAACCTGAATACGATACTGACAAATACAATTATCTCCAAGGGGTTGGGTCCCTTGAGATTTGGAATTGGTGCGCGGGGAATGGGTGGTGCTCGAATACAGGTTGTGAAGAATCAAACGAATCCTGAAAGCATATACCCGTCTATCTTCAATATTTCGTCCGGCGAGTCTTCCATATTGTGCATGTTCGGTGAGTTAATTAGGCAGGCTGACAATAACGTCAATAACATTCAACTCGAAGCGATTTCAGGCATTGTACTTATTGATGAAGTTGATAAGCATTTGCATATCAAGCTTCAAAAAGAAATCCTTCCGGCACTGTTTAAACTATTTCCTAGCGTACAGTTCATCCTAAGCTCACATTCACCTTTCTTGAGCATGGGGCTAGCCGAAGTTACACCAACTCGTGCAAAAATCATTGATCTGGAAACTTTCGGGATATCTAAAGACCCGACCACAAACGAACTTTACTCTGAAGTCTATCGAATGATGGTTGGCGAAAATGATAGATTCAAGGAGTTGTATCGCGTACTAGAGGAAAAAGTCAAAAATGACGGAATACCTCTTGTCATTACGGAAGGAAAAACAGACGCACAGCATCTAAGGAATGCAAAGTCGCGACTAAATATTCAAGGCTGTGACGTTGAGTTCTTTGACATCACAGGCGATTGGGGTGATTCAAAGTTGGAAGCGCTATTGGAACAGCTTTCAAAGGTACCGCAATCCAGAAAAATAATCGGCATCTTTGATCGAGATGTGGCAAAAATTGTTGCGGAGATAGAAACGACTGGAAGTACCCATAAGAATTATGGAAATAATGTTTTTGCATTTTGCATACCCGTTCCCATAGGGCGTGAGCAATACACAAATATTTCGATTGAGTTTTTTTACCATGACAGCGACCTTAAGAAAGAGAAGGATGGACGGCGGTTATACTTCGACAATGAAGTAGAGTTTAGACAGTCGGCTGCAAAAAAAAGCGAAAGGACGCTTATACGACTCGACGAGGCAAAGTCATGCGATGAGAACACGAAAAAAATCTTTGATGAAAACGTCGGGGCGCTAAATTGGATTCACTCTAAGGCCGTGTTCTCTGCTCTAGTTGAGAACGATGCTGATTTCGCCAAAGATTTTGACTTCTCAAGTTTTCAATCAATTTTTGCGAGGCTGGAAGAGATAATTGCGCCGACTGCTGTCATTCCATCAGTCATTGAGAGCATCGCGTAATAGTGCCATGCATGTTCAACACCTCTACGTTTTACGACCGCTTTAGGTCGATAGGGTGAGTTCGCCACCGTCCGCAATCGGGCAGCCCAGCTAGGAAAATTTTCGATGCTCTGAAGCTGACGTTCGCCAACCATCACAAACGACCCAAAGCGGTTATCCGACAGAGCGATTCACCAACATTCACCAATTACTTAGCTTTCAGTTGATGTGCCATCCCATTCTTTCCCCGCATGTTCTTTGGCCTTCTGCTCATTATCTTTTTGAGCCTTATAGTAATGTTTAGCTTGAGCCATATATTCGGCACTTTTCTCCTTGTCGCCGTCCTCTTTAGCTTTCATTGCTAGAGCGTAAAATCTATCCCCATCCCCCTTACACCTTTCTGCTCTCTTCTTAAACATGTCGGATTGATTTTTATAATGTGCCATTACCCACTCCTTATGATTATAGATGTCGCTATTAAAACCTTATTGGAAGTAAAAATTCCCACTTCTTAAGCTCAGTTTCCAAAACCAGAACACAGCCCAAAATAAGCAATCGTGGTATTTACTTCTTAAATTTCGCGAAACATTCATTCAGCAAACGTTGCTTGGATAGTTCACTCCCCTGCTTGGCGGCTAGAGAAAACCAATAGAATGCTTTTTCTGCATCTTTCTGAAGAAAACGAATGCCCATATTATGTTGAGCAACAATATGTCCATTCTCTGCTGCTTTTGTTAACCAGAGTTCTTCAACTTCGGGCTCTAAATAACAACTTAAACTTAAAAAAAACTGTGATTGAACATTTCCCTCACTTGCCATTCTCTCGTTCCATTGATGTCTATCTTTCAAAAAACCATTTATCAATGAAAAAATACTGGCGATATCCTGCTGATCAAGATAAACAAATTTTTTAATAACGCTCCCCATTCTAACCACATTCATGTTTTGAACATCAAACTGACCATTAAATGAAGGCGTATATATATAATCATCGGAGCCTAAAAAGCTAAACCGTTTATCAGTCACAATAAGCCCATCCCGACCATTCAATCGAGCACTATCATCAATTAGCAATAGTGTTTTTTCTGCTTTTAATGCATCCGGAAAACTACTCGCACTGATACCATTAGCCCGTTTTTCTAATGGAATATCAGGGTGTACAAAAACTCGTTTGATCGCCTCCCCCTCAACTAGAATCTGATGTAGATAATCAATGAGATTAGGTTCTGAGTATTTTTTTTCATCTAAAATTGAAGCGCTTGTTTTAGCAAGGGGCAAAACCAAATCGATTGCCATACCTTCATTTTTAGCGCACTCAACGAGTGTTTCATTACCTTGTTTACAATCATCCGGTTGGATTAAATCTGAAGATTCAGATACTGAAGTTTCAATTGTTTTTCGTTGACTTTCATTCTCAGTCAACTCGTCAATATCCAACTCTAAATTTTTTTGTTCTTCCAGCTTTTCTTCCAACTCCCTTATTAACTGCTCTAGCTTATTATTCACAATATCCATTGTGGAATCGCCAAAATTAATCGTATCTAATTCAGTCAGGATCCATTGTTTAAGCTTCGCTAATGATGTGTTTACTCGCTCAATTCCATTACGTCTTTTTATTGTTATTTCTGCATCGTTAAGGATGCCTTCATTTTCATGAATTCTTAAGTCAATTTGTTTAATCCCATCTTCAATTGTGGATGCCTTATCTTTGACTTCAGTATTAATTCTTACTTCTTTACTGTTAGCATGGATTGTGCTTAACCGTTCACGCTGCTCATCAGTCAAATCGCTTCGACTCAAAAGATTTTCACTGGTTCTCTCGTTATGTTTAGTAATTTCATCAAAAGCTAGTTTCCCAAAGTTAAATAATGCCTTCCCAGCCAATTTCGCGCCGGCAACTGTAGTATCTTGGGCACCTGTTGCTGATTTGAGTTCTTGAAATGCCTCTCCTAACTTGAAGAACGCCATATGCATCCCTTCTTGCGAATTGTTTGATTAATTTTAAATTGGTGCACAGACGACTCGTGATATGCCATCTGGTTTGCATTGCGCTCTTATTCCTTGCTTTTCTTTTTGTCACCTTCTTTCTGGGCCGGTGTTCGATTTTCGCCTGTGTTTGTTCGATGATCGTGGCTACCATCTTGTTTTTGTTTTCCACCGGGGATAGCCCCAACTTTCCCTGAGTTTTTGTTGTTGAAGAGATTGTCGAAAAGTCCCATTGCTATTCTCCGTCTAAGTCATGGTTAATGAATATTGGCACTACGCGCCCGAGCGTTTTACAGTTATTTGACGGCCCCACCCAAAGATGGGACATATCAGCCATTTAATATCATGCGTCCGCATATGCATAATAATTCGGGCGTATTGAATCACACATCCTCACTGAAAATATACGCCAAAATATCTATGTCATTCGGCCTAGTCAATTTAGACTGAATAGATATCGAGTTTTTGCTAATGGCGCGCAGCGACTACATCCCCTTTCCAACGGCATGCCATAAAGCAGACGTCCATAGTCCACGCAGCCCAGCCAGGAACGACTGGCCGGAATGGCCAAAGGGGCCGTCGTTCAATTGCACCCAAGCGAACGACGGCTTCTGGCACGCAGCCGCCTGACAACTTTTGAATCAGCCCGCCGCAAAGCTGCCGTTCCCATTTGATTCATCAATCACGCGATGATCGGCCGGTTTGGCCGAGGAGCCGACCTTAAAATCCTCGCTAAGACTGAGTGTTCATGGCATATCGCGGAAGGAACGCGAACGTCAGCACAGGAAAGGCCGGATGCTCAGCAGGTAGCGTTCGCACCCAGCAGTTCTGTGCGCATCAAATTCAGCAGCAGGTCGTCGAAGGTGTAGAAGCCGTTGCCGCAATCGGCGAGTTGTGCCAGTGCGAACGCCGCGCCAGTGCCGAAGGCCTCACGTCTGATCGATTCGTGGGTCAGGCGCACGGTCTGGTGCGGGAAGCCGAAGATCACTTCGTGGTGACCGACGATGCCGCCCAGCCGTAGCGAGGTGATGCGTTCGCCGTCCACTTCCAGCGTCTCGGCGATCTTGCGCGCGGTGCCGGAGATTTCCGGTTTTTCCCTGAAGTGCTGCTCAACGATCTCCACGTCGGCGAAGGGCGCGATCTTGCGTAGCAGCTTGGCGGCGACGATCAGGAAATTGATGCCTAGTGTGATGTTGGGCGAGCACAGCACGCGCGTGTTCTGGCCGAGGCTGCGGGCGTAGGCTAGGTCGTTTTCAGAATAGGCCGAGATCGCGCTGACTAGCGTGATGCCGCGTCTACGCACTTCATCGCCATAGGCATGTAGGCTTTCCGGCGAGGAAAAATCCACCAGCGCATCCACGGGCATGCGCTCGAACAATTCGGGGTAGGGTTCCTGCTCGATGCCGATGACGGGCACATCGCTTCCGGGGTGGGTGTAGGATTGTCCCGCGACCGAACGGCGCGCGATCCAGCGCAATTCGAAGCGCGGGTCGCCGCTCAATACGTTGGCGACGGCTTGTCCCGCTTTGCCGTGGCCAACGAGGCCGACGCTTGTTTTCTGGGGCATGACGCGCTCTCCTTTGTTGCGTGTTGAATACTTTCCGAGGGAGCGACCGATTGTACCATCGTCGAAATTGCTATTCGGCGTCCTGCTGTGTGATGCGGAACGCGGGCGCGTTCCCCTGTTTGTCCTGTCCCGCATAGATGGTCAGATGCGGATAGGGGATCTCGATGCCCTTGGCATCAAATGCGGCTTTTAGGTGTCGCAGATATTCGCGCCGCACGGCCCACTGTTCCAGCGCCACCGTCTTGACGCGGCAGCGGATGATCACGGCAGAATCGCCCCAATCCTGCACGCCGGCGATCTCGATGTCTTCCAGAATCTTCTCGGCGAAGCCCTCCGCCGTGCGCAGCTTGCCGGCCACATCCCGCATCACTTCACAGACTTCGTCTATGTTCTCGCGATAGGCGACGCTCACATCGATCAGCGCGTAAGCGTAGCCGCGCGATTTGTTGGTGACGGTGGTGATCAGGCCGTTGGGAATGTAATGCACGCTGCCCTCGAAGTCGCGCAAGCGCACATAGCGCAGCGTAACGTCTTCAACGGCTCCGGACTTGCCGCCGATCTCGACCACGTCGCCCTGGCGGATCTGGTTCTCCAGCAGCAGAAAGAATCCGTTGAAAAAATCCTTGATCAGGCTCTGCGCGCCGAAGCCCACCGCCAAGCCCACCACCCCGGCCGCACCGAGGATGGGCGCAATGGAAATGCCCACTTCGCTTAGCACCAGCATGCCGGCCACCAGGGTGATCACCACGGTGGCGATGTAGCGGAACACGCGCGCCAGTGTTTCGATGCGGCGCTTCTCGTCCGCCGTGACTGCGTGGGCATGGGTGTAGTCGCGGAACAGCCGGATCAGTTTGCGGCTCATCCGCATCAGCAGCCAGGCCAGCAGCAGGATGACGACGACATGCACCAGTTCTCTGGGGACATGCAGGTAATTGAAGAAAGTGGTGCTGTTCATGAAATGGTTTCCGATGTGTGTCCGGTGCGCGGTTGATTATGCCGCCGTCTGGTGGCGTTGAAAAAAGAAGTTGGTGGCCTGCACGAAGCCTTCGACGCTCCCGCAGTCGAAACGCTGCCCCCGGAAGCGGCAGGCGATGACTTTGCCCATTTTTGCCTGGGTGTGCAGCGCGTCGGTGAGTTGCACCTCGCCGTTCTTGCCCGCCGGCGTGTTGCGCAGAATGTCGAATATGTCAGGGGTCAGGATGTAGCGTCCGATTACCGCGAGATTGGAAGGCGCTTCCTGCGGCGACGGTTTTTCCACCATGTGGTCGATCCGCATCAGCCCTTCCTCCAGCGGCTGGCCGCTGACGATGCCGTACCTGTCCGTGTTGCCGGGATCGACTTCCTCGACGGCGATGACGCTGCATCCGTATTTTTCGTGGACGCGGAGCAATTGCGCCATCACGCCGTCCGGTTCGCCGACGCACAGGTCGTCGGCGAGGATCACGCCGAACGGCTGGTTGCCGATCAGCGTTTCGCCGGTCAGGATCGCATCGCCCAGGCCGCGCATGTGGGTTTGCCGCGTATAGGAAAAGGTGCATTGCTCAATCAGGTCGCGGATGGAGTCCAGTTGATTTTCTTTGCTGGTTCCGCTGATCTGGTCTTCCAGCTCGTAGGTGACATCGAAGTGGTCTTCGATGGCGCGCTTGCCGCGCCCAGTGACGAAGCCGATGTTGCGCATGCCGGCATCGGACGCTTCCTCCACGCCGTACTGGACCAGCGGCTTGGTCACGACGGGCAGCATCTCCTTGGGTTGCGCCTTGGTGGCGGGCAGAAAACGTGTGCCGTAACCGGCAACGGGAAAAAGACATTTCGTAATCATGGTGATCTCCTGTGAAGTCAGTCCGTCAGCCAATAGAAAGAAAGCGCGGGAATGGCGAGCAGGTCATTCTCCGCGGAAATGCGCGTGCCGGTGCAAATATCCAGCATGCTGTCCTGCTGGAACATTCCCCTGGCCCGTAATGGTGCGACATCCAGCGTCTGCGGACAGTCATTGAAGTTGGTGATCGCCAGCACGCGCGCGTTTGGCCGGGCATTGCGGCACAGTGCCAGCAGGTTGGGGTTGCCTGTCGCCAGCACCTCGCGGTTGTCGAAGTCCGCGAAGGCCGGGGTTTCCTTGCGCAACGCGATCAGTTTTTTCAGCGAGCCGAAGATGCGTTGTTCGACCGTGCCCGGCTGGTGGCGTTTCTGCGCCTTGTCCCAGTCAAAGCGGGAGCGGTGCGCCCAGCGGTTGTCGTCACACTTGGACGGATCGGCCAGGTATTCCACGTTGTTGAGCATGCCGATTGCGTCGCCGTAGTAGAAGAGCGGCAGCCCGCCGAACGACAGTATCGTCGCGTGCAGCAGCACGATGGTGCTGATCGCTGTATCGATGGCTTCTTCGCTCCCGCTTTCGAGCGCGGATTCAAGGCCGGCCAGCGAGGCGAGCGAACCGGAGATGCGCGCATCGCCGGTCTTGGCGTTCTCGCCGAAAGGCAGGCCGCGCGCGGGCGACCCCTCAAAACGGCCGGTGAAATAATCGATCAGGAAGCGGCGGTGGCTGGCCGGATCGTAGTCGGCCAGACGCGCGTCGTTGTCGGCGAAGCCCAGGCCGATGTCGTCGTGGCAGCGCACGTAGTTGAGCCAGGTCGCGCGCTCCAGTTTGGCGGGCAGATGCTGCACACCGAGATTGAGCAGCTTGGCGTTCTTGGTCGCCACCGCGTCCCACAGCAAGGCCATCAATGTCGCGTTGTAGGCGATCTCGCATTCCTTGGCCATGATCGCGTCCTCGCCGAAATACTTGGCGATCTCGCTTGGTGCGACGATGGCCTCGGCGATGAACAGCACGCCGGGCGCGGTGACCTGACAGCAATCTTTCATCAGCTGCAACAACAGGTGCGCCTCGCGCTCGTTCTGGCAGGTGCTGCCGATCTTCTTCCACAGGAAAGCCACCGCATCCAGCCGCAGGATGTCCACGCCCTTGTTGGCCCAGAACAGGATGATGTCGACCATCTCGATGAGCACGGCGGGGTTGCGGTAGTTGAGGTCCCACTGGTAGTTGTTGAATACTGTCATCACCCACTTGCCCATCGCCGTGTCCCAGGTGAAGTTGCCGGGCGCGGTGTTGGGGAAGATCTCGGGCATGGCTTCCTCGAACGCGTCCGGCATCTCGCGGTCGTCGAACATGTAGTAATAGTCCTGGTATTTTTTTTCGCCCGCGTGCGCGCGTTGCGCCCACTCGTGTTCGTCCGAGGTGTGGTTCACCACCACGTCGAGCACCAGCAGCATGTCGCGCTTCTTCAGTGTGGCGGCCAGCGCTTCCAGATCGGCATTGCTGCCATAGCGCGCATCCACCCTGTGGAAATCGCGCACCGCGTAGCCGCCGTCGCTGGCGCCTTCCGGACAGTCGAGGATGGGCATCACATGTAGCATGTTGATGCCCAGCTCCTGCAAATAGGGCAGCCTGGCGCGCAACCCTTTCAGGTCGCCGGCGAAGCGGTCGCAATACAGCGCCATGCCCACCCACTTCTGGCTGAGGAACCAGTTGTAGTCGCGTTCGCGCGCCAGGTCCGATTTGCGCAAGTGCGAGGCGCGTTCGATGTAGCGCTGTGCCAGCGTCTCCACCAGACTGACCATCTGCGCTTTGAAATCGGGCCGGTCGCCGTACAGATGATGGAACAGGCTGTGAATGTTGTAGAAGTTCGCGCCGAGGCGGGTATAGAAATGGCGCAGACGCAGCTTGCCGATCTCCGGATTCAGTTCGATCAGGATCTCGTTCAACATCGCATGTGAGGCTTGTTCGTACATATTGTCCTGTTCAGTTTTTTGCCGGCAGCCAGGCTTCGATCTCCGGCCAATGATACGCCGCGCCTTCGATGATGCCCGCGCTGTAATTGCCGTTCATACCCAGATAGCCGCCACGGGAAACGTACAGCGTGGGCGGGGCGGCCTGCGCTGCGCGAGCCTTGACATCGGCACGGGCGTTGGCGACCAGCACGGCGGGGATGTCGCTCAACAGCACGTCCAGATCATTGCCGCTGTCCCCGGCGAACATCGTGTGCTCTAGGCCGAAGCCCTGCTTTGCCATCAGGAAGCGGATCGCGTGCAGTTTGTTCGCGCCGGATGGCAGCACGTCCAGCAGGCCAAGCTTGCGGGTCTCGTCCACGCTCCAGATCAGGTTCGCCCTGATACCGGCCTGTTTCAGCCGCCTGTCCATTTCGTCGAGCAGCGTCGGCGCGTCGGTTTCCGGCGGGGCATAGAAGCTGAGCTTGTGGCGTCCCTGCTTCTCCATCTCCTGAGGGCGTAGCGCGGTGAAGACGTTCAGCAGCGCATAGAGATCGTCGTGCGCGAGACCGGCCCAGTCCGGCGCGATGCAATCGTCCCAGTCGTTCCATGGCTGCCAGTTGTCGCCATTCACTTGATATATGGTCGAGCCGACATCGGCGATGGCATAGTCGGGGCGGGGAAGGCCGTAGTCGGTGATCGCCTGTTCGATCAGGGCGCGGTGTCGCCCGCTGACATAGGCGAGCGTCACCTCTTCCCGCGCCGCCAGACATCTGAAAAGCGCACGGGCATCCGGTGATTCCGGCTGTGCGCCATTCGGGATCAGCGTCCGGTCCAGGTCGGTGCAGAGCAGGTATTTTTTCATGATGTGCTCCTGTCGTCGGAAAAGAAGCGGTAATGGTCCATCGCCTCCAGTATGCCCGCCGCATGCTGGCGCTGGGCGAAGTAGATGTTCTCGATGTTGGTCAGATCCGACAGTTCCGTCAGATGGCGGTTGTCCACAACCGTGCCCAGTGTGTTGCCGCGCAGCATATCCGCATCCGCGCCGGTGACACCGGCGACCAGCGTGTTTTCCAGCGGGAACCCCAGTTGGTCCGCGCACCAGCGCAGCGCGAGTCCCTTGGAGGCGCGGATCGGCAGCACGTCGAGGTACTGGCCGAAGGAGAATACCGTGTTGACTGTCTGCTCGTTGCGCAAAAGCAACTGGCGGATGGTCTGGATATCGGCGATGGTCGGGTCGATGTAGTAGCTGATCTTGAAGGCACCCTGATAGTTGCGGGGCTGTAATTGCAGTCCCGGTATGTCCCGCAGCAGGTCGCGCACCGCTCGCGGGTTCCACAGGTGGTCGATGTGGTTCGCCCACGCGGTGTCCTGGGTCAGGTTGGGAGCATAGTGGATTTCGGTTCCCTGTCCCGAGATCAGCACATCGGGCTGGGGGATGTTGTGCCGCCTCAGCGTGTTCAGCGCGTCGTCCAGACGGCGACCGGTCGCGATGCCGAAGATGATCGCCTTGCGGTGCGACTGCATCGCCTTTACGAAGTCCGCCAGCGAGGTGCTGTCGCCGACCAGGTTAAGGTCGATGCTGGTGAACAGCGCGCGGCTGCGGAACATGCCGGGACGTCGGCTCAGGCTCATCCGCTGTAGCGGCTCGGTCTTCTCGACCAGCGGGCGCAGGGTCTCCAGATATTTTTCCACATGCGCCTGCCACGAATAGTGCTGGCGCACGCTGCGGATGCCGTTGTCGGAAAAGCGCTGCCAGTGTGCCGCGTCGCCCAGCGCCTTCAGCAGCATCGCCGCCATCGCAGGTTTGTCCAGCGGGTCGATCAGGTAGCCGTTGCGGCAATTGCGCATAATGTCCACCGGGCCGCCGTTCTCGGTCGCCACCAGCGGCAGGCCGCAGGCGGCGGCCTCGATCAGCGTCAGCCCGAAAGGCTCGGTCAGCGCGGGATTGACGAACAGGCCGCGCGATGCGGCCGCGATGCGGTACAGGGTTGCGACCTCCTCGCTCCGGTGGTGCTTCGGGTAGGCCACCTTGCCGTACAGGTCGTATTTGTCTATCGCCAGCAGGATGTCGTTCAGCACGCCGCGCGCGCCGGCATCCATGTCCTGGATGTCGTCGCGGTTGCCGGCGATGATCACCAGGTTGGCGGCCTGCTGTAATTCGGCGGATTCGCCGTAGGCTTCGATCAGCGAGACGATATTCTTCTTCGGGTCGGGACGAGACAGCGCCAGGATGACGGGCTTGTCGGGCTGCGCAAAGAAGCGCCGCAGTTCGTGCGCGATGTCGCTGTCCGCCTCGTCGCCTTGCGGCGGGAAGAATTGCGTCAGATCCGTGCCGGGCGGGATCACGCGCATGCGTTCGGGCTGGTAGCAATCGTAGAGGCCGTATTGCTGCTCGATCTCCTGCTGCGTGCTGGTGATGACGAGTTCGGCCACGCCCAGAGTCGTTTCCTCGGCATCGATGCGGCGGGAGATGTTGTAGGTCGTTTCAATCTCTTCCCGCCGGATGCCGCCGGCCAGTAATTGCTGGCGTTTGTTGCGTCCCAGCGAGTGGCCGGTGTGTACCAGCGGCACGCCCAGTTGGTGAGAAAGCCGCGAGCCGACATGTCCTGCGTCCGCATAGTGGCTGTGGATCACGTCGGGGACATGGCCGGAGCTCTTGATGTAGGCGAGCGCGTTGTCCGAGAAGTTTTCCAGCGAGTCCCACAACATCTCCTTGCGGAGATATTTCTGTTCGCCGCATTCGATGCGGACAATGGCCGCCTTGTCCGACAGCGGCTCGAACAGTTCCGCGTAATCCGCGCTCACCTGCGGATCGACGACGCGCCGGGTCAGCAGCACGACCTGGCCGACTTCCGGCCTTTCGGCCAGCGCGCGGGCGAGTTCGACGACATATTTGGTTTGACCTCCGGTGTCCGCATCGCGCCCCAGTTCGAGGTCGCGACCGCGTATCAGCCCGTGGACGCTGATCAGCATCACATACAGGGGATGCCCGGACGGTCGCTTTTTCACAGATTCCAGCCCTCCGTGTATGGCTTGTAGAAATCGGCGTCGCCGGGGATGGCGCCGCGGATGCCGCATATCGCCGCAGCGAACGCATTGGCCCGCTCCATCACCAGCGCCGCAGGCCAGTTCAGCAGCCGGCCCAACAGGGTGACTGCGGCGAACCCGTCGCCGGCACCCACCGTATCGACCAGTTTTTCCGGCGAATTTTGTGCCGCAGCTTCGGACACATTGCCGTCCCGGTCGACCCGCCAGGCACCGGCCGCGCCACAGGTGACCACAACTTGGTCGAGATCAAACCGCGCCAGCAGTTCACGGGCCTGATCATGAGGTTCGCCGGCGGGCAGGCTGAACATGCCGGCCAGTCCGCGCAACTCATCGTCGTTCAGTTTGGCGATGTCCGCATTTTGCAGGGATTGCCGCAGCGTTTCCTCGTCGTACCAGGGCGCGCGCAGGTTGATGTCCAGGAACTTCAGCGCATCGGTGCTGCGCAGCAGGCTCTTCAGCGCGCGCTTGGATGTTTCGTGACGCTGCGCCATGGTGCCGTAATAGATCATCACAGGGTGGGCGGAGAGCGCGGTCATGCGCGCCACTGCGGGATGGATGAAGTCGTAGGCCTGTTGCGGAAGGATGTCGAAGTGGTGGCCGGTTTCGTCCGTATGCACCCTCACCTGACCGGTGGGGTGGCTCATGTCGCTTTGCATGCCCGCCGTCGTCATGTCGGCCTGCTCCATTGTCTCCAGTACTTTGTCGCGCAGAGTGTCGTGACCGAGGCGGCTGACCAGCACGGGGTTCTGCCCGAAATGTCTGAGGTGGTAGGCCACGTTGAACGGGGCACCGCCCAGCACCGCCCTGTCCGGGAAGACATCCGCGAGCACCTCGCCGAACAGCACGACCGTGTTTCCCCGCGTCTTGCCGGAGACGGGGCGTTGCGAAAGGAGTCGTTCGAAATGCAGGTTCTGTATCATCAGGGGGTTTGTATTGTCCATGGCGACAGTGCGCATGTTTGCGAACGGGTTGCCGGATTGACCGATGCCGGCGTCACTGCAAAATATATTGGTACCAATATAATTGATGTGGCGTTATATTGCAAACCTCGAAACGAGGCCGCCGCCGCGCCCCTGCATTTCTGGAGAACGACTTGAACGCCCGCAACATGAACCCGCCCGCCCACGAGGTGCTGAAAAAATTCCGGATCATCTACGGCTCGGTGCGCCAGCACTTTCGCGAGGTCGAGAAGAGTTGCGGGGTCACCGGCTCGCAATTGTGGGTGATGCAGGAAGTCGGGCGCACTCCGGGCATAGGCGTATCCGAACTGGCGGAGCGGTTGTCGATCCATCAATCGACCTGCAGCCAACTGGTGGAGAAATTGGTTGGGCGCAACCTGATCGTCAAGGAGCGCAGCCGGGAAGACCAGCGCCGCGTCGGCCTGCGTCTGGCGGATGGCGCAGCCCAATTGGTCCGGAAGGCGCCCGGACCGGCCGAGGGCGTGCTGCCGGAGGCGCTGGGCGCGCTGTCTCCGGAAGCCATCGCGGCACTCGATGAATCGCTGGAAATGGTCATCAGACAGTTGCAGATCACGGACGACAAACTGGCCAAGAAGCCGCTGTCTGACATGTGAGTCTGCCCGAGTCGTCGGCATTAAGGTGTCGGGTATAATCCCCGCCCGTTTGCCATGGAGGTTCCTGATGTCCACAACAATACTTGTCATCGGGCTGATGGTGTTTTTTGCGCACTTTCTGTCGTTGCAGTTCCGCAGGACCAATATCCCCGACGTGCTGGTGCTGATGCTGGTCGGCATCGTGATCGGCCCGCTGCTGGGCATCGTCACGCCGGAGGATTTCGGCAAGATCGGTTCGCTGATCGCAACCATCGCGCTGGTGGTGATCCTGTTCGAGAGCGGCACCACGCTGAATCTGAATGTGCTGCATAAATCGCTGGGCACCACAGGGCTGCTCGCCATCACCTGTTTTGTGCTGACCGCGCTGATCGTCGGGCTGATCGGCATGTTCGTGCTGGATCTGGCGTTGCTGCCCGCCATCCTGCTGGGTGCCACGCTGGGCGGCACATCTTCCGCCGTGGTCATCCCGATGGTGAGTGCATTGGGACTGTCGGAAAAGCCCGCCACCGTGCTGGTACTGGAATCGGCGCTGACCGATGTGCTGTGTATCGTCGGCGTGTTTGCGCTGTTGCAGGTCTATACCCAGGGCGGCATCGAACCCGGAAGACTGGTGGGCAGTGTGCTGTCCGCACTGATCTTCGCTGCGGTGATCGGTGTGCTGGGCGGGATCGGCTGGCTGCTGGTACTGGGCAAGGTGCGCGACTTTCCCAACACCATCTCCTCCACGCTGGCTTACGTGTTCATCGTGTATGGCGCAACCGAGTTTCTAGGCTTCTCCGGTGCCATTGCCGCGCTGGCGCTTGGCATCACGCTGACTAATTTTGAGAAGTTTGGTTTACATCGTCTTCAAAGCATCGACCGCAATCTTGTGCCGCTGAACGAAACGGATCTGATCTTCTACCGCGAAGCGGTGTTCCTGCTGAAGACTTACTTCTTCGTTTACCTCGGCATCTCGATCCACTTCGGCGCGGCACAGCTCGCCATCGTCGCCATGTCCATGGTGTTGCTGATCTACGCGATGCGCATGATGCTCACCCGGGTGGTGTTCCGCGCCGAAGCCTACACGCTGCGCGATGCCGCCATCACCTCGATGATGGCACCGAAAGGTCTGGCCGCCGCCGTACTGGCGGCCCTGCCGTTGCAATATGGAGTGGAGGGCGGCGAAGTGATACGCGACACCACCTACATGGTGGTGCTGATCAGCATCTCTTTCACTGCCCTGCTGGTGATCGCATTCCCGCTGTCCGGCATGCAGAAATTGTATGCCCGCGCGCTGGGGAAACCGCACAGCGCGGATGTCCGGCAGCCCACTGAAAGCTAATCAGCCCTTGCGGCCATACCAGCCCTGGCTGCGATTCACGATATACACCACAGAGAGCATCACTGGCACCTCGATCAGCACGCCGACCACAGTGGCCAGCGCTGCACCGGAGTGGAAGCCGAACAGGCTGATCGCTGCGGCCACTGCCAACTCGAAGAAATTGGATGCGCCGATCAAGGCAGACGGGCCGGCGACGCAATGCGCTTCTCCTGTTCTTTTGTTCAGCCAGTAGGCGAGTCCGGAATTGAAATAAACCTGGATGGTGATCGGCACGGCCAGCATCGCGATGATGAGCGGCTGCTCCACGATGGCCTTGCCCTGAAAGGCGAACAGCAGCACCAGCGTCAGCAACAGCGCCGAGATCGACCAGGGACCGATCTTTGCCAGCGTCGCTTCGAACTCGGCCTGACCTTTGCGCAGCAACACCTTGCGCAACAGTTGCGCGATGACGACCGGGATCACGATGTACAGCACCACCGACACCAGCAGCGTGTCCCACGGCACGACGATGGCGGAGAGGCCGAGCAGCAGTGCCACGATGGGTGCGAAAGCAACGATCATGATGGCATCGTTGAGTGCGACCTGACTCAGGGTGAAGATGGGGTCACCCTTCACGAGTCGGCTCCACACGAACACCATCGCGGTGCAGGGCGCGGCGGCCAGCAGGATCAGCCCGGCGACATAGCTGTCGAGTTGGTCGGCAGGCAGGTAGGGCGCGAACAGATGGCGGATGAACAGCCAACCCAGCAAGGCCATCGAAAACGGCTTGACCGCCCAGTTGACGAACAGCGTGATGCCAATGCCGCGCCAGTGTTTGCGCACCTCGTGCAGCGCGCCGAAATCGATGCGCAACAGCATCGGGATGATCATCACCCAGATCAACAGCCCGACCGGGATGTTGACTTTGGCGATCTCCAGCCCACCCAGCCAATGGAACGGGGCAGGGAAGAATTGCCCCAACACCACACCGACGATAATGCAGAGAAAGACCCAAAGGGTCAGGTAGCGTTCGAAGAGGTTCATTTATTCTCGCTCCATTCAACCGGAATTCTGTCGATCAGTCCTGGATACGCCCAATCTCGGCGAGTTGCTCTTTCAGTGCCAGTTTGTCCAGCTTCTCGACGGGCAGGCTCATGAACAACTGGATGCGCCGCGCCAACTGTTCCGCGGCTTTATTGAATGCCGCACGGCGCGCATCAATGCCCTCGACATGCGCCGGGTCGGGGATGCCCCAATGCGCGGTCATCGGCGAGCCGTACCATACCGGACAGACTTCGCCTGCCGCGTTATCGCACACGGTGAACACGAAATCGAACCCCGGTGCACCGGGCTGGGAAAACTCGTCCCAGCTCTTGCTGCGCAGTCCTTCGGTGCTGTGGCCGTTGTCTTGCAGCCACTCCAGCGCGCCCGGATTCACCTTGCCCGCCGGTTTGCTACCGGCGCTGTATGCCTTGAACTTACCCTTGCCCAGGGTGTTGAACAACACCTCGCCCAAGATGCTGCGCGCCGAATTGCCGGTGCACAGCACCAGCACGTTGTATTGTTTTTCGCTCATTTGATGTCTCCTTTAAGGTTTTCAACATTTCTTGCCCGGCGTCTTGCATGCTTCCGTATCGCCGCCGCAACAGTTCTCGGTCAAATATTCCACCATGCCGTTCATCACCGTGAAATTGGCTGCGTAATAGACGAAACGACCGTCCTGCCGGCTGTCGATCAGTCCGGCATGGCTCAATGTCTTGAAGTGAAACGACATCGTCGCTGGCGAGGCCTTCATCTTTTCGGCGATCTGTCCCGCCGCCATGCCTTCCGGTCCGACCGTCACCAACAGGCGATAAACTGCCAAACGAGTCGGTTGCGCCAGCGCCGACAATGCCTTCACTACTTGAGCCGGTTTCATCATTCTATGATTCCATTATTAAACAACTATTAAAACGATGGAGCGAATTTAAACAGAAAATCGCCGACGATTCAAGCGGGGAGTGGGCTTCCCGAGGCTGTTGCCGTTTAGTGCCAGACGACTGATGGAGTTTCTGCCGCCACAGAGATCAAAGAATCGGTTGTGGTTATAATCACGCCCCTGATTCGATCGACTCGAGCAATTCCGATGTAACTCATCCGACCCCTGATTGCCTGTGCATCTCAGTCAATCGCCGCACTCACTTTCGAATACGCATCGCACGCTGCCAAGCTACGGGCAGCGCCGTTATTTTTGGAGCACAGCTATGAATATCAGGAATATCACCGAAGCCAAGACCAATATCCTCAGCGGCCTCACCGTCGCGCTCGCCCTCGTGCCCGAGGCCATCGCCTTCGCATTCGTGGCGCAGGTGCATCCGCTGGTCGGCCTGTATGCCGCTTTCATGGTCGGCCTGATCACCTCGCTGATCGGCGGCCGTCCCGGCATGATCTCGGGTGCGACCGGCGCGCTGGCGGTGGTGATGGTGGCGCTGGTGGTGCAACACGGCGTGGAATATCTGTTCGCCACGGTGGTGCTGATGGGCGTGCTGCAGATCGGCTTCGGCCTGGCCAAACTGGGCAAGTTCATCCGCATGGTGCCGCATCCGGTGATGCTGGGCTTCGTCAACGGCCTCGCCATCGTGATCTTTCTGGCGCAGATGGGCCACTTCAAAACCCCCGACGGCGAATGGATGCAGGGGGCCGCGCTCTACACCATGCTCGGCCTGATCGCGCTGACCATGGCGATCATCTATATCCTGCCGCGTTTCACCAAAGTGTTGCCCTCCACGCTGGCCGCCATCGTCGCCACTTCTGCGCTGGTGATCTTCGCCGGCATCGACACCAAGACGGTGGGCGACATGGCTTCCATCGCCGGCGGCCTGCCGCAGTTCCAACTGCCCGAGGTGCCGCTGACTTGGGAGACATTGCAGATCATCTTCCCCTACAGCGTGATCCTCGCCGCCATCGGCCTGATCGAATCGCTGCTGACGCTGAACCTGATCGACACTATGACCGACACGCGAGGCAAGCCCAATCGTGCCAGCATCGGGCAGGGCGTGGCCAACGTGGTCACCGGCTTCTTCGGCGGCATGGGCGGTTGCGCCATGATCGGCCAGAGCATGATCAATGTCACCAACGGTGCAGTGAAGAACCTGTCCGGCATCGCCGCCGCGCTGTTCCTGTTGAGCTTCATCCTGTTCGCATCGAGCTGGATCGAGATGATCCCGCTCGCTGCGCTGATCGGCCTGATGTTCGTGGTGTCGGAGAAGACCTTCGAGTGGGGCAGCTTCAACCTGTTCGGCAAAGTGCCGCGCACCGACATCGTGGTCGGCATTACCGTCGCCGTGGTGACCGTGCTGACCGATCTCGCCATCGCGGTCATCGTCGGCATCATCATCTCGGCACTGGCCTTCGCCTGGGAACACGCCAAGAGCATGGAAGTGCGCGTCACCACCGAGGAGCACGGCTGGAAGGTGTACGACCTGCACGGCTCGCTGTTCTTCGCCTCGTCGCAGAGCTTCCTCAATCTGTTCACGCCCAAGGACGATCCGGAGGAAGTGGTGATCGACTTCAAGCATGCGCGCGTCAAGGACCATTCAGGCTTGGAGGCCATCGACCAACTAGCCGAACGCTACACCCAGCTCGGCAAGAAACTGCACCTGCGCCACCTCAGCCCGGATTGTCTGGAGTTGCTGGACAAGGCCAAAGGTATGGTGGAAGTGAACGTGCTGGAAGATCCGATGTATCATCCCGCCGATAATCGGCTGGGCTAAGCGGCACAGTTTTTGCGTACTCCCCGACGAACTAATCTAAATTTTTTCGGATATCGACAGATGAATCGCCTGACTCTTTTTCTCGCCCTGTTGTTCATGCCCTTGCTGGCAAACGCTTCTGCGGGAGCCGACCGTCTTGACCTGACCGCGAGCTGGGTCGGCATCGCCTCGGTGGCGTTGTTCTTTGTCGCCTATCTTGTCGTGATGGCGGAGGAATTCACACATTTGCGCAAGTCCAAACCGGTGATGCTGGCGGCGGGCATTATCTGGGGGCTGATCGCTTGGTACTACCAGTCGCATGACATCCCGCATGTGGTTGAGACCGCGTTGCGCCACAATCTGGAGGAATACGCCGAGTTGATGCTGTTCCTGCTGGTGGCGATGACCTACATCAACGCGATGGACGAGCGCAACGTGTTCGAGGCGCTGCGCTCCTGGCTGATCCGCAAGGGTTTCGGCTACCGCGCGCTGTTCTGGGTCACCGGCGGGTTGGCGTTCTTCATCTCGCCGGTCGCGGACAACCTGACCACGGCGCTGCTAATGGTGGCGGTGGTGATGGCAGTCGGCGGTGGCAACAAGAAGTTTGTGCTGCTCGCCTGTATCAACATCGTGGTCGCGGCGAATGCCGGCGGTGCGTTTAGCCCGTTCGGCGACATCACTACGCTGATGGTCTGGCAGAAGAACATTCACGCGACCAATGGCATCGTCGATTTCTGGGTGTTCTTCACGCTGTTCATCCCCGCACTGGTCAACTGGCTGGTGCCGGCGGCGCTGATGCACTTTGCCGTGCCGGACGAAAAGCCGGCGGCGGGCGGCGAGATGATCGCGATGAGCCGGGGTGCGCTGACCATCGTGGCCCTGTTTCTCGGCACCATCGCGCTGGCTGTGGCCTTCCATAGTGTGCTGGGGCTGCCGCCGGTGATCGGCATGCTCACCGGCCTTTCACTGCTCCAGTTCTTTGCCTATTACCTGAAGATGACCGGCGAGAAGACCCGCGCGCGCGGCGGTGATGCGGAGAACATCGGCAGTCCGGTGGCGTTCGACATCTTCCGCAAGGTGGCGCGCGCCGAATGGGACACGCTGTTTTTCTTCTATGGCGTGGTGATGTGCGTCGGCGGCCTCGGTTTCATAGGCTATCTCGGCATGATTTCGCAGGTGATCTACGGCGAGTGGGGCGCGACCAACGCCAACATCGCCATCGGCTTCATCTCGGCGATCATCGACAACATTCCGGTCATGTTCGCCGTCCTGTCGATGATGCCGGACATGTCGGTTGGCCAGTGGATGTTGGTGACGCTGACCGCCGGTGTCGGCGGTTCGCTGCTGTCCATCGGTTCGGCCGCAGGGGTCGCGCTGATGGGGCAGGCGCGCGGCATGTACACCTTTTTCGGCCATCTCAAATGGACGCCGGTCATCGCACTCGGCTACGCGGCCAGCATAGGTGTGCACATGCTATTGAACGGGAGATTGTTCTGAATTTGCCCGCCTCATCCTCTGTTCCCGCCCGCGCGGGAACGAGTGTTCAGCTCGATTGTCACGGGCTGCTTCCACTAGCCAATCCGTAATGTTCCGGTAAGATGTCTCCCATGGATTCTGCTTACCTGCTTGCCGCAATTGTCGCTGTAGCCCTCATCGCCAGTCCGCTTCCCCTGCTGTTACAGCGTCACGGGCGCGGCTATGCGGCGCTGGGCAGCGCATTGGTGATGGCCGCCTGTTTGGCGCTGCTCGCCCCGCTGGTCGCGCCGGTGATGCAGGGCGAGACCATGCTGGCCAGCTTCGCCTGGCTGCCGGACTGGGGCCTGACACTGTCCTTCCGTCTGGACGGTCTCGGTCTGATGTTCAGTCTGCTCATTCTCGGCATCGGCCTGCTGGTCACGCTGTACGCCTACTATTATCTGGATGGGCACGACAAGCTGGGGCGCTTCTACACGCTACTGCTGTTGTTCATGGCGGCGATGCTGGGCGTGGTGCTGTCGGAGAACCTGCTGTTGCTGGTGGTGTTCTGGGAACTCACCAGCTTGGTCTCTTTCTTGCTGATCTCTTACAAATACGAGAGTTACGAGTCGCGCCTGGCCGCTCGCATCGCGCTGGCGGTCACCGGGGGTGGCGGGCTGGCCTTGTTTGCGGGCGTGCTGCTGCTGGGACATATTGCAGGCAGTTTCGAGCTGTCTGTGGTGCTGGCTGCGGGAGAGCAGATACGTGCGCACGCACTGTACGAAGTCATGCTAATTCTCGTGCTGCTCGGCGTGTTCACCAAGTCGGCGCAGTTTCCCTTCCATTTCTGGCTGCCAATGGCGATGGCCGCGCCCACGCCGGTGTCGGCCTATCTGCATTCGGCCACCATGGTGAAGGCGGGCGTGTTTTTGTTGGCGCGTCTGTATCCGGCGCTGGCCGGCAGTGACCTGTGGTTTTGGCTGGTCAGCGGCACCGGTGCGCTCACGCTGGTGTATGCCGCCTACCTCGCTTTCTACCGCTACGACTTCAAGGGCCTGCTGGCTTATTCCACCATCAGCCACCTCGGCCTGATCACGCTGCTGTTCGGTCTGGACACGTCGCTGTCGGTGGTGGCCGGTGTGTTCCACATCATCAACCACGCCATCTTCAAGGCCTCGCTGTTCATGGCGGCCGGCATCGTCGACCACGAATGCGGCACACGCGACATGCGCCGCGTCAACGGCCTGTTCAAATTCATGCCCATCACCGCCACACTGGCCATCGTCGCGGCCGGTTCGATGGCGGGTGTGCCGCTGCTCAACGGTTTCCTCAGCAAGGAGATGTTCTTCGCCGAAACGGTGGGCCATCCGGTGTTTGACGAGATGAGCTGGCTGCTGCCCGCCTTCGCCACGCTGGCCGGCATCCTTGCAGTGGCCTATTCGTCACGCTTCATCCACGACGTGTTCTTTAACGGCGACCCGGTCAACCTGCCGCGCAAGCCGCACGAACCGCCGCGCTGGATGCGCGCGCCGGTGGAGGTACTGGTGGCGATGTGTCTGTTGGTCGGCATCTTCCCGCAGTGGAGCATCGCCCCCATCCTCAACGTTGCCGCCGGTGCGGTGCTGCAACAGGAACTACCCCCGTTCCACCTCGCGATCTGGCACGGCTTCAACGCGCCGTTCATGATGAGCTTGGTTGCACTGGCGGGCGGCATCGCGCTGTATGCCATGCGCCATCGGCTGTATGCACTGTATGACCGCCTGCCTACCATCCACGCCAGCATCGTGTTCGAACGCGGCTACGAGAAAATGGTGGCGGCTGCGCGGTCACTGGTCGCCCGGATGGACAACGGCTCGTTGCAGCGTTATCTCGCACTGTTCATCACCTTCGTGCTGGCGCTGGGCGGCTGGGCCTGGTGGACCGCGTCCGCCGCCGTGCTGCCTGTCGTCATACACGCGCCTGACGCCGCCAGCCTCGTCGCGCTGGGCATGCTGGCCGTGGCCGCGATTGCCGTGGTGCGACTGCACCATCACCGTCTTGCAGCCGTCGTTTTCACCAGCGTGATCGGCCTGATCGTGGCGCTGACCTTCGTGCGCTTCTCCGCGCCCGACCTGGCGCTCACCCAACTTTCGGTCGAGGTGGTCACCATCGTGCTGCTGCTGTTGGCGCTGTATTACCTGCCGCCGACCTCGCCCGCCGAGGACGCCATGCCGCGCATCCTGCGCGACGCATCGCTGGCCATCGCCGCCGGTGTCGGGCTGGGCGCGGCGAGCTATGCCATGCTGACTTCGCCGTTCGACACCATCTCCGCTTTCTACCTCGCCCAGTCGGTACCGGGCGGGGGCGGCAGCAATGTGGTCAACGTGATTCTGGTGGACTTTCGCGGCTTCGACACGCTGGGCGAGATCACCGTGCTGGCGATGGTGGGATTGGCCGCGCATGCGCTGCTCGACCAACTGGTTCTCAAAGCCCCGCTGCGCGATGGCGAAGGCCGCGCTTGGGCGAGCGAACGCCACCCGCTGTTTCTCGAAATGCTGATGCGTCCGCTGCTGCCGCTGGCGCTGATGGTGTCGGTGTACATCTTCCTGCGCGGCCACAACCTGCCCGGCGGCGGCTTCGTCGCGGGACTGGTGACCGGCGTCGCGTTGATCCTGCAATACCTCGCCAGCGGTATCGGTTTCGCCAGCGCGCGCCTGCCACAGCGGCTGCCCTTGTTCCTCGCGGCCGGGCTCGCCGCTGCCGCCGGTATCGGTGCGGCGAGTTGGCTGTTCGGCTTCCCCTTCCTCACCACCGCGCACGGTCACATTGCCCTGCCGCTGATCGGCGACATCGAACTGGCCTCCGCCATGGTGTTCGACCTCGGCGTGTATCTGGTGGTGGTCAGCGTGGTACTGATGGTGCTGGCTGAACTGGGCAAGCTATCTGTGAACCATGGGGAGGCACGCTGATGGAAGCAATCATTGCCATCGCCATCGGCCTGCTCACCGCCTGCGGCGTATTCCTGATGCTGCGCGCGCGCACCTTCCCGCTGATCTTGGGACTCACGCTGCTGTCCTACGCGGTGAACCTGTTCCTGTTCGCCAGCGGCAGGCTGCACATGGATTCGCCGCCGCTGATCCGCGCCGACGCGAGTTACACCGACCCACTACCGCAAGCACTGGTATTGACCGCTATCGTCATCGGCTTCGGCATGACGGCTTACCTGGTGATGTTGTCGCTGCGCGCCTTGAGCGAATCCGGCGACGACCATGTGGATGCGAAGGAAAAATTGTGAATAAGAACCTTGCCCGCAGATTACGCAGATTTCACAGATTGATGTCGTCGCCAATCAGAAATGGTTTGCAATTATCGAGTGCCGATGTGATGCGTGGATTTCCCGTCGTCATGGAATCTGCGTCAATCTGTGTAATCTGCGGGCACAAAAACAGGTTTTTATCATGACCCAACACGCCGTCATCCTGCCTATTCTGATCCCGTTCCTTGCGGCCTTGCTGCAACTGGCGGCGAAGGGGTATGGCATCGCCGCGCAGCGCGCCATCGGCCTCGTCGGCGCATCGCTCGGTGTGGCCGCCGCGCTGTGGCTGGTATTGCTGGCCGATGACGGCATGGTGCGGGTGTATGCGCTGGGCGACTGGGTCGCGCCGTTCGGCATCGTGCTGGCGGTGGATGGACTGGCAGCCATCATGGTGCTGCTCACCGCCTCGTTGGCAGCCGGCGCGCTGTTGTATGCCAGCGCAGGGTTCGACGAGCGCGGCCGACATTTCCATCCGCTGTTCCAGTTACAGGTGTTCGGTCTGCAGGGTGCCTTCCTGACCGGCGATCTGTTCAACCTGTTCGTGTTCTTCGAAGTGATGCTGCTCGCGTCCTACGTGTTGCTGGCACACGGCGGCGGGCTGGCACGCACCCGCGCGGGCCTCGCTTACGTGGTGCTGAATCTGGCCGGGTCGGCGCTGTTCCTGATCGCGCTGGGCATGTTGTATGGCACGCTGGGTACGCTGAACCTGGCTGATGTAGCGCTACGTCTGCAAGCACCGGGGATAGACGTCGCGCCGGCGCGCCTCGCCTGCATGCTGCTGATCGCTGTGTTCGCACTGAAGGCCGCACTTTTGCCGCTGTCGTTCTGGCTACCGCATGCCTATGCCGCCGCCGGTGCGCCGGTCGCCGCCCTGTTCGTCATCATGACCAAGGTCGGCATCGTCAGCATCCTGCGCGTGCAGGCCATCGCCTTCGCGCCTGCCGCCGCCACGGCCGACCTGCTGGACGGCTGGCTATTGCCGCTGGCATTGGCGACGGTGCTGTTCGCAGCCATCGGCGCGCTGGCCGCGCCGCGCCTGCGCGACCTGACCGCTTGGCTGGTGCTGGCCTCGGCCGGCACGCTGCTGGTCGTACCCGCCTTCCCGCAGGCGGATGTCAGCGCCGCCGCGCTGTATTACCTGGTGCAATCCACCTTCGCCGCCGCCGCGCTGTTCCTCGTTGCAGAGTTGGTCGCCGTGCGGCGCGGAGAAGTCGCCGACGCCTTCCAGCCCGGCCCGCGCCTGCATACCCCTTGGCTGGGATTGGCCTTCCTGTTGGCCGCAGCGTCAGCAGTCGGGCTGCCGCCGTTCGCGGGCTTCCTTGGCAAGTTGATGCTGCTGACCGCACTGCGCGACAGCGGCAGTGCCACGGCGATCTGGTCGGTGCTGCTCATCGCCGGTCTGCTGCTGATGGTGGCATTGGCCAAGGGCGGCGGGCGCCTGTTCTGGGAACGCAGCCCTAACCATCCGCACGGCAGCCCTCATTCCTTCGGCTGGCGCCGCGGTCTGGCTGTCGCGCTGCTGGTGTCGCCCGCGCTGCTGCTCGTTTTGTTCGCGCGCCCGGCTTCGGACTATGCCACGCGCGCCGCCGCGCAGTTGCACGACCCGCAGGTCTACATCTCCGCAGTCCTCGGCGCACGGAATATCGAACGGGAGAATCGGCCATGAAACCCCATGAATGGGCTATCGTAGGTCGGGCTTCAGCCCGACATGTCGGGTTGAAGCCCGACCTACAGAATCGCATCACGAATGATGGTGCTTCGTCATGAAACACCGCCTGCTCCCGCGCCCGGCATTGTCGATTGCGTTGTTCCTGCTGTGGGCGGCACTGACCAATGCAGCTTCGCTCGGCACGCTGCTGCTCGGTGTCTTGCTTGCTCTGCTGATGCCTTTTGTTGTTTCCCCGTTCTGGCCTGACGCGTTGCGTATCAAGCGCCCCGGCATGGCGCTGAAATTCGGCGCGCGTATCGCCTGGGACATGTTGCTCGCCAACGGGTCGGTGGCACGGCGCGTGGTCGGCCCCCTGACGGCATTGCATCCCGCCTTCGTCGAAGTCCCGCTGGACCTGCGCGATCCGTTCGCCGCCACGGTGCTGGGCAGCATCGTGTCGCTGACGCCAGGCACGGTGTCCATCGACGTGGACCGCGAACGCTGGGTGTTGCAGGTGCATGCGCTGGATGCGCCCGACCCTGAGGCATTGATTCGGCAGATCAAGCAGGATTACGAAAAACCGATCAGGGAGATCTTCGCATGCTGAACTTCGCCATCGAAGCCGGCTTCGTGCTTATCGGTCTGGCTATGCTACTGAACCTGTGGCGGTTGCTCAAAGGCCCCGACATCACCGACCGCATTCTCGCGCTCGACACACTCAATATCAACGCCATCGCGCTGCTGGTGCTATTCGGCATCCGCGCCGCCAGCTCGGCGTATTTCGAGGCCGCGCTGATCCTCGCGGCGATGGGTTTCGTCGCCACTGTCGCCTTGTGCAAGTATCTATTGCGTGGAGACATCATCGAATGAACCCTTACATCGAATTCATTGTCTCATCGCTGATTGTGCTCGGCGCACTGTTCGCGCTGCTGGGCTCGATAGGCTTGGCGCGGCTGCCGGATTTCTTCACCCGGCTGCACGGACCGACCAAGGCGACCACGCTGGGGGTGGGCGCGATGGTGTTGGCTTCCGCCGTGTACTTCACGGCAACTCAGCCTGGCATCAGTCTGCACGAAATCGCGGCAATGGTGTTTTTGTTCATAACCGCGCCGGTGTCGGCACATCTGCTGGCCAAGGCGGCGCTGCACCGGCGGGCAAAGAAGGACGATGGAGCACATTGAGAATGGGGCAAACATGACACGGTGTACCTGGCACGGCATCGCCGTCGTCGAGGCCGAGGGGGCGCTGCAGCATTGGCATGCCGGGAGCACCGCATGAGCGCACCCCCCGATGCAACACAGGCGGGCCAGGGCAGGCATGGCCCGCACATCGCGCGTTATCTGCTGATAGGCTTCTTTACCGTCGCGCCATTGTGGGTCACCTGGCTGGTGTTCGATTTCCTTCTGGGCATCCTGGCCGGCATGGGTACGCCGCTGTTGCACGCCGCCGCCAGTCTGGTGCGACCGGTATCGGAAACACTGGCAGACGGATTGCTGGATTCCGTCCTCCAAAAACTTATCGCGATTCTGCTAACGCTGGTCAGCCTCTATGCCATCGGCGTGCTGGCCTCGTTGGTGTTGGGGCGCAAGCTGCTCGGTTGGATGGAATCGCTGCTCGAACGCCTGCCGCTGGTGCAGACTATTTATGGCGGTACCAAGCGCTTTCTTGCCACCTTGCGCCAGCCGCCGGTTTCCGGGCAGCGCGTCGTGCTGATCAGCTTCCCTACACCGGAAATGAAGGCGCTCGGCTTTGTCACCAAAGTGATGCGCGATGACGCGACCGGGCGCGAGTTGGCGGCGGTGTATGTGCCGACCTCACCGAACCCAACCTCCGGTTACATCGAGATTGTCCCGCTTGAGGATGTGGTGCAGACCGACTGGACGATGGAGGAGGCGATGAGTTTCGTGATGACCGGCGGCGCCAACGCGCCGGATCGCGTGCGCTATTCGTCCGGATCAGGGAAGGATGGCATCTGATGCGAATAAGGGAAGCCTTGCTATGGCAACCTGGTGTTTGGGCGCGCAAGGGCATTATCGCGGCGATGCTCGCGCTCGCGCTGGGTGTCGGCTATTTGCACATGCTGGCGGGCTTGGCCTACGAATTCCATGTCCTGTTTGTGTTCCCGGTAGTGATTACGGCATGGTACGTCGGTGCCCGCGCGGGCTATGGGCTGGCGTTGCTGGCCGCCGCACAGTGGTATGTTGAAGATCGTCTGCTGGCAGGCGAACAGGCCGATGTATTTCCGTTGCTGTTCAATACCGGCATGCGGCTGGCGATTTTTGTTGGTTGGGTCTGGCTTCTGGGCGAGATGCGGCGCGTGCTGCAACGTGAATCGCGACTGGCGCGCGAGGATGCGCTGACTCAGCTGGCAAACCGTCGGGAATTTAATGAGCGCAGTCGCGCCGTGTTTCATCAAGCCCAGAGGCAAGGCGCTCCATCCACGGTGGTATTTATCGATCTCGACAGATTCAAGCAGGTCAATGACGAACTGGGCCATGAGGCGGGCGACCAGCTTCTGGCGGAGGTCGCCGGGGTGATGCGTTTGCATGTGCGAGCGAGCGATGTCGCCGGTCGCCTCGGCGGAGACGAATTTGCGTTGCTACTGCCTAACATGGATGCGGCAGCAGCCGTGTCCTACGTTGGGGAGCTTCGGCAAAAACTGCTTGCGGCGATGGGCGAACATGGCTGGCCGGTGACGTTCAGCATCGGTGTCGCCAGCTATGGTGTTACGCCCCCGAATTTCGATGCCGCGCTGGGGCAGGCCGATTCCCTGATGTACGAAGTGAAAAACGGGGGGCGGGATCGCATCCTGCAGCGCACCTTTTAGGCGGCTGACCAAGTGCGTCCTGGCCCGAAACTGGAAGTAATGTTTGCGCCAAGATGGAATTCAGCATGAAGCCTAATCGATATTCTGCCGGCAAATGCCAACAATTTTTCGCGCAATGCGGCATCGTGCAAACCTGACTATTGGGAGATTAAATTGATGAACGATTGGGCTTCCATCGGCGGGCTGTTGGGCGGCATCGGCCTGTTCCTGCTCGGCATGGAGCTGATGACCGACGGTCTGAAGCTGGCCGCCGGCCCGGCGCTGGAGCGCATCCTCGCCAGCTCGACCAAGACGCGGTTGCGCGGTCTGGCGGCCGGTGCGCTGGTCACCGCGCTGGTGCAGTCGTCCAGCGCGGTGACGGTGGCGACCATCGGTTTCGTCAATGCCGGGATGCTGACGCTGGGGCAGTCGCTGTGGGTGCTGTTCGGTTCCAACGTCGGCACCACGATGACCGGTTGGCTGGTGGCGCTGGTCGGACTCAAGTTCAAGATCGAGGCGTTGGCGCTGCCGCTGATCGGCATCGGCATGGCGCTGCGGCTGTCCGGCGGCAACACCCGGCGCGGTGCGCTTGGCATGGCATTGGCCGGTTTCGGCGTGCTGTTCCTCGGCATCGACATGCTACGGGTGTCTTTTTCGGGCTTCGCCACCGGCTTCTCGCTGAACGAGATCGGCGGTGTGCTCGGTTTGCTGATGATGGTGCTGACCGGCATCATGATGACGGTGCTGATGCAATCGTCCAGCGCCTCGCTCACCATCGTGCTGACTGCCGCGCAGGGAGGACTGATCTCGATTGAGAGCGCGGCTGCCGCAGTGATCGGCGCGAACATCGGCACCACGGTCACCGCGCTGATCGCCGCGATAGGCGCGACGCCAAACGCCAAGCGTGCTGCCAGCGCGCATGTGCTGTTCAACGTGCTGACGGGTGTCGTCGCACTGCTGCTGCTGCCGCTGCTGATCGCCCTGCTCGGCGTGTTGCGCGAATTGCTCGACCTGGATGGCGCTCCCGCCGCATTCCTCGCGCTGTTTCATACCGTGTTCAATCTGCTCGGCGTGGCGCTGATGTGGCCGCTGGCCAATCGCCTGAGCGCTTTCCTGCAACATCGCTTCCGCACTGCGGAAGAGGACGAGGCGCGTCCGCACCATCTGGATGCCAACCTACTGGGCATCCCGGCGCTGGCGATGAACGCGCTGTTGCAGGAATCGCGGCGCATGGGTGTCATTTCTTTACGCATGCTGCGCGAGGCATCTGGCGGTGCAGGTCAGGAAAAACTGGCGGGAGACCGGCAGATCGTATCCGCGCTGAACTACGCCATCGCCGACTTTGTTATGCAGCTGAGCCGCGCCACGATGTCGGCGAGCAGCGCGCAACGCCTGCCGGAGATACTGCGCATCGCGCGCTATTACGAGACGCTGTCCGAGTTGGCGCTGGACATGGCCGGCGTGCGGCGGGAACTGGCGTCGGCGGCACCGCCGGAGGCGGCGAAGTTCGGTGCGCAGGCCGAAGCATTGCTGGACAGCGTCGATCCGTCGAGCGGACTGCATGATCGTCAGGCGGTCGAACAGGCGTTGAATGCGCTGGAGGATCACTACCAGCAGCTCAAGGCGCGGCTGCTCGAAACCGGAGCCCAAGGCGAATTGCCGGTGGCGGAGATGGAGGCGCGCCTGCGCGTCGCCAGCATGATGCGCCGCGCAATCGAGCAGGCGGTCAAGGCGGCCATCATGCTCGGTGACGGATCAACGACACCTCCGCCGCTTGGCATACCGGGCGTTCAGCCATGAAGCAGCGTCTGCAACGCCTGTTGCCGAATGCCGAGAGTGTGCGCCACAACCGCTGGTTGCGCTGGATCGGACCGGCGCTGCACCATCCGCAGTTGTGGCGCATCACCCGGCGCGGGGTCGCACTCGGAGTTGGACTCGGCATCTTCTTCGGTCTGCTGGTGCCGGTCGCACAGATCCCGCTGTCCGCCGCTGCCGCCGTGTTTTTGCGTGCAAACATCCCCACCGCAATCGCAAGCACGCTGGTCACCAATCCCGTCACCTTCGCGCCGATCTATTACGCGGCCTATCACCTCGGTGCGAGGCTGATCGGCGATGACGGCGGTGCGCAGGGTTTTGAAACCGCCCAGACCGAACACGGAGAAGCAGGCTGGATAGAACGCATCGCCGCCCTGGGGAAGCCATTGCTACTGGGGCTGCTGATCTTGTCCAGCTCGATGGGTACTCTGGCCTACCTGCTGATCAGCGGATTGTGGCGGCTGAAGATATCGCTCGCCTGGCGGCGACGCCACCGAACGCCTGCCGACGGGAACGGCAAGGCAGATTAAATTCCGCGTGAATGGCGGCTATTTGCGCGGAGCCTCGATCACCGGCTTGTAGTCCCAATCCCTCACACCCTGCACCAGCAGATCGATATCGTCCGTCGGAACATGCAGTATCTGCAAAGCGGTTGCGCCGAGACGCAAACTGGCTTCGATGGCTTCCGGATAGGCGTGTGTCGCCCCGGCATCCAGAAGATGGGAGGTGGCTTCCAAATCGCGTGCACGCGCGATGACCGGGACTTGGGGGCAGACGTTGCGCAGGAAGGATACTGTTCGCAATGCCATCTCGGCATGATCTATCGTGATCACCACCAGCGCAGCTTGTCCCACACGGATGGTGGACAGCAACTCCGGGTCGGAGATGTCGCCGTATAGCACCGGATGGCCGTCGGCTCGCCCTTGGGCCACGCGTTTTGAATCGTTGTCGATCGCCACGAACGCTATCCCGCTGGACTTGAGCATCACGGCGATGGTGTGTCCGACACGCCCGTAGCCGCCAACCACGACCTGCGGCTGTTCCGCCTCCGATATGCCATCCGGTAAACTCTGAAGTTCCTCGCGCTGTTCGCCCGATAACCAGCTCGCGATCACGCGGTTGAAGCGAATCAAGACGGCACCGGCGATCATCGACAACAGCACCGAGGTCATCGCGATCTGCCCCAGTGCGCTGTCGATCACGCCGGAGTCGAGCGCGATGGCGATCAGGGCGAGTCCGAATTCGCCGCCCACGGCCAGCAGCAATCCGGTGCGCCAGGACACCCGCGCGTCGGTGCCGTTCCTGCGCATCATCGCGGCGACGATCAATGTCTTGCTGATCACGATGAGCAGCGCGCCGAACAGCGTCAGGTGCCAGATCGGCGGGATCGCCGCCGGATCGAAACGCATGCCGATGCCGATGAAGAATATCCCCAGCAGCACATCGCGGAACGGCCTGATGCTGGATTCCACCTGGTGGCGGAATTCGGTCTCGCCCAGCATCATCCCGGCAAGGAAGGCACCGAAGGCCAGCGACAAACCGAAACTGCTGGTGGTCCATGCCGCCAGCAAAGCGACCAGCAGCACGGCCAGCGTGAACACTTCGGCGGAGCGGCGTTCGGCGACCAGATGGAACAGCGGGCGCAACAGCCAGCGACCGACGAAGAACACCAGCGCGAACGCAATCACCGCCTTGACCATCGCCCAGCCCAGCGCACCCGCCAGCGCCGCCGCGCCGACCGACATGCCCAGCACCGGAATGACCACCAGGAAAGGCACGGCAGTGACATCCTGGAACACCGATATCGCAAGGCCGTAACGACCATGATGCGTATTTTCTTCACCTTGCTCGGTGAGTTGGCTGCCGATGATGGTCGTGGAAGATTGGGCGAACACCGCGCCTATCACGAAGGCTGCGGCGACCGGAAGTCCGGCCATCCAGGTGACGATGGCGACGGCAGCGGTGGTGAACACGACCTGACCGGTACCCAAGCCCAGTACCTGATGGCGCAAGGCATGCAGTTGTGGCAGTGAGAAATTGAGGCCGATGGTGAAGAGCAGGAACACCACGCCGAATTCGGCGAGCGTCTTGAATTCCGCCACATAGACTGTCGGCCCGGCGGTGTGCGGCCCGAGGATCACGCCGACCAGCAGATAACCCAAACTGGTCGGGATGCGCAAGCGCTGGAACGCGACCACGACGGCGACGGCCACGCCCAACAACAACAGTATCTGCGCGAGATGTTCCATGTCGCGCTTTGTCAGGGACTCAGCAGCACATCGCAATCGGCGTGATACAGGATGTTCTGCGTCACGCTGCCAAGCAGCAGCTCGTCGATGACTTCGCCGCCGTGCTTGCCGATGACGATCAGATCATTGCCGGCGGCGCGCGTCTGCCCGAGCACCACCTCGGCCGGCGCACCGTGCAGTGCCAGCTTTTCCAATAGGCCATGCACGGACAGATGCGCGCAACCTTGCGCGCATTCCGCCATGCGCGCCGAAACGATGGCGAACTCGCGGTCGCGGTAGTGCTGGATGTTTTCGTCGCGCGCGCCGCCCATGCGCATGCTGCTCTCGAACGGCAGCAACCAGGCGTGGATCAAGGCATGGTGCGCATCCGGAAAACATTCCAGCGCCAGACAGGCGGCGCGTTCCGCCGTGGCGGAAAAATCGGTGGCAATCACAATGTTGCGGTAGAGCGCAGGAACCGGCTGCCGCACCAGCAGAACCGGGATGCGCGAGGCTTCCAGCACTTTGAGTGCGGTGCCGCCGAGCACGATGTCGCTGACCCAGTTCTCGCCGTGTTCGCCGACCACCAGCAGGTCAGCCTGCCGCGCCGCGACAAGATCACCGATCTGCTGCGATGCGCGGCCGATGCGCACTTCGGTGTCCGCCGTTATGCCGAATTCCTGTGCGATCTGTCCGGCCAGTGCGTCCAGTCGTGCGCGCGCGGTCTCGGCGGGCCTGATGTCAGCCCAGCCCGGCAAGTCGTACACCGCCTTCAGGCTGGCCCACACGCTGTCGTTGAACACGTGCACCAGCGTCAGCGAAGCATCCCATGCGCGCGCCAGATGCGCAGCCTGCCGCACGGCGCGGCTGGCGTTCTCGGAAAAGTCGGTTGCAACAACGATAGCTTGCGGTTTGGACATGACAGGCACTCCCGTTCGGTAAAGATTTCACGGCATATCTGCATCCGATTGTAACCGCATTCCAGCGCATTACAGCAGCACCGCCGTCGGATTGATATAATCCGCGCTCCCGTCACTCAAACCTAGCGCCCACTATGCACACCCTGATTTGCGGTTCCATGGCTTATGACACCATCATGGTGTTCCCCGACCAGTTCAAGAAACACATCCTGCCCGAGCAGATACACATCCTCAATGTCGCCTTTCTGGTGCCGGAGATGCGCCGCGAGTTCGGCGGCTGCGCGGGCAACATCGCCTACAACCTGAGATTGCTCGGCGGCGATCCGCTGATCATGGCGACGGTCGGCGACGATTTCTCCACCTATGCCGTGCGTCTGGAAAAACTCGGCCTGTCGCAGGCTCACATCCGCCATATTTCCGGCAGCTATACTGGGCAGGCGTTCATCACCACCGATCTCGACGATAACCAGATCACCGCCTTCCACCCCGGCGCGATGAGCTATTCCGAACAGAACCATGTCGGCGATGCGGGCGATGTCAGTCTGGGCATCGTTTCACCCGACGGGCGCGATGGCATGTTGCAGCACGCGCGCGAGTTTCACGAGGCTGGCATTCCGTGGGTGTTCGACCCGGGCCAGGGCATGCCGATGTTCAGCGGCGAAGAGTTGCTGCGTTTCGTCGAGCAGGCCGACTATGTGACGGTGAACGACTACGAGGCACAGCTGCTACAGGACAAGACCGGCAAAAAGATCGGGGAACTCGCCGGACAGACGCGCGCCTTCATCGTCACACGCGGCGGCGAGGGATCGACCATCTACACCGGCGGCAAGGAGATCGCCATCCCCTGCGCCAAACCCGACGCGCTGCTTGACCCCACCGGTTGCGGCGACGCCTACCGCGCCGGGCTGCTGTACGGCATCCAGCAGGGATGGGACTGGGAGACCACCGGACGGCTGGCCTCGCTGCTCGGCACGCTCAAGATCGCCAGCCGTGGCGGCCAGAACCACGCACCGACGCGCGACGACCTGAAGGCGCAGTTCCGCCAGAACTTCGGTTTCGACGTGCCGTTGTAAACCATGCGTGCACTGCTGCCTTGCGCTCTTGTCCTGCTGCTGTCGGCTTGTGCCGGCGGCCCGCAGGGCGTGGGCAACCGTTCCGCTGAAGCGGCCAAAGAGGTGGTCAAGCTGGGCGTGATCGAAAGCGTCACACCCATCGAGCTGGACGACAGCTCCTACGCCGGAGCCAATGTCGGCGGCGTGTTCGGTCAGGTGGGCGGCGCCAACACCGGGGGCGGACGCGGCGCGGTCGTCGGATCGGTGCTGGGCTCGGTGCTCGGCAGCACACTGGGCCATCAGGCGGGAGTCGCCACCAAGCCCGGCCTGGAGATCTGGGTCAAGCTGGACGAGGACGGCAGGAGCGCTTATGTGATGCAACCCGGCAAGCCGGATGCGTTCAAGATCGGTGACCGCGTGCGCGTGCTGCGCAAGAACGGCGACACACGCGTCGAGCCGGATGTCGGCGACAAGAAGAAGTGATGCCGGGATGAGCGCCACCATCCCGCGCATGACGGTCATCACACTGGGTGTCGCCGATCTCGCGCGGGCCACCTCGTTCTATCGCGGGATATTCACCACCCGGCCCGTCACGCAATATGAAGGGGTGACCTTCATCCCGCTGCCCGGCGTGTGGCTCTCGCTCTACCCGCTGGAAAAACTTGCCGAGGACATCGGAGAGGAGGCGGTGCCGCCTTTTGCGAATGCCTTTCGCGGCTTCACTCTCGCCTACAACGCGCGCAGCCGGGAAGAGGTCGTCAGCATCTTCGCCCGCGTCGCCGATGCCGGCGCGCATATTGCCAAGGCACCGCAGGAAACTTTCTGGGGCGGCTACAGCGGTTACTTCACCGATCCGGACGGGCACTACTGGGAGGTGGCCTGGGGGCCGATGTTCGATTTTTCCGAGCATGGCGATCTGCGATTCAAGGCGTGAGTCCCGAGCTTCTTTCCCATCTTTCCACCGTCATCCATGAAGCGACGCTTCGGCCATTCGAGGTGCGCACCGCAACGCCTGTCGGGGGCGGCTGCATCAATCAGGCGCACCGTCTGGGCGGCCGCGACGGCCGGGACTTCTTCGTCAAGCTGAACGACGCGCATCACCACCAGATGTTCGTCGCCGAAGCGGCCGGTCTGGAGGCGATCGCCGCAACGCATACCGTGCGCGTGCCGCAGCCGGTGACGCATGGACGCTGCGGTGCGCAATCCTTCCTCGTGCTGGAATATCTCGATCTGCAAGGCCGTGGCAACGTCGCGCAACTCGGTGAACAACTTGCCGCAATGCACCGCTGTACTTCACTCCCCCTCTCTTGCAGTGAGGGAGTTGGGGGGAGGGTAGACGCTTCGCGTTTCGGTTTTCCGCACGACAACTTCCTCGGCACGACACCGCAGCCGAACGGTTGGACGGATGGCTGGATCGCGTTCTGGCGCGAACGGCGGCTGGGCCATCAGTTAAAACTTGCCGCAAAGAACGGATACGGCGGGGATATGCAAAGGTCAGGCGAGAGACTGATGGACGCGCTGCCCGCGTTCTTCGACGGCTATGCGCCGCAGCCTTCGCTGCTGCACGGCGATCTGTGGGGCGGCAACCACGGTTATTTGGCCGACGGCACACCGGTCATATTCGACCCCGCCATCTATTACGGCGACCGAGAATGCGACCTCGCGATGACGGAGCTGTTCGGCGGCTACGGCGCGGACTTCTACGCCGCCTACCGCGCGAGTTATCCGCTGGACGCGGGCTATGCGGTGCGCAGGGAATTGTACAACCTGTATCACATCCTCAATCACGCCAACCTGTTCGGCGGCAGCTATGCGGGGCAGGCAGAGCGATCCATGCGCGCTTTGATCGCGGAAGCCTGACGGGCAAACCATGCCTGGCATGCTCGCCGGGCCGGTTATTAAAACACGGCAAGCAGGATAGAATCACTTATTGGTGAATGGCCTTTGGAAACACCTCCCACCAACCAACTCGTTCCACCTGTCAAATCACAGCCGAGAAAGCCAGAGGCTTATTAGGTGTGTCCCTAAAAGGGGCCGGTAAAACCATAAGCAACCCTGGTCCGAACTCGCCACTTTCCCTTTTTTCACCCGCGAGGGGTGCGCCGCTGGGTATCACGCGGCCAGGTAGCAACCCTTCCGCAGGGAAAGTGGGGTGCCTCGCTGAATCAAACATTCGACACACCTACCGGATCGCTGATGAATACCAAAAACCTATTCAGCCCGGCACCAGCAGCACCCGCTCATCCGCTTCCAGATAGCGCCATTCGCCTTCAGGCAAAGCCAGATCGGCCAGTTTCAAGCCGCCGATCTGCGTGCGGCACAGGGCGCTGCAATGGTTGCCGGCGGCGGCCAGCATGCGTTTCACCTGATGATATTTTCCCTGTTCCAGCACGATCTCGATCTGATGCGTGCCGACCATGCGGCAGGTGACGGCCGCCAGCGGCGCGGGTTCGTCGTGCAGTTTCACGCCGTCCAGCAGTTTTTCCACCAGTTGCGGGGTGACGGGGTCGTGCGTGGTGGCGACGTATATCTTCGGGACGTGGCGTTTGGGCGAGGATTGCGCATGGATGAAAGCGCCGTCGTCTGACATCAACAGCAGGCCGGTGGTGTCATGGTCGAGGCGGCCCACCGGCTGCACGTCGCGTTGGCGGAATGGGTCTGGCAGCAGGGTGAGCACACCGGGATGATGGCTGGGCTTGCGCGAACATTCGTAGTTGGCGGGCTTGTTCAGCACGAGATAGAGATGTTCGCGGTAGCGCCAAGGCTGCTCCAGCACGGTGAATTCCAGCCCGTCGGTTTCGATCAGGGCGCGATAGTCGCGGACGGTCTCGCCCGCGATGCGCACATCGCCGTCGGTGACCAGTTGCTGGCACCACTTGCGCGCGCCGAAGCCTTGCGATTGCAGGATACGATCCAGCGTTTTTTTGCCCATGGCGTGGTCAGTCTTCCGACTCGACATCGCTGTCCGCCGCGTCGCTCTGCGTCTTGGCGGCATCCCGCGCCAGCATCTCGGCGCGGGTCTGCGGTGTCTCCAGGCTGATGCGTCCGAGCGCGCCGTCGCGGTAATCCTGCAACAGCATCAGCGCGGCTTTTTCCAGATCGGCATCGCCGCCCTTGAGGCGGTAGCCGCGCCGATGTGCGATGGCGGCGATCACGTCGGTGCCGTCCAAGCCGGCCACGTCGAATTTGTAGCGCGCGGTGAGCAGCGCGGGATAGCGCGCCAGCAACAGGTCGGCGAGGAAGGTGGCGACTTCTTCGTCGATCACCGCGTTGCGCCCGATGGCGTGGCTGGCGGCAAGCATCAGGCCGTCGCTGTCGTGCATGATCTTGGGCCACATCAGACCGGGCGTGTCGATCAGCGTCATGTGGTCGTTCAAGGCGAGGCTTTGCTGGCTCTTGGTAACGGCTGGCTCGTCGCCGACGTTGGCCACGCGGCGTTTCAGCAGCGCGTTCATCAGCGTGGATTTGCCGACGTTGGGGATGCCCATGATCATCATGCGCAGCGCCTTGAGTGTGGTGCCGCGATGCGGCGCGAGCGGCAGGCACAGCCCCGGCACCTTGGCCACGTCGCCGGGTTTCTTGCACGACAGCGCCACGGCTTTCACGCCCTTTTGCGCGTTGAAATAAGCCAGCCACGCCTTGGTCACGGCGGGATCGGCGAGATCGGACTTGTTGAGCACTTTCAGGCAGGGGCGCTGGCGATGCTCGCGCAGCTCGCGAATCATCGGGTTACAGCCCGCCTCGGGCACGCGCGCATCCAGCACCTCGATGATGACATCGGCGCGCTCCATGGTCTCGGCGGCTTTTTTGCGCGCCGAGGTCATATGTCCGGGGAACCACTGGATAGCCATACTGTGAGCCTGAATTCTGAAGAGCGCGCATTCTACCCGCTATTGACGACCGCCCGGAACGCGTATCACCCCGCATTCGGGATACCCCCCTTCAGGGTTACTTGACTGAATAACTCAACAAAGATTAAATGGTAGCCGACTCGGCTATATTTGCCGCTTATTATGAAAGGTATAACATGACACTTCCGGCACGCGATGGCGACGGCTACCTCGCCGATATGGGCGAATGGACGAAAGAGATCGGTCAGGCGATGGCCGATGCTGACGGTTATGAGTTGAACGAGCAGAAGTGGGAACACATCATGAAGGCGCGCGAATTCTTCGAGGAATACGGTTCGGTGCCGCCGATCCGCAAGTTTGCACAACAGATCGGCGAAGACCAGAAGGCGATCTTCGAGTTGTGGATGACCGGCCCGATGAAGCCGATCACCAAATACGGCGGCATGCCCAAGCCCACCGGTTGCGTGTGATTTCTGCAACAAGCCGTCAAGCTGGAATTGACGCGCCCGCCACCGCGCGCGGATAATCCCCGTCCATGAACACCGCATCCGCTATCCTTTTCAAAGTCCACGTCCTGCCGGTCGCGCATCCGTGCGCGGTATGGCGCTTTGCGCAGGTTGGCCCGGAGAGTCGGTATTAGTTTTCAGTCGTAACGAATCTTCCCGAAGGCCACAGAAATCCCGCTGTGGCCTTTTTTGTTTTTGGAGAGAACCATGTCACTTCCGTTAGCCTTTGTCTCGGTGATCCTAATCTGGTCCACCACACCGCTCGCCATCAAATGGAGCGCGCTGGGCATCGGTTTCAGCTTTGCGGTGTTCTCGCGCATGGCGCTCGGCGCGCTGCTGTGCATCGCCCTGCTGGCGTTGTTCCGCATCCGCTTTCCGCTGCACCGCAAAGCGCGGTTGGCCTATCTGACCGGCGGCCTGAGCATGTTCGGCGCAATGGTACTCACCTACTGGTCGTCGCAGTTCGTCAGCTCCGGCATGATTGCGGTGCTGTTCGGTCTGTCGCCGCTCATCACCAGCCTCGGCGCCGCGCTGTGGCTGAAGGAGGAAGCGCTCACCCCGAGCAAGCTTGCCGGGATGTTGCTCGGCGTGCTCGGACTGCTGCTGGTATTTCGCGGCGGACTGGGCTTGGGCGAGGGTGCCGGAGCGGGCATCGTTGCGCTGTTTGCCGCCGTGACGATGCAGGCGCTGGGACTGGTGTGGATCAAGCGCATCGGCGACGACAGCCCGCCGCTGGCGATGACCTTCGGCACACTGATCGTGGCGCTGCCGCTGTTCCTGCTCGCCTGGTGGCTGGCGGACGGGCACCTGCCCGCCGCGCCGCCGCAACAGGCGGTGGCGGCCACGGTGTATCTCGGCGTATTCGGTTCGGTGCTCGGCTTCGCGCTGTATTACCACCTCATCAAGCACATGGACACCGGGCGGGTCGCGCTGATCACGCTGATCACCCCGGTGCTGGCGCTGCTGCTCGGCCACGGCCTGAACAACGAAGCGGTGCTGCCGCAGGTATGGCTGGGCACCGCCTGCATCCTGTTCGGGCTGGGACTGCATCGCTGGGGGGCACAGTGGGCGGTGTCTCTGCCGCTGCGCAGTTAGCGCCCGCTTTGCGGGAACTCGCCGTCTACGTAGTACCAGCGCCCGTCTTCGCACACAAAGCGGCTGTTCTCGTGCAGGCGGTGGGCGCGGCCGCCGATCTTGTAGCGGGCGACGAATTCGACCGTGGCGTGGTCCGCGTCCTGCCGGTCGTGCCGTTTGACCTCCAGCCCCAGCCACTTCGCGTCATCGGCGGCAAGGTCGAGCGCATCGGGACGAGTCGCCGGATGCCAAGTGGCGAGCAGATAGGGCGTCAGCCTCATCACGTAGGCGCTGTAGCGCGAGCGCATCAGACTGGCGGCATCCGGCGCGGGCGTGCCGCTGTGATAACGACCACAGCAGGCGGCGTAGTCCGCCGCGCCGCAAGGACAGGGGGCGATTACCGAGGACATGCGCCATTCTAAGCGATGGCGCGGAATCGCGCCGGATGGCATTGCCTCGCCGTTGCGACTATAATCCGCAACCGTTTTTCGCTCAGGCTACGCCAAACACCAAGATGCAGCTGTTCGCCTTTGGCATCAATCACCAGACCGCGCCGCTCGCTGTGCGCGAACAGGTCGCGTTCAACGCCGACGGGATGGAGAACGCCCTGCGCGACCTGGTAGAGAACGGCGCAGCCAAGGAAGCGGCTATCCTGTCCACCTGCAACCGCACCGAGCTTTACTGCAACGCGGCCAAGCCCGACATCACCATCGACTGGCTGGCGCAATATCACAAGCTGCCGCGCACCGACATCGACCCCTATCTCTACACCCTGCCGCGCGAGCAGGCGGTGAAGCATTCGTTCCGCGTCGCCAGCGGGCTGGATTCGATGGTGCTGGGCGAGCCGCAGATCCTCGGCCAGATGAAGCAGGCGGTGCGCCAGGCCGAGCAGGCCGGCACGCTGGGATTTCTGCTGCATAAATTATTCCAGCGCACCTTCTCGGTGGCGAAGGACGTGCGCACCCAGACCGAGATCGGTGCCAACCTGGTGTCGATGGCCGCCGCCGCAGTCAGGTTGTCCGAACGCATCTTCCCCAGCATCGCCGAACAGAAGGTGCTGTTCATCGGCGCGGGCGAGATGATCGAACTGAACGCGGTGCATTTCGCCGCCCGCACCCCGCTACACATCACCGTCGCCAACCGCACGCTGGAACGCGCGCAGACGCTGGCGCGGCGCATCAACGGCACGGCGATCACGCTGACCGACCTGCCGGATCAACTCGCGCACCACGACATCATTGTCACCTGCACCGCCAGCCAATTGCCCATCCTCGGCAAAGGCATGGTGGAACGCGCGCTGAAACAGCGCAAGCACAAGCCGCTGTTCATCGTCGATCTGGCCGTGCCGCGCGACGTGGAGGCGGAAGTATCCGAACTGAACGATGTGTTCCTCTATACCGTGGACGACATCGCCGAAGTGGTGAAGGACGGCCTCGACGCGCGCCAGAGTGCGGTCAAGGAAGCAGAGGTCATCATCGACTCCGGCGTATCCGATTTCGTCCACTGGATGGAATCGCGCGAAGTGGTGCCGACCATCCGCGCGCTGCGCGACCACGCCGAGCGTAACCGCCGTCACGAAATGGAAAAGGCGCTGAAACTGCTGGCCAAGGGCGAGCATCCGGAAAGGGTGCTGGAAGCGATGAGCAGCGGCCTGACCAATAAATTCCTGCATGCGCCCACGCATGCGCTGAATCAGGTGCATGGTAACGACCGCGAGAACTTCCTTGAGGTAATCCATCGCCTGTACCACCTGCAATCCGACGAATGATTCCAACCTTGTTGCTGCATGCAAATAATCCGGTAGGGGCGCGATTCATCGCGCCCTTTCTCTGTAGCACGCATGAACCGGGCGCGGTGAATCGCGCCCCTACGGAAAAAACGAAATGAAACCCAATATCGCCGCCAAGCTCGCGCAACTGAGCGAACGCCTGCACGAAGTCGACCAGCTGCTGAGCACCGAAGAAGCCACGAAAGACATGGACCAGTTCCGCAAGCTCAGCCGCGAACGCGCCGAGCTGGAGCCTGTGGTGGCGCTGTACCACGCATACCAGACTTGCCTGGCCGACATCGACACCGCGAAGGAAATGGCGAGCGACCCCGAGATGCGCGAATTCGCCGAGGCCGAAATTGCCGAAGGCGAAGAGAAACTGACGCAACTGAACGACGAGTTGCAAGTGCAGTTGCTGCCGAAAGACCCCAACGACGAGCGCAGCGTGTTCCTAGAAGTGCGCGCCGGCACCGGCGGCGACGAAGCCGCATTGTTCGCTGGCGACCTGTTCCGAATGTACTCGCGCTTCGCCGAACGCAAACGCTGGCAGGTCGAGATCATCTCCGAGAGCCCCGGCGAAATGGGAGGTTACAAGGAAGTCATCGCCCGCCTCGTCGGGCAAGGCGCGTATTCCGTGCTGAAGTTCGAGTCTGGCGCGCATCGCGTCCAGCGCGTGCCCGCCACCGAGACGCAGGGCCGCGTTCACACTTCCGCCTGCACCGTTGCGGTGATGCCCGAGGTGGACGACGTGGACGAAGTTACGCTGAACCCAGCCGACCTGCGTATCGACACCTTCCGCGCTTCCGGGGCGGGCGGCCAGCATATCAACAAGACCGACTCCGCCGTGCGCATCACCCACCTGCCGACCGGCGTCGTGGTCGAATGCCAGGACGGTCGCTCGCAGCATCAGAACAAGGCGCAGGCGATGCGCGTGCTGGCCGCGCGCATCATGGACGCGCAAGTGCGCGAACAAAATGCCAAAATCGCCGCCGAACGCAAATCCCTAGTCGGCAGCGGCGACCGCTCCGAACGCATCCGCACCTACAACTACCCGCAGGGCCGCGTCACCGACCATCGCATCAACCTCACGCTGTACAAGATGGACGCGATCATGGACGGTGACATTTCCGAGCTCACCGGCGCGCTGATGGCCGAGCACCAGGCCGAACAGCTTGCCGCGATGGCGGAGGATGGTGTCTAGTTTTAACGCAGACGTCGGGTACGATGATGGCGCATTGGCGCACTGGCAAGCGTGAGAAGACAGGAAGAGGTGGTGAGCGCGGTCGTTTTCGGTGCGCTTGCAGTTGTGGGATATGCCCCACCCGATTTTATTGCCGCCTGGCAACACCGTCAGCGTCGCGGTGCTACTTCAGCCACTGGCGACCGCTTAGTGTGCGCAGTATTGCCAGCTTGCCGGCGACCAAGCCCACCTCTTCCACCACCTGGGAGCTTTCCTCGTGGTTCAGCCGCTGGCGGCGGTTTTCGCCGATAATTCTGACGCTATAGCTCACCTGTACCCGGCCTTCGCTGGCCGACTGAACGCTGAAGCCGCTGATACGGTACTGGATGCGGTCGAATATCCGGAACGAGTTGCTCAAATATTCCTCGACATCGCGAATGTCGGAACCGTCCCCACCCTGCCAGTTGGGCGACAAGAGGCCGAGTAGACCGCGCAGATCGCCCCGACCATAGGCGTTGATAAAGTCCTGATAGAGCTGTTGGATCGCTGCGGTGTCCGGAACAGGCTCAGTCTTAGGCAGAAGCTCGTCGAGCCGTGCTCGGGCCTGTTCGACTAGGGCGCGGAACTTGTCGAAGGCGGCATCGATGTCCGCGCGCCTGCCGCCCAAGGCTTGGTATTCGCCCCAGGTATCGGCCAGGTACCGCTCCAGGCCCGCTACCGTGGTGTAATCCCCCGCTGCTGCGGCATCACTTGCCATGTCGAGGCCGCGCGTGATCTTGTGCAGTATCGCGGCGAAGCGCTGCTCGGCGTCGTCAATAACCTGCTGGTTGGCCTGTACTGCGGCGCTGATCCGTACCAGCGCATCAGCCAGTTTGCCGATGGCGGCATTCAGTGTGCCGTCGAAGCCAAATTTTGTCCTGAAACTCTCGACCCGGATATAGCGGAGAAACAGGCCGTTCACTTCGCTCTCCTCGATCAGCTTGGCCATGGCCGGCTGGAACGCCGCATAGCTGGATGTGGGTAGGCCTTCCACCCTGCCGCGGAGCGCGTCGATGTCGGCCGCAGTCACGCTCACCATGCCGGTGCGGGTCGCCAACTCGACGAAGGGTTCGGCGAAAAAGGCCTCGATTCCCAAGCCGCTGTTGCGGCTATATTCCATCACACCCATCCGATCAGTGCCTTCGAGCCGGGCAAGTATGTCGCGGCTAGGCAGAATATCCGGCACCGCGCCGGTTCTCGCATCCAAGTGCAGGCGCGCCTTGACATTGAACAGGGCGATCACGCTCCGGGGCGAGGACATCCCGAAGACGATGTACAACGTCGACAGGAACCTGCCGTCGGCATCGACGAGCTGGTTGTTCGATTTCGCTCGATTCATGTATCCCTCAAACTGGCCAGCCAAGGCGACAGCCTTCGCTGCGGCTTTTTTCAGTGTTCGCACAGAGTCAAGCATTTGGCCCAGACGTTTCAAGTGTTCCGCATGGGTGGGCTTGAACGATTGCCGGATTTCACTAGCCGGGGTGCTACGGTATTGCCGGATCGCGATATCGATCGCCGCTTCGATATTCTTCAGCGAGTCAGCGGCAGCAGTCGAGGCCATGGTCTCGAGGCTGGGCAGGACGGTCAGGTTCCAGGCATCGTAGTAAGTCATGCGCCCGCTGCTGATGACACCCATCTGGTGCCGGATTTCCTTCTCCATGGCGTCGAGGGCGGCATTCAGGACCTGCGCCCGTGAACCGCTGGATGGGACCTCGGGCATGTGTCGGGAGAGGAAATCCGGTGCGATCCCGACATAGCCGCCGGGGTTGTCCGCCATCAGCTTTTCCAGCCGGTCCAGTTCGGCCAGGTCTAGGAAGGCCTGGTTGCTCCTGGCCAATGCCGAATGCTGCTTGGCGAAATCGTTCAGCTTTGCCGCCGCATCGCCGTAGAACGTCCCGAGCATCTGTTCCACCGCGCCGTAACGGTTGGCGTTCGCCGCCACGAACTGGTCGATCTCGTCCAAGGTGTCGGTCAGCAGAGTCTTGTCGATGCCGCTGGTCAGCAGGAACAGTTCCCTGTATTTTTCCCAGCGGTTGCGCAGGTCGGCCCGTACCTTCTGCAGGTTAAGAATCGCGTTCCGCAGTTGCCCCTGCTGGACCAAATCCGTCGTCGCCGCCAATTGTTCCGAAAGCGCTTTCAGTCTGGCGTCAATGTCCGCCAGCTTGTCGAGGTAAAGGCGGTTGTTGTCGGCGTAGTCCTTGCCGTACTGTTCTTTCGACTTCTCCATCTCCTGACGGATGGACAGCCGTGCCGCATCGACTAGCGCCGCAGCCTGCGGTGTGCCGTTGCGGACGGCATCGCGGAAATCCCGGGCATAGTCGTCGAAAGTCTTTTCGACCGGGTAGCGCTTGAACACAAATTCGGTGCCGGCGACGTTCAGTGTCTTGGTGTCCTCGACCAGCTTGGCATTGATGAGGGACTGGGAAGAACCGTCAAGCAACGCCCGCAACCGGGCATGGCTCTCGCTCAGGCTGCGGAAGACGACGGCCCGTTCGCCGCCTGCGCGCGAGTCCTGCGGTGGGATGGCGCGGATGATCTTGGCGTACTGGACGATCAGACTGGCCTCGACCATGATTTCCTGGCGCATCTCGCCGATCGCGGTGGCGCTTCCGGTTTCAATGGTCTTGGCGTAGCCGTCAATTTTTTTCGGCAGGTCTGCGGCATAGGCGCTGACCCCCGGCAACATGCCGACCGCGTAATGGTACTTGCTGATTGCCTCCCGCAACAGGGCGGGGTCGACCTTGAGCGCCGTCGCCGACAACTCGCGCAACCGTTGCGCCAGCACCACCCTGTCCTCCTGCTTCTTGGCGACCTTGTTCAATTCGATCAGCAGGGAAGCGATGTGGCTCTTCAGGCGGGTCTGCTCCTCCATCAGCTTGGCGTCCCGCAGGACGTCGGACGGGATGCTGATCCGTTCCCACAATGTCGGCTCGGGCCAGTCCTGATTCAACTCGTTGACAACGTAGGTCTTGAAGAGGGCGGCCCACTTTTCGTCGTAGATGATCTTGCGCCAGAGTCGTTCGATAGTTTGCGGATTGACCTTGATCGGGTCGCCTTCGCCCAGCTTGCGGTTGCTGTCGCGGATTTCACTGTCGTATTCCACCGAGCCGTACAGGCGCTCCAGGTCGAGGGCGATGCGGCTGGCCGCGACCGCCTTGTGGGAACTGCGGGCGATGTCGATCGCGGTTACCAGCGCGGTCAGCGGCAGCATGCCGACCGAGCTTCCCATCACCGCGATATTTTTAACACCCTGATATTGTGCGTAGGAAATGGCACCCTTGGCCAGAGTGGATGCCGTTTCCATCGCCGCCTCGGGCTTGTCGCCGGCATCCAGTGCATTGGCGACATCGCCCATCGATTTCAGGTAACCGAAGAACTCCACGCCGCGCAGGGCGGTGCTGATATTGGCGACATCGCCAGGCGGCAGCGCATTGATGATTTCGCCGTAGACCGTCGGGTAGATGGGCAGGAGGTAGTTGTCCAGCGTTTCCGCCATGCCGTTAGCGGCGGCACCCCGTCCTGCACCAGCCAAGCACAAGCTGATCGCGCACAGAGCAACCAGTCTCCGAGTCCGGTGCCCGCGCATTTCAGAAATTCCGGCTACCGTCCGGCTGGTGGCGGTACTCTAGATTCACGATGACGTAGTTCGGCGGAGCGAGGGCTGGCACGATCACGCTGACGATCCGCAACAGGGCATAGGTTCCATTCGCCAGTCTGAACGCATAGCTCCGACCCGGCTGAAGATAGAACGACATCGCGGGCGCAGTATATCCCGTGGCCGGGGCCACATTCAGCGTCTCTATGCTGACCGAACCAATATCCTGGAAGGAGACACCCGATTCCAGGCCCACCCAAACGCCGTTGCCGCTGTCGCCACCGGTGGCAGTGAAATCGCCTGTGCCGAAACCGACACTCTGTGTGCCGGAGGCAAAGTCGAAGCCCGCCGGCGGATGTCCGGGAACCGTCAGTTGCCCCATGGAGAGCGGTATGTTGCCGATCGAGCCGGCATTGTCGACCTGCTGTCCCTGGTCCCTTTTGCTGATGTTGCCATCCTGATCTACTACCAACACCTCTGTTCCTACCGACTCGTCGGTGACGAAGGTGGCGACATTGCCGGGATCGGAAACGCCGAAGATCAGCGGCGCAGCCATTTCGTGCAGCTTGTAGCCTTCGCCTTCGCGGATTAGAGTGACCGAGGTGTAGGCCTGATCTTGCAGCAACTGGCCGGAGCGCACCGAGCGTACCTGGCGGTTGAAGGCGAAGTAGATGGTCCAGCGGTCGTCAGCTGCCGCCATGCGCTGGATAGTGGGACTAATGCGGATGGAGTCGAAAAAGCGGAAGTCGTTGTTGAGCGCGCTGTCCAACGCCGACTCGTTGCCGGCGAAGTCGCGCGACACCAGCGCCATGAAGCCAGAATGATCCCGCGCCATGTAGCGCTCCTGTAATTGCTCGAAGGCGGCGCGAGCCAGCGCGCGAGCATCCTGGCGCACGACCTTGAACTCGAAGGCGTGGTCGACGTCGTTACTCGCCTGACCGGTAGTCGACAGGGCGCGGATGCGGAAACGGTAGGCACGTTCCGGTTCGGGAGCGAATTCGAAGGCGAACAGGCCGCGTTCATTGAAAGGCACTTCGATCCAGGCTACACCGCCGTCCAGACTGGCCTCGACGCGACCGATCTTCCCCTGGCCTACCTCGGCGCGTCCGCGCACGATCACCTTGCCGCCATCCATGTCGTCGGGGGTGAAGTGCAGGGTACGTTCGACCCGCAGAGCACTGACTTGGTTGAACAGCAGATCGGTGAAAACTGGTTCGTTGGCATCGGTGCCGAAACGCCACCACTGGGCGGCGGCATTCTGGGCCATGAAGCAACTCAACAGCAACAGCAGTACAGGCAGCAGGCGATGGATGAGGTTGGTGTAGTGCATCATCAGTTTCCGTAGGCAAGGGGAAAGTCCAGCATCAGGCGGATATAGCGTTCATTATAGTCCTTGCCAGCGCTGCTGAAGGCGTAGTCGCCGAGTCCGGTCTCGGCACGGAAGGAGCCGCCACGCAGGATGGCTGGCTTGCTGTACAGGTTAAGCGCGATGCGGCGTAAATGGGTGTCATCAGCCCCAAGAATGTCGTTGTTGGTACGACGGTCTTCCAAATTAAGCCCATAGGATAGATGGCCTTGGGTCAGCAACTGCAGATCGAAGCGAACACCATGGGTTCGAACCATGCTTCCAGTGGTCGGATCCTCAAGCTCCTGGCGTTCAAGTATGAGATTCGGGCGCAGGTCGAATCTGCCGTCGATAATCTGATGGCGTGAGTCGATGCTCAGGCGGTAGAGAAAATCGTCATTGCTGTCGGTAGTCGTACCTTTGCGCTGGTTGAGCAACGCCTCCACTTCGCCGCGAACCCCAAACTGATTATAGCGATCACTCACGCTCAGGTAGATGCGGTCGGAGACCGATTCTTGGGGCAGAATCCCGTCGACGTCTACCTGGCGCTGGCGGAGGCTGGAGGAAAAGCTCAGGCTGCGGCGGTCGAACAGGCCGCGGGCGCTGATGCCAATCTCGGGGATTTGGGTGCGGGTGGTGGCGGCCAGTTGGCCACCTAGGTTGTCGTGGTAGCGGTCGACCGCCGCGAACACTCCCCAAACCTTGGTCAGACGGTAATCGCCACGGGCATAGAGGCGCAAGCGGTCAATCGCCGCGCCGCCGCCCAAGGTCTGGAAATCGGGCGAGACGCGCTCAGCGCGCGCGCGCAGCCGTAGCTCGCCGAGGGTGCCGTCGAAGTTGAGCCGGTGGGCGGAGCCGTCCAGCTCGGTTTCGCTACGATTGACCGCTTGGCGGCGCGTGCCGGCATAGGCGTGCTCACCACTCAGCCTTAACCCCGCTTCAGTTCGGTACTCCCAATCCACGCTGGGCAGGAACTGGCGATAGGTGTCCTCGGTGGTGCGCACCGGATCATCGTCGCGATCCCATGCGTTGACCAAGTTCAGCCCGATCCGGTAGCGTTCCCCTTCGGTCTGTGCGCGTACGCCGGTCACATAGCGGTCGATAGGCTCGCCCGCCTTGTTGGCGAACAGATAATCCCAGCGCGGATCAAAGGTGCCGACGACAACGCGTACATGGCTTGCATCGCCGACTGCGCGTTGGTAGCCCACGCCCTTGATGGCGCGGTTGAGCGAGTATTGCGACAGGGTGGCGTAGTAGTCGCCGACGGAGACATGGTTCTTCTCGTCCGAAGCGACGAATTGCAGGCGCTGCAGAGATGCGTTGCTCGGATCGTGGCGACGAGAGTCGGTATAGCGCAACGCGACATTGAGTTCGCTGTTCCAAGTTTCGCCTAGCTGGGTGCGGGCAGCAATCTCGACATCGTGCAGCCAGTAGTTACCCGGTTCCAGAAAGCTGCTGGCCCGCCCCGATCCCGATGTATGGTTGCTTTCGAACATACTGCGCAGCACCACTTCAAGCGAATTGGCTGGCTGGTCATCGTCGAACTGAAAGTCGCCGATGACAATATTTTTTTTCGCTGCCGGTGGAACAAGGGAATCAGGCGGAGGCAGCGGTACGATCAGACTGCTCTGCGACGACTGCTTGGTGGGCTCCCTGACGGCGTTCTCCGCCTGCGCAGCGACACCAGCGGGCCACAAGGAAACGGCGGCAAGTACAGCCAAGCCAATTAGATTCTGCTTAACGGTCGCGGGTGTCAGAAGTTGCCTTGTTCGCATGCCGACCGTGTTGGGTGATAAACCATAGGTCGCCGGGTGGTCAGGCGTTGTTTCGGTTCTTGGCATCTTGTTTGTTTCCTCTTCCTAGCGAGCGCCCATTCTATGGGCATGAGGCAAAGCTGCGCAAACGCCGTCAGAAAGCACCACTCTGAGGTCTTTATCTGACGGCGCAACTGTTTGATTATGTTTGCGTCCAGCGTATGGCCTTGGGATGGCGGCATGCAGCCATCCTTGCATGCCAAGTCGCATAACAGAATCACTCCGTGCTGCCGAGCATAGAGCAGCCCCTTGTTTTCCACTAGGTAGAATACGGAGGATGAAGGATAACAAAGGCCGTTCAAGCGAGCTCATCGGAGATTTAAATTAGGAACGTTTCTATAGAGAGGATATTAAACACATCACAAATACCAAACAGTGCGAGCAAACTGACTGGTCTTACCCTTCTCAGAGGATTTACAGGATAGGAAATTCAACAGCACAAGTCAAACAAAACTTAGGGACAAGGATGGGCTAGGGGCAAGGCTGGACCTTGCTCAAAGCGCGAAATGGTAATAGTCTCCAATTCATGTCTAATCCCATTCTTCTTTCATGGCTTAGGCGCGACAAGAGAATAGGGAGAAAAGCATGAACGCTCCATATCGAAACTCAGGGATCGGCGCAGCCCTGGCGTTGTTTGCGCTCACATTGCCCGTTGCTGCGGAGGAAGCGCCGGAATTCACGGTAGCGTCAAATGTGGGCGTCGTCTCCGATTATGTCAGCCGCGGCTTGCAGTTGAACTGGGGCAATCCTGCGTTGCAGGGTGGCGTTGATGTCATGCACCGCAGCGGCTGGTATGTCGCCGTATGGGGCTCCCAGGTGACAGATAACTTCTATGCCGGCGGCGCGCTGGAGCTCGACTTGTATGCCGGCCATCGCGGCGGTATCGGCGATAGGCTCACTTACGATGCCGGTCTCGCCGCTTATTTCTATCCCGGTGCGAATTACCGGCATGCCACTCCTGCCGGAACCTATCCGGACCAGCGTTACGACACGACCGAGGCGGTGTTCGGCCTCACCTGGCGCTGGCTCAACCTGAAATACTCGCATTGCCTCACCGACTACTACGGCTACGACGACCGCACTGTGCCGCTGTCGGTGTGGAACAGCGGCGTGTTCGGCGGCGTCGAGGCGGGCAAAGGCACGCGCGGCTCGGGTTATCTGGAGGCGAATGCGACTCTCGATCTGGGCGATGCCTACACGCTGGGATTGCATGCGGGACATCAATCCGTCGCCAACAGCAGCAAGCTGAGCTACAGCGATTACAAGATCAGCATGACCAAAGGGTTCGCCGATGGATGGGCGGCATCGCTTGCCGTGACGGCCACGCAAGGCGCGGAACTTTACCGGAATTTCCTTTCCGTCGCCGGCAACGGCAAGACCGCGAACGTCGATGGCGTTCACTGGATAATCGGCGCCAACAAGGAATTCTGATGAGTCTTTCCATCAAGTCGCTGCCCTCCAGCATCAAAGCCGTACTGCTGATCGGGGCGATCGGCATACTCGTCGGCACGCTGGGCATACGCTTGGCGACGGAGCTTTACTGGGTACGATTCTTCGACAATCTGCACTGGACTTCCAGCACCGCGGCCGCGGCCATCGTCGCCTGGCTGAGCATCAGGCAGGCCGCACCGGAAGACAGCAGGGGGCTGTTCTGGATCGCGCTCGGGCTGACCGGCTATGCCATCGGCCAGATACTGTGGGACATCCAGACGGCGATAGGCTACGCCGAGTTCCCCGCGCCTTCAGACTTGTTCTATCTCTGGCTGGGGCCCTGCATCACGGTGGGGCTATTGCTGGAGATACGCAACTACGCTTCCGGGGTGGACAAGAGAACCCTCTGGCTGGATGCGCTCACTCTGTCGGTGGCGATGCTGACGCTCATTTTGGTGCTGTATCTGCCCAAGCGCGGCGAAACTCCCTTGCTCCCTTTGCTGGTGCTGATCGCCTATCCAACCACACTGTTCGCCGCCGCGCTTACCATGCTCACGATGATCCCGTCGCTGCGCCTGCGTTTGCGCTTTGGTCTGATCGCTTCCCAGATCGCCCTGGTGGCGACCGCGCTGAGCTGGATGGACTGGAACTTCATGGCGCTGGACGGAACGGCCATCGACGGTTCCTGGTTCAATATTTCATTCTCCGTCGCGGTGTTGCTGCTCGGCTTCAGCCTGACGCAATGGAAGATGGAGAGGAACGATGATCCCCGCTGGGATCGGTGGTGCGAAGGGGTGTTGCGCCTGCTTCCTCTGATTACCGTGATGCTCGCTTCGCTTGCCGTTGTTCTGTCGCATACGCTGGTCGGCTTGCCGTTTGTCGTGCAGACGACAGCCGATATCGGCTCGGTAATCGTCATTATTCTGGCGATGATTCGGCAGGGCACATTATTGAAAGAGCGCGACCAATTGCTGTTCATGCAAGCGGCTCTGCTGCAAAGCCAGAAGGAGCTGGCGCACGAACGCGGCTTGCTCAAATCGCTGATCGGCACTATTCCGGATCTGATCTGGCTCAAGAATCCAGAGGGAATTTATCTCAGTTGTAATCCGCGCTTCGAAAAGCTGTATGGCTCAACGGAGCAGGCGATAGTCGGCAAGTCGGATTACGATTTTGTGAGCAAAGAGTTGGCGGACTTTTTCCGTCAGCATGACCGGAATGCGATGAATGCGGGAGGCCCGACGATCAATGAGGAATGGTTGACCTTCGCCAGCGACGGTCATCGCGGCTTGTTCGAAACCATCAAGACCCCGATGCTGGATGGCGACGGTAACTTGATCGGGGTGTTGGGCATAGCGCGCGACATTACCCAGCGTAAGCGTCTGGAGGAGGAAAACGAGCTGGCAAGCCGGGTCTACCAAGCTAGCAGCGAAGCGATCATGGTGACCGATGCCGAGAATTGCATCATCTCCGTCAATCCGGCGTTCTCCGCCATTACCGGCTATTCACGCGAAGAGGTGCTGGGCCGTAGTCCCAGCATTCTGAAGTCGGGCCGACACGAGACTGCTTTCTATGCCGGTATGTGGGATACGCTGCTGACGACCGGGCGCTGGCAAGGCGAAATATGGAATCGCAAAAAGGACAACTCCATCTATCCGGAATGGATATCGATGGGCATCATCCGCAATCCGGACGGTTCGATTCGCAACCATCTGGCGCTGTTCGTTGATATCACCGAGCGCAAGCAATCGGAAGAGCTAATCTGGATTCAGGCAAATTACGATCAACTCACCCAGTTGCCGAACCGTCGGCTATTTGTAGATCGCTTGGGACAGGATGTGCACAAAGTGCGTCGCACTGAAAATCAGTTGGCGCTGCTGTTTATCGATCTGGATCGCTTCAAGGAAGTCAACGATACGCTAGGCCACCAGGCCGGCGACATGCTGTTGATTGAAGCTGTGCAACGGATTTCGGCCTGCGTACGTGCGACGGATACGGTGGCGCGGCTTGGCGGCGACGAATTCACCGTCATCCTTTCAGAAATCACCGACACCGTCCATATTGATCGGGTGGCGCAGGCGATCATCGCATCGCTGAAAATGCCCTTCGTCCTCGGCGGCGACAGCGCCTATGTTACCGCGAGCATCGGCATCACCGTCTGTCCTGGCGACGGCGAAGATGTGGAGACGCTGCTCAAGAACGCCGATCAGGCGATGTACCAGTCAAAGGGCGAGGGAAGAAACCGCTATTCCTATTTCACTCCGGCGCTACAAAAAAGGGCCGTTGATCGTTCTTCCATGGTGGTTGACCTGCGCCTGGCCGTGTCGCGCAAGCAATTCCGTCTGCACTTCCAGCCCATCATCGAACTGGCGACTGGGAAGGTGTTCAAGGCCGAGGCCCTGATCCGCTGGATGCATCCCGAAAAGGGACTGATCAGCCCGGCCGATTTTATCCCGCTTGCCGAGGAGAACGGGCTCATCGGCGACATTGGTGACTGGGTTTTTGAAGAGGCGATCATTTGGGTGCAGCGCTGGGCGAAACTGATCGAGTTTGATTTCCAGATCAGTATCAATAAATCGCCGATACAGTTTCAGGATGCCTCCGCGAACGACTACTGGCTGCAACATCTGAACAAACTCGGGCTGTCAGGCAAGAACCTCAACATCGAGATCACCGAAGGCTTGCTGCTGGAAGAAAACTCACGGGTAACCGACAAGCTACTCAAATTCCGCGATGCCGGCATTCAGGTTTCCATTGACGATTTCGGCACCGGCTATTCGGCACTTTCCTATCTCAACAAGTTTGATATCGACTATCTGAAGATCGACCAGTCGTTCACCCGCCAGTTGGCGCCGGACTCCAGCGATCTCGCGCTTTCCGAAGCCATTATCGTCATGGCCCACCGGCTAGATTTGAAAGTGGTCGCGGAAGGTATTGAGACCGAGCAACAGCTCGACCTGCTGATCAAGGCGGGTTGCGATTTCGGCCAGGGCTTCTTTTTCTCGAAGGCGCTGCCGCCGGAAGAATTTGAGGCTTATCTGCTTAAGCAGGATTCAAAGGATTGAGCGATCTCCCGACAACGAAGACAATTCCATTTGCTATTGCCGACAATAGAGCGCATAGTGCGCCCCGCGATTTTCAAGCGCTGTTTGTTGCTGTCTGGTTCGGTTCCCGCTTCGATGCGGTGTGTCTCCCTTCATCACCCTGCCGTCTTGACCTTCGCCTCTATCGGGGGCAACCCCTTTGTTTATTTCAAGGAGATTCAAGATGGCAACAGGTACAGTCAAGTGGTTCAACGATTCCAAGGGTTTCGGTTTCATTACTCCGGAAAACGGCGGTGATGATCTTTTCGCGCATTTTTCCGCGATCCAGAGCGAAGGCTTCAAGTCTTTGACCGAAGGCCAGCAGGTCAGCTTCGAAATTACCACCGGCCCCAAAGGTCAGCAGGCTTCGAACATTCGCGGGATCTGATCCATCGTTGCGGCAGGCAATTTATGCCGCAATATCGCTGCAGGTGGTCGTTTTTTTGAAGTGGCCGCCACCGGAAAAGCCCGGCGAGCGCTGGGCTTTTTCTTCTTTTTGCATCCCATTTTTCGCACATCCCGGGAGACTCAGGCGTGGCCAAAGAAGAACTTATCGAAATGAATGGCGTAGTAACTGAAGTTCTACCCGATGCGCGCTACCGCGTGACGCTTGACAACGGCCATCTGCTCATCGCCTACAGCGCCGGAAAAATGCGCAAGAACCACATCCGCATCATCGCCGGCGACAAAGTTTCGCTGGAACTGTCGCCTTACGATCTGAGCAAGGGGCGCATCACGTTCCGCCATATCGAGGGACGCACACCCAGCTTGCCGATGCAGCGCCGCAGATAATGGTCCATGGACGCTGTAGGAATCCATTTTCAACCGATTTTCCAGCCAATTCTTTCCTTCCTGAAGCGTTTCCGTTTCAGAATAAAATTCCCATAGTTATGATCACGGCGGCGAGCCAGGGGCATTTGTTCGGATGAGGATGCGCGGCATCGGGCATATTCGATGTTGTGCACTAGGCAGTAGAGTTTCCACTACACATCGACCTTCATCCGCCACGGGGTTGTGAAGAGGTTGAGTTTTTTGTTGTGGCACAGGTTGCCGAAGTAGTTAGGAAGTCGGAGATCAAACGGAAGTTTGCCGAAACCGCAGAAGTAGAGAAGCTCCGTGTATACAAAATTCTGCCCCCTGTTTCACAGCTTACTATAAGCTGGCACGCTCTTATGCGTCCTCTGTAGGCATTAATGGGGCCGCAGCACGCACATAAGTAGACTAGCTGCGATAGCTCGCGTTGATCTTCACGTAGTCGTAGGAAAAGTCGCAGGTCCACAAGGTTGCGCTTTCCGTGCCGCGCCCGAGTTGCACGCGGATGGTGATGTCGCTTTGTTGCATGATGCGCTGTCCGTCTTCTTCGCGGTAGCTCGCTGCCCGTCCGCCTTTTTCGGCGACCAGAATATCGTCGAGGTAGAGTTTCAGTACGTCCACATCGAGGTCGCCGATGCCCGCGTAGCCGATGGCGGCGAGGATGCGGCCGAGATTGGGGTCGGAGGCGAAGAAGGCGGTTTTGACCAAAGGGGAGTGCGCGATGGCGTAGCCGATCTGCTTGCATTCGGCGGTGTCTTTGCCGCCTTCCACGCGGATGGTCATGAATTTGGTGGCACCTTCACCGTCACGCACGATGGCTTGTGCCAGCAGAATGGCCACTTCGTTGAGGGTGGCTTGCAGTGGCGCGCTGTTGGATCTGTCGATCTGTGCGCCGCTCTTGCCGGTGGCGATCAGCATCAGTGCATCGTTGGTGGAGGTGTCACCGTCGACGGTGATGCAGTTGAAGGAGGCATCGCTGGCGTTTTTTACCAGGGTTTGCAGCAGGGCTTGCGGTACGGCGGCATCGGTGGCGATGTAGCCGAGCATGGTGGCCATGTTCGGATGGATCATGCCGGAGCCTTTGGCGATGCCGGTGACGGTGACGGTTTTGCCGTCGATCTGCACTTGGCGTGAGACGGCCTTGGCGACGATGTCGGTGGTCATGATCGCGTGGGCGGCATCGAACCAGTTGTCCTCGACCGCATTGGCGACCGCGCGCGGCAGGCCGGCAGCGACCTTGGCGACCGGTAGCGGTTCCATGATCACTCCGGTGGAGAAGGGCAGGATCTGCGAGGCTTGGCAGTCCAGCAGGCCTGCCAGTGCCGCGCAGGTGGCGTGCGCGTCCCGCATGCCCTGTTCGCCGGTGCCGGCATTGGCGTTGCCGGTGTTGACCACCAGCGCGCGGATGCCGTTGCCCTGCGCGAGGTGTTCGCGTGCGACGATCACCGGCGCGGCGCAGAAGCGGTTGGTGGTGAATACGCCGGCGACTTGCGCGCCTTCACATAGTTGTATGACCAGCAGATCTTTGCGGTCGGGACGTTTGATGCCGGCTTCGGCGGTTCCCAGCAAAACGCCCGCAACGGGCAAGAGTTCGGCCGCAGCGGGCTTTGTCAGATTGACCGGCATGAGTTCTTCCTGATTCTAAGATTCTGGAGCGTGTGGCTCGTGGCGGATAGCAAAAACGGTTTGGCTGCCCGCTACCAGTCTTTTAATAACGTCCGTGGGTGCGGTAGATGTAGTTGCTCAATTCGGCGGATTGTACGTTTACGCGCCGCACGATGCCGTGCATGCTGCGTGCCAGACCGCGCATGACGCGGTAGACGATCAGCGGATGGGAGTTGAGCAGGGTTTCGAATTTGGCGCGTTCCAGGCTCAGGACTTTGGTGTTGCCGACGGCGTACAGTGTCGCGCTGACTTGTGTGGCGGCACCGCCGACGAAGGTGATCATACCGGCCAGTTCGCCCGGTTTGAGCACGTGTATGGTGGATTCGCCTTCGCCGCTCTGAATCTTCACTTCGATATCGCCGTGCGCCAGGATGTAGAGGTTGTCCGGCTGTTCCGCGCCGGGTTGCACGATGGTTTCGCCGGATTTGTATTCGTAGACTTCGAACAGGGCGGCGAGGATCTCGACCTCGGCATCGCTCAATTCCTCGGTGATGGGTGAGGTGCGCAGCGTATCAATCACTAATGACATCTCGATTCTCCTTGATTTGCGTTAACTCAGTTTGCCGTGGCACTGCTTGTATTTTTTTCCCGACCCGCACGGGCACGGATCGTTGCGGCCGACTTTTTGTCCGCTACGCACAAACGGTTGATGGTCATCTTCCGTTGACGAGTCGGTTTGTCCCAGCGCTTCGTCGTAGTCGGCGTGATGATACTGCACATTTTCGGGTGCGGGAGCGGCTTCTACCGATTCGACATCGGCCTGGTCGCGCACCTGAACGGTCATCAGTGTCTGGGTGACTTCGCGCTTGATCGCTTCCAGCATCATGGAGAATAGTTCGAACGCTTCGCGTTTGTACTCTTGTTTGGGGTTTTTCTGCGCGTAACCGCGCAGATGGATGCCCTGACGCAGGTGGTCGAGCGCGGCGAGGTGTTCGCGCCAGTGCTGATCCAGGCTTTGCAGCATGATGACGCGTTCGTAGTGGTGCATCTCCGGTCCGACCAGGTCGACTTTGGCCTGATAACGTTGCTGTGCGTGTTCGGCGATACGCGCGCGCAGGCCGCTTTCCGCAAATTTTTTGTCTTCTTCCAGCCATTTCGTCAGCGGCAGATCGAGGCGGAATTCTGATGCCAGCGCCTTTTCCAGAGCGGGTACATCCCATTGTTCTTCCATACTGTGCGGCGGGATGTACTGGCTGATCGTGTCATCCAGCACACCTTCGCGCATCGCGGCGATGGTTTCGGAGATGTCGGCGCTTTCCAGCAATTCGCTGCGCTGCTGGTAGATCACCTTGCGCTGGTCGTTGGCCACGTCGTCGTATTCGAGGATCTGCTTGCGCATGTCGAAGTTGCGCGCTTCGACCTTGCGTTGTGCGTTCTCGATGGCGCGCGTCACCCAGCTGTGCTCGATGGCTTCGCCTTCGGGCAGCTTGAATTTGTTCATGATGGCCGCGACGCGGTCGGAGGCGAAGATGCGCAGCAGCGGGTCTTCCAGCGACAGGTAGAAGCGGCTGGAACCCGGGTCGCCCTGTCGGCCGGAGCGTCCGCGCAACTGGTTGTCCACGCGGCGCGACTCGTGGCGCTCTGTACCGATGATGTGCAGGCCGCCGCTCTTTAGTACCTGTTCGTGTACCTGTTGCCATTCGGCTTTAAGTTGCGCGATGCGCTGTTCTTTCGCGGATTCGTCCAGGCTTTCGTCGGCACGGATCAGGTCGGCCGGTTTCTCGACGTTGCCGCCCAGCACGATGTCGGTGCCGCGTCCCGCCATATTGGTGGCGATGGTGATCATCTTCGGGCTGCCCGCCTGTGCGACGATCTCGGCTTCGCGCGCGTGCTGTTTGGCATTCAGCACCTGGTGCGGCAGCTTGGCTTTATCCAGCAACCCGGACAGCAGTTCGGAGGTCTCGATGGAGGTGGTGCCGACCAGCACGGGCTGGCCGCGTTCGTGGCAATCGCGCACATCGGCGATGACCGCCGCGTATTTTTCCTGTGCGGTGAGGTAGACCTTGTCCATCATGTCGTTGCGCACGGTGGGGCGGTGCGGCGGAACGATCACGGTCTCCAGACTGTATATTTGCTGGAATTCGTAGGCTTCGGTATCCGCCGTTCCTGTCATGCCGGACAGTTTGTGATACATGCGGAAATAGTTCTGGAAGGTGATCGAAGCCAGTGTCTGGTTTTCCTTCTGGATCGCCACGCCTTCTTTGGCTTCCACCGCCTGGTGCAAGCCGTCCGACCAGCGGCGTCCGGCCATCAGGCGTCCGGTGAATTCATCGACGATGATGACTTCGCCGTTCTGCACCACGTAGTTCTGGTCGCGGTGGTACAGGTTGTGCGCGCGCAGCGCGGCATAAAGATGATGGATCAGGGTGATGTTGGCCGGATCGTACAGGCTGCCGCCGACAGGCAGCAGGCCGGCTTCGGTGAGGATGGCCTCGGCGTGTTCGTGGCCGCTTTCGGACAGCAATATCTGGTGGTTCTTTTCATCCACGCTGAAATCGCCGGGACTATCTTCGTCGGCTTGGCGCTGCAACTGCGGTGCCAGCTTGTTGATGCGCAGGTAGATGTCCACATTGTCTTCGGCTTGGCCGGAGATGATCAGCGGCGTGCGCGCTTCGTCGATCAGGATGGAGTCGACTTCGTCGACGATGGCGTAGTTGAGCGGACGCTGGTAACGTTCGCTGGCATGGCTCGCCATGTTGTCGCGCAGGTAGTCGAAGCCGAACTCGTTGTTGGTGCCGTAGGTGATGTCGGCGGCGTAGGCTGCCTGTTTCTGGTCGTGCGGCATTTGTGACAGGATCACGCCGACCGAGAGTCCGAGGAATCGGTAAAGCTTGCCCATCCATTCCGCATCGCGTGCGGCGAGGTAATCGTTCACCGTCACCACATGCACGCCTTTGCCGGAGATCGCATTCAGGTACGCGGGCAGCGTTGCCATCAGGGTCTTGCCCTCGCCGGTGCGCATCTCGGCAATCTTGCCGTAATGCAGCACCATGCCGCCGATCAGCTGTACGTCGTAATGGCGCATGCCGAGCGCGCGCGTGCCGGCTTCGCGCACCACGGCAAAAGCTTCGGGCAGGATGCTGTTGAGCGATTCGCCGTTTGCGGCGCGCTGCTTGAAGCTTTCGGTTTTCTGGCGCAGCTCGTCATCGCTCAGTTTCGCGATATCGGCTTCCAGCTTGTTGATGGTTTGGACTGTGGCGCGGTACTGCTTGAGCAAGCGGTCGTTGCGGCTGCCGAAGATGTTTTTCAATACTTTTGAAATCATGTTTTTTGTTTTCTCTGCTGCAAAAATAAAAGGGTGAGGCGTCTTGCCGCCTCACCCCCGGACTGTCTCAAGTCGCCATCAGCCGGTCACATCCTGCAGGAAGCGCACGGGGTTCTGGGCGATACCTTTGTAACGAACTTCAAAGTGCAGGTGGTTGCCGGTGGAGCGTCCGGTACTGCCGACCTCGGCGATCTTTTCACCGCGCCGCACCACTTGGCCTACTTTTACCAGCAAGCGGGAAGCATGCGCATAACGTGTCACGATGTCATTGCCATGGTCGATTTCGACCATATTACCATACTGGGCATGGTGGTCGGAGTAGGCGACCACGCCGCCGGCGGAGGCGCGGATGGCGGTGCCCTGCGGCACCATGTAGTCCACGCCCTCATGCATGGCGCTCGCTCCGGTGAAGGGGTCGAGGCGCCAGCCGAAATTGGACGAATAAAAGCCTTCGGTCACCGGCGGGATCGAAGGCAGGAGCTTGCGGCTGAGCTGGTTTTGCAACAGCATGGTTTCTAGCGCCATCAGTTTGTCGCTACGGTCGCTGACCAGTTGGGTCAGTGTTTTAAGCTGCTGCTCCAGCGCGGCGACGGACATCTGCTGTCCGGTCAGGGCGACTAGGGGGCCACCCTGTGCCGGCGGTTGGTCGAAGCGGAATTCCTCTTCTTTCATGCCGGAGATCTTTGCCAGGCGTGTTCCGAGCGCATCCAATCGTTGTAGCTGGGCTTGCATCTGCCCCACGCGCGCCGCCATCGCGTCGAGGCTGCTATCTACGTAGGATTGCCGCTTCAGCCGTTCCTCGCTCTGTATTTTGGATAGCAGGGCGCGCACGCCGTCGTTCAGGCCTTCCGGCGCGAAACGCGCCAGGGTGTATTGCAGGGTGAAGGTCGCGATCCAGACCATGACGGTCACCAGCACTGCCAGCAGGATGATCTGCCAAGTGCCCAATGTGATGCAGCGAGATTTTGCCAAGCGATTGGAAACTAGAATAATATTCATGCCCCCCCCTAAAATTGGTTATAACTTTTTGTGACGCAGCGATTCGATTCACTATTGAACGACAGTCCGGAACTTCGTCCTTTGCTGTCCAAGGCGCACACGCTGGCTGCGTTGCAGCACCATTTTGCGAGTGTCGTGCCATCCCGTCTTGCGCCGTCTTGCACGGTCATCGGTCTGCTATCCGGTCTGCTGAGCGTCGCTGTCGCCAATTCCACCGTTGCCGCAAAATTGCGCCAACTTGCCCCGCAAGTCGTGGAGATGTTGCAAAACAGGGGGTGCGAGGTTAGCGGAATCCGGGTCAAGGTGCAAGTCATCGTTGGTGCCGTGAGGCAGGAGCCGACACCTCGGCAATTAAGCAAAAGCGCCTGCGCCGAATTGAGCGAGTTCAGTGCCGGTCTGGTCGAGTCACCGCTCAAGTCGGCGCTGGAAAAGCTGGTCAAGAAGCCGGTCGGCTAGTGTTTCAGTCCCTGAAGACCGGCGAAATCTGGCGGCAGACATCGTCAGGAGGGTGGCGCGACACTGTTGGCGTTCTGCTGGGTGTTGTTTTCTATCTGATTCTCTATACCGAGTTCTTGTATCTTGCGCGTCAAGGTATTGCGCCCGATGCCTAGCAGGGTGGCGGCTTCGATGCGCCGCCCTCCGGTGTGCTGTAATGCCTGAAGGATCAGCGTGCGTTCGAACTGGGCGGTGAGCGTATCCATGATGCGTTCGTCGCCGCGCAGCAGTGATTGGGAGGCTTGGCGCGCTAGCGCGGCACTCCAGTCGTCACCGGGCAGGGGACTTTCTCCCGTTTCTTCGCGCCACTCAGGTGGCAAGTCGGCGATTTCGACGATCTGTGAGGGGGTCATCACGATGATCCAATGGCACAGGTTTTCCAGTTGACGGACATTGCCGGGAAAGTCCTGTGCGGCGAGAAAGCGCAGGGTTTCTTCACTGAGTTGTTTTTGTTCGACCGCCAATTCGCGCGCGCTTTTTTGCAGGAAATATTTGGCCAGCAGCGGAATGTCCTCGCGGCGTTCGCGCAGCGGCGGCAGGCGCAGGCGAATCACGTTCAGGCGATGGAACAGGTCTTCGCGGAACAGCCCCTGTTTTACGCGTTCGTCTAGGTTCTGGTGCGTGGCGGTGATGATGCGCACATTGGCTTTGATCGGTTGGTGACCGCCGACCCGGTAGAAATTGCCGTCTGATAAGACGCGCAGGAGGCGGGTTTGCAGGTCGGATGGCATGTCACCGATCTCGTCGAGGAACAATGTGCCGCCTTCGGCCTGCTCGAAACGGCCGCGCCGCGTCGCCGCCGCTCCGGTGAAGGCACCTCGCTCGTGTCCGAACAGCTCGGATTCGAGCAGATCCTTGGGGATCGCGGCGGTATTGATGGCAATGAAGGGCTTGTCGGCGCGCGGGCTGTGCCGGTGCAGGGCGCGGGCGACCAGTTCTTTGCCGGTGCCGGATTCGCCGTTGATCAGCACGGTGGCATGCGATTGCGACAGACGACCGATGGCACGGAACACTTCCTGCATCGCGGGAGCTTGTCCCAGGATGTCGGCGGCCACTTCGATTTCCTCGGGTTCGCCGGATTTGCGTTTGCTTTGCTCGATCGCGCGGCGGATCAGCTCGACGGCATGATTGATGTCGAAAGGTTTGGGAAGATATTCGAATGCGCCGCCTTGAAATGCGGAAACAGCGCTTTCCAAGTCGGAGTAGGCAGTCATGATGATGACCGGGATATGCGGGTGTCGCTGGTGCAGCGCTTGCAGAAAATCCAACCCGGAGCTGCCGGGCATGCGGATGTCGCTGATTACGACCTGCGGTGTGTCGTTGCTCAAGGCCCGCAGCGCGTCGTCTGCCGTGGCAAAGCTTTTGAACTCGATGTCTTCGCGCGTGAGTGATTTTTCCAATACCCAGCGGATGGAGCGGTCGTCATCTATGATCCAGACTGGTTTCATGGTCGTGTGCACCTAGGGTAGGGGAAGCATCACGGTAAAACGCGTGCGTCCGGGTTCGCTGTCGAATTCTATCGTACCGTTATGCTGGCTGACGAAATCTTGTGCCAGCGTCAATCCCAGCCCGTGGCCGTCAGCGCGCCCGGATACCAAGGGATAAAAGATCTTATCCTGCAACTCGGGGGGGATGCCGGGGCCGTTGTCGATGATCTGCACCATCACCGCGAGGCGGTGGCGGCGTTTGATCAGCGTGACTTGGCGCGCGATACGGGTGCGCAATATGATGGTGCCGTGGCCCTGCATCGCCTGCGAGGCGTTTCGCACGATGTTGAGCATGACCTGGATTAGTTGCTCCTTGTCGCCGACCAAGGCGGGCAGGCTGATGTCGTAGTCGCGCTGTATCTTTAATCCGAGCGGTTTTTCTGCCAGTACTACGCTGCGTACCCGTTCCAGCACCTCGTGGATGTTGAGTGCGCTGTAATGCGAGGCGTTTTGCGGCGTCAGCAGTTTTTCCATCAGCGAACGCAGCCGGTCGGCTTCTTGCACGATGACCTGGGTGTATTCGCGCAGTCCCGGTTTTTCCAGTTCCTGTTCGAGCAGTTGTGCTGCGCCGCGTATGCCGCCCAGTGGATTTTTGATTTCATGCGCGAGATTGCGCAACAGCAGACGGCTGGCTTGGGTCTGGTCGAGCATCTGTTCTTCACGTGCCAGTTTGAGCGGTCTGTCCATCGGGTGGAATTCCAGCAGCAGATGGCGCTTGGCGAATTGCACCGGCGTGACCGCGCAACGCAGGTGCAATTTGACGTGGGTGGGGGTGCCCAGCGTGAGGTCGTGTTCGATATAGCTGGCGTTGTTGCGCACGGCATGTTGCATCGCGCTGGATAGCTGTTCGGTATCGGTGAACACTTGCTGTACGGCATGTCCGAGCAGGTTCTTGCCGCTTACGTCGAACAAATGTTCCGCAGACGGATTGAGATAGCCGATGCGCGACTCTTCATCCAGCAGGATGACTGCGGTGGATAGGTGTTCCAGTGTGAAGTAGGGGGTGTCCGGCATAGGCTCTTACAAAGCAGAAAACATGCCAGAAGGGGCTATTTGATTTTTGACAACTCGGTTTTCAGTGCATCGATGTTCTTTTGGTGCTGTTCCACCTGGCCGCTCAATGTTTTGATCTTCTCTTCGTATTTCGCGACATTGCGATGGGTTTTGCCATCCTTGCTCCTGGATATTTCCGGGTTGGCTTCGGCGGCCTTCAGGTTTTGACGGGCTTCTTCCAGCAGTTTTTCTTCGGTGGAAAGCTCGTCCTCCAATATCTTGCGTCGCGTGTCGTCGCGTCCTTTTTGGGTTGCGCCATCGACTCGCGGAAAGTCTTCCGGTGTGGTGGTGCGCGAGCGTGCCGGTGGTGACATGGTTGGCAGGGGTTCAAGAACGATCTTCTTGCCGCCTTTGATGGGCGTGCTGGAGTAAGTGACATGCCCGTCGGCATCGACGGACTTGTAAATGTCGGCTTGCGCCAGTAGCGGGCAGGCGCACAGCAGGGCAAGCAAATATCGGAGCTTCATGTTCGGTTCCTCTCGAAGGTGCGCGGCAAGTATAGGTCAAGCGTCTGACCGGGACAAACCCTTTGGGTTCCACGCAATAAAAACGGGGCATTGCGCCCCGTTCTTATCGTTGCCGGAAGGAACAGCTTAGATGCTGTAGTACATGTCGAACTCGACCGGGTGGGTCGTCATGCGGATCTTGTTCACTTCTTCCATCTTCAACGCGATGAAGGCATCGATGAAGTCGCTGGAGAACACACCGCCGCGGGTCAGGAATTCACGATCCTTGTCCAAGGCAGCCAGAGCCTCATCGAGCGATGCGCACACGGTTGGGATCTTGGCATCTTCTTCCGGCGGCAGGTCGTACAGGTTCTTGTCTGCCGGATCGCCGGGGTGGATCTTGTTCTGGATGCCGTCCAGTCCGGCCATCATCAGCGCGGAGAAGCACAGGTACGGGTTCGCGGTCGGATCCGGGAAGCGGGTCTCGATGCGGCGCGCCTTGTCGCTGGCGACGTGAGGGATGCGAATGGAAGCGGAACGATTTTTTGCCGAGTAAGCCATCTTCACTGGTGCTTCGTAGTGAGGAACCAGACGCTTGTAAGAGTTGGTGCCCGGATTGCAGATGGCGTTCAGCGCCTTGGCGTGCTTGATGATGCCGCCGATGTAGAACAGCGCGGTCTCGGACAGCCCGGCGTAACCGTTGCCTGCGAAGGTGTTTTTGCCATCCTTCCAGATCGACTGGTGCACGTGCATGCCGGAACCGTTGTCGCCGACGATGGGCTTGGGCATGAAGGTCGCGGTCTTGCCGTACTGGTGCGCGACATTGTGCACGACATACTTCAGTGCCTGGGTCTGGTCGGCGCGCTTCACCAGCGTGCTGAATTTGGTGCCGATCTCGCACTGGCCGGCGGTTGCCACTTCATGGTGATGCACTTCGACTTCGATGCCGATGTCTTCCAGTGCCAGACACATTGCGGCGCGGATGTCGTTCAGACTATCGACCGGGGGAACCGGGAAGTAGCCGCCCTTGACCATCGGACGGTGACCGGTGTTGCCGCCTTCGAACTTCTCGCCGGTCGACCATGCGGCCTCTTCGGAGTTGATCTTCAGCGAGCAGCCGGACATGTCGACATGCCAGTTCACGGAGTCGAAAATGAAAAATTCGGGTTCCGGACCGAAGAATGCGGTGTCGCCCAAGCCGGTGGACTTCAGGTAAGCCTCGGCGCGCTTCGCGATGGAGCGCGGATCGCGATCATAGCCCTTGCCGTCGGACGGCTCGATCACATCGCAGGTGATGACTAGCGTGTTCTCGTCCATGAATGGATCGAGATAAGCCGTGGTCGGGTCCGGCATCAACAGCATGTCGGAAGCCTGGATGCCTTTCCAACCGGCGATCGAGGAGCCGTCAAATGCGTGGCCGTCTTCGAACTTGTCCAGACCCACGTACTTGGCAGGCACGCCTACGTGCTGCTCTTTGCCGCGGGTATCGGTGAAACGCAGATCCACGAATTTGACATCGTGGTCTTTAATCATTTTCAACACATCATTTGCCGTGAGCGACATAACTTTCTCCAAAAGATCAAAAAAAACAGCGAACAAAAAATAACGGAAACGAACCCCGAAATCCCAAATGCAGGAACCATGCCACTCTGAATAGGATGGGACGGCGGCATTGTGCCATAAGCCCGAGGCCAGACAAATAGAATATTTTGCACTAATTTGAGGCGCATCAAGGTGTGCGGCGCACTATATTGGTGCGTATGTGCGATGAATCCGGATGGAGCGGAAGAGCTCATCGCCGCGCGTCAATTCGTCGCAATGGTTTTGCAGGGTTGCGGTTTGTCGCTCCGAGAGGAGATGGTTGTCGACGAAGATTTCCGCATCGATTTTGCCGTCCAGATAATGAAAGATGACGCGCTGTCCGTCGAGTGTGGGATCACCCAGTCGTCCGGACAGGTCTTCCAGCAAGGCGATGCGGTTGGGCAAGTGCGAATTGGGTTTGACCTTGCGGTCATCTTCGGGGTCGATGTGCACCATCACATCCAGCACATGATGGCGAGTCAATACCGCCTGACGTGCGGCTTCGGCGATATAGTGCCCTTCGGATACGCTGATCTTGGGCGCGACCATGATGTGCGCGTCGACCAGCGCGTTGTCGGCCATCTTGCGCGTGCGCAACTCGTGCAGCCCGCAGACACCGGGGGTATTGCGCAGTGTGTCGCGGATCGCCCGGACCTCTTCCGCATCCAATCCGGTGTCAATCAATTCGGATATCGCTTCAAGTGCGAGCTTTGCACCCATGCGTGCGATCATCACGCCGACGACGGCGGCGGCGACCAGGTCAAGGAATGTGAATCCGAGAAGATTGCCGCCGATGCCGGCGAGGACGACCAGAGATGAGGCAGCATCCGAGCGGGAATGCCATGCGTTCGCTGCGAGCAGTTGTGAGCGCACTTTTTTGGCCACGGACATGAGGTAGTGGAACAGACCCTCCTTGGCTAGCAAGGTGAGCAGCGCGACCCATAGGGTGATCGGGTGCACGGTTTGCAGGTTTTGCGGTTCCTGCAGCCGCATTCCTGCGGTGACCAGCAGGCCGATACCCAGTACTGCCAGGGCTGAGCCGAGCAGCAGGGTCGCTGCCGTTTCGATGCGTGCATGCCCATAGGGATGGCGGGCATCGGCATGGCGGTTGCTCTGGCGATTGGCTGCCAGTACCAGAAAATCGGACAGCAGATCGGAGAGAGAGTGCAACCCGTCCGCGATCAGTGCCTGCGAACGACCAAAATAGCCCGCCAGCAATTGCAGTATGGTCAGTGCCAAGTTGATTCCTACGCTGGTCCAGGTGCACTTTTGTGCGGCGGCAAAACGCTCAGGGTGAGCGGCATCGAAGGTGTCGGTTTCGTGCTCGTGTGTGTGGGAATGAGTGTGATTTTTCATGTCGCTTGCGCTAGTATGCGTGTGTGCCGCGCAGCATAGCATCTACTGCCGGATTCATTAAACAGTGCCATTTTTTGAAAGAGGGCTATGGGGAAAATCACTAGTATTTTGCAGGCGGCGCAGCAGCGCGCGCAGGAGTTGAATCTGTCCTATGCCGGGGCGCTGTTCCCGGACGAGGCCTATGCACTGCTCCAATCGGCACCGGGCACAAAATTGGTCGATGTACGCACGCGTGCCGAGTTGGACTGGGTTGGGCGTGTTGAGGGCGCGATCGAGATCGAGTGGGCAAGCTATCCGGGGATGCGCCCCAATGCGAGCTTCATCACTCAGATCGAGCAACAGGTTGACAAGGAGTCGCTGGTGATTTTCCTGTGTCGTAGCGGGGTGAGGTCAAGTCACGCCGCCACGGCGGCTACCAAGGCGGGTTTTGGTAATTGCTATAACGTGCTGGAAGGCTTCGAGGGTGATCTGGATGAGAAAAAGCGCCGCAATATTTTGGGAGGTTGGCGGGCCGCCGGCCTGCCTTGGGAGCAGAGCTAGTCGCTGTAGTCGATAGTGAGCGGAGCATGGTCGCTGAAGCGTTGATCCTTGTAGATTGCGGCCGAAAGTGATTGGCTGGCGGTGCGTGGGGTGGCAATCTGGTAATCGATGCGCCAGCCTACGTCTTTTTCCCACGCCTGTCCTCGATTCGACCACCACGTATAAGCTTCCAGTTCGGGATGCAGTTTGCGGAACACATCGACAAATCCCACTTCGTCGAAAAGCTCGGTGAGCCAAGCGCGTTCTTCGGGCAGGAATCCCGAATTCTTTTTGTTGCCGCGCCAGTTCTTCAGGTCTTTTTCGGTGTGCGCGATGTTCCAGTCTCCACACAGAATGACTTCACGTCCGCTGGCCCGCAGCGTACGCAGGTGCGGCATAAAGGCGGCCATGAATTTGAATTTCACTGCCTGCCGTTCTTCCCCGCTGGAGCCGGATGGCAGATATAGCGATACGATGCTGAGGTTGCCGAACTGCGTTTCAAGGTATCGCCCCTCGCTGTCAAACTCGGGGAGTCCAAGCCCTTCAATCACCTGATCCGGTTTGTGTCTGGTGTAGATGCCGACCCCGCTGTAGCCTTTTTTTTGCGCATAGTGGAAATAGCCATGAAATCCCTGCGGGGCGAGCATTTCTGCTGACATGTCGGCGGATTGGGCCTTGAGTTCCTGCACGCAGACGATTTCGGCATGCTGCTGCTGAAGCCAGCTAAAAAAGCCTTTGCTGCCTGCGGAACGTATGCCGTTCAAATTGGCGGTGATGATGCGCATGTAAATTCTCGTTCTCGATAGTGATGATAGGCGCATTATAATGGCCGGGCATTCTTAACCAGACAGGCTTTGATTTTATGCACGCTTACCGTCAGGATTTTATTCGTTTCGCTGTCGCGCAGAACGTTTTGCGTTTTGGCGAATTTCAAACCAAGGCCGGACGTTTGTCGCCCTACTTTTTTAATTCCGGGCTGTTTCAGGATGGCGCTGCGCTGCGTGAGCTTTGTCAGTTCTACGCGCAGGCGATTCTTGCTTCAGCGGTGCCGTTCGACATGTTGTTCGGTCCCGCTTACAAAGGGATCCCGCTTGCTGCGGGCACCGCTATCGCACTGGCGGAGCAGGGACGCAACGTTCCTTATTGCTTTAACCGAAAAGAGGCGAAGGATCACGGCGAAGGCGGTGCGACGGTGGGCGCGGAATTGCGGGGTAGGGTTCTGGTCATTGATGATGTGATCTCGGCCGGGACATCGGTGCGCGAGTCTATCGAATTGATTCGTGCGGCGGGGGCGACCCCCTGTGGGGTGGTTATCGCGCTGGATCGCATGGAGCGGGGGCAGGGTGATCTGTCCGCAGTGCAGGAGGTGCAGCGCAACTTTGCCATTCCCGTGGTGTCCATTGCTGCGCTGGATGATTTGCTTGGTTATTTGCAGGCCGAGGGCGGGATGATGCAGAATCTTTCCGCAGTGCAGTCCTACCGTGATCGATATGGGGTGAAAAAATGAACAAGTCAAAATTGATGGTCGCAATCGTGGCCGGGGTCGTTTTCAGTCTGCCTGCCGCAGCGAAGATGTATAAGTGGGTAGATGACAAAGGTGTCACTCACTACGGTGAGACAATTCCGCCGGAGTATGCCCATAAGGATCGCACCGTGTTGAACAAAGACGGGCGCGTAGAAAAAAAAGTGGAAGTGCTGACGGCTGAGGAGCGTCGCGCCAGAGAGCAAGCCGAATCCCAAAAGCGCGCCGATGAAGATGCGCAACGCGAGCAAAAGCGGCGCGACAAAGCATTGCGGAACACCTATGCCAGCGAAAAGGAAATAGATCTGGCGCGAGACCGCAACCTGCAACAAGTGGAAGCGCGAATCAATAGCGCAAGTTCGCAGCTCAAGATATTGGGCGATGATCTGCAGGGGTTGCAAAAAGAAGCGGATGGTTATACAGGAGCGGGTAAAAAAGTGCCGGACTCGCTGCGGCAAGATTTGAACAGAACCCTCGCTCGCCGTGACAAGATTCAGAAGGATTTGGAAGGCTACAAGGCCGAGAAGATTGCCGTAGAGTCGCGCTACAGTGGGGAAAAGGCGCGCTTCAAAGAGCTGACTGGGAGATAGCCTGCTTCACTCTGTAGTATGTTGGCCACTCCGTTGCGTCTGCACGGTATCTGCGGCCTGCTCAAGTCCCGGTGTTGTATCTGCCGGGACGGAGCGTTCAATCCGATTCAATCAATCCCGACCTTTCTGGATAGGTATGTGCGCATTTAGTGCGTCACGCCTCTTTACGTGGTGATGTCAGCTGTGCCATGATTGCGCAGCTTTATGAAAGCTGCATCGAAGTGGTGCGCCACCCAAAAGTAATTGGGATGGTGGCGCGCTGGTTTTTAACTTGGCTCTTGGGAGGAGACTACTGTGGAAGCAACTCAAGCGACACCAGTAAAGTACGACATGGAAGTGGTGCGATGGTTCACTATCGCGGCCGCTATCTACGCTGTAGTAGGTACGTTGATCGGTGTGTACATCGCAGCCGAATTGGCGTGGCCGTTTTTGAACTTTGACATCGCCGAAATTACATTTGGCCGTCTGCGTCCGCTGCATACCAATGCGGTGATTTTTGCCTTCGGTGGCTGCGTGCTGATGGGTACGGGCTTTTACATGGTGCAGCGCACCGGCGCGACCAAGCTGTGGAGTAATGGCTTGGCATGGTTCACCTTCTGGGGCTGGAACCTGATTATCGTGTTGGCTGTGATCACTTTGCCGCTGGGTATGACTTCCGGCAAGGAATATGCCGAGCTGGAGTGGCCGATCGATATTCTGATCGCAGTGGTTTGGTTGTCCTTTGGTCTAAATCACATCATGACCGTGGCGATCCGCAAGACTTCGCACATCTATGTGTCCAACTGGTTCACCATGGGCATGATCATCATGATCACCTATCTGCATGTGGTGAATAGCTTGGCTATTCCGGTCAGCCTGACCAACTCCTTCTCCATCTACTCTGGTGTGCAAGATGCCATGATCCAGTGGTGGTGGGGGCACAATGCGGTGGGTTTCTACCTGACTGGCGGCTTCTTGGGCATCATGTACTACTTCGTGCCTAAGCAAGCAGGCCGTCCGGTGTTCTCCTATCGCTTGTCCGTGTTGCACTTCTGGGCGCTGACTTTCGGCTATGTCTGGCTGGGTGCGCACCATCTGCAATACACTGCATTACCTGACTGGACCGGCTCTTTAGGTGCGGCTGTTTCTCTGGCCATGATCATCCCGTCTTGGGGGGGGGCGATGAACGGTATGATGACGTTATCCGGTGCATGGGATCGTCTGCGTACCGACTACATCCTGCGTTTCTTGGTGGTTTCTCTAGCGTTCTACGCGATGTCGACCTTCGAAGGTCCGGTGATGTCCATCAAGACTGTGAACGCGTTGTCGCACTACACCGACTGGACTGTGGGTCACGTACACTCCGGCGCGTTGGGCTGGATGGCGATGGTTGCCTTCGGCGCGATGTACCACATGGTCAAAAAACTGTGGGGCGTAGAGAAGATGTACTCCGAAAGCTTGGTGAATGTGCACTTCTGGCTGGCCACGATAGGTACAGTAGTTTATGTCGTGGCGATGTGGGTCTCCGGCATTATGCAGGGCCTGATGTGGCGTGACTACGACGAATTCGGCACATTGACCTACACCTTTGTTGAATCGGTAGCTGCCATGCATCCGTACTATGCTATGCGTGCCATCGGCGGTCTGATCTTCAATATTGGTGCCTGGATTGCTCTCTATAACATCGTGATGACTGTGCGCACTGCAAGTGCTGCGCGCAGTGCGAACGCTGTTCCTGCCAACGCATAAGGAGTGAAAAATGTCTGATCACGACAAAATTTATTCAACCAAATTTCAGGACAAGATCGAACGCAGCACGCTCCTGATGTTTGTGATGTCTGCCTTCGCTGTGGCGATTGGCGGTATCGTGGAAATCGTCCCGTTGTTCTACTTGCCGAATACCGCAATGTGTCAGAACGATCCGACCTGCAACAATACGCAGCACAAGGATGCGGCGGGCAATGTGATTTCGATGGACAAGATCATCTGGAATCCGGCAACTTCCGAGCGTAAAACCTTGGATGAGTGGCAGCCCGGCGACGGTGTGCGTCCCTACACTGCACTGGAAACTGCTGGTCGTAATGTGTATATCCGTGAAGGCTGCTTCCTCTGCCATTCGCAGATGATTCGTCCGTTCCGTGACGAGAAGGATCGTTATGGTCACTATTCCATCGCGGAAGAGTCCATGTACGACCACACCTATCAGTGGGGCTCCAAGCGTACGGGGCCGGATCTGGCGCGTGTTGGCGGCAAGTATTCGGACGAGTGGCATCTGCGCCACCTGCGTTATCCGCGTGAAGTGGTGCCTGAGTCGGTCATGCCCAACTATTTTTGGCTGGAAGGCAAGAAGGTGGATGTGGAAGAGACTGTTCAGACGCTGAAAGTCATGACCATGATGCCGTTTAACCCAGTGCCGAAGAATATCTACACTGACGAGTACATCGCCGGTGCAGCCGCTCAGCTCGAGGGTAAGACCGATATGGATGCGCTGATCGCCTATCTGCAAGGTCTGGGTAATCACGTCAAGTTCGAAGAGGGTGTGAACTACCGTGACTAAGCTGCTGGGGTATCTTGGGATGGACGTCGCCGTGATGACCACCAACGACTGGCTCGGGGTGTTCTTCGCTCTAGTGTCGGCGGCGGGTATGGTGGCAGTCTATTTCATGGTATTCAGGCCGTCTAACAAGGAAAAATTCGAAGCCCAGCGCGGTATGGCGCTGGATGACGAAGACCATATCAACATGGGAGAAAAAAGATGAGTGAAAAACACGATGTGGGCGGCGTGCCGACAACTGGGCACGTCTGGGATGACGACTTGGGGGACTTTACCAACCAGCCTCCTAAGTGGTGGATGCTGGGCTTGGCTGCCAGCGCAATTTGGGTAGTGGCATATTGGGTGTACTACCCTTCTATTCCTGTTTCCACGACTGGGTATTTTTTCCAGGGAATCGGTGGCTGGACGGCGATCAGCGAGATGGAGGCCGACAAGGGTATTGTGGATGAGCGTCGAAATCAGTGGGAATCTAAGATCAAGGATTTAACACCGGCTGCAATATTGGCTGACGATGACTTGACTAAGTACACTTTGGCTTCTGGCAAGGTGCTGTTCGGTGATAACTGTGCGGCTTGTCACGGTACCAATGGTGTCGGCACGCACGACAAGCAGGGGCTGTTCGCGCCTATCCTGAATGACGATGACTGGTTGTTCGGCGGCACCGTCGATAACATACACGAGTCGATCACCGCTGGCCGTCAGGGCATGATGACGGGGCACAAGGGTGTTTTGTCCGATGCTGAAATCGACACGCTGACTGCTGCAGTGGCCGCCGGTAATCCGACTTCCACACCGCTGTTCGCGGAAAAAGGTTGCACTGCCTGTCATGGTGAGGATGGCAAGGGTATCCAAGCCATGGGTTCCGCCAACTTGACGGACAGTGTCTGGCGTTTTGACAGCTCCGTTGAGGGTATCAAGTACACCATCGAGCACGGCGTGAACGCCGGAACTGCGGAAACACGTGTGGCTGAGATGCCTTCTTTCCAAGCAGCAGGCAAGTTGAGTGCTGCCGAGATGAAGAAACTGGCCGTGTATGTGTATAAGTTTGGCGGCGGTCAGGCTGATGCACCTGCGCCTGCGGTAGTTGAAGCTCCGGCTGATGCAGCTTCTGCGGCAGCTGAGGCGCCAACAGCAGCTACGGCACAATAGTCCGGTCTTCGGGTGGTGCGGATCGGTTTTTCGCACCACCTACATTCATAAGGAGAAACGAGATGAATTCGTTAAACAATGATATGGTGTTGTGGGGTGTGATTATTTCTGTTGTAGGTTCGTTTTTAGTCGCTGCCTGGTTGTTGTTCATGGCATACAGAAACGCCACAAAGGATCAAGATAAAGACAGTCAGTAATTTTGCGGTAAGAAAATCTAAGGAGGAGAGCCTGCTCTCCTCCTTTTTCATTAGGCAAGCAGGATGGCTTCGGATAGGCTCTAATCCGGGATAGAGCCTATCCGGTGTGATCTTTAGTCTGATTGCAAACTAGGTGTATAGTCGCCTGCGGATAAAATTTAGGAGTGGGAACGTGAGCGCACAAGAGCAGCACGACAAGAAAGAGGTTGGTGAAGTCACCAGCATTTACCAGGAATTCGAGACCTGGAGTGTCAATCTGGGCGACAAGACCATACATGCCAAGCGCGTGCCAGGTTTTTTTCGCACGGTGAAAGACAGCTTGCAACTGGCGTTATGGTTGCCGTTTTTCTTTTTCCCTTATCTGCGCTGGAATGGTAAACAGGCAATCCTTTTCGATATTGAAAACCGCCAGTTTCATTTTTTCAACTTGACGGTTTTGCCACAGGACATCTGGATGCTTTCCCTGCTGCTATTGGTGGCGGCAATGACCTTGTTTGCCGTGACTTCGGTGGCTTCGCGAGTGTGGTGCGGTTATTTCTGTTTTCAGACTGCGTGGACTGACTGGTTTACTTGGATCGAAGAAAAGATCGAGGGCAACCCCAGTGCGCGGCGCAAGTTGGATGAGGCACCGTGGGATGCCGACAAGCTTAAAAAGAAGGTCGTCAAACATTTCATCTGGATGGTGTTTGCGCTGTTTACCGGTATCAGCTTCTCCATCTGGTTCGTGGATGCCTTCGACTATTGGAATCAGCTTTTACATCTGCAATTGCCGCTGGTCGGCTGGGTGGTGCTAATCATGTTTTTCGTGGGCACCTACCTATTGGCGGGCATGTTGCGTGAGCAGACCTGTTTTTGGTTGTGTCCCTATGCGCGTATTCAGGGGGTGATGGGTGATACGCAGACCATATTGCCGACCTACGATTACAACCGTGGCGAGCCGCGTGGAAAATTGCGGCGCGGGGGCGAGGTGGTCGCGCAGCAGGGTGATTGCATCGACTGCTTCCAGTGTGTTCAGGTATGCCCGACCGGGGTGGATATCCGTCACGGGCAGCAACTGGGTTGTATCACCTGCGGTCTTTGTATCGATGCATGCGACACGATTATGGACAAGATCGGCAAGCCGCATGGACTGATCCGTTATGCTTCACTGGACGAACTGGAAGGCAAACCCGCCAAGAAGATATACCAGCATCCGCGCACACTGCTATATCTGGGCATTATTCTGGCTGCGCTGGCAGGAATTGTTTATGGTTTGACTCATATGGGCTCGATGACGCTCAAAGTTCTTCCGGAGCGCCAGCCGTTGTTCGTAAGACTGAGCGACGGTTCAATTCAGAACAAATACCAGTTCAAGGTGTTGAACAAGACCGATAAGGATCTTCATGTGATGGTGACTGCGGAAGGCGGAGTTCGGGATCAGATCATCATCGGTGCGGAGAAGCCAATACTGACGCATCATGGGCGCGGCACATCATTCACCATCTTCATCAAGGCGCGCGGCGAGAACGTCAAGACAGAAGTGACCCCGATAGAGTTCCGCGTTCAAAGCGTTGAGGATCCTCTGGTCGGAGCGGAATACAAGACAAAATTCAACGGCCCAAAACACTGACACGTAACCGATGGAGGGACTCAAATGATTTCACAGAGCAACAAGACCGGGCTGCGCAATCCCTGGGTATGGGGAATCATCGGGCTGATTGTCCTGGTGCTGAGCGTGAATGCCACCTTCATCTGGTTTGCCACGAAAGGAACGCGATCCACACTGGTGGATCGAGAATACAAGACTAAGGATCGCAAGACCGGTGAAGAGGTGGTGCGCGAATTGAGGGCGCAGCAAGTGCTTGGTTGGCAGACGACCATCAAAAAACCACAGGCGATGGTGGTGGGGGTGCCGACAAGCTATGAGATTACCATCACGGATCGTGACGGCAAGCCGGTAAGCGGGTCGATGGAGGTGGAGGCATATCGTGCTGCCGACGACAGTAAGGATTTTGTTATGCCATTCAATGAGGTTTCGCCGGGTAATTATCAAGGCTATATCGCCTTTCCGCTCAAAGGATATTGGGAACTGCATATCCGAATCAAACGCGGGGAAGAGATGTTTGGCGTCAATACGGACAGGTTTTCTGTTGCAACTGCACCCTAGTCCTTTCAAAAAGTCTGTAGATGGCACGCGATAGTAGTTCGGATGTCTGTTTTCACTGCGGGCAACCTATCTCATCCGCCGCCGATTTTTCCTTGGTGCTGGACGGTGCGGATCGGCGCTTTTGCTGCTTTGGCTGCAAGTCGGTATGTGGTGCCATTTATGAGGCAGGACTGCAGGGTTATTACCAGCGCACGCCCGAGGGAGCTTTGCTTGCACCGCCTCCCGAGCCACCGAAAGATGTTGAGATTTATGACTTCGACGAAGTGCAGCAAGAGTTCACAACATGTTCCGGTGATGAGCGCGATATCCATCTTCTAGTTGAGGGTATTCATTGTGTGGCTTGCGTTTGGTTGATCGAGCGCGGTTTGCAGCGCGCGCCCGGCGTGTTGTCGGCCAACGTCAATCTGGCCGCAAAGCGACTACATTTGCGCTGGGATAATCGCCTGAGCAAATTGTCAGATCTGATCCGCGCGCTGGGCAGAATCGGCTACTCCGCAGTTCCTTATGATCCCGAGAGCGCCGAAGGCGCCATCAAGAAATCCAATCGCGCCATGCTGTACCGGCTGTTCTTCGCCGGTTTCGCCATGATGAACATGCTGTGGATATCAATCGCGCTATATAGCGGTGCGAACGAGGACGAGTTCCGCCAGTTTTTCCACTGGATGGGACTGGCGCTGGCGACACCGACGCTGCTGTATGCCGGATACCCGTTTTATCGCGGTGCGGTGGGCGGCTTGCGCGGCGGGCGTCTGACCATGGATATGCCGATCGCTATCGGGCTTACTGTCACCTATGTCTATTCTGCCTACGTCACTGTGACTTTTAACAAGAGCGGCGAGGTGTATTTCGACACGGTTACCAATCTGATTTTTGTGATTTTGATCGGACGCTATCTGGAAGGAATGTTCCGTCATCAGGCCGTGTCCGCGACCAAACGATTGATGGAGTTGCAACCGCGTGTGGCGATTGTGATGAAAGACGGGTACGAGCAGATGATGCCGATACGCGGCGTGAAGCCGGGTGATCATGTCCTTATCAAGCCCGGCTACAAGGTGCCGGTGGACGGTGTGGTGGTCGAAGGCCGCAGTGCGGTGGATGAATCCATGTTGAGCGGCGAGTCCGCACCGGTAAGCAAGGTGACAGGCAGCCAGGTTTCATCTGGCACGGTGAATACCTCCGGTGCGTTGCTGGTCGAAGTGCGCTCGACTTTGCAGGACACTACGTTGGCCAAAATCATCCGCTTGGTCGAAGAGGCGCAATCTTCCAAGGCGCCGATCCAGCGCGTCGCCGACAGCATTGTGCCTTGGTTCGTGCTGGTCACTCTGCTTTGCGCATCGTTGACATTTGTTTTCTGGAATGCGCACGATTTCGAGATTGCCCTGATGGCGGCGACATCGGTTCTGATCATTACCTGCCCGTGCGCGTTGGGTATGGCCACACCGATGTCGATTGCGGTGGCATCCGGCTTGGGCGCAAAGCACGGCATTTTGGTCAAGAATGGTCTGGTGCTGGAAACCTTGTCCAAGGTGAACCATTTCGTCTTTGATAAAACAGGCACGCTGACCGAGGGGAAAATGAGTGTGGCGCAAGTTCATACCGTCAGGGGCGTCGAACTCACCGAAGTGATACGTAATGCGGCAGCAGTGGAGCGCTACAGCGAACACAGCATCGCCAAGGCGGTTGTCAGTGAGGCGGAAAGGCAGCAACTGGGTTACCGTGACGTTCCCGTGGAGAATTTTCACGTGACAGCGGGTTTGGGGGTGCAAGCTGACATCGCCGGGTGTCCCATATTGCTGGGTAGCGCGGAGTGGCTGACCCGACAGGGTGTGGAGCTGGATGCCCTGTTGCTGTCGCATGCGCACGATCTGGAAGGGCAGGCGATGAGTTGTGTGCACGTCGCATCCGGTGGCGCTCATGTGGCAGTGCTGGCGCTGGCGGACAAGTTGCGCGCGGATGCGCAGCAACTGGTGAGTGAGTTGCGCCGGGCCGGCATCGCTATGACCCTGCTTTCCGGAGACCGCAGGCCGGTGGCGGAGGCGATCGCGCGGCAACTGGGCGGTATGGAAGTTATCGCGGAAGTGTTGCCGCAAGACAAGGATCAGGCGATTCGGAAATTGCAGGAACAGGGCGCGATAGTGGCAATGGTGGGCGACGGGATCAACGATGCACCCGCTTTGATCCGGGCAGACGTGGGTATCGCCCTTGGCTCGGGTACAGATGTATCGGTGGAAAGCGCCGATATCGTGCTGATGCACAGCGAATTGGACAAGGTGCGGCTGGCCACGCTGCTGTCGCGCCGCACGTTGCGCACTATCAAACAGAATATCGGCTTATCCTTTGTCTATAACGCTATCATGGTGCCGTTGGCGATGATGGCCAAGGTCAGTCCGCTGGTGGCAGCTATCACCATGCCGATCAGTTCGCTGGTTGTGATCGGCAATGCGGCGCGTATCCGCACCCTGTTCAAAAAAGAGGAATAAACATGGACGTGATTTACAGCCTGATTCCAGGCATGATGATCTTCGGTATTCTGCTCGTTGTGGTGCTGATATTTGCGGTCAGAAAGGGGCAGTATGAAGACATGGAAGGCAGCGGCGGCCGCATTCTGATGGATGACGACGAGGACATGATGCCTCACCCCGCCAGCCGGCGGCAAGGTGCGGGAAAAAAGATTACTGACTGAGGACTTCCCCGTTCAGTAGCAGGGGTTGCATCAGCCTGTCGAATTCTTTGGGGGCGATATATTGCAGCAACGGTTTGTCGTTGCCACCCAGTGTGATGTCGAGCCCCTTTTGCGGGTATAACCAGTGGATTGCGCCACTTTGTTTTTCTTTGATCCGCTGGGTGGGCGGGCCGAAACGACGCAAAAACATTTCGTCCTCTACCCCGAATCCCGGTATGTAGGTCAGGCTGCTGATCGGCAAGGTTCGCAGCACCACGATGTCATCCGAAGTCAGCGTGATCTTCTTGCCGCTGCCGGTGGCGCTGATGCGCAAGCCGCGTTCGTACATGCTCTTCAAGTCGGCTTCGGGAACAGCTATGGTTAGCACGATTTTGGAGCGCAAGCCAGCCAGGTTTACCTGCTCGAAAAAGACTTCAGCACCCAACGCTCCGTTGGGTGCTTTGAACAGGCTGGGTTTGGCTTCTTCCTTAAATTTTCGCTCGGCATCATTGGTATTGGACTGTCCCAGCGTTAGCCCGAACACACGCAGGCTGCCTGCGGTCGGGGACTCGATATGCCAAGGCATGTCATCCATTTTGCCGGGCTCGGCAGGCAGGAAGAAGGAGCCGACCATCAACAGGATGGAAACGGAAGCGACGATCAGGTATATCTTGTTTTCTGTCTTCATGTGCATAGGGAGTTACTGGGCTGAAGCGGTTTCGGCGGGGGCGAAACGTTTCGGCAGTTTGCCGTGCCGAGCCTGATACATCGAGTCATTGCCGAGTACGATCAGCACCAGCAGGGAAACCATGAACGGCAGCAGTCCCACACCGCCAAGAAGGGCGATAGTGGCGATTTTTGACCAACCCATCATTTGGGACAAGAAGTAACCGCCGCCGACGATCACGCAAGTGATGGTGAGCAGCCACATGAAATGCTGGTTGCGTTTGTCGGCGATGATCCAGTGAGATTTGACGAAATAGGTTTCATCGCTTCTTGCGATCTGTTTCGCCTTGATGATGATGTAACCGGTGATCGCGAACGAAGTGATCGGCACAATCAACACCATCAATGGAAAGGTGCTGAACACGCCGAAAGTGGAGGCGAACACCAGAATATGGTTGAACACCAGATTGATGAGGAAAATCTCATGAGGCCACTTGGCCCGTTTGGATTCGTCGGGCGATACCTCGAACTGTTGATGCATAGTCTCCTCCTGATATGGTTTTATATGTTGCCAACGCTGCGCAGCATACCGATTTTGCAGCGTGATGGGAATGAGACAATACGACGCACTCCGTCGATGAAGCAATGGAGGCCACTAAATGGCATAATGCGGGCCGTTTTTTGGGGAGATTTTATGGAAAATGCAGTCAACCAATTGGTCGTAGACTTGGAACTGATACGCCGGTTGGACAAGAATGGCCCGCGCTACACCTCCTATCCGACCGCCGACCGTTTCGCCAAGGACTTCAACGCCGACAGCTACAAGCACTGGGTTGCCCAGCGCCGCGCCGCCGGCGGTGGCCCGCTGTCGCTGTATATCCATATTCCGTTCTGCAACACGCTGTGCTTCTACTGCGCCTGCAACAAGGTCATCACCAAGGATCGTAGCAAGTCTGCCGAATACGTGCGCTATCTGATCAAGGAAATGGCGATGCAGGCCGAGTTGCTCGGGCCGGACCAGCCCTTGGAGCAACTGCACTTCGGCGGCGGCACACCGACCTTTTTGTCCGACGACGAGATCCGCGAGGTGATGGCGGCTATAGCCAAACACTTCAAAATGGTGCCGGACGGCGAATACTCCATCGAGATCGACCCGCGCAAGGTCAGCGACGACACCATCGCACTGCTGGGCCAGACCGGCTTCAACCGCATCAGCATCGGCGTGCAGGACTTCGACGAGACGGTGCAGAAGGCGGTCAACCGCATCCAGAGCGAGGAAGAGACGCTGCGCATCATCGCCGCCGCGCGCGCCAACGGCTTCACGTCGGTCAGCATCGACCTGATCTACGGCCTGCCCAAGCAGACGCTGGAAGGCTTCGGCCGCACGCTGGACCGCATCATCGCCGCGAACCCGGACCGCCTCTCGATCTACAACTACGCGCACATGCCGACCCTTTTCATGCCGCAGCGTCGCATCAACGAAGCCGACCTGCCGAGCGGGCAGATGAAGCTCGACATCCTCAGCATGGCGGTGAACAAGCTGACTGGTGCAGGCTATGTCTACATCGGAATGGACCACTTCGCCAAGCCGGAAGACGAGCTCGCCGTCGCCCAGCGTCAGGGCATGCTGCACCGCAACTTTCAGGGTTATTCCACTCACGCTGATTGCGACCTAGTCGCGCTCGGCGTCAGCGCCATCGGCAAAGTTGGCCCGACCTACAGCGGAAACTTCCGCGAATTGGAGCAATACTACGACGCACTCGACAAAGACCAACTGCCGGTCATGCGCGGCATCGTGCTGGACCATGACGACATGATCCGTCGCGAAATCATTCAGGCACTGATGTGCCACTTCGAGCTCGACAAGCCGGCGTTCGAGCGCGAGTTCAAAATCGACTTCGACAACTATTTCGCCACCGAACGACCGGAATTGGAAGAATACGAACGCGAAGGCCTGCTGGAACTGTCGCCGCAACGCATCGTTGTCACTCCCAAGGGCCGCATGCTGATCCGCAACATCTGCATGGTGTTTGACAAGTACTTGCGGACGCGTACCGAACATGCGCGGTATTCCAAGGTGATCTGATTTAAGCCGAGGGGGCATCTGCCCCCACTCCGCTATAATCGCTCCCTAAATTTTTTGCGAGGCGATCATGAACAAGATACTCAAGTACACCCTGATCGGCACGGGTTCCGTGGTCGGCATCGCCATTGCCGGTGCGGCCTATCTCGCCGCGACCTTCGATCCGAACGATTACAAGGACGAGATCGTCAAGGCGGTCAAGGACAGCAAGCAGCGCGACCTGCGTCTGGATGGCGACATCACGCTGTCGTTCTTCCCCAACATCGGTGCGAATCTCGGCAAGGTATCCCTGTCGGAATTCAAGAGTGCAGAGCAGTTCGCGGCCATCGAATCGGCGCGCGTCTCGCTGGCGTTGATGCCGCTGTTCTCCGGCAAGGCGGTCGTCGACGAGGTTGCGATCAGCGGCTTGCAGGCGACGCTGATCAAACGCCGTGACGGCACGACCAACATCGATGACCTGCTGTCCAAAAGCGAGCAGAAGACCGAGCCGAAGAAGCAAGTCGAGTTCGACATCGCCGCAGTCTCCATCGAGAAGACCGCGCTGACTTATCGCGACGAGGGCACGGGCGCGCAATACGCGATCAAGGATTTCAACCTGCACACCGGGCGCATCGCCAACGGCGTGCCGAGCAAGATAGATCTGTCGGCTGCCGTGCAGGCCAACCAGCCCAAGCTGGACATCGCCACCCAACTGAAGACCACGCTGACCTTCGATCTCGACAAGCAGCTCTACAAGCTGGAAGGTCTGGATATGCAAGCCAGCGGTAGCGCGCTGGACATCAGCGGGCTCAAGCTGCAAGCGGGTGGCGACGTGAGCGCCGATGTTTCCGCGCAGCAGTACGGTACTCAGAACTTCTCGGTGAAGGCCAGCGGCACCAAGGGCAAGGACGCGTTCGAAGTCGCACTCGATGCGCCGAAAATCGCAGTGACGAAGGATAGCTTTAGCGGCGACAAGCTCACGCTTTCCGCACGCCTGAACGGCGCGAACGACATCACCGCCACACTCGCATTGCCGTCGATACAAGGCAACGCGCGCGCGTTCGGCAGCAAGGCGCTCACGCTGTCGTTCGACGCCAAGGGCGACGCGCTGCCCGGCAAGCAGGTCAAGAGCGAGATGAAGGGCAGCTTCGCATTCAACGCGGACATGGAGCATGTCGATGTCGAACTGGCGGGGCTGCTGCTGCAAAGTCAGGTGAAGGCCAAGGTCGCTGTGAACGGCTTCGCCGATCCGGCGATCCGCTTCGACGTTGACGTAGACCAGTTCGATGCCGATCTTTACATGCCGAAGAAGGCCGCCGAAGCGCCGAAGGAGAGCGGGCCGGAGCAGCCTATCGATTTGTCAGCGCTGCGCACGCTGAACCTCGAAGGCAGCTTGCGCATCGGTGCGTTGAAGGTCGCGAACGTGAAGACCAGCAACCTGAAACTTGAGATGAAGGCGCGCAACGGCCAGCTCAACGTCGCCCCGCTGTCGGCCAATCTGTACAAGGGCAGCGTCAACGGCAGCATCAGCGTCAACGCTCAGGCCACGCCGGTGATCGCGGTCAACCAGACGCTGAACGGCGTCGACATCGCTCAGCTTACCAAGGATGCCGCCGACTTCGATACGCTGGAAGGCCGAGGCAACGTCGGTATGAACCTGACGATGCGCGGTGATACCGTGAGCGCGATGAAGAAGGCACTGAATGGCACGATGTCGTTGAACCTCGCCGACGGTGCGATCAAAGGCATCAACATCGCGAAGAAGCTGCGCGACGCGCAAGGCATGTTAGGTAAGGGAACCTCGCAGACCACGTCCGCCGACAGCAGCGAGAAAACCGACTTCAGCGAACTCAAGGCCAGCTTCAAGGTGAACAACGGCGTCGCGCACAACGACGACCTGTCGCTGAAATCGCCGCTGCTGCGCCTCTCCGGCAACGGTGACATCGACATCGGCCGCGATAGCATGAACTACCTCGCCAAGGCCACGCTGGCGAGAACGCTGGAAGGCCAGGGCGGCAAGGACGCAGTCGGCGGCCTCACTGTCCCGGTGCGCGTTAGCGGCCCGTTCGCCGACCTGAAGTACACGTTGGACTTCGGCGCGATGGTAGGCGAGGCCGCGAAGCAGAAGGTCGAAGCCAAGAAGGAAGAGATCAAGACCAAGGTGCAGGACCAGTTGAAAGACAGCCTCAAGGGCTTGTTCCGGTGATTGGCGGTAACGTAGGAGCGGGCCCGGCCCGCGAACTTCCTGGTCGCAGGCAGGGCCCGCTCCTACAGCGGCGTTGAATGCATAGTTTTTCTTCCCGCCTCATCCGCTGGCAACGCCAACACGGCCGTCACGACCTGCCCTGGCAGGGGCAGGATGCTTACCGCGTGTGGCTGTCCGAGATCATGCTGCAACAGACGCAGGTCGCCACCGTCATTCCGTACTATCTGCGATTCATCGCATCGTTTCCGACCATAACCGCACTCGCCGCAGCGTCCGAGGACGAAGTGCTCGCGCACTGGAGCGGCCTTGGCTACTACGCAAGAGGCCGCAACCTTCACAAGGCAGCGCGCATCGTTGTCGAGAAATTTAGCGGAGAATTCCCGCGCCAACTCGAAGATATCGTCGAACTCCCCGGCATCGGCCGCTCCACCGCCGCCGCGATTTGTGCTCTGGCCTTTCATGAACGCCGCGCAATCCTGGACGGCAATGTCAAGCGTGTACTTGCGCGCTACTGTGCTGTCGCCGGCTGGACGGGAGAAAAGCGTGTCGAAAGCGCATTGTGGCAGCATGCCGAGCGTTTGTTGCCCGAGAACGATGTGGCGACTTATATTCAGGGATTGATGGATATGGGTGCGACCCTTTGTGTGCGTGGCAAACCAAAATGTCCCGTGTGCCCGGTACGTGATGATTGTGCCGCGTTGGCAACGGGGTGTGTGCAGACGTTGCCCACGCCGCGTCCTCGTAAATCGGTTCCGGGGCGCAACACTGTCATGCTCATGCTTTCGCACGGAAACGAAATTCTTTTGGAAAAGCGTGCTCCGCATGGTGTGTGGGGCGGATTGTGGAGTTTTCCGCAATTTGACGATGCAGCGAAGGCGCGGGCTTGGTGCGGGCAGCACGGGATCGAAATTCTCAGCGAAAGAAGACTGGAGCCGTTCATTCATGTCTTTACCCATTTCAAATTGCATATCACCCCGTTGTGGCTGACGCTGCGGCGCAAGCCGGTGTGGGCCGCGCAATCGGATAGCATGTGGCATCCTGCGGATGCCCCTGTGCGAGCCGCGATTCCTGCGCCGATACGCGTTTTGCTGGCGAATGCCGGCTGTGCGCTTGCCGGGGATGAGGCCGCGAAGCAGATCGGTTGACTTGTCTTTGCGGGCTGTGTGAACATCCGCAGCTTATATCGCGATTGTCGCGATTGTTTTTGGAGTGGTTGTGATGGCGCGTTTGTTGATGTTGGTTGCTATCGTCGTCGCCGTTTACCTGCTGATACGTTCTTATCGCAGCAAGGCGAGTGCGCGCGAAGAGTCCGTTCTTGCGGAAGATATGGTGTGTTGCGCGCATTGCGGTGTGCATCTTCCCAAAGGGGAGAGCGTGCAGTCGGATGGCGCTTTCTACTGTAGCGCATCGCATCGTGATGCTGACCGCGATTAGCTTGAAGTGGTAATGTGCCGCGAGTGATGGCGAACAAACCGGTTCCATCTTCCCCTACCGCCAACTTTTGGCGTCCCCTGCAATACTACAGCCTGTACCGGTTGACTCTGGCCAGTCTGCTGGTGTTCCTTGCCGCGAATTTTGGCGATGTGTTGCCGCTTGGTGCGCGCAACTGGGTGTTGTTTTTCGTCGCAAGCTTGGTTTATACGGCAGCCGTCGCGTTCTCGCTGCTGCTGCTCAGGCTGCACTGGCCGCGTTTTTCTCTTCAGTTGGCATTTCAGGTCGGTGTGGATATCGTTGGCTTGTCCGTGCTTTCCTATGCCAGCGGCGGGATCCAGAGCAACATGGGGTTGCTGTTGCTGGTGTCGCTGGCGGCTGCCGGAATGATCAGCCACGGTCGGATCACGCTTTTTTTCGCCGCCCTGGCCAGTATTGCGGCGCTGTTGGAACACTCTTATGCCGTGCTCTATGCCGACGGCATGGAAGCGAAGTTCGTCCAGGTCGGATTGCTGTGTGTGGCTTATTTTGCGGTTGCCCTGATGGCGCACGCACTAGCGCGCTACGCGGTGGACAGCCAGTTGCTGGCCCAGAGGCGCGGGCACGATCTTGCCAACCTGTCCGAAGCGAACCGTCTGGTGATGCGCGATATGCAGGACGGCGTGCTGGTGGTGGACGAGGACGGTTGTCTCATGCAAATGAATCCTGCGGCAGAGAGGATGTTGCATAAGGGGAGCACGCATGGAGCGCCTTTGGCCGATTCTTTTCCTATCTTGTTCGGACAGTACGCATTGTGGAAACGCAGTGGTGCGACGAGTCGCGATACATTGCAACTGGATGTGGGGGCGCAGGCAAAATTGCGTTTTGTGCCGATCGAGCGCGATGCCGCTCGCGGTGTGCTGATTTTCCTGGAGGACATGCAGCGAGTTCAGGCCGAAGCGCAGCAGATTAAACTGGCCGCACTGGGGAGATTGACAGCGAACATCGCGCATGAGGTGCGAAATCCCTTGTCTGCTATCAGCTACGCGACAGAGCTGTTGCGCGAGGAGTCCGTTGATGCCAAACAACAACGCCTGTTGCAAATCGTGCTGGATAACACGCGGCGTATCAATCGCATCGTTCAGGATGTGATGCAGCTGAACAGGCGCGATCGCGCGCAGGCGGAGATATTCGATTTGGCTTCTATGCTGCGCGGCTTCGTGGACGAATTCTTGTTGGCTGAGCGTGTCGATGCCGGGGTATTGTCGCTGACCGGATTAACCGGTATCGACATAAGTTTTGATCGGGGGCATTTGCGCCAGGTGTTATGGAATCTGTGCCGCAACGCGCTACGCTATGCTTCAAAAACACAGGCAAGCGTCAGCTTGACACTGTTGGCCGAGTCAGGGCGGACGATACTGGAGGTCGCCGATAACGGGGTTGGAATAGCCGACGAGCATCTGCAAAAACTGTTCGAGCCCTTTTTTACCACCGCGACGGACGGTACCGGATTGGGCTTGTATATCGCCAAGGAGTTGTGCGAAGCCAATGGCGCGTTACTTGAATATCACAAAGAAGAAGGGCAAAGCGGAGCCTGCTTCAGAATAACATTTGGAGAATCGCATGAGCGTTAACCATCGAACAAGGAATCATCGCGTGTTGCTGGTGGATGATGAGCCCGATATTCTGGAACTGCTTGAGCTGGCTCTGCTCAAGATGGGGTTGGAAGTAGAGCGTGCCGCCGGTGTGGGTGAGGCATTGAAGAAGCTGACATCCGGACGATACGACCTGTGTCTGACTGATATGCGAATGCCGGATGGTGACGGGTTGCAGGTGGTGCAGCACATCACCCAGCACAATCTGGATGTGCCTGTGGCGGTGATAACTGCGCACGGCAATATGGAAAACGCGGTCACAGCACTTAAGGCGGGTGCGTTCGATTATCTGGCCAAGCCGGTCTCGCTCGATCAATTGCGCACGTTGGTGAAATCTGCGCTCAGTCTCCCCCAGCCCGTGTCGACGCGGGGGCAGATGCTGATGGGGGAGTCACCGGCAATGCAAAGGGTGCGCGATTTGATCGAGCGTGTCGCACGCAGCCAGGCACCGGTGTATATCAGCGGTGAATCGGGGAGCGGAAAAGAGCTGGCTGCGCGGCTAATCGTGCAAAGAGGTGCACGATCAGAGCAGCCGCTGATCGCGGTGAATTGCGGAGCAATACCGGAAACGCTGATGGAGAGCGAGTTTTTCGGCTACAAGAAAGGCGCATTTACCGGGGCGGACCAGGATAGGGATGGTTTTTTTCAGGCAGCGCACGGCGGCACTCTGTTTCTGGATGAGGTGGCCGACCTGCCGTTGGGGATGCAGGTTAAGTTATTGCGGGCAATACAGGAAAAATGCGTGCGCAAGGTCGGTGCCCCGCGTGAAGAGGCGGTGGATGTCCGTATTATCAGTGCGACGCACCGTGATCTTTCCGAATGGGTACGGCAGGGCAAGTTTCGTCAGGACCTGTATTACCGGCTAAACGTTATTTCGATACACATGCCACCATTGCGGGAGCTTGAGGCGGATATCGTCAGCATTGCGCAACAAACGCTGCAAAGGCTGGCGGCGGGGGCGGCAGTGAAATTCTCCAACGAGGCGCTGCGTGTGCTACAGCATTATGACTACCCGGGAAACGTGCGCGAACTGGAGAACATCATAGAGCGAGCACTGGCCTTATGCTCCGACGGGCTGATCACGGAGCAGGACTTGCAACTCTGTCCTGTTGAACAGCCTTCTTCGGTTTCCTCTGTGTTGGGAGAGAAGTATCCGTTGCCGGATTATCTTGACCGGGTCGAAAGGCAGGCGCTGCTGGAGGCGTTGCAAAAGACCGGATTTAACCGAACTGCGGCGGCCAAATTGCTTGGACTGACGTTTAGAACCATGCGCTATCGCATGGAGCGACTGGGTATCAGGGAGCCTGACGGTGCGGATTGACGAGCGAGGGATTTTGACTGGAGCCGAGTTTGTTTCGTCGCCAAATTTTGACGATAGGCCATCCATGCAGGTCGATCTGCTGGTGATACACAACATCAGTCTGCCTCCGGGGGAGTTTGGCGGTGACGGGGTGTTGCAGTTGTTCACCAATACGTTGGACGCGAAAAGCCACCCGTATTATCGAAATATTGCTGACATGAAGGTGTCCGCCCACTTTTTTATCCGCCGCGACGGGCGTGTAATTCAATTCGTGCCATGTTCCAAGCGTGCTTGGCATGCGGGGCTGTCATCTTGGCAGGCGCACGAGCGTTGCAACGATTTTTCCATAGGCATCGAACTGGAGGGAAGCGATGCCCTTCCATTTGACGATGCGCAATATGTTGCCTTGCAATACCTGACCAAAAGGTTGCGTGAAGCTTATCCGGGCTGTTCCATCGCCGGGCACAGCGATATCGCGCCAAGCCGTAAGACCGACCCGGGGCCTTGTTTCGACTGGCTGCGCTATCTTTCAGGGCTGGTTCGTGATGATGGGGATAAGGCGGTAAAAGGGGAAAATATATAGGCCTTTTTTTAGCTTGCAATATTCCGCTTACCTACTACAATTAGCGCCGCCACTGAAAAAAACACTAGATGTAGTGGTTTTCGCATTTTTGTAGTCAACCAGATAATAAGGGAGTGTGTATATGCTGCAAGCGGCTTCGGATAGCCTTCCAACCCCCCCAGTGCTTGTCAATGATGTTTCTGATTTTTCTCGCGCCACTTCAAATCCCCTAGACCAATACAAGGTGATTCGCCGCAATGGATCGGTGGTTGCCTTTGAGCCTTCCAAGATATCGATTGCGCTGACCAAAGCGTTCATCGCGGTGAATGGCGGGCAGGGTGCGGCATCCGCGCGCGTGCGTGAAATTGTGGAGATGTTGACCGATGGAGTCGTCTCGGCCCTGCTGCGTCGCCAGCCGCACGGTGGCACGATGCATATCGAGGATATTCAGGATCAAGTCGAGTTGGGGCTGATGCGTTCCGGCGAGCACGATGTCGCTCGTGCTTATGTGCTGTATCGCGAAGAGCGTTCCCGTTCTCGAGCCAAATCAAAGAGCAAAGAACCGGTTCATGTCATCAGCGTGACAGGAGAAGATGGTGTGCGCCATCCGCTGGATATGGATCGCCTGCTGATGCTGGTTCAGTCCGCATCCGTCGGTCTGGGCGAGGCGGTCGATGCTGAGGCAGTAATCAAATTGACGCTGAAGGACTTGTATGACGGCGTGCCGGCACACGAAGTGCGAAAATGCCTGATTCTTTCAGCGCGCTCGCTGATCGAGAAGGAGCCCGCCTACAATTTCGTCACGGCGCGCTTGCTGTTGAACAACATGTGCGCCGAGGTGCTCGGTGAGGAAGTGGCTCCGGCCGAGATGGCGACCCGTTATGCCGAATATTTCCCGCAATTCATCAAGCGCGGAGTGGAGGCGGAATTGCTGGATGCGCGCCTCGCGCAGTTCGACTTGCAGCGTCTGGGCCAAGAGTTGGATGCCCAGCGCGACCTGCAGTTCGGTTATCTTGGTTTGCAGACTCTGTATGACCGCTATTTCCTGCATGTTCAGGAAAGTCGCATCGAGCTGCCGCAGGCCTTCTTTATGCGTGTTGCGATGGGGTTGTCGCTGAATGAGATTGACCGGGAATCGCGCGCGATCGAGTTCTATCGTTTGCTGTCCAGCTTCGATTTCATGAGTTCAACGCCGACATTGTTTAATTCCGGAACGCAGCGCTCGCAGCTTTCTTCCTGTTATCTGACTACGGTCGGAGACGATTTGGATGGGATATATGAGGCAATCAAAGAAAATGCGCTGCTCGCCAAATATGCAGGCGGCTTGGGCAACGACTGGACTCCGGTGCGTGCATTGGGTGCCCATATCAAGGGAACCAACGGGCAGTCGCAAGGTGTGGTGCCTTTCCTGAAGGTGGTGAACGACACCGCTGTGGCGGTGAATCAGGGCGGGAAACGCAAGGGGGCAGTGTGCGCCTACTTGGAAACTTGGCATTTGGATATTGAAGAGTTTCTTGATTTGCGCAAGAACACCGGCGATGATCGCCGTCGTACCCACGATATGAATACCGCTAACTGGATTCCCGATCTGTTCATGAAGCGCGTGATGGAAGGGGGCGACTGGACTCTGTTTTCGCCTTCCAATGTGCCAGATCTGCATGAGAAATTCGGCGCGGAGTTCGAGCGCGCTTATGTGGCTTACGAGGCAAAGGCCGCAAGAGGTGAACTCAAGCTGTTCAAGAAGATTCCGGCGGCAAGTCTGTGGCGCAAGATGCTGACGATGTTGTTCGAGACGGGGCACCCTTGGATCACTTTCAAGGATCCCTGCAACATTCGTTCGCCGCAGCAGCATGTCGGCGTCGTGCATAGTTCCAATCTGTGCACCGAGATTACGCTCAACACCAGCGATAGCGAAATTGCCGTGTGCAACCTCGGTTCGGTCAATCTGGCGGCGCATCTGTATCCCAAGGGGCACGAAAAGGCCGGGCAGATCGATCACGACAAGTTGCGTCGCACCGTCAGCACGGCGATGCGTATGTTGGACAATGTGATCGATATCAATTACTACGCGGTGGGAAAGGCGCGCAATTCAAATCTGAAGCACCGTCCTGTCGGTTTGGGGGTCATGGGTTTCCAGGATTGTTTGCACGATCTGCGCATTCCTTATTCTTCGCGGGAGGCGGTCGAATTCGCCGATCACTCCATGGAAGCGGTGTGCTACTACGCCTACTGGGCGTCTACTCAGCTGGCTGAGGAGCGCGGGCGTTACGCCAGCTATCGTGGCAGCTTGTGGGATCGCGGCATATTGCCGCAGGATTCCTTGGACATGTTGCGCGAGGAGCGTGGTGGCTATGTCGAAGTGGACATGTCGGCGACGATGGATTGGGACGCGCTGCGTGCGCGTATCAAACAACACGGCATGCGTAATTCGAATTGTGTGGCGATTGCGCCGACTGCGACCATTTCCAATATTATCGGTGTGTCAGCCTGTATCGAACCGACCTATCAGAACATCTTTGTGAAGTCGAACCTGTCGGGAGAATTTACTGTTATCAATGAGCATCTGGTCTCCGATCTCAAGCAGCTCGGGCTGTGGGACGAGGTGATGATCGCCGACCTGAAATATTTTGACGGTAGCTTGGCAAAAATAGACCGGGTGCCGGCGGAGTTTCGCAATCTTTACGCGACGGCATTCGAGGTTGAGCCGGGTTGGTTGATCGAAGCCGCGTCACGCCGTCAGAAGTGGATCGATCAGGCGCAGTCGTTGAATATCTATATGGCCGGTGTATCGGGGCGCAAGCTCGACGAAACCTACAAGCTGGCTTGGTTGCGTGGCCTGAAAACGACCTACTATTTGCGCACTTTGGGGGCGACGTCTGCCGAAAAATCGACCGGACGTGCCGGTTCGCTAAATGCTGTGCCGACTACTGCTGGCGCAGCGGAAGAAGCCAAATTCTGTTCGATTGACAATCCCGAGTGCGAGGCTTGCCAGTGAGCGCAGGCAAGATGCTGAATAAAAATTTATGGGACAGCAATGTTCATCGAGCAAAAGGAGAGAGTGAATGCTGACATTTGAAGACAACATTAGGCCGACCGCAACCCCATTGGGTGGTATGCGTGCGGGTTTTGGCGATTTCCCGGACGTAGGTGCGGATGTCGTGCGGGACGTGAAATCGGCGGACGCGCCTTCTGTCGGGAGGGTGCGTGTCGAAGATAAAGCCATCATCAATTCTCGTGCCGATGTAAATCAACTGGTGCCATTCAAGTACAAGTGGGCATGGGAGAAGTATCTGGCCGCCTGTGCCAATCACTGGATGCCTCAAGAAGTGAACATGACGGCGGACATCGCATTGTGGAAGAGTGATCGGCTGAGTGAGGATGAGCGCCGTTTAGTGAAGCGCAATCTGGGATTTTTCACCACGGCGGACAGTCTGGCGGCCAACAATATTGTGCTCGGCACTTATCGCCATATCAGCAATCCGGAGTGCCGGCAGTTCTTGCTGCGTCAGGCTTTCGAAGAGGCGATCCATACCCATGCATACCAGTACATCGTGGAAAGCCTGGGCTTGGACGAGGGTGAAGTCTTCAACATGTACCACGAGGTGGCCAGCATTCGTGCGAAGGACGAGTTTTTGATCCCGTTTATCAACGTGCTGACCGATCCTGCTTTCAAGACGGGAACGCCGGAGGCTGATCAGGCGCTTCTGCGCAGCCTGATCGTGTTTGCCTGCATCATGGAGGGGTTGTTCTTTTATGTGGGGTTCGTGCAGATATTGGCATTGGGACGCCAAAACAAGATGACAGGTGCTGCCGAGCAGTACCAATACATCCTGCGCGATGAGTCTATGCATTTGAACTTCGGCGTGGATGTGATTAACCAAATCAAGATGGAAAACCCGCACCTGTGGACGACTGAGTTCCGCGAAGAGATACGCGGTTTGTTCCGAAAGGGGGTCGAGTTGGAGTATGCCTACGCCGAAGACACCATGCCGCGCGGAGTGCTTGGCTTGAATGCCGGGATGTTCAAGGAGTATTTGCGCTTCATTGCCAACCGTCGTTGCCAGCAGATTGGCGTCGATACCCTTTACCCCGGAGCGAGCAATCCTTTTCCCTGGATGGCAGAGATGATTGATCTCAAAAAGGAGAAAAATTTCTTCGAGACACGCGTGACGGAATATCAGAGCGGTGGTGCTTTGTCGTGGGATTGAACGGGATGTTGCGGTACGCTCACGCTACTGAAAGTTAGCATAGGCATCAGCCGTCCCGGCGAGGCTTTTGTTTGCAGAGAGCGCTTGTGATGAGAAAGTTTTGTGCCAGAAGACCCCGGAACACTTTGATAACTTGTGAATTGAGTTGTTTTTACAGGGTTATTAGACGGTTGCAAAAAATATACGTGTGCTACCGTCCGACCTGTCAGCTGGTCAATGGTGTAAGTGGCGGGTTGTCAGGCTTTGAGATGCGCTGTAGTTTGAGTGTGTCTTGGGGGTGGTAGTCGTAGGTGTTGTATTTCGTTAACTTTCATAAATTGTAAGGAGGTTGAAATGGCAGCAGTAAAGAAAACTAAACCGGCAGCGAAGAAGGCGGTAGCAAAGAAGCCAGTGGCTAAAAAGGCAGTTCCGGCAGCCAAGAAGCCCGTTGCAGCTAAAAAGCCAGTAGCAAAAAAAGTGGTAGCGAAGAAGCCAGTGGCCAAAAAAGCAGCTCCGGCAGCCAAGAAGCCCGCTGTCTCCAAGCCGGTGGCTCCTGCTCCTGCAGCGGTTGTTAAGCCCGCAACTCCGGCTCCGGCACCGTCTGCCCCCGCACCTGTGCGTCCGGCAGCTACATGGCCTTTTCCTACGCCTGGAATTGGCAAGCCGAACTAATCGGCCTGTGGTTGGGCCGTCCCCATGTGGCGGTCTTTGGGTGCGGGAGGCTAGCTAGCGTTAGCCCCCGCAATCAAACCATTTTCTGTCGCAGGAGAGTGCTGACATAAGGATGTAATTTGGATAGGTTGCTTCCTCAGCGAGGCCTTTTGCTTTTTATGCGGAGGTTATTTGGTAAAGCGAAATATTGGTTTCGCTATTCCAAATTTTGGATTTGCTCGCGCATTTGTTCGATCAAAATTTTCATTTCCATTGCGCTGCGGGAAACTTCAGCATCCACTGACTTCGAGCCAAGCGTGTTTGCTTCACGATTCAGTTCCTGCATCAGAAAATCCAGCCGTTTCCCGACAACTCCTCCTTGCGTAAGGATGCGGCGCATCTCGGTCAAATGACTGGATAGGCGCGACAGCTCTTCGTCAACGTCGATTTTGCTGGCGAACAGCGTGATTTCTTGGCGAAGACGCTCGTCCTCGGTGTTCTGCATGGCTTCGCGTAAACGGGAAATAAGCTTTTGCTCGTACGCCGCGATTGCGGCGGGTACATGCGGCATGATGTCGACACGCAGTGATTCAATCTTGTCTACTCGTTGCATCAGAAAGTCTTTCAGCTTTCCGCCTTCACGGGCGCGTGTGGCCGAAAACTCCTGCAAAGCACTTCGCAGTAAATCGAGCAGGGCTGTTTGAAGTTCTTCAGCCGATGTGGAGGCGACCATCCGTACGCCGTCCCAATGAAGTACATCGGCAACGCTCAAGGGCGGTGCATCGGGTATGGCGATTCGCACTTCGTCGCTCCAGGCGACCAGCTGCCGGATGACATCACAATTCAAGGTGGTCTCCTTTTGTGCCGCACGTGTGGCATAGCTGACACGGCATTCCACCTTGCCCCGTTGTAGTTGTGCGGTGAGCATCTCGCGCATCGCGCTTTCAAAGACACGCAACTCATCCGGCATGCGCAACTGGATGTCCAGATAGCGGTGGTTTACAGAGCGCAATTCCAGTGTCAGTGAGCCGCTATCGAGTTCCACATTGGCAGTGCTGTAGCCTGTCATGCTGAGTATCATTTTGATTTCCTTTAGGTGAGGGAAATACGTTGGTTGTAGAAGTTACAACCCTAGCTCGTCCCACATCGCATCCACTTTGGCTTTCACCGTTGCATCCATCACGATAGGCGTACCCCATTCGCGCAGCGTCTCGCCCGGCCATTTGTTGGTCGCATCCAGTCCCATCTTGCCGCCGAGTCCCGAAACCGGACTGGCGAAATCGAGGTAGTCGATGGGCGTGTTCTCCACCAGCAGCGTGTCGCGCACCGGATCCATGCGCGTGGTGATCGCCCACATCACTTCTTTCCAATCACGCACATCGATGTCGTCATCCACCACTATGATGAACTTGGTGTACATGAACTGGCGCAAGAAACTCCAGATACCGAACATCACGCGCTTGGCGTGTCCAGCGTATTGCTTCTTGATGCTGACCACTGCCATACGATACGAGCAACCTTCCGGCGGCAGGTAGAAATCCACGATCTCTGGGAATTGCTTTTGCAGCAGCGGCACGAATACTTCGTTCAGCGCCACACCCAGCATGGCCGGTTCGTCGGGCGGCTTGCCGGTGTAGGTGCTGTGATAGATCGGGTCGCGGCGCATGGTGATGCGCTGGATGGTGAACACGGGGAACTTGTCCTGCTCGTTGTAGTAACCGGTGTGGTCACCATAAGGACCTTCAAGTGCCATCTCGCCCGGATGGATCACGCCTTCCAACACGATCTCAGCGGAAGCGGGTACTTGCAGGTCGCTACCGATACACTTCACCAACTCGGTCTTGCTGCCGCGCAGCAATCCAGCGAACTGATATTCGGACAACGAATCCGGCACCGGTGTCACTGCGCCGAGGATGGTGGCGGGATCGGCGCCAATCACCACCGCGACCGGATACGGCTGTCCCGGATTCTTCTCGCAGTGATCACGAAAATCCAGCGCACCGCCGCGATGCGCGAGCCAGCGCATGATGACCTTGTTCGGCCCCATCACCTGCTGGCGGTAAATGCCCAAGTTCTGCCGCGCCTTGTTCGGCCCGCGTGTCACCACCAATCCCCAGGTGATCAGCGGCGCGACATCGCCCGGCCAGCAATGCTGGATCGGCAACTTGGAAAGATCGACATCCGCGCCTTCCCACACCAGTTCCTGACATGGCGCCGATGACAAGACTTTGGGCGACATGGTCATCACTTGTTTAAGGATCGGCCATTTATCCCACGCGTCTTTCAGCCCCTTGGGCGGCTCCGGCTCTTTCAGGTAGGCGAGCAGTTTGCCGACTTCGCGCAATGCGCCTATGTCTTCTTCGCCCATGCCCAGCGCCACGCGGCGCGGCGTACCGAACAGATTGGCGAGCACCGGCACCTTATGACCGACCACGTTCTCGAACAGCAGCGCCGGTCCCTTCGCGCGCAACACGCGGTCGCAGATCTCGGTCATCTCAAGATGTGTGGAGACCGGCGCAGTAACGCGCTTGAGTTCGCCCATGCTTTCCAGTTGCGCGATGAAATCGCGCAGGTCTTTATATTCCATCAGTAGAACCTTTCCTCGCCCTCGGGGCGCGTCTTGAACCGCTTGTGCAACCAGAAATACTGTTCAGGCATTTCGCGCACACGGTCTTCGATGAAGGCATTCATGTGCTGTGTGTCGGCGGTCACGTCGCCGGTCGGATAATCCTTCCAGGCCGGGTAAAAGCGCACTTCATAGCCTTGCCCGTCGGGGAGTAGCTTGCTGATGCAGGGCACGACTTTCGCGCCGGTCATCTCTGCCAGTCGGGGCACGGTGGTCAGCGTCGCGGCCGGTATGCCGAAAAATGTCACGAACACACCATCCTTGATCGCTAGGTCTTGGTCCGGAAGGTAGTAAAAGGGGTGCCGAGCGCGCATCGCCTTGATCACCGGCCGCAGACCCTGCAGGCGTGCATACAGCTTCTGCTTGCCGAAGCGCGAACGTCCGTGTAACAGCATGTCGTGGAACAAACGGTTCTTTTGTGGCGAGTACATGCTGACCAAGTTGACGTTCTGGATCAGCCAAGAGCCGCCGACATCGAGCCCGACAAAATGCGGCGCGAGCAGAATCACCGGGCCTTGCTTTTGTGCTCCGGTGTAGTGCTCCAGACCCTCGACACGGATGAGACTCTGGATGCGTTCCGAAGAGCTCCACCATAGAATGCCGCGTTCGATGAAGCTGCGGGCGAACGCTTGGAAGGCGCGCTTCGCCATTCGGTTGCGTTCAGCTTCAGGCATGTCCGGAAAACACAGCCGCAGGTTAATGGCAGCGACGGTGCGGCGTTCGCTAGCCAGTGTGTGTAGCAGTAGCCCGAGCCCATTGCCGATCCGTGCGAGGATGGCTAGCGGCAGGAAGTGCAGTAGCCACAGGAGAAAAATTCCGAGGCGCGTTATCATGCTTGTGCGTCCGGCATGGATGCGCCGCGTGGGATTTTGTAGCGGTTGTAGCTCCACAGGTATTGTGTCGGGCAGGCACGAATGACACGTTCAAGCGCGGTGTTTATTTGTCGTGACAAGGATTGAGAGAAATCCAGTGACAGTGGTTCGACACGGATAATGTAGCCTCTTCCTTGCGGCAGCCGTTCGGAATAGGTCATCAGCACTGCCGCGCCGCTGCTTTGAGCCAGTCGTCCTGCCAGTGTCATGGTGTAGGCAGGTCTTCCAAAGAATTCCGCCCATTCTCCTTCGCCTCTCCCGGGCACTTGATCCGGTAGCAGGCCGATGGCTTCGCCGCGCCGAAGCGCTTTGTATAGCAGACGTACGCCACCGACATCTGCCTTGGCCAGTTTTGCCTGCCCGCGTTCGCGTCCCTTGCGCATCACGTTTTCCAGCCAGCCTAGCTTGGGTGGGCGATAGAGCACAGTGATTGGCATGCGCTGAGCAGCATAAAGCGCGGATATCTCGAAGCAACCCAGATGAGGGGTGAGAAAGATGATGCCGTTGCCGTTGGCTTGTGCCGCTTGGATATGCTCCATGCCGATGCATTCATGCACCTTGTCTAGCACCTTTTCACAAGGTTGCCCCCAAATCCATGGCAGTTCCACGAGGCTTTTTCCGGTCTCTGCAATCGAGATGGAAAGCATATGGCAATACTGATCCTCGCTTGCGAATAGACTTGCCTGACGTAGATTTTCGCGGGTTCTCTTTGCATATTGCGGTGAGGACACATAGGTCAGGTGCCCGAGCAAGATGCCCAGGCTGTGTAGCATGCTGAGCGGAAGCAGAGCGAACAGACGAAAAAGAGAATTAAACAGGAAGGCGGGCATAGGATGGGGTTTGGTATAATGAACGCCCTATTAATATTGTAGTGATTGAACGGAGAGCCATGAGCGAGTACTTTTTTACATCCGAATCCGTGTCCGAGGGCCATCCGGACAAGGTGTCAGACCAGATTTCCGATGCCATCGTGGATGCGATTCTAGCGCAGGACAAGCATTCGCGCATCGCCGCCGAAACATTGTGTAACACCGGACTGGTCGTGCTGGCCGGCGAGATCACTACCAATGCCAACGTCGACTATATTCAGGTTGCGCGCGATACCATCAAGCGTATCGGTTACGACAATACCGAATACGGCATCGACTACAAGGGCTGCGCGGTACTGGTTGCCTATGATAAGCAAAGCCCGGATATCGCGCAGGGGGTCAACAAGGCTTATGACAACGGCCTTGATCAAGGCGCGGGAGACCAAGGCTTGATGTTTGGCTATGCTTGCCGTGAAACCGATGTTCTGATGCCGCTACCTATCCATCTTTCGCACCGTATCGTCGAGCGCCAATCGCAGTTGCGCAAAGACGGCCGGCTGAACTGGCTGCGTCCGGATGCCAAGTCGCAGGTGACGGTCAAATACGTTGATGGTAAGCCCGACTCGATAGATACCGTGGTGCTTTCCACCCAGCATGCGCCGGAGATGACGCAGGAGGCGATTCGTGAGGCCGTTATCGAGGAAATCATCAAGCCGATTTTGCCGAAGGAACTCATCAAGGGCGAAATCAAATATTTGGTTAATCCGACAGGTCGTTTTGTGGTTGGTGGGCCGCAGGGTGATTGCGGTTTGACCGGGCGTAAAATCATCGTCGACACCTATGGTGGCGCAGCGCCGCACGGTGGCGGGGCGTTTTCCGGTAAGGATCCGTCAAAAGTCGACCGTTCCGCAGCCTATGCCGGACGCTATGTTGCCAAGAATGTCGTTGCGGCGGGTTTGGCCGACAAATGTCTGATTCAGATATCCTACGCCATTGGCGTGGCCCAACCTACCAGCGTGATGGTTACCACCTATGGTACCGGCAAGATATCGGATGAGAAAATATCGGAGTTGGTGACGCGGCATTTTGATCTGCGCCCAAAGGGCATTGTGCAGATGCTCGACCTGTTGCGCCCGATCTATCAAAAGACCGCCGCTTACGGCCATTTCGGTCGTGAAGAGCCGGAGTTCTCTTGGGAAAGCACGGACAAAGCGGCGGCGCTGAGAGCTGATGCAGGGTTGTAATCGTCCTCATGGCTCAAAGCAAATCCGGCGATGAGATTGTGCAAGTGCTCAAAGCTTAAAAAAACAGCCGCAATAGCGGCTGTTTTTTTGCGTTAAACTTGGCTGCGCCAATCACAGTGTTATGCAATGCTAAAACGTATTCATGTAAACCAGCTTCGTGTGGGGATGTTTGTTCATGAGCTTTGCGGTTCGTGGATGGATCATCCATTTTGGCGAGGTGCGTTTCTGCTGGACAACCCTCATGATTTGAAAACCATTCACTCCACCGGCATCAAGGAAGTGTGGATCGATACGGTGAAAGGTTTTGATATCGTCGGTGGGGCGAGCGACGAGGTGGTCGCCGATGCGGTGGAGCAGATATTGGTGCAAGTGGACGAGGAGAAACCGCCGACTGAGCGCATCGATATCGCAAAAGAGGCGATCCGTGCCGCGAAGATATGTGCCAAATCCAAACAGGCGGTGACATCGATGTTCCAGGAAGCGCGCATGGGGAAAGCCCTGAATGCCGATGATGCGCTGCCTATTGTCGAAGAGATATCCAATTCGGTAATACGCAACCCCGGGGCGCTGATCAGCTTGGCGCGATTAAAGGGGAAGGACGATTACACGTATATGCATTCGGTTGCGGTCTGCGCGTTGATGGTCGCTTTGGCGCGGCAGCTCGGTCTGGATGGCGAGCAGATTCGCCAAGCCGGTTTGGCCGGTTTGCTGCATGATGTTGGCAAGATGATGATTCCGCTTGAGGTGCTAAACAAACCTGGCAAGCTGACGGATGCCGAGTTCGAGGCTGTCAAGAGCCATCCGGTCGAAGGGCACAAAATGTTGCTGGAGGGCAGTGGGGTCAGCGATGTCGCATTGGATGTTTGTCTGCATCATCACGAGAAGATAGATGGCAGCGGTTATCCGGAGAAGTTGCGCGATGATCAGATCAGCCTGTACGCAAAAATGGGGGCTGTTTGCGATGTGTATGACGCAATCACCTCGAATCGCCCATACAAAGCGGGCTGGGAGCCCGCCGAATCCATTCGCAAGATGGCGGAATGGAGCAAGGGGCATTTTGATGCGCGTATCTTCGAGGCATTCGTGCGCAGCATCGGTATCTATCCGGTGGGGTCGCTAGTGCGTTTGGAGTCAGGCAGGTTGGGAGTCGTCATCGAGCAAACGGACAAGTCTCTGCTTACACCAATGGTAAAAGTGTTCTTTTCGACCAAGTCGAATGCCAGGATACCTCTAGAGGTGGTTGATTTATCCAAGCCTATTTGCAAGGACAAGATTGTTTCCCACGAAGAGCCCGCCAAGTGGGATATCAAGGATACGCAGGCGTTGTGGAGCGGCATGGCCGTGACGCCTTGGTAGTCCGCGCACGTCCTTTTGCGCTATAATCCGTCCCCTCCGAGGGGTGCTGCAGCGGGTCGCTAGTCTTTCCCCGCCAGGCTCGGATGTCCAAACGGCACCCATTCATTAACTTTTATGAATGGAGCTTGCTCATGAATGCTGTAGCTTTCAACGATTATGTAATTGCCGATATCTCCCTCGCCTCTTGGGGGCGCAAGGAGATCGCCATCGCCGAAGGTGAAATGCCCGGCCTGATGGCTATTCGCGAGGAATTCGCGAAGACCCAACCGCTGAAGGGCGCGCGCATCACCGGTTCGCTGCACATGACCATCCAGACCGCTGTACTGATCGAGACGCTGAAGGCGCTCGGTGCGGAGATCCGCTGGGCCTCGTGCAACATCTTCTCGACTCAGGATCACGCCGCTGCGGCCATAGCTGCCGACGGCATCCCCGTGTTCGCCGTGAAGGGCGAGACGCTGACAGAATACTGGGACTACACCCACCGCATCTTCGAATGGACGGACGGCGGCTATTCCAACATGATTCTGGACGACGGCGGCGACGCGACATTGTTGCTGCATCTGGGCGCACGCGCCGAAACCGACGCATCGCTGATCGCCAAGCCGGGTTCGGAAGAAGAGACCTGCTTGTTCGCATCGATCAAGGCCAAGCTGGCTACCGATCCGAAGTGGTATTCCACCCGTCTGGCGCAGATCAAGGGCGTGACCGAAGAGACCACCACCGGCGTGCATCGCCTGTACCAGATGCATCAGCGTGGCGAATTGAAGTTCCCCGGCATCAACGTCAACGACTCCGTCACCAAGTCCAAGTTCGACAACCTGTACGGCTGCCGCGAGTCGCTGGTGGACGGCATCAAGCGTGCAACTGACGTAATGATCGCGGGCAAGGTCGCTGTCATCGCCGGTTACGGCGACGTGGGCAAAGGCTCCGCCCAAGCCATGCGCGCGCTGTCCGCTCAGGTGTGGGTCACCGAGATCGACCCGATCTGCGCACTGCAGGCAGCGATGGAAGGCTATCGCGTCGTTACGATGGAATATGCCGCCGACAAGGCCGACATCTTCGTCACTACCACCGGCAACTTCCACGTCATCACCCATGACCACATGGCGGCGATGAAGAACAACGCTATCGTCTGCAACATCGGTCACTTCGACAACGAGATCGACGTCGCCTCGCTGGAAAAATACCAGTGGGAAGAGATCAAGCCGCAAGTCGATCACGTGATCTTCCCGGACGGCAAGCGCATCATCCTGCTGGCCAAGGGTCGTCTGGTGAATCTCGGTTGCGGTACCGGCCATCCGTCCTACGTGATGTCGTCTTCCTTCGCGAACCAGACCATCGCTCAGATCGAGCTGTGGACGGAACGCAACTCGGGCAAGTACCCGGTCGGCGTGTACACGCTGCCGAAGCACCTGGACGAGAAGGTCGCGCGCCTGCAGCTGAAGACGCTGAACGCGCAACTGTCCGAGTTGACCGACCAGCAGGCGGCTTACATTAGCGTGCCGAAGGAAGGTCCATACAAGGCCGACCACTACCGCTACTAAAGCGCGTTGCAGGTATGATGACGGGGCGGGGATTCCCGCCCCTCAACATTTAAAAGCATATGATCTTACGACTGCTACTCATCTGGACATTGAACTCCTTGGCATTATTCGCGGTGGCGAATCTGGTCCCAGGCATCCATGTCACCGGATTCGTGGCGGCCTTCATCGCGGCCTTCGTGCTCGGCTTGGTCAACACACTCATCCGTCCGATTTTTTTGATACTCACACTCCCAGTCACGCTCATCACCTTGGGCTTATTCATCTTCGTCATCAATGGCCTGATGTTCTGGTTTGCAGGTTCAATCCTGAAGGGATTTGTGGTCGACAATTTCTGGAATGGTGTTCTGGGTGCTGTGGTGTACAGCATATTCTCATGGGCACTGTCCGCAGCTGCCGCACAACTACTGGGGCAATATGGCAAATCTAATTCCAATAAGTTTTGAATTCTTTCCTCCGCAAACACCGGAAGGTGTCGAGAAGCTGACCGCCGCACGCAAGCGTCTGGCGGTGCTAAAGCCCGAATTCTTCTCATGCACTTTCGGTGCAGGCGGCTCCACACAGGATCGCACACTGGAAACCATCAAACTGATCCATGCCGAAGGCCATCAGGCTGCACCGCATCTGTCCTGCGTCGGCTCCACGCGCGACAACATCCGCGCGCTGCTGTTCGCCTACAAGGAAATGGGCATCAAGCGCATCGTTGCCCTGCGCGGCGACCTGCCTTCCGGCATGCACAGCATCGGCGAATTCCAGTACGCCAACGAACTGGTGTCGTATATCCGCGCGCAGACCGGCGAACATTTCCATATCGAAGTCGCTGCCTATCCCGAGTTCCACCCGCAGGCCAACTCGGCCCGCGAGGACATGCTCAACTTCAAACGCAAGATGAATGCGGGAGCGAACTCGGCCATCACGCAATACTTCTACAACGCCGATGCCTACTTCCGTTTCGTCGAAGAGACGCGCAAGCTCGGCGTCACCGCACCCATCGTGCCCGGCATCATGCCTATCGTGCGTTTCTCGCAACTGGCGCGCTTCTCCGACGCCTGCGGTGCCGAGATCCCGCGCTGGATGCGCAAGACCATGGAAAGTTACGGCGACGATGTCGAATCCATCCAGAACTTCGGCCTCGACGTAGTCACGCAGCTGTGCGAGAAACTTATCGCCGGTGGCGTGCCCGCTTTGCACTTCTACACACTGAACCAGGCCAACGCCTCGCTCGAGATCCTGAAGCGTCTCGGCTACCGATGAGCAAATTGCGCGTACCCGAGTTATTGCTGCCGGCAGGAACGCTCGACAAGATGCGTACCGCCTACGCCTATGGCGCGGACGCGGTGTACGCCGGCCAGCCGCGCTACTCACTGCGCGCGCGCAACAACGAGTTCAAACTGGAAGAACTGGGCATCGGCATCCGGGAAGCGCACGCGCTGGGCAAGAAATTGTTCGTCGCCAGCAACCTGATGCCGCACAACGCCAAGGTCAAGACCTACATGGCCGACATGCAGCCGGTGATCGAGATGCAGCCGGACGCGCTGATCATGGCCGACCCCGGCCTCATCGCCATGGTGCGCGAGCGCTGGCCCGAGATGCAGGTGCATCTCTCGGTGCAGGCCAACACCGTCAACTACGCCGCGGTGAAATTCTGGAAGTCGCTCGGCCTCACGCGCGTGATCCTGTCGCGCGAGATCTCGCTCGACGAGATCGAAGAGATACGCCAGCAGTGCCCGGACATCGAACTCGAAGTGTTCATCCACGGCGCGCTGTGCATCGCCTATTCCGGCCGCTGTCTGCTGTCCGGCTACTTCAACCACCGCGATGCCAACCAGGGAACTTGCACCAACTCCTGCCGCTGGGATTACAAGGTCGATAGCGCCGTCGAGGATGGTACCGGTCATATCGAGAAGATCGACTTCGATTTCGACAAAGCGCTGAGCGAATCCGAACTGTCCGAATGCGGCTCGCAACCGCGCCACCCGCTGGCGGACAAGGTCTATGTCATCTCGCGCAAGGACCATCCGGGCGAGCTGATGCCGGTGCTGGAAGACGAGCACGGCACCTACATCATGAACTCGAAAGACCTGCGCGCCGTCGAGCACGTCGAACGGCTGGTGAAGATCGGCATCGACTCGCTCAAGGTGGAAGGCCGCACCAAGTCGATCTACTACGTGGCGCGAACCGCGCAGGTGTATCGCCAGGCCATCGACGATGCGGTCAAAGGCCGCCCCTTCAATCTGGAACTGCTGGGCGCGCTGGATGCTCTGGCGAACCGCGGCTACACCGACGGCTTCTACGAACGCCACCACACCCACGAACAGCAGAACTACATGCGCGGCCACTCCGAGAGTTTCCGCCAGCAATATGTCGGCGATATCGTCGCCTGCGCGAATGGCATGGCCGAGATTGATGTGAAGAACAAATTCTCGGTCGGCGACAAACTGGAGATCATCCATCCTGCAGGCAACAGCATCGTTGAATTGAAAGAGATGCGTAGCATGGAAGGCAGCCCAATTGTGGTCGCACCGGGTAGCGGGCATCGTGTTCGCATCCCATTGCAGGGCGAACTCGCAAAAGGCATGGTCGCCAAATTTATATAAACCCTAAAGAACTTCGGCATGTTTGTCTTGTCCACAGCCCCGTCTGTCCCATCACAAAACAGGAGATCGCTATGAATTGGAAAAACACCACTACCCGCTACGGATCACTTTCTATAGGCGTCCATTGGCTGATGCTACTGTTGTTCATTGCGGTGTACGGCAGCATCGAACTGCGTGTCTTGTACGAGAAAGGTAGCGACCCGCGCGAGGCACTGAAGACTTGGCACTTCATGCTGGGCATGCTGGTGTTTGCGCTGGTCTGGCTGCGCATCGCAGCACGTTTTTCTGGACCGAATCCAAACATCACACCAGTGCCTGCAAAAGTGCAGATGATTTCAGCAAAACTATTGCATTTGGCACTTTACGCATTGATGATCGGCATGCCGTTGACCGGCTGGTTGATGCTCAGTGCCTCCGGAAAAGTTATACCGTTCTTCGGGCTGGAACTACCCGCACTGATCGGTGAAGACAAAGACCTCGCCAAGCAGATCAAGGAAGTTCACGAACTTGTTGGCACTGCGGGTTATTACCTGCTTGGATTGCACGTGCTGGCCGCCCTGTACCATCACCACATTGTGCGTGACGACACCATTGCACGCATGTTGCCAGAACGAAAATAACGGCCATGATCCTCTCCGCACTTTCCCAGTCATTTCGCTGCGCCAGCCTGCACCCGCTGTTTCAGCGTGTCTTCGACTACATCCGCGACAACGACCTTTACGCGCTCGCGCCGGGGCGCTATCCCATTGTCGGCGACGACCTGTTCGCCATCGTGGAACGGGTGCCGGGCAAGACGAAGGAGATGGCACGGCTGGAAGCGCACCGTAAGTACATAGATATCCAACTGGTGCTGGAAGGCGACGAGACGATGGGTTGGAAGCCGTTGGCAGATTGCATTAATCCGGTGAGCGAGCACAGCGAGGGGAAGGACATCTGTTTCTTTCACGACGCACCTGCGTCATGGGTGCCGGTTCCGCCAGGTCATTTCTGCATCTTCTTTCCGGAGGATGCGCATGCGCCGCTGGTTGCACAAGGTGAGGTGCGCAAAGTTATATTCAAGGTGGGGATGGGCAGGCGGCTTGGTGTAAGCTGATTTGTTCTAAGTTCCATCGCGGCTTGACGTCGAAGCGATAATTCTTGCGGCCCTGTTGCTGGGCCAGGCGGAGCGCGCCGGCGAAAGCGATCATCGCACCGTTGTCGGTGCAAAACTGCAGGTCCGGATAGAACACCTTGCCGCCGCGCTTGCCGATGTCGCGGCTCAAGCGCTCGCGCAACAGCCGGTTCGCGCCGACGCCCCCTGCCACCACCAATTGATCCAATCCGGTCTGCGCCAATGCGTCGCGCGCCTTGTGGGTCAGCACGTCGACGATGGCGTCCTGAGTCGCGCGGGCGATGTCGGCCTTGGTCTGTTCGTCTATTTCATGTTGCTTGGTCAGTGTCAGCACAGCAGTCTTCAGTCCGCTGAAGCTGAAATCAAGGTTGCCGCTGTGCAGCATAGGCCGCGGCAGCTTGAAGCGGCCGGCTTTACCCTGCGCGGCGAGGCACGATAGCGCAGGGCCGCCGGGATAACCCAGGCCGAGCAGCTTGGCGCTCTTGTCGAACGCCTCCCCGGCGGCATCGTCCAGCGACTCCCCCAATAAGGTGTAACGGCCGACGCCGTCCACGCGCATCAACTGAGTATGTCCGCCCGATACCAATAATGCGACGAAGGGAAACGTGGGAGCGGGATCGGACAGTAGCGGCGACAGCAGGTGGCCTTCCAGATGGTGTATGCCTATGGTCGGTCGGTCGAGCGCATAAGCCAGCGCATTGGCGACGCTGGCACCGACCAGCAGCGCGCCGCCCAATCCCGGCCCCTGTGTATAGGCGATCGCATCGACTTGCCCCAGAGATATGTTTGCTTCATGCAAAACTTGGCGTACCAAAGGGATGACGCGCTGGACGTGATCGCGCGATGCGAGCTCGGGAACGACACCGCCGTATTCTCCGTGCATCGCGATTTGTGTATGCAATGCGTGGGACAGCAGGCCGCGCCCCATTTGATACAGCGCGATGCCGGTTTCGTCGCAGGACGATTCGATTCCTAATGTAATCAGTGACATTTTCAGCTTCTTGAGTAGGGCTGCATTGTAGATAAATTCACGTGCTAATAGGCCACAGAAAAATAATTGCAAAAATATTTCAAAAAAGTATTGACGGGATTTTTTCTGTCCCTATAATGCGCACCTCTTCGCTGCTACGGCAGCTGCTCTTTAAAAGTTAAAACAAACAACCGACGAGTGTAGGTGCTTGGTTTTTGGGAAGTTTCCGAGGTATCTGATTTAAATATTGGGTGCTGAGGGGATGACTTTAAAAATATAGAAGTACTTACGCAAAGTCGAAAAGAATCATGTCAAATGATTCACTTTGAGTAAGACCAGATTCTTAAATGAATCAAGTAACAGGAATTGAACTGAAGAGTTTGATCCTGGCTCAGATTGAAC
>JAXMKV010000016.1:0-4360 GCA_034371155.1 Gallionella sp. | reverse complement strand
TTTGCCCAGATGGAATTTGATGCGCATGTCGACGATGGGAACGATGATGCCGCGCAGGTTGATCACGCCCTTGATGAATTCCGGCGCGTTGGCAATGGTGGTCACCGCGTCATAGCCCCTGATCTCCTGGACTTTGAGGATGTCGATGCCGTATTCCTCGCTGCCCAGCGTGAATGTCAGCAGTTCGCGGCTACCACTGCCCGACGCGCCACCTTCGTTAGTCTGCATAACTCCCCCCTGATTGTTGGTGTATCAAAAACCACACACGGATTCCACCGGACAAGTCCGGGATGACGCACTTCGTTGGAGTTTTTCTAGAGCGCCATATCCTGCCTCAGACCATACTCCAGCTGATTGGCAGGGTCAAGTTCCGGCGCGTTTATCCGGCCGGATTTTCGCAAAATGTATTGTTACCCTCGCACCGGCTCAAAACTTGCGTCCAGATTGAGATCGTCGCAGTAATCGAGGAAATCCCCGCGCAGGCCGGGAATGTGGACACTGGCCGGAATGCCCACGGTCATATTGACGGAGAACATGGGGGTGCCGGTGTGCGGTGCCGGATAGGTGTCGGTTTGCAACTCTTCGATATTGATGCCGTTGCGCGAGAAGAAAACGGAGAGCTTGTGCACGATGCCGGGATGATCCATGGCGACGACTTCCACGCTGTATGGCATCGCCGGTTGTGAGCGTTCCCGCTTCTGGGTGCGTTTGTGGATGATGGTGAGACCCAGCTGTTCGCCCAGTGTCGAGATGTGCGCTTCCAGTTTGGAGAGGGCGTTCCACGGGCCGGAGAGCAGCATGATCAGCGCGAACTGGCCACCCAGCACAGCCATGCGGCTTTCTTCGATGTTGCATCCGCTTTCCGTGATTTTGTTCGAGAGCCGGTCAACAAGGCCGACTTTGTCCTCTCCCGACGCGGTGATCATCAGATATTCGTTTTGGGGCAATGTAGTCATGGTGTGAGGGATCGCGATATTGAAGGTCGCGACAATTGTAATGGAAAGGATGAGTATGGTGCATCTCTGTTACAGGCGGGGTGGCGGAAGTCCCTCGCGGCAGGGCGAAGCGGCATCATCTCACTGTGTATAATTTCAGGCATTCCCTAGTCAGCCCATCCATATCCCATGAACCAACTCAGCATAGGCACGCCGCTCACCGCTTCCGCCACCAAAGTCATGTTGCTCGGCAGCGGCGAGCTCGGCAAGGAAGTCATCATCGCGTTGCAGCGCCTCGGCGTTGAAGTGATCGCCGTCGACCGTTACCCGGATGCGCCGGGGCATCAGGTGGCGCATCGCGCCCATGTCATCAACATGGCGGACGGCGCGGCCCTGCGCGCGCTGATCGAACAAGAACGGCCGCATCTCGTCGTGCCTGAGATCGAGGCCATCGCCACCGGGATGCTTGAACAGATCGAAGCGGAAGGGCTGGCGCGGGTGATCCCCACCGCGCGGGCGGCGCGGCTCACCATGAACCGCGAGGGCATCCGCCGTCTTGCCGCCGAGACGCTGGGATTGCCGACCTCGCCGTACCGTTTTGCCGACAGTCTGGAGGAATTGCGCGCGGCCATCGCCGCGATAGGTTATCCCTGCATCGTCAAACCGGTGATGTCCTCCTCGGGCAAAGGCCAGTCCAAACTCGATAGCGATGCCGACGTGCAAGCCGCGTGGGACTATGCCGCCAGCGGTTCGCGCGTCGATCAGGGCCGGGTGATCGTGGAAGGCATGATCCTGTTCGATTACGAGATCACCCTGCTGACCGTGCGCGCGGCGGGGGCGAACGGCGGGATCGAGACGCACTTCTGCGAACCCATCGGCCATGTGCAGGTTCACGGCGATTATGTCGAGAGCTGGCAGCCGCAGGCGATGCCGCCGGTCGCGCTGCAAAAGGCGCGCGATATCGCGAAGAAAGTGACCGACGACCTGGGCGGCCTCGGACTCTTCGGCGTGGAACTGTTCGTCAAGGGCGACGACGTGTGCTTCAGCGAGGTCAGCCCGCGCCCGCACGATACCGGCATGGTGACAATGTGCAGCCAGCGTCTCAACGAGTTCGAACTGCACGCCCGCGCGATACTGGGCTTGCCGGTGGATACCACCCTGCGCGCGCCCGGTGCCTCGGCGGTGATCTACGGACAACTCGAAGCGCGGGGTATCGCATTCCGTGGCGTGGACGAGGCGTTGCGCGTGCCGGAATCCGACATCCGCCTGTTCGGCAAACCGGAATCCTTTGCGCGCCGCCGCATGGGCGTGGCGCTGGCGAATGGCAAAGACACCGAAGAGGCCAGGCAGCGGGCCAAGCTCGCCGCGAGCAAGGTGATCCCGTTCAAGCCGTGAGTGCGTTCGGGTCGCGCTCATGCAGAGTCTGTCCACCTACGCAGGGCGCGCAGGTGGACAAATCGTGAATCCCGCCATCGACCGGCAAGCGGCAACGGAACATGCGCGGAAGTGATGTGAAATCCATACCCAAAGCGATGCTGGACAGCCTGTTCGGCGGCGGCAAAGGCAATCACGCGCTGGACGAACAGAGCTGGCTGGTGGCGATGCGATCGCCCCTGTTCGACGGGCTTGATGACGTGGAGCGGGCGCGGCTGCGCGAACTGGCGATCAGGCTGCTGGCCGACAAGGCGTTCTCCGGCGCGGGCGGCATCGAGGTGGATGACGGCATGGCCACCGTCATCGCCGCACTCGCGGCATTGCCGGTGCTGAACCTGGGTTACGAGTGGTACGAAGGCTGGCGCGAGATCGTGGTCTATCCGGGCGAATACATCTTCGACGGGGAGCTGATGGACGAAGACGGCATCGTCCACCATGTCCGCCACGAGCGCAGCGGCGAGGTGCTCGCAGGCGGGCCGATGGTGCTGTCATGGGAAGACGTTGAGCACGCCGGAAAATGCGAAGGCGACAACGTCGTCATCCACGAATTCGCCCACAAACTGGATATGTGTAGCGGCGATGCCAACGGGCGACCTCCGCAGCATTCCGCGCTGGATGCGGCGGAGTGGGCGCAAGAATTCCAGTCCGCCTACGACAACCTCTGCCGCCGCGTGGACGGCGGTGAGGACACGGCTATCGATCCCTATGCGACGGAAAGCCCGGCCGAATTCTTCGCCGTCCTCTCCGAATATTTCTTTGAAGTGCCGGTGGTGCTGCAACGGGAATATCCCGCAGTGTACGAATTGCTGTCACGTTTCTACCGGCAGGATCCGTTGGCGCGCTTGGGGCGTAGCAAGTAGCCCGGATTGCATCCGGGCTACGCTAGCTAGTTAACGTGGAGCCAAGGAGCGCGCAGAAGGCGCGTGCCGCTTGAGCAGGAGTTAGGGTGGGTTGGGCCAACGAATCGGATTGCGAACATCATGCAACACAGCCAGAACATGCACGAGATCACCCCGCACCGCATAAAACAAGCCATAAGGAAACCGAGGAAGGAGAGCACGGCGGACATTTGGAATTGCCTCGGCATAAAGCAGCGGTGCTTGCTCAAGCCGTTTTAGCTGTAACTCCATTGCGGCAATAAATTCTTCACCGAGGCCGGGGCTCTGCAATTCGTACCACTCTTGAGCCTCGCCAGTTTCATGCAAGGCTCGCGTGGAGAGTTTCAGGCGGTACGCCATGAACCATCTTTAAGGCGGGATTTCACTTGATCCCAAGAATAGCCAGCCTCCGGGTTCGCCTCGAACTCTACCAAGCGCGCATCGAGTTCGGCTTTAAGTGCAGGCGAAATTTCCACGGCTTCGGGCACGGCCGCAACGCTGTCCCAGATAAGCTCAACGAGACGAATGCGCTCCTGCACTGGAAGCTCAAGAATGTCGGCAATAGAGATAGAGTTCATGGCGGAGATTGTACCTTTTTTTGGGAAACAGACTAATGCAGCGCGCCAAGCTCGCCGCCGGCAAGGTGATACCGTTCAAGCAGTGAGTGCGTTCGGGTTAGGCCCCGGTATTGTCTTCCACCAATCGACACTTGTTGTACAACACCAAGGTCGAAACCGAGAAGTAGAATCCCCGATAGCTTCCTGACGTTCGATCTTTCTCGGGGACGACCAACAGCTCCACAGTTTTGTAGTCGACTGCCTCGGCGTAAACCGAGATGGGTTTTTCGTCACGGGGTGTCTCCGATATACGCAGTCGCCATCCCTGCAACAAAATGACTGAGCATCCCCCTGTGTATGGTCCATCCCAAGCCGTGAGATAGGTCGCCTCGCAAGGGTCGAGGACTTCGTAAACCTCATTCTTGCACGGAGCATGAATGCCTTCTGGCAAGAGTGATTGCTCATAGGCGCGAGCCCAATCTGCTTCGGGACTTCCAAGACTACGTCTTGTACCGGCCTTCATTTCGTTGAACAGGTCGTCGATTGTCTTGTTCCA
>JAXMKV010000015.1:0-32444 GCA_034371155.1 Gallionella sp. | reverse complement strand
GCTCGCCGCATCAAAGCTTTCCACCAACGTCCCGTCGGTTTTCTTCAACGTGATGGTGCCTGTCCCGCGCTGGATGTTCTCCGAGAAGGTCAGCGAGATGTTGGCCGTGGTCAGGGCGTTCGTCGTGCCGTTCGCAGGACTGAAGCTGGCTATCGTCGGCGCGGTACGGTCGGCTCCGGCCAGCAGATAGGCGCGCGATGAAATGGATAATGAACTGGGTGATGAAGCGGCTGATGGACTCGTGTTGGAGGACTGCGGCTGCAACGAAGTCGTCGTTGCACGCATGCTGGCAATCAACAGGTTTTGCGCGTTTTGCCGAAGGGCAGAATCATTCAACGCAATCATAATGTTCGTTCCTGTCAAATACTCGGAATCACTGGCACCCGAAACGCTGTCGCAAATTCTTCCTGCTGGCGTTATTCGCCGTAGACCTGCTGCAGGCGCTGTTCCTGACGGTTGCTTTGCATGATGTGCTGTAACTGCCCCATCCAAGCTTCGGTGTGACTGCGAATATCAGCATCGTCGGCCAGTATCTTCTTGAGTAATTGCACCTTGCGTTCGCGGAGGGGCTGATCCAGCTTCGTTACCTCATCTATGGGCTTCAGCTTGGCAACCTGGCGGCTGCATTGCTGTTCAAGCTCGACCAGTGCATCCCATTCGCCATCCGATGCCGCCGCGCGCATCTTCCCAGTGAGCGCGGACAACGATTCATAAGCAGCGATGACTTGCGGTGCGCTCACAATCACACCCGTCCGTAAGCGGCCAGTTTGTTGTGATTGGCGGACTGTACGGGACGCACCGGGGCGACCGACTGCACCGCAACGGGCTGAACCGTATTGGCCACCGGCTGCATCGTCACCACTGGCGCGACAGGCTTGGCGACGGATTCACCGGCTGCGGCGGCAGCCTTGGCACTAGCGAACTCATTCGTGGCAGCGGTGGTGGGACGGATACTGTCCCATGCGCTCCCCAACTCACACAGTAATTTGCTCACTTCGTCCAGCATGGCGACATCATTTTTCAAATTGGCGGAAACCAAGCGCGCCCCCATGTAGTCGTACAGCGCAGCGAGATTGGCCGCCAACTCGCCGCCCGCCTCTTTGTCCAGACTGGCTTTGAGACCTTCGTCGATGATCATAATCGCCTTGGAGATAGCCGCACCCTTGGCAGGAATCTCCTTGCGCAACATGGCATTTTTGCCATTGGCAATCGCCAGCACGGCCCCCTGATATAGCATGGAGATCAGCTTGTGCGGATCGGCCGCAATCACGCCGGATTCAACGCCGACCTTTGCATAGGAATTGATAGCTGCTGCATTCATGATACTGGCCTCCGCTTAGGGTAGATTGGAGAGTTGTTGTGACAGATAGGTGCTGGTCTGATTCATGCTGCTCAGCATGCTGTCCAATGCGGTGAATTGGGCACGGTAGCGCGCTTCGACACTGATCAGCCGCGTCTCGATCGCACTACGGCGACGCCCGAGATCGGTGATTGTTTTGCCTATCCCTTCGGTACGTCCGGCCAGCATACCGTCCGCGCCGAGCGCGGAAGTGGCCCAACTCTTCAACGTGTTGACATACCCGTTGGTACCGGTAAAAAGCGCGGCGATCTCGTCGAAATTGTTGTTGATTGCGCTATCAAGCCTAGCCTGGTTGATTGCCAAGGTGCCATCCAACTGAAACGCAATGCCCACATCGGAAAGCGTGCGCAACGTATTCGATGCCTCACCTGCCGTGGCGCCCAACATACTGCGCAATTGGTTCTGGAAAGTGCGCACCGTGCTGTCGCCCTGCAGGATCGCACCTTTTTTGCTGGCAGGATCGTAGGCTGAAAGTGTCTTCAGTGTTCCCGCCAGATCGTTGTAAGATTTGACGAAGCTGGACAGCGAAGTACTCAGCGTGCTGGTGTCGCGCGCGACCGTCAGCGTGACCGGCGTATCCGCCGCAGTGATTTTATTCAACGCAAGGGTGACCCCTTGGATCACATCGGAAACGGAATTGGAGGTCTTGCTCACCGCCACCCCGTTCACCTTGAGATTGGCATTACTGGCGGTAACAGTCTCGGCCAGATTCTGCGTGCCCTGTGGATCATGCGCCAGCAGGTTGCCGATGTCGGCATCCCCGGCGACCGTGATCTTCATGCTATTCGTCTTACCCAGACTACTGGAAGTCAATGCCAGCCGGTACGGTGTATCGCTACCGTCGTTGACGATGGTGGCGGAGATGCCCATTTTGGCCGCGTTGATCGCATCGCGTATGCCTTCCAGCGTGTTGTTCTCGCTATCGATGGTGATGCTCTTGGTATCGCCACCGTTGCCGGTAAAGCCGGTGACACCAGCATAGGTGCCGCCCGTTCCGGTCTCCGCATCATAGGGAGTGAAAGCACCGCCGCCGATCGTGCCAAAATCAAAACTGATGGTAGTCGTCCCGCCGGCCCCGATGGCGGTGTCGCTTGTAGCCTGCCCTTCAGAGATCAGGCTTTGCGCCTTAGCCAGACTGGAAACTTCCACCGAGTATGAACCGGCCACTGCCGTACTAATTGCCGAAGCGGTGAAGATGCTTGTATCGGAAGGAGTAGCCTTCAGTGCCTGAAATTTGGAAACATTGTTAAGCCCCTGCAGCGAGGCCTGAAAACTCGATACAGCCCCCTTAATGCTGCCGTAAGCGGAAAGCTGCGCCTGATAGCTCGCTTCCTTGGCATTAAGCTTGTTGATAGGCTGCCGTTCCACAGTCATCAACTGGCTCACGATGTTATTCACATCGAGATTGGTCGTTGAAGTTGTCGCTTGGGTAGCCATGATATTTGCCTTTACGCCTCTCTGTGTGTGCCGCCGCAGATTTGAAAACTCATGCAGGGCCGCATCCCGTGCATATTATGCATCTTGGATTTAATATCGGCAAAAGAAACGCATTCTGTAGGGCTGGCAACGATTTTCTTGCCTGCTCAGAGTGGGAACCCTAATTCCGCTAGGCGAACACGTATCGCAAAAAGGGAGGCTGATTTGGAAGCGCGGCTTTAGCTATCGGGCGCCGAGTCGCCCATAGTGCGCCATTGAGCTTCCCTTGCTTATCCTTTAAAATCCGCGCCTGACTGCGAAACCATACTACTGGCCTTTCCATATATTGAAGACAGTACCGCCTTATTTTGTCGGGCTTGAGTCCGAAATGACGGGTTAAAACCCGAACTACGGCAAATAGCACATGATCTCAATATTATTGGAAGATCAACAAGTTAGAGCATTCACTACTTTCTTCGCACCTCCGGCCCGCCGTGTTTTCCCGGCACTCTATCGGCTGGTCGGCGTACACGGCAGCCTTCGGTTCGCCATGTAAAAAGGGTTGTCGCATCGCGCATATTGACCGGGAAAGGACATAGCGCGACTCCGGTTTTACATTCGCCGTACGGATTACGGATCCGTTGAGGGCGGTTTTTTCAGCGTCAATACAGAGGTCAGACTTTGAACAAGAACGATTTGATTATCCGCATCGCCGGAGAAGGCGGAGAAGGCATCATCTCCACCGGCGATTTCGTCACGCAGGCATGCGCGCGCGCCGGGCTGGAGGTCTATACCTTCAAGACCTTCCCCGCCGAGATCAAGGGCGGTTACGCGATGTACCAGACGCGTGCGAGCGCCGCGCCGCTGTTCAACCAAGGCGACACTTTCGATGTGCTGTGCGCCTTCAACGGCCAGGCCTACGACCTGAACCGCCACCTGCTGCATCCCGGCACTGCTTTCGTCTACGACGGCCCCGGCGGCGACTTCGAGCCGGAAATTCCCGAAGGCGTGCATGCCTACGCGATCCCGATGACGCAAACCGCCAAGGAACTCGGCAGTATCAAGGCCAAGAATATGGTGGCGATGGGCGCGTTGTCGCAGCTGTTCAACATCTCGGAAAAAGCCTTGCGCGAGATTCTCTCGCTTAAATTTGGCAAGAAGGGCAGCACGGTGCTGGAAAGCAATCTCAATGCTTTCACACGTGGCCGCGAGCTGGCCGCCGCGCTGACCAAGACCGACGATTGGCATGTCAGCGATCCGCAAACTGAGACGCGCGATGTGGTTGTGCTCTCCGGCAACGACGCAGTGGGTCTGGGTTCGATCATCGCCGGACTGGATTTCTTCGCGGCTTACCCGATCACGCCGGCGACCGAGATCGCCCGCTATGTCGCGCGGCATCTGCCCAAGCGCGGTGGCACATTGATCCAGGCCGAGGACGAGATCGCCTCCATCTCACAGGTTCTCGGCGCATCCTTCGCCGGCAAGAAAGCGATGACCGCGACCTCGGGGCCGGGACTGGCGCTGATGGGCGAAATGCTGGGCATGTCGTTCATGAGCGAGACCCCCTGCGTGGTGGCGAACGTTCAGCGCGGCGGGCCTTCCACCGGCCTGCCGACCAAGCATGAGCAATCCGACCTACTCCTGTCTATCCACGGCTCGCACGGCGACTGCGGTCGCATCGTACTGTCGGTGGAAGGCGTTTCCGACTGCATCTCGCTGACCGTGGTGGCCTTCAACCTGGCCGAGAAATACCAGTGCCCGGTAATTCTGCTGTCCGACGGTTCGCTGGCGTTTTCGACCCAGACCGTGCCCTACCCCGATCCGGCGAGTTATCCCATCGTGTCGCGCAAGAGCTGGGACGGCGAAGGCGAATACAAGCGTTACCTGCTCACCGACGACGGCATTTCCCCGATGGCCGCGCCCGGCACGCCCGGCGGCATGCACATCGCCACCGGTCTGGAGCATGACCAGGCGGGCGAACCCAACTACAGCCCCGCCAACCACGAGGCGATGCAGGCCAAGCGCTTCGGCAAGCTCAAGAATGTCGTGAACGACGTCGCACCGGTCGAAGTGGACGGCGAAGGCGAGGCCGACCTCGGCATCATCGCTTGGGGCAGCACCATAGGCGTGGTACGCGAAGCGGTCGCGCGCCTGCGCGCCGAGGGGTATTCGGTGAAAGGCTTCTATCCCAAGCTGATGTGGCCGATGCCAGTCGAGCAATACGAAGCCTTCGGCGCATCCTGCCGCAAGCTGATGCTGCCCGAGGTGAACTACACCGGCCAACTGGCCCATTTCGTGCGCGCAGAAACTTCGCTGCGCCCGGAGTCCTACACCATTTGCGGCGGCCTGCCGTTCACGCCCGCCATGATCGTCGGCAAAGCCAAGGAGATGCTGTAATGAGCACCGCACAGACCCATTTGCACAAGGTCGAATTGCTGCCCAAGGAATACAAGACCGAGACCAAGCCGTTCTGGTGTCCCGGCTGCGGCGATCACGGCGTGCTGACTTCCGTCTACCGCGCGCTGGCCGAACTGGGCGTTGACCCGAACTATCTGGTGAACATCTCCGGTATCGGCTGCTCTTCGCGCCTGCCCTACTTCGTCCGCTCGTACAAGATGCACACGCTGCATGGCCGTGCGGGCCCCGTGGCGACCGGCGTGCAACTGGCTCGCCCCGACCTGGCGATCCTGGTCAACGGCGGCGACGGCGATGGCTTTTCCATAGGCGGTGGTCACATGCCGCACTTGGCGCGCAAGAACATCAACATGACTTATGTGCTGATGGACAACCGCATCTACGGCCTGACCAAGGGCCAGGTTTCGCCGACTTCGCAACGCAAGATGAAGGCTTATACGACTCCCTACGGCGGCGTCGAAGAGCCGATGGATCCGGTGCTGTACATGCTGACCTACGGCGCAAGCTTCGTCGCCCAGACGCTGGCCACCAACGTGAAGATGACCGCTCAAATGATCAAGGAAGGCATGGAGCACCGCGGCTTCTCCTTCATCAACGTGATGAGCCACTGCCCGACCTTCAACAACATCGACGACGCGAAGTACTTCAAGGAAACCGCAGAGGATGTCCAGGAAAATCACGATGTCAGCGACATCGACGCCGCGATGCATGCGGTGAACATGGCGCACAAGAATGGCCGCATCCCGGTCGGGCTGCTGTACCGTTCGATACGTCCCACGCTGGACGACAACATGGCGGAACTGATCAAGCAGGTCGACGGCGGCCCGGACTACGATATCCGCAAGATCATTGATCTCGCCCGTCCATGACCGATAACGTCCGCCATCCCGCTTCCGTCGAACTGCTGATTAATGGCATCACGGTGCATGCCGAGCCGCAGATGACTATCGTCGAAGCGGCCTGGGCGGGCAGCGTGCCGCGCGTCACCGGCGTGGGATGTCTGGAGGGCGTGTGCGGATCGTGCCGCATCCTGGTAAAGAAAGGCAAGGAAGTGAACGTCGCGCTGGCATGCGAAACCTTCGTCGAAGCCGGTATGGAGGCGCTGTTCCTGCCTGCCCCCGGCACCGACCGCCACCAATATGAGCTGACCGAACTCGCCGACGGATGGGACATCCAGGCACGCTTCCACGAGATATTTCCGGAGGCCAGCCGTTGCCGCCACTGCAACGGCTGCGTGCAGTCCTGCCCGAAAGGCATCGTGGTCGAGGACGGCGTGGCACTGGCGGCCGCAGGACGTTTCCGTGAAGCGGGCGAAGCCTTCTTCGAATGCGTGATGTGCGAACTGTGCGACAACGCCTGTCCCGAGAATATCGCACCGGCTCATGTCGGTCTGTTCTCCCGCCGCATCACCGCGTTCTTTCATCTGCGTCCGCCCAACCTGATCCACAAACTGGAAGAGATCAGGAAAGAACAGGCCGCCAAGAAGGATCTTCCGTGAAGCGCGGCCTGTCCCTGCAAGCCGCGCTGGCAGCCTATCGGCCCGACACCGAACTGGCACCGTTGCCGGAACTGAACGACCCCGACACGCTGCTGAACGAGCATCACCCCGATCACCTGCGCGGCAGCATGACCAAACTCACCATCGGCCCCAACGCGGGGGCCGACTGCCAACGCGAACTGGCCGACCTGCTGCAGGCCGAAGCTTTCATCGACGAAGCCGATCTGGCCGGCGCTCAGGTCACCGACACCGACGTGCTGGTGATCGGCGGCGGCGGCGCGGGCTGTGCCGCCGCACTCGCCGCCGCCGAAAGCGGCGCGCGCGTGCTGCTCGCCACCAAACTGCGTCTGGGCGACAGCAACACGGTGATGGCCGAAGGCGGCATCCAAGCCGCGATCGAACCCGACGACAGCGCACAACAACACATGCAGGACACACTGCGCGCGGGACACCACGCGGGCGACCCGGCGCTGGTCGCGGCCATGGTCGGCGACGGCCCCGAGGTGATCCGCTGGCTGATCCATCAGGGCATGCAGTTCGACCAGACCGCAAGCGGCGACCTGCGCACGCGCCGCGCGGGTGGCATGACGGCGCCGCGCATCGTGCACTGCCGAGATTACACCGGACTGGAGATGATGCGCGTGCTGCGCGAGGCGGTAAAACAGCATCGCGGCATCGAAGTGTGGGATCAAAGCCCCGTGGTCGAGCTGCTGTCCAACGAGCGCGGCCAGAAATGTGTGGGCGCGGTACTGGCCTCGCTGAGCGACGGCAGCATGCGCATCGTGCGCACCCGCTCGGTGATCCTCGCCACCGGCGGTTTGGGCCGATTACACCTGAATGGATTCCCCACTTCCAATCACATCGGTGCCACCGGTGACGGCCTGGTGCTGGCCTACCGCATGGGCGCGCACCTGTGCGATCTGGATTCGTTCCAGTATCACCCCACCGGGTTGGTTCATCCGCCGCATCTTTCCGGAAAGCTGGTGACGGAGGGCGTGCGCGCTGCCGGTGCCCTGCTGCTCAACGGGCAGGGACAACGCTTTGTCGACGAATTGCAGCCGCGCGACATCGTGTGTGCCGCTATCATCCGCGAATGCCGCGAAGGTCGCGGCATACACACCGACAACGGCGGGGTCGGCGTCTGGCTGGACACACCGCGACTGGAGTGCAGCCAGCCCGGCATGCTCGAACAGCAGTTCCCCAAACTCCTGGCGCGCACCCATCACGTGGGCATCGACCCGAGGCGCGAACCCATCCTCGTCTATCCGACGCTGCACTACCAGAACGGCGGTATCGTCATCGATGTCAACGGCACGACTTCCGTGCCTGGTCTGTATGCGGCGGGAGAGGTCGCCGGCGGCATCCACGGACGCAACCGCATCATGGGCAACGCACTGTTGGATATCATCGGTTTCGGTCGCCGAGCCGGTCGCGCCGCCGCGCTGGCGGAGCATGACCGTGGCCCGAAGAAGATCACACTGGAACACGTCAACCGCGCGCGCCGTGCGCTGACACTGGCAGGCCTGCCGCTGACGCAGCGCGCACCGCAGATATTGCCCGCCTACACCGCTGTGGGGAAAGATATATGGAAACCCTGAACCGCAATCTGCTCCATCCGCAACAGCGGGTCGGCGAAAACATGCCGCGCTGGCTGCAAGCCGGCGGCAGCGAAGCGCTGCGCGGCGCGGTAAAAGACACAAGCGCGCTGCTGCCCGCCATCAAAGAGGCAGACCTGCGCGGGCTGGGCGGCAGCGGCTTCCCGGTATGGCGCAAATGGGAAGCGGTCGCCAAAGAAGCCGCCAGCCCGGACAAATATCTGGTGTGCAACGGCAACGAGGACGAACCCGGCACCTTTAAGGACAGACTGCTACTGGAAGAAACCCCGCACCAGATCATCGAGGGCGCTCTGCTGGGCGCGCTTGCCTGCGGCATCAACCGCATCGTGTTCTACATCAACCCCGATCTGACACGTTCACTCGCCGCGCTCAAGTCCGCGCTCGGACAATGGCAAGACGGCGAACTGCTGAAGCTCGCGAGCGATGCGCTGGGAAAACAAATCAAGATGGAATTGGTGCCCGGCTCCAGCCATTACATCGGCGGCGAGGAAACCGCCGCGATGGAATGGATAGAGGGACAGCTGAGCGGCAAAGCAAAATTCCCCTTTCCTCGCGGCAAGCCGCCCTATCCTGCACAGTGCGGCATCTTCGGTTGCCCGACGCTGATCAACAACATCGAGACGCTGGCCCATGTTCCCGCGATCATGCGCAACGGAGCCGAATGGTTCCGCAATCTGGGCATCGGGCATGGCGCCGGCACCAAGCTGTATTCATTGAGCGGCGACGTGCTGCATCCCGGTGTGTACGAATTACCGATGGGCACCACGCTGCGTGACCTGATCTACGTTCACGGCGGCGGACTGCTGTCGGGTAAACCGCTCAAGGCGGTATTCACCGGCGGGCCGTCCAACACGCTGCTGACCCCGGACGATCTGGATGTGAACATGGACTTCGAATCCCTGCGCGAACGCGGTGCCAGCTTGGGCACCGGCGCGATGATCGTGGTTTCGGAAGGGACCGGCATGGTCAAGCGCGTCGCCGAATACGCACGCTTCTTCGCCCACTCTTCCTGCGGCCAATGTCCTCCGTGCAAGACCGGCACTGCCACCATCAGCCGCCTGCTCGACCGCATCGACACCGGGTGCGGCACCGCTGCCGACATGGCCACGCTGGAATCGCTATGCCGCATGCTGCCGGGCAGCGGTCGCTGCCATCTGGTGAACGGTGTCGCGCAGTTGCTCGATAGCTCGTTTCGCCATTTCCGCAACGAGTACGAGCAGGCGCTGAAATAATCCGCCCCCCGCTGCGGGTTCACCTCAACTGTTGTATCCCAACCAGCCTGCGGCGAGCATGCAGGCGAACAGCACAATGAGCCAGGCGGCTCGCATACCCGTTATCGCATCCTCCGGCTTGCCCTGCTTGTAGCCACTCACCATGCTGCGAATCAGATTCTCGCGGTGCGCCAGACTGCTGACGACAGCCCCCACAACATGCAAGCCAACCACCGCCAGCATGGCGTCGGCAATGAGCTCGTGACCGTCCTCCAGCCACTCGCCCCCCGCTTCCGCATAAACCGCCCAACCGCTCAGCGTCACGGCAAAACCCAGCAGAATCAGGAGATAGATCGCGTAGCTTCCCGCCGGGTTATGTCCAACCCAATGCCGGCCGCCGCCATGCAGAATATCCTTCAGGTAGGCGACTGCCTGTGACGGCGAAAACATAAACGAAGAAAAACGGGCATAGCGCGAACCCGCCAGCCCCCAGAACAGACGGAACACCAGCGCGCCCGCCATGACAAAACCCGCGACGACATGCACCATGCGCCATCTCTCGCTGTCGCCGCTCAACCATGCGATGACGAATGCGGCGACCAGCGACCAGTGTCCGACACGCACGGGCAGATCCCATATCCTTACCCTCGCCATGGCGGAATCATCCCCGTCACGCATCAATCGTCTCCCTCTTCCTCGTAGCGCAATCCGCCCGGCATGCGGATGCCGCGCTCGGACCAGTCGCCGCGCTCGGCATTGACATGGCAGGCGGTGCAATTGGCGCTGCGCTTCACCTGCGGGTGACTCCATGCCTTGGCGGACAGGCCGGCGTGCTCGCGTTTGAACCACGGCGTATCACTGATGCGCATACTGGCCGCACCGTGCTTGGCAACGTTTCCCGCATGGCGTTGCAGAAAATCGAGGAGCACCTTGTTATCCCCGGCATCCAGCTCCGCATTTGCGCCAAAGTGCTTGTCCAGACCGGACATCAGACGCTGCCAGTCAGCCGCCGCCAGCAGCTTCGGCGGATACACCACATGACAGCTGCCGCATTCTTCCTTCAATTTGGCGTTGTCCGGAACCCGCATCTTGTCGCCGTCGGCATAAGCCGGATGGGCCAGAAAAATCGTGCAGAGTATGCTCACCAGCCATTTCATATCCGGCCTCCTTGTGTGACAAATTGAATAAAGTCCGCTTTTTCGACCGCCGTGCATTCGCGACCGATCACTTCAGTGCAGTTGCGTTTAAACCACTTCGCGACCTTTTTGGCGGAAGTGAACCGCTCGGGATTGGCTGACGGCGCAAGCGGACCGATGGGTTTTCCGGTGATGACATGCTTGCCGCCCGCCGCAATATCGCGGGTATGGCAGCTCGTACAATTTGGCATCTCTTTTGACACACCCCAGTCCTTGGCAAACAGCGCCTTGCCCCGTTCGGCGGACGGCACGAATCCTCGTTGTGCTTGGACGGCCTCGGCGCTGTAAACGGCAAGCAGTTCCTGCGGTGTCTCCGCCAGCACGGGTGTGCTGCCGAGCAAAAAAAGCAGGGTGATACAAAGTTTTTTCACGGTCATAATGCACTCCTGTCAAATGTCGGTTTTCCAGATTCAGAGTTTGGCAACCTATTATTAACCGATGCTTAATTCCGGAAAGAACATGAGAATCCTGCTGGTGGAAGACGACATCATGCTTGGTGACGGCACTCAGAGAAGCCTGCGTCATCTGGGCTTCACCGTCGACTGGTTGCAGGACGGCAGACAGGCGATGAGCGCGCTGTCCGTGGAAACTTACGATGCCATCGTTCTGGATCTCGGTCTGCCGGGACATGACGGCTTCGCTCTGCTACAGTCCGCGAGAGACCAAGGGCTGCACGTTCCCGTCCTCATCCTCACCGCTCGCGACGAGAAACTCGACAAACTCAAAGGCTTCAACCTCGGCGCGGATGATTACGTGGTCAAACCGGTGGATATGGAGGAACTCGCGGCCCGGCTGCGCGCACTGATCCGGCGCACCGCCGGACGTGCCACGGCGCGTATCGGCATCGGACTGGTGGAACTCGATCCCGACACGCGCCAGGTATGGCGCGCGGGCAAGCAGGTGGAGCTTTCCGCGCGCGAGTTCGCCGTACTGGAAGTGTTGATGCAGAATGCCGGACGGGTGCTGACCCGCGCCCAACTCGAACAAAGCCTCTACGGATGGGGCGACAGTGCCGACAGCAACACCATCGAGGTTTTCATTCACCATCTGCGCAAAAAACTGGGCAGCGACTTCATCCAGACGCTGCGCGGCATCGGTTACACCGTGGGACGCCCCTCATGAAAAAGCCGACCCTGTCTTTGCAGACCCGCCTCACCCTGCTGGTGCTCGGCAGCGTGCTGCTGTTCGGCACCCTCGCCGGCTACGAAAGTTACAAGAACGCGCTCCACGAGGCGGACGAATTGTTCGATGCGCAATTGGCGCAATTCGCGCAAAGCCTGATGTTGGTGGCCAACGATCTGGACGATGACCGTACTGCCTCGCTGCCACCGTCCGCGCACAAATACCGGCAGGAATTCGTCTTTGAGATCTGGGCGACGGAGGACGGAGAGACTCGCCTTCTGCTGCGTTCAAACGAGGACTTTTCACTTCCGGCCCGTGATTTCCCCGAGGAAGAATTCAGCAATGGCACATGGAACGGCAGACACTGGCGTTTCTACCGGCAGCGCGATCCGGAGCGCGAAATCGATGTACTGGTTGGCCAGAGCGACAAGGCGCGCAACGAACTGGCGCGCGAAGTGGCTTGGCACAACATCACACCCTTCCTGTTCGGCCTGCCTCTGTTGGGTCTGCTTTCGCTGCTTGCCATACGCCTCGGCCTGAAACCGTTGCGCGACCTTGCACTATCGTTGCGCAAACTTTCACCGGAACAGCTCGCACCGGTAGAAATGCATGCCGCACCGCAGGAAATCACACCGGTACTGGAAGCGCTGAACGGCTTGCTCGCCCGTACGGCGGGGATGATGGAAAACGAACGCCGTTTCACCGCCGATGCCGCGCATGAACTGCGCACCCCGCTGGCTGCCCTGCAAGCCCAGTTACAGGCGGCGCAACTCGCCGCCGATGCGGGCGAGCGGAACCACAGCCTGGGCCAGGCCATGCAGGGAACCCATCGTATGTCGCATCTGGTCGGACAACTGCTCACCCTTTCGCGCCTTGACGAACAGCAAGCGCTGCGATTGCTGGAACCGGTTGACCTGCTCGCGCTCACCCAGACTTGCAGCGCGGAACTCGCACCGCAGGCACTCGTCCGGGACATCACACTGGAAGTGACCACGGATACCGCCATCACGGTATCCGCAGCGGAAGATTTGCTGCACATCATGCTGCGCAATCTGCTGGACAATGCCATACGCTATACCCCGCAGGGTGGCCAGATCAAAATCACGCTGCACCCTGCGGCGCATCATGCGGCGACACTAACCATCACCGACAGCGGCAGCGGGGTAGCGGAAGCCCAGCTGCCATTGCTGGGCAAACGCTTCAGCCGTCTGGCATCATCGGGAACGGAGGGTGTCGGATTGGGACTGTCCATCGTGTTGCGCATCGCCGCGCTGCACGGCGCGCGGGTCGAGTTCCGCAACGAAGAACAGGGCGGTCTCACCGTCTCGGTGCACTTCCCGCCAAAGGCTTGAACCGCTCAGTGCGGACGATCGAGATCTTCGTCGATCAGCGATACGGGATCCTCGATAGGTTCCAGATGGGTGGTGATATGCGAACCATGCACAGCCCGGCGGATATCGGCCTCGATGCGTTCCAGCCAGTCATGGCCATGTTGCACCGTCCATGAGCCGGGCACCAGCACATGCAGCGAGACAAAGGCGCGCATGCCGGCCTGGCGGGTGCGCAAGGCATGGTAGTCGATCCCATGCCGGCGATAGCTTTCCAGCACCGCCTCAATGGCTTTGATCTGGGCTTCCGGAATGGAAGCATCCATCAGTCCGGCGGCGGAACGCTGCAACAGCTGCCAGCCGGTCCAGATGATGTTTACCGCCACTGCCAGCGCGATCACCGGATCCAGCCACAGCCAGCCTGTCATCCACACCAGTCCCACACCGATAATCACGCCAACCGAGGTCCATACATCGGTGAGCAGATGATGGGCATCCGCCTCCAGCGTGATGGAATTGTGTTCACGCCCGACCTTCATCAGGATGCGCGCCGTCGCCAGATTGATGAGCGAGGCCACCACCGACACCGCGAGACCGATACCGACCGACCCGATCTCCTGCGGATGCAGCAGACGATCGATACCCGCATAGGCGATGCTGGCAGCGGCCACCAGGATCAGAAAGCCCTCGAAGGCGCTGGAAAAATATTCCGCCTTGCTGTGACCGTGCGCGTGGTTCTCATCCGGCGGAGTCGCCGCCAGTGACAACATGGCCAGCGCCATCAGTGCACCCGCCAGATTGACGAAAGATTCAAGCGCATCCGACAGCAGGCCGACCGAGCCGGTCAGCCACCAAGCCACGCCCTTGAGCAGAATGGTGGACAAGGCGGCAGCGATGGAAAGGTAAGCGTAACGCTTAAGCGAAGTGGTCGACATATTTCAAATCGTGAGATAAATTTCAGTTCGCAAGGATACTGCGATAGCGGCAAGGCTGATAGTGTGCATGTATCGCATTAACCGCAGCTTAAGACCGGCAAGAACGAAGCCGTGGCACTTGATTCTGGATGAGCAACCCTCATACTGCCGACATCACCCGAAAGGAGCATCATGTCCCTCGTCCGCCCGCCCGCCGTCGCCGGATCGTTCTACCCCGCCGAGCCGTCTCCGCTCGCACAGGAGGTGCGCCGATTACTGGCTTCATCCTCCCCATCGGCCTTGCACCCAAAAGCGCTGATCGTGCCACATGCAGGGTATATCTATTCCGGAGAGATCGCAGCGAGCGCCTATGCCGCATTGAGAGGCATTGCCACTCACATCCGGCGCGTGGTTCTGCTCGGCCCCGCGCATCGCGTCGCGCTGCACGGCCTGGCGCTGCCGGATGCGGAGGCGTTCGACACACCGATGGGACGCGTGATGTTGGATACCGCCGCAGCACACGCTATCGCCGCACTGCCGCAAGTCGGTGTCAGCAATTCGGCACACGCGCAGGAACACTCGCTGGAAGTACAACTGCCGTTCCTGCAAAGCGTGCTGGACGAGTTTCTCCTGTTGCCGCTGGTCGTGGGCAGGGCAAGCGCCACAGAGGTCGCAGAAGTGCTGGAACTGCTGTGGGGCGGCGGGGAGACGCTGATCGTCATCAGTTCGGATCTGTCGCATTATCTGCCGTATGCGGACGCACGCACCGCAGACGAAGCCACGGCCCGGCAGATACTGGCACTGCAAGCACTGGATTCGCACGAGCAGGCCTGCGGGGCTGCCCCGGTCAACGGCCTGCTCCTCGCCGCGCGCTGCCACCGCCTCACGCCGCATCTGCTCGACTTGCGCAACTCGGGCGACACCGCCGGGTCGCGCGACCGTGTGGTGGGCTATGCCGCATTTGCCTTTACCGAAGGGAACGGGCATGCATGAGCAAGAACGCGGTGATGTTCTGACCGGCATCGCGCGCGCCGCGATCGCCGCGGCACTGGGCTGTCCGGATAAACCGCTACCCCAGGAAGACTGGCTGAACGAGCCGGGAGCGACCTTCGTCACCCTGACGCAGAACGGCCGGTTGCGCGGCTGCATCGGTTCTCTGCAAGCGCACCGTGCGCTCGCCGAGGATGTCCGCCACAACGCCCGAGCCGCCGCCTTCAACGACCCGCGCTTTGCGCCGCTGCAAGCCGGCGAGCTGGACAACATCATCTGCGAAGTCTCTCTGCTGTCGCCGCCGCAAACGATGACTTTCCGCGACGAGGCCGATGCACTGGCACAGCTGCGCCCCGGCGTGGACGGGCTCATCCTTGAATACAGCGCCCCCTCTGATGGCCGCTGCCACCGCAGCACCTTCCTGCCGCAGGTGTGGGAACAGCTTCCCGATCCACATCTGTTCATGGCGCAACTGAAACGCAAAGCCGGATTGCCGGATGATTTCTGGGATGACGGGATGAGATTGTCGCGCTACACGGTCAGCAAGTGGCGCGAAAAGGAGGGCTGACATGGACGAGGTCATCAGCACAGCGGAGCGCCATCCGGCCAACTACTGGCACCGACTGGATGACGGTCGCATCCAGTGCGACCTGTGCCCGCGCGACTGCAAGCTGCACGAAGGGCAGCGCGGTGCCTGCTTCGTGCGCGGCCGCGTCGGCGACATGATGGTGCTCACCACCTACGGGCGCAGTTCCGGCTTTTGCATCGACCCCGTCGAGAAGAAACCGCTCAACCATTTCTATCCCGGCAGCAGCATCCTGTCGTTCGGCACGGCAGGCTGCAACCTCGCCTGCAAGTTCTGCCAGAATTGGGACATCTCCAAATCGCGCAGCTCCGACAAACTCGCCGATCAGGCCAGCCCGGAAGCCATCGCGCGCAGCGCGAAGAGTCTGGGCTGCATGAGCGTGGCCTTCACCTATAACGATCCGGTGGTCTTCGCCGAATACGCGATGGATATCGCCGATGCCTGCCACGAGCACGGCATCAAGACGGTGGCGGTGACGGCGGGCTACATGCACGACCGGCCGCGCCGCGAGTTCTACGCCAAAATGGATGCGGCCAACGTCGATCTCAAAGCGTTCACCGACGCGTTCTATATCCGGCAGACCGGTTCGCATCTGCAACCGGTGCTGGACACGCTGAAATACCTGCGGCAGGAAACGCAGGTCTGGCTGGAGCTGACCACTTTGTTGATCCCCGGCTACAACGACAGCGCGCACGAGATCGGCCGGATGTGCGAGTGGATCGCGGCGGAACTGGGAACCGGGGTGCCGCTGCATTTCACCGCCTTCCACCCGGACCACAAGATGACCGGCGTGCCCGCCACACCGCTCGCGAAGCTCACCGAAGCGCGCCAGATCGCGCACTCGGCGGGATTGCACCATGTCTATACCGGCAACGTGCATGACCCCGAAGGCGGTACGACGAACTGCGCCTCATGCGGACAAGCGCTGATCGTGCGCGACGGCTATGCGATCCGCGATTACCGGCTGACCGCCGGGGGCAACTGCCCGTCCTGCGCCGCCCCGCTGGCCGGATGCTTCGGAAAAACGGACGGACGATTCGGACACCGGCGCATCCCGGTCCATATCGCCTGAAACCATGCCGACAAAACAGTTTTTCAACTTCCGGAATGAGTAGAGTATCCGCATCCGAAACAGTAGAATCCGGGCATGCGATCCGCATCCGAAAATCACAAGAAATCCGCACCGCAACATCCGTTGATGAACTGGCTGAAGTCCGGGCGTTTTCTGCCATGGATGGTGCTTGCCGTATCCCTGTCCGTCACCTATCACTTGTATGAGAATGCGCGGCTAGAAACGCTGCAACGCTTGCAGGATGACTTCGATTTCCGTGTGCGTGAAGCGGGTGAACGCATCGTGCATCGCATGCAGAGCTACGAACAGGTTCTGCACGGAGCACAGGGGATGTTTGCCGCATCGAGCGAGGTGAAACGCGATGAATTCCGCGCCTACATCTCCCTGCAGAAACTGGAAGATCACTTTCCGGGCATCCAGGGTGTGGGCTTTTCCCTTATCGTGCCACCGGCGCAAACAAACCGCCATATCGCCGCCGTCCGCCGCGAATCTTCCCAGCCGATTTTCGGCGAATACACCATCCGCCCCGCAGGGGAACGTGATATCTACACCTCCATCATTTATCTCGAACCGTTCCGAGATCGCAACCTGCGCGCCTTTGGCTATGACATGTATTCCGAACCGGTGCGCCGCGCCGCCATGGAGCGAGCGCGCGACAACAGCGAAGCCAGCATTTCCGGCAGAGTGCAACTGGTGCAGGAAACCGAACAGGATGTGCAATCCGGTTTCCTGATGTATATGCCCGTCTACAAGAACGGGAAACCGTATGGGACGGTGGCTGAACGCCGCGCCAATATCGTCGGATGGGTCTACGCGCCGTTTCGCATGAAAGACCTGATGCACGGCATCAATGGTGAACGCGCCGCCGATCTGGGGTACGCCATCCATGACGGCAAGGAAATGACGGGCAAGACATTGATGTATACCTCATCTGACACCCTTCGCGGCACGCCCGGCAACGCGCGTTTCCTGAGGACCCGTCACCTTGAGATAGGAGGCCACGTCTGGACAGTGCAGATCCATTCCACACCCGCTTTCGAGACCCGGATTGACACGCGCAAAGCCTCTCTGGTCGCTTGGGGCGGCATCGCGGCGAGTCTGATGCTGGCACTGCTGGCTTGGCTACTGGTCAGCGGACGTGCACGCGCGCTCGACACCGCGAAAAAGATGAACAGTGAACTCATCGAAAGCGAAGCGCGCTACCGGCTGCTCGTCGAACTGTCCCCGTTCTGCATCCACGAGATCGACCGGCAAGGGCGCTTTCAATCCATGAACCGGGCCGGCCTCGACATGATGGGCTGGGAAGATGCCGCAAAGATACGCGGCTTACCCTACCTGAGCACCGTCGGCGCGAAAGATGCGGAGCGCATCGGAGCGGAACTGCAAGATGCACTCAAGGGGATCACCCGCCATTTTGAGTTCACCTCTTCCGGCGATGCACCGAGGCATTTCAAATCCTGTTTTGTCCCGCTCATGGACGATAGCGGCAGCGTCTCAAAACTGATGGGCATCACCGAAGACATCACCGAGCGCAAACGGATGGAGCAGGCGCTGTTCGATTCCAAGGATTTCGCCTTCTCCACGATTGATGCGCTCAACGCGCACATCTGCGTGCTGGATGAGGCGGGCACGATACTGGCGGTGAATCAGGCATGGCGCGATTTCCATCAAGCCAACTTCCCCGGGCACACCATTCAGGACATCGGCATCAATTATCTGTCGGTATGCGACGCCTCTTCCGGCCCCTATGCGGAAGAAGCATCGTTAATGGCGGATGGCATAAGATCGGTGCTCGCCGGCGAGCGCGACATCTATTCCATCGAATATCCCTGCCATTCACCCGATGAAGACCGCTGGTTCAACGCGCTGGTGACACGATTCCACAGCGATTCCCGCCATGTGGTCATCGCTCACGAAAACATCACCGAGCGCAAACGCGCAGAGGCGGCGCTCAGGGAAAGTCAGGCGAAACTACAGGCCATCCTCGACTCTTCCGCCGTCGGGATCGCATGGGCGGATCCGCGGGGTGTCATCGAATACATCAATCCGATGTTCACCACGCTTTTCGGCTACACATCCGCAGATGTTCCCAACATAGAACAGTGGTATCTGTGCGCCTATCCCGATCCGGTCTACCGCAAACGAATCACCTCCATATGGAGCGCCGAAGCGAGCCGCTCCCTGACCGACGGAACAGCCATCGAACCGATGGAAATCTCCGTCACCTGCAAAGACGGTTCGGTGAAACACGCCATCCTGATGGGTTCATGGGCCGGCACCCGCCTGCTGGCGAACTTCAGCGACATAACCGAACGCAAGCTCATGGAGGAACAGGTCAAACGCATGGCGCAATACGACCCGCTCACCGGCCTGCCGAACCGCGCGCTGTTCAGCGACCGTCTGCAACAGGCGATCACCGCCGCCAACCGGGACAAACACCCGCTGGCGCTGATGTTCATCGACTTGGACAAATTCAAGCCGGTCAACGACAGTTATGGCCACCAGATCGGAGATCTGCTGCTGAAAGACGTCGCCACGCGCATGCTCGATTGCGTGCGTGAATCCGACACCGTCGCGCGGATCGGCGGTGATGAATTCGTGATCGTGCTGCCCATCATCGAAACCGCACAGGATGCGATGGTGGTAGCGGAAAAGATTCTCCAGTCACTCAACCGTCCATTCGACTTGGCGGGCCTGCACCTTGGCATCTCCTCGAGCATAGGCATCGCCATTTATCCGGAGCACGGCAATCACGAAACGAAGCTGGTCAAAAATGGCGATACCGCCATGTATCAGGCCAAACAAAGCGGGCGAAACAACATCCAGCTCTACCGTGACGACATGCCGGAATACACCGAAAACTGACCAACGACCAGACGCGCAATACAAGACCGGCACCGTACCCGACTAGCGTTCCAAACCATGCCGGCGTGATTTTGCCCGGACATGGCACCCCATCCCGCACGCGCTCATTTATAATCGCCCCCTTTCCGCAGCCCCAAAAACACACCATAACACCATGGAACTCGCCAAAAGTTTTGACCCAAAAGACATCGAAGCCCGCTGGTATCCCACTTGGGAGAACGCCGGTTACTTCAAAGCCGGACTCGATCCGAACAAATCCGAATCTTTCTGCATCCAGTTGCCGCCGCCCAACGTCACCGGCACGCTGCACATGGGCCACGGCTTCAACCAGACGCTGATGGATGCGCTAACGCGCTACCACCGCATGAAGGGCGACAATACCCTGTGGCAACCGGGCACCGACCATGCCGGTATCGCCACGCAGATCGTGGTCGAACGCCAGCTCGATGCGCAGGGCGTCTCGCGCCATGACTTGGGCCGCGACAAGTTCATCGAAAAAGTGTGGGAGTGGAAGGAATATTCCGGCAACACCATCACCCAACAAATGCGCCGCCTCGGCACCTCGCCCGACTGGTCGCGCGAGCGCTTCACCATGGACCCGAAGCTGAACAAGACTGTCACCGAGACCTTCGTGCGTCTGTTCAACGAAGGCCTGATCTATCGCGGCAAGCGACTGGTGAACTGGGACCCGAAACTGCACACCGCCGTCTCCGACCTCGAAGTGGTGCAGGAGGAAGAAGACGGTTTCATGTATCACATCCAGTATCCGCTGGCAGACGGCTCCGGTCATCTGGTGGTTGCCACCACCCGCCCCGAGACCATGCTGGGCGACGTGGCGGTGATGGTGCATCCGGAAGACGAGCGATATAAACACCTCATCGGCAAGCAAGTCACGCTGCCGCTGTGCGACCGCGCCATCCCCATCATCGCCGACGATTACGTGGACAAGGAATTCGGCACCGGCGTGGTAAAGGTCACGCCCGCGCATGACTTCAACGACTATGCCGTCGGTCAGCGCCACAAGCTGGAAATGATCTCCATCCTCACGCTGGATGCGAAGATCAACGAACACGCGCCCAAGCAGTACCAAGGCATGGACCGCTTCGCTGCGCGCAAACAGATATGCGCCGACCTCGAAGCCGCAGGCCTGTTCATCAAGGCCGACAAGCACAAGCTCAAAGTGCCGCGCGGTGACCGCACCGGCGTGGTGATCGAGCCGATGCTGACCGACCAGTGGTTCGTCGCCATGAGCAAGGCGGGCCCGGAAGGCAAGTCCATCACTGAACAAGCGCTGGAATGCGTGAGCTCCGGCGAGATCAAGTTCCACCCGGAAAACTGGGTCAACACCTACAACCAGTGGCTGAACAACATCCAGGACTGGTGCATCTCGCGCCAGCTGTGGTGGGGTCATCAGATCCCGGCATGGTACGGCGTGAACGGCGAAGTGTTCGTCGCACGCGACGAAGCCGAAGCGCGCAAGCTGGCCGACAAGGCCGGTTACGCCGGACAGCTCGACCGCGACAACGACGTGCTCGACACCTGGTTCTCATCCGCGCTGTGGCCGTTCTCCACGCTCGACTGGGAAGAGGGAAAACCGTTCGATGCGCAGAACGAATTCGTCAAACAATACCTGCCCTCCTCCGTGCTGGTCACCGGCTTCGACATCATCTTCTTCTGGGTAGCACGCATGGTGATGATGACCAAGCACATCACCGGCCAAATCCCGTTCAAGGATGTGTACGTGCACGGCCTGATCCGCGATGCGGAGGGCCAGAAGATGTCCAAATCCAAAGGCAATGTGCTCGACCCCATCGACCTGATCGACGGCATCGGCATCGAAGATTTGGTGAAGAAGCGCACCACCGGCCTGATGAACCCGAAGGATGCCGAGAAAATCGAGAAGCGCACCCGCAAGGAATTCCCGGAAGGCATCCCCGCTTTCGGCACTGACGCGCTGCGTTTCACTTTCGCCTCGCTCGCCTCACCCGGCCGCGACATCAAATTCGACATGCAGCGTTGCGAGGGTTACCGCAACTTCTGCAACAAGCTGTGGAACGCCACGCGCTTTGTGCTGATGAACTGCGAAGGTAAAGACGTTGGTCAGGACGAATCGTTGCCGCTGGAGTTCTCTGCCGCTGACAAGTGGATGATTAGCGAACTACAGAAGGCCGAAGCCGAGATGGCGACGCATTTCGCCGACTACCGTTTCGACATGGCCGCACGCGCCGTGTACGAACTGGTATGGAACACCTATTGCGACTGGTATGTGGAACTTGCCAAGGTGCAGATGAACGGCAGCGAAGCACAGCAACGCGGGACGCGCAGAACTTTGGTGCGTGTGCTGGAGACCATCCTGCGTCTGGCCCACCCCATCATCCCGTTCATCACCGAAGAGTTGTGGCAGACGGTTGGCCCGATGGCGAATGCCAAGGGCGACAGCATCATGTTGCAAGCCTACCCCAAAGCCGACAGCAGCAGGATCGACGCAGCCGCCAGCGCGCAGATCGCGCTGCTACAAGAACTCATCACTGCCACCCGCAGCCTGCGCAGCGAGATGAATCTGTCGCCCGCCGCGCGCGTCCCGCTCATCGCCGCAGGCGATGCAACGGTATTGAACGCACTCGCGCCGTACATCAGCAGCCTGGCAAAGTTGAGCGAAATACAGGTGGTCGCCGAACTGCCGGAAGGCGATGCGCCGGTTTCCATCGTCGGCAACGTCAAACTGATGCTGAAGGTGGAGATCGACGTGGCCGCAGAACGCGAGCGTCTCGACAAGGAGATCGCACGCCTGAGCAACGAGATCGTCAAGGCCGAAGCCAAACTATCCAACGATAGCTTCGTCGCACGCGCACCGGCGGCGGTAGTGGAGCAGGAAAAGAAACGTCTGGATGAGTTCGGCACAACGCTGGCGCAGTTGCAGGCGCAACGCAAGAAGCTGGGGTGAGATGTAGGGGTGCGATTCATCGCGCCCTTGCTCCAATATAAATGAAATCGGGCGCGATACCCATCGTTGAGGATGCCGCACATCTTGATAACAGGTATCGCTGCGCTCGACCCATCCCACATAAAAGACTGAGGAGGCATCATGCTGCATGAGTTTCTGGTCGAAGTCATCGCCTACATCGTGCCGCTCACCGAATTGCTGGGAGCAGCCGTGGTCACCTGGGGCAGCCTGCACGGCCTGCTCATGCTAGTACGCCGCACTTGGCGTTCGCTGCAAAAACTTCCGTTGGAAGAGACTTTGCGCGACATCCGCATCGCCATCGGCGAGAAGATGGCTTTGGGTCTGGACTTCTTTCTGGCGGGAGACATCATCGGTACCATCGTCGTTCCCAGCAAAGAAACGCTGATGATACTGGGCGGCATCGTGATTATCCGTACGGTGATGGCCTACTTCCTGGCGCAGGAGATCGAGAAGAAAGCTGCCGAGTAGTCAAAGCTGCCATTCTCGCGCATGCGGGGATACCGATATCAGCGGCGGCGTATCATGAAGACGAACTCGCCGTCCGCCTCGGTCGATGACAACAACACGTTGCCGGTTTTTTTGCAAAAATCGGCAAAGTCATTGGGCGATCCGCCATCGGTCGCCACGATCTTCAACACCTGACCGCTCTCCATGCCAAACAAGGATTTTTTTGCGCGCAAGATGGGCAGAGGGCAAGCCAGTTTCCTTACGTCCAGTTCGGCATCAAAGGCCATCATGCTATCGGCAACCCGGCTTGCGCCCACGCGGTGATGCCGCCCTGCAGGTTGTATGTATCTGAAAAACCGTTTGCGGAGGCAAAGGCCGCCGCTTGCGCCGAACGTCCGCCCATCTGGCAATAGAACACTGTCGGCTGATTCTTGTCCAGTTCAGGCAAACGCAGCGGAAACAGATGCAGCGGGATCGCCTCGCCCTGCGGTATCTTGCCGCGCATGACTTCCGCATCGGTTCGCACATCGACCAGACGCACCGCGCCCTGTTGCAACATCTCCGCGAGTTCTGCGGCACTGATATTCTTGAAACTGCTCATTCTCGTTCTTTCTCCGATCCTCTGTCACATCCGCGAAACTCACCGGCTTCGGGATGGGGCGCGATTCTGCGGAATTTGGTGCCCACTGTCCACCCTGAAAACATTTCGCTACAAACTTCGGATGTGAACCGAATGCAAAAGCAACTATCATACAGAGCATGAAAAAGCTGACTTTGCTCCTACTGCTGTGCCTTTCGCCCTGCGCCGCCGCCGAAGGTCTGCCCGACCTGGGCGACTTCTCGCAGACCGTGCTTACCCCGCTGCAGGAGCGCCAGATCGGCCAGCAAAGCATGATGCAGATACGCGCCAGCAAGCAATACCTCAACGACCCGGAAATCCACGATTACCTCAACCAGCTCGGCTACCGCCTGGTGGAAAACAGCGCCGAACCCGGCCTGGGCTTCGAGTTTTTCGCCCTCGACGATTACAACATCAATGCTTTTGCCATGCCCGGCGGTTTCATCGGGGTCAACAGCGGACTGCTGCTGACCACGCAAAGCGAATCCGAACTGGCCGCCGTGTTAAGCCACGAGATCGCCCACGTCACCCAGCATCATCTGGCACGCATGGTGAGCGGACAGCAGAACGACAGCCTGGCTTCGATGGCTGCCATTGCCGTGGCCATCCTCGCCGCACGCAGCAATTCCCAAGCTTCGCAGGCCGCTATTGCCGGCGTGCAGGCTCGCGCCATGCAGAAACAGCTGGATTTCACCCGCACCCACGAACAGGAAGCGGACCGCATCGGCTTCGACATCCTGAAACGCTCCAACTTCAATGTCCATGCCATGCCGGAGTTTCTCGACCGCCTGCAAAAAGCCACCCGGCTGCTGGAAGGCAATATGCCCGGCTACCTGCGTACCCACCCCATCACCAGTGAGCGCGTGGCCGACATCGAGAACCGCGTGCAAAAACAGCCTTACCGCCTGGTGCCGGACAGCCTCAACTTCCAGCTGGTGCGCGCCAAGCTGATGGAAAACCAGAAGACGGCGACGGATGCCGTCGCCTACTTCAGTGATGCACTGGGCGCTCAAAAACACGGCAACCCCGTCGTCCAGCGTTACGGGCTGATCAGCGCGCTGCTGCGCAACAACGAAATCGAGCGCGCCGCACAAGAACTGGCCGTGCTGCGCAAGCAAACCCAGGGCAATGCGGCTGCGAAATTCAACCCCATGATCGAAACGCTGGCCGGCAGAGTGAAACAGGCATCGAAAAAGCCCGCCGAAGCTCTGGCCTTTTACCGCAGCGCGGTACAGAGCTTCCCGCAGCACCGCGCGCTGATCTACGACTATGTCGACCTGCTGCTACAAAGCGGGCAAACCGACATCGCCGTTAAACTGCTTGGCGAACAACTCTTGCGACACCCCAGCGACACCACCCTGTACAACTTGCAGGCGCGCGCTTACGCCGCGCAAGGCAAGCGCCTGGAGCAGCATCAGGCACAGGCCTACGGCTATGCCTGGCAGGGCAACTTGTATGCGGCCATCGAGCAACTGGAACTGGCCAAACAGGCGGGCGGCAGCTTTTATCAACTCTCCACCATCGAAAGCGATCTGCGCGAGCTTCGCGAAATGACCGGCACCGCTCCTAAATAATATCCGCCGAACAGGGATTCATCTGCCAGTTGGTCACTGCCACGAAACGTGTCATATCAAACAACACCGACTCGCAATTACTCTGCGGTCAGAAAATAAAACAACGCAGATCCGCAAACACCAGCGCGCAACGCACCATTTTATTTGCATACACGGCCCGCATCGAATCCTGATATTCCTGCATCTGCGCTTGGTAACGCGCTGCATCTTCGCTGTCGCCCAGTTTGTAATCCAACACCCATACCTCATCGTCGAATTCCACTAGACGGTCGATACGCTTCAGTTCGCCTTTGGCATTGATATAGGGCATCTCGTTGCAGGCGCTGCGGTATAGCCGGGCATCGAAGAAGCGGGCAAGTTGCGGCAGGGCGAGTAAACGCTGAGCTTGTTGCCAGAGCGAGTCCATCTCATCGGAGGGAATAGCAAGGCGTTGCCGCAATTCTGTCTGATCCGCAGCTCCCTCGGTCAAATGTTGCAGAAGCGCATGCAACCAGATACCGCGCTGTTGTTGTGCCGTGTTGTGTGCAACGCGCTTGCCGGTGGGAAAGATAGGCGGCAGTTCTGCCGTATTCTCGCCAGCCCCTTTCCCCAGCCCCTCTCCCGGTTGCGGGCGAGGGATAACAGCATGCAGCGGGTTTGTCTGCTCGCTCACCACGGCCGCGATGCGGTCGTACCACGACAACGTCTTTTTCTTTTCCTCTTTGTCTTCTCCCTTGCTGCTGCCGCTGACGACGAGAGCTTGCTGCGCGCGGGTCATGGCGACGTAGAGCAGGTTCATCTCTTCGCGGGCTTGCTGGGCGGAATCCTGTTCAAACAAGGGCGCGCGCTTCTTGCCGCGCGATGCCTGATCGGCGTAGAGCGAGAAATGCAGCGGCTGTGGTTCGTGCGTAGGCCAATCCAATAGAACGTCGTTGCCGTCTTTGTTGTTCTTCGCCGCGTTCGCGTCCAGCAGCCAGACGATGGGCGCTTCCAATCCTTTCGACTCGTGCACGGTGTAGATGCGCACCGCGTCGCCCGCCGTGCCGAGCTTACCTTCGTCCGGCGCGTCGTCACTGCTGTCGCGCAGTTCGCGCAGCTCTTGCAGGAAGCGAGGCAAGCTGGGGTAGCGCCCGGCATCCACGGAGAGTGCGATCTCCATGAAGGCATGCAGGTTGGCAGTGACCTTGGCGCGCATCTCGGGCGGCAGCACGGCGCTGTAGCGCGCAATCACATCGCCTTCGAAGTAGATGCGATCGAGCAGGTCATGCACCGGCAGTTTGTCGGCGAGGGTAAGCCAGCGTTGCAGCAACTCGGTGGCTCTTTGCAACGCGGTTGATGGATTATCCAAACGCTGGAGACGTTGCCACCAACTGAAAATCCCCCCTAGCCCCCCTTTTTCAAAGTGGGGAACTATTGGAGTCACCTCCTCTTCCCCCCCCTTTAGCAAAGGGGGGCTGGGGGGGATTTGAGCGAGCTGTATTAAATCCGCATCGCTGCATGCAAACATCGGCGTGCGCAGCACCTGCGCCAGCTTGATGTCGGCGAAGGGGGTGATGAGGAAGGTCAGCAGCGCCTGCACGTCTTCCGCTTCCAGCGTGTCGAGCAGGCCGCCTCGGCGCGAGCTGATGAAGGGTATGTGCTTCGCGCGTAATGCTTCTTCGTAAACAGCAAGATGGGTGCGGCTGCGCACCAGCACCATGATGTCGCCGTAGCTGGCGCGGCGCGTTTCGCCCTCGTCGTTCACCGACCATTCGCGAACGATGGTTTGCAGTTGTTCGGCGAATTGCACGGCCTCTATCTGGCGCGCGCCTTCTTCGGCTTCGGCGCGCGGTGTGGTGAGCGGATCGCGCAAAACGAGCGGCGCATCCCCGGCAACCGCATCACCACTCTGCTCGGCGACTGCCAGCGGCAACACCAGCACATGGCCGGGCAATTCCTTTTGATGGGTCTGATGCTCAACGAACTCGAAGCCGTCCGGCTGTTCGCGGAACACGGCATTAACCGCATCGACCACCGGCTGCGAGTTGCGGCGCGTGAGGCTGTTGCCCAAGGTCGCGGCGGCGAAATATTCCTGCAAGTATTCGCGTGCCACGCCGAACAGGCGTGCATCGGCACGGCGGAAGCGGTAGATGGATTGCTTGGGATCGCCCACCACGAACACGGTGGGTTGCGACTCCACCGCCACCGCAGCATCGAACCACGCGCGCAATATCTGCCATTGCAGCGGGTTGGTGTCCTGAAACTCGTCCAGCAGCACATGGCGGTAGCGGCTGTCGAGTTTGTACTGCATGGTCTCGGCGTGTTCGCTCTGTTGCAGCAGGCGGCACAGCTGCCATTCCAGATCGGAGAAATCCATCTGCTGTTTCTGCGCCTTGAGCGCCTGATAGCGTTCGAGGAAGGCCGCGCCGCAATGCAGCACGGCTTCGTTGAGGCGATAGGCTTGCTGTTCGGCCTGTGTGTCGCGTACGGCTTGCAGGCTGTCTTGCAGATTATTCAACGCGACCGCGAAGATGTCCGCGTTCTGATTCTTGGTCGCCTTTATCTTGCGCGGCTCGTCGGCTTGCGTGAACAGCAGCGGCCACATCTTGGCGAAACGCGCCTCCGGCACGGAGTCCGTCCAAGCACGCTCCAGTTCGCTCGCTTTATCCTGCTGGGTCTGCGTACCGTTACCGGCCAATTGGCGCACGAATGCAAACAACACTTCATCGCTGTTTCCGCACATGCCCCAATCGGCGACCGGGTCGAATTCCATATCCACGGCAAGATCAGTGCGCAGATTATCCAGCGCGAAAGTCAGCGCATTGGCTTGCCCTTGGATATATGCCCACCACTCGGCACGCTTGCCAATAAAGTTGGACAGCAGCTTGCGCGTGGTGGACAAACCGCATTCGCCGAACAGCCATTGCATGTGTTGCGCCTCAGTTCCTTCCGGCTGCTTGCGCATCTGCTCCAGTAGCTCTTCCCAAGCCTCATCCTGCTCGGCTCCTGCACGCTCCAGCAGGCTCATGCCCTGCATCACGTCGGCATTCAGCGGCGCGCGCTGCATGACTTGCATGAACCAGCCGTGAAAGGTGCTGATGGTGATGCCGGGCTGCGCCAGCAGCACTTCTATGTAGAGGCTGCGCGCTCGTTGCAGCTGCTCGTCGCTCAGTTCCGGCATGCCGCGCTCGGCGAGGAATTGACGCACGAACATCTCGTCGCCCATCGCCAGATCGCGCAGCCACAGCTGCAAGCGCGCCTGCATCTCCTGCGCGGCTTTGCGCGTGAAGGTGATGGCGAGGATCTGCGAAGGCTGCGCACCGTCCAGCAGCAGACGCACGATGCGCGACACCAGCAGCCAGGTCTTGCCGCTGCCGGCACAGGCTTCGACGACGACGCTGCGCTTGGGGTCGAGGGCGAGGTGGTTAGACATTCTTTCCCCTCTTTAGCAAAGAGGGGTTGGGGGAGATTCGACGGACAATAAATAACCTCTTAGTTTTATGAAAAATCCCCCCTTCCCCCCTTTGCCAAAGGGGGGTAAGTCCTGCGCCCTTTTTCAAAAAGGTGGGATAAGCCTCTGCAAGAATTCGATACCAACATTGTTCTCGCAGACCCCTTATAGGGCATTTAGGTGACGAAGATGAATATTGGCGCCATAATGCAGAACTTAGAAATATCCGTTCAACGGGTAAAGACGACAAATATCGCCGTTAACGGCGCCAGTGCGGCCGATGGGAAGGTCGCTGCGGAACAGTTAATGGACGTGGCACATATCAGTGCGGCGACGGCACGGGTTGACCAGGAGGAAAAGGCGGTAAAAGAGAAGATTGAGCCAATTAAACCTCCGGAGATATCAGGACAGGAACTTTTTGCCCTTAAGGCCGTATTCGCCCGCGATGAAGAAAAAAACGTGATAATCAGGTTTCTTGACGAAACAGGCCAGATCGTGCGACAGTTTCCGCCGGAAGAATACCTTAACATGCTAAACAAATTCCAGAGGAACCTGGAAAGCCTTTTCATTAACAAGGTTTAAGAACGAGGTGTATGATGGCCGTTAATCCGTTGGGATCATCGGGCGCCGCTCTCGATACGAACGCGATCGTCGAGCAGCTCATGAAGGTGGAGAGAAAACCGCTCCTCAAGATCAGGGAAAAGGAGACATCCTACCAGGCCAGGATCAGCGCCTACGCCATATTGTTGAGCAGCCTGTCCACTTTTAAAAGCGCTGTGACCGCCCTCAAGGACGCGAGTCTCACGAGCATGAAGGCCGTCGTTTCCGACTCTTCCTTTTTTAACGTGACCGCCGCGACCCCGGAGTCGGCCGGGACTTACAATATCAGAGTGAACAACCTCGCGGGTTCGCAAAGCGTCTATTCCCCCGCCTTTGCCTTCGCCACCAGCGAGGTAGCCGATTTGTCCGTTCAGACTGCGCAGAAATTGCGGATTCAGGTAGGCGGCGCTCCGGCGGTCGATATTGTCGTCAACAGCACAAACAACAGCCTTACCGGCATAAAAGACGCGATCAACAGCGCCAATGCCGGGATTAAGGCTTCGGTAATCAACGACGGGACTACTCACCGTTTGATTCTCTCCGCAAATGCCACGGGCGCGGCAAACAGGGTCGTGATCAAGGTTGCCGAGGACGGGGCGAACTACACAGAAACAGGCGCAGATGTTGACGGAACCGGTCTCTCCCGCCTCGCGTTCAATGCCACCTACGACACTGACGGCGGCGTTACCGGCGGGATAGTTCAGATGACCCAGTCGCAGGCGGCCATTGACGCCAAATTGAAGGTGGATGGATTCGAGGTCACCCGCTCTTCCAATACGATAAGCGACCTGCTTTCCGGGGCAACCCTCAATATTTTTAAGGGGGACAACTACCTGGCCAATGTACAATTGACCCTGTCCAAGGACGCGAGCGCCTATAAAACCAAGGTCAACGCGTTTGTCACCGCCTACAATCAGGCCGTGGCGGGCATAAAATCCATGCGGGGCGATGCCGCCCTGAGAGCCGATACGACCCCGGGCGCGATCCAGGCCGCCCTGCGCTCCTCTGTCAGCGGGACGTACAACGACAAGTCTCTGGCCTATTACGGCCTGGCCCATGACAAGACCGGCGTATTGACCCTTGACGCGAAAAAATTGGACGAGGCCATTGCCGCGGGCGAATCGGATGTAACTGGCACCTTAAACGCGATGGCGACGGCGATGGGATCGGTCCTGACCGCATATGAAAAGACCATCATCCCGGCCAGGCAGGGCGGGTATCAGGAGGCATTGAAGAATGTCCAGCGATCGGGACTCAACATGGAGCGCAAACTGGAACTGACCGAAGTGGCCCTCAAGAAGAAATACATCGCCCTGGACGCGCAGTTGAACCGGATGCAGGGCGCCAGCACCTATTTAACGCAGCAGATGGAGATGCTTTCCAAATCTTTCGGGAGTAAATAAAAATGATTAATCAGGCATACGCGCTTAATTCCTATACCCAGGCCAGGGCGGTGACCGCCATTGACCCCCTTGAGCTGATCGTCATGCTCTACGACGGCGCCATTGATTCTCTGGAGAAGTCCGTGGAGGCGATAAACAGGAAGGATATCCCGGCGAAACTCAAGAATATTGACAAGACCCTCGCGATTTTGGAGGAACTGGAAGGTTCATTGAACATGGAAGCGGGCGGGCGGGTTTCCGAAAATCTCCAGCAGTTGTACCAATACATCATGAAAGAACTTGTCGCGGCTAACCTGAAAAATGATCAGCTCAGGATAAGAAAGGCAATCAACCTGCTTGAAGACCTCCGGGGGATGTTTGACAAGAAGGCCCTGCCGGCGGTATCAGTCATGAGGGCTTCGTAAAAAGCACCGCCGCTGTAAAAACCAACCCCCATCTCAAGGGAAAAAGTAAAACCCCGTCTCCCTCCCCTTCAAGGGGAGGGCCGGGGTGGGGATGGGGTCCAAATCAGCGCACCAGCACTAACACCCCATCCCCCTCCTAACCTCCCCCTTGAAAGGGGAGGAACTATGCAGTGCCCCTCCGTAAGGTCTCACTTGAAGGGGGAGGACTCTGGCAGTGCGCCTACCATGGCCTCCCTTGAACGGGGAGGACTATAAAACCCTGAAACCCAAACCACGTTCAGCTCATGGGGTTAATCACAGATCAGATGTTAATCGCAGATATGGAGGTTAATCACAAAACCGGTGAACAGGAGATCCTTGCGAGTTCGTCCTTCATTTTTTGGCAGTCCTCGGCCGCTTCGCGCTCGTCGGAAATGTTCGCGATCATATTGTACTGAATCTGAAACGTAAGATCATCGAGGACCACCTGTTTCGCCTGGAGGTTCTTCCTGTTGATTATAATAGGCGCCCTTAAATTGGCCGTCGTCTCCAGATAGTTTTCTCTCAAGGTGACAATGGCCATGAAAATGACGTCCGCCCTGTCTTCAATCTCCAGCTCCGCCAGATCGGCCGGCCTGATCTCAGGCTCGTATTCATCGATAATGATAAAGGGATTGACGATCACAAAGGCCAACTGGGGCTCCTCGAGGGATTGGAGCCAGAAAAGCGGGGTTTCCGGATCGGCGGCAATGACGGCGTAGCGCTTAAGCTGTTCAAAGCCGAAAATGCCCCTTTCAACTTTTATGATATTAGTCTCTTCCACGGCGATTTCCCCGAAGAGTTTTGTAGGATAAAGCAAGGTTCCTCTCCTATCTGTTTTTATTTTTGAGTTCCTTCCAAAGTTTTCCCAGAGACCCTGTTCCGACGTTGCGGGCCGCCCCGATATTCTGCTCCTGAATCAAGCGATAGACCTCTTCCCGGTGAACAGCCATCTCCGGAGGCGCCACGATGCCAATTCTGACGTGATTCCCCTTTATCTCCAGCAGGGTGATCTTGACATCATTCCCGATATTGATGGATTCGCCCAAACGCCTCGTAAGGATCAGCATGGATTGATCCTGTTCATCTGATAAAATCCATGAGGGAAACGTTTCCTATTCTCGCGGCTATCTGGTAGGAGGCCTTCAGCGCCGCTTCGTTTGAGGTAAACCTCGTGATCAGATCAGCCATATCCACATCTTCCGTCACGGACATCACCTTCATTATGTCGAAATTAAGCGTCTCCATGTGTTCTTTCGCCAGATCCAGCCGCTGCATCCTGGCGCCAACCTTTGCTATGGACTGTGTAATCTGGCCTGACGCTTCCTTTATCCCATCGATCGCGAGCTGGATGTTCGCGGTATCGTTATTCTCCAGGGCCGTTTTAAAATCAAGGAGCACCTGAAAGATATCCAC
>JAXMKV010000014.1:0-132770 GCA_034371155.1 Gallionella sp. | reverse complement strand
CCGACAACTATGCCGCCAACCTCAAGCTGCTGCCACCCTACAAGGCGCTGGCTCTGGAGGCGGGCTGCACGCCGGCCCAGCTCGCGCTGGCCTGGCTGCTGCACAAGGCGCCGCACATCGTGCCGATTCCCGGCACCACCAGCGTCGAGCATCTGCACGACAACCTCGGCGCGGTGAATGTCCGGCTGGACGCCGGGCTGCTGGCCAGGCTGGAAGCGCTGGTCAACCAGCGCACGGTGACCGGCCACCGCTACAGTGCGCAAAGCGCCAGCGAAGTGGACACCGAGGAATTTGCCGCCTGATCGGATTTCTGGGAACTGCTATTGTATTGATAGCTACTCGCGCATGATTCATGAGGGCTGATGGCCTGTTTGGCTTGAAAATCTAGCCTGATGCGGCGTCGGCCAGCGCCGGACCCACCACGGTGTCCAGCTGCTCCCGCAGCCAGCGGTGTGCCGGGTCCTGCTGGTAGCGCAGGTGCCAGATCGCGTACATGGGCATGCTCGGGCAGGGCACAGGCGGTGGGCAACTGGCCAGGCCCTGGAAGCTGTGGTGCACCAGCAGCCCCGGCACGGTGGCCAGCAGCGGCGTGCCGCGCAGAAAGGCCGGCAGTGCGCTGAAGGACGGCACCATCACCGTGAAGTGCCGCTTCAGGCCGCGTGCCGCCAGGACCTGGTCCAGCTCCAGGCTGCGGCGTGGCTCGTACACCACGGTGGCGTGGCTGGCGGCCAGGTAGTCAGCCTCGGTACGCGGGGCCTCGCGTATCGCCGGGTCATAAAAAACCCGGTACTGGTCTTCGAACAGACGCTTCTGCACGATGTCGCTGCCTTCGGGCGGGCGCGGGCTGACAGCCAGCTGGCAGTCGTCGCTGCGCAGCGTTTCCAGCCGCGGCACCGCGGACGGGATCACGCGCAGCACCACACCCGGCGCCTGCGCACGCAGGCGCGCGGCCAGCGCGGGCAGCAGCAGGTCGCGCTGAAAATCATTGGCGGCGACCGTGAAGGTGGTTTGCCAGCACGCCGGGTCGAAGCTGCCCAGCCGTGCAAAACGTTCCAGCGCGCCCAGCAGTTCGCGCGCCGGTGCGGCCAGGGCCTCGGCGCGCGCGGTGGCCACGATGCCGCGGCCCGCCTTCACAAACAGCGGGTCGCCGGTGATGGCGCGCAGCCTGTCCAGGCCGTGGCTCACGGCGGACTGCGTCACGCCCAGGCGCTGCGCCGCCGCGGTCACGCTGCCGGTGTCGAGCACGGTCAGCAGCAGTTGCAGTAACCTGGCGTCCAGGCCGGATCCATCGGATTCATTCATGGGTTCGATCAGCATTCATCGGTTTATCTTTTGTAACGGGGCGGCAATACTGGGGTACTGATACAGGTCAAGCCCAGGAGATTTCCGTGTCCCATTCCCCGCCAAAGCCGATTCCCGGCACAACGCTGTTTGACGGCGAGCAGGCCCAAAAAGGGTATGCACTCAACAAGATGTGTTTCTCGTTCAACAGCGCGGACAACCGTGCGGTCTTCAAGACCGATGAGGTGGGCTACATGCTTCGTTATGGCCTGAACGAGCAGCAGATTCAGGCGATACGCACGCGCAACGTGCCGGGCCTGCTGGCGGCCGGCGGCAACGTGTATTACCTGGCGAAGTTCGCCGGCATCCTGGGGCTGGACGTGCAGGACCTGGGCGCTGCGCAGACCGGTCTGAGCAAGGAGGCCTTCAAGGCGCGGCTGCTCGCGCAGAACGATCAACCCGCCACATTGTTGGCCTGAGGAAAAGTACCATGGCAAAAATCATCGGTGGCCTGACCACTTCCCATGTGCCCGCCATTGGCGGCGCGATCGCCCGGGGCGCCCAGCAGGAGCCTTACTGGAAACCTTTTTTTGACGGCTTCCTGCCGGTGCGGGCCTGGCTCGACGAGGTCAGGCCCGACATTGCTGTCGTGTTCTACAACGACCACGGCCTGAACTTCTTCCTCGACAAGATGCCGACCTTTGCCGTGGGCGCCGCGCCCGAGTACCGCAATGCCGATGAAGGCTGGGGCATTCCCACGCTGCCGCCGTTCAAGGGCGAGCTGGACCTGTCATGTCAAATCATCAACACGCTGGTGGACAAAGAATTCGACATCGTCACCTGTCAGGAAATGCTGGTGGACCACGCCTGCACGCTGCCGCTCAAATTGTTCTGGCCCGAGGGCGATTGCCCGGTGACGGTGGTGCCGGTGTGCATCAACACCGTGCAATTTCCGCTGCCCAAGGCGAGCCGGGTTTACGCCATGGGCAAGGCGGTGGGCGAGGCCATTCGGTCCTGGGACAGCCACAAGACAGTGGCGGTGATCGCCTCTGGTGGCTTGAGCCACCAGCTCGACGGTGAGCGCGCGGGTTTTATCAACAAAGCCTTTGATCTCCAGTTCTTGGACAGCTTGGAGAGCAACCCCGAGTGGGCCACGCAGTTCAGCATCCACCAGATCGTGGAAAAAGCGGGCACCCAGGGCGTTGAACTGCTGCAGTGGCTGGCCATGCGCGCAGCACTCACGGTGGCCAGCCCCAAGGTGCGCAGCGTGCACAGCAATTACCACATACCTATCTCCAACACCGCCACAGCGGTGATGGCGCTGGAGACGATTTGACTTTTGATGCGGCTGTTTTTCGGCGTGGTTTGTTCAGTTCACCATCACCAGCTTGCCCTTGACCGAGCGCGAACCCATGATGGCGTAGGCCCGGGGCAGCTCGCTCATGGGCAGGGTCTGGTCGATCACGGGTTTGATCTGGCCTTTGCCATACATCGTTGCCAGCGTTTGCATCATCTCTGCGTTGGCCTTGGGCTCGCGCCGGGCAAAGTCGCCCCAGAACACGCCGACGATGCTGGCGCCCTTGAGCAGGGTGAGGTTCAGGGGCAGGCTCGGAATGGGGCCGCTGGCAAAGCCCACCACCAGATAGCGCCCGCGCCAGGCGATGGACCGGAACGCGGGTTCGGCAAAGTCACCGCCCACCGGGTCGTAAATCACGTCGGGGCCTTTGCCGTCGGTGGCGGCCTTGATGGCGTCGCGCAAACCTTCCTTGGGCGTGTGCACGCTGTAATTGATGGTGGCGTCAGCCCCCAGCTGGCGGCAGAGTTCGCACTTTTCTTCGCTGGACGCTGCGGCGATGACGCGTGCTCCAGCCGCCTTGGCAATTTGAATGGCGGCTGTGCCCACGCCGCCTGCCGCGCCCAGCACCAGCACGGTTTCACCGGCTTTCAGGGCGGCGCGGTCCATCAGGGCGTGCCACGAGGTGGCGTAAATCATGATGAATGCAGCCGCGTCTACCGCCGGAAAACCAGCGGGCAGGGGCATGCACAGCGCGGCAGGCGCCAGCGTGTGGGTGCCAAAACCGCCGGTACCGCTGAGACAGGCCACGCTCTGTCCGACCTGCAGGTGTTTCACGCCCTCACCCACGGCCCGAACCACACCCGCGTATTCCGAGCCCGGTACAAAGGGCAGGGCGGGCTTCATCTGGTACTTGTTCTGCACGATCAGCAGGTCGGGAAAGTTCAGGCTGGCGGCCTGGATCTCAATCAACACCTCGCCGGCCTTGGGCTCGGGGGTGGGCAGTTCTTTCCAGGTCAGGGCTTCGACGCCCACAGGGTTTTCACAAAGCCAGGCTTGCATCGGGTGTTCCTTGTTCGGTTCGTTCAGATCGACCCATGATAGGCACGCACACGCGCGCCGATCCAGCGGGAAAGCCCTCTGGTTGTCCCTCGTGTGACGCCGCAGTGTCATCCCGCCCACCGCTTCAGGGGGTTCCTGGGTCGCACCGGTCCGCCCAGGCGCAAGCACCTAAAATCGGGCCCATGAACATACTCATCTCCAACGACGATGGATACCAGGCACCCGGCATCGTGGCCCTTTACGAAGCCATCAAGGCACTGCCGGGTGTGCGGGTGGAGGTGGTGGCGCCCGAGCACAACAACAGCGCCAAGTCCAATGCGCTCACGCTGCATTCGCCCTTGTATGTGCACACGGCCCACAACGGGTTTCGTTACGTGAACGGCACGCCCGCCGACTGCGTGCACATTGCACTGACCGGCTTGCTGGGTTACAGACCCGACCTGGTGGTCTCGGGCATCAACAACGGCGCCAACATGGGCGACGACACCATTTACTCCGGCACCGTGGGCGCGGCCATGGAGGGTTATTTGTTCGGCATTCCGGCCATTGCGTTTTCCCAGACCGAAAAGGGTTGGGCCCATTTGGATTCTGCAGCCCAGAAAGCTGCCCAGCTTGTCACCCAGCTCATGCCTTCTTTGCCCGATGCGGCCCAGCGGGGCCAGCCTTGGTTGCTCAATGTGAACATTCCCAACCGGCCGCTGGCCGACATCAAGGGTTTTAAGGTGGCCCGCCTGGGGCGCCGCCATGCGGCTGAGCAGGTGATTGCGCAGGTCAATCCGCGCGGTGACACCATGTATTGGATTGGCAGTGCAGGTGCCGCCAAAGACGACGCCGAGGGCACCGACTTTCATGCCGCTGCCCAGGGCTACGCCACCATCACACCCCTGCAGGTGGACCTGACCGACCACGAACGCCTGCCTTACTGGGCGCCCACAGCAGCCCATTTGTCGGCACCCGGTGAGGCTGCGCCCAGCACCGGAGCTGCTGCATGAAGCGACACCTGCCTGTCGCACCCGCACCGGCCAGCCCGGCCCGCCCAAGGCCGAGTTTCCCGGCAAAGCTGGCGCCCACCAGCGTTCAGCCTGCGGCGGTCAAGACCCAGGGTGCTTCGGCTTTCAAATCAACGCCATTGGCCGGACCTGATCGTGCTGGGGTGAAGCCTTCCCCTGCCAGCGTTCAGCGCCCGCCGGTGATCATTGGTGATGGTCCCGACCTGCAAGCGGTTCGTACCGCCATGGTCCGAAAGCTGCAGGCGCAAGGGCTGGTACACCCGGCGGTGCTGGCGGCACTGAACACCGTAGAGCGCCATCGGTTTGTGGACTCGGCGCTGGCCAGTCAAGCGTATGAAGACACCAGTTTGCCCATTGGCCTGGGTCAGACGATTTCAAAACCCAATGTGGTGGCCCGCATGCTGGAGCTGATGTGCCATGGGCGCACCGAGAAGTTGGGCAGGGTGTTGGAAATTGGCACCGGTTGTGGCTACCAAGCCGCTCTGCTCAGCCATTTGTCACACGAGGTGTACAGCATGGAGCGTCTGCGTGGGCTGCACGAGCGCGCTCGTGAGAACCTTCGCTGGTTTCGGTTATCCAATTTGCACTTGCTGTTGGGTGACGGCATGCTGGGCTACGCCCAAGGGGCGCCTTATGCATCCATCATTGCGGCTGCGGGCGGCAACGAGATTCCCGAAGCCTGGATAGACCAGCTGGCGGTGGGCGGGCGCTTGGTGGCACCGGCCATGGCCGAATCGGGCCGCCAGCACCTGGTGGTGATTGACAAAACCACCACGGGTGTGGCTCGAACGGTGCTCGAAGCGGTACTTTTCGTGCCCCTAAAATCGGGTGTCGCATGATGTTCTGCCTGCAGTAGGTTGGGCGTGTTTTTTGTTGGGTGTGTCCATTGGCCGCGCCGTGTTCACAGGTGGGAGCTTTCATGAACCAATTTTTTAATCCATCGCTGGATCGCATGCCGTTTGCTACACGCTCGCCCAGGGCCAGTTTGTTGGCTATGACCGTGCTGGCTGCCTTGCTGGTGTCCGCTGGCTGTTCCACGCAGCGCTTGGCCCAGCCCGCCCCGGTGGAAGACCGGTCTGCGGTTCGGCCAACCGTCAAAATTCTTCCGGGTGCTGAAAATGCGGGCAAGCCCGGTTACTACACCGTTCGCCCAGGCGACACGCTGTTTCGTATTTCCTTGGACAACGGCCAGGCTGTGCGCGATGTGCAAGCCTGGAACAACCTCAGCAGCCCCCATCTGATCGAAGTCGGCCAAGTGCTTCGTGTGGTTCCACCAGCCAGCAGCGCTCCGGCGGTGGTGGCGGCCGTTCCGCTGGGGGCCTCCACATCGGCTGTCACACCTCCCGTTGTGGTGGCCCGTCCGTTGGCGCCGAGCAGCACCACGACCGCACCAACACAGGCCCCCGTACCAGCCCCAGTACCCGAACCAGCGTCCACGGGCGACCTCAACTTTATCTGGCCAGCGCAAGGGGCTGTGGTTGCAACGTTTGACGAGGCCAAGAACAAAGGTGTTTCGATCGCCGGACGCGTGGGCGATCCGGTGGTGGCGGCAGCCGATGGCCGCGTGGTGTATGCCGGTGCCGGGCTGCGCGGTTACGGCAACCTGATCATCCTCAAGCACAACAACACCTTCCTCACCGCCTATGCCCACAACCAGGCTTTGTTGGTGCGTGAAGACCAGGCGGTCAAGCAGGGCCAGAAAATTGCTGAGATGGGCAGCAGCGATGCCGACCGGGTGAAGTTGCATTTTGAGGTTCGCCGCCAAGGAAAACCGGTAGACCCATTGAACCACTTGCCCAAGCGCTGAGCGTGCTGTGGCTAGGTTGACCACAACAGCTGGTTAAAAGCACCATGGGATGGCCGGTTCTGGTTTTTGATATTGAGTCCATCCCAGACATCGCAGGCCTTAGGGCGCTGCGGGGCGAACCCGCCGAGGCGACCGACGAGCAGGTTTACGCGGCCTGGGTGGCCGAGCGCAAAGAAAAAGGCCAGAGCGACTTCATGCCGCTGCACCTGCAGCGGGTGCTGTGCATCAGCGTGTTGTTTCGCAATTCTGAGGGGCTGCGCATCCACTCGTTTGTCGATCGCGACGACCAGAGCGAGGGCAAGGTGGTTCAGACCTTCTTCCATGCGGTCGAAAAACACATGCCCCAACTGGTGAGTTGGAATGGCAGTGGTTTTGACCTGCCGGTGCTGCACTACCGGGGTTTGCGCCACGGTGTCGAGGCCAGCAAATACTGGGACATGGGTGAAGACGACCGCGACTTCAAGTGGAACAACTACATCAGCCGTTACCACATGCGCCATCTGGATCTGATGGACTTGCTGGCCATGTACAGCCCCAAGAACAACGCCCCGCTGGACGCCATGGCCAAGCTGTGCGGCTTCCCGGGCAAGCTGGGCATGGACGGTTCGCAAGTCTATGCCCAATACCTGGCGGGACAGACCGAGGACATTCGGCGCTACTGCGAAACCGATGTGATGAACACCTACCTGGTGTATTGCCGTTTCCAGAAAATGCGCGGCGGCCTGACCGGGGCTGAATACGAGCAAGAAATAGCGTTGGTGAAAGACACTCTGGACCATCTCGCACCCACAGAAAGCCATTGGGATGAGTACCTCAAAGCCTGGGTCTGAGGTATTTCATGCTCTGTGCCTCTGAGACAATCGGGGAATGACAGCCTCTACCCTTCACGAAAACAGCCTCCTCACCACCGCCAGCGACAACCCGCAGGCCACCCCCGCCGAAGAACTGCCCCACGGCTGGCTCGCGGTGGAGTCTTTGGACATTGACGCCCAGGGCATCGCCCGTCGACCCGATGGCAAAGTCGTCTTCATTGAAGGCGCGCTGCCCTTTGAAGTCGTCAGCGTCAACATCCACCGCAAGAAAAACAACTGGGAGGCGGGCACGGTCACCGCCGTTCACCGCGAATCGGCGCAGCGTGTGCGGCCCGGTTGCCCCCACTTTGGCATGCATGCGGGCGCCTGTGGCGGCTGCAAGATGCAACATCTGCATGAAACCGCGCAGGTCGCCGTGAAGCAGCGGGTGCTGGAAGACAACCTGTGGCACTTGGGCAAGGTGAAAGCTGAAAACCTGCTGCGTCCCATTGAAGGCCCGGCCTGGGGTTACCGCTACCGGGCGCGGCTCTCGGTGCGCTATGTCCACAAAAAAGGCGAGGTGCTGATTGGCTTTCACGAGCGCAAAAGCCGCTACGTGGCCGACATGAAGGTCTGCCATGTGTTGCCGCCGCATGTCAGCGCCATGATGATGCCGCTGCGCGACCTGATCTTTGGCATGGATGCCCGTGAAACCTGCCCACAGATTGAACTGGCTTGCGGAGACGATGTGACCGCGCTGGTGCTGCGCCACCTAGAGCCCCTGTCAGAAGACGATCTGGCCCGTCTGCGGGCTTTTGGGGCACAACACGGTGTGCAATGGTGGCTGCAGGCCAAAGGCCCCGACACGGTGAAGCTGCTGGACGAGAACGGTCCCATGCTGTGTTACCGACTGCCCGAATTCGGTATCACCATGCCGTTCAAGCCCACCGACTTTACCCAGGTCAACCCACACATCAACCGGGTGCTGGTGGCGCGTTCGCTGCGCTTGCTCGATGCACAAAAGCACGAGCGCGTGATCGACTGGTTCTGCGGGCTCGGCAATTTCACGCTGCCCATTGCAACCCAGGCTGGCGAGGTGTTGGGTATCGAAGGCAGTGAAGTTCTGGTGGCGCGTTCGCGCGAGAACCTGGCAGGTAACCAGGCAGGGCGAAATGCGCCGCTGGCCCCCACTTCATTTGTTGCACGCAACCTCTTTGACATGACCCCGGCCTTGCTGGTGGCCGACGGATCCTCTGACAAGTGGTTGGTGGACCCTCCACGCGAAGGGGCGTTTGCACTGGCCAAGGCGCTGGCCGACCTGCATCTGCAGCCCGAGTTGCGCGGCGGATGGACACCCCCGAAGCGCATTGTTTACGTGAGCTGTAACCCCGCCACACTCGCCCGAGATGCGGGTTTGCTGGTGCACCAGGCGGGTTATCGATGTGTGGCGGCCGGGGTAGTCAACATGTTCCCGCACACGGCGCATGTTGAAAGCATGGCCGTGTTCGAGCTGAACGACAACCCAGCGTCCAAAGCAGGCTGACAGCGGTTCAGCCCCAGGCACGCAGGTATTTCAAACCCAGTCAGTTTCAAGATGATTGCGCCCGACCACACCAAGCAACTAGAAGACCTGCAAGCCCTGCTCCAAGTTACCCGTGAGCTGGCTGTCAACACCGAACTTCAACCCCTGTTGGCGTGCGTTGAGCATGCGGCGCAGCGCGTGCTCGACTGCGAGCGTTCGACCGTTTTTTTGTACGATGCGGTGACCGACGAACTGGTCAGTCAGCGGGCCACGGGTGTGGCGGCCATCCGCTTTTCGGCCCAACAAGGTATTGCGGGCGAGGTGGTACGTACGGGGCAAGTCATCAACGTGCCCGATGCCTATGCCGACCCGCGTTTCAACCCGCAGATCGACCAGTGCACCGGGTTTCGCACCCGCAACCTGTTGTCTTTCCCGCTGTTGTGCATGAACAACCAGACAGTGGGCGTGCTGCAAGTGCTGAACAAGCGCAGCGGTGCCTTCACAGAATGGGATCATGAGGTGGTGCATGCCCTGGGTGCCCAGGTGGGGGTGGCGGTGCAGCGCCAGATGCTGCTGGATGCCCATGCTGAAAAGCTGCGTTTACAGCGTGATATGAATTTGGCGCGTCAAATTCAGCAAGGCTTGTTGCCTACCGCACCCGCTGTTGTGCCGGGTTTTGACGTGACCGGTTGGAACCGACCCGCCGACGAAACCGGCGGCGACTGTTTTGACCACCTGCTGCTTCACGATGGACGGCTGGCATTGACCCTGGCCGATGCCACCGGCCACGGTATTGGGCCTGCGCTCATCATGACCGAATGCCGCGCCCTTTTTCATGCACTCAGCACCGTCACGGCCGATCTGGCCGATGTGGTGGCACGCGTCAACAACTTGTTGGTCGCAGACCTGTCTGATGGAAAGTTTGTGACCGCTTTCTTTGGTGTGCTCACACCCGAAGACAACACCTTGAGCTGGGTGAGCGCCGGACAGGCGCCGCTGTTTCAGTACCACGCCCGCTCAGGTCAACTGCTGGAGTTGCCCGCCAGCGGGATTCCCGCAGGCATCATGGCCAATTTTCCTTACGATCCACCCACGCAATGGGCGATGGAGCCCGGTGATTTCATGGTGTTGGTGACCGATGGTTTTCTGGAGTGCACCAATGCTGCGGGCGAACAGTTTGGCCACGAGCGAATCAAGGCCGTGATCCACGCCCACAGCACAAGCACCAGCGCCGACATCATCCAGGCCATGACCCGGGCCATAGGCGATTTTGTCGTCGATCAACCCCAAGGCGACGATCTGACGGCGTTGGTTGTTCGTCGGTGTTGACCGTTTTAAGTCGCCTTCAGCCATCGAAAAAAAAGGACCCGAAGGTCCTTTTTTCGTTGTTGCGCCTCAACTCGCTCAGTCGCGGTCACCGCCGAAGATGCCCAGAAGAGCCAGCAGGCTCTGGAAAATGTTGAACAAGCTCAGGTAGAGGCCCAACGTGGCCGAAATGTAGTTGGTCTCGCCGCCGTCCACAATGCGCTTCAGGTCGTACAGCAGGTACATGCTGAACACGATGATGGCCAAGGTGGCGATCGCGGCCATGCCAGCGGTGCTGCCCACAAACACATTGATGATGGCGCCCACCATAATGGCCAAGGCACCCACAAACAGCCATTTGCCCATGCCCGACAGGTCGCGCTTGATCACGGTGGACAGGTTGGCCATCACGAAGAACACGCCAGCGGTGCCGCCAAACGCGGTCATGATCAGGCTGGAACCGTTGCTGAAGCCCAGCACCCCGGCCAACATGCGTGAGAGCATGAGGCCCATGAAAAAGGTGAACGCCAGCAGCACGGGCACGCCAGCCGCTGTGTTTTTGGTTTTCTCAATGGCGAACATGAAGCCAAAGGCGCCGCCCAGAAACACGGCCAAGCCCAAGAAGCCCGTCAGGCTGGCGGTGATGCCGGTGGCCACACCCACCCAGGCGCCCAGCACCGTGGGCAGCATGGACAGCGCGAGCAGCCAATAGGTGTTGCGCAGCACTTTGTTGCGCTCGGCGGGTGTTGAAATGGCGCTGCCAAAACGGTTGCCGGTTTGAACGTGGTCGGTCATGGTGATGATCTCCTTGGTCTGACTTGAAAAACGGCTGTCCTGCACGGAGGCCGACAACACTTTATATAACATTGTAAGTGTCTAGCACCTTTGCAACACCCGATGTGCGAAAACGCATTTTATTTCGTAAGGTCACTTGTGACCCCAGAGCGTCCAATCCACAGGTTATCTTCGGAATCCTGCGATGGGACGTTTAAGCTCATCGATTGATGCTCCATTTACGACACACCAACCTGGAAAAAGTTCATGAAAAACAAAGCCGTCCTCGAACTCGCCGACGTTAAAAATATCGCCGCTGCCGCCGAAGCCGAAGCGCTGCAAAACGGTTGGGCTGTCACCATTGCCATTGTGGACGACGGCGGCCATTTGCTGTGGTTGCAACGGCTCGATGGCGCTCCTGCCATTTCTTCCCACATCGCACCAGCAAAAGCCCACACCGCCGCTTTGGGCCGACGCGAGAGCAAGGTGTACGAAGATGTAATTAACCAGGGCCGTGTGTCGTTCCTCAGCGCGCCTGCGGTGTCCGGCATGCTCGAAGGCGGCGTTCCCGTCATGAAAGATGGCCAGTGCATCGGCGCGGTGGGCGTGAGCGGCGTCAAGTCGAGCGAAGACGCGCAAATTGCCCGCGCTGGTATCGCCGCACTCGGTCTGTAAAGCGTCTATTTGGTCAAGATCAGCTTGCCCGCTCGCGTGCTTTGCAGGCGGTAGACCGTGCCATTGTGCTCAATGGACACCGTTTTTTCACCGCGCAGCAGATCCTGGCTGGGCAGTGCTGTGCGCGCAAGAGGGTTCTGCGGTTTGGGCTGAGCTGCGGGGCCCAATCCCGCTTCCTCATTGTCCAAGGGGTTCATGTTGCTGGCTCGTTGAGGGCTGGGCGAATACATCGGTTCACGGACCCACGACAGCGGGTTCGGTGATGAACCCAATCTTGCGCACACCAGCGCGTTGCGCCGCCGCCATGGCCAGGGCCACGCGCTCGTAGCGCACCGCTTTGTCGCCGCGTATGTGCAACTCGGGTTGCGGGGTTTGGCCTGCCGCCAGGCCCAGGCGGTTGGCCAGTTCTCCGTCTTCCACCCGCTGCTCGTTCCAGAAATAGGCGCCGTCGGCGTCGATCGCCAGGCGAATGTTGTCCGGTTTGTCCTGCACCTTTTCATTGCTGGCGCTGGGTAGGTCGATGTTGACCGCGTGTTTGATCACCGGCACGGTGATGATGAAAATGATGAGCAGCACCAGCATGACGTCGATGAACGGGATCATGTTGATCTCGCCCAGCATGGCGTCGCTGTCTTCCTGGGTTCCTATGGCCATGGTCGTGTCCTATACAGTTCAGGCTTTTTTCATGGGCAGCACCTTGCCGTCGCCACCCGCCGTGACGCGGGCACCGGTGACAAAGTAGGCGTGCAGGTCGTGCGCAAAGCGGTTGAGCTTGTGGAGGATGCCCTTGTTGCCACGCAGCAGCGCGTTGTAGCCCAGCACCGCTGGAATGGCCACCACCAACCCCAGCGCAGTCATGATCAGCGCCTCGCCAATGGGGCCAGCCACCTGGTCGATGCTGACCTGGCCGGCTGCACCAATGCCCAACAGCGCGTGGTAAATGCCCCAAACGGTACCGAACAACCCCACGAAGGGCGCTGTAGACGCGACCGAGGCCAGCACCGACAGGCCGCCCTGCGCGCGGGCTTGGAAGTCGTCCACGCTTTTGCGCAGCGAGCGCTCCACCCAGTCGCTCACGTCCAGCGTGTCGTGCAACTGGCGCAGGGGGGGCGAGCCGGTGTGGCCGTCTTTGTGCAGGATGTGGCGGGTGGCTTCGCGGCCTTCCATAGCCACGGCCCGAAACGGGTTGCCGTCGGGCTCGCCCAGCTTGTCCAGGCCCTCGGCAAAGTCCGCGCTGTGCCAGAAGCCTTCAACGCCTTTGGCTTGGGCGCGTTGGGCGCGCTGGTCGAGTGCTTTCCACAAAATGATGACCCAAGTGGCCAGCGACATGACCAGCAGCACCAGGGCCACGGTGCGGGTGACCCAGTCGCCCTGGGTCCAGACGTGGGCGATGCCCGAAGAAGCGAATGCAGATTCCATGGTTTCAGACTCCGGGAGAAAAATAATTATTCAAGAACAAAACTGATCGGGACGTTGAACCACATGGCCTCGGCCACGCCGTTGCGTTTGCCGGGTGCGTAACGCCATTTCAAAACCGTTTGCAGGGCGGTCTGGTCCAGCCGGTCATAGCCGCTGGAACTGCGAACCTCGGCTTGGGTGGCCGTTCCATTGGCTTCGATGAACACGCGCACCACCACCCGGCCTTGCTCGCCCAGCCGCTTGGACAGTGGCGGGTAGGGCGGGCGCGGGTTGTTCAGGTAGTCGGCGTTGCTGGAGGGAAGCTCAACGCGGGCAGGTGCTGGCGGCGTCGGTGGAGCTGCGGGAGCAAGCGTTGGTTCGCTCACAGCGGCCAGCAAGTCGGGAGGTGCTGGGTCGGTCGCTGTCACGCCCGTGGGCACATCGGTGGCAGGTGTGGGGTCGGCGATGGCCAGGGGCTGCGGTGCCGGGGGTGCTGCTGGTTTGGGCTGTTGGGGTGCAGGGTTGACCGGGCGCGCTTTTTCAAGGGGTGGTGCGGGCGGTGGCGGTGTGATCTCTGGTTGGGGCGCCTCAATCAGGTCGGCCATCACCAGCACGGGCACCACCTTGGCCACGGCGCGGTGCAGCAAGCCACTGTGCAACGCCCAAAGCCCGGCCAGGTGAAAGCCCAATACCGAGGCAACGATGAGCAGACGGCGCTGGATTCTGGTGGGTGCGTGGAAAGGCATAGGACTGAGCGGGGGCGCAAAGCTTGCGCAGGCGGCGGTCATAGTTTAGGCGTGGGGCGAGAAGACGGTGTCAGTGCGAGCGGTGGCGCGTGCTGCGGAGCTTGTGCTCGGCAGGGCGCAGCACCCATTGGAGTGCTGCGAGCAAGATCGCTAGGCTGAGCAAGAGCATTGTGAGTCCAGACGCCATGGCAGTATTTCGGGGAACGGTGACCAAGGTGGTTTTGGAAAATAATCATTCTATATGAGAATGATTCTCATATAGAATTGATGGATCGTTAATTTTTTACGGGTTGGGGGTCTGGGTTGATGTTTGCGCCAAGGCCTTTGGTGCGTCGGCCAGGGTGCGGCATCCGGTCAGCGCCATGGCCATTTCCAGTTCGTCGCGCAGCAGCCGAATGGTGTGGGCCACGCCGCTGGCACCCGCATTGGCCAAGCCGTGCAAGATGGGTCGGCCCACCAGCACGGCAGCTGCGCCCAGCGCCACGGCTTTGAGCACGTCGGTGCCCCGGCGAATGCCGCCATCCACCAACACCGGCGCATCACCTTGCAGCGCCTGCACCACACGCGGCAGCAAGTCGGCGGTGGCGGGCACGGTGTCGAGCGTGCGCCCGCCGTGGTTGGACACGATCACACCCGCCGCGCCGCAGCGCAAGCTTTGCACCGCGTCCAGCGGGTGCGCAATGCCCTTGAGCAGCAGCGGCAGCGGGCTGATGGCGCGCAGCCAGGCCACGTCGTCCCAGGTGGGGGCGTGGGTCAGCAGGCCGTCAAACAGCGCGCTTTGGCCGGGTTGCAAGGGTGTTGGAGAGGCTGGCTGCATGCCCGCCAAGTTGACGGCGGACACGCCTGCGGGCAGCACAAACCCGGCGCGGCGTTCGCGCTCGCGCAGGCCCTGCACCGGGGCGTCCACCGTGAGCACCAGCGCCTCAAAACCGGCAGCGGCGGCGCGTTGCACCAGTTCGCGGGTGAAGCCCCGGTCGGCTTGCAGGTAGAGTTGAAACCACAACGGGCCTCGGTCGGCGTCGGGCAGGTAGGTGTGGGCCACGTCTTCTAGCGGCGTGCTGGCTTGGGTGCTCAAAACCAAACCTGCACCCAGCGCGGCGGCGGCCAAGGCGGTGGCAAGTTCGCCGTGCGGGTGGGCCAGGGCTTGGTGGGCCATGGGTGCCACCAGCATCGGGTGAGCCAGCGTGCGGCCCAGCAGCGCCACGCGGGTGTGGCCGCCCGCCAAGGGGCGCAACACGCGCGGCAGCAAGGGCAGGCGTTGCCAGGCTTGGACGTTGGCGCGCAGGGTGATCTCGTCGGCTGCACCGCCTTGAAAGTAAGCCCACACCGCAGCGGGCAGCAGGCGCTGCGCGTGCTGTTCGTGGTCCAGCAGGCTCACCAAACCCGGCGGTAGGGTGTTGGCAGCGCGACCGCTGGGGTGCTTGAACGCAGCGCTTGGGCTGGGGTTGTCTGGGTGGGCGGCGGCGTTCATGTGTCGGCCCACATGCGCAGCAGGTTGTGGTAGGTGCCGGTGAGGGCGGTGGTTTGTGGGGTTTCGCCGTGTTGCTGGCGCAACTGGAGCAGGTTCATGTCCAGCTCAAACAGCAGGCGACGTTGCTCGTCGCTGCGCACCATGCTTTGAACCCAGAAAAAGCTGGCTAGGCGCTGGCCGCGCGTGACGGGACGCACCTCGTGCAGGCTGGTGCCAGGGTAGAGCACGGCGTGGCCTGCGGGCAGTTTGATGTTTTGGGTGCCGTAGGTGTCGTGGATGCCCAACTCGCCGCCGCCGTAGTCGGCGGGCTCGTTCAGAAACACGGTACACGACAGGTCGGTGCGCACCCGTTCCCCGGTTTGTTTGGCGTGCAGGACAGCGCCGTCGATGTGCGGGCCGTAATGGTTGCTGGCCCCGCTGTAGCGGTTGAACAGCGGGTTGAAAATTTTGCGCGGCAGGGCCGCCGAGAAAAACAGCGGGTCGGTTTGCACGGCTTGCAAGACGCGCTGTTGCAGCCGGATGGCCAAGGCGCTGTCTTGGGCCAGTTGCTGGTTGTTTTTTTGGGTCACGGCCTGCCCGCCCGCGCTGGACGCGCCGTCAATCCAGGGTGCTTGCGGCCCCAAATCGGCGCGGATCGAGGCGAGTTCCTCGGGGCTGAGCAGGTTTTTAAGAACGAGGATCATTGGGCAGGCCGTGGCTGGTGCTTTAAGTGCTTAGAACAAAGTTTTCAGACTCAGCTGCACGCTGCGTGCCGCGCCGGGCGCGTAAAAACCCCGGTAAAGCGAATCGGCGTAGAGCTTGTCGGTGAGGTTGGTCACGTTGAGCTTGAGCGAGGTGCTGTCCGACACGGTGTATTCGACCATCGCGTCGGCGGTGGCAAAGCTTTTGGCCACCAGCGTGCGCTGGCCTTCGGGGTTTTGTTCGCTGCGGTAGTTCAGGCCAGCACCCAGGCGCACCTTGGGCGTGACGCGGTAGGTGGTCCACAAACTGGCGCTGTGTTTGGGCGTGAGGGCGGGGCGGTCGCCTTGCACTTGGGCGCCGGTGCCGGTGGCGCTGAGCACCACGTTGCTCTGGTCGATGCGGGCGCTGGGAATCCAGGTGTGGTTGTAAAAAATGTCCCATTTCGGGTTGATACGGCCCGACAGGTTGAACTCCATGCCGGTGGCATGGCGCTTGCCCGAGAGCAGGTATTGCGCGGCGGCGGTGTCCGAGTCGGTGTTGCGCTCGTTGAATTTTTCGGAACGGAACAGGGCTACGCCCAGGGTGGCGCGGTCTTCAAACAGCTCAAACTTACCGCCCACTTCAATGTTGCGGCTCTTCTCGGGTGGCGTGTTGGCCATTTTTTCGTTGTTGCTGCCGGGTGCGAACGTGCCCAGCGCGAACTGGTAGGTGTCGCCCGAGGTGTTGTACGAGGTGCCCGCCGAGGCGTAGTACGACGCGGTGGCGCTGGGTTGGATCAGCACGCCCAGGCGTGGGCTCCACAAGCCTTCGCTGACCTCTTTGCTGTTGCCTGCGGTGTCGCTGTAAGAGCCCTTGAACTTGTCGTAGCGCAGTCCTCCCAGCAATTTGAGTTCGCTGGTGATGGCCACCGTGTCTTGCAGGTACAGACCCACGCCGCTGGCCTTGAACCGATTCAGAGGGGGCTCGCCACGCACCACGGTGCTGACCGCGCCGTCGTTGGGCGTGCCCACGGTGGTGGTCAGGCCGCTCGGGGTGCCCGCAAAGCTGTTGTTGCGTTGTGCGTCCTCATAAGACAGGTCCACGCCCGCAATGAGGTTGTGCTTTTTGCCCCATGCCGAAAACTGGTTGGTGTAGTCGCTCTGAATCTGGGTCAGGTCGCTGGTGCCCACCCGGCCCTTGGGGGCTCGGGTGAGCACGGTGTTGCTGTTGAGCGTGGCGGGCGTGACGGCCAGACGGTTGGGCTGTGAAGCTGCGGGCGCAAAGCGCACCACGCTGGCCCACAAGTCACGCTCGTAGGTGCCGTGCCGCACCTGGGTTTTGATCTGGCTGTTCTGGTCGAAACGGTGCACGTGGCTGAAGCTGGCGTAGGTGCTTTCGGTTTTTAGGTAGTCGCTGGCCAAGCCGTAGTAGTTTTTGGCCGGCAGCGTGGGCACGATTTGGTTGTTGACGGTGAACCAAGGGTGGTTGTAGAGCGGCTTACCATCAGTTTCTAGGTGGTACAGCCCCACCGAGAACTCGTCTTTCAGGCCAATGCCCCAGCGGTAGGTGGGCGCTATGCCTTTTTTGTTGATCTTGGCCCCATGGTTGTCGGCGTCGTGGGCCATGGCATTGATGCGCAGCGCGGCGTCGTCACCGGTCTTGATGTTGAAGTCGCCTGTGAGTCGCACCTCTTTGCCGGTGCCCACCGTCAGGTTGACCTCGTGCTGGTCCATCAAGAACGGTTGTTTGCTGACTTGGTTGACCACACCGCCGGTGGACCCTTTGCCAAACAGCATGGAAGCCGAGCCTTTGAGAATCTCGACCCGATCGTGGTTGAAGGTGTCGCGCTCGATCAGCGGCGCGTCGCGCAGGCCGTCCACATAAATGTCGCCCGCTTGGCCTAGCGAAAAGCCGCGCAGGCGCACATCTTCTTCGCCGGTTTCACCGGCCAGAAAGGTCACACCTGCGGTGGTTTTCAGCACCTCACGGAAGTCGTCGAGGTTGCGGTCGTTCAGCAGCATTTCCGTCATCACCGTGACCGATTGCGGAATCTCGCGCAGCGCTTGCTGGCCTTTGCCTATGCTGCTGTCGGTGGTGCGCAGCTGGTTTTTGCTGGGTGGCGTGTCGGCCTGTTCACGCACTTCGACGGTGGCGAGGGTTTTTTCGATGTTGCTGGGTGACGTTTGCGCCATGGCGCCCACCGAACCTGCCAGCAACAGAGCCCCCAGTGGGAGCAGGGTGGCGTTGGCGGTGGTTCTTTTCGAAGTGGGTGTCTCTGAGGCGATGGCGGAGTGGATATGTTGTTCGCGGTTGGACATGGTGGCGTGGTCAGTCGATCGAGTTTTCGGCTGGCTAAGACGCACGGCATGTGGCGTTGTGGCTGGCTATTGGTGGGTATTTTACATTGAACAAGAACGATTCGTAATAAGATTAATAAACATTTTTACCACGAACGCGTGACATCAACAGCAGCCCTGGCGAACGGGCGCGCAGTGACAGAGTTATGTTGCAAAGCAACAAAATCTATGAGCTTGATAGAAGCTATCAATAATAATAATCAATAGATGTGCGCTATGATTCATCCATCGCTACACAGCGACCCTGTTCCCCAACTCTCTCAAACCAACCTAGGAAACACCATGTCCCTGATCAACACCCAAGTCCAGCCCTTTAAAACCCAAGCTTTCCACAACGGCAAGTTCATTGAAGTCTCCGACGAAAGCCTCAAAGGCAAATGGTCGGTTCTGATCTTCATGCCAGCCGCCTTCACCTTCAACTGCCCGACCGAAGTCGAAGACGCAGCAGACAACTACGCCGAGTTCCAGAAGGCCGGTGCCGAGGTGTATATCGTCACCACCGACACCCACTTCTCGCACAAGGTCTGGCACGAAACCTCCCCCGCCGTGGGCAAGGCCAAGTTCCCCCTGGTTGGCGACCCAACCCACACCCTGACCAACGCATTTGGCGTGCACATTCCTGAAGAAGGTCTGGCCCTGCGCGGCACGTTCGTGATCAACGCCGACGGCATCATCAAGACCGCCGAGATTCATTCCAACGAAATCGCCCGCGACGTCAAGGAAACCCTGCGCAAGCTGAAGGCCGCCCAGTACACCGCCGCCAACCCCGGCCAGGTGTGCCCAGCCAAGTGGAACGAAGGCGCCAAGACCATCGCTCCTTCCTTGGAACTCGTTGGCAAGATCTAAACACCCCCGCGCCGCGCCTATCGGCGCGTCACCCCCTTGAGGGACGATACGAGTGGCCCGGCAAAGCCGGTGCCACCGCATCCTGGGTGAACTGCCTCGCCATCGTCGGTTGCAGTTGTCTCCCTCTCTCTCTTCGGGCAGTACCGCTGCCCCATGGGCCCTCGCCACAAGCGCTTGGCCCATGCACCAGCGGCATTGATGCAATGCCCCACCTTTTCATTCTTTTCAGGAGTCCACCATGCTTGACGCCACCCTCAAAACCCAGCTTCAAACCTACCTGGGCATGCTGCGCCAGCCGATCCAGTTGATTGCTTCGCTCGACGACAGCGACACCGGCACCGAGATGCGCAACCTGTTGAACGACATCGTTTCGCTCTCCGACAAGGTCACGCTCGACACCACGGGCAACGATGCACGCAAGCCATCTTTCGTGGTCGCCCGTGCTGGAGAAACCCAGGGCGTGCGTTTTGCGGGCCTGCCGCTGGGCCATGAATTCACATCGCTGGTGTTGGCCTTGCTGTGGACCGGTGGCCACCCACCCAAGGTCGATGCCGATGTGATCGATGCCATTAAAGCCCTGGACGGCGACTTCAGCTTCGAGGTCTACATGTCCTTGAGCTGCCACAACTGCCCGGATGTGGTGCAAGCCCTCTCGCTCATGGCGATCTTCAACCCCAAGGTCAAAACCGTGGTGATCGAAGGCGGCGCATTCCAGCAAGAGGTGAACGACCGCGAAATCATGGCCGTGCCCATGGTGTTCTTGAACGGCAAAGTCTTTGGCTCGGGCCGCATGACGGTGGAAGAAATCGTGGCCAAGCTGGACACAAATTCAGGCGACCGCGAAGCAGCCAAGCTGAGTGCCAAAGACGCGTTTGATGTGTTGATCGTCGGCGGTGGCCCGGCTGGTGCGGCTGCAGCGGTGTATGCCGCTCGCAAAGGCATCCGTGTGGGTGTCGCGGCCGAGCGTTTCGGTGGCCAAACCAACGACACCATGGCCATCGAGAACTACATCTCGGTGCTGGAGACCGATGGACCCAAGTTTGCCGCTGCGCTGGAAGCCCAGGTGCGCCACTACGAGGTGGACATCATGAACCTGCAGCGCGCCGACAAAATTGTGCCCGCCACCGAAACAGGCGGCCTGGTCGCGGTGCACATGGCCAATGGCGGTGTGCTCAAAGCGCGCAGCGTCATCCTGTCAACCGGCGCGCGCTGGCGCAATGTCAACGTGCCCGGCGAGCAAGAGTACAAAAACAAAGGCGTGGCTTATTGCCCGCATTGCGACGGCCCGCTGTTCAAAGGCAAGCGCGTGGCGGTCATCGGGGGCGGCAACTCGGGCGTAGAAGCCGCCATCGACTTGGCTGGCGTGGTGGCCCATGTCACGCTGATCGAGTTTGCCGATGCCCTGAAAGCCGACGCGGTGTTGGTGAGCAAGCTCAAGAGCCTGCCCAATGTAGAGATTCACGTCAACGCGCAAACCACCGAAATCACCGGCGCTCATGGCAAGGTCAACGGCTTGGGTTACAAAGACCGCGTGACCGGTGCCATCCACCAAGTGGCGCTGGAAGGTGTGTTCGTACAAATTGGCTTGGTGCCCAACACCGAGTTCCTCAAGGGCACGGTCGAGCTGAGCCGTTTTGGCGAAATTGTGGTGGATGCCAAAGGGCACACCAATGTACCGGGTGTGTTTGCTGCAGGCGACTGCACCACTGTGCCTTACAAGCAGATCGTGATTGCTGCAGGCGACGGCTCCAAAGCCGCACTGAGCGCTTTTGATTACCTGATCCGCCAGCCGGTGGTGGCTGTGGCGTCTGCTGCCGAGGCCGCAATGGCTTGAGCGACATGCCTTCTTCGGGTTGATTGAAAGGGCTTCGGGCAACCGAAGCCCTTTTGCGTTTGGGAGCGCTGACTCAGCGCAGAGACGAGAAAATGCCCTATGACTGTACATAAATAGGCTGTGAGATGACCCGTTCAACCGCTGTCTTGCGGTTGAACCGAGCGGCATAGCTTCGGAATGTTGTCTATTTGCTAGGGGCTTACCCTAGGACGAAGCCGAGGGGCTTCGATCAGCAATTTTGCTGTAAGAAAGCGAATCCACAGTCGCACCCGTAATGCCAAAAACCTCACGGTGAACGGCATGCAAAACGTGGCGGCTCACCCCGCTGAAACAGCAAAAGCATCACACTGAGGAGATGACTTTCATGGCAAGTGACAACAACGCAAAGGGCTACTGGAGCGCCACACTGGGTCTGCTGACCAAAGTGCTGGTGATCTGGGCGGTCGTGTCTTACGGAGCGGGCATCCTGTTTGCTCCCATGCTCAACAGCATTCATCTGGGCGGCTATCCGCTGGGCTTCTGGTTCGCCCAGCAAGGCTCCATCTACATCTTTATCGTGCTGATTTTCTGGTACGCAAAAAAGATGGGCGACATCGACCGCAAATTCGGCATGCAAGAAGACTGATAACAGGACGACACACTCATGGAACTCCAAACCCTAACTTACTTGGTCGTTGGTGCCAGCTTCGCGCTGTACCTCGGCATCGCTTTCTGGGCTCGTGCGGGTAGCACCTCCGAGTTTTACGTCGCTGGTGGCGGCGTGCATCCCATCACCAACGGCATGGCCACGGCCGCTGACTGGATGTCGGCTGCTTCCTTCATCTCCATGGCTGGCCTCATCTCCAACATGGGCTACGGCGGTGGCGTGTTCCTGATGGGCTGGACCGGCGGCTACGTGTTGCTGGCTTGCTTGCTTGCTCCGTACCTGCGCAAGTTCGGCAAGTTCACCGTGCCGGAGTTCATCGGCGACCGCTTCTACTCCGGTTTCGCCCGCAACGTAGCTGTAGTCTGCTTGCTGGTGGCTTCCATCACTTACATCATTGGCCAGATGACCGGCGTGGGCGTGACCTTCGCCCGTTTCCTGGGCGTGAGCCGTGAGATGGGTATCTACCTCGGTATGGGTATCGTTTTTGCTTACGCCGTGTTCGGTGGCATGAAGGGCATCACCTACACCCAGGTGGCGCAGTACATCGTGCTGATCCTGGCCTACTCGGTTCCAGCCATCTTCATCTCCCTGAACCTGACCGGCAACTTCCTGCCGCAGCTGGGCCTGGGCTCTGACCTGGCAGGCACCGACGTGTCGCTGCTGGCCAAGCTGGACCAGGTGGTGACCGATCTGGGCTTTGGTCAGTACACAACCACTGCCGCAGGCTCGACCATCAACATGTTCTTCTACACCGTTTCGTTGATGATCGGTACCGCGGGTCTGCCCCATGTGATCGTGCGCTTCTTCACCGTGCCCAAGGTTGCTGACGCACGCTCTTCGGCTGGTTGGGCGCTGGTTTTCATTGCCCTGCTGTACACCACGGCCCCAGCTGTGGGTGCCATGGCCCGTCTGAACCTGTTTGGTACGACCAACAGCGCCGTGGGTATTACCCAGGACGCGACCGGTCAGCTGGTTGTGAACGCCGACGTGGTCAAGGCCAAGCCAGACATGTTCGCTCCGGAAGCCAGCTTGCTGTACGAAGAGCGTCCTGAGTGGATGAAGCGCTGGGAGAAAACCGGCCTGCTGAAGTGGGAAGACAAGAACGGCGACGGCCGCATCCAGTTCTACAACAGCGCCACCAAGAACGAAGTGGTGCTGGGCAAGGCGGAGGCCGCTGGCTGGAAGGGCAACGAGCTGACGGTGAACGCCGACATCATCGTGCTCGCCAACCCCGAGATTGCACAGTTGCCCAACTGGGTGATTGCCTTGGTCGCTGCTGGTGGCCTGGCCGCTGCGCTGTCCACGGCTGCTGGTCTGCTGCTGGCCATCTCGTCTGCCATTTCCCACGACCTGATCAAGGGCGCCATCAAGCCTGACATCAGCGAAAAGGGTGAACTGTTGGCTGGCAAGATCGCCATGGCCGGTGCCATCTTTGTGGCCGGCTGGCTGGGTCTGAATCCTCCGGGCTTCGCGGCGGGTACCGTGGCTCTGGCCTTCGGTATCGCGGCTTCGACGATCTTCCCGGCGCTCATGATGGGCATCTTCAGCAAGACGGTGACCGACAAAGGCGCCAGCGCTGGCATGATTGCAGGCTTGGTTGTGACGCTGTTCTACGTGTTCGCACACAAAGGCATCTTCTTTGTGGCCGGCACGGGCTACCTGGACCTGATCGGTGGCGCCAACTCGTTCTTCACCATCACCCCCGAGGCCTTTGGCACCGTGGGCGCGATCGTGAACTTCGCAGTGGCCTACGCGGTGAGCAAAATGGGTGCTCCGGTGCCTGCGCACATTGCCGCCATGGTGGATGGCGTTCGTACCCCCAAGGGTGCTGGCGCAGCCACGGCAGGCCACTGACAGCTGAGCGGTCGGTGATCGCCTAGCGTTCACCCTCAAGCCGCTTCGACACCGACCCCGCCGGGCAACCGGCGGGGTTTTTTATTGAGACAATGGCAGAGCAAGTCCGTTGTGGGCTTGCGGAAATTCACACAATATGAGCATTTTCATTCTCAACTGGGTCTTCCTGCTGGCGCTGTTTCCCGTGGCCTTCTTCTGGCTGCGTCGCGCTTGGCGCATTTTTTACAAGCGCGATTTTTCCGAAGTGGCGCTGAAAAAAGGTCTGCCACCTGCGAATGCAGAGCATTACGCGCCGTATGAAATGGTCATCAACCTGATTGGCGGGGTGGTGATGGTGGGGGTGCTGGTGGCCGTGCTGGTGTTCCAGGCGCTTGAGCGCCAGGACTGGATCGCCGTTGCGGGCTCCACGCTGTGGATCAAACTCTTCGCTTCCTTTGCATTGAGTCGCCAGGCCCACGGTTTGGGCCCCAAGACCAAGAAGAAAGCCGGGTCTTCATCGGACAAGGAGTGATCAAACTTATGCGCAGAGGTTTTGCGCGTGCCTGGGCAGCGTCCAGGGTGCGGGGTCTTCTCAAGGCAGTGGCGGGATCGTGCTCCGCACTGCATCAATCCATGGGGTGATGCTTCAGGAGGCGCGGGGGTACTAGTACACCAGCCGGTCTGGTTGAATCTCCTGCAAGATCGTCGTGGCAATTTCTTCTATGGACTTGGTGGTGGTGGACAGCCAGCGGATGCCTTCACGGCGCATCATGCCCTCGGCTTCGCTGATCTCCATGCGGCAGTTTTCCAAGCTGGCGTAGCGCGAATTGGGGCGGCGCTCGTTGCGAATTTCGCTCAGGCGTTCGGCCGCAATCGTCAGGCCAAAAATCTTTTTTCGGTGCGGCACCAGCGCGGGCGGCAGTTTGCGCCGGTCAAAATCCTCCGGAATCAGCGGGTAGTTCGACGCTTTTAGACCGTACTGCATGGCCAGGTAGAGCGACGTGGGGGTTTTGCCGCTGCGACTCACGCCCACCAGAATCACGTCGGAACCCTGCAAGTCACGGTGGCTCTGGCCGTCGTCGTGGGCCAGCGAGAAGTTGATGGCTTCGATCCGGTCGTTGTAGGCCTGGCTTTTCGATGCGTCGGAAAACCGGCCCACCCGGTGGTTGGACTTGATGCCCAGTTCTTGCTCCATGGGTTCGACAAAGGTGCCGAACATGTCCAGCAACATGCCCTGGCAATGTTCTTTCACCACGCCAAGCACATCCATATTGACCACAGTGGTGAACACCAGCGGGCGCTTGCCTTCGATCTCGGCGGTGTGGTTGATCTGCCGTATGGCTTGGTGTGCCTTGTCCACGCTGTCAATGAACGGCAGGCGAACACGGCGCACAGTCGTTTCAAATTGCGCCAAGATGGCGTTGCCAAAGGTTTCGGCGGTTATACCAGTGCCGTCAGAGATGAAAAAGACAGTTCGGTTGGGCATGATGGATGCGTGCTTGCACGAAAAAGGTGGGCAAAAGAATGGCCCACGGATTGCGAAAAATTCAAGCCATGGCGCAGTGGCTTTCACGCCCAGCTCGACATTTGTAGTGCTCATTTTTTGGGGATGCACCCTACAATCGCAACCTGCGGACAAAGCCATTATCCCGGTTCTGGTCCCCAATTTCAGCCCTTTGCCCGGTGCCAGACCCACAACAGAACCACAGGTCGCAAGCACAGAGCATGGTGCCCCGTTTTTTTAACCTTGAGGAGTCTTTCCATGTCCAACCTGTTTTCTCCGACCGATCTGGTCGTGCCCTTCGAGCATCTGCGGATGACCGACGTTGACACTGTGGGGGGCAAAAACGCCAGCCTTGGTGAAATGATTTCGCAACTGCCCAGTGGCGTGAAAGTGCCCACCGGCTTTGCCACCACCGCCCACGCCTTCCGCGAATTTTTGCAGTTTGATGGCCTGACCGAGCGCATCAACGCCCGCTTGGATGCCTTGGACACCGACGATGTGCGTGCCCTGGCCGAAGCCGGTGCCGAAATTCGAGCCATGGTGGAAAACCAACCTTTCCCCGCCGACCTGGAAAAAGCCATCCGCGACGCGTTCATCACGCTGGTGGGCGACAACGACAAAGCCACTTTTGCCGTGCGCTCATCGGCCACCGCCGAAGATCTACCCGACGCCTCGTTTGCCGGTCAGCAAGAAACCTTTTTGAACGTGCATGGCATTGAAGAGGTGCTGCACAAAATGAAAGAGGTGTTTGCTTCCTTGTACAACGACCGCGCCATCAGTTACCGCGTTCACAAAGGTTTTGCCCATGCCGACGTGGCGCTCTCCGCTGGCGTGCAGCGCATGGTGCGCTCCGACACCGGCGCGGCCGGGGTGATGTTCACCATCGACACCGAGAGCGGTTTTGAAGACGTGGTGTTCATCACCTCCAGCTACGGCCTGGGCGAGACGGTGGTGCAGGGCGCGGTGAACCCCGATGAGTTCTATGTCCACAAGCCCATGCTCAAGGCGGGCAAGCGGGCACTGATTCGCCGCAACCTGGGCAGCAAGCTGATTCAAATGACCTTCACCACGCCGGAAGAAAAAGCGGCCGAGGGCGCGCTCAAGGGCAAGCTGGTCAAGACCGTGGACGTGCCGGTGGAACAGCGCAACCGCTACAGCCTGACCGATGCCGACGTGGAGCAACTGGCCCACTACGCCTTGGTGATTGAGCAGCACTATGGCCGCCCGATGGACATTGAATGGGGCAAAGACGGCACCGACGGCCAACTCTACATTCTGCAAGCCCGGCCCGAGACCGTGAAAAGCCAGGCCTCTGGCAAAACCGAGGTGCGCTACAAGCTCAAGGGCAAGGGCGTGGTGCTGGCCACGGGTCGCGCCATTGGCCAAAAAGTGGGTACCGGCCCGGTGCGCTTGGTGAGCCACATCAGCGAAATGGACAAGGTGCAGGCCGGTGACGTGCTCGTGACCGACATGACCGACCCGAACTGGGAGCCGGTGATGAAGAAGGCTTCCGCCATCATCACCAACCGGGGCGGCCGCACCTGCCATGCGGCGATCATCGCGCGCGAGCTGGGCATCCCGGCCATCGTCGGCTGCGGCCATGCCACCACCTCGTTACAGGACGGCGAGACGGTCACCGCCTCCTGCGCCGAAGGCGACACCGGCTATGTCTATCACGGCAAGCTGCCGTTCGAGGTGGTGGTACACAGCGAAGAAGCGCTGCCGCCCATCCCGGTCAAGCTGATGCTCAACGTGGGCAACCCCACGCTGGCGTTCGAATTTTCGCAACTGCCATCGGCGGGCGTGGGGCTGGCACGTCTGGAATTCATCATCAACAACCTGATCGGCATCCACCCGAAAGCGGTGCTGGAGCATGACAAACTGCCGGGCAAGCTGCACGAGGCGGTGCTGCAACGCGCGGCGGGTTATGCCAGCCCCGAAGAGTTTTACGTGGAGAAGATCACCGAAGGCGTGTCCACGCTGGCGGCGGCATTCTGGCCCAAGCCGGTGATCGTGCGCCTGTCCGATTTTAAATCGAACGAATACCGCAAGCTGCTCGGCGGCGAGATCTACGAGCCGATGGAAGAGAACCCGATGATCGGTTTTCGCGGCGCGGGGCGCTACGTGGCGGCCAACTTCTCGGATTGCTTCGAACTGGAATGCCGCGCCATGAAGCGCGTGCGGGAGAAGCTGGGCTACACCAACGTCGAGTTGATGATCCCCTTCGTGCGCACCGTGGGCGAAGCGCGCGAAGTTGTCGCCACGCTGGAGAAGCACGGTTTGAAGCGCGGCGACAACGGCCTGCGTCTTATCATGATGTGCGAGATCCCCTCCAACGCCCTGCTGGCGGAAGACTTCCTGCAATATTTCGACGGCTTCTCCATCGGCTCCAACGACCTCACGCAACTGACCTTGGGGCTGGATCGGGACTCCAGTCTGGTGGCGGATCGCTTCGACGAGCGCGACGCGGCGGTGAAAGCCCTGCTGAAAATGGCGATCAGCACCTGCAACCGCCTCAACAAATACGTCGGCATCTGCGGCCAGGGGCCATCCGATCATTTTGACTTCGCGCAGTGGCTGATGGAACAGGGCATCCAGACCATGTCGCTCAATCCCGACACGCTGCTCGACACCTGGCGCAAGCTGGCTGACGGCGGCAAACCACCGCACTGACCCCGCCCGGACATCCGGCTGACCGCCAGCCGGATGTCCGCCGCGATGCCGAACGCGCGATGCGTTTGGCGGCGGCTCAGTCACTCGTCTCCCCCACCCCCTTCCCATTTTTAAACCTCCCCTTTGCCGGGAAGGGGGTTTTTTTGCCCGCGAAAAGACGCATGGCCGGTGACGGCGCGGACGCTCGCCCGCCGGTGATAAGATGCCGCCAAGCCCAATCAAACCAGCCGAACCATGCTCTCACCCGAACTGCTCCTCGTCAGCGTATTGAAAGCGCTGATCGAAATCGCGCTGATGGCCCTGCTCGCGCAAGGCGTGGTCGGCCTGCTCTCCGGCCAGGCCCGGCAGCAAAATTTCGTGTACCGCTTGTTGCAAGTGGTCACCGCTCCCGTTTCGAGAATCACCCGGACAATCACGCCCGGATTCATTCCCGACCGGCATCTCGGATGGTGCGCTTTCTTTCTGCTGTTCTGGCTGTGGGTGGCGCTGGTCTACGCCAAGAGCCATGTCTGCCATTCGCAAAATCTGGCCTGCCTCCCCGGCTGATTTGCGTTGGACTGCATGGGCAAAAACCGCTATGCTGCGCGCCTCAAAATGCGCTCGTAGCTCAGCTGGATAGAGTATTGGTTTCCGAAGCCAAGGGTCGTGGGTTCGACTCCCGCCGAGCGCACCAGTTAAACAATAAGTTAGGCAGTAATCCTGTTGCTTAACCCATTGCCTGTAGTAAGAAACGTACCAATTTTCGTTCAAGTTTTGCGCCCCTCCAGCCACCTCTTCAGGCGGAGCTCGTTTTGTTGATGCTCGGAACGAAATGGCCTATACAATCTCCGAGTTGGCTTATAGTGACTTCCGGCTTTGATTATCGTGGCTATGGACACCTCCTTCCGCATCATTCCCATTATCCCGGCGGCGCAGAGCCGCCGCGTTGCGCCCGCTCATCCCGGAACGGATGTGCGGGGCGATCATGCTGGCGCGATAGTGGATCGCCAGCAGCGTCCGCTGCACGATTTGCGCATCTCCGTCACCGACCGTTGCAACCTGCGCTGCACCTATTGCATGCCGCGCGAGACTTTCGACCAGAGCCACGATTTTTTGCCGCGCGCCGAGTTGCTTACCTTTGAGGAGATCGAGCGGTTGGCGCGGGCGTTCATCCGTCTGGGTGTGACCAAGCTGCGCATCACCGGCGGCGAGCCCTTGCTGCGGCGCGGTGTCGAGCGCTTGATCGAAAAGCTGGCGGTGCTGCAAACCGGCGAAGGGAAGCCGGTCGAGGTCGCGCTCACCACTAACGGTGTATTGCTGGGCAAGAAGGCGCAAAGCCTCAAGGATGCCGGTTTGGCGCGTGTCACCGTCAGTTTGGACAGTCTGAGCCAGGAGACTTTCCGCCTGATGAGTGACAGTGATGCGGCAGTCGAAACGGTGCTGGATGGAATCGCCATGGCCCGGGCCGTGGGCTTGACCCCGGTCAAGGTGAACATGGTGGTCAAGCGCGGTGCCAACGATCACGAGATCGCGGCGATGGCGAAACACTTCCGCCACAGCGGGATCGTGTTGCGCTTCATCGAATTCATGGACGTGGGGCACAGCAACGGCTGGCGCATGGATGATGTGGTGCCGGCGCGCGCGATACTCGACCGTATCGCCGCGCACTATCCGCTGGAGCAGGTCGATCCCGGCTACAGCGGCGAGGTGGCCGAACGCTGGCGCTATGCCGATGGTGCGGGGGAGATCGGCGTGATCGCCTCGGTCACGCAGGCCTTTTGCCGGGAGTGCAGCCGCGCCCGCCTGTCCACTGACGGCAAGCTCTATACCTGTTTGTTCGCGGGCGAGGGATTGGATCTGCGCGGGCCTCTCCGGGGAGACGCATCCGACCATGCGCTGATCCAGCTGATCGCCGGATGCTGGAGCGAGCGCAACGACCGCTATTCGCAACTGCGCCATACCGCCGGCGCGGATCATGCAAAAGTGGAAATGTCCTATATCGGCGGTTAGCTTAGTGCGGATATTTCGTTCGCTATCGCTCGGTAGCCTTGCATAGTCATTCCACATAACCCATCAAAAAACGATGGGTAAGTGGCTGGTTAAACCGAGCTTCCCACAGTTTTCCGACTTCCATGATTGTCTTGTGTTTCGTGCATTTTGGGTGCTGACATCACGCGGCGATGAAACCGCAGCGTGAGTCTTCACCGCAAGAACGCCAGCATTGCAATGTCCAATCTTTCACTTACTCTTCGAGCAAGCTGCGGAGCATCCAAGCGTTCTTCTCATGCACCTCCATGCGTGCCGACAAGAGGTCGACGGTCGGCTGGTCTCCTGCCTTCTCGGCGATGGGCAGCACTTCCCGCGCGGTGCGCGCAACCGTCTCCTGACCTTCCACCAGTTGCTTGATCATCTCTTTTGCGCTGATGGTGCCGCTGCTGTCCTTGATGCTGGTGAGTGCGGCGAATTCCTTGTAGCTGCCGGGTGCGGGATAGCCCAGGGTGCGGATGCGTTCTGCGACGAGATCGACGGCATTCCATGCCTCGGTGTATTGCGTCATGAACATCAGGTGCAGGGTTTGGAACATGGGACCGGTGACGTTCCAGTGGAAATTGTGGGTCTTGAGGTAAAGGGTGTAGGTGTCGGCCAGCATGCGCGAGAGGCCGTCGGCGATCTTCTTGCGGTCTTTTTCGCTGATACCGATGTTGATTGCGGATACTTTGCTCATGATCGTTCTCCTTGTCTGTTCGTTGAAAGGTTGTTGTGTCATGCGTTCCTTACTATCTGCCATCTGCGCGGATGATGTTAGCACTTTTGGCTAGCCAAACACACTGCTGCCATCGTCTTCCAGCGCTTGTCCGACCAGCTTGCCCATCTCGTTGCGTTCGGCAGCGTAGCGCCCGGTGAGCACGAAGCCGGTCATGCATCGCTTCGCATCGAGGAAGGCCATCTTCACGCCGTCGCTGTTGGCGCGCAGTTGCCAGTTGCCGACCGCATCGCGCGCCACCGGCAACACCGCGACGGGATGCGCGGGCGTCTTGACCACCACCGGCATGGCGGGGAACACCACCGGCGTCTCTTCGCCTGCCAGCGTCTTCGCCAGTGCGCGCGCCGCGTGCATGATGGGCAGCACGAAAGGTTGCACTTTGCCGTCGATCTCGGCGCAGTCGCCCAGCGCGTAGATGGCCGCATCGCTGCTGCGCAGGCATGCATCCACCTTGACGCCGCGATTCACTTCCAGGCCTGCCGCCTGCGCCAATGCGATGCGCGGACGCAAGCCCACTGCGGATATCACCAGACCGGTTTGCAGTTGCGTGCCGTTCGCCAGCGTCAGGGTGTAGCCATTCTCGTGACGATCCACGCGGCTGACCGAGGTACCGAAATGCCAATCCACACCGATCGCCGCAAGGGGTGCGAGCAACTGCTTGCCAGCCTGTTCCGGCATCAGGCTGGCGAGCGGATACGGACCGGGATCGATGACACTGACTTTGTAACCGGCAGTGGCCCAGTCGTTTGCGAATTCGCAGCCGATCAGTCCGCCGCCCATGATGGTGATGTGCTCCACCCCCTGCACGGACTTGCGCAACTGCGCGTAGTCAGCGATGTCGTTGACCGACATCACCGCATCGGCGGCATCACCCTGTACCTGGATGCGGATGGGGTCGGCACCCAATGCGATCACCAGCCTGTCGTACGCCAGTTCGCCCGCACTGGTAGCCAGTGTTTTGTTCGCACGGTCAATGCCATGCACCTCGGTCTCCGCCAGTAGCGTGATGCCCAGTTGCGCGGCCATCTCCGCCGCGCGCGTCAGCACCAGTCCGGCGGCATCCTTACCTTGCGCATAGGCATTGGAGAGCATGGGCTTGGAGTAGTAATCGCCGCTGTCGCGCGTGACCAGCGTGACCGGGATGTCTCGATCCAGTTTGCGCAGTTCGCGGATCACGGAGTAACCCGCCAGGCCGCTTCCTAGTACGACGATTGGTTTCATTTTTATCTCTCCTTCACACGGAAATTCCCGGCTTCATCGGTCTTGTCGTTTCCGCGAAGGCGGGAACCCAGTCAGATATTCCAACTGGATCCCCGCCTTTGCGGGGATGACGAGCTTGCGTTACTAAACCTCGATCATCTCGAAATCAGCCTTGGCTACGCCACAGTCTGGACAAGCCCAGTTCTCGGGGATGTCCGCCCACTTGGTGCCGGCCTTGATGCCTTCTTCCGGCATCCCCTTGGTCTCGTCATAGATGAAACCGCACACTACGCATTGCCATACTTTCATGATGTTCTCCTTAATAATTATCAAATGTAGGTCGGACTTCAGTCCGACATTTCCGATTCGGGTTAAAACCCGACCTACCAATCAAGCCTCGACCTTCGCCAGCTGGGCGCGGTACTGGTTGGCATGGCGCTCTTCCACTTTTGCGAGTGCCGCGAAGCGCTTGGCCGCTTTCTCCAGCGTGGCCTTGAACATTTCGGCGTGTTCCTTCGATTCATCAATCTGCTGCTTGATTTCGGTCGTTGCGGCTTCATGGCCTTCCTGCTGCGCCGTCTTGAGAAAGCCGGGGTACATCTCGGTGTACTCGTAGGTCTCGCCCTCTATGGCCATCTGCAGGCAACGCTCGGTGGTCATCTCCGACTTCGGGTACAGCAGATCGAGGTGGCCCAGCGCGTGCTGCACTTCCTGCGCGGCAGTCTCTTCGAACACGCGCGCGATTTCTTCGTTGCCCTCGGCGCGGGCGATGGCGGCAAAGTAGCGGTATTTGGTGTGTGCCATTGACTCACCGGCCAGGGCGGCTTCGAGATTGGCTTGCGTCTTGATATCGGGTCTTTGCATGGTGCTCTCCTTGGTTGGTTGATCGGTGGCGCGTTGCCCACGGACGCAATGTAGGCTTATGGCGGCCATTAATCCAATTGATTGTTCAAACAGTAGCGATTTATAATACAAATCACCAAGGAGATCGCCCCATGACCCTAAACGAACTGCGTTTCATCGTCGCCGTGGCACAGGAACGCAATTTCCGCCGTGCGGCCGAGAAGGCTTTCATTAGCCAGCCCGCGCTGTCTCTGGCGATACAGAAGCTGGAAGAAGAACTCGGGTTGAAGATATTCGAGCGCGGTAAGAACGAGGTCACGCTCACGCCGGTCGGCAGTGCCATCGTGGAGCAGGCGCAGCGCGTGTTGGAAGAAGCGGAACGCATCCGCGAGATCGCCGCGCAGGGCAGGAACCAGCTCAGCACGCCGCTGCGCGTCGGCGTCATCCACAGCGTCGGTCCCTATCTGCTGCCCGACCTCATCCCCGCGCTGAAGAAGGTCGCGCCGCAGATGGCGCTGGAGGTGGAGGAGAACATCACCGCGAATCTGGAGACGTTGCTGCGCAACGGCAAGCTGGATGTGATCATCATCGCGCTGCCCTTTGGCGATGCGAGCATCCTCACTCATCCTTTATATGACGAACCGTTCGAGGTGGTGGTGAACAGCGAGCATCGCTGGTGTGACCGGCGCAGCATCAAGGCCCCGGAGTTGGCTGACGAGAAAGTGCTGCTGCTGAATTCCGGCCACTGTTTCAGCAACCAGGTGGCCGAGGCCTGCCCCGATCTCAGCCGCAAGGGCGCGGAGATACAGCGCGGCACCTCTCTGGAGACTATCCGCAACATGGTCGCCTCCGGCCTCGGTGTCACCGTGCTGCCCGCCTCGGCCAACGCCGCGCGTTACCGCAGCAAGCTGCTGAACGTGATCCCGTTCGCCAAGCCGGTGCCGTCGCGCCGCATCGCGCTGGCCTGGCGCAAGAGCTTCGCCCGCACGCAAGCCGTTGAAGCGTTGGCACAGGCCGTGGCGCTGGCTAAAATAACCGGCATCCAGCATCTGCAATGAATTGAAAAACTGCGCCCGCAGATTGCACGGATTATTCTGTATTCGATTCATCACGGGTCCCAGTCAGTCAATCCACATGCGGCCTTCGGTTTCAAATTGTTGTTCAATCGGTTCAATCTGCGTAATCTGCGGGCAATGAGGTTTTTATAGAGCATGAGTACACAACCCTATCGCCTAAACCCGCTGCTGCGCCTGAGCTACAGCCTGATTGCGCCGCTTTATGACTTGATAATCGAATTCCCGATGCGCGAGGCGCGCAGGCGTTCGTTGCGCGCCTTACCGGTGGATGCGCCGGGGCGCGTACTGGTGAGCGGCGCGGGTACCGGGCTGGATTTGCCTTTGCTGCCGCAACTGCACCGCTATTCGGCACTTGATTTCAATACGGCGATGCTGACGCGGGCCAGGCGGCGAGCTGCCGCGCTGGATGTGCATTTTGTGCTGGGCGACAGCATGTCGCTGCCTTTTTCCGATGCGCATTTCGATCACGCCGTGTTGCACCTGATCGTGGCGGTGGTGCCGGAGCCGCAGCAGTGTCTTCGCGAAGCCGCGCGAGTGCTGAAACCCGGCGGCACCATCATTCTGCTGGATAAATTTTTGCAACCGCAGCAGCGCGCACCGTTGCGCCGCCTGTTCAACGGGCTCACACGCCGCTTTGCCACGCGCATGGATGTGGTATTCGAGGAGGTGTTGTGTGCCGTGCCGGAGCTGGAGGTGGTCAGCGACGAGCCGCTGCTGGCGGGCGGCTGGTTTCGCGGCATCGTGTTGCGCAAGGTCAGGAACTGACGCGGCGGCAGTAGCAGTAAACGAAAGACTGTTTGGCGCCAGCGGGTGTCTGGTGCAGCTCCTTGCGATGCGACAGTAACTCGAATCCGCCGCCAAACTGGTCGTGCAGCTCGCCCGGGGTGTAACGCATGACGGGTAGACCGCTGCATTGCAAGGGGCCGTCTTCGGCGAAGGAAGCGACGATGACATGGCCGCCCGGTTTCACCGAACGCATCACCGTGCGCACATAGGCGGCACGGTCTGCCGGATCGGTGAGGAAGTGGAACACGGCACGGTCGTGCCAGATATCGTAACGATGGGCGGGCAGCTCGACCCGGGTGATGTCATCCTCGAGCCAGCGCACCTTGCTCTCCTGAGCACCGAGGCGTTTGCGCGCAGTTTGCAGCGCCGCGCCGGAAAGATCGAGCACGGTAAGATCGCTATAACCTTCCGCCACCAGATCGTCGACCAGCGTGGACGCACCGCCGCCGACGTCGATGATGCCCGCATCCGCAGACGCGCCCGTCGACTTGATGAGATCGAGCGAAAGGTCGGCGTGCGGCTGGAACCAGCTCACCGCATCGGTCGCTTTGGTCGAATAGACTTTTTCCCAGTGTTCTTTCGAATGCATGTCAGCCTCCCTTGCCGATGTCACACCCAGTCTTTGGGCACCAGATACTTGTCGTACAACTCCGCTTCCGGCGTGCCCGCTTCCGGGTGCCAGTCGTAGCGCCACTTTACCAGCGGCGGCATGGACAGCAGGATGGATTCGGTGCGGCCGTTCGATTGCAGGCCGAAGATGGTGCCACGGTCTATGACCAGGTTGAACTCCACATAACGCCCGCGACGATAGAGCTGGAAGTCGCGCTCGCGTTCGCCGTAGGGCGTGTCCATGCGCTTCTCCAGCAGCGGCACATAGGCCGACAGGTAATGGTCGCCCACGCTCTGCTGGATAGCGAAGCAGGAAGCGAAATCCGGCTCGCTCAGGTCGTCGAAGAAGATACCGCCCACGCCGCGCGGTTCGTTGCGGTGCTTGAGGAAGAAATACTCGTCGCACCATTTTTTGAATTTCGCATGCAGCGCGGGATCGAACGGCGCCAGCGAGTTCTTGCAGATCTGGTGGAAGTGCACCGCGTCTTCCTCGAAGCCGTAGTAAGGCGTGAGGTCCATGCCGCCGCCAAACCAGAACACCTTCTCGCCGTCCGGTTTGTGCGCCATAAACATGCGCACGTTGGCATGCGAAGTCGGCGCATAAGGATTGCGCGGATGCATCACCAGCGACACGCCCATCGCCTCCCACGAACAGCCCGCCAGCTCGGGGCGGTGCGCCGTAGCCGAGGCCGGCATCTTGTCGCCCTGCACATGCGAGAACGCCACGCCGCCGCGCTCCAGCACATTGCCCTCCTCGATGATGCAACTGATGCCTTCGCCCTTGCCGATGCCGCCGCTCCCCGTGGCGCGCGTCCATTTGTCGCGGATGAATTTTTTGCCGTCCACCTGCTCCAGGCGTTCGACGATGAGTTCTTGCAGTTCGAGCAGATATTCTTTGACGGCGGTGCTGTCCACGTTATCTCCGGCATGGTTATTGAGTGGTTTTGAGATTATCACGAAACTGTGCCGGATTTTCCGGGGAGGACGGTCTTGGCGCAAAATTGCGGCTACAAATCCCCGCATGACAGGGTTACAATTCACCGCTGTCGGCAAAATCGCCGTAGACGGAATCAGGGATGAGGGAAAAATATGGTCACAGAAACGCCCCGTAAAAAACGCTCCGTGTTGCCGGATGCCCGGGTTGAAAAAATAGGCCAAGCGACCGCGCGCCTGCACCGTATCCTGAAAGATCTGGGGCACACCCGCAATCTGGAAAAATCCGCCGCCACCATGCCGGATGCGCGCGACCGTCTGTCCTTCATCGACCGTTCCATGCACGAAGCCTCGGAGAAAACCATCAGCGCGGTGGAGACTGCTGTTCCGCTGACCCGCGAAACGCAATCGGTGTGCAGCGATCTGTCGCGGCGTTTGGCGGATGTGCACTTTACGGAGCATGGCAGCCTGATTGACGAGACCATCTCGCGTCTCGGCGAGATATCCGCCGCTGAAGAACAGGTGCGCCACAACCTGATGACGATCATGGAGGCGCAGGAATTCCGCGATGTGGCCGGACAGATGGTCAACAAGATCGTGTTGGCCGCCAACGAGATCGAGAACATCCTGCTCGACATCCTCAAGGAGTACGCGCCGGATACCAAGGATTCCCTGATCAGCACGGAGGGGCTGACCGCAGGGCCGGCGGTCAAGCCTGCGGATCGCGTCAACGGGCAGGACGAAGTGGACGATCTGCTGAAATCCTTGGGGCTCTGAAGCGCCTTTCCTTCGCCTGGCGCGGCGGGGCAGGCTGTTTTCGGGCATAATACGCCCCGAAATCTCGCGGCGCTGTAGCCTTGGCGGTGCTTGTTCCCGCCACGCTCCCCGCTGAGACACTGTGACAACCCTTCTATCTGGAGCATATCATCAGCAAAGAATCCAACCGTCCGAACGCCTCGACCGGCATCGGCAATCTCCCCCCGCTCGGCATGGATGCGGAAAGCATCGTTGACGACTTCCGCCGTTATTTCAGCCACACCCTCGGGCGCGACGATTTGCGTCTGTCCAGTCACCAGATGTATACCTCGCTGTCCCTCGCGTTACGCGACCGTCTGGTCGAGCGTTGGAAAAACACGCGCCAGTCCTACCGCGATGCCGACTGCCGCCGTACCTATTACCTGTCGCTGGAATTCCTGATGGGGCGCACCCTGGGCAATGCCTTGCTGAATCTGGATATCGATCCGGCCATCGAACAGCAACTGCGCAAGCTTAGCGTCGAACTCGAGGACATCGCCGAGTGCGAGCATGATGCGGGACTGGGCAATGGCGGTCTCGGACGGCTGGCAGCCTGTTTCCTGGACAGTTGCGCCACCCTGCAATTGCCGGTGATGGGCTACGGCATCCGCTACGAATACGGCATGTTTCGCCAGAAGATCGATAATGGACATCAGCTGGAAGAGCCGGATCACTGGCTGCGCGACGGCAATCCTTGGGAGATCGAGCGTCCCGAATTTGCCACGCGTATCAAATTCGGCGGGCATACCGAGTATCACAAGAATCCGCAGGGGCACATGCGCGCGGAGTGGGTGAATACCAATGACGTGATGGCAATGCCGCATGATGTGCCAATCCCGGGTTATTGCAACGGCACGGTGAACACCCTGCGTCTGTGGCGCGCCGAGGCGACCGAAGAGTTCGATCTTTCCGAGTTCAACGCCGGTAGTTATACCGAAGCCGTCGCCGCCAAGAATGCCGCCGAGCACATCACCATGGTGCTCTACCCCAACGATGCCAGCGAGAACGGCAAGGAACTGCGCCTGCGCCAGCAGTACTTCCTCGCCTCGGCCAGTTTGCAGGACGTGCTGCGCCAGTGGTGCAAGCTGCATGGCAACGATTTCAGCCAGTTTGCCAATAAGATATGTTTCCAGCTGAACGACACTCATCCGACCTGCGCGGTGCCAGAGCTGATGCGTCTGCTGATGGATGAACACGGCCTCGGCTGGGACAAGGCGTGGAATATCGTCAGCCATACTATGGCTTACACCAATCACACCCTGCTGCCGGAAGCGTTGGAAAGATGGCCGGTGGGGATGTTCGGGCGCCTGTTGCCGCGCCTGCTGGAGATCGTGCGCGAGATCAACGCACGCTTCATGACCGAAGTGGCACTGCGCTATCCCGCCGACACCGAGCGCCAGCGCCGCATGTCTATCATCGAAGAGGGGCAGGAGCAGCAGATCCGCATGGCCTATCTCGCGGTGGTTGCCAGCCGTTCGGTGAACGGCGTGGCCGCGCTGCACTCGCAACTGCTGCAGCAGCATCTGTTCCGCGATTTCTACGAGATGTGGCCGGAACGCTTCAACAACAAGACCAACGGGGTCACGCCGCGCCGCTGGGTGTCATCGAGCAACCCGGCGATGAGTGAACTCATCACGCGGAGCATCGGCGACGGCTGGCGCACCGATCTCGCGCAATTGCGCAAACTGGAGCCGTTTGCCGATGATGCCGGTTTCCGCACCCAGTGGCGCGCGGTCAAGCTGGACAACAAGATACGTCTGGCCGCACTGGTGGAGCGCGACTGCGGCGTGAAGTTCGACACTGCCGCGATGTTTGATGTGCAAGTCAAGCGCATCCATGAATACAAGCGCCAATTGCTCAACGTGCTGCATGTCATCCACCTGTATGACTGCATCAAGCGCGGCGATACGGCGGATTGGACACCGCGCTGTGTGCTGATCGGCGGCAAGGCCGCGCCCGGCTACATGATGGCCAAGCGCATCATCAAGCTGGTGAACTCGGTAGCCAAGGTCATCAATGCCGATCCCGACACCAAAGGGTTGCTGCAACTGGCATTCCTGCCGGACTATCGCGTCACGGCGATGGAGATCATCTGTCCCGGGACAGATCTGTCCGAACAGGTCTCCACGGCGGGCAAGGAAGCCTCGGGCACCGGCAACATGAAATTCATGATGAACGGCGCGCTCACCATCGGCACGCTGGACGGTGCCAATATCGAAATCCGCGAAGAGGCGGGGGCGGAGAATTTCTTCCTGTTCGGCCTGAATGCCGAGGAGGTCGACAGGATGCGCGGACACTACGATCCGGCCACCATCATCGAGGCCGACGAAGATTTGCGCCGGGTGATGAATCTCCTGCGGAGCGGCAATTTCAACTTGTTCGAGCCGTATATATTCGATCCGATCATCGATTCCATCTATAGCCCGCACGATCCCTGGCTGACGGCGGCGGATTTTCGCAGTTACGTCGACGCGCAGCGCGAAGTGGCACGCACTTACCGCGATACCGAGAAATGGACACGCATGAGCATCCTCAATGCCGCCGGCAGCGGGAAATTCTCCAGCGACCGGACCATCCTCGATTACAACCGCGATATCTGGAAATTGCCGCAGGTGGCTGCAAAAGCAGGATAGGCGTGTCGTCAACCGGATTCATAAAACTAGTGCATGAATCCTGGTTCGGGATGCGGAGGGGGTAACTTGGTATTGCGCGACTATTACTGGGGCGGCCTGCGTTCCCGCATCATCATCGCGACACTGCTGGTGTTCATGGCGGTGTTGGCGCTGTCCCTGGTGATTTTCGATGCCGCGATCTCTCGGGTGAACGAACAGCTGGGCGGCGATCTTGCGCGGCAGCAGGCGACCACCATCCGTTCGCAGATGATGGAATCGATCTCGCGCGAATTGGCGCTTTCGCGCCAGATGGCGGGATCCCCGCTGTTGCGCCGATGGGCCGAGCGCGAGGGTGACCCGCAGCTGCGCCGTGAAGCATTGGCGGAACTGGAGAGCTACCGCCAGCGCTTTGCCAGCAACAGCTGGTTCTACGCGCTGAACGGTAGTCTGCATTACTACTACAACGGTCCCGACAACCGCTATTCCGGCGGCAGCGAGATCGCCTACACGCTGAAACCCTCCCTTCAGAAAGACCAGTGGTATTTTCTCTCGCTGCAAAAGGTGAAAGATTACGCGCTGAATGTCGATTACGACATCGGCGTGGGTGTGTTCAACCTGTGGATCAATGTGCCCATTCGTCGCGCCGACGGTTCGCCTTTGGGCGTGGCCGGCACCGGAATAGACATGAGTGGCTTTATCCGGCGCTTCATCGATCAGCCGGACAGCGGCATCGAGAATATTCTGATCGACCGTGAACTGGCGATCCAGGCGCATCGCGACAAGACGCTGATCGACCGTCAGAGCATACGTACCCGCCCGGAGCGTTCGACGCTGCACGCGCTGCTCGGTGCGGGCGAGTCCGCAGCGGTGCAGGCGGCGGTGCGCAGACTGGACGGCGGGCGCGAGGAGAGTGTGTCGCTGCCCGCCCATATCAACGGGCAAAAGCGCATGCTCGGCATCGCGGCGATGCCGGAACTGGGATTTTACGTGGTGACGCTGCTGGATACCGGTCGCGCGGTCGACCACAGCCCTCTGCTGACTTTGCTATCGGCTTTCCTGCTTTCCCTGCTGGCGGTCGCGGCGGCGATTTGGCTGCTGGTCGACCGCATGGTGTTGCGGCGTTTGAATCTGCTTTTTGCGGCAACCGAAAAGATGCAGCGCGGCGAGATCATCGAGCCGATGGAATCCACGGTCAGGGACGAGCTGGGCGTGTTCGTTAACGCCTTCAGCCGGATGGCGCAGAGACAGCAGCAACACACTGCCGAACTTGAGCGGCGCGTGAGCGAACGGACGGTGCAGCTGGAGCAGATGGCGCACTACGACATGCTCACCGGCCTGCCCAATCGTGCCTTGCTAGCCGACCGCATGGGGCAGGCGCTGGCGCAATGCCGCCGCGATCACAAGAGGCTGGCGGTCTGCTACATCGATCTCGACGGATTCAAGCCGGTCAACGACACTGCCGGGCACGATGTGGGCGACAAAGTGCTGATCGAGATCACGGCACGGCTCAAGCAGATGCTGCGGGGCGGCGATACCGTGGCACGTATCGGCGGCGATGAGTTCGTCCTGCTGCTCATGGGGCAGAACACCCATGCGGAATGCCAAGGCACACTGGAGCGTCTGCTGACCGCGATGAGCAGCCCGATCACGGTGGGCGAGCGGAGTTTCACACTGAGCGCCAGCATCGGCGTGACGTTCTATCCCGACGATGATGTGGATGCCGACACGCTGTTGCGCCATGCCGACCACACCATGTACATCGCCAAGCAGTCCGGCAAGAACTGCTATCACTTCTTCGATCCCGAAAACGACCAGCGCACCCGCTCATACCAGACCGCTCTGGTGCTGATTCGCCACGGGCTGAACCACGGTGAATTCGAATTGTTCTATCAGCCCAAGGTCGACATGAAATCCAAACGGCTGGTCGGCGCGGAAGCGCTGATACGATGGCGTCACCCCGAGCGCGGGTTGCTCGCGCCGGCGGAATTCCTGCATATCGTCGAAGGCACCGAGGTCGAAGTCGAAATGGGCGAGTGGGTGATTGCCACCGCGCTGCAACAACTCAAAGCATGGCACGAGCAGGGCGTGCATCTGGAACTGAGCGTCAACATCTCCGCGCATCACTTGCAGTCGCCGCGCTTCGTCGAGCGCCTGAAAGAGATGCTGCTGGCGCATCCCGAATTGCCGCACGGCAGCTTGCAGATCGAAGTGCTGGAGACCACCGCCCTGCAGGATGTCGCCAAGATCGCCAAGGTTATCGAGACCTGTCATCAGGTCGGGGTGGGGTTCGCGCTGGACGATTTTGGCACCGGTTATTCTTCGTTGTCCTACCTGAGCAACCTGCCGGTGGACACGCTCAAGATCGACCAGTCATTCGTGCGCGACATGATGGACGACAAGGGCGACCACGCCATCGTGCAGGGCGTGATCGCGCTGGCCAAGGCGTTCGAGCGCCGCACGGTGGCGGAAGGCGTGGAGACGGACCAGCACTATCAGGCGCTGCTCGATGTGAACTGCGAGATCGCCCAAGGTTACGGCATCGGCAGACCCATGCCGGCCGATGAATTCGACGCATGGGTGGTCAAGCGCGGCTGACTTCCGTTTTGGCGGCGGGCGCGGCTCAGCCTTCGCTTCGTTCGCGCTGTTCCTCGGCGATGGCTCTGGGGAACAGAAAGTTATTCTCCAGATGAATATGCCGCAGCAGATCGTTCACCAGTTCGTGTAATCCGGCATAGAGCGCGGTGTAGCTGGCGCATGCACCGGGTGGCAGCGTGAAGTTGCCGGTGATCTCCAGCATGCGTTGCAGGATCGCGCTGTCGGTCTCGTGTTCCATGGTCATCATGCGGATCGGATTGGCGACGCTGCCGAAGTGCGGTGCGGGCACGGCGCGATCGCTATCCAGCGTGCGAAGGTAGGGGAACAGCACGTTCTCCTCTTTCATCAGGTGCAGCAGCAGGTCGCTGCGCAGCGTGGCATAGAGCTGTTGCAATTCATTCAGTTCCGGATGGGTGTCGCCATGCACGCGCACCACCTTGCCGAGCAATGGTTGCAACGCCTCCAGCGCCGTTTTGGTGTAGGGGTGATGGGTGCGCAGCAGATGATCGACGAATGCGTTCAAACCGATGGTGTTCCAGTCGGCGGAATGATCGGCGGCGGCCGGGTTCGGGGTGGTCATGCAGGGCTCCTCAAAAGCGAAATGTTATATTCACGATAGGTGAATGATATTTGCAGCCCCGCGCAAATACAACCCTGCCGACAGAGTGGATGGGGGTGCTACTTCAGCAGATCGGCCAGCGAGCTTTGATCCAGCGTGGCGAAGAAGGCATCCTGTGCCTTGGTGAACACTTTTTTAAGACGGCAATTCGGCAGAAGGGGGCAGACATCGGCGGGCATGTCGTCGCGCATGCAGGCCACCAGCGCAAGATTGCTTTCCATCAGCCTGACCACTTTTCCGACTGGGATGTCGCGCGCGTCCAGTGCCAAACGGATGCCACCATTCCTTCCGCGTTCGCTCATCAGAATATGTTCGCCGACCAGCGTCATGACGACCTTCATCAGATGAGTGCGGGATATGTCGAAAGCCTCGGAGACCTCCTGTATGGTGGCGGCATCCTGCTTTCTCCCCAGATAGATCAGGGTGCGCAGAGCGATGTCGGTCGAAACCGTGAGTTGCATGATGCGGTTCTCCAGAGAGAAAGTGGGCGGCTTGCGCCGGATAGTACCGTTATTGTACCCAGCGCAATGGCTGCGGCACTGACGTGCAAGGTCGCCTACGGGTCGAGAGTGTCGATCAACTGGCCGCTGGTGGAACGCAGCCGCGCGCACAGCATGCGCGCGATGATGCCGAGCAGGCGGACGCCAAGCACGGGTCTTTCCTCCACGCAATGGCGGAAATTCTCCCGGCTCATCAGCAGAAATACCGCTTCCGTTTCCGCCACGATACTGGCCGAATAAGGGAAGTCGTCGATCAGCGATATCTCGCCGAAAATCCTGCCCGGCGGAATGACGGTCAGCAACTTGATATCGTTGTGGGCATCCTCTTTGTACACGCAGACGCGCCCCTCGCTCAGGATACAAAAATAACTGTTGCGTTCGCCCTCGCGGAAGATCGTCGCGCCCTCGGGAACCCGGTAAGCCTTCATATGTTTTGCCAGAAAGACAAGATCTGCTTGCGAGAAATTCTCGAAACCCTTGGCTTGCTCCAGCATGGTGCACAGCGTACTTTGAAAAGATGGGCCGTCGCCTACCAGTTCTAGGGTTTCCGGCAAGGGGATAGATTGCAGTCGCTTATTTTCCATCTGTGTTCCTGTGATATCGCGTGATTTGTGTACGGGAAGCGCCCCGATCCAGGGGGGCATTGTGCGAGTTTTGTCCGCTCAACACAAATGATAGATGTTTGCGCCGCTAACCCGTTCGATTCCCGCCAAATCGCGGATTGAGAACACGCCGACATAACCCGATTCCGCCAGCAGATCGCGCACCCGTTCTGCCTGATCGTGGCCGTGTTCCAGCAGCAGCCAGCCGCCGTCGTTGAGATGATCCTTCGCGCCTGCCACGATGCGACGGATATCGTCCAGCCCATCCGCGCCGGAAGCCAGCGCCGTACGCGGCTCGAAGCGCAGATCGCCCTGTTGTAGATGTGCGTCGGCATTCTCGATGTAGGGGGGATTGGAGAGGATCAGGTCGAAGCGCTCCCCCGCTAGTGCGGAGAACCAGTCGCTGCGCAGCAGGCGCACGTTGTTTAACTTCAATCTCTTGGCATTGTCCTGCGCCACCTCCAGCGCATCAGGAGACGCATCTACTGCCGTCACCTGCGCCTCGGGACGCGAGTGGGCAATCGAAAGCGCAATCGCACCGCTGCCGGTGCCGAGGTCAAGAACGCGAAATCCTCTCCCCCCGCTATGCTCATCCCTCTTCCGCAAGCGGGAGAGAGGCAGGGGAGAGTGTATGTGCCCAAGCGCCAGCTCTACCAGCAACTCGGTATCTGGACGCGGAATTAGTGTCGCTGGCGTAACCCTGAAACTCAGCCCAAAGAATTCACGCTCGCCCAGAATGTAGGCCAACGGCTCACCTGATAGGCGGTGCTTCAGGAATTCCCGATAGGCCGCAGCCTGCGCCTCGTCCAGATGTTGCTCCGGATGTGCCAGCAGATACGCGCGATTAACGCCCAGAACCTGTTGCAACAACATCTGCACCTCGATGCGAGCTGTGCTGGAATCCAGACCCAGCGCGGATTCCAGTACAAGCCTGTCCTGCATCAAAAATGATTGAATGGTGTGCGTCATGAGAACTTTTCCTCACCAGTGCTTCGCCACCGGATTTTTGCATTCCATCTGGAACAGTTTGCGGTCGTCGAGACGAATCGCGGTCATCGGGCCACCCCACAGGCAGCCGGTATCTAAAGCGATTGCGTCGTTCCGGAGCATCAAGCCGAGCGCAGACCAGTGACCAAAAATTACAGTCGCGTCGCGACTAGCTCGATCAGGAGCATCGAACCAAGGCAGATATCCTGGGGGGATATTGTGAAGTTCGCTCTTGAACTTGAATTCCATGTCGCCCTGCGGAGTGCAGATGCGCATACGCGTCAGCGCGTTGGTGATCACGCGCAGGCGCTTGTGGCCGGTGAGTCTGTCGTCCCATCCGTGCGGATTGTTGCCATACATGCGCGCAAAGAAATTGGCGTAGTCGTCGCTACGTAGCGCGGTCTCAACTTCGCGCGCGAGCTTAGCGGCCTGTTTCACCGTCCAGCCCGGCAGCAGACCGGCATGCACCAGCACGTAGCCGTCTTCGGCATGCAGCAGGCGCTGGTGGCGCAGCCAGTGCAGCAGCTCTTCGCGGTCGGGGGCATCGAGGATGCTGTCCAGCGTGTCGCTGCGGCTCAATTCGGCCGCGCCGGTGGATACCGCGAGCAGATGCAGGTCGTGGTTGCCCAGCACGGTGATCGCGCTGTCGCCCAGCGACTTCACCAGCCGTAGCACCTCCAGCGAACCGGGGCCGCGGTTGACCAGGTCGCCGACCAGCCACAGCTTGTCCTGCGCCGGCTCGAAGCGTATCGCGTCCAGCAGCCGCACCAATTCGGTGTGGCAGCCTTGTATATCGCCTACCGCGTAGATCGCCATCGCGTTTCCCTTGCTGTTTGTCTGTAAAATAGCGTATCAGATTTTTAAGTGGTTCCGATGAAACCTGCCTATTTTGTAGATTGTTTCGCCTGATGCTGTTCAACTCCTACGGTTTCCTCTTCATCTACCTTCCGGTCGTATTGATCGGTTTTTTCGTGCTGGCGCGTACCAGCCGCACTTTTGCCGCCGGCTGGCTGGCGTTGGCCTCGGTGTTCTTTTACGGCTACTGGAATCCGGCTTATGTCGGCCTGCTGCTCGGCTCCATCGTCTGCAACTACGCGTTCGGCATGTGGATCGCCAAGGCGGGCGTGCAGCATGAAGAGGCACGCAAGAAGCGGCTGCTGATCGTCGCAATCGCCGCCAACCTCGCGCTGCTGGCGTATTACAAGTACGCGAACTTCTTCGTCGGCAACCTCAACGAGGTCGCGGGCATGTCGTGGTCGCTGGGCGAGATCGTGCTGCCGCTGGGCATCTCGTTCTTCACCTTCACTCAGATCGCGTTCCTGGTGGATACCTACCGCGGCGAGGTGAAGGAATACAACTTCATTCACTACACGCTGTTCGTTACCTATTTCCCACACCTGATTGCGGGCCCGGTGCTGCACCACAAGGAAATGATGCCGCAGTTCGGCCATGCGGCTACGTATCGTTTCAGCTACGAGAACATGGCAGTCGGCTCGACGATCTTTTTCATCGGCCTGTTCAAGAAGGTGATCCTCGCCGACGGCATCGCGGTCTATGTCGGCCCGGTGTTCGCCGCACCCGCGACCGGCATCGAGCTGAGCTTCGTTGATGCCTGGGGCGGGGCGCTGTGCTACACGCTGCAGCTGTATTTCGATTTCTCCGGCTATTCTGACATGGCCATCGGCCTGTCGCGCATGTTCGGCGTGGTGCTTCCGCTGAACTTCCATTCGCCGTACAAGTCGGTGAACATCATCGAATTCTGGCGGCGTTGGCATATGACGCTGTCGCGCTTTTTGCGCGACTACCTGTATATCCCGCTGGGCGGCAACCGCAAGGGCAAGTCTCGGCGCTACCTGAATCTGATGGCGACGATGTTGCTTGGCGGCCTGTGGCACGGGGCGGGCTGGACTTTCGTGATATGGGGCGGTCTGCACGGTCTGTATCTGGCGATCAACCACGGCTGGCAGTCGCTGCGCATTGCGCTGGGGCAGGATCCCAGAGCGCAGCTGTCGCGGCCGATGCATGCGCTGTCGGTGCTGCTCACCTTTCTCGCAGTGACGGTCGCCTGGGTGTTCTTCCGCGCGGACAGCATGGACAGCGCGCTATCCATGCTCGCATCGATGGCAGGCCTCAACGGCATCGTGCTGCCGGATGCTTGGCTGGTGAAGTGGGGCGAATCCGGTGCCTGGCTGGCTACGCATGGCGTGGCGTTCGGTGCGACCAACAACCTGATTATGGGTGGTGCGATTAACTGGATATGGATATCGCTGCTGGTCATCTGGTTCGCACCCAACACCCAGCAGATTATGGCTGCGCACCGCCCTGCGCTGGACGTGCCGGCGGATACCCCTGCGACCCGCTTGCGCTGGAAGCCGACCGCGCGCGCCGCACTGGCGGTATGGTTTCTGGGCTTCGTTGCCATCGTCAACCTGAACAAGCAGTCGGTGTTCCTCTACTTCCAGTTTTGACATGACAGCTGCCTACAAAAAATATTGTTTTTTGCTGCTTGCCTGCTGTGCCTCAACGCTGCTGCCGATTCTGGCATTGAACCTGATCCTGATCGAAAAATCGCTGAACAGCCCCGAGAACATCAAACTCGCCAGCCGCTGGCAGCAGGAAACGCATGGCATAGTCAGTGCCCCCAGCATGCTCGATAACGTCCGCTTCAAACAATTGCGCCTACAGGATCGCATCAATGACATCGATACGGTCATTTTTGGCGCGTCCACCACCTTCGCCGTCGAGCAGGATATGTTTCCGGCAAGTTTGCATATTTACAACTTTTCAAAGAACGGAGTCGGTCTCAACACCATGATTGGCGAGGCCGAATATCTTCTGGGCCACACCGAAACAGTAAAGTGGCTTTTTATTCCGCTGGACTGGTCGATAGGCTTCATCTATCACGATGCTCTTCCTCCCACACTTGACTTGTCGGCGCAATATCCCGGCGTGCAACGCAGAGAAATTGGCCTGCTGGAGAAATTGCGCGACGCCTGTTCCTATCCACGTATCGCGGGGCTGTTCCAACTCATTAAGGACATCGTACGTTCGGAACATGAGTTTGGGGCTTTCCGCCAAATTTTTCTGCAACCGGGAAGCGACGAATATTCATGTCCGGATGGCATGCGTGCCAAGGATTTTGACTCCCAGAATCCGGGCGTTTGCCGCGGCTTTCGCTCAGATGGGAGTTGGACTTTCAACGGCATGGATCGCGTGAGCGATGCGCACAAATTGGCCATGCTTGCGGTTTCTTCAAGTTCGCAATATACGACGAGCTTGAGCAAGGCAAAAGGTATCCCCAACCCCGACTATTTACAGCGGCTGGCAGATCTCGCACATCAAGCCGAGCGGCGCGGAGGGGGCGCTGTATTCTTCGCACCCCCTTTGTTGCCAGGCATGGAACTGGAATTCTTACGTCATCCCGAATGGTCCGCTTATCTCGCACATACCAAGAAAACGCTGTCGGCTTGGTCGACCACAAAAAATCTCGTTTTTTTTGATGCCGGACAATCCGAAAAATTTGGCTGTACAGCAGATGAGTTTACTGATGAACACCATGCTACAAGTCCATGCTATCGAAAAGTTTTTTCTGCCTTCTGGCAGAATGCGAACAAACCCGACGGGACACCGTTACTGCAACCCAAAAAACCACACTGAACCCCCATGATAATCGGCTCTGGATTGTTGGCTCAGGCATTCGCCCCCGCATTTTCTCAACGCGATGATGTGTGTATCTATGCAGCCGGCGTTTCCAACTCGGGCTGCAATGACACGCGGGAATTCGAACGCGAACGGAAGCGCCTGCACGAGGCTTTGCGCCAAATGTCGCAGGCCGATGTTTTTGTGTATTTCGGGACATGCAGCGTCATCGATCCGGACGCGCAGGACACACCTTATGTGCGACACAAACTTGCGATGGAGCAACTGGTCGCCGCCCATTCGCACTACCTGATCTTGCGCTTGCCACAGGTTGCGGGCAAGACGCCAAATCCCCACACACTGCTCAATTACCTGTATGCGCGCATCTCGCGCAGCGAGGCCTTCAGCCTGTGGCGCAATGCGCGGCGCAACATCATTGATGTGGCCGATGTGGCAGCCATTGCCGGATTTCTCATCGCCGATCCTGCCGCACGCAATAACACGTTCAACATCGCCAATCCGGTCTGCTATACGATGTCCGACATCGTCGCGGTGATGGAAAATGTTGTCGGAAAACGTGCGATTTATGAAATCGTCGAGCGCGGGACCGGCTATGCCATAGATACGCGCGCTATCCTCCCCGTGCTGGATGCGGCTGGCGTAAAATTCGGCGACGACTACTTGGAAAGAGTGACAAGAAAATATTATGGAAACTCCTGACGCTACCGCTATGGAATGTTGTGCGCTGTCCATCGTTGTGCCGGTCTACCGCAGCGCGCAGATATTGCCGCAACTGGTGGAACAGATTCATGCGGAGATGTGCAAGGAGGGGCTCTCCGACAGTTTCGAACTGCTGTTGGTCAACGATGCAAGCCCGGACAACAGCTGGCACATCATCCGCTCGCTTGCCGCCGAGCATCCCTTCATTCGCGGCATTTCACTGCGCCGCAACTTTGGCCAGCACAACGCCATCATGGCCGGATTGAACCACGTTCGGGGCGACTTCGTCGTGCTGATGGACGACGACCTGCAACACCCGCCGCACGCCATCGGCAACATGGTGCACGCGCTTGCCGAGGGCTACGACGTTTGCTACACGAATTACGTCAACCGTCAGCACGCGCTGTGGAAGAAGCTGGGCAGCCGCTTCAACGACTGGGTGGCCACCCGTCTGTTGGGCAAACCCAAAGGGCTCTACCTGTCCTCGTTCAAGGGCCTGCGCAAGGAGGTCGCGCAGGAGGTCGTCAAATATGACGGGCCTTACGCTTATGTCGACGGCCTCATACTCGATGTCACGCGCTCCATCACCACCATCGACATCGAGCATCAGGAGCGCCACGAGGGCGAAGGCAATTACAATCTGAGCCGCTCGATCTCGCTGTGGATGAAAATGGCCACTAGCTTTTCCGTGCTGCCGCTACGCCTCGCCACTTATGCCGGATTCGCGCTCGCCGCGCTGAGTCTGGCGATGATCGTATTCATCGTAGTGCAAAAAATGCTGCACCCGGAATTCCCGCGCGGCTGGGCATCGCTGATCGCGACGATATTGTTCATCGGCGGCATACAGACCTTATGCATCGGCATGATCGGCGAATATCTCGGTCGCGCCTACCTGAAGCTGAACCGCAAACCTCAGTATGTCGTAGGCAGCATCACTTGGATAAAACCGGAACACAATGATCAGGTCTGATATCTATCAATACGGCAGTGTGCTAACCAGATTGATGCTGGGCGGTCCAAGGAAGCATGGCTGCCACGCTGTTCGCCAATCCGCTCTATCTATAGTCGGAACCCATCCAGAGCGCCTGCCACTCGGAGCGCAATATTATGTCCAGATGGCAAAGTGAGTCCGCGTATCTTGCGCGTTACGCAAGCAGTGGCGCGCTGAATACCATAGCCGGATTTGCCGTTATCTTTCTGCTGATGTGGATGGGCACCTCGCCGTTCATCGCCAATATCTGCGGCTATCTGGTCGGACTGGTATTGGGATTTTTCGTATCCCGGAAGTTCGTATTTCGCAGCGAGGGGCATTTCACAAGCGAAGGGTTGCGTTATTTCGCGGCATTCCTGTTCTGCTTTGCGCTTAATTTGCTGGTGCTGGATCTCGCTCTGGGCCGGCTTTACTGGAATCCCAATCTGGCGCAACTGGCCGCTGCCGTAACCTACACTGCCAGCATGTACCTGCTTTCACGCAGGCTGGTGTTCAGCCCGCACAACAAATAATAAGGCTACCCATGCAACGTATTACGCTGCTTATTCTGTTCGCTGCATTAAGCTTCTTGCCGGTGTTCGGCTTTTATACGGTAGGAGAGGAGGGCATTTACACCATCAGCTCGATGGAGATGTGGGTGAGCGGCGACTGGCTGATTCAGCCGCTATATGGTCAGGAGTTGGCCCGACCTCCCCTGATGAATTGGCTGGTAATGCCGTTCGCCGAACTTATCGGCTGGGCGCATGTATTGATAGCCACGCGCATGGTCAGCATCTTTGCCACGCTGGGCATGACGGCCTGGTTGTACTGGCTGTGCCGCAGGCTTTTCGACGAGCGATCTTTCGCCCTGTTCGCGGCGTTGACCTGCCTTACCTTGGCCGACCTTCTGCTTTATCGCGGCTGGCTTGCTTATACCGATCCAACTTTCGCATTCTTCACCTTCGGTGCCGTGGCAACGTTATGGGTCGCAGCTGCAGAAGGTCACAAAGGCTGGCTGCTGGCCTCCGTGCTGCTGGTGAGCTGTGCCCTTTTGTCCAAGGCCTTTACTGCCTATGTTTTTTACGGAACGGCCGGGCTGGTGCTGCTATTGCAACCATCGGCACGACGTTTCCTGCTGTCGCCGCCATCCCTGATCATATTGTCGCTGGCTCTGCTGGCTCCTCTGGCATGGTTCAGCTCCTCGTCGCAAACGTCGGGGCATAGCACATCGATGATCGGAGAAATTCTGAAAAAACTCGCCTTGGGCGGAGGGCTGGACTATCTGAAGAGACTGGCCCTCTACCCTTTGGAGACGGCATTCTGGCTTTCGCCGGCCGTATTGCTGGCCGTATATATGACGTTGCGCAAGCGAATAATGCTTCCCGAAACACGTCCTGAAGATTTTCGGGCGGCCATGCTGATTGCGCTGCTGGCAATTGCGCCGTACTGGCTCGCCCCGCAGGGCGGCATCCGCTATCTTCTGCCGGTATATCCATTGGTTGCATTGGTCAGCGCTCGCATTATCTGGCGAACAGGAGAGGCGGGCCGCAATCTGGCGTTGCGCTGGTTCGCCGGAATGATCGCTTTCAAGTTCCTGTTTGCGCTGCTGCTGTTCCCGTACTATCAGACTCATTATCGGGGAGAGAATTACGCTAATGCCGCGCAGGACATCATGCAAAAGTCCGGAAGCCATCCGCTATATGCGACCGACGTGCGTTCCGTCGGGCTGAATGTGGTGAGCGCCATCGATGCCCGACGTTATCCGCAACCTCCTGTCGTGAATCCTCCGGCACAATGGGATTCCGGATTCGTCATTTCAATGACCAACGATGCGGAGGTCGGGAAGCTGGCCTACCGTTACCAGCTGGCTGCGGATGAGTTATTCGTGCTTTGCCGGGGTGCGGCCTGTCCGCCGGGCAGCAAGTGACGACTATTTCCTGAGATAGATTGCCATGTCGTGGCCCTTGTCGAGCGCGGCGGCAAGGAAGTTCAGCGACTCGCCGGCGATCTTGGCGAGGCGGTACACCGGTTTGGAGCAGTCGCTCTTTTCGCAGAAGCGCACGCCGCGGGTGCGCACCGCGGCGACCGAGAAGTTGCTGCGTTTGGCCAGCGCGGCCATCGAGGCAGGGTTGTAGAAGCTGACGTGGCCGCCGTGTCCGGCGATGCTCAGGTACTCCCAGCGTGCGCCTTCTGCGGCGAAGGTCCAGCTCGCGGCATTGCCGGTACCGATCAGCAGGATGCCGCCCGGACGCAGGATGCGGCGGCATTCCTGCAACAGCGAGTGCGGGTCCTGCAAGTGTTCGATCACTTCCAGCAGCGTGACCGCATCGAACTGGCCGTCGGCATAGCCGATGTCCTGCAACAGTCCCTGGCGCACGTTCAGGCCCGTCGCCTGCGCGGTCGCCACCGGCGCTGCCGCAGGCTCGACGCCTTCGGCGCGGAAGCCCATCTTCACCGCATCGGCGAGAAATGCGCCGCTGGAACAGCCGACGTCGAGCAACTTGATTTCTCCGGGAGACTTGTCGAGCAGGCGTGTGATCTGGTCGAGAAACTTCTTGCTGCGGCGGAAGCGGCTGGCGAGCGAGCGTTCGCTGGGCAGTGTGCCCTGCGGTGCTTCGAATTCTTCCATCGACTGCCAGTAGCGCGCCTCAGTGCACTGGCTCAACAACTGCCCGCATTTTGTGCAGCGCAACAATGCGCCTTCCGGCAGCACATGGTTGGTCGTTTCCAGCGGGGTGTCGCAGCCCACCGGGCAGGTCTTCATGAATCTCTGTTCAGTCATTGCATTTCACCATTCAAGCAGCTTTTGTAAATTGTCTCATACTCGACCGCGACAGCGCGCCAGTCGCGGTCGAATCGCGGCGGCGGATTAGTGCGCAGCAGTTGCGTCTCGACGGCAGCGGCCCAGTCGCCGACCGGAGCCGACAGCGGCAGCACCGCGCCCGATTCCGCGTCGACCGAGGCTGCCGCGCCGCATACATCCGACACGACTACCGGAACCCGCGCCGCCATCGCCTCGGCGATCACCATGCCGTAAGGCTCGGCGCGCGCCGGATGCAGCAGCACGTCGCAATCCTTCAGGTACGCGTTGTCGCTGCACCAGCCCAGCAGGCGATAGCCGCCCGGCCAGCCGGTGAACAGATGTTGCACTTCTTCCGGCGCAGGGCCAACTACCCAAAGTTCGAGATTCGGGCGAGTGCGGCGTAGTTCGGCGACGACATCGGCGATCAGCGGTAGCCCCTTGCGCTGCCATTCCTTACCAACGAAACCGATCACACCGCCTTGCGGATCGACCGCGCGAAATTCTCGCAGCGGGCCGGCTGCGACGCCGGGCTCGACCGGCGCGGTCAGCTTATGCGCGTACTCGGGATAGTAGTGCGCGAGCATCTTCGCGATGATCGCGGAGTTCGGCACGATGGCGCGCGCGACTCGCAGCTCGCGCCGCTCCAGCCACAGCTGCATCGCGATGCGCAGCGACAGCTTCTTCCACCATGGCTTGTCGCGCACCGTTGCGAACGGCGGGCCGTGGAAGGTGGTGACGTGATGCGAGTCCAGCCGCTCGTGGCTGTGGATTACGAAATCCGGGCGCGGGTTGTCATGCAGCCAGCGCGAGACGCGCTTGCCAAAACGCAGCAGTGCGAGCCAGCGCGGGCGGGCGGCGATCTCGCTGAGTTCGTGCACCGCGATACCGGGCTGCGGTTCGGCATGGTAGCGTTCGCACACCACCTCGACCTGGTGACCGAGTGCGGCGAGTTCGCGCGTCACTTCCCACACATAGCGCTCCATGCCGCCGACCGGGCCGTAGCGGCGCGCGACATGCAATATCTTCATCGGTGCCGTTGTAGGTCGGGCTTCAGCCCGACATGTCGGACTGAAGCCCGACCTACCCAGAGGAAGCTCCTGATTCATTGATATTGATCCAGTCCCTGCTTCGCGCGCACATGGCTGGAAGCCAGCAGCGCATCGAGCTGGCGCTGGTTCTCTTCCAGCCGGCTGCGGTCGTTCTCGCGGTGCCACAGGTGGAACACCGGTACCGCGAAGCGCCCGCTCTTGTGGCGCACGCCGGCGCGCAGCAAGCGTATCACCAGGTCTGAATCCTCCAGTCCCCAGCCGGTGTAGGACTCGTCCAGCCCGTTCACTCGCAGCAGGTCGGCGCGCCACACCGCGAGGTTGCAGGTCTTCGCGCCCTGCCAGCGTTGCGGCGTGCGTTTGCGCAGCCAGTCCCAGTCGGGCAGCCGCAGCAGCGGTAGCCAGCGGTTGAGGTCGCCGCGCATCACCGCGCGCAGCAACTGCGCCTTGCTCCACTGGAAGATCGGCGTTTTATTTTGCACGACCTGTTGCGTGAAAGTCTCGCTCAGCAGCACGCGGTTGCCGGACAGGAACCATCCGGGTTCGGCCAGCTCGCGCTGCGCGGCGACGAAGCCGGTCGGCGGCACGCAGTCGCCGTCGGTGAACACGATGTAGTCCGCGTCGGTCTGCGCCAGCGCGCGGTTGCGTGCGGCCGCGGCGCGGAAGCCGGCGTCTTCCTGCCAGACATGCGTGAGTTTGAACGGCGCCCGCGACTGATAGGCTCTTACCAGTTCCGCAGTCTCGGCGGTCGAGCCGTCGTCGGCGACCAGCAGTTCGAAGTCGCGGTCGCTCTGCGCGAGAAAGCCGTCCAGTACCAGCGCCAGCGCGTCCGGCCGGTTGTAGGTGGTGACGATGACGGCGATGCGGAAGTTATCTGGCTTCATCGTCCGACGGCGGTTGGGTCCAGTTGGTCTTTGCGGTCGCCGCCTTGGCGTAGCGGTAGAACGTGCCCTCGAAGTTGCCCAGCGCCAGCACGAAGCCGGCCCAGCCGTCGAGGAAACCGCGCTTCAGCACATAGATGCGGAAGAACGCCCACAGGCCGTGGATCAGCGCGGTGCCCATGCCGAAGCGCTTGTTCTTGCGTTCCAGCTTGCGCGCGCCCAACGTGGAATAGCGCTGCATTTTGTGCACCAGTTGTTCGAGGTTCTGGAACGGCACCTGCACGATGGACGACTGGAAGTAGCCGATCTTGCCTTCGACGCGGTAGGACTCGTGCACCTCGTCCTGATCGTTGAATATCATCGCGGTCTTGCGGAACAGTTGCGGCTGGCGGTAGTCGGGATACCAGCCGCTGTGTTTGATCCAGCGGCCCATGAACCAGTTGCGGCGCGGCACGTAATAGGCGTCGGCATCGGGGGTCGTCAGCACCCGTTCGATCTCGGCACGCGCGGCTTTCGTGCAGCGTTCGTCCGCATCGAGGCTGAACACCCAGTCGTGCGTGCACGATGCAATCGCGTCGTTGCGCAGCTTGCCGAAGGTGGTGAACGGGATCTGTTTCACGGTCGCGCCGAGTTCCGTGGCAATCTTCGCGGTGTCGTCGCTGCTGTTCGAGTCCAGCACCAGCACCTCATCGGCCCAAGTCACGCTGGCGACCGCGTCGGCGATCTTGTCCGCCTCGTTGTAGGTGATGATGTATACGCTGAGCTTCGGGCGGCTTGGAGTATGTGTATCAGTCATGTTTCGCTTCCTGTTTGAGATTGGCGAACAACAACGCCGTCATGAACGCGAAGAACAATCCGTCGGAATGATCCAGCAGCGCGGAGTTGAGCGAGCAGTTCACCAGATAGGCCAGCACCAGCCCGCGCGCGGCATCCTGCTCGAACGCAATCGGTAGCCGGGGCGCGGTGCGCCATAGCGTGTAGAACAGGTACAACAGCAACGCGAGCCCGACGATGCCAGTCTGCGCCGCGACCATCAGGTATTCGTTGTGGGGGTTATGCGTTGGCAATACCGCCGTGCCTTGCACCTGTTGCGCGAAGGCGGCGGGGAATCCACCGGTGCCGACACCAAGTAGAGGCGAGTCTTTTAAAATCTCCAGCGTGTTGGAATAAAAACTCAAACGTTGTCCCGTGGACGAAGCCGCATCGCTCTTGCCTTCACGCCAATCCTGATATTCCGAAACGACCAACGTCACTCTGTCATGCAGTCGTTGAGACCCCTGGTAGGCAACGGATACCGCCACGGTCAGCACGGTGACGACCAGCAGCCCCTGCTTCCAGCCCCAGCGTTTTCCCTGCCGGCGCACGCGCCGTGCCAGTGTCGTCCAGGCAAACCAGCCCAGCAAGACCAGCAAGACCAGATAACCCGTGCGTCCCTGCACCATGAACAGCACATTGAACATACCGAGCAACGCAAAGATTCCCCAGGCAAGACGCGCGCGCATCACGGCCTCCCTCGCTTCGAGCAAGGCAAGGAAGACGGCAAACGCCATCATGTTGTTCTGCGTGATATGGCTGTGAAATATCACCGGATTACTCACCGAGGCGATCCGGTTCATCCACGGCTGCGCCTGCAACATCCCCGTCCCCAACAGATAAGACAGCGCCAGCGTGATCGCCATGGCCGCCATGAATGCGCGCCGCGCATTGCGGCTCGCGGCTTGGTCCGTGAGCAGGAAGATAAAAACGGGAACGAACAGGAGATCGGCATATTTGCCAAGGATGGAAAAAGCCCCGGCGAGCGGCGTGGCACCGTAGAACATCGCAACGAGCAGCGCAAAGAACAGCAGCGCAGAGGCGCGCGCCACGGGATGCGACACCGCGATACGCGAGATACTGCCCAAGCCGAACAACGCACCCAGCAGCAGCAGCGCCAGCAGCACATTGTCCAGCGCCACCGATACCGGCACAGACACCCCGATCAAAATGACGCACCACTGCAAAGGCTTCAACATCCGGCCCTTCAGCAACGGAAAGTCGAACCGGGAAAAGATCACGCTCACCGTCATGCGCGCGCGTCCGGCGTGTATTCCGGCACCCATTGCCGCATGCGCTCGCGCACCTCCTGATCGGTGACGACCGCCTCCGTCGCCACCCATTCCTGCAAAGCCTGCAACTCGGTGCCATCCACGGCGCGCGCCTGTGCGATACGCAATTTCGGATGCGGAGTCGGCAGCGTCTGCTCGTTGTCGGCGAGCAATTCCTCGTATAGTTTTTCGCCGGGACGCAGGCCGGTGAATTCGATCCGGATGTCGTCCAGATTGAATCCGGACAGGCGGATCATATCCTTCGCCAGATCGACGATCTTCACCGGATCGCCCATATCTAGCACGAATATCTCGCCGCCGCGCCCCATGCAACCGGCCTGCATCACCAGTTGCGCCGCCTCCGGAATGGACATGAAGTAACGAGTGATGTCGGGATGCGTCACGGTGACCGGACCGCCCTGCGCGATCTGCTCGCGGAACTTGGGGATCACGCTGCCGTTGCTGCCGAGCACATTGCCGAAACGCACGATGACGAAACGCGTGCCCCGCGCCTCCTGCAACCCCTGGCAAACGATCTCTGCCAAGCGCTTGGTGGTACCCATCACGTTGGTGGGATTCACTGCCTTGTCGGTGGAAATCAGCACGAACTTGTCCACGCCGTGCCGCTGTGAGCACAACGCCACCTGCCAAGTGCCGAACACATTGTTGCGCACCGCCTGCCATGCATTGCGGCGCTCCATCAGCGGCACGTGTTTGTAGGCAGCGGCATGGAACACCACGCTCGGAGTGAACTCGGCGAACACCTGATCGAGCCGCAACGCGTCACGCACATCCCCCGCCAGATATGCGATCTCGAGCTGCGGAAAACTCCTGCCCAACTCCTGCTCGATGTTGTACAGCGCGAACTCGCTGGCCTCGAACAGCACCAGCTTCTTCGGCATGAAGCGCGCAATCTGGCGGCATAGCTCGGAACCGATGGAGCCGCCCGCTCCCGTTACCAGTACCACATTGTCCGTTAGCTGTTCGTGCAAGCCGGCCTCATCCAGCTGTACCGGATCGCGCCCGAGCAGATCGTCCAGTTCCACCGCACGCAGTTGCGACACCGTGACCTGTCCGCTCATCAGGTCGTCGAAGGACGGCACCGTAAGCGCCTTCACTCTGGCCTCGTTGCACAACTGGATCGCGCGCTTGCGCTGCTGGTGCGAACTCGACGGCATGGCGATGATCACCTGCTGCACGCCAAGCTGCTCTGCCCGGCGCGGCAACTCATCCAGACCGCCCAGCACGCGTACCCCGTTCAGCGTGCGTCCCTGTCGCTCGCTGCTGTCGTCCAGAAACCCCACCAAGCGCCATTCACTGCTCTTGGCCAGCTCCTTCGCCAGACCGGCTGCCGCATCACCCGCGCCGAGCACCAGCACCGGCTCGCCGTGCAGGCGGAAATCGCCGTAGAGCCCCTGCTCCTTCCACATACGGTAGACAAAACGGCTGCCGCCCATCATCAGGATCAGCAGCATCGGATTGATGACCAGCACCGAGCGCGGAATGATCAGCCCCAGACGCAACATCCAGAACAGCAGAGGCAGCAACGCGGCGGCCAGCATGACAGCCAGCACGATGCGGCGCAAATCGGCAGTACTGGCATAGCGCCAGATGCCGCGATACAAACCCAGTTTGTAGAAGATCAGCATCTGCACGGGCACCACCCATACCAGCGTCTGGCGCAACTCGGCGACGAAACTGTCCGGCAGATCGAAGTTGAAGCGCAGCAGATAGGCGAGCGTCCATGCCGCCGCGACCGCGACGAAATCGTGAAGCATAGCCAACGCCGTGCGCAGATTGTGTATTGTTTTTTTAGTCAGATTCATCCGCTTCACTCATTCGTCCGTCCGCGCCAACCAGCGTTTGTCCAACCAGCGCATCAGCATGATATAGACCGCTAGCCAAACCGGCACGATGAAAAACAACACTTCTTCCCGCTGCAACGACCACAGCGCACCGCTACCGGCGCCGGCCATCAGCACATATTCGATCAGCACCACCCTGCGATGACTCCAACCCAGCCGGATCGCCCGCTGGTAATAATGCTCGCGGTGGGCTTCGGTGATTTTCACGCCCCGCAGGCTGCGCTTCATCAGCGTGACACTGGCATCGACGATGAAGGGCGAGAACACCAGCAACGGGAACCACCCCCCCCACAAATCTTGTTGCCAGCCCCACAATCCCATGGCAGCGGCAAGGAACCCCAGCGGAATCGAGCCCGCATCACCCATGAATACTTTGGCGGGGGGGAAATTGCGCAGCAGGAATCCCGCAGCGGCAGCAGCGACGACAAAGTTCAGCAGTGCCATCACCTCGTTCTGTGCAAGAACGGAGGCGACACCATAGCAAGCAAAACCGGATACCGCCATGCCGCCCGCAAGCCCGTCCGAACCGTCCATGAAATTGTAGAGATTGGTCAGCCATACCGTGAACAGCCAAAGCGCAATCGCCAGCAGTACGCCGTATTGGGCAAAAAAACCGGAACCGGCCACCAGCAAAGCTGCCGACAACAGATGTGCTGCCAGACGCAGACGCACCGGCAAGCCGCGCATATCGTCGAATAGCGAAACGATAAACAGGATCAGCATCGGCAAAACCACCCACCAGACCGGTGCCTGCGCCATCGCCAGCCAGCCGGAAAACAGTCCTGCCATCAGCCCGATACCGCCGATGCGCGGAACCGGCGTGACATGCAGTGAGCGGGCATTTGGAATGTCCTGAATCCTGCTGCCGATGGCCTTTGACAGGATGATGATCGAAACCAGGGCGACCAGCGCAGCGATAAGGGGAGCGTAATGCATCATATTGGCCGGCACCGGGCGGCGAACGGTAAAAATTCCGGGCGGATTTTAACACCTGAGCGGATTGCCGACCTATTTGACGACGCATGCCGCCGCAGCGGAAGACCGCTTCCGGTCAGCCCGGCAAAATCTTCTGTTCGCCGGTGGACAGTACATCCACCACTTGCTGCACACATTCGTCCAGCGATAGGCCGGCGGTATCAATGATCAGTTCGGGGCGATCCGGGATATCGTAGGGGGACGAAATGCCGGTGAATTGCCCGATCTCGCCGGCGCGGGCCTTTTTGTAAAGGCCTTTGACATCACGCTGTTCGCACACTTCAATCGGGCAATGACAAAATATTTCGACAAACTCTCCCGCTTGCACCATCGCCCGAACTTTATCGCGGTCGGCCCGAAACGGCGAGATGAACGCGGTCAGCACAATCACCCCGGCTTCCATGAACAACTTGGCAAGCTCTCCGATACGGCGGATGTTCTCCACCCGGTCTTCGGACGAAAAACCCAAATCGCCGCACAGACCGTGCCGCACGTTGTCGCCGTCCAGCACGAAGGTTTTGCACCCCATGGTGTGCAGGCGCTCTTCGACCGCGTGGGCCAGTGTCGATTTGCCCGACCCGGATAAACCGGTGAACCACAGTATCCCGCCACGGTGTCCGTTTTGCGCTTCGCGGCGCGCGCGTGTGACGGTGGCGTGGTGCCAGACCACGTTGTCCGAGATTGCCGCCGGATTTTCTTTTTTTGTTTCTACCATTGCCATGTCCCGAGTTTTTGTTTCAACGCTGTGTCGGATGCCGCCAGCACCGCGAAGGGCGGATTATGCAAGTCAGCCTTGTTGTAGCTCAACGCATCCCCGGCGGCATCACACACGATTCCCCCGGCTTCCAATACCACGGCATGCGCGGCGGCGGTATCCCACTCCATGGTGGGGCCGAGCCTAGGATAGAGGTGCGCGCTACCATCCGCCACCAGACACAATTTAAGGGAGCTACCCATGCTCACGAATTGTCCCCCGCCCAGATACGCGGCCAAATCATCCTGTCGCGGATCGCTATGCGAACGGCTGCCGACCATCCTGAGCGGCTCGCCCTGCGCCTGCCGCACGGCACGAATGGCGACCGGCGCATCCTCTCCGCTTTGCTTGAACGCGCCACCGCCCTGCGCGGCAAAATAACTCAAGCCCAAGGCCGGGGCATGCACCACGCCCAGTACCGGCTTGCCGTCTTGAACCAGCGCGATGTTGACGGTGAATTCGCCGTTGCGCTTGAGGAACTCCTTGGTTCCATCCAGCGGATCGACCAGCCAGAAACGCTGCCAGTGACGGCGACGTTCATAATCCTCCGCTGCCGACTCCTCCGACAGAACGGGCCATTCCGGTGTCAGTTTCAGCAGCCCATCGATAATCGCATGGTGCGATGCCAGATCGGCAGCGGTCAGCGGCGAACCATCGCTCTTGTTCTGCTGCCCGACGGCTCCGGCATCGTTATAGATCGCCATGATCTTGCGCCCCGCATCGCGCGCCAGAGACAGCACCTCCTGCACCAGACCGGGGTTTTCAGTGATGCCGGGCGCACTGTTCATTTCCGCTCCGGATGTCATTCGCCGGGGTTGATCTTGCGCCGGAACAGAGCGGCCATCGGCTTGCTGTTCGCCGTCGGCAAGGTTTGTTCTGCGGCGGGTACAACGGTTGCCTGGGCGGGAACAGTCGGCTCGTAAGGCTTGTTGAACCAATCGTCTGTCTTGGGTTTGCGCGCATGGGTCGGGGCGGATTTGTGCGCGGCAGGCTTGAGCGGACCGTGGCCGGTATAGAGTCGTTTATGGGGTGATTGGGGCAGGGATTCGCGCTCAAAGGTGCGCTTCAACAACTTTTCGATGTCATCCAGCTTGCGCTGCTCTTCGCCGTCCACCAATGACACCGCCTCGCCCGTCGCGCCGGCGCGTCCGGTGCGTCCGATACGGTGCACGTAATCCTCGGCATGCATCGGCAATTCGTAATTCACCACCAGCGGCAACAGGTCGATGTCCAGACCGCGCGCCGCCACATCGGTCGCCACCAGCGCCACGATGCTGCCCGCCTTGAATGCTTCCAGCGCCTTGATACGTTCCAGTTGGGTCTTGTCGCCGTGGATCGCGTCCGCCGCGATGCCGTCGCGGTCCAGCATGCGCGAGATGCGCGCCGCGCTCAGTTTGGTGCGGGTGAACACCAGCACCTGTTTGACGCCGCGCGAACGGATGACTTCGACCAGACTGTGGTATTTGTCGTCGTGCTCGACCACGTAGACCGTTTGTTTGACCGTCTCGTTCGCGGTATTGACGCGCGCGGTCTCCACCGTGACCGGATCGCGCAAAAAATCCTGCGCCAGTTTTTTGATGCTGTCGGAAAATGTGGCGGAGAACAGCAGGGTCTGGCGCTGCTTGGGCAACAGCGCGAGGATGCGCAGCAGATCCGGCATGAAGCCCATGTCCAGCATGCGATCGGCCTCATCGAGGATCAGTATCTGCACCTGGTTGAGCATCAGGTTGCGGCTTTCAACATGGTCTAGCAGGCGTCCCGGCGTGGCGACCAGTATCTCCAGTCCTTTCATCAGCGCCGGTTTCTGCGCCTTGATGTCGGTGCCGCCGTATACCACCGTGGAACGCAACGGCACATGCTTGGAATAGGTGGCGACGCTCTCGCCCACCTGTATCGCCAGTTCGCGCGTCGGTGCAAGGATCAATGCGCGGATCGGGTGGCGCGCGGGCGAGGCGCTGGTGCTGGCATGCGGCAGCAGGCGTTGCAGCAGCGGCAGTGTGAAGGCCGCCGTCTTGCCGGTGCCGGTCTGCGCCATTGCCATCAAGTCGCGCCCCGCCAGCACATGCGGAATAGCCTGTTTCTGGATCGGCGTGGGTTCGGTGTAGCCGTTCTCTTCAATCGCGCGCAATATCTGCGGATCAAGCGCCAGCGAAGAAAACAGGATTTTGTCAGCAGTGGAATCAGTCATATGGTGCGCTATTTTACCGAATCAGGCCCGCCCGACGGCGGGTTGTATACAAAGGCGGGCACGATCTACTCCAAGCTATCCCGTGCGGCGCGCAATCTTTTGAAGCGCTGCTGCGTCGCATCATAGCCGAGCAACTCGCCGTGCTCTATGTCGAAATACCAGCCGTGCAAAGCCAGCTGGCCGTTTGCCACACGTTCGCTTATCCAGGGGAAAGTCATCAGATTATCGAGCGAACCGAGAATGGCGTATTCCTCGCAGGCGCGTTCGCGCACTTCCCGGCTGGCGCCGGCTAACTCCTGTTCAGTCCGAAGGCGCGCGCCTTCCGCCAAGCTCATCCAGCTATTGATGAACGTGGCATCGTCTTCCTCATCGCGACGACCGCTCATCAGCGCGCGGATGCCGCCGCAATGCGCGTGTCCGAAAACGATGACATGTTCGACCCCGAGGGTGCGCACGGCGTAATCCAGCGCAGCGCTGGTGCCGTGCCGTCCGCCGACGCGGTTTTCGTCCGGCGGCACCAGATTGGCCACGTTGCGGATGACGAACAGATCGCCGGGAGCGCAATTCAGCACCAGCGAGGGATCCACGCGCGAATCACAACAGGCCACCACCAATATCTTCGGGGTCTGCCCTTCCTGCACCAGCTGGGGATAGAACGCATCCTCATCCGTGAAGTGTGTCTCACGAAATTGCTGGAAGCCCTCGATCAATTGCTGCGGTGTCGTCATGCTCCGATCAGGCGCTGCTGCGCCTCGCGGTATTTGTCGGCGGTCTTCTGCAATACATCGGCCGGGATACGCGGCGCGGGCGCTTGCTTGTTCCAGCCGGAAGTCTCCAGCCAGTCGCGCACGAACTGTTTGTCGAAACTGGGCGGATTACAGCCGACTTTATATTGATCGGCAGGCCAGAAACGCGAAGAGTCCGGCGTCAGCGCCTCGTCGATCAGATACAGCTTGCCGTCGGCGTCAGTGCCGAATTCGAACTTGGTGTCAGCGATGATGATGCCGCGTGTTAGCGCATACTCTGCCGCCTCGCTGTACAGCGCCAATGTCGCGTTCTTCACCTTCTCGGCCATCTCTACGCCCAGCAGCTCAACCGCCTGCGCGAACGAAATATTCTCGTCGTGATCGCCCGCCGCCGCCTTGGTCGAAGGTGTGAACAGCGGCTGCGGCAGCTTCTGCGCCTCCTGTAATCCGGCAGGCAATTGGATGCCGCATACCGCGCCGGTCTTCTGGTAATCCTTCCAACCGGAGCCGACCAGATAGCCGCGCACGATGGCCTCGATCGGCAACGGCTTGAGCTTTTTCGTGACGAAGGAGCGACCGCGCACTTGCGCTTTTTCCTCTTCGGTCTTTACCACCGATTCCGGGTCTATGCCGGACAGATGGTTGGGGATGACGTGACCCAGCTTGTCGAACCAGAAGTTCGACACCGCAGTCAGCACCTCACCCTTGCCGGGAATCGGGTCGTCCAGAATCACGTCGAACGCCGACAAACGGTCGGTCTGCACGATCAGCAGATGGTCGGCACCGACCTCATACAGGTCGCGCACCTTGCCTCGGTGCAGGAACTTCAGACTGGTCAGATTGGATTCGTGTAATGCGGCCATGGTATTTCCTCTATCGGGCAGCACGGAGTGCCGTGCTACTTGCGGACGCAACAACGCCCCCGGACGGGGGCGCTGTCGGGAATTACGCTTCCTTGTGGTAAGCGATCAGGCGCTCGACTTCGTTCTTCGAACCCAGGATCACCGGCACGCGCTGGTGCAGACCGGTCGGCTGAAGTTCCATGATGCGCTCGCGTCCGGTGGAGCTCATACCGCCCGCCTGCTCGACGATGAACGACATCGGATTGGCTTCGTACATCAGGCGCAGCTTGCCGGCCTTGGTCGGGTCCTTGGTGTCGAACGGGTACATGAACACGCCGCCACGGGTCAGGATGCGATGTACTTCGGCCACCATTGAGGCGACCCAGCGCATGTTGAAGTTAATGCCGCGCGGGCCGGTCTTGCCGGCGATGCACTCGCGCACATAGCGCTGCACCGGCGCTTCCCAGAAGCGCTCGTTGGATGTGTTGATCGCGAACTCCAACGTATCTGCCGGGACGGTCATGTTCGGGTGGGTCAGGAAGAAATCGCCGACATCGCGATCCAGGGTGAAACCGTTCACACCGTGACCGGTGGTGATCACCATCATGGTATTCGGGCCGTACAGGGCGTAACCGGCGCAGACCTGCTTGGTGCCGGGCTGCATGAAATCGGCCGCGGTCGGATTGGTCACGCCTTCAGGGCAACGCAGAATGGAGAAGATGGTGCCGACGGAGATGTTCACGTCGATGTTGGACGAGCCGTCCAGCGGATCGAAGGTGATCAGGTATTTGCCGCGCGGATACTGCTTGGGTATCTCGTAGATGTCGTCCATCTCTTCGGAAGCCATCGCCGCCAAGTGGCCGCCCCATTCGTTGGCCTTAATGAACACTTCGTTGGTGATGATGTCGAGCTTCTTCTGGGTCTCGCCTTGCACGTTTTCGCTGCCCGCGCTGCCCAGCACGCCGATTAGCGCGCCCTTGTTCACGTCATGCGCGATCTGTTTGCAGGCCGAAACGACGTCGTTGATCAGACCGGTGAAATCGCCCGTTGCACCGGGAATGGCGCGTTGCTCTTCGATGATGAACTGAACCAAACTTTTGCTCATGCCGCTCTCCTCGTTTAGAAATTTTTTTGACTGCCGGATTTTACAGGTTTTCCGTCCGGCTCTCCACGGCTATTTGGTCGTCATACAGATCGGCATCCCATCAACGCTTCACGCGCGCGGGAATTCAGGCTAGTCATACCGCTCGTTCTGATAGCTATAGCGATGATGGACAACGAAGCTACCACCGAATTGTGCACAAGGATCAACGCACCTCCCCGGACAGCGGCGCCAGCGTCTCGAATGCGGTGTTATGCGGCGAATAGCCTAGTAGCTCACCTTGCGCGATATCGAAATACCAGCCGTGCAGATGCAGCGACCCCGCTTCCATGCGCTGGGCGATCCACGGATAGGTCATCAGGTTTTCCAGCGAGATCAGGATGGCAGCCTGCTCGCAAGCCCGTTCCTGCAAGGCGGGTGATTTGGACGGGAGCTCGGCGAATACACGCTCCCGTGCGCGTTGCGCGATGCTTACCCACTTGCCGATAAATTCACCGCCTGGCTCAGCGCCACTCATCAAGGCATGAATTCCGCCGCAATGGGCATGACCGAGCACGATGATGTGTTCGACCTCCAGCGACTGCACGGCGAATTCCAGCGCCGCCGGTACGCTGGCAAAGTTGCCTCCCGGCTCATACGGCGGAACTAGGTTAGCCACATTGCGCACCACGAACATTTCGCCGGGCTCCGCGCCGGTGATGGTCGCCGGATCCACCCGCGAATCGCAGCAGGCGATCACCATCGTCCGGGGACGCTGAACAAGCCTGAGCTGATCAAACAAACTCCGGTCATGCCCGAAATATTTGTCCTGAAAACGCTCGAAACCGGCGATGAACTTTACGATGTCGTCCATGATTACCTGTCGATCGCGAAGTCCATGGTCAGCCGGTCCGGGGCGGCAGGGCGGAACATCCGGTCGGCATAAGCCAAATGCGCAGGGTGGTCACGATAGCCGGGAACCACTGCCTCGCTGGCGAAACGGATCAGCCAGCAATGGCGATATCGCGCATCTCTCTGGATCGCTTCGCCGTGCGCCACGCTTCTCACGCCCGGGATTGCAGAAAGAGCACTCATACCCTGCGTAGCCAACGTCGCCGCAGCGGCTTCATCCAGCCGGCTGTCTACGTTATATAACACCAAGTGCTCTACCTCCCGCCATGGACGGCAATAGGCAAGCACCTCGACCGCACGACCGTCTCCACCCCATAGGCGGATACAGCGTTCTGTCTCGGTGCGGACCGCCGCCTTCACGCCGCCAGTAAGTGCGGTATAGCTTTTCTCCCCGGCCTCGGCGCAGCGACTAATGCCGTTTCCGGCCACATCGGCCAGCGCGGTGTAGTAGTTGATCTTGCTCGCACCGTTGGCGATAAGCTTGCCAAACTGCTCGTCGGAAAGCCCTGTGCCGCCGTGTATCACCAGCGGGATGCCGACCGCCTGATTGATTTCCGCAAGGCGGGCATAGTCCAGCCTGGGAGTTCCTCTCATACGTCCATGCACAGTGCCTACCGAAACCGCCAGACAGTCCACACCGCTGCGTTCGACAAAAGCCTTGGCCTCTTCCGGGCTGGTATATACCGCCCCGCCAGGATGGCGCTCAGCGTCCTCACCTTCGACCCCGGGAACATAACCCAGCTCGCCTTCCACTGTCACCCCGCAGGCTTGTGCCATAGCGACGATTTCCAGAGTCTGCTGCAGATTTTCATCGAGTGGATGGGCGGATGTATCCACCATGACCCCGTTGCAACCGAGGCGGATAGCCCGCACGGCGGATTCAAGACTGGCACCATGGTCAAGATGTATCGCAACCGGCACCGAAGCTCGTCGGGCTCCGGCCACAGTTGCCGCCATCAGCAACTCGAAGTCGTAGTGCCCGAAATGCGATTCGGCCAATGAAAGAATAACGGGGGCATTACAATTTTCCGCTGCTGCCAGAATACCTTCCAGAAAATCCAAACTCACCAGATCGAATGCACCCACCGCGTAACCGTGGCGGTAGGCGTGGTTGAGCATGTCGGACATATGCACCAGCGGCATGATTGTTCCCGATTATTTTGCAGTGAGCTTGGCCAGCGCCTGATCGGCGGTTTCGTCGTAGCGCGCGCGCTCTTTCCTGGCCGCCTCTTCAAGCGCCTGGTTGATCTCGGGATATTTCAGCGCCAGGATGCGCGCAGCCAGCATGGCGGCGTTCTTCGCACCATCCACCGCCACGGTCGCGACGGGAACGCCGGGCGGCATCTGCACCGTTGACAGCAGCGCGTCCAGGCCGGACATGATGCCGCCGGACAGCGGCAGGCCGATCACCGGCAGACGCGTGTGTCCGGCAATCACCCCGGCCAGATGGGCTGCCACACCGGCACAGCCGATCAGCACCTGCACGCCCTCCTTGTGAGCGCGGTCGATATAGGCAATGACCTTGTCCGGCGTGCGGTGTGCGGACGCCACCACGATCTCGCTGGCGATCCCCAGATCGGTCAGGGTGTCGCGCACCTTGACCACAGTGGGCAGGTCGTTGGGGCTGCCGGTGAGTATGCCTACCAGCACTTTGCCATTTTCAGCTTGAGTCATGCTTGCTCTCCTTAAGGTTGCGTTTCAATCCGATACTGCGCGATGTCTATTTTGTCAAAGAGATGAACAGTTCCGGCAACTTGACCGGCAACTGCTCCACCTTGTCGACAATGGTGTACTGCTTGCCAAAGATATCTCTCACATATTCATCCGCCTTGGGGTCGAGGTTGATGCAATAGGCATAGATGCCTTTTTGATCCAGTTCCTTAACTGCCTTGCCGGCATCCTCGATCAGAATGCGACCATCCTTGCTGTCGATGTCCGCCGGTTCGCCGTCGGTCAGGATCAGCATCAGCTTCTTGTCCGCCTGTTGCTTCTCCAGATAATGTGCCGCATGGCGCATCGCCGCACCCATCCGCGTTGAGTAACTGGCCTCCATTGCCGCCAGTCGCCCCTTCACTTCGTCGCCCCATTTCTCGCTGTAACCCTTGATGTGCATGTAACGCACATCATGACGGGTGTTGGAGTGGAATCCGGCGATGGCAAACGGGTCCCCCAGCTTCTCCACCGCCCAGCCCAACAACGATACCGCTTCCTGGCTCAGCTCAAGGATGGTCTGTCCGGTCTCGCCAACTTTCTCGTTCAGCGACTCCGACAGATCGAGCAACAACATCACAGCGATGTTACGCCCGTCATTCCGGTGGCTCATGTTGATACGCGGATCGGGGGAGGCTCCGCTCTTGTAGTCGATCAATGAGCGCAAAGCCACATCCAGATCGAGTTCGCTGCCTTCTTCCTGATAGCGGATGCGCACCTTGTCCTGCGGCTTGAGCAGATCGAGCATCTTCTTCAGACGCTTTGCCAAGCCCGCATGTTTTTCCAGCAAGCGATCTATGTCGGATGCATTGCCCATGGGATGCAGCCCCTCATACACGCTGACCCAGTCAGGACGGTAACTCTGGCTGTTGTAATCCCACTCGTGATAGTGGCGGGGCGGCAGGCCCTCGATTTCCTTGTCCGGCTCTATCTTGCGATGCTGGTTGGCCACCTCGCCCTCATCGTCTTCCTCGATGAAATGCCACATCTGGCGGTTATCGTCGCGGTAGTCGATCTCGGTGTCCTTGAAGTGCATATTGGGCAGCTGATCGCTCTGTCGACGCGTCTTTGTCACAAAGGCTACCGCCAAATCAGTCATCCCCGACGTGCTCGAATCCCCTTGCAGCATCACCTCATGAAAACGCCGGGCAAACTCGACGACATGCGGATTTTTATAGGGATGCTGCGGATCGAGGATGGCACGCGACAGCATGGCCAAGCGATGGCGTATCCCGGATTCATTTTCCGGATCGCACGCGTCTTCTGCCGGTGACGGATGCAGTGCCATGAAGATACGGCGCAGACCCGGATATTCGCGCATCGCCAGATACTCCACACGCGAGTCCTCCATAAACTCCACTGCCATACGCTGGAACGGACTAAAGTTATCGGCAAAAATAGTCTTCGTCCAGCGGCGGTGACCAACGATGTGGGCCAATGCGGCGCGATATCGATCCAGGCCCGTCAAACCCTTCGTGTCATCGTAGACATCGGGAAGCCGTATGCCTAAATTATCGTAATAGGGCACAGGCTTGCGCAGCTCATCGAATGCGCTGGAGTAGGGAATGAGAATATCTTCGTCCTGCCACAGTCCGCGCAGATACAGGCTTAGCTTGCGCTCGTTATCCACCATCAGTGTGCCATGCCGCTCACGCTGCAACACGGCGCGACTGTCCGCCGATTGCAGGCTGAAATAATCGATTTGGCGATCAGGGTGGTCGTCGTAGTAACGCACTCCGTAATCCACCCAGTTTTTCAAGCCGCCCAACGACAACTGGCCCAGCAAGACCGGGATCTGCTTGAACATCTCCGGCAAACCGGGACTGGGAAAGGTCTGGTGTATGCCATGGATAGAACCCGTGGTACGCTCCATCAGATCCATTGCGATGTTCAGATAATCACGCAACAGCTCGCGCGAGTGCAAACGCCGCGCCGTCGTTGACAACGATTGCAGGAAAGGGGTGATCGCTTTGCCGTTGGGCGACTTCCACATCCTGCGGATACACTCGGCGACATCCGGCAAAGCCTGTTCGCTCACCTGTTGCGCCACATCCGGCCACACTTCCAAAAAAATCAGGATGGGCTCGGCACCGCGCCCCATCTTGCCGAGGAAGCGCGCATGTTCAAGATAGGCGGTTATGCCCTCGTTGGACAGCTTCACCAGTGCCTCGCGCATGCAATCGGCGAACACCAGTTCCACGCGCGGGAACCCGCAATCGAGCTGTGCCCAGTATCTCTCCAGTTCTTCCGGTATCGCTAGCGTTTCCATGATGATGGTTTACGCGAAAGTTGCTTCGATGGCGTGGTCCAGCGTGTCGCGAATGTCTGCATCGTCGGTGATCGGACGAACCAGTGCCATGCGACAAGCCGCCTTGACTTCGACGCCCCCCTTGATCAGGGTTGCCGCGTAAACCAACAATCGGGTCGAAATGCCTTCATCCAGCCCGTGCCCCTTGAGGTTGCGTGCGGCGTGACCGATCTTGACCAGCTTGGTCGCCAATTCGATTTCGATGCCCGCTTCTTTACCGAGAATCTCGGCCTCAACGCTCGCCGCCGGATAATCAAAATCAAAGCCGACGAAGCGCTGCTTGGTCGATTGCTTCAGATCTTTCATCAGACTCTGGTAACCGGGGTTGTAGGAGATCACCAGTTGGAAATCCGGGTGCGCCTGGATCAGCTCGCCCTTCTTGTCTAGTGGCAGCGTGCGGCGATGGTCGGTCAGCGGGTGTATCACCACGGTCGTGTCCTGACGTGCCTCGACGATCTCGTCCAGATAGCAGATCGCGCCAATACGCGCTGCGATTGTCAGCGGGCCATCCAGCCAGCGCGTGCCGTTCGCATCCAGCAAATAGCGCCCGACCAGGTCGCTGGCGGTCATGTCCTCGTTACAGGCGACCGTGATCAGCGGCCTGTTCAGTTTCCACGCCATGTATTCGATGAAACGCGACTTGCCGCAACCGGTCGGGCCTTTCACCATCACCGGCAAACGCGCGGCATAAGCCGCTTCGTACAGCGCGACTTCGTCAGACTGCGCCTGATAGAACGGCTCTTGATGAACTTTGTATTGCTCTATATTCGTCATGGCTTGCTCCAATATTCTGGTGCATGACCGCATGCACCAAACGGTTTCAAATCCGGAAAAAAACGCCCCCATCGAGTGGGGGCGCGTTTTTATTGCATCACTACGACATCCAGCTTACTTGTGGACGCCCAGCTTTTCGCGCCAGCCCGGGAATATCTTGTCCGCATCTTTCGGGAAGGACTCGAATGCGCGAGCAAATTCCTTGTGCTCTTTCGCGAATTCGATCGGATCCGCGCCCGACTTCCAGCACTCGTAAGACTGACGCAGGGAGATCGCGCCGGCAGCCGGACTGTCGATATGGCCGTAGGAGCCGCCACCGGATGTGTTGATCACGTTGCCGTGGCCCAGATTCTCGAAGAAACCTGGCAGGCGCAGCGCGTTCATACCGCCGGAGATGATCGGAGTCGTCGGCTTCATGCCGTGCCACTCTTGATGGAAGTAAGGACCATCAGCCGAGTCACGCTCGCACATGTAGGCGATGTTACGGTCATCCTTGCCACCTTCCATCTTGCCGAAGCCCATCGTACCTACGTGGATACCGGAAGCACCCTGCAGACGGCTCATCTTGGACAGCACGAATGCTGTGTAACCGCGCACCGATGAAGGCGATGTCACCGCACCGTGACCGGCACGATGGTAGTGCAGGTACTGGTCCGGGTATTGACGACGTGCTGTCGTAACCATGCCGGGGCCGCCAACATAACCGTCCACCAGGAACGCCACCTTGTTTGCATCCGGGCCAAAGGTCTCCAGAATGTAATCGGCACGCGCCATCATTTCATAGTGGTCATCTGCCGTGATGTTGGCAGAGAACAACTTGGCCTGACCTGTTTCGTCCATGGCGCGCTTCATTGCGTCATAAACCAGCGGGATGACCTTCTTGGTCGGGCAGAACACTTGGTTGCCCTGTGGCTCGTCGTTCTTGATGAAGTCGCCACCCAGCCAGAACTGGTAAGCCGCCTTGGCGAACGGCTCGGGACGCAAGCCCAACTTAGGCTTGATGATGGTACCAGCAATGTAACCGCCGTTGACGCGCGGACGCCCCAGGATATCCCACAAGTCTGTGATGTCTTTGGCCGGGCCGTCGAACAGGCGCAGCATGGACCATGGCACATAGAAGTCTTGCATCTGCAGATGCTTGACGTCACCCATACCTTGGTTGTTGCCGATAGCCAGTGTCAGGAAGGACACGATCATCGCGCGACCGTCGATGATGTTGCGGTCGAACAGGTCTACTGGATAAGCGATTTTGACTAGGCCGGTTGCTTCGTTGATTTCATACACCAGCGCGTCCACGCCCTTGGTGAAGTCATCGGTTGTCGAAACTTCAACGTTGGTACCAGTCGAGGACTCAGCTGCGATGTGCGCTGCGACTTCCAGAAAGCCATAACCTGTTGCCGGGGCCATGTGATAAGCAACGAGAATGTGCTTGTCACCCTTGATCAGATCTTCTTCTTTCAAGCTCAGATCTGCATAACGATTCGATTGATCCATGAATTCCTCTCCTTTATTAACGGTTGGTTTCGACTTGCTACGGGGATGACTATAGGGCGAGCGGTTTATAAGATATAGTCAATTGTTTTTATCTAAACCATAAGATTAACTTATGGTTTATCATCATCGCTCTATTCCGACATTTCACTCTGCCATGCTGCATCTCACGCTGCGACAGTTGCAAGTTTTCGAAAAGGTGGCCAGCCACCTAAGCTACTCGCGCGCCGCCGAAGCACTATACCTGTCGCAACCGGCGGTGTCGATGCAGATCAAACAACTGGAAGAGAATCTCGGTCTGCCGCTGTTCGAACAGATGGGCAAGAAGATATTCCTGACCGAAGCAGGTCGCGAGGTGTTGCACTACAGTCGCAGCATCCTGCAGCAGGTCGCCGAGATGGAATCCGTGTTCGACGAAATGAAGGGGCTGGGACAAGGCAAGCTCACCCTCTCGGTGGTCAACACCGCCAACAGTTTCACCCCGCCGCTGCTGGCGCAATTCTGCCGCGAACATCCGCACATCAACGTCATCCTGCAAGTCGCCAATCGCGATGCGGTGCTCAAGCACCTGAGCGACAACAGCACCGATCTGGCCATCATGGGAAAACCGCCGGAAGGCCTCGATCTGTGTGCCGAGTCCTTCATGGACAATCCGCTGGTGGTAATTGCCGCCCCCGACCATCCGCTCAGCCGGCTCAAACATATCAAGCTGGAACAACTGGCGCAGGAAACCTTTTTGTCGCGCGAGCGGGGCTCAGGCACACGCAGCGCCATGGAGCGCATCTTCGCGCAACACCATATCCAGCCGCGTATCGGCATGGAAGTGGAAACCAACGAAGCGATCAAACAGGCGGTGCAAGCCGGCATGGGGCTGGGCATCCTGTCGCTGCACAGCATCGAGTTGGAGTTGGAAACCAAGCGACTCGCGGTGCTCGATGTCGAACATTTTCCCTTGGTGCGCCATTGGTTCGTCGCCCATCGCAACAGCAAACGGCTATCGGGCGCGGCATTGGCCTTCAAATCCTTTTTACTGGCGAAAAGCCCTCAATAAGCTCAACCCGGAATGTCCATTTGCCTGTGGAAGCTCGACTCATCCGAGCGATGATGTGCTGAAATAAACCTATCGCGCGGATGAACCGCGCTCACAGGATTGTTGACTATTTAATCCGCGATTCAGCGCACCAGATAATCACCCGCCACCCCCGCGAACACCGACGCACCAAGCCAATTGTTATGCAGGAAAGCTGCGAAGCACTTTTCGCGCTGCCGGTCCCTGATGAGCGTGTAATGGTGTAGTGCGACACCCGCTGCGACGAGCAGTCCGATGAAGTAGAAACCGCCAAGTCCGGCCATCACGCCGGCCAGCGCCAGCAGAATCAGCGTGATGGCGTAGCACGTCATCACCGCCGCCACATCGAAGCTGCCAAACAACAGCGCCGAGGAATGGATGCCGAGGTGGATGTCGTCGTCGCGGTCCACCATGGCGTACTCGGTGTCGTAGGCGATGGCCCAGAACACGTTGGCGAGGAGCAGCACCCAGGCCACCGGTGGCACCGCGCCTTGCACGGCGGCGAAGGCCATGGGGATACCGAAGCCGAAGGCGATACCAAGATAGGCCTGCGGGATGGCGAAAAAGCGTTTGGTGAACGGATAGCTGGCGGCAAGAAAGGCGGCGGGGAAAGACATCAGCCAAGTGAGCGGATTGAGCGGCAAGATGAGCGTGAAAGCGAGCAGCGCCAACACCACGGCCAGCCACAATGTCTCGCGCTCGCTCACTTTGCCACTGGTGAGCGGACGGTCTTGCGTGCGCTTCACATGCCTGTCGATGTGGCGGTCGGCATAGTCGTTCACCGCGCATCCGGCCGAGCGCATCAGCACAGTACCCAGCGTGAAGATGGACAGGATAAGCCAGGAAGGATGCCCTTCCGCCGCGATCCATACCGCCCACAACGTGGGCCACAGCAGCAGCAGGATGCCGATGGGGCGGTGCAGGCGGGTGAGCTGGATGTAGAGGTGCAGGCGTTCTGTGATTTTCATGTCGCCCTAATTTTTTGATTCATCAGGCTGAAGCCAATTGGGGATATCGCGGCTACTGTGCAACACTCGCCACACGTCGATTTGTTGAGCACTTTCAAAATAGAACACCAGATAGGGAAAACCCTTGCAGGGCCAGAATCTCAAATCGGGTAAATTGAGTTCGTGAGCATAACGGGGCGAGCCCATCGCGGGGTGACGCTGAATTTGCAGGAAGGTTTGTTCCAGTACATCAACAAAATCCAGTGCTGATGCGGGGGCATTTTCCAGCAGATACTGGATCGCTCCACGCACATCTTCGTCGGCACGTTCGTGACGAACCAGAGGCTTCATTCTGTTTTGTTCAGTTGTTTTTTGATACCAGAACGAAGGTCTGCAAAATACTGCTCGTCAGCAAGACCTGTGGATGCGGACTGCGCGCCTTGTAACAAGAGATTTCGTAGCTGGGTACGCTCTTGATCGTGACGGATCAGTTCACGCACATATTCGCTGGATGTTCCGTAACCTGCCGTGGAGACCTGCTGATCCACGAACTGTTTGAGGCTATCCGGCAGTGAGATGTTCATCGTTGACATGAGGCAAAGTCTAGTTGGCTTGTCAAAGTTTGGCAAGCTTATGGGGCGAGGTTTTTAGAGCTTCAATATCTCCGGCAGAAACACCTCAGTCACCAGCAAAGGTGCGCCGTGCAGCGTGAACAGCGAACGGCGCGCCCACAGGGTGTCGGGGATAATTGGTAGGTCGGGCTTCAGCCCGACATGTCGGGTTGTGCCCGGAAGGAGTAGGCCGTGGCTGTAAGGGGCTAAAGCCCCAACAGCACACGCACAAATCCGACCTACATGAAGCGGGTGGTGCGAACGCAGTGATTTGAATCGCAGCGGCTGGCGCACCACCAGCGGATGGGTGAACAGCAAGCTGCCGAGCGAGCGGTTGCCGAGTCCGCGCATGGCTTTCCATGCACCGCGCAGATGCTGGCTGGCGCAGGCGCTGTGGGCGAACACCACGGGAACGCCGTCGGCATACAGGAACACCTCGCGCGAATAGGCCAGATGATGCGGTGTGATACCGAGCAGGGCGGCCTCGTCATAGGCGATGCGTGCCAAGCCGCTGCGCACGGGTTGCACGGAGAATTTTTCGCAACGTTGTTGGATACGCTGAGTGAGCGAACCGTGGTCGTGCAGCCACGGACGCAGGTCTGCACCGCAACCCAACGCGGAACTGTTCCAGAAATGATCTTTGGATCTATCCAATTCGAATGTCCGTGTGTTTGCTCAAGCCCTCTCCCTCCGCTGCGCTACTCCCTCTCCCGCTTGCGGGAGAGGGGTGGGGGAGAGGAAGATTTCAAACCTGCAAAAAATCATGCTTGTTCGCCATCCAGCGTTGCAAGTGTGCCCTAGCCGCGTCGGGCTGTGTGTGCAACAGTTCGTCGGCCACCTCGCGGGCCTGCTCCAGCAGATCTTCGTCTGCGGTCAGGTCGGCGAAGCGTAACATCGCCACGCCGCTCTGGCGCGCACCCAGCAATTCGCCGGGGCCGCGCAATTGCAAGTCTTGCTGCGCGATGACGAAGCCGTCCGTGTTCTCGTAGATGACGCGCAGGCGTTCGCGCGCCAGTTCCGACAGCGGCTGCTGGAACAGCAACACGCACAGGCTCTCCGTCGCACCGCGCCCGACGCGGCCGCGCAACTGGTGCAGCTGCGCCAGCCCCATGCGTTCGGCATGGTCGATCACCATCAGGCTGGCATTGGGTACATCCACGCCGACTTCAATCACCGTGGTGGCGACCAGCAGATGCACTTCACCCGCTTTGAAGGCGGCCATCACCGCAGCCTTCTCTGCCGGGGGCAATCTCCCGTGCGCCAGCCCCACGTTCAGTTCGGGCAGGACTTCAGTCAACTGTTGATGTGTTTCGATGGCATTTTGCAACGCCACTTCCATCGCGTCGGATTCCTCAATGAGAGGACACACCCAATACGCCTGCCGACCCGCGAGGCAGGCGGCGCGCACCCGCTCGAACACCTCGTCGCGCCGCGCATCGCTCACCAGCTTGGTGACGATGGGCGTGCGCCCAGGTGGCAGTTCGTCGATGACCGACACATCGAGGTCGGCGTAATAGCTCATCGCCAGGGTGCGCGGGATGGGCGTCGCGCTCATCATCAGTTGGTGCGGCTCCCTCACCCGCAGGTCGGATTGCAGGTCGGGCTTCAGCCCGACGGCCTCACTGGATTCAACGCCGGCTTGTCGGGCTGAAGCCCGACCTACGGTTGACTTACCTTTGTTGCGCAGCGCCAGCCGCTGCTGCACCCCGAACTTGTGCTGCTCGTCCACGATAGCGAGGCCGAGCTTCGGGAACTCGACGCTCTGCTGGAACAAGGCATGCGTGCCTATCGCGAGCAGGGTGTCACCGGCTGCGATGCGTTCGGCGGCGGCGGTCTTTTCCTTCTTCTTCAAACTGCCGGACAGCCACACCGGACTGACGCCCAGCGGCTCCAGCCATTCGCGCAGCTTGAGGTAATGCTGCTCGGCGAGGATCTCGGTCGGCGCCATGAAAGCGACCTGGTGGCCGTTCTCGATAGCCTGCAACGCCGCGAGTGCCGCGACGACGGTCTTGCCGCTGCCGACGTCGCCCAGCAGCAGACGCTGCATAGGATGCGGCTGCGCGAGGTCATGGGCGATCTCGGCATACACTTTCCGCTGCGCACCGGTCAGCGCGAATGGCAGCTTCGCCAACAGCGCATCGGTGAGCCGGTGCTGCGGGGCAAGCGCGGGAGCGATCCGCTTGCTGCGTTCGCGGTGGTGCTCGCGCATCGACAATTGCTGCGCCAGCAACTCGTCAAACTTGATGCGCCGCCAAGCCGCATGGCTGCGTTCTTCCAGCGCGCCAGCCGAAATGTCCGGCGCGGGGTTGTGCAACAGCCGCACGCTGCGGTCGAAGTCCGCCAGTTGCAATCGCTTGCGTACCGGTTCCGGCAACGTGTCGGACAGCGGCAGCACCTCCAGCGCGTTACTTATCAGCTTGCGCAGCACGATCTGCGACAGCCCGGCGGTGGTCGGATACACCGGCGACAGACTGCTATTCAATGGCGTGTCGTCATCCACCGCGCGGCACTTGGGGTGCACCATCTCCAGCCCGAAATAGCCCATGCGCGCCTCGCCGACGGCGCGTATCTGCTTGCCGACGGCAAGCTGTTTCTGCTGGCTGGGATAGAAGTTCAGAAAGCGCAGATAAAGCTCGTCGCCGCCCTCCTGCAAGCGGCACACCAGTGTGCGGCGCGGACGGAACGTCACCTCGCTGTGGGTGATCACGCCCTGCACCTGCACCGTCTCGCCGGGCTGCACCGTTGCGATAGGTGAGAGATGCGTCTCGTCCTCGTAGCGCAGCGGCAAATGCAGCAGCAGGTCGGAACGGTGACGGATACCCAGCTTGGCGAGTTTGGCCAGCGTCGCCGGAGAGATTTTTACCGGCGCCGCCGGGGAACGCTGTTTTTCAGTTGGCGAGTTTTGCGACACGGTCGTCGGCCATTCTGAGACGCTCCGCCAGAACGCGCAGAAACGCCTGATTGAAATGCAGCTGGCAATGGTCGGAGAGCAGCCCGAGCCGGGTCGGCGATATGCGCAGCACGGTAACGTCGGTCATGGCGGTCACCGTGGCGGAACGGGCCACCACTTTGCCGCTGATGTAGGACATCTCACCGAAGCAGTCATCGCTGCGGATCACGTTGAGCAGACGCCCGTTCTTGGTCACGCTCACGTTGCCGTCGATGATGATGTAGAAATCGTCACCCATCTCGTCCTCGCGCATCATCACGGTATGCTGCGGTTGCTTCTGCCATTCGCCGACACGCAGGATCTCCCACAGCTCGATATCGGTGAAATCCTTGAACAAGGACATTTCGCGCAGGGCGGTGAATTTCTCCGTCTGATTGGTTTCTATCTCGCCCTGCTCAAAATGCCCCAACGCGGAAAGTTCGCTGCCGAACTCCTTCCAGTTCTGGTAACGCAGCTTTTTATCCTTGTGCATGGCGCGCAACACAACGCGCTCCAGCTCAGGAGAGAGGTCGGCGCGCAGAGTGCGCGGAGCCGGCGGCTCGATATACACGATCTGCTGGCACAAAGCCGCGATGTTCTCGGCACGCAAGGGAGCCTGCCCGGTGAGCAGCCGGTACATCACCACGCCGAGCGAATAGATGTCAGTCTGGTGCGTCAGTATCTCGCCGCGCACCTGTTCCGGGGACATATAACCGGGCGAGCCCAGATTGCTCACTTGCGTCTGCTCGATATTCAACAGCAGCGCCGCACCCATATCCGATATTTTGATGTCACCGCTTTCGGTTTGCAGCATGTTGGCGGGCTTGATATCGCGATGGATCACGCCGTTGAACTGCGCATAGTTCAGCGCGCGGCAGCACTTGAACATGTATTCCACCACGCGGTCGACAGGCAGCAGATAACCGGGTTCGGTGTATTTTTCCAGCGTGCCACCGCTGACATACTCCATCACGATATAGCTGGCCTCGTCGCTGATCAGCGCGTCGTATATCTCCACGATATGCGGATGCGACAGCTTGCCGGCCAGCGAGGCTTCGTTCTCCAGCTGGCGGCGATACATCTTGCCCGTCTTGGGATCGTTCAATATCTCCTGGTTCAATAACTTGACCGCGACTTCGCGCTTCGCGAACGAGTCGAAACCGAGATATACCGAGCTGCTTGCACCCTGCCCGAGCTTACGCGAGAGCGTGTATTTACCGAGCGTTGTGGGGAGTTCCATACGTCAGCGTTCCTGCCTTTCCCTGTTGTGCATCAGTCCTGCAGATACATCACGCCGTCCGCCTCGACCAGCGCATTGCGCGGCAGCGAAGCGACACCGACGGCGGCACGAGCCGGATAGGGCACATGAAAATAAGTCGCCATGATCTCGTTCACACGGGCGAAATTGCCGAGATCGGTAAGGAACACGTTCAGCTTCACCACATCGTCCAGACTACCGCCCGCCGCGACCGCGACCGCGCGCATGTTGCGGAACACTTGATGGATCTGCGCATCGATACCGTCGACCATCTGCATCGTGGACGGATCGAGCCCGATCTGGCCGGACAGGTAGACGGTGTGATCGACCCGCACCGCCTGGGAATAAGTGCCGATCGCGGCGGGTGCATCGGGGGTCTGGATGATGGTCTTGTTCGACATGTTCGCTCCTTCAAAGATAAAACCGCGCCCTGGCGGCGCGGCAGAATGTGCACGGATTATAGCGAAAGCCGATGGGCGGTTGGTCAGGATGATACCGGGGATATGAAAACAGTCACCGTGTTGAGCGACATGTTGGGCTGGCGGCGATATGAACGATGTGGCTCATGAGGATTGCGACCCCGGCCCCTTTGTCGGAAAACTACGCTGCCTTGTGTTTGGACACGTACTCGCGCAACGCTTCGTCCATGCGGGTTTGCCAACCCGCGCCTGTAGCTCGGAAATAAGAAAGCACCTCGGGGCTGTATCGCACTGCAACTTGCTCCTTGGTTGGGTGCTTGTTTGGCCCACGGGTACGACGCGCGGCAACCACTTTGCGCAGTTCATCTGCCGAATGGGTGACAAAAGCATTATTCCAATCCTCCGGTTTGGTAACCGGAGCGTCATTTACAGAATCGTGTCCACGCTTCGCGTTCATGTTTTTCCGCCTTTCGCGCCGAAATAATATGGGGCCATTCGTCGTCGCCCGGCGTCCAGACAACGAACAGCATTTCTCCCGTATGCCAACCAACACTTTGAAAGCGCAATTCACCATAGGCTACGCGCGCATCTTCGCGGGTCAGCAAGTCACCATCAAAGAAACCCGACAGCGCTGCCAGATCAATGCCGTGCTTGACAATGTTCGCTTGGCGCTTGGTTTCGTCGAAAGTGATCACGCTTAAATCGTAGATGCATTATGTTTGAGAGTCAAGGCAAACCGTAGATGCAATTAGACAATATTCGGAGCACTTCATGGACGAAGCCCCATTCTTTTTTGGCACGATTCAACTCCTGCCCGGCGATTGACGTTGAGTGATTTCAATTTAGCTCCGTCCCTGGGGTTTTGCTGGGGTTTCTGAAAAAATACATAGGCCGAAATATCTAGATAATTCGGCCTATTGACGTGAGAGCGCGAGGCGGAGAGACTGCCGGTCGGTCGGAAACGGGATGAGAGATAAGAATCCGTGGTCTGTCCCTGATTGTTTCGACGTCTCTCAGAACGGAATATCATCATCAAAGTCGCTGAACTTTTGAGGTTCATATCTTCCAATAGCATCTAGCCGAGACTGAATATTTGCCAGAATAATTCGTCTCTTTTCATCGTTGGACGACCTCATCAAGGAAATGAAACTTTTTACACAAGAGACGGGGAAGCCGCTCTTGTGATATTTAAAGCCACCATTTAGAAAACACCTCAGGACCGGGGCACAGTCTGGCGCTTCATCTTCGAGCATGAAGTTTCGGTATGCAGACTCGAGTTTTGCAACTATTTTTTCGTGATCATCCGTGTATTTTGTTCCGTTCTCTATCTTAGCTACGTGCTCAGTTAAACCATTCGCAAAAGCCCTATAGCTGCTGAGTTCTTGGCCAAAAAATTGGACTTCGGTTAGTTTGTTTGAGAGCACTTCCCTTTCGACATCGTAGAAGCTGGCGAAGCGGTTCTCTGGCGCAATTTGACACATTTTTCGAACAACTGATCGATATGGAAAATCTTCGATTGATAGTTCTTTGATGACCTTTTCGAACAACTTACCGATGAAATACACCTCGGTCGCGAAACTGTAGTTTTTCTCCAAAAACTCGTTTGGTGGCTCGCACCACCAGTTCAGACTAATGCTTTTGTCAAAATCATCCGCTACCTCGACTCTCTTTCCGAACCCGAGGTCAATGATCTTTACTGTTCCGTCATTTGTTACCATCAGATTCATAGGTCTGATGTCACGATGAAGTATGTTCCTCGATTCAAGGTGGCGGAATCCAGCAATTGCTTGATTGAAAATATCGGAGAGAGCACCTGGATTTTCACTGACGTATTCGTCCAAGTCAGAACCATCCACATACTCCATGAGGATATATCCAGTTAGTTTCTCAGGATACAAATGGTAGTTGAACACCCTGACGACGTTTTGGTGGTACACGTCATGCAGCAACTTAATCTCGCGCAAGAAGTTATCGAAGAATTCTTGTTTGTGTTCTTCGTAATACGGCGAGTATTTTTTGCAAACAAACAGTTCATCAATTACGTCGTCTCGAAGAAGAACTGTTCTCCCACACGCACCCTGACCAAGCTCCCTGACGAGGATGTAGTTTCGTTTGCGCACAAACTCAATGATGTTGTCGTTCATCGCTAGCTTTTCTAGTCATGTGACGTCGAACGTTCAAATTGAGGGGCGCGCCGCTTTTGGCGCGTCCCTCTCGAATGCCGTGTTAGGCGTAGCCACGCGCAGATCACTTGCCGGTCAAGTAGCAACTGCCTTCATAAGCACCAACACCTACTGCCGCGACGGCTGCCGGAATGATCACAAAGGGCGACATAAGCACGGCACCAGCCGTGCCAAGAAAACCAGCACTCCCAGCAATGATGCCAGTTGTTCCCGCTGCGGATGCTCCCGCAGCAGTTGATCCGAGCATTGCCGCGCCGGTAGTTGCATGAGTGAGTGTGTAAATTCCTGCTGCTTTCAGTCCAACTCCTGCTACAGCAGTGGCACCAGCGCCGCCAGCAACAACTGTTGTAGAGGTACCTCCGATCAATTGGCTTGGACGATAGTCACAGACACCGGCAACGGCTGTCTGAGCAAGAAAGCCGGAAAGTGCTAATGAAATAGCTAGATTTTTCATGGTCGATTCTCCTTGTGTTGAATTGCGCCTAACGTAGAGCTAACCGGCGCTGCGCGGCTTTATCGCGCAGCGTCCAGCGACCGAAGGGAGCGAGGTTGAGCGCCATGTTAGGTCAGGAGCCCCGTTACGGCCGGAATGATTGGAGCCAGTACAGTCATATGGTTTGCCGCGGAGGTGATAAACGCTTGGTACTTCTGTAAAAAATTGCTTGAACCATGCGCTTGCTCCATTTCATCCACCGCTCGCACAATTTCTTGTCTTGCGGTTGGATCAGGTATCTGGCTGGCAACTTCCCTTACCTGAGCAAACACTTTAGAAACTTCTGTGCTGATTACGTTGACGGACGAATCCGTGGAGTTGATATTTACCCGCGCACCTGTGCCACTGAGGTTGTAGGTAATGTTTGTGGGTTGTACAGGGGATTGTTTTGTCATGGCTTGAAGGTGTGCCTTGTAGCGAGAAACCACATAAGAAATTTGGCGGTTCCAAAAGAGCTGCTCTTCTGCAGAAAACAACTCGTAGTCCTTTGATGCGTCGTTTTTCCCTGAATCCTTTACAGGCACAAGAAACGGGGCATCTTCCTCGCGTAAAGAAAATTTGCTTCTCAAGTAAAACTGCCAGAGTTCAATGTCCGAAACTTTCGGAGGCAGCACAGGGAGACCCGCATGGGGGAACGCTGAGCAGATGCCCGGACCTGCCGGGATTCCAGAGAGTTTGTCTTTGAGGATAAGCAAGACGTAGTTTTCTGGCAGCGCATATGCCTCAAAGTCGAATGACTGTAGCAATGGCCATGACCGGAGGTCTTGAGGAAAGTTGGAGCGGACAATATTTTCAATTGCCCCTCGAATTCCAAATGCCCAATCTGCGGTGAAGTGTTCTCTCATTGGTATGACCTAACGTAGAGTTGAGGGGCGGCGCGCTTTTGCGCCGTCCCTCTCGAACGGCGGGTTAGCGGTCAATGTGATATGCATATTGTTCATTTTTCCGCCCCCCTAAATTGATTAACAAACTTAACAAAACTTATTGCATTGTCACGACCACCGAAGCAGTTGTCACTATGCATCCAGAAACGTAATTCTGGTTCACCACCAACATTTCCATTGCCAGTAGAAAAATCAATTTGCTTTGCTAATACCTCATTTGTTCTTGAATCAAATATGGCTTGTTCATGTCGCCATACGCTGAATAGCAATGGGCCGTTTTTCTTAAAAACATAGTTGAAACGCTGGTTAATAATATCTGTTGAAATGTAATTTTTCATATCTCCATCATGCTTGCTGGGCCACACACGTTGCGTAGTTAGTGACTCCATCACCCCAGGATTTTCCGTCTTCCACTGGTCAAGAGTTTTATAAATCCAGACGCCGGAATCTTTTGCGCAGTAAAACTGATGTACCGCTACAGTTGGCATCCAGTCCCAGAAGGGGATCAAATACATGAAGAGCGCCGCGCTCCAGCCCCAGAGTTTTATGTTCTTTCCGTTCTTCTTCGCATGGCTGACTGACGAAGCTACCACGCCGAGCGAAATCAGCAGATACAGCCCCATTGCGACAATAATCACAAAGCCCATTTTGTTTGACCGCTAACGTAAAGCTAAGGGGCGCGCCGAAGGCGCGTCCCAGCGACCGGAGGGAGCGAACTTGAGCGCAGGGTTAGGGTGTTCTTATTTATAACTTTCATATAGGCCTTTGATATATTCAGCGCGCTTCTCTGTCATATCCGCTATACATTCGGTTTGATTTACATGATTAGAGCCACCAATAAGCTCCTGCGAAAATTCACACTCCCTATCTCTAAAAATTATCCACGCTCGCTGAGCTGCAATTAGCTTCTTCTTGGCTTCTCGCCAATCTGGTTTGTTCATTACAGTCATAAGATTTCGATAGGCATCATTCAAGTCTTTGTCGGCGACCACTGATGCGTTGTAATTGTTGCAGGAAGCCCACGGGGTGCTACCTTCTAAAAATTGGCCACAGTTCAACTCTTCTGCCATTGCTCCATGTGGGGATGACAACATTACAGAAAGCGCTATAAACAACGTAAGTAAAATCTTCATGGGGATACCTACCCTAACGTTCGAGGTCAGGGGCGCTGCGCGACGCTTTATCGCGCAGCGTCCCCTGCACCGAAATGTTAGACATCACATCAAAGATCCTTTGATTCACTTCTGCTCGCAAGGATGTTTGAAAGGATCGCGCTGCCCCATGTAAAGGGGGGTCACGCACAAGAGCTTGAACGTCGGTGTCGTAGTCACCCCAGGAGCCTCGACAATAGCGTAAAGCGTTCTTTGCCCGCGCACGCTGATGTCGTAGATGATCGGCTTGCCTTGGCTCTTCGTGTACGACACAAGACTGACTTGGGCTTCTCCGCCGACCATTTGCAGAACCTCCGAGTTGGTTCGCACAAATTCGAGAGCCAGTGCCTTCTCGTTAACGGATGCGGTTTCACTTCGACGCCCCTGAATCAGAACGACCACGGCCCCGATAACAAATGCGATCACAACGATGGGCCAGTACCAAGGCTTGCCTACATCCGGGGTTGGCTGTCTAGTGGAGAAAGCCAACGCGTAAATGAATGCGACGCCAAAGACTAGCAGCGACCAGAACAAGACGGCAGGCGCGATCGCTCCCTCGAATGGCAGGCCCAGCAGTTTGACGGGCAGGCCGATTATGTTCGCCGACAAGTGTGTGACACCCGGCGCTGTTCCATCTCCCCCAACCATTAGGATCGTCGCAAACAAGAACACAAAGAGCGCGGGTGCAAAAATGGAAGCGCACTTCCCCCCGAAAGATATCGAATATCGAAGACGTGAAATCAGTGGATGCGCGTGCATGATGTTGGTGATGTCTAACGTAATGTAGACACCTGCAACGGTGTATATCCTGGAACGAGGTGTATATTCTGGTGCATATCAGTTAGTAATATCTTGTTTATTCAGAACTATTTATCAACAGGAAAATTATGGGCATGCAAAATACACCTGTCGTTCTCGGCTCGGTCAAACATGCTAGAAATCAAAGTGGGGCAACCGCATCCCCATCAAACAGACCAGTATCGAATTTCCTGACACCAACAACTAAGCATCGCCCCGCATCCTATCCCTCCCCCCTTTCCCATCGCAAGCGGAAAAAAGGCCTATATATTTTTCGAAAATATATAGGCCTTGCTTATAAATCCAGAGACAGACTGCAGCTTTCTGTGCAGCTACTTCCAAGCCCTAGTCAGTAGCTCGTCAATGGCTGCCGTGATGCGGTCGCCTTCCTGCGCTAGCGAGGCAACCTTTTCGCCAAGTTGGTCGCTGGCGACGGAGACAATTTCCAGCGGGTGCAGCACCACCGCTATCTCTTCCACTTCAAAGCAGGGATTCAAGGCGGAGACGACTGTTGCAGTGGCATCGAGATTGCTGCGGCGCACCAGTGGGATGACCACCCGACGGCGGTAGCTGTCGTACAAGGAGGATTGAACAACGACGACGTAGGGGATGACTTCCCTTTGTTTTCCGGTATTCCGGTGAACGTCGAATTGCGTCATTACAGCGTGGAATGCTGGTCGGCGAACGAGCCGAAACGCGCGTTGAAGGCGTTCCAAGCTTGTGCAGCCGTATCGGCCTGATCGTGCGGTTTGTCTGCCGATGTGCCGCAGCGCTCGGAAAGGAATTCGACGAACTCAAAAACCTCGGCTTGTTTCTCGCGCGGCAATGCTTCCAGCTTGTTGATCAGTTCGGCGTATCCCATTGCACACCCCGCAATAATAGTTGATGGGTAAAGTATAACCTGACGCCCCGAGGCCCCGCATTCTATCCCGCCGTCTCAGCGGCTCAGGTAATCACCGTCGGCTTGTCGCGCCCTGTGCGTTCGCGCAGTTCTGATAGTTGCAAGGCGATGCCGATCAGCGTGGACAAAGCCTCTTGCGCATCGAGGTGATGTTTATCGACATCCGGCTCGTAGCTCTCCAGATAGATGCGCAATGTCGCGCCCTCGGTGCCGGTGCCGGATAGGCGGAACACGATGCGCGAGCCGTCGACGAACAGGATGCGTATGCCCTGCCCGGTGCTGACGCTGCCGTCGACCGGATCCGTGTAGCTGAAGTCGTCGCACAGCTTTACCTGCAAGTGGCCGAACTGTGCGCCGGTCAGCACTCCGAAGCTATCCTTCAGCAGCTTCATCACGCCGTTGGCGGCGTCGGTTGGGATACCTTCGTAGTCGTGGCGCGAGTAAACGTTGCGGCCGTATTTCGCCCAGTGTTCGCGCACGATGGTTTCGACCGATTGCTTGCGCGCCGCGAGAATATTCAGCCAGAACAGCACGGCCCACAGGCCGTCCTTCTCGCGCACGTGATCGGAGCCGGTGCCAAAGCTTTCTTCGCCGCAGAGCGTGACCTTGCCGGCGTCCATCAGGTTGCCGAAGAATTTCCAGCCGGTGGGGGTCTCGTAGCAGGGGATGCCCAGCGCTTTGGCGACGCGGTCGGCGGCTTCGCTGGTCGGCATCGAGCGGGCGATGCCTGCAAGGCCTTGCTTGTAACCGGGCGCGAGCGTCGCGTTCGCGGCGATCAGAGCGAGGCTGTCGGAAGGGTTAACAAAGAAGCCTTTGCCGAGAATCATGTTGCGGTCGCCGTCGCCGTCCGAGGCCGCGCCGAAGTCGGGCGCATCCTTGCCGTAGACGATCTCGACCAGTTCGTGCGCATAGGTGAGGTTGGGATCGGGATGGCCGTTGCCGAAGTCAGGCAGCGGCACGGCGTTCATCACGCTGTCCGCCGGTGCGCCCAAGCGATTCACCAGGATGTCGCGCGCATAGGGGCCGGTGACCGCATGCATCGCGTCGAACTTGATGCGGAAGCCACCGCTCAACAGGGAGCGGATCGCGCCGAAGTCGAACAGCGATTCCATCAGTTCGGCGTAATCGGCGACCGGGTCGATCACCTGCACCGTCATCTGCCCCAATGCGGTTTCGCCCAGTTCGTCGAGCGAAACATCGGCGGCATCGAGGATGCGGTATTCGGAGATAGTCTTGCTCTTGGCGAAGATCGCCTCGGTGACAGTCTCGGTGGCGGGGCCGCCGTTGCTGCCGTTGTATTTGATGCCGAAGTCGCCGTCCGGGCCGCCGGGGTTGTGACTGGCCGACAGGATGATGCCGCCATAAGTCCCGTATTTGCGGATCACGCAAGAAGCCGCAGGTGTCGACAGGATGCCCCCGCACCCCACCAGCACGCGGCCAAAGCCATTGGCCGCCGCCATCTTCAGGATGACCTGGATCGCCTCGCGGTTGTAATAGCGACCGTCTCCGCCAAGCGCCAGTGTCGCGCCGACAGGCGCTGCGATGGTGTCGAAGATGGACTGGACGAAGTTTTCCAAGTAGTTCGGCTGCTGGAACGCCGGCACGCGTTTGCGCAGGCCGGAGGTTCCCGGCTTCTGGTCGTTGAAGGGTGTGGTGGCTACCGTGCGTATCTGCATGTTCATCTCCCGTTGACTGTTTGACTCTCAACTTCCATCTTACCACCCGCACATTGCCATCACGCCTGTTTCCCTGTCCCCCGATTCCTGCAATAATCGCGGATGAAATGAATAATACTGAAAGCGAGAACAGAACATGATGACTCAGGACGAATTGAAACAAGCCGTTGCGAAAGCCGCCATCGAGTATGTGCCGGTCGATTGCATCGTCGGCGTGGGCACCGGCTCCACCGCCAACTTCTTTATCGACGAACTGGCCAAGATCAAACACAGAATACGCGGCGCGGTCGCCAGTTCGGAGGCTTCGGCCAAGCGTTTGCAGGGACACGGCATCGAGGTGCTGTCGCTGAACGACGCGGGCGACCTGCCGGTGTATGTGGACGGCGCGGATGAGATCACCCGCCACATGCACATGGTCAAGGGCGGCGGCGGCGCGCTGACGCGCGAGAAGATCGTCGCGGGGGCGAGCAAAAAATTCATCTGCGTGTGCGATTCCAGCAAGCTGGTAGACGTGCTCGGCAAGTTCCCGCTGCCGGTCGAAGTGATCCCGATGGCGCGCAGTTCGGTGGCACGCCAACTGGTGGCATTGGGCGGCCAGCCCAAGCTGCGCGAAGGTTTTACCACCGACAACGGCAACCTCATCCTCGACGTGCACAACCTGCAAATCATGAATCCGGTGGAGTTGGAGTCCGCGCTGGACCATATCGCCGGGATCGTGACCAACGGACTGTTCGCCCGCCGCGCTGCCGATGTGCTGTTGCTTGGCACGCCGGACGGAGTCAAGACCATGACCGCCGGAATGTAGCGGGATCACCGCTGTCACACTTCCTTAATATTACCCAATTAATCTTAGCTGCCATTTTCAAGGGATCTCACCATGCCAAGCAATGACCATATCTCCCGCCAATTCGATGCCGAACTGGAAGCCATCCGCGCCAATGTGCTGCAAATGGGCGGCCTGGTCGAAAGCCAGATCAAGAGCGCGGTGGAATCGCTGCTGAACGGCGACGTGGCGCTGATGACCCGCGTGATCGAGGATGACCACCGCGTCAATGCCATGGAAGTAAAGATCGACGAGGTGTGCAGCCAGGTGATCGCACGCCGCCAGCCGACCGCCGGTGATCTGCGCCTGGTGATGACGGTGGTCAAGACCATCACCGACCTCGAACGCATCGGCGACGAGGCCGAAAAGATCGCGCGCATGGCCAAGCTGCTGTCCCAGAAAAATTCGCTCAACCTGCCGCGCTACACCGAGATCAAACACGCCTCCGATCTGGCTCTGGAGATGCTGCGCAAATCGCTGGATGCATTCGCCCGTCTGGACTTGGTGACCGCCGCCCAAGTGGTGCGACTGGACGAACAGGTGGATGAGGAGTTCCGCGCCATCATGCGCTACCTCATCACCTTCATGATGGAAGATCCCCGCACCATCTCCAATTCGCTGGAGATCCTGTTTGTGGCCAAAGCCATTGAGCGCATCGGCGACCATGCCAAGAACATGTCGGAATACGTGGTGTACATGGTCAAGGGACGCGACGTGCGCCACGTCACCGTGGACGAGATCGAACGCGAAGTCCAGCAGTAGTGCAGCACCAGCCTATCCTCGCCGCAGTCGATCTGGGGTCGAACAGCTTCCGGCTACAGATCGCACGCGTGGAAAACGACCAGCTTTACATGCTGGACGGGCTGCGCGAACCGGTGCGTCTTGCCGCCGGACTGACCCCCGAAAAATATCTCGATGCCGATGCGCAGTTGCGCGCTCTTGACGCGCTGGCGAAATTCGCCGAGCGTCTGCGCGGCCTGCCGCGCGAGGCGGTGCGCGCGGTGGGCACCAATTCGCTGCGCGTGGCAAAGAACGCCGCCGACTTCATCCCGCAAGCCGAACATGTGCTGGGTTTTCCCATCGAAGTCATCGCCGGGCGCGAGGAAGCGCGCCTGATCTACCTCGGCGTGGCGCGGGGCCTGCCGCAATCGCCGGACAACCGTCTGGTGATAGACATCGGCGGCGGCTCGACCGAATGCATCATCGGCAACGATCTCACCCCCCTTCATTTGGAAAGCCTGTACATGGGCTGCGTCAGCTACAGCAAGCGCTATTTCCCGGACGGCAAGATCACCAAGCAAAGTCTCAAGCAGGCGGAACTGGCCGCGCGCAATGAACTGCAAACCATCGTCGCCGACTACCACCGGGGACAGTGGCGACAGGCGCTCGGCTCGTCCGGCACGGCCAAGGCGCTGTGCGAGATACTGGAATTGAACGGCTACAGCGACGGCGGCATCACCCGCGACGGACTGGAGCAATTGCGGGCAGAGATGATCAGGGCCGGCGAGATACAAAAACTTGTCCTGCAAGGTCTGCGGCCGGATCGCATGCCGGCACTGGCCGGTGGTTTCGCCATTATGTATGCGGCATTTTGCGAGCTGGGAATCGAACATATGCAGCTGGCGCAGAGCGCGTTGCGCGAAGGTGTGCTGTATGACCTGTGGGGACGTTTCCACAACAACGATGTGCGCGAAGTTACGGTGCAGCAGTTCATGCAGCGTTATCACGTTGATTTCGGACAAGCCGGACGTGTGGCCAAGCTGGCACACACCTTCGCCGAACAGTTCCTCGGCGACGAACTGGACGAGATTACGTCAAGCGAACTTGACCGGGCCGCCCGCCTGCACGAGATCGGCATCAGTGTCGCGCACAGCGGCTACCACAAACATACCGCTTACATCCTGGCCAACGCCGATATGCCCGGCTTCTCCAAAAAGGAACAGGCACGCCTAAGCCTGCTGGTGCTGGCGCAACGCGGCAATCTGGAAAAACTGCAAGGCCAACTGAAGGACACCGTGGATTTTGTGCTGGCCATAAGCTTGCGCCTTGCCGTGCTGTTCTGCCGCAACCGCAGCGATGCCACACTGCCCGCGCTACGCGGCAGCTTCACCGGCACCAAGTTTCACCTCATCCTCGCACCGGAGTGGCTGTCGCAGAATCCGCTGACCGAGACCTCGCTGCTGGAAGAAAGCAAACAGTGGAAAACGCTTGGTGTCAGCATGCAGACCGTAGCCAAATAGCTCCGGCCTGTCCTTTACTTATTCATCTTCCTCACCCGACATCTGCCGGCGCGGCACGGTGGCCGGATCGGCGGTGATGGGGCGGTATATCTCGATGCGGTCGCCCGGCTTCAGCGCGGCATCCAGTTCTGCCATTTTTCCGAAGATACCCACCTTGTATTCCGCCAAGTCGATATGCGGGAATTTTTTAAGGATGCCCGACTGCTCGATGGCAGCCTGCACTGTAGATTCGTCCGGCACTTCGATGCGCAGCCAGAGCTGCTGTGCGGGTTCGGAATAGGCGACGGCGATTTGCATATCAAGCCTCCTGAGCCGCGACGGCAAGCCGTTCCGAGCGGCGCCGGTCGTATACGCGTTTGGCGGCGAGCAAGAAGCCCAAAGCCATGAATCCGCCCGGCGGCAGAATCATCAGCAGGAAGCCTTTGTAGTCCGGCACGATGGTGGTTTCGAGGAAGGCGAAAGCCGGCCCCAGCAGCAGGTGCGCGTTGGCGAACAGCGTGCCGCTGCCCAGTATCTCGCGCACGCCGCCCAGCGCCACCAGCGCCAGCGTAAATCCCATACCCATCATCAGGCCGTCCAGCGCCGCATCGGCCACGGAGTTCTTCGATGCGAACGCCTCGGCACGGCCGAGGATGGCGCAGTTGACGACGATCAGCGCGATGAACAGGCCCAGCACCTTGTACAGCTCGTGCGCCCATGCGTTCAGACTCATGTCCACCAGCGTCACCAGCGTGGCGATCAGCACGATGTACACAGGAATGCGTACCTCGGGGCTGATGAGATGGCGCACACTGGCGACGATGATGTTGGACATCAACAGCACGGCGGTACTCGCCAGCCCCATGCCGAGGCCGTTGGTGGCCGTGCTGGTGACGGCAAGCAGCGGGCAAAGTGCGAGCATCTGCGCGAACACCACGTTGTTGTCCCACAGTCCGTCGCGGGTGATGCGTGCGTATTTTTCGTTCATTTCATGCTCCTTCCGTATTGAGGGAGAATACATTTAGGTCACACCCCCATCCCAACCTTCCCCCTTTCAGGAGGAAGGAGCATGTCCCCTCCCCCATGCAGGGGGAGGGATAGGGAGGGGGTAGAAACTGGAACAATGGGGCAATCATTTCGATGCGCCCGGTATTGTTTCATCCAGCAACTTCGCCTTGTTGCCGTCGAAAAATTCCAGCCCGCCCTTCACTGCTTTCACCACGGCGCGCGGCGTGATGGTCGCGCCGGCGAACTGGTCGAACACGCCGCCGTCTTTTTTCACCGCCCACTTGTCCGCAGGTGGATCGCCCAGGAACTTGCCCTCGAAGGAATGTATCCAGTCCGCCTTGGCCGGCTCGATCTTGTCGCCCAGTCCCGGCGTTTCCTTGTGGCTGATGACGCGCACACCCAATATCTTTCCTTCGCGCGACACGCCCATTACGCACAAAATCGCACCGGAATAGCCGTAGCCGGTCAGGCGATACACCACGGCCTCGACCTTGCCGGCGCGGCGCGCTCTATACACCAGCACCTCGCCTTGACTGCCGGGCAATGTGACGGTGTCTTTCAGCAGGTCGTTGTCGTATTCGCCCGGCAGCACTTGCGACAAAGATTGCTTCAGGTCGGCGGCTTCCGCCGCCTTGATGTCCGCCTCGGTGGCCTGCGAGAAGAAGGACAGCAGGGCGCTGGTGAGCAAGGCCGCGCCGCCGAGCAGCAGGCCTTGATATCCGAGTTTGGTGCGCAGTTCTTCGAGTTTCATCGCATCACCCTTTGTTCGCAGGCAGCGCCGCGCCTTTCCTGTCGCGCCCGTAGATGCGCGGCTTCACATACTGGTCGATGATGGGCGTGGCCGCGTTCATCAGCAGCACCGCGAACGCCACGCCTTCCGGGTAGCCGCCCCAGGTGCGGATGATCCAGGTGAGCAGGCCGCAGCCGAGGCCGAAGATGAACTGGCCGAGCGCGGTGTTCGGCGAGGTCACCGGATCGGTCACGATAAAGAACGCCGCCAGCATCAGGCCGCCGGACAGCAGATGCACCATCGGCCCGGCGTAGTGGTTGCCGTCTATCAGGTTGAACACCAGCGCGGGTGCGGCCACGCCAATCAGCATCGCGACCGGCGCATGCCAGGTGAAGATGCGCTTCGCGATCAGGAACAAGCCGCCCAGTAACAGCAGCACCGCGGTCGTTTCGCCCAGACTGCCGACGCGACTGCCCAACAGCATGTCCAGCGGCGCGTAGTGGCCGATGAGCGCCTGCTCCAGCCCGATGCCGCGCGTGAATTCGGTCTTCACATGGCCCAGCAACGAGGCACTGGCCATGCCGTCGATAGGCTGGCTTGCGAAGGTGATGCGCAGGCTGTCCAGCAAACCGGGCGATTGCAGGGGCGCGACCCAGGTGGTCATTTCCAGCGGGAATGAGATTAGCAACATCACGCGTGCAGCCATCGCCGGATTGAACACGTTCTGCCCCAGCCCGCCGAATATCTGCTTGCCGACGATCACCGCGAACAGGCTGCCCAGCACCGCGATCCACCAGGGCGCATAAGGCGGCAGCGATAGCGCCAGCAGCCACGCGGTGAGGATGCCGGAGCCATCCATCAATGCCGGTTTCACCGCGCGGCTTTGCAGGCGCAATACGAAAGCCTCGCCGACGATAGCCGCGATCAGCGACACCGCCCACAGATTGACTGCGGGCCAGCCGTAGAGCCAGAAGCCGAACAGCGTGGCGGGCACGAGTGCGAGCAGCACGGTGCCCATCACTTTGCCGATGGAGATCGGCGCGTGGGCGTGGGGGGAATGGGCGATGGGGGTCATGATAAAAATCCTTTTTGCGCCACTGGGAACAAGTCCCCTCTCCCTTGCAGGGAGAGGGTTAGGGTGAGGGTAGAAGCGTTGCGCCACACTTCTACCCCCATCCTAGCCTTCCCCCTGCAAGGGGGAAGGAATGCGTTCGTTGTCGATGACTTCTGACTCATACCGCCTCCGCCTTCGCAGCCGCTTCCTTAGCCGCCCGTTCCTTCGCCTCTCGCGCCGCTTTGCGTTTCGCCATCGCCTCGGCGCGTTCGCGTTCGATGCGGGCGATGCGCTCGGTGCGCGCTTCGGCCAGTTTCTTGGTCGCTTCCTGTTTCAGCTTCGTGCGTTCCTGCGCGGCGAGGTCGCCCTTGGCGTAGTTGAAGAAATGCACCAGCGGGATATGTGCCGGGCAGACATAGGAGCAGGAGCCGCAGGCAATGCAGTCTTTCAGTCCGAGATCGACTGCGCCGGTCAGGTCGGATGCGCGAATATGCGCAGCCATCTCCAGCGGCAGCAGGCCGACGGGGCAAGCGCGCACGCAGGTCGAGCAGCGGATGCAGGGCGACGGTTCGGCTTGGCCGATTTCTTTTGTGGTCAGCGCGAGCACGCCGCTGGTGCCTTTCACCACCGGCACGCCGGTATTGGCGAACTGCTGTCCCATCATCGGGCCGCCCAGCACCATGCGCGCGGCGGGCTGCGCATAGCCGCCTGCGACGGCGATCAGCTCTTCCACCGGTGTGCCGATCAGGGCTTCGACGTTGCACGGCGTTTTCAGCGCGCCGCCGCTCAGCGTGACGATGCGCGAGACCAGCGGACGACCGTAGCGTATCGCCTGCTGCACCGCGTAGGCGGTGGCGACGTTGTGCACCAGCACGCCGATGTCGGCGGGCCGTCCGCCGGCCGGGATCTCTTTGCCGGTGAGCACCTGCACGATCTGCTTCTCCGATCCCATCGGGTACATGCTAGGCATCGTGATCACTTTCACCGAGCTGCCGCGCGCGGCGGCCTGCATCGCGGCGATGGCGGCAGGCTTGTTGTCCTCGATGCCGACCAGCACTTCCTGCGCGCCGACGGCATAGGAGATCAGGCGGATGCCTTCGACAATTGCGACGGCGCGCTCACGCATGATGCGGTCGTCGCAGGTGAGGTAGGGTTCGCATTCGCCGCCGTTCATGATCAGCGTTCGCGCGCCGCGGCTGACGTTAAGTTTCAAGGCCGAGGGGAAAGTCGCGCCGCCCAGGCCGACGATGCCCGCAGCCGCAACGCGCGCGGCGATGTCTTCCGGCGACAGCGCGAACGGGTCGTCTTCGTCTTGCAGCGCGATCCACTGGTCGAGGCCGTCGCTCTCCAGCGTGATCGTGGGAACGGGCAGGCCGGAGGGATGCGGCGCGGCATAGTCGCCGAGTGCGGCGATCACGCCGGAGGTCGGCGCATGCACCGGCGCGGACACCGCGCCCTGTGCGTGAGCGATGAGTTGGCCTTTCAGCACATGATCGCCGACCTGCACCACCGGTGCGGCGGGCGCACCTATGTGTTGCTGCAACGGGATATACAGAGTCTTAGGCAGGGGAACGCTGCGGATGGGGCATTCCGCCGACAGATCCTTGCGGCCTTCGGGATGTACGCCGCCTCTCAGGTCGAAGAGCTTCATGCTGCGCGCCCCTCTCCAAATATTTGTAGCCGCTCGTGGGGTGGCGTCATCCCCCTTTGACTGCGGAAGGGTCGCTGCGCAGCAGCGGGGTACCCACCGGCGTACCCCTTGCCGGTGAAAAGGGGGAGCGAGGGGGATTTATAAGCCTGAAGAAAATCTACTGTCCGCAAATCCCCCCCAGCCCCCCTTTTGCAAAGGGGGGAGCATTTCGCCACTTGCATGCTATTGAAGTGCGAACTCATGCTGCCGCTCCTTTCACATCAGGTTTATGCCAGTGCCACGATTGCAGCGTCACCGGCACGGGTTGTAGCGTGACCGACTCGGTCGGGCAGGCATCGACGCATTTGCCGCAGGCGGTGCAGGCTTCGCGGAACACCACATGGATCTGTTGCGCCGCGCCCATGATCGCGTCGGTGGGACAGACCTTGAAGCAGCGCGTGCAGCCGATGCAGATTTCTTCCTTCACCTCGGCGATCATCGGGCCCGTGTCTTCCACGCCGGACAGGTCGGCATCGACGCCGAGCTTGGCGGCCAGCGCCTGTACCAGCGGACGACCGCCGGGCGGGCACAAGGTGATCGGCGCGCTGCCGTCCGCCAGCGCCTGTGCCGCACCGGTGCAACCGGGATAGCCGCACTGTCCGCACTGCGAACCGGGCAACAGTTGCTCGATCTCGGCGACCAGCGGGTTGCCCTCGACTTTCAGGTAACGCGCGGCGATACCGAGCAGCAAGCCGAGTATGGTTCCCAATATGGTCAGGCTGACTATGGCTGCAAGCAGCATTTCCCGTTCCTTTCAATCTACAAAATCGTCAACGTGTAGGAGCGCGATTCATCGCGCGATAAATCGCGCTCCTACAAAACCTCACGCCAGCCCTGCAAACCCCATGAATGCCAACGACAACAATCCGGCCACGACGAATCCGATCGGCGCGCCGGCGAACGCCGGCGGTACCTGCGCCAGCGCCAACCGCACGCGCAGGCCGGTGAACAGCAGCATCACCAGCGTGAAGCCGACCGCCGAGCCGAAGCCGTACATCAGGCTGTGCACGAAATCGCTTTTCTCCTGCACGTTCAGCAGCGCGACGCCCAGCACCGCGCAGTTGGTGGTGATCAGCGGCAAGTAGATACCCAGCACCTGATACAAGCCGGGGCTGAGTTTGCGTATCGCCATCTCGGTGAACTGCACCGTGGCGGCGATGGTCAGGATGAAGGCGAGGATGCGCAGATAGCCGATGCCCAGCGGCATTAGCAGCCAGTGTTCCAGCATCCAGGTCGCGGCGGTGGCGAAGGTCAGCACGAAAGTGGTGGCCATGCCCATGCCCAGCGCGCCGTCCATCTTCTTGGACACACCCATGAAGGGGCATAGCCCGAGGAATTTCACCAGCACCACGTTGTTGACCAGCGCGGTGCCCAGCAGCAGTAACAGGTATTCCGACATATCGACGATCTCCTGCCCCGTCACCCGCAAACCTCATGCCAGCACTCATCAGCGCAAGCGCTTCGCGAAGAATCAAGTGATTGCTGTCATCGCGCACCAATCAGGTGCAATAAACCTTTGTCGTTGTCAGGCCATGCACCATGCTGATGTAGCAAACGCGACACACCCTCGGCTTTTCCCTCTCACTGCGTGAATCCACGGGGGGCGGCATAGTTATTGCTGATTAGCAGATGTCCCTAAGAATCGGAGCCATCATGGCCAAGCCATCCGCCACACCGAACACGCAGTCAGAGCGCGGCAACGAGTTGCCGTCGCATCTGTTCCGCCAAGCCGTCGAGCAGGCGGCACTGGCGATCTCCATCACGGATGCGCGCGCCAACATCCTGTATGCCAACGCAGCCTTCTCGCGCACCACCGGATACGGGCAAGACGAACTCGTCGGCCACAATGAATCCATCCTCTCCTACCGCGTTACGCCCAAGCTGGTGTACGAGACGCTGTGGGCGCAGATCCAGCGCCAGCGCCCGTGGAACGGCCTGCTGGTAAACAAACGCAAGGACGGCAGCCGCTATCTCGCCGATGTCACCATCACGCCGGTGGTCGGCGAGGAAGGCGAGACCTCGCATTACCTCGGCATGCAACGCGACGTGACCGAGGTACACCGCCTCGAACGCCAGGTGCAGAACCAGAAGACATTGATCGAATCGGTGGTGGACGCGGCGCAGGTCGCCATCGTGCTGCTGGACGAGAAGGAGCGCGTGGTACTGGACAACCAGGAATACAAGAAGCTGATCGGCGACCTTGGCAAGGAACCGGCGCTGAAGCTGCTCGCTGCCCTGCGCGCGCAGATGGGCGACGCCTTCGCCGAGGCACATGACAAGCACCGCAACCTCGCCGCACGCGAGGTGTGTATCGAAGCGGCGAATCACGCCGTGCGCTGGTTCTCCTGCGCGACATCCTGGTTCGAGGAACAGGATGTCGGCGCGGACGCGTTCTATGAGCCGACGCGCCGCCACTATCTGTTGCTCACCATCCAGGACATCGGCGAGCTGAAGCACCAGCAGGAGATCATCCGCATCAACGGACTGCGCGCACTACTGGCGGAACAGGAACGCATCCAGGGGCTGCGCGAGACGCTGGCCGGCGCGGTCTATCAACTGGAGGGGCCGCTCAACATGCTCTCCGCCGTGGGCAACATGCTGGAGCGCCGCCGCGAAGGAGGCAGCGAACTGCCGGCGGCCCATGCGCTGGAAGAAGCCATGCAAAAAAGCCGCGAGGCGCTGGAAGCATTGCGCGCCTGCATACCCGACCAGGCCGATGAAGCGGTGCAGGCGGTCGATCTGAACGAGATACTGTCCGATGTGCTCAAGCTCGCCACGCCGGATCTTCTGGGCTCCGGTATCGTGGTGGAGTGGTTGCCGTCGGCATCTGCGGCCGCCATCCAGGGACACCCGGCGCAACTGGCCAATCTGTTCAAGCAACTGCTCGCCAACGCGATTGAGGCGATCAACGAACGGCGCGGCGGACGGCGCGAACTGCGCATCGTCTGCACGATGCTGGCGGATTGCGCGGAAGTGGCGGTGGAGGACAGCGGCCCCGGCATCGCCGCCGAGCTGCGTTACAAAGTATTCCAGCCGTTCTTTACCAGCAAGGGCGCGGCGGGCAGCCACCCCGGCCTCGGTCTGGCAATGGCGCAGGAAGTCGCCACGCGCCACGGCGGCACGATAGACATCGACCCGGACTATCGCAACGGCTGCCGTGTGCGCGTGCAATTACCGGTGACATCGGGAGCGCATCATGGTTGAGCCGCGCGTATCGAATGCCCAAGCGGAAGGCTGGCCCGAGCTGGAACTGGAGCTGCTGCGCACCGAGCTGGAGACCCTGTATCTGGTGAGCAAGGTGCTGTCGCGTTCGCTCGACTTCAAGCAGACACTGGACGGCGTGCTGCATGCGCTGCATGAAGGCGTCGGTCTGGAACGCGGCATGGTCAGTCTGATCGATCCGGCCAGCGGCGAGTTGCAGGTCTCACTGGTCTACGGCGTATCCGATGCCGTCACTGAAGAGGTCAGTTACCTGCCCGGCGAGGGCGTGGTCGGCAGCATCCTGAAGACCGGCAACAGCATCACGGTGCAACGCATCGCCGATGAACCGCGCTTTCTCAGCCGCCTCGGCATCTACAACCCGATGGGTGCTTTTGTCGGCGTGCCAATCCGCGTCGGCAAGAAAGTGGTGGGCGTGCTGGCCGCGCAGCCGGCCCCCGGTGCCGAGATACTGCTCAACGAGTACGAGCGCTTCCTCGACATGGTCGCCAACCTGATCGGTCAGAGCGTGCGTCTGTCGCAGGATGTGGCGCAGGAGAAGCGCGAATTGGTGGAAGAGCGCGACGTGCTGCGCCGCACCGTGCGCGGGCAATACGGCTTCGACAACATCATCGGCCACACTCAGACCATGCGCCGCATCTTCGAGCAGGTGCGACTGGTGGCAAAGTGGAACACCACCGTGCTGATCCGCGGCGAGACCGGCACCGGCAAGGAGCTGATCGCCAACGCGATCCACTACAACTCGCCGCGCGCGCGCGGCAGCTACGTCAAGCTCAACTGCGCCGCGCTACCCGAGACGCTGCTGGAATCGGAACTGTTCGGCCACGAGAAGGGCGCGTTCACCGGCGCGGTGGCGCAGCGCAAAGGACGCTTCGAGCAGGCCGAAGGCGGCACGGTGTTCCTCGACGAGATCGGCGAGATATCCGCCCCGTTCCAGGCCAAGCTGCTGCGCGTGTTGCAGGAAGGCGAGCTGGAACGCGTCGGCGGAACGCGCACCATCAAAGTCGATGTGCGCGTGGTCGCCGCCACCCACCGCGATCTGGAGGCCGAAGTCGAGGCAGGGCGCTTCCGCGAGGACTTGTATTACCGCCTCAATGTCATGCCGCTCTACTTGCCGCCGCTGCGCGAACGCATGGAAGACATCCCGGATATCGCGCGCTTCCTGGTCGAGAAGGTCAGCACGCAACAGGGGCGCAGCCTGAGTCTCACCGACACCGCCTTGCGCGTGCTGATGCATCACGACTGGCCGGGCAACGTGCGCGAACTGGAAAATTGTCTGGAGCGCGCGGCCGTGATGACGGAAGGCGATGTCATCGACCGCGATGCCATCCTGCTCACCGGCATAGATGAAAAGGTCTCGGCCAGTCGCGGCCAGTCGCAGAACCTCACTCTCGACGACCCCAATCTGGACGAACGCGAGAAGGTCATCGCCGCGCTGGAGCAGGCCGGCTGGGTGCAGGCCAAAGCCGCGCGCCTGCTGGACATGACGCCGCGCCAGATCGCCTACCGCATCCAGACGCTGAACATCAAAGTGCGACAGATATAACGCGCGATGCCCATGAAAACTCCAGCGTCCCTGCTTACCGAGATCGGCATCGATAGCGACGAGATCGCCTCGCGCCAGGCGTTCCTCGACTTTGATGCGCGGGATGTCGCCCTGCTGCGGGAACTGAACCCGATGCTGGTCTCCTCGCGCAGCGCTTTGACCGAGACGTTCTACCGGCATTTGCTGCGCTTCCCGGAGATACGCCCCCTGCTCGGTGACGAAACCAAACTGGCGCGGCTCAAGCAGGCCCAGTCGGTGTATTTCGGGCAATTGACCGAGGGCGACTACGGCACGGAATACGTCGAGAACCGTCTGCATATCGGCGTGGTACACCAGCGCGTCGGGCTCACGCCGAAGTGGTACATGAGCGCCTATTGCAAGTATATGAACGAGGTTATGCCGCTGGTGCTGGACCACTTTTCCGCCGAACCGGAACGCGGGCGCGATGCCTGCCGCGCTCTGCTGAAAGTCATCTTCTTCGATATGGGGCTGGCACTCGACACCTACTTCCACGCCGAGCATAAAGCGCTGGTGCTGGCGCGCAGCTATACCGAACAGATCGTCAGCAACATGCCGATCGGCTTTATCGTGCTGGACAGTCGCGGGATCATTCGTCTGGCCAACAATGCCGTCCTGAATATGTTCGGACTGGGCGGCAATGCCGCCTGGCAGGATCATTCGCTGGACCAATTTCTCGGCATGCAGCAGCTTGACGGGCAAGTCACCGCCGTGCTGCACAGCGGAACGGCCTGCAACGATTTGTATTTTGAACGCGCGAACGGCGAGCAAAAACGCGCCTATCTGGCCGACATCTCGCTGGCACAGATGGGCGAGCAAAATGTGGTGCTGTTCATGGTGCAGGACATCACCCTGCGCAAGCAGTCGGAAGAAGAAATACACCGGCTGGCCTTCTACGATCCGCTCACCGCCCTGCCCAACCGCCGCCTGCTGCAGGAGCGCCTGCTGCAAAGCATGTCGATCAGCGCACGCAGCGGCAAGCACGGCGCGCTGATGTTCATCGATCTCGACAACTTCAAGACGCTGAACGACACGCAGGGACACGATGTCGGCGACCTGCTGCTGCAAGAAGTCGCCAGCCGCCTGACCATCAATGTGCGCGAAGGCGATACGGTGGCCCGTCTGGGCGGCGACGAGTTCGTGGTGGCGCTGGAATCGTTGAGCGGCATCACCCACGATGCGGCGACACAGGCAGAACTGGTCGCGGAAAAAGTCCGCTCCGCCCTGGTGCAGCCCTATCAACTGAACGGCATCGAGCACGGCACATCGCCCAGCATCGGGGTTAGCCTGTTCCGCGGCCACCAGTTCAGTCTGGACGAAGTGATGAAACAGGCCGATCTGGCCATGTATCAGGCCAAATCCGGCGGACGCAACCGGGTATGTTTCTTCGATCCGGCGATGCAGGCGGAAATGGAACAGCGCGCCGAGTTGGAAAACGATCTGCGCGCCGCGATCCGCCTCGGTCAGCTGCAATTGTTCTACCAGATGCAGGTCGACGACTCCGGCCGCATCATCGGTGCCGAGGGACTGATTCGCTGGCTGCACCCGCAGCGCGGCATGGTCTCGCCCGCCCAATTCATTCCCATGGCGGAAGAGACCGGCATGATCCTGCCCATCGGCGACTGGGTGATCGAACAGGCTTGCCGCCAACTCAAGGCATGGGAGATGGAACCGGCACTGCGCAAACTGGAGCTGTCCGTGAATGTCAGCCCGAGGCAGTTGAGCCAGTCCTACTTCGTCGAACACATCCAGGATACGATCGAGAAGACCGGCATCCGCGCCTCGCGCCTCAAGCTGGAACTGACCGAGAGCTTCATCCTGAACGACGTGGAAGAAGCGATAGAAAAAATGCGCGAACTGCGCGGCATCGGCATCCGCTTCGCCATGGACGATTTCGGCACTGGCTATTCCTCGCTGGCTTATCTCAAGCGTCTGCCGCTGGACCAGCTCAAGATCGACCAGTCGTTTGTCAGAGACATCGCCCGCGACAAGAGCAGCGGCGTGATGGTGCGAACGATCATCAACATCGCCAACAACTTCGGCCTGAAGATCATCGCCGAAGGGGTCGAGACCGACGAGCAGCTCGCCTTCCTCAGGCAATACGGCTGCAGCACATTCCAGGGCTATCTGTTCGGCAAACCGGTGCCGCTGCATGACTTCGAAAAGCTGTGCCTGCCTGGCGCCGACATCGGCACGTAACTTGCTGTTCAGTACACCGGGGTTGAATAGCACGACAATTTCAACCCGGGCACGCCGGAATGTCCGCATCCCGACATTGATCCATCCTGAAAAAGGGGGCCTCTATAAATTTAAAATCCTAAGCGAGACAAGGCGCGACTAAAAAATTGCGACAACGCATATGTGCGGTCATGACACGGTGCGGCGAAGCCGTCTGGTGCGGGAATGACCGCTGGCGCCATCTCCCGCAAACGGCTGCTTCGCAGTAACGTGTCGATGGCGCATATGTTAGGAGTAATTTTTTATGAGCAACGCAGTATCGCGACGGAGTTTGGATTTATAGAGGTGCCCAAAACAAACAAACGAGACCACCATGGCAATCAAAGACATCAAAGCTTTCGCAGACAAGGCAAGAGCCGAACCCGAACTGAAAGAGAAACTCATCGCCTGCCAGAAGGTGCGTGAAGTGCTCACGCTGGCCAAGGACAGCGGCTTCAACTTCATCGAGGACGAACTGTATCCGCCCAACGAACCGCAGTTCACCGCCGACCAGCTTTCCGAGCGCATGGCCAAGGCGCTGTTGAGGGCCTGAGCATGGGAGACGTCCAACCGACAGCGCGGGGGACGCCCCGCTTCTTCGTCACCTACACCGGAGTCAAGCTGCCGCTCAAACTGATCAACGAGTTGCAGGCCGCCGAAGTGGAGAACCGCAACACCTACTTTTGCGGCTACTTCGACGCACAGGAGCGACTCGCCGGATTCGATAAATTCGCCTACGGTGAGATCGAACTCACGCACCGCTATGAATACCGCGACGACGGCAAATTGCGCCTGGCCGAGATCACCGACATCGACGGCGAGATGACCATGTTGCTGTTCGACGCGGAAGGCAACACTGCGTGAGCACCTTCACGCCCTGCAAGGGCAAGACCGTCTGCCGCGACGACGGTGAACGTTGCCTCACCTGCGGGCGCAGCTTTGCCGAAATCGAACAGACCAGAAACATGATAGATACGCTGGCGGAATTCGCCCTCGCGCAGGGCTACGACAACGTCGGCGAATTCGCCGCCTATGTCGCGGACAAAGTGGAGAAGAAAGTCAAATACAGGCGCGAGGCACCACCACCCAGTTGACGTCTCGCCCTAGACTCACGCCGCCGGCCAGCGACTCGCCTCACGCAAATACAGCTCCTCGACCTTCGCCCGCGCCCAAGGGGTGCGGCGCAAAAACTTCAGGCTGGATTTGACGCTGGGATCGTGCGTGAAACAGCGAACCGGTACGGCTTCCCCCATCGCCGCCCAGCCCATATGCTCGGAGAGCCGGGTGACAATGGTTTCGAGGGTGACGCCTTCCAGCGTGGGGCGCCGAGCGGTTTTAGCGGTGTTGTCCATGTGCGGATTTTACAGGGGATGACGCACCCTGAACGTTTACAATGCGCATCCGTTTTCTGCATACCATCTCCCATGTCCGAACCTATCCGTCTCGCCAAACGCCTTGCCGCACTCGTTCCCTGCTCGCGCCGCGAGGCCGAGCTATATATTGCGGGCGGCTGGGTGACGGTGGACGGGCAGGTGGTGGAACAGCCGCAGTTCATGGTGTCGGAACAGGAAGTCGCACTCCTTCCCGATGCGACGCTCGTTCCCATCGAGCCGATCACCATATTGTTCCACCAGCCGCCGGCCACGGAGATGAATGCCGATGCCATACCGAAACTGATACGCGCCGAGACCCAAACGGCGGAAGACCCCTCCGAGATACGCATCCTCAAGCAACACTTCGTGCGGCTGACGCAGTGTCTGCCGCTGGAGGCGAATGCGAGCGGTCTGGCGGTGTTCACCCAGGACTACCGGATATCGCGCAAATTGACGGACGATGCCGCCACCATCGAGCAGGAATACGTCGTCGAGGTCGCCGGCGAACTGGCCGACAACGGACTCAAGCTGCTCAACCACGGACTCAGCTACAACGGCAAACCGCTGCCTCCGGCCAAGGTCAGCTGGCAGAACGAAACCCGGCTGCGCTTCGCCCTCAAAGGCGTGCGTCCCGGCCAGATCGCCCACATGTGCGACAGCGTCGGGCTGCGTATCGTCAGTATGAGACGGTTGCGCATCGGGCGCGTGTCCATGTCCAGAATGCCGATCGGGGAATGGCGTTACCTGATGTCGCACGAGCGCTTCTGAAATACATAGGCCTTTCGGCCTATTGTTTATTACCCGTTATGCGGCTAAGGTCGAACCCTGAAGTCATCGCTTTCGACAGGCCACTCTAAAAATCTGAACTACTGGGCGAACTACTACGGACGGAGCCCAATTGAAATTACCCAGGGTCAAGCGTCTGAGTGGAGTTGAGGCATGCCGGAAAAGAATGGGGCTCCGCCCCCATGTTGTCCGAACAGGAATACGTCGTCGGGGTCGCCGGCGAACTGGCCGACAACGGACTCAAGCTGCTCAACCACGGACTTAGCTATCAAATGAAAATAATAAACCGTTTGTGCGATGTTTTTGTTGTTTGTTTATTCGTTGCCTTCAGTGTGAACTTCGCGTACGCGGTTGAGGATTTGGTTAGTGCAGCCACAGGAGACAGTAAAAAGTTGGAGGCTTTGATTGCCAGCGGGGCGGATGTAAGAAGTGACAAGGGGGGATTTGCACTTTGTATGGCTGCGGTGAGTGGCAAATACGAGAATATCGAGGTATTTATTTCGCATGGTGCAAACGTTAATGCTCGGGAGTCCCTAAATGGGTTTACACCTTTACATTATGCGGTTTCATATAGGCCACCAGCTACGAGGGGGCTGATGCTACCTATGGATGTGGTCGGCGCACAAAAGAGGCCGCCGATGGATGCAGCCATTGTGCAAAATAAGAAGAAAATTATTGAGCTTCTCATTGCGCGCGGAGCTGATGTCAATGTCAAAAGCAAAGGTGGCATTACGCCTTTGCATAACGCAGGCTCGAAAGAAATAGCAGAATTGCTTATTAAGCATGGCGCAAATATAAATGCCCAAACGAACGGAAACAATGGCTCTCCTTTATATTACGCTGTAGGTTTTGATAAGGAAGTAGTTGAGGTACTCATTGCACATGGGGCGGACGTAAACTACAAAAACCAATCAGGCAATACACCATTGCATTTAGCGGTAAGTAGCAATCAAAAAGAGATTGTTGAATTACTCATCAATCATGGTGCGAAGATAGGAGTCAAAGATAGAAATGGCGAGACTCTTTTGGATAGGGCTGTCAGGAACAACAGTGCCGAATTAGTAGCTGTACTCTTGGCAAAAGGCGCTCAAATTAATTCTAGGGATCAATACGGTCGAACCCCGATGGCTTTTGCAATTGAGAAGAATAACAAGGAGCTGGTTGAGTTGCTTATTGCTCATGGTGCTGATGTAAATGTCAAGAGTCGAGATGGCACTCCGTTCTTACACGGAGTTCGCAATAAGGACATACTGGAATTACTGCTTAAGCATGGTGCGGAAGCAAATGCCAAAGATTCGCATGGTGATACCGTGCTTTGGCATGTGTGCTATGACGAACGACTGACCGAATTGTTGCTTAAGCATGGTGCGGATATAAATATCAAGAATAGCCAAGGGCGAACGGCATTGCATTTGGCATCTAGATTTGCACGTGACAATGTTGCAAAGTGGTTGCTGGCCCATGGTGCGGACGTGAATGCTAAAGATGATTACTATGGACAGCCCCCGCTCTTTCACGCGATAAGGTCTTATGAAAGACACTTTGCTTCTGCTCCAGTTAGAGCGATGCCGACTGCAGCGGTGCCCGATTTGCGTCAGGAAAAAGTGGGGCGTAACCCCACATCAATAACGCCTGCGGATGATTTGAATAGTGCGTTTCCTTCGGGCTTTGATACATCTAATAGCACGGCTACTGTCAAATTATTGTTGGAACACCACGCAGATGTGAAGGCGATAGATCGTCAAGGTCAGAGTCCTTTGCATGTTGCTCCCACTAAAGATAGTGCTGAACTACTATTGGTGCATGGTACTGCTGTAAATGCCAAACGGACTGATGGAGCAACTGCTTTGCATCTCGCATCTGTCTATGGCAGAAAGGAAGTTGTCCAAGTACTACTGGCTCATGGCGCAGACGTGAATGCCAGAACGAAGGATGGCATAACGCCGCTGCATTATGCGAAGGGGGTAGAGGTTGTTAAATTACTTCTCGCCAGTGGTGCGAATGTTGATGCTGCCGACAGTGGCGGGAATACGCCGCTTTATATGGCGGATGAGCGTGAGGTCGTCAAGTTGTTACTCGCACATCGTGCAACATTAAATGCAAAAAACAACATCGGGCAATCCCCACTGTTGCGAGTCATACGCACTTACATAAGCAACTTGCCTGCGCATGGTTTGATGAGAGGCCCCTTGGGGGATCATATTGTTGTGGCACATGGTGGCAGCAAGGAAGTGATCAATGCTTTGCTTGATCACGGAGCTGACGTAAATCTGGATGACCGCGATCTGAATATGCCATTATTTTATGTGAGGGAGGCAATAAAGGATCGTTCTTACGAAGAAGTCGTTGATCTGCTCAAGGAGGTGGAAGGCGGGCTTCTTGCACATGGTGCGAAGCTGGAAAAACGTAAAAAGGAAAACGTCCCAAAATAGCAACAGAATTTTCAATACACAAAAATGTGGGGTCGATTTGTTTTTAATAAGTTGAGGCAAGAGGGAAATATGTCAAACCGTCCGTACTGGCTAGGGACGGAGCCCAATTGAAATCACCCAACGACGGACGACTGGGGCACCGGAGCGAAACGGAGTAGCACGGCGGCGGGGCGAACTGCTATAGTTTGGCCGACTCGCACAACCATTCCGCCATGCCCAAACACACCACCCTCGATCACGCGCGCCTCGACCGCGTCGTCGCCGAAGCCCGCCAGCAACGCGAGGCGCGCGAGACCGGCTACCGTGAGCGCGCGCTCAAGTTGTTTCCCTGGATATGCGGGCGCTGCGGGCGCGAGTTCTCCGGCGTGCGCTTGCGCGAACTGACGGTGCATCACAAAGACCACAACCACGACAACAATCCCCCGGACGGCAGCAACTGGGAACTGCTTTGCCTGTACTGCCACGACAACGAGCATTCGCGGGAGTTGGACGAGGCGGCGCGCGGCAGGAACGCGGAGGGACGGACAACGGAGACGCACAATCCTTTCGCCGAACTGCAATCGCTGCTCAAGAAAAACCCGGATTGAATTTTCCGCAACGATGAATCCCGAACACTTGCAATTGCTGGTCTCCCGCGTCATGCCCTACGGCAAGTATCAGGGACGTCTGATTGCCGATCTGCCCGGCGACTATCTCAACTGGTTCGCGCGCAAGGGTTTCCCGCCGGGGGAGATCGGCAACTTGCTGGCCCTGATGCAGGAGATCGACCACAACGGAGGGCGTAAGAAATTTTGTGCGAAAGGTCATTAGGCAGGAAACTGCCGGAACTTTGAAATAAGTCAGCACGTTAAAATACTTCCCTACATAAAATACCTGTCGCTCTTTTTGCATGAGTCAGTCCAAGCGTTTGTCCGCCGGATGGTGCAATAGGTTTTTAGTGCATTAATCGAACCATCCAAGTTGTATCCTGGCGTTTCAGTGGGGCAAAAATAACTGTGTCAGCCTGTTTTATTAGGGTATGCTTATAGACAAGATGATTCGCTACGTTAAATTTGATTAAGTGGCAGTTCTCTGACTGATTCAACGAACGTAGTACGCAAACGAGCTGGGGTAATAGGTGCATTCGATGCAAAGAGTATTAAGCTTCACGTTGTTATTTACCACGCTTTTCCTTTTCTGGGTCTGGCTCAATAACTCTCTCGCAGGCGACGTTGTTATCGTAGGACTCATGGCCTCATTGATCATCGCGTGGATGTTCAGAGATGGACTCTCCGCTTTTTCCGATCTGCACCCCACCCCTCGTGCCATCGCTTATTCGGCGATGTACATTTTTTTCTTCTTCAAGGAGCTGGTCAAATCTAATCTTAGTTTGGCGGCCATAGTGCTCACGCCAGGCTTGCCGCTGACACCTGGCATTGTCAAAGTTCGTACCAGGTTAAAAAGTCGCATGGGACGCATGCTGTTGGCAAACTCCATTAGCTTGACTCCCGGAACGCTTACCGTGGAAATGACCGGCGAATGGTTGTACATCCATTGCGTCACAGTGAATTCGACAGATACCGATTTGGCGACAGCCAATATCGTTGCCGGCTTTGAACGCTATCTTGAGGTGATGTATGGCTGAGGTTCTTGTTTATATCGCGGCGATACTGACTGGCCTCGCATTCTTGTTGGCACTTTATCGATTTTTCAAAGGACCTTCGGCTGCCGATCGTGTGGTGGCATACGATGTGTTAACCATCATTGCAATTACCGGCATCGTATTTATCTCGTTAGCCGAAGGGCGGGGTATTTATCTTGATGTGGCCCTGGTTTATGCGTTGCTGTCTTTTCTCGGCGTGATTGTAGTCGCGCGTTACTTGGAGCGAGGACTATGAACGACACTGCGCTCTCTATTTTGGGCGGTTTATTGCTCGTTGCGGGTGCGGCCTTCTTGCTGTTGGGTGGCTTGGGGCTGGTGCGTATGCCAGATTTATTCAATCGCATTCAAGCAGGAACCAAGGCGACCACGCTGGGCACGCTACTGACATTGGCAGGGACCGCATGTCTACAACCCTTGTGGAGTTTGAAGTTACTGCTTATCGGCTTGTTTGTGTTGTTCACTAACCCGCTTTCCTCGCAGGTATTGGCTCGCGCAGCGCACCGCATCGGTATCGAAAAATCGCAGCTGACTATGGTTGATCATTTGGCTGATGATACGGGAGAAAAACGATGAGTACGTTCATGCTGGTGATGACTGTTGTGTTGTGTATCGCAATTTTAGTCGCGGCGATTGTTTCTATTCAGGTTAAGGGCGATAAAAGTATGCCTATCGCTATTCTTGCCGCTGGGCTGGTAAGTCTGCTTGCCTCCGTACTATTTTTGATTTTGGCGTCACCCGATGTGGCAATGACGGAGGCCGCGATTGGCGGAGGGCTCAGTACTTTCCTGTTCTTTTTTGTACTTGCGCGGATGCGGAGTGGCGAACAAGCCGGGCATGAGCGTAGCGGGGTGAAACATGATTAAGCGCTTTATCGCTTTGGCTTTACTCGTTGGGGTGGGGCTCATTTTCACTACGCTGATGATGACTTATGAGCCGGACGCGAATCTTAATCTTACTGCGCACTACTATGCTGAACATACAGCAAATGATGTGGGTTCAGCCAACATCGTTACCGCCATCCTGGTGACTTATCGCGGTCTTGATACCTTAGGCGAAGTTACCGTGCTTTTCCTTGCTTCCAGCATCATCGGGCTGGTGTTATCGCTCGGAAAAAAACAGAATAAAACATTGCGCAACCTTGTGCCTGTTGGAGAGCTTCTGACTACGGGCAGTCTCTATCTTGCCCCGATTATTGTGCTGTTGGGTGTATATGTTTTTGTAAACGGCCACTTGACGCCGGGCGGCGGTTTTCCGGGTGGCGCGATCATCGCATCGAGCATGTTATTGCTGCTGCTGTCTGACCCGCTGAAGCATTTCAGCCATGGGCTCATTTCTTTTGTTGAATCGATCTCGGGATTTGTTTACGTTGCGTTAGGTGTATTGGGCATCGTTATGGCGGGTAGTTTTCTAGACAATCGCATTCTGCCACTCGGCCAGTTTGGCGAGCTAATTTCGGCGGGCGCAATCCCTTTGATCTATTCGCTCATCGGTCTTAAGGTTGGAGCCGAGTTCTCTTCCATGCTTGCCAACTTGTCTGAGATGGAGGATCTGTAATGGCCTATATTGCAATGGCAACGGGATTTTTGCTGATTCTCATCGGGTTTTATGGGGCACTGACAAACCGCAATCTGCTACGCATGATTGTTGCTTTCACCATTGCAAATAGTGGAGTCAACATTGTCATTATCGCAATTGGTTACATGCATGGACGCACCGCTCCGATTTTGGATTCAGTAGTGCCTGTGGCAGAGGCGGCCAATCGCATTATTGATCCGGTTCCACAAGCATTAGTGCTGACGGCCATTGTGATTGGAGTCGGCGTGACGGCGCTGATGCTTGCATTTGCCTACAAACTTTATGAACGTAAAGGCACGCTAGATATTGCAAAGTTCACGGAGCTTAAATGGTAAACGCGCTTTATATCGTTGTTGTAGCGCTGGCCGCTGCCTTCCTGCTTGGATTTGTGAATCCTTTGCGGCGCGGTGTGGCTTATGCCATCACACTTGCCGCTCTTGCGCTGATGAGCTGGATTTCTGCCGGATGGGTGTGGGCATTTGCGTTTAATCACGCGACAACAGTCGATTTTTTAACAGGGGGCGCGCCGCCACCGTTTGCAATTAATTTCCGCATGGGGTTGCCTGAGGCAACACTGACGTTGCTGGTGAGTCTGACAGGCCTGCTCTCTGCACTTTATTTGAAAGATGTTTTATTCAAACTGGGGCACCGTGCGATGGCGGTGTTGCTCGTTGCCGTGATGGCATTGAGTGGCATCATTCTCACTCGCGATTTATTCAATATGTTTGTCTTTTTTGAGTTGGCCATTATTTCGACGGCGGGCCTGATGCTGCTCTCGGATGATGCTCGTGCGCTAGCTGCCGGCTTCAAGTATTTGATCATTTCACAAATGTTGTCGATCTTTTTTCTGGTTGGAATTATCTTCGCGTATCACGCAACCGGAACTCTTAATATCGATGGCCTGGCGGCTGCATCACTGGGATTAAAGGCGGGAGGGGCAATCGCTTTCTTCTTCCTCTTCATCGCAGTTGTTGCCGAGTTGAAACCCTTTCCAGCGAATGGCTGGGCGCTTGACCTATACGAGTCGGCGCATCCCGCTTTCTCCGCGATCTTTTCAGCAGCGACCAGCAGTGCGGTTATTTATGCCGTTGATAAACTTTTACTCATCGGCGGGGCTGAATGGTTACCGATGGCAACAGGCATCGGCATCATCACTTTCCTCGCGGCTAATCTTTTCGCCTTGCCGCAGACGAATGATCGCCGCTTGCTGGGTTATTCTTCGATTGCACAAACAGGCCTTATCCTGGTTGTGCTGGGCCAGCGTGACATATTAGGCGATAGCGTACTGTTTATTGCTGGCGGCTTACTGCTCTCTCACGCCATCGCCAAGGCAGGTCTCTACTGGATTTCAGGCTTGATTGAGGGACGCGAGTTGCCTGATTGGGCGGTACTTCGTAGTCGGCCATTGCTCATTTTTGCCTTCGTTACCTTTATCGCGATGCTTAGCGGCCTGCCTCCCTTCCCAAGCTTCTACGCAAAATGGGAAATGGTGCACATCCTGGCCGGTGAGGGGCGCATTGCTCTGCTCGCACTTATCTTGATTGGTTTATTGATCGAGGCCGGCTATTTATTCCGTTGGTTTGGCTACATCATGAAACGTGAAGGGAGTGCTCAAGCTGTAAATTGCTCTCCTTTTCAATACGCACCTGTTTTGGCAACGGCGCTTGGTGCTTGGGCGCTCGCTTACGTCTGGGGTGAATTGTCCAGCCAGTATTTCAGTCGGGATAATCTACTGCTGGCTATACCGCTGTTGTTCGCACTCGTATTTCTATCATTGGAATGGATGTCTGCGTGGGCCAAAAATACTTTGGCGATTGCAGGCCTGACGCTTTTCTTTTATCTCACTTACCTGGAATACGATCCGCTACACATGATTTTTGCCATCATCTTCATGATTGGTGGCGCGGTGATTTTTCTGGCGAGTTATCACGTTCATGGACGTCGCATCGGATTTTATCCATCAGCGATGCTCATGTTTGCAGGTCTTGTGCTACTTATTCGAGCGACAGACACATTCAGCTTCTTCGCGGCTTGGGAGTTATTAACGGTCGGCTCATACTTTTTGATATTGCGCGGCAAACACTCGGAGCCGCATGCACTTTCTTATATTATCTTCTCGCTGGGTGGTGCATTTCTGATTCTCGCGGGCTTCGCATTGGCGGCACAAGGCGCGCCCCAATTCAATATCGCGGCTCTTGCGGAGTTGACGCAGCCATTGGCACCGTGGGTGTTTTTATTGTTGGCGATTGGCTTCATGACCAAGACTGCTGCGATTGGCTTGCACATCTGGCTGCCAGGTGCACATGGTGAGGCGGAAACGGATGTATCGCCAATGGTCTCGGGTATTTTGCTCAAGGCGGGTCTGTTCGGTTTGATTGTCTTGCTGATGACGATGGGTAAGCAGCAACTCTATGGCGTTGAACTCACCTATGTGATGCTGTGGATCGGTGCCTTGTCGGCCTTGCTCGGCAACTTGATGGCGATCTTCCAGGAAGATGCCAAGCGACTGCTGGCATATTCTTCTATCGGACAGATGGGTTATGCGCTGTTTGGATTAGCCCTGATGAACCATCTGGGTTGGTTGATGGCGTTACTGTTCGTCATCAATCACTACATCTACAAATCAATGCTGTTTCTCTCGGCAGGTGGCGTCGCCAAACGTACAGGCACGCGCGACATGTATCGCATGGGGGGCTTGATAACATTGATGCCACTGTCCTTCATCGCAACGTTGATCGGCATCATTGCAGTCTCGGGTGTTCCGCCGCTATCAGGTTTCGGCGGACGCTGGATCTTTTACAACGCCATTCTGTCGTCGGAGTATCGTCTTCCGATGGTAGTCATTTTCCTGGCCGGACCGATCGCCTTCCTCTATCTGTTCCGACTCATTCACACGATATTCTTGGGGCAACTAAAGGACGAACATCGCAAACTGAAAGAAGCGCCCTTCTGGATTATTTTGCCGCAGATGATTTATGTCGCCTTGCTACTCATTGTGGCGGTCGCACCAGGCATTGTTTTGCGACGCGTTGATGCATATCTGAATCAAATCTTTCCGGAAGGTGGCCTGGGATGGGCAGGGACCGAAATTACCAGTAACTACGGCTACTGGAATCCCGTGTCTATCATGATTATCGTTGCAGTGATTTTCGGCACGCTGTTTGCCTGGCTGCTGTTTGTTAACCGTAAGGCGCAGAAAGTTAAGCAGTTCAACATTGTGTTCGCTGCCGAACGCCCATATCGACCTGAAACGACACATTTTGCATGGAACTTCTTTGCGCCCTATCGCAAAGCACTGGGCTTCCTCGTGCAGCCTTTTGCAACGCGATTCTGGGAAGCCGTCACGAATATTTTGCACACAGCAGGCGATCTGTCTCGGCGCCTATATAACGGCAATGGGCAAAGCTATGCATTCCACCTGATTGGTTTTGTCGTGATCGCTTATTTAATGCGGATGGGAGTCTGAAATGCCGTTCGACTGGATGAAAATTCCCTACGCCCTGCTGACGCTGTTCATCGTCGTCAATTATGGTTTTTTGCTGAACGCCCTTATTCAAAAAATAGGCGCACGTGCGGGACGACGTTACGGCATTCCGATTTGGCAAAACTATGTCGATATGATCAAGAACTACGGCCTGCGGTCGTCGATCACTCACGGTGCAATGTTCTATCTGGGGCCGGTGTTTCGATTGTCGGGTGGAGTCGGCTTGTTATTGTTCGTGCCGACTATCTACGGTTCTTACATGTTCTCCAATCTCTCGTTTGCGGGAGACTTGATTCTGGCGCTGTATTTTATTTTCTTCGGCACCTTGGGCATGGCGTTGGGCGCGGGCGAGAGTGGTCATCCTCATGCCGCGATTGGTGTGTCGCGTGGTCTGGCGCAAGTTTCAACCGCCGAGTTGCCCTTTGCGCTAGCAGTATTCGCTGTTGCGCTGCAATATCAGACACTGTCGGTAACCGAGATTGTTGCGGCGCAACAAGGCGGGATATTGAACTGGACGCTGTTCACCAATCCCCTTGCCGTTGCGGCAGCGATGCTAGGTTTCTTGGGCTCGATGATGCGACCACCTTTTGATGTGGTCATCGCGCCACAAGAAATACCGATTGGGCCACCTACCGAGTATCACTCATCTTATCTGGCGTTAATGCAGACCAATCGTGCGATTTTTCCGATTGCCAAAATTGTCATTTACATGAATTTGTTCTTTGGCGGCGCGAGCGATTGGCCGACCTTCTTCTTCAAAGTATTTTTGATTTACCTGTGGTCTGCTTTTGTAGGAGTCGTATTTCCTCGCTTCCGTGTTGAACAGTCGATTCGCTGGTTCCTGATCTGGGCAGTTCCGCTGGGTATTTTATCCATCGTATTGGTGTGAGATGACATGAAAGACGAACTGAAAATACGTGTTGTTAAAGGGCCGGATGGTGTCGAGTTCGAGGTCGAGCCTCTAAAAGACTATTACTGCGAAGCAGCACCCACGGTGATGCCGGCAGCCTATATCAAAATCGTTGAAGACTTATTCAACTGGGCACGTTCCGAATCAATCTGGATTCTGGGCTTCGGTACTGGTTGCGGTGCGATTGAGATGCGCCCTTTGATGACGCCGCGCTTTGATGCCTATCGCTTTGGCGTGCAGTGGCGGCCCACCCCTCGTCAAGCCAACCTGTTTGTGATTTCCGGTTACTTGTCGACCAAGACGCTCAAGCGCGCGATTCGTTCGTATGAACAAATGCAAAACCCAAAATACGTAATTGGCCTCGGTTCCTGCACCATCAATGGCGGTATGTACTGGGATTCATACAACACGATCAAACGTTTGGATGACTATCTACCGGTCGATCTATATATCGCGGGATGCATGCCGCGACCTGAGGCCTTGCTGGCCGGCTTTCAGGATATGAAGAAGCTCATTCGAGCAGGTAAGGCTGAAGGTGCCAACCTGTATGCCGAAAATTTTGAGTGGTACAAGGCAAACCAAAAGCGGGTGATCCACGATTGGGACATGCCGGACTACAACTGGTAAAGCTTAATCATGCGTGAACTACACACCAAACTTAAAAACCTGTTTCCAATCGGCGAACTAACCGAGCAGCGGCCTAATCTGGCTTTTGTCACGGTACCGAAAGAGCATCTGCGTTCTGTCCTGTTGCATCTGCGCGACCGCGAAGGCTTTACACATCTGATTTTATTGACGGCGGTTGACTGGCTGGAAGAGGGGCAATTTCAGCTCACCTATTTGCTCTCCAATCGCACGGCGGGGCGTGATATCGGCTTGCGGGTAATGCTTGCGCGTGATGGCGCAACCATGCAGAGCATTCATGATGTGTGGCCAACGGCGGCGACTTACCAGCGTGAACTACGTGAAATGTTTGGCATCGATTTTCCGGGTAGCCCACGTCTGCATGAAGAATTCATTCTTGAGGGTTGGAATGATATTCCGCCATACCGGCGCGACTTTGACACACTGAAATATGCAGAAGAAAACTACAGTCAGCGACCGGGGCGAGAGACCCGCGATCCGGCAGCTCACATGAAGCAGCAGCTGACTTAGGTCGAGAAATGATATGACACAGAACGCACCTTTTTTCACTCCCGATCGCAGCCAATATCCATCGAAAAAAGCGGATGGTACGCTCGATATTGACCTCACTTCAGGGAAATATCTGAAGCTGTGGCAGGGACCTAACCACCCTGGCATTACTGGCAACATGTCGGTAGAACTCACAGTCTGCGGCGATGAAGTGGTGGAGGGAAAAACCCACGTCGGTTATCTCCACCGGGGTTTCGAAAAACTCATGGAGCGCCGCACTTTTATCCAGTGCTTTCCGATTGTTTGCCGCATCTGTGTGCCGGAACCGGATTTTAACGAATACTGTTATGCCGCCGCAGTTGAAGAACTTGCAGGGATTCAATCACCGGAGCGATCAGACTGGATACGCGCGTTAATCCTCGAAATGGGGCGTATCAATAGCTATTTAATGTACCTCGGTGGCCAGGCGGGAGCACTTGGTTTGGGCGTTATCGGGCAGTGGACGACCTATGTTCGCGACCTGATGCTGGACCGCTTTGAAGAGCTCACGGGCGCTCGCATTTACCACATGTTCATTATGCCTGGCGGCGTGCGCGATGGATTGCCGGAGGGTTTCGACAAGCGCATGGAAGAAACCTTGCGCGAAATCGAAAGCACCATGAAAGATGTGTATGAAGTCATGTTCTGTAACGCGGTGTTTAAGAAACGCACCGTTGGCGTGGGCTACATTGATCCTGCACTAGTCGATTCTTATGGTGTCACCGGACCGAACGCGCGAGCCGCCGGCGTGGCTAAGGACGTGCGCAAGGACCAGCCCTATCTTGTTTATTCACAACTCGATTTCGAGCCGGTGATCGGACATGACTCGGATATTTACACGCGTGCAGATGTGCGTCGCCGCGATGTGCTGATGTCGGTCGATCTGGTGCGTCAGATACTCGCCAAGATGCCCCGCACCGGAGCACTGATGGCAACAGTGCCTAACGTTTTGCACTGGAAAATTCCGCGCGGTGAAACCTATATTCGCGGCGAATGTTCGCGCGGGGAATACGGCTACTACTTGGTAACAGATGGCAGTGGTTATCCGCGACGCGTGAATGTGCGGGGGCCTTCCTATACCCATGCGATGACGTTGCTGGAGCGCATGATCGTCAACATCAATATTGCTGACGTTGCTTCACTCATGGTGTCGTTGCATACCTACCCCCCCGAGATTGAGAGATAACCATGAGCGTACGTGACCTTCTCTCCCCTTTCACCGCATGGAAAAATCTGTTCCGTGATCCGGTGACAATTGCTGATCCTTTGAATGACAGACCCGGTGCGCCACGCTATCGCGGTTTCCACCAGAACGATATGGAAAAGTGCATTGGTTGCGGCACTTGCGAGACGATCTGCCAGAACGGTGCCATCGACATGTTGCCAGTTGAGGGCATTGCTACCAAGCAGGGTGACTCAGGTCTGCGCCCTCGCATTGACTATGGTCGTTGCTGTTGGTGCGCACTGTGCGTGGATGTTTGCATGACAAAATCGCTCACCATGTCGAATGCCTACACGTGGGTGGAAAGCGACCCAGACGCGTATCGCTTTACTCCCGGAGTAGACAAGAAACATTGGGACAACGCAGAGCTTGGTTACCATCGGCCGGATGGACATCAGTTGATGGCGAAAACCCGTTTGCACATGGGTGAAATGGAGCCGGAAGCGCGCATTGAATCGTTTGCTGAAATCGTTGAGGGCTACACCATTGAGCAAGCTCGCCTTGAAGCAGATCGTTGTGTCTCATGCGGTTTGTGCATCGCTACTTGCCCGGCGCACATGTCGATTCCAGACTACATTGCGGCAGTACGCGATGGCGACTACGAACGAGGCCTCAAGCTGCTTTACGAAACAAATCCGTTCTCAGGAATTTGCGGCAGCGTATGCACGCACAAATGCGAAACCACCTGTGCTGCACGCCACGATGGCGATCCTATCGCGATACGTTGGCTTAAACGCCACATCATGGATCAAGTCTCTTTCGAGCAGTGTCTTGCCGTTGTTGGCCACCCCGGTCCCTCGACAGGTAAAAAAGTAGCCATCGTCGGCGCGGGTCCAGCGGGTTTAACCGCCGCTTTCGATTTGGCTAAACTAGGCCATAGCGTGACCGTTTATGAAGCTCTGGATAAACCTGGAGGCATGACACGCTGGGGTATCCCGGAGTACCGTCTACCTTATGCGCGCATTGATCAAGATGTCGATGTGATTCGTTCAGTAGGTGTGGATATTCGTTGCAATGTACGCATCGGCAAAGACATTACGCTGGAAGAGTTGCACAAGAATCATGATGCTGTGCTTTTGGCATTAGGTTTGCAACTTGGTCGCGCGACGCGCATTCCTGGCAGCGATCATGCAGATGTGCGTAAGGCAGTTGATCTATTACGTCAGGCCACGGCCTATGAAGATTTCGGCACACCTCGACAGGCGGTGGTGATTGGCGGCGGTAATGTTGCGATGGATATTGCGCGCACGCTCGCCCGCTTGCAGAAGAAGCAATACGGCCAAGTGCAGGTTACATTGACTGCGCTGGAAGATTTATCCCACTTCCTGGCTGACCCTGATGAAATTAAAGAAGCAGGCGAAGAAGGCGTGGTAATTCTTGATGCGCGTGGCCCGCAACAAGTCGTGATTGAAAATGGCCAAGTTACGGGCCTGAAAACTTGGCGCGTTAAAGCCATCTTCGACGAACAGGGGCGCTTTGCACCGAGTTATGACGAAAGTGACGAGCAATTTCATGCCGGCTCGATGGTGGTTGAAGCGATTGGTCAGATGACTGACGCGAGCTTGCTGGGCGAGGCACTTACCGAGCAACTGATTTGGAATCGCGGTCGCTTGCAGGTTGACGCAGGTGGTTGTACCAGTGAGCCATGGTTGTGGGCATCGGGCGATATGGTTCGCGGCCCTGATGTGGTCAGCGCAGTGGCAGACGGCCATCGTGTTGCGAAGAGCATTCATGAAATGATTGCAGTAACGGAGCAGGCAAAATGACACAAATCGAAGAAGGTACAGTGCATGGTATTGACCGCTTGCGCGGCAAAACAACCTTGCGTGAAATTCTAGAAGTCGCGACAGGATTTGAAGCGAGCGCACGTGATTTTTACAACGCGCTGATTCCTAAAGTAAGCAAGCGCATTCGTTATTTAGTCGAAGAGTTGGCAGCAGAAGAGCAGGGCCATTTTGATTTGCTGACTAATTTGGCGCAGCGAACAGATATTGCCGAGCAGGTAAAAACCGAGATGGAACGCACGGCTAGTGATAGCAAGTTTTCAGACTGTTTGCACTTGCCGAATCTGGGCGAACAACCCGACGATCAGGCGGTGCTGCAATATGCTATGGGGCGTGAACATGCTGCGATGCATCACTATGGCGAATTGGCCAACACCACTCCGGCAGGCCCAATCCGCGATCTATTTCAATATCTTGCCAGTGAAGAAACCAAGCATAAACTGGAATTGGAAAAAATCTATTACGCCACGATTCATCGCGGCGGTGGAGTATAAGTGCCACCGGCAGTAGCCGATCTTTCGCATCATTCGGGAACAGCCGCCAAGGTCAAAAGAGTCAGCGTCGCATTTGATTTTGCACGTCCGCACCGATAAGCGATCATTCGCAGCAAACGAGATGATTATCTCCAATGTGTCGATAGCGGCGGCAAGCAATGCAACTCAGAATGAGCGCCTTGCCGCGCTTACTTGTTGTCGGCGTCAACCGCCAGCCTGAGCATCTCGAAGATATCCGGGATGGCCGCGCTCACGCGGTTCCAGTTCGGGATCAGCGGATTTCCCATCGGGTTCTCGACGAACATCTGTGCGGCCACGGCGATGGCGCGGGTGAATGCTTCCACCGCCTTGGCTTCCTCGTGGCGGTCGAACGTCAGGCCGTTGATCATCGCATCCGCCTCATATTTCATCAGTGTGTCCTCGGCTTGGCGCAGGTAGGTCACGCTCAATGAGCGGAACAGTCCCTCCGAGAACACGGCACCGTCCGAGGCGAGCGTGCGGAAGATGGATTTGCAGATGTCCACCGACATTTTCATCAGGCCTTTTTCCGCATCCTCGGCGGAAAGTTGCTGGTGCTTGTGCTCGTAGGTTGTGGCGATGTCCACTTGGCATACGCGACGCGGTGAGTAGTTGCGGTACACCTCGGCCAGCGAGCCGACCTCCAGCCCCCAGTCGGACGGGATGCGGTTGATGCGCGCGAGATCTGTGCTCATGCTGAACTCGCCGGCGAGGGTATAGCGGAAGCTGTCGATGAAATCGAGGAATCCGTGCTGTCCCACCAGTTGCTGCAACGAGCGCACCAGCGGCGTTATCAGCAGGCGCGTCACGCGCCCGTTCATCTTGTTGGTCACGCGGCTGTAATAGCCCTTGCAGAACACATAGTTCAGGTTCGGGTTGGCGATGGGATAGCACAGCCGCGCCAGCAGCTCGCGGCTGTAGGTGACGATGTCGCAATCGTGCAGCGCGATCACGTCCGACTGCCCGCGCGCCAGCACGTAGCCGTAGGCCAGCCAGGCCGAGCGCCCCTTGCCCTGCGGCCCGGCATCCAGACCGTTGCGCTTGAGCGTCTCGTACACCTCGCTGATGCGCTTGCCCTTGTTGTGGATGATGCGCACCGGTGCCTGAATTGGTGCCATGAATTCGCGCACACGCCTGAAGTCGTCTTCCGAGGCCTGGTCGAGCACCAGCACGACCTCGTTCAGGTACTTCACCTTGGCGAGTTCCTGCACGATGCCCGGCATCGCCGGCCCCTCAAACTCGGAATACAGCGCGGGCAGCACCAGCGCGATCGGGCGCATCTTGGAAAATCCGAGCAGCTCGGATTCCAGCCGCTCCAGCGAAGGCTGGCCCAACTGGTGCAGCGTGGTGATGATGCCGGTCTGGTAGAAATCGCTCATGTCAGCCTCCTCATAGATGCTCGATGTCGTCCGGTGTCTTGTCCGTGCCGTCATCGACGAATTCCTTCTCGATGATCCGCCGTGCCGCGCCGATGCCGCCCACGCCGAACGCGATGGCGAGCGCGATGACGATGCCGCCGAACAGGATGGAGAAGGCGGCGAGCACGATGTTGGTGGCGATCTGCAACTGTTCCATGACCATGGCCAGGATCATCAGCATCAGCAATGCGCGCACCGCCTCGGCAAACAATTTGGCGTAGTGGTGTCCGCCGTTCACGGCTGTGATCAGCACCGCCCGGCTGATGAAGCTGGCCACCACGTAGCCGAGCACCAGGATCACCGCAGCCGAGAACATGCGCGGCAGGTAGCTGAAGAACTGGGCGACCATGTTGTCGATGGTGGCAACGTTCAGCGCGCCCAGCCCGACCATCAGGGTGACGATGATCAGCAACCAGAACACGAGACTTGCCAGCACGGCGGCAGGCTTCATCCACAGATCGCCCTTGCGCAACAGCGTGGTGAATCCCATGCGGTCGGACCAGCTGTCGAAGCCCACCGTCGCCAGGAACTTCAGCAGCAGGGTGCGCAGCACCCGTGCCAGCAGGATGCCGACCGCAAGGATCACCAGCATGGCCAGCAGATTGGGCAGGAAGGCATTGAACTTGGCGAACACCTCCTGCAACGGCTGTAACATCATTTCCAGAAATTCCATCATGATTTCATCCTCCTTTCAGGTTTAATTCCAGCGAGACAGCAGATAGTCCTTGCCGCTCTCGAACTCCAGGCACAGCTTTTCGATCTCCGCCTCGGCTTCGTGCGCGGTCATCAGCCCAGCCTGTAGCACGAAAGAGGCGGTCTTGCCGATATACAGCGGCAGCAGCGATTTGAGCAGGTGTTCCGTCGGCAGCAGCTTGCGGTGATAAGCGATGGCATAGTCGTAGACGATGCGCGACCACAGCCCCGGCGGAAAATAAAACGAGGCATCGTCCAGTCTGGCCAGTTGCTCCACCTCCTTGAGGTCGCCCGCACCGAGGATGCCGAGCCAGATGTCGCGCAGGTTCAGCACGCCCTCGCGGAATAGTTTGAGCATACGCTCGGTGTTCACGTTCACATGCTCCAGCCCGACCGAGTACTCGAAGCCGAAGGTCGGCACCGGCTCGGTGTCGCGCACCGGCTTCCACACCTCGGCATAATCCTCCATGAGTTTGAAGGTGGCGCTGACCACCTGATAGAGCATGTTGCTCAGATCGGCACCGGGGTCCTTGGCGTCGTGGATCTTGGCGCCGAGGAAGGATTGCGCCACCTTGAAGCCGTTGGCGATGGCGGTGGTAGTCATCCAGATGTCGATGCCGAAGCGCGCCACATCGGTCTCCCATACATCCTTACTCAGATAGAACTGCGCCAGCTTGCCGGAAAAGCCGAAGTCGCCGCCTATGGGCTGGCGCACCCGCTTGCCGTACAGCGCACGCGTGAGCGGATAGACGATGCTGTTGGTGATGGTGCCATCGAACTTGTGGCGATGGTAGAGCGGCGCGACATAGTCGAAGCCGCCGTTCAGCACCGGCTTGAGCAGCAGTTCGATCCATTCCGGCGTGATGCTGCGCAGGTCGGAATCGACCACCACGCACGCTTTTGCATCCAGCGCCCGCGCCACCTCGAACACCGCGCGAAAGGCGCTGCCCTTGCCGGGGATGCCGGAATAGGGGAACGCCATCTTGAACACCGGCTCGATGCGGTGATGCAACAGGATGGTGTCGAAATCGGCGATGGATGTGTCCTGCACGACCGCCATGGTGCCGTCGCCGGAACCGCCGTCGGAGTTGACGATGACCGCTTTTTGATCGGGAAAATATTTGGCCAGACCGGCCTGCACGGCGCGCACCACATGGGCGATGGTGTGCGCGTTGTTGAAGCTGGGGATGCCCACGACGATGTCGGCATGTCCCAACTGTTCGATCTGCTGATGAATATCAGCCCTGAGCGTGATGTCTTCCATCGTCCTGATCACCTCGCATAATGTCGAATAACCGGGATTTGAAGTGCAGGTCGGGCTTTACCCGACCAGTGGAAATCAATTGTTGAACTTTACATAAATCATGACAACGTGCGATCTAGCGTATGTCGGGCTTCAGCCCGATATACGCCCCAATGATCGCGTTGCAAGTCCGTGTTCACCTTATCACGATAGCGGAGCGGCCGCATCACGCATTTCCAGCAGCAGCAACTGCATGTCCATCACATTGGTGCCGGTCGGGCCGGTGATGAAATGGCTGTGCCCTTGCGCGGCGGCATCGTGGCGTTGAAAGAAATGATACGAATCGTTGTCGTCCAGATAGTGTTGCGAGTCTATGCCCAGTGCGCGCGCACGCGCGGCGGTGTGCCCGTCCACCAGCGCGCCGGCCGCATCGGTCGGGCCGTCGTTGCCGTCGGTACCGGCGGACAACAGCGTGATGCCTTCCAGGCCCGCGATCTCCAGAGCGAACGCCAGCGCGAGTTCCTGGTTGCGCCCGCCCAGCCCGTTCCCGCGCACGACCACCGTGGTCTCGCCGCCCCAAAGCAGGCAGCGGCGCTCGCCCGGCCGCATCTCTGTCAGCGTCTTTTGCGCATGCTGCGCCAGCAGATGCGCCGCAGTGCGCGCCTCGCCCTGCAAGTCGTCGGCGACGATCTCCGCCGCGATGTCAAGTTGCGCGGCTTTCTGACGCGCCGCCGACAGCGCCAATCCGAGCGCGCCGACGATCACGTTGCGCGTTTGCTCGAAGCAGCTGTCGCCCGCCTTCGCCGTCTCGTCGAGCTGCCCGTTCGCACCCAGCTCAAGATGCGCGATCACCTGCGGCGGCATGCGTTCGCGCAAGCCGTAATTCGCGATCACCGCCAGCGCATCGGCGTAGGTAGAGGCGTCCGGCGCGGTCGGCCCGGAGGCGATCACGTCGAGCCGGTCGCCGATGACATCCGACAGCAACAGCGTCAGCACTGTCGCCGGATACGCCGCTTGCGCCAGCCGTCCGCCCTTGAGCGCGGAAAGATGTTTGCGCACCGAATTCAACTCGGCGATGGACGCGCCCGCGCGCAGCAGCAGGCCGGTCGCCATCTGTTTGTCCTGCAACGTCACACCGTCTGCTGGCGCGACCAGCAGCGCGGAAGCGCCGCCCGACAACAGGCACAGCACCAGCGTCTTCGCGTCGGCGACGCGCACCATGTGCAGCAACCGCCGCGCGCCCTCCGCGCCGGCCTCGTCAGGTACCGGGTGCGCGGCCTCCACCTGTTCGATGATCTTCAGCGCGGCGGTGTGGCCGGTCTTCACTACGACCAAGCCGCCCGCGATGCGCGCCCCGAGCATCTCTTCTACCGCCTGTGCCATGCGCGCCGTGGCCTTACCGCCGCCGACTATGAGAATGTGTTCGAACGCGCGAAGGTCGTAGCGACCGCTCCCCGCGTACAGCGTGTCACCCTCGATGCGCAGCGCAGCCAGTACAGCCCGGTAGGGATCGACCGCCTCCAGCGCGGCCTCGAACAACTCGCCCAGAACCCCGGCACTGCGCGCGGCCAGCAGACGCAGCACGCTGTCGTTCCAGCCCGCCGGGCCGGGCAGCCGCGTCTTCACCATGCCTGCGATGGCGATGCGCGCATCGTGGCTGCCGTCGTCGTGCATCACCAGTACCGGCACGTCGACCGCCCGCAGCATCGGCAGGTCGTTCAGGCTGTCGCCCAGCCCGATGGTCTCGACGGCATCGCCCTGTTTCTCGTACAGCGCCTTGAGCAGACTCACTGCCCGCCCCTTGTCGTGCCGTCCCATGATGTGAAAGATGCGCCCCTCGGTCCAGCTCAGGCCGGATTCCTCGATGGCGTGCAGAAAGTTCCGGTCGGGCTCGCCCTCGAACACGAAGGGCTCGTCGAATTCGCGCTGCCGTGCGCGCTGCGCATCCTCCAGCCCGAGTCCGGTCAGCGCGGCCACCTCATCCGCCGTCATGTCGCCGAAGCCGCGCGCCTGCACCTGCAATTCGTCGCGTAAAAGAATGAAGCGGCGGCGTATCTCCGCATAGGGTGTGCCGAGCGTGATCAGCCGGTAATCGCCGCAGTCTTCGGCCTCGAACGGCGCGGAGAAATAGCCGCGCGGGATGAAGATGCCCCCGCCGTTTTCGGTGATGAAGGGATGCTCGTTGTCCAATTGACTGCGGATGACTTCCATCTCCGCGCGCGTCTTGCTGGAACACAGGATCAGCGGGATATCGTGCTTCCGCACCTGATTCAGCGCGGGCAACGCCGGCTCGAAGGAATACCTCGCGGCATCAAGCAGCGTTCCATCCAGATCGGTGATGATGATCGTCTTGGTCATGCCGGGTTCCTCCTAATATGGGGAATGCCGAGCCTCTTTCGAGGCGCGGCCTTTCGAGGCGTGCGAATTCGTCAGGTCTTGCGGTTGCTGATCAGCCGCTTCTCGATCTCGATCACGACGAACAACAGCACGCCAAAGCACGCGATTAACGCCCAGGCCGCTGCGTCGAAGGCAGCCACGCCGAACATTTTCTGCATGAACGGCAGATAGGTAAAGGCCGCTTGGAGCAAGAGTAGCGCGCCTATGCTGAGCAGCACGTAGCGGTTTCCGGTGAAATCCCGCCAGCCGCGCACGGGGGCGGTCAGGTAGCGGCAGTTGAACAGGTAGAAGATCTCGCCCATCACCAGCGCGTTGACCGCGACCCCGCGGGCACTTTCGATGCTATCGCCACGCGCAATCTCCCACAGGAACAGGCCGAGCGCACCTGCCGCCAAGAGCACCGATACGAATACGATGCGCCAGATCATGAAGCCGGACAGGATGGGTTCGGAGGCGGCGCGCGGCGCGCGGCGCATCACATCCGGCTCGGCTTTTTCGAACGACAAGGCCAGCGCCAATGTCACCGCGCTGACCATGTTCACCCACAGGATTTGCACCGGCGTGATCGGCAGCGTCATGCCGAACAGGATGGCGATCAACACGATGCCGGCCTGGCCGCCATTGGTCGGCATGATGAACACGATGGCCTTCTTGATGTTGTCGTAGATGGTGCGGCCTTCCTGCACCGCATGCGCGATGGTGGCGAAGTTGTCGTCGGCCAGCACCATCTCCGCCGCTTCCTTGGCGACCTCGGTGCCTTTTCTGCCCATCGCCACGCCGATGTCGGCGCGCTTCAGCGCGGGCGCATCGTTCACGCCGTCGCCGGTCATTGCGACGATTTCGCCGTTGGCCTGCATCGCTGTGACCAGCCGCAGCTTGTGCTCGGGGCTGGAACGGGCAAATACATCCACATCGCGTACTGCCTGGCGCAGGGATTCATCGTCCATCGCATCGAGTTCGATACCGGTCAATGCCTGACCGTTGCCGATGCCGAGTTGTCCGGCGATGGCGCGCGCGGTGTCGGCGTGGTCGCCGGTGATCATCTTGACGCGGATGCCTGCGGCTTTGCAGTCACGCACGGCGGAGATCGCCTCGTCGCGTGGCGGATCGCTGATGCCAACCATACCCAGCAGGGTGTAGCCGCCTTCCATGTCGGCAAAATTCAGTTCGCGCTGGCCTTGGTCGACCGCCTTCATCGCCAGCGCCAGCACGCGTTGCCCGAGTGCGCCGGTCTCGGCCATGCGCTCTTGCCAGTACGGCAGATTCAGTGTCGCATCTTCACCGATCTCGCGTTGCAGATGGCACATTGCCAACACCTGCTCGACCGCGCCTTTCACGAAGATGAAGGCATGACCGCTGTGGTCGTGGTGCAGCGTTGCCATGAAGCGGTGTTCCGATTCAAACGGGATATGGTCGATGCGCGGCAGTTCTCCATGCTCGAATTGCGCGTCCATGCCGGCCTTCAGGGCCAGCGGGATCAGCGCGCCCTCGGTCGGATCGCCGGCGACATGCCATTGCCCGTCAGTTTCGTTCAGCGCGGCATCGTTGCACAGCAGGCCTGCGCGCAACAGATCAAATACGTACTCGTGCTCGGTGAGGTTCGCCTCGCTGCCGTCTATCGCGAAACCGCCGTGCGGCGCGTAGCCTGCACCGCTTACTTCGAACACCTGCGCGGCGGTAATCGCGCGTTGCACGGTCATTTCGTTTCGGGTCAGCGTGCCGGTCTTGTCGGTGCAGATGGTGGTGACCGCGCCCAGCGATTCCACCGCAGGCAGGCGGCGCACGATGGCGTTGCGCCCGGCCATGCGCTGCACGCCGAGCGCGAGTGTGATGGTCAGCACGGCGGGCAGGCCTTCCGGGATTGCCGCGACCGCCATGCTTACGGCAGCGAGGAACATGTCGCCGAGGCCGAAGCTGTGTACCAGCCAGCCGAACAAAAAGGCCAGCGCGGCCAGCGCCAGAATCGCGCCGGTCAGCCAGCGCCCGAAGGTCTCCATCTGGCGCAGCAGCGGTGTGGTCAGCGTTTCCACTTCCTGCAACATCGCGCTGATGCGCCCGATCTCGGTGTCGTCGGCGGTCGCGACCACCACGCCCATGCCCTGCCCGTACACCACCAGCGTGCTGGAATAGGCCATGCAGAAACGGTCGCCCAGTGAAGCATGCGCGTCCACGGCGGCGATATTCTTTTCCACAGCGGTGGATTCGCCGGTCAGCGCGGCTTCCTCGATACGGAGGTTCTTGGCGGAGAGCAGGCGCAGATCGGCGGGCACCTTGTCGCCGGAGGCCAGCAGCACGATGTCGCCCGGCACCAATGTCTCGGCGGCGACCACGATGCGCTTTCCGTCGCGCAACACGGTCGCCTCGGGCGACAACATGCGGCGGATCGCCTCCATCGCTTGCTCCGCCTTGCCTTCCTGAATGAAACCGATGATGGCATTGATCACCACTACGCCGACAATCACCGCCGTGTCCACCCAGTGCGCGAGCAGCGCGGTGACCCCGGCAGCCGCCAGCAGCACGTAGATCAGCACGTTGTGGAATTGCAGCAGGAAGCGCATCAGCGGCCCGCGCCTCTGCGCCGGGGTGAGACGATTGGGGCCGTGCTGTTCCAAGCGCTGCCCGGCCTGATCATGGGAGAGACCTTCCGGTTTCGTATCGACGGTGCCCAGAACTTCTGCTGCAGTCTGGCTGTGCCAGTTGTGGTTTCCGGAGGTCGGGGAAGTGTCAGCGTGTGTCATTAGCATTACCCGTGTCGTGTCAAATAGGCGAGGCTTATCTTAACACTGCACGGGGACGATCCAAGCTGCCCGGGCATATCGGGCCGCAGGATCAGTGCATCTTTTCGAGCTTGAAGTAATACCAGAGGTAATAGGCACCGAATACCGTTCCGACGGGAAACGACAGCAGTGACAACGCCGAGCAAGGCAGACACACGCGGGCCGACCAGGAAAAATTGGCGATCAGGGAAAAACCCGCAACCAGATAGAGCAGACCGGCCAGCGACCCCAGCACCAGCAAGCGGGTGTCCGCGCCGGTCAGGTTCAGTAGCAACACGGAAACGATCAGTGCGCCGAAGATGATCCAGCTGATACCGATGATGAGTTTATGTGTATTCATCTTCGGTACCTCAGGCGGCCGGCTTCCAGGCCAAGTCGAGTTCACGCGCGGCCTTTACATCGTCGAGGCGGCGCACCGGCTGGGTGTAAGGCGCGCCTTTCACCATCGCGGCATCGGCGAATGCTTCTTCACGTATCTCTTTCATCGCGGCGACGAAGGCATCCAGTGTTTCCTTGGATTCTGTTTCGGTCGGCTCGATCAGTAGGCACTCGGCCACCAGCATCGGGAAGTAAGTGGTGGGCGCGTGGAAGCCTTTGTCCAGCAGGCGCTTGGCGATGTCCATGGCGGACACGCCGGTGGAGTCCTTCAGTTCCTTGGCCGAGACGATGAATTCGTGGCTGGCGCGGCGCTGCGGGAAAGCCACGGTGAAACCGGCTTTTTGCAATTCGGCCATCAGGTAGTTGGCGTTGAGCGTGGCGAAATCGGCCACGCGGTGCATGCCCTCCGCGCCCAGCATGCGGGCATACACGTAAGCGCGCAGCAGCACACCGGCATTGCCCATGAAGCCGGACAGGCGGCCGATGGATTGCGGCAGGTCTTTTTCCGCGAGCCAGCGGTAGGCATCGCCGTCATTTCCAACCAAAGGGATGGGCATGAACGGCAGCAGACGCCGGGCCACACCCACCGCGCCCGCGCCCGGCCCGCCGCCGCCGTGCGGCGTGGAAAAGGTCTTGTGCAAGTTCATGTGGATCACGTCGAAGCCCATGTCTCCCGGCTTGACCTTGCCGAGGATGGCATTCAGGTTGGCACCGTCGTAATACAGCAGGCCGCCCGCCTCGTTGACGATGTTCTTGATGTCGGTGATGCGTTTCTCGAACACGCCCAGTGTGGAAGGATTGGTCAGCATCAGCCCGGCGGTCTGCGGCCCGACTGCGGCGCGCAGCGCGGCCAGATCGACATCGCCGTTGGCGTCGGTCGGGATCTCTTTCACGGTATAGCCGCACATCACCGCCGTCGCCGGGTTGGTGCCGTGCGCCGCATCCGGCACGATGATCTCCGTGCGGCCGGTGTCGCCGCGTGCATCGTGGTAGGCGCGGATCATCGCGATACCGGCGAACTCGCCCTGCGCGCCCGCCATCGGCGTGAGCGACACGCCGGCCATGCCGGTCACGTCCTTCAATATCTCTTGCAGGTCGAACATGCAGGCGAGGAAGCCCTGACCCGTGCTGTCGGGCGCGAACGGGTGGCGCGCCAGGAAGTTCGGCAGCATCGCCAGCGAATTGCAGGCGCGCGGGTTGTACTTCATGGTGCACGAGCCGAGCGGATAAAAATTGGTGTCGATGGAGAAGTTCTTCTGCGACAAACGCGTGTAGTGACGCACCACGTCCATCTCGGAAGCTTCCGGCAACAGCGGTGCATCCGCGCGCAGCAGGGCAGCGGGAATGCCGCCGGTGTCGGCGAGGAATGACGGCGATTGCGCCGCATTGCGGCGACCGGGGTGGGAGCGTTCGAAGATCAGCATATTGTTATTCCTTAGTCGGCAAATTGCAGGCCGGGGCTGCGCGAGTGCAACCCGGCTTGCGCCAAACAAATCATTTGGTTATTTCAAGGCTGCCAGTGCCGCGTCGTAATTCGGTTCATGGGTGATGTCGTCCACCAGCTCCGCGTGCAGCACGCGGTCGTTCTCGTCCAGCACCAGAACGGCGCGTGCGCACAGTCCGCCCAGCGCGGAATCGGCGATCTTCACCCCGTAGTTGCGCATGAAATCGCGGCCGCGCATCAGCGACAGCGTGATGACGTTCTCCAGACCTTCCGCCACGCAGAAACGCTTCATGGCGAAGGGCAGGTCGGCAGAGATTACCAGCACCACGGTGTTTTCAAGTTTGCCGGCGAGCTCGTTGAATTTACGCGCCGACGTGGCGCACACCGCCGTATCCAGACTGGGCACGATGTTCAGTACTTTGCGTTTTCCGGCGTAGTCTTTGAGCGCGACATCCTTGAGGTCCTTGTCCACGAGGGTGAACGGGGCGGCGGTGCTACCCACGGACGGGAAGGTGCCGAACAGCGTGATCGGCGTGCCCTTCAGTTTGACGGAATCTTTGTTGGTTTCATCTTTTTTGCTCATGGTGGGTTTCCTTTTTGGGTTTAATTCAAGGCGTGGCGCAAAGCGTCCACATAGCGCTGCAAGTCATCGGTAGTCTTGGTTTCGGTCGCGCATACCAGCAAGGTGTTGCCCAATTGCGGATAGTGCGATGACAGATCATAGCCGCCCAGCACGCCGCAGGTTTGCATCTTTTCCAGCACGGCGGGCACCGGCTTGGGCAACTGCAAAACCACCTCGTGAAAATGCGCGCCGTGAAATGCGCGTTTCACACCGTGCACACCGCTGACCTGCACGGTGAGTGCGGCGGTGTTGTGATGCGCGGCGGCGGCGACGCGGCGCAGACCGTCGGCACCGGTCAGCGCCATATAGACGGTGGCGGCAGTGACCATCAAGCCCTGGTTGGAGCAGATGTTGGACGTGGCCTTGGCGCGGCGGATGTGTTGTTCGCGCGCTTGCAGCGTGAGGGTGTAACCGGTCTTGCCTTCCAGATCGACGGTGCGGCCGATGATGCGCCCCGGCATCTGGCGCACCAGTGCCTGCTTGCAGCACATGAAGCCGAAATGCGGCCCGCCGCTGGATAACGGCGCGCCCAGCGGCTGCCCTTCACCCACGGCGATGTCGGCACCCTCGGTGCCCCATTGTCCCGGCGGTTTCAGCAGCGCCAGTGAGGTAGGGTTGACCAGCGCGACGGCCAGCGCGTTGTGCGCGTGCGCCCAGTCGGTCAGCGTATCCACATCTTCCAGCGCGCCGAAGAAGTTCGGCTGCGGCACGATCAATGCGGCGAAAGGCTGGCCTGCCTGCGCTTGCAGCGCGTTGAGATCGGTAGTGCCGGTTTGCGCGTCGAAGGGGATGTCCACCAGCTCGATGTTCTGCAAACGCACGATGTTGTGCGCCACACTGCGATAGATCGGCGACACACAGGACGGGATCAGCACGCGGCGCACACCGTTCTTGTTGGCGCGCACCGCCATCAGGATGGCTTCCGCCAAACCGGATGCGCCGTCATACAAGCTGGCGTTGGAGACATCCATGCCGGTGAGCGAGGCCATCATGGTCTGGTATTCGTACAGCACCTGTAGCGTGCCCTGGCTGGCTTCGGCCTGGTACGGCGTGTAGGCGGTGTAGAACTCGCCGCGCGTGACGATCTGCCACACGGCGGACGGGATGTGATGCTCGTAGGCCCCCGCGCCGATGAAGTTGAGCAGCGGCGCATCCTGCGCGGCGCGTTCACTCATCATGCGCGTCACCTGCATCTCGTTCATGCCCGCAGGCACTTGGGTCAGCTTGCCGCCTTTCAGCTCGGGCGGGATCTCGTCGAACAAGGCATCGATGTCTGCCACGCCGATGCTGGCGAGCATGGACTGGATGTCTTGCTCGGAATGGGGAATGAAAGGCATTTTTATAATCCGTGAAAGGTGAAAAGTGAAACGTGAATTGATGAAAAGGCGCTACGTTTCACCTTTCACATTTCCCGTTTCATAGCCTCAGTGTGCTTCGCTGTCGACGAGAGCCTGATAAGCGGCTGCTTCCAGCAATCCGGCCGTATCCGCCGCATTTGCCGGTTTGAGTTTGAATATCCAGGCACCGTAAGGGTCGCTGTTGATCTTCTCCGGTTCGGCATCCAGTTCGCTGTTGGAGTCGACCACATCCCCGGCAACCGGCGCATACACGTCGGCGGCCGCTTTGACTGACTCCACCACGGCGCACTCTTCCTTGGCGTTCAATTTGCGGCCGACGGCGGGAGCTTCGACGAACACCATGTCGCCCAGCAACTCTTGCGCATGCTGGGTGATGCCAACGGTAAGCGTGCCATCGGCTTCGGTCTTGACCCACTCGTGGGAAGCGGTGTACTTCAGGTCTGCGGGGATGCTCATATTGTTCTCCAGATAATTAAAGTTAATTCGTAGGTCGGGTTCTACCCGACATGTCGGGCAAAGCCCGACCTACATACTGACGACTGCTTTACCGTTGCGCGCGAATGGATACTTTACCACCTTTGTATTCAGCAGCTTGTCGCGAATCTCCACCTGCACGGTGTCGCCGATCTGTACGCCGTTCGGCACGCGCGCCAGCGCAATGGATTTCTCCAGAGTGGGTGAAAATGAACCGCTGGTGATCTCGCCATCGCCTTGTGCGGAGACGACCTTCTGATGGCCGCGCAGTACGCCGCGATCCAGCAGCACCAGCCCGACCAGCTTCTTGCTCGGCGGATTCGCCAGCAATGCTGCCTTGCCGATGAAGTCGCGTTCACTCTTCAGATCGACGGTCCACGCGAGACCGGATTCCAGCGGGCCGACTGTCTCGTCCATGTCCTGACCGTAGAGATTCATGCCCGCCTCCAGACGCAGGGTGTCGCGTGCGCCGAGGCCGATGGGCTTCACGCCGACTTTGTTCAATGCATACCAGAATGCCTCGACGCCTTCTTTCGGCAGCATCACCTCGAAGCCATCTTCGCCGGTGTAGCCGGTGCGGGCAATAAAATATTCGCCGCAGTCGGCGGCTTGGAAGTTCACCAGCCCTTCGGTTGCCGCCTTGGTCTGCGGCAACACTTCCCACACCTTGGCGCGCGCGTTCGGGCCCTGCACCGCGACCATCGCGAGGTCGTCGCGCGAGGTGATCGTCAGGTTGGGCGCATGGGTCGCGGCCTGCTCCTTCATCCACGCGATGTCCTTGTCGGCCGTGCCCGCGTTCACGACGATGCGGAACCACTGCTCGGTCATGAAATAGATGATCAGGTCGTCGATCACGCCGCCTTCGGGGCGCAGCATCGCGGAATAGAGCGCCTTGCCAGGCATCGTGATCTTGTCGGCATTGTTCGCCAGCAGGTAGCGCAGGAAGGCGCGCACACCGTCGCCTTTGGCATCCACCACGCGCATGTGGCACACGTCGAACATGCCGACATCGTTGCGCACCTGATGGTGTTCATCGATCTGCGAACCGTAGT
>JAXMKV010000013.1:0-2669 GCA_034371155.1 Gallionella sp. | reverse complement strand
TGTTGACGCCGACCGAATACTGACCCAGTGTGCCGATTGAATATTGCCCCAGGACCGGCTGCCGTTTTTTTGAACAGCAACTGTGGATAAGTGTACCAAGAACTGGTTTTTGATGCTCACTTTTTCCATTTTTTTATCGTAACGAAATGAGGGATTCGCGAAGAGCATAGACCGATGCGTATCCCCCATGCCTCATTACTTCATCAGAACGGTTCTTCTGCTGGCGCGTCTTCAGCACCCCGGCGTTTCTGTTCCCTCGATTTGATACGTGACTTCGCGGTCAGACTGCTGTGCTTGAAGCGGTATGAATCATTGCCTGTCTCCACAATATGGCAGTGATGAGTCAGTCGATCCAGCAACGCTGTGGTCATCTTGGGATCAATAAACACGCTGGACCATTCCGAGAAGCTCAGATTCGTCGTGATGATCACGCTGGTGCGTTCATACAGTTTCGAAAGTAGGTGGAACAGCAAAGAGCCACCAGCCTGACTGAATGGCAAATAGCCCAGCTCATCAAGAATTACCAGATCCATCTTCATCAACGTCTGAGCAATACGTCCTGATTTGCCATCTTGCTTCTCGCGTTCCAGTACATTGACCAGATCAACCGTGGAGTAAAAACGCACCCGCTTCCCCTTCAATGCAATACCAGATACTGCGATGGCGGTCGCCAAATGCGTCTTGCCCGTGCCAGGACCGCCGATCAATACCGCATTTTGTGCCTTGTCGGTAAATTCGAGCGTTGCCAGTTGTTCGACCAACTTTTGATCAACTTTGGAAGCGTTAAAGTCGAACCTCGCCAGATCGCGGTGTACCGGAAACTTGGCCGCGTTCAACTGGTGGCGCACCGATCGCATGGCGCGATTCGTATGCTCTGCACGTAACAGATGCACGAGCAAGAGTTTTGAGGTCTCTGCCGAGCTTGCACCCTGATCAAGTAATTCCTCCCAAGCATCAGCCATGCCGTACAGTCGCAGCGCTTTGAGTTCGCTCGTAATATCAAGCATGATGCACCTCCTCAGTTGATTCCATTGCCTCAACATCTCGCAGCGTATCGTAGCGATGGGTGTCAGCTAACGGTGCCTCATCAAGTTGCAAGCGCGTTTCCACGCACTCAGGAATTGGACCTGCCTTGAGGCGCGCCACCACATTGATTACATGTTCGGCGCTGATTGCTCCTGATTCAAGCACCAGTTCCACGGCGACCAATACCGCCTCCAACCCAGCGAAGGGGATGGTGGAAAGCACCTGTGCCATGATCTTGTCACCACCCGCATCGCGCATCAATCCTTTGCGCAATTGCAGCAATGGTACCGGCATATCGGCAAACGGCGCACCGTTCCTGAGTGCGCCCGGTTTACGTTCTACCAACGGAATGTAGTGTTGCCAGTCATAGCGAACGTTATCCCGTTCGGTCAGACGACCATGCGTGGCGATGAGGCTGCCACCGGCCACAATGCACACCTGAGTTGGATAGATTCGGTAATCAGCCAGCTGACCGGCCAGCTCGCATGGCACCGAGTAACGGTTACGTTGCACGGTGACCAAGCAGGTGCTGGATACCTTTACCGAGTCGGTCACATACCCATCGAATGGCATCGTCATGGGCATCATCTGAGCCTGTTCCTGCTCCAGCATCTCGGCAACGCTAAGCCCCTTGAACTCAGGATGTCGCAGCTCACTCCACAATGACCGACAGCGCTCACCCAGCCAGGCATTGAGCTCGTCAAAGGAAGCAAAGCGCTGATTTTGCGCATCAAGCCAGATGCGACGGCGACTGTCCTGCACGTTCTTCTCGACAACGCCTTTTTCCCAACCAGAGGCCACGTTGCAGAAATCGGCATCAAACAGGTAGTGCGCACACATCACGGCAAAGCGCGCATTAACGACTCGACCTTTGCCCTTCTTGACGCGATCAACAGCCGTCTTCATGTTGTCGTAAATACCTCGCCGAGGAATGCCACCCAGCGCAGTGAATGAACGCGTGTGCGCATCAAACAGCATTTCGTGACCCTGACTCGGGTAGGCAACCAGCCAGAATGCCCGACTGGCGCACAGCTTGAAGTGGGATACCTGTATACGCCGATAAACACCACCGATAACCAACCCCTCTTCGCTCCAGTCAAACTGAAACGCCTCGCCCAATTCAAACTTCAGCGGCACAAACGCACGAGGTTGCTTACCGTCACGTTCGCGCCACGCACGGATGAAGTCAGTCACGCGAGTATAGCCACCCTGATAACCATCCAGTTGGATTTGAGCAAACAGATCTTTGGCGGTGCGTCTATTTTGTTTGTGCCGGAGGGAATCCGCCTTGAGCGCCTGTTCCAGAAACTCATGATAGGCAGTCAGTTTGCCGGGCATCCGACCCCGTTTGTAGCTGGGCTGTGCAACTTCATCCTTACTTCTGATCCACTTGCGTATCGTATTGCGCGATAAACTCGTGCACTTTGCGATTTCATGCAGCGACTTGTTGTCGCGAAAAAACATTCGTCGAACCTTACCTATCATTTCCATAGTGATCACCTTTTATCTCCTGCCTTAAAATTAGGCAGGGGTAGTAGAACACCTGGGTCAATTTTGGGTCGGCATAACGCCTATAACTGGGTCACTTTTCGGTCGGTATCAACAGCATTAGCCGCTATTCAACAACCAGTTCACTTCTTCTT
>JAXMKV010000012.1:0-84310 GCA_034371155.1 Gallionella sp. | reverse complement strand
GAGACGATCCGCCGACACGCAGCACCCCGCAGCGCATTCAACTGGATCGTCCGTGGCCGGTCTCCGGGCTCGAAAGTCTTGTTCCGCCGCCTTCCCGGGGATTCACCCAGTGGCGTCGAGGCGGAACCTCACTTCCTTACCGTTGCGGGGGCAGCACAGGCATTGGAGGTATCCCTCACCTGTTTCCCGTTTAACCCGTCCGCGAACGAACGGGCACCTCAAAGCGGCGCGCACTTTACCATATGCGTTACCAAAGACACAAAAACCATGCCGCACAAAACGCTTGCATAAGCCGCCCTTAGCGTTTGACTTATCAGCACTTTTCAAACTATAGTCAGCGCATGGAACACGAATTGAATGCATTGGAAGGCAAGCTCGCCCAACTGATACAGGTCAGCGGCAAGTTGCGCGCGGAAAATCAGCAGTTGCGCCAGGAGTTGGCACATGCGCTCAGCAACAACCGCCAGTGCAACGACAAGATCGAAAGTGCGAAGGTTCGTCTGGAAAAACTGATGTCCACCCTGCCGGAAGAACAGTCATGAGCGGCGAAGTCAAAACACTGGATATCAAGATTCTCGACCGCGAGTTGCGCGTCGCCTGTCCCGAGGACGAGCGCGGCGAGTTGCTGGATGCCGTCGCCTATCTGGACAAGAAAATGCGCGAGATCCACGACAGCGGCAAGGTCGCCAGTGTCGAGCGCATCGCCATCATGGCGGCGCTCAACATCGCGCATGAACTGCTGTCCACCAAGGTCGGGCGCGGCTTTGACCTCGCCGAATTTAAGCGTAGAATGAACTCCATGGAGACAGCGATAGATCAGGCTCTTGGAGAGCAGGACGCGTTGTTCTAGGTTGACTCCTGCGGTGTTCGACAGGCTCATAATTCTTTGAACCAATAAGCTATGCTTAAGGCCGCGACCCAAACGTTACTGTTGTGCGCGTCCCCTGCGGACGTACCTGATGTAACCGGGAAGCAGCTCTCTTGAACCCAGGTTCAAGATATTGAGTCAACGGCACAGGCGGGAGGCTTTATTCCGGCCCCTTTTTGAAAGGGGCCCGTTTTAAGAACAAACCCGGAAGTTCGGGTTTGTTTTTTTACGTCTGCCCCTTCCCACACTTGGATGGCAGTTTTTTGGGGATGTCGGTTGCTATCGTTTCTGTTTTACCTCGGTAAGCATTATCCCTTTTACCAGCAGCCTCGCCTCATCCTCACTTAGCTCCTGATACGGCGGCATATCCATCGTCCCCCACACACCGCCGCCCCCACTGATGATTTTTTGCATCAAGTACTGTTCCGCATTCTTATTTTCGTAGCGCAATACCACATCCTGCCAAGTAGGAGCCCCCATCTGATTGAACGGTAAATGACAAGCCAGACAATTGAATTCTTTCTCTATCTGCTCAAAATTTTTTCCGCTATCAGGTGTTTTGGGGGGCGACTCTTTATCCTGTTGCTGCTCGCCGCCACAGGACGCCAATACCGCGCACAAAATTCCCCACAACATTCTTTTGCCAAACATATCACCCTCATCTAAGCCACAAACCCCTGTTCCGCAATAAATTCACTTGGCCGCGTGATAGCGGTGGCAGCTATTGCAAGAACTGGTTATTTTTCTCTTGCTCGTCTTTTCACCCACATGGCATTCGCGGCATTTCTCAATCTTCGGCATGGACACATCGCCGCTGTTTGTTGATTCCGACTTGTCGTGACACTGGCTGCAATCTGCCGTGCCATGTTTGACATGGGGAAACACAGCCCCAGGCTGCCAGTCTTTATTCATCTGTACGGGAACAACCCGCCACGGCACATCCGCATCCTGCGAACGCCTGACCTCATGGCACTCGCCACACCCTTCCGTTTCACTGAAAAGAGCAGATGCCGCGTTCTTTTTGGCCAGTTCGTTTGCACAGCCGAACATTTTTTCGCCCCCGCCTATCTGGGCACAGAGCACCCTATTTGACGGGAGCTCCAACCATCGCATGTAGAAGCCGCGCAACTTATCAAGTACCTCGTGTTCCGATCCGTGCGGAACATCACCCTCTGCTGGCTCATCAAAAGCCAGCGCATGACACTCGGATTGCTGGCAGCTTTTACGCATCGTCATCGGCACGAAATGATTGCCGGATTCATCCAAAACATGGCAGTCGTGACACACCATCACGACATCGCCGCCCGGCGTAGAGATGCCGTTCCGGTCAAGATGGACTTTGTGTGAATATTTCAGGCCGGAAAACTCCGATATCTTGCCCCCCTCCGTCTGGCGGATGCGGTTGACGCGGCCGTTATCTTTCCCGTCCGGAATCGCGATGCGAAACGCCGGATGCGATTTGGAAAAATCACGCACATCCAAAACCTGTGTATCGGCTTTCATCGAACGGATATCGCCGTGGCAATTCACACACAAAGCAGGGTTGTGTTTCACCAACCCCTGCTTTCCTTTGTGATCATCGTGACAGGTGGTACAGCGCATCTGTTGGAACTGGCTATCGTGGAGCGTCTTGTCGTGCACATGACGTGCCGTGTTCTTGTGGCATGAGATACAGGCCTCGTTTGTCACCGCATTGAAGGGTTTTTGATGGCACGAAGAACATTTCGAGCCGAATACGCGATGCCCGTCCGACAACTCGCCGGGATTCCATGAATCTGTCAGCGTAATCGGTAAATTTGACTGCCAAGAATCGAAGGCTGATGAAACACTGGGCAACATCGGCAACAGGATGAACAGAAAGGCGAGCACCGCAAACAGCCATAGGCTAATTCGACGCTTACTTAATCCAATTGAAGGCAGATCGAGACGGTCTTGCACATTGCTCTTGTCCACTTCCGGGTGGGCATGGATTATTTCGACCGCGATGGCAAGATCATGCCCCTCCGGTATTGCCTCAACAGTCAACAAGTAGGGCCCAACCTCCACGCGGGTACCACTGGAGAGCGCCCCGCTTTGCTCAACAAACCCGTTGATATGAATAATTGAATCCGCTTCGGCCTCAATAAAAGGGGTTCCATCCTCGGACCGGTGAATCGAAGCATGGACTAAGTCCACACGGTGATCCTGCAGCAGAACTTTACATCCTGCACCACGACCTACCAGTATCGTTTCACCGGAAATAACACCTTCCTTGCGTACTGCCTCACCTTGGGAGTTGCGCGCAACCTGGATAAACAAACAAGAAATCATCGTCAGCTACCAGTAATAGTATATGGAGACCACATGCGCAAACAAAGCCGTAAATAAGGCAATGGACAAGGGTGCATGGATATACAGCCAAAATCGCAGGCGCGCCTTCAGCATGACCTCATTTCTTACTCTCGATACTATTTTCTCTTTTCTTAACAAAAGTGCGTACAAATCGCGCATCAGTTTAGGCTGGTTATCCTTGGTGTACTTTGCTCCCAACTCCAGCACTTTGGCTATCGCATGCCTAGTGGGGCAATCGCGTTTGGCTTCTCCAGCCAGTTGCTGCCAAACACCTCCGCCCAGTCTGGTTTGAGTTCGCGCAGCCAAAATTAGCTCATTCACATCATCGGGTAAATCCAACGCTCTGATTCGCGTCATCTCATTCAATTCGGCGATCTTCGAAAGCAGAGTCTCAAGAGAATCTTCGCCCATATTCTCCGTAATCAGACGCGGATAGTTCACATATACATACACCCCATAAAAGCCGCTGGCTATGACTAACAGGGTTAGCACATAGGACAGCGTATGAATATTCCAGCCAAATTGAAATCCGCTATGAAGTGTGACCAGCACCAACAATGCGCCCCCCAAATTAATATGGGCGGCCAACCAGCCCTTCATATCCCCGCCAAAACGCCAAGTGTTCACTGGTTGATGCCGACGCCTTTCACCCTCACTTCGCTTGTACTTGCGCACATCTTCGGTGTTTTCAAACTTGCGCCTGTCAACTTTGTCGTAATGTCGTCTGTCCCTGCTCTTTGGCACGTTCCGTTTGGTTATGCCGTACCACATCAGGAGGAATATCAATAACATTGAGGCAATGCCCAGCACATAGCCCAGCCAAGTGCCGCCGTAAGGCTCTCCTTCGGCAGGTGAATGCAGCCAATACATGATGATGGCAGCCGCGATCACCATGCCACTTAATTTTGGGTATCGCCAATTCTTGTGCCTTATCAGGCCTGGACGTTGCAACATGTTCATGCGCGCTCCGTTCGGAAATTTCGTGTTATTTGATTTGCCCCAGAAACTCTTCCGGGTTTACACGCATGGCAGCCCCCGTCGGGCATGCCCGCACACAGGCATACCCCCCGAGGATGCCTTTGCACATATCGCATTTAACCGCGACCTTGGCTCCCGGCACCTCTCCCACAGTCACTTTTTTTCCTTTTTTCCCCAGAATAATCTCCAAAATACTGGGGCGTTTGTATTCCACACGCTCTGCCATCTGGATAACACCGTAAGGACAATTTTTCTGGCAATTTCCGCAGCCGATACAACTATCGCTGATAAAAACCTCGCCGTTCACGGAGCGGTGAATTGCATCCGGCGGACAATCTTTCATGCAATGCGGATGCTCACAATGCCGGCAAGAAGCCGGAACATGCAATTGCTCATAAGTAGACCCGGCCTCACGATCCAGCCTCGATGTTCCTTCATGCACAGAAGCACAGGCATTTTCACAACTATCGCAACGAATACAGCGGGAATAATCAATGAGCAGAACATCGGTGGCCTCACCGACTCCTTGATCCATCAAGAATTTAATCAGCCCACTGGCTTCAGCGTTGGCAACAATATCGTCGTCATTTACAACCCTCTCCAAATAGCGGCTGTCGACTTTTCCGCGAATTGAGGAGTTCCGCTCCATCACTGCATTAAACCGCTCGGTTTCCAGGAGAATCGCCTCCGTTGGCGCTGCGGCACGCACAGTGGCCGAACGCGGTGTTTTGGAGACAAGCGCCATTTCTCCAACATAACTGCCCGCCGAAACATAGGCCAATACCACCTCTTTACCCTCAACGATACGGGATACCGTCACTGATCCGCGCCGAATCATGTACAGGCCATCAGCCTCATCTCCTTCGTTGAACAAAACCTCACCCACCGAATATTCTTTGAATTTTGCCTCATGAACGAGGTGATCCAGTTCACTCTCCGGCAAACTGGCATCCAGATAGTTTTGAATGATGCGTCTCAGCGAGACCTCATCCAGGCTGCGTCTCACACCGCAGGCTGAGTTAAGCAGTTTGAGCATTGAGCGGCGGGGCGTTTCGACGAGAAGACAGTTGTCTCCCGCAATCGCGGTACCGGAACGTCGACGCCCTGACAACAGCCCCATTTCGCCAAAAAATTGCCCACTCTTCAACTCAAATGCCATCTGAGCGCCATTTTTGTCTTCGGTAAGAATGCGGACACCGCCTCCTATGATCGAAAAGAAACTGTTGCTATAGTCATTGCGTTTAAAAATGATTTCGCCCTTGTTTGGCGCAAGAACCGTGCTATCCAACATAAATTCGCGCAGCTGCAACGTGGTTAGGGATGCTAACAACGGCTGATTCTCCCGAATAAGGGCAATGCCTTCGCCAGCCTTGTGTATCCCTGGAATGCTGGAAAACTTTTCCCGCAACAACCCTTCATCCGCTGGCTCAACAGGATTGCCAAGAATATACTCGACAACCTCGTATCCTTGATTCATAGCCTGCTTAATCAACGGATAACCGGCCAACGCTCCCACGACATACAAACCCGGCACGTTGGACTCGTATTGCTCGGTCAACTGGGGTACCGAGGACAGATCATCGTTGGGAAATTCGATGCCGAAACTCTCCACCAGTTTGCGCGGCGGATTCGCTCCCAGCCGGGCGATCACGCGATGACATTTGATACGCTCCTGCCCCTGCTCCGTCTGCACTACATAAACGATAGGGTAAACGTCCTCATTTATCGCCTCTATACGTTCGGTTCTGGAATTAACGCGCGTCTCAATTTTATTATCGGTCACTGCCGCCATCAGCATTTCCAGGTTGGCTTCTTTGCAGTTACTGAATTCTTCCTGGCGGTTTACCAAAAAAACGCGATTCTGCTTGCACAGCGCCAAGGCATTTTCCACGCCAGCATCACCACCGCCCACTACAACTATCGTTTCACCGCTAAACTCACCCGGGTCATCCAGCTGGTATTGAACCCTAGGAAGATCTTCTCCTGGCACTCCCAGCTTCCTGATATTTCCTTGAACACCTATCGCGAGAATGGCAAATTCAGCTTCGATTTCCTCTCCAGAAGACAGGCGAATAACGAAATCACCTCGCGTCCCTGAAATACCCGCGACAGCACATCCCACTCGAATATTGACTTCTAGCCGCTGAATCTCATTTTCCCAAGTGTCGAGGATATGTTCACGAACGCTCGGACCGAAGCTCATGGGACTGCGCAATGGCAAGCAAGCAGGCTCTGCCATTACCTGCTTGCCCTTTTGATAGCGATGTATTGTGTTGGCCAGATGCGGCGCAGCCTCGACCAGAACGTGGGAGACGCCCAATTCAGCTGCTCGTGCGGCGGCTGAAATCCCGGCGGGGCCGGAGCCAATAATTGCTATCTTGTATCTATCTTTGCTCATAAAGGTATGCGCAACATGCCATTTATCGAAATACAAACGGAGCATCTAGGCTGTGTACTAGGCATTTTTACAACCACAATACGGCGCAGTAGAAACCCACCCAAATATCAGGCTTGGATTCTGCACGAATGCCTAGACCAGTCAATAGACCGTTCGGCCTATTTTTGAGCCAATTCCGCCCACTCTCACGTTGGGATAAATATCTCCAGCAAATCATTCAAGAATCGCTGTCCCATATGGGTCGGCTGGATACGCTGCTGAACCGTCGGCTGCATTTCGCGCGCAGCCCCCTTCACCTCACCTCGCCCGAGTGATCGGCACAAGAGTCCGCGCCGTTCAGCCTCTTCCAGCTCACGATGAACCGAGGTCAACGGCAGGCTGGTGCGCTCGCCGAACAGCGCACTGTCGAAGCCATCGGTCAGGCGTAGCGCGTTCATCATGAACTCGAACGGCAGATCGTCCGCCGCAACCTCGTTTTCCTCCTGCACTGGCGCATCCCGCGACACCGCATCAAGATAGGCCTGAGGCTGCTTGTAGCGCATCTGGCGCAGCACCTTGTCCGGAAAACTCAGCTTGCTGTGCGCGCCCGCCCCGATGCCGAGATAGTCACCGAACTGCCAGTAATTAATATTGTGCTTCGCACGACAGCGCGCGAACGCCGAAGTCTCGTAATGCTCGTAACCCTGCTGCGCCAGCAATTCTTCGATGCGCTGTTGCATCTCGGCGCTGGCATCGTCGTCCGGCAGCGACGGCGGATTGCGGTGGAACAGCGTGTTCGGCTCCAGCGTCAGGTGGTAGCAAGACAGGTGCTGCGGCGCGAACGACACTGCGGTTTGCACATCCAGCAGCGCCTGCTCCAAAGTTTGATTCGGCAGCGCATACATCAGATCGAGGTTGATGTTGTCGAAATGCTGATGCGCGATGGCTATCGCGCGCCTCGCCTCGTCGGCGCTGTGAATTCGTCCCAGCGCCTTAAGATGTGCATCGTCGAAACTCTGGATACCCAGCGACAGCCGGTTCACCCCCGCGTCGCGATAGACCGCAAAGCGCTCCGCCTCCACCGTGCCGGGATTTGCCTCCAGCGTGATCTCGGCATCGCCGCTCAGCGGCAGCAGCATGCGCACCTGGCGCAAGATTTCCGCGACGCTCTCGCCGCTCAACAAGCTGGGCGTCCCGCCGCCGAAAAAAACCGTATAGACCTTGCGCCCCCATATCTGCGGCAACGCCAGTTCCAGATCACGGATCAGTGCGGCGACGTATTGCTGTTCGAGCGACTCCAAGAGTCTACCCTCTCCCTGCAAGGGAGAGGGGGTGCGCGCCTCGTGCGAATTGAAATCGCAATAAGGACACTTGCGCACGCACCACGGGATATGGATATAGAGCGACAGCGGCGGCAGCGCTTTGAAATTTACAGACTGCGATTTGAGGCCGACGGGAAGTAACGGATGAGAAGTCATGTCGCGAGGAGGTGCCATGCGCATCTATGGTTGAGGATACACGGAACGCGCCCTACAGCCTCAGCTTTTCCAGCAGCACCTTCAGCGCCTTGGCGCGGTGGCTGAGTTGCGCTTTTTCGTCGTGGCTCAATTCGGAGCTCATCCTGTCTAGCTCGGGCAGCCAGAACATCGGGTCGTAGCCGAAGCCGCCGTCGCCGCGTTCTTCGTGCGCGATCATGCCGTGCCACTCGCCTTCGGCGATCAGCGGCTGCGGGTCATCGGCGTGGCGCACCAGCACCAGCACGCAATAGTAGTGCGCATGGCGGTCGGCCACGCTCTGCATCTCGCGCAGCAGTTTCTCGTTGTTGCGCGCATCGGACTTGGGATTGTCTCCGGCATAGCGCGCCGAGATCACGCCGGGCAGGCCGCCCAGCGCATCGACGCAGATGCCGGAATCGTCCGCCAACGCGGGCAGACCGCTCTCGCGGCTGGCGTGGCGCGCCTTGGCGAGCGCGTTCTCGACGAAGGTGCAGTGCGGCTCTTCGGCCTCGGAGATGCCGAGTTGCGATTGAGTCAGCACCTCGATGCCGAGCGGAGCCAGCATACGCTGGAATTCGCGCAGCTTGCCTTGGTTGTTGGAGGCGATGACGAGTTTTTTCATAAACCGAATCCTGACGGCACTTTAATTTTGCAGCGCATCCCGCTGCATTTCGACCAGTTGCGCAATGCCGTTCTTCGCCAGTTCCAGCAGCGTATCCATTTCTTCGCGCGAGAAGGGATGGCCTTCCGCCGTGCCCTGCACTTCGACGAAGTGGCCGCTGCCCAGCATCACCACGTTCATGTCGGTGTCGCAATCGGAGTCTTCGACGTAATCGAGATCGAGCACCGGCGTGCCCTGATAGATGCCGACCGAGATCGCGGCGACAAAATCCTTGAGCGGATTTTCTTTCACCGAGCCTTTTTCCATCAGCCCCGTCACCGCGTCGTGCAGCGCGACGAACGCGCCGGTGATGCTCGCGGTGCGCGTGCCGCCGTCGGCCTGGATCACGTCGCAATCGATCTGGATGGTGCGTTCGCCCAGCTTGCCCAGATCGACCACGGCACGCAGGCTGCGGCCGATCAGTCGCTGGATTTCCTGCGTCCGTCCGGACTGTTTGCCCTTGGCGGCCTCGCGGCTCATGCGACTTCCGGTGGAGCGCGGCAGCATGCCGTATTCGGCGGTCACCCAGCCCTCGCCGCTACCCTTTTTGTGCGGCGGCACACGTTCCTCGACGCTGGCGGTGCAGATGACTTTGGTGTCACCGCATTCGATCAGCACCGAGCCTTCGGCGTGTTTGGTGTAGCGGCGGGTAATGCGAATGGAGCGAAGCTGGTTTGACTGTCTGGAACTGGGACGCATGGAGAAGCCCTTGAGGTTGTGAGTTATTGGATTTCGAGAATATTGCTGACGGCTTCGGAAGTGTCATGGGCACGCTCACCGTTGCCCCAGCGCAATGCCAGGCCGGTGACGTTGTCTGAATGCCCGTTTTCGCGCTCCATTGCGCGCACAATGAGGCTGTCCAGCACCTCGGCAACGGGCCTGCCTACGAATGCGGAAATCAATTCCTGATCGGTGAACGGCCCCCACAATCCGTCGCTGCCGAGCAACAGCACATCGCCCGACTCAAGCTCAACCGGCTCGCCCGGTTCGACATAGAACATATTCTCGATACCGCCCAGGCAGTTGGTGATCTGGTTGCGCTGCGGATGGATGCGCGCTTCTTCGGCAGAGATCATGCCCCACTCCAGCCATTGGTATACCATCGAATGGTCGCGCGTCTTGGCCCAAACGACGCCCTCGCGCAACAGATAAAGACGCGAATCTCCCGCATGGCCCCAGTACATCTTTCCATCCTGGATCAGGGCAACCACACAGGTGGTGCCGGGAAAGGATTTTTCCTTTTCGTGAGGGAACTTCATGATGCGCTCATGTGCATGGCGCATGGTGTCGGCGATGAACTGTTGCGGATTATCGATGCGAGGCTGGGCGACCCTGCCGAACGATTCGACAAAAGTCTCTATGGTGATGCTTGCCGCCAGCTCACCGTGCAGATGCCCGCCCATCCCGTCGGCCAACACCAGCAACAACGCGTCACAGCTGTAGACGTAGGCAACGCGATCCTGGTTGTACTTGCGGTTGCCGATGTGGCTGGCTTGATGTATCGAAAAGTTCATAGGAAGCAATCCGGCTCGGGCTCAAATTTATCCGGGCAATAGAGCCCTCTTCCCAGAAGAATACCTGATAGGCGGGGTAGGCTACAAATCACGGAGTTTTACAGCAGTACCCGCCATCCGGCCAGCACATAGCGCTCAAGCAAATACAGCAGACCAAACACCAGCAGACTCAGAACGGCAAAACGCGCCACCTGCCAGACAAAGCGCAAATAGCGCCGGTCCCGGGTGAACACATACAAGGCACCGCTGACCACCAGCAGCAAAGCGGCCAGCAGCAGAAACAGGCGCAGAATCAACATCGTCAGGCCGCCTGTAATTGCAGGCGCAAGAACGCCGGGGCCTCTTCCACGCTATCGAAGGTGACGAACTCCCAAGCCTGCTCGTCGGCCAGCAGGGCGCGCACCAGCGCGTTGTTCAGTGCATGGCCCGACTTGAAGCCGGAGAACGCACCGATCAGCGGATGCCCCATCATATAGAGATCGCCGATCGCATCGAGCACCTTGTGCTTGACGAACTCATCCTCGAAACGCAGACCATCCGCATTCAGCACGCGGTATTCGTCCATCACGATGGCGTTGTCCAGACTGCCGCCGAGAGCCAATCCCTGTGCACGCATGTTCTCGACATCCTGCATGAAACCGAAAGTGCGCGCCCGGCTGATGTCGCGCACGTAGGACTCCTCACCCAGATCAACCACAACATGCTGTTTGGTGTCGGCAAATACCGGATGGGCGAAATTGATGGTGAAGGTCAGCCTGTAACCGTTGAAGGGCTCGAAACGCACCCACTTGTCACCCTGTTTCAGTTCGACGACTTTCTTGACGCGAATGAACTGCTTGGCGGCAGTCTGCTCGGCGATGCCCGCCGTTTGCAGCAAAAAGATGAAGGTACCGGAACTGCCGTCCATAATCGGCACTTCGGCGCTATCCAGATCGACATAGGCATTGTCGATGCCCAGCCCGGAGAATGCCGACATCAAATGCTCGACGGTGGCGATGCGCACGCCGTTCTGCTCCATGCAGGTCGAGAGTCGCGTGTCGTGCACCAGATCAGCGCGAGCGCGTATCTCCTCCACCGGCTTCACATCCACGCGGCGAAACACGATTCCGGTATTCACCGGAGCCGGACGCAAGCCGAGCGTGACCTTCTGGCCGCTGTGCAAGCCGACACCCGTCACGCTGACGGAGCTCTTCAATGTGCGCTGCTTAACCATCGGTGTCCCGAGCGTTGAAATCAAGCCGCAATTTTACCACGCCCCTCACTCAGACCTCAGCACTCAGTCCTGCTCTTAATCCGCCTGCTTGCGCAAAAAGGACGGGATATCGTAAGTATCCACTCCGGACTTCTCCATTGCCTCGATCGCTTCGCGTCGCCCGCCGCGACGTATGATGGCTGGGGTATCCAGTTCGTTGTAGTTGACACTGGGGTTGGCGACCAGCTGATTGTCGGTACCGGTGCGCTGATAATCCTCGCTCCGGTAAACCACTTCCGGCTTCTGCTGCTTGCGTGCCACTGGCGCGCCCAGGCCGGTTGCCACTACCGTCACACGCAACTCGTCGCCCATCGCCTCGTCGAATACCGATCCGACAATCACGGTCGCTTCTTCCGCCGCGAACTGCACGCACTCCATCACGTCGTCGATCTCTTTCAGCCTCAGGTTGCTACTGGAAGTGATATTCACCAGCACCCCGCGCGCGCCTGACATATCCACATCTTCCAGCAGCGGGCTGGCAATGGCGGACTCGGCAGCGGTACGCGCGCGATCTGGACCGTTGGCGATGGCGGAACCCATCATCGCCATGCCGTTCTCCGACATCACAGTGCGCACGTCGGCGAAGTCGACGTTGATCAACCCCGGCACGTTGATGACCTCGGCGATACCAGCCACCGCGCCCTGCAACACTCCGTTGGCGGCCTTAAATGCTTCCGGCAAGGTAACATCGGCACCCAGCACCTCCATCAGCTTGGAGTTCGGCACGATGATGAGCGAATCGACATGCTCGTGCAGCGCCTCGATACCGGCCTTGGCGAAACGCATGCGATTACCTTCGTAGGTGAACGGCTTGGTCACCACCGCCACAGTCAGGATATCCAGTTCGCGGGCGATCTGCGCGACGATGGGAGCGGCCCCGGTGCCGGTGCCGCCACCCATACCCGCAGTGATGAACACCATGTTTGCACCGATGATCATCTCCTTGATGCGCTCGCGATCCTCTTCAGCCGCAGCTTGGCCGACGGAAGGTTTGGCACCCGCACCCAGACCTTTGGTGATGTTCGCGCCAATCTGCAACTGGGTGCGCGCCTTGCTGCGCTTGAGCGCCTGCGCATCAGTGTTGATAGCGATGAACTCCACTCCCTGCACACCCTGCTCGATCATGTGATCGACTGCATTGCCGCCGCAGCCGCCCACACCGATCACCTTGATCACCGCATCCTGTGTTTCCGCTTCCATCAGTTCGAATGCCATCATTTTCTCCTTTTCTAAAATTACAAAATCACAAGCCAACCCTGAACCTGAAACCCGCTAAAAATTACCCTGGAACCATGCCTTCATCCTTGCCAGCACATCGCTGAACGAACCCGATTGCGCGCGTGTCTCCTCGTTGCGCTGGTGATGCTCCAGCCCGTACAGAAGCAGTCCGACGCCGGTCGCCATGCGCGGCGTCTTCACGACATCGGACAGCCCGCCGACGTATTTAGGTATGCCCAGCCGCACCGGCATATGAAATATCTCTTCGCCCAGCTCGACCATGCCCTGCATGGCGCTGCTACCGCCGGTGATGACGATGCCGGAGGACAGCAGGTCTTCGAAGCCGCTGCGGCGCAGCTCCTGCTGCACCAGCGAATACAGTTCTTCCACGCGCGGCTCGATCACTTCGGCCAGCGTCTGGCGCGACAGCATGCGCGGCCCGCGCTCGCCCACGCCGGGCACTTCTATCGTGCCGTCATCGGCCAGTTGTCGAAGCGCGCAGCCGTGTTTGATCTTGATATCCTCGGCATCCTGTGTCGGCGTGCGCAACGCCATCGCGATGTCGTTGGTGATCTGGTCGCCCGCGATGGGGATCACTGCGGTATGGCGGATCGCGCCACCGGTGAACACGGAGATGTCGGTGGTGCCGCCGCCGATATCGACCAGGCACACACCCAGCTCCTTCTCGTCCTCCTCCAGCACCGCCTTGCTCGAGGCCAGCGGTTGCAGGATCAGCTCGTTCACTTCCAGCCCGCATCGGTGGATACACTTCATGATGTTCTGCACCGCCGCCACCGCGCCGCTGACGATATGCACTTCCACATCCAGACGCATGCCGCTCATGCCCAGCGGCTTTTTGATGCCGTCTTGTCCGTCGATGCTGAACTCCTGCTCGAGGATGTGCAGGATCTGCTGGTCACCCGGCAGACTGATGGAACTGGCGGTCTCGATCACGCGCTCGATGTCGCCGGAAACGACTTCCTTTTCCTTGATCTTCACCATGCCGCGCGAATTGATGCCGCGGATGTGGCTACCCGCGATGCCGGTATAGACCTCATGGATCTTGCAGTCCGCCATCAGCTCGGCCTCTTCCAGCGCGCGCTGGATCGCGCCGACCGTGGCCTCGATGTTGACCACCATGCCTTTTTTCATGCCGGAAGACTCGTGCATGCCCATGCCAATCACCTCCAGCACACCATCCGGCTTGACTTCCCCGACGATGGCCACGATCTTGGAGGTGCCGATGTCCAGACCGACCACCAGATTCTTGGCTTCTTTGCTGTTTCTACTCATCGCTGTTCTCCACTGCCTGCTAACTGTTAAACGCGCCGCCCAGCGCAAAGCCGTTGCGGTAGCGCAGATCCACATATCGCACCGCACCCTCCACCAGCGCGATGCTGTACGGATACACCGTGACAAAGCGCGCCAAACGTCGCTCCATCTCCTCGCGCCCCAACTCCAGCACCATGCCGTTGTCCAGATGCAGCTGCCAGGCATGGCGCGGGGTCAGCGCGAGTTGCGTGATGCCCAGATTCAAGGCTGCCAACTGCCGCCCGAATTCGCCGTACTGCCGGGCCACCTCGAAGGAATCGCCCTCCTGCCCGATAAAATCCGGCAGCGCCTGCGCGCTGTTTGCCACGAACACTTCGCCGTACGTATTCACCAGCGCGTCGCCGTTCCAGCGAGCCAGCGGCTGATGCTCTTCCAACACCAGCGTTAGTCCACCGGGAAACTCGCGCCGGATGCCGACCTTGCGTACCCAGGGCAATTGCTCCAGCGAGTCGCGCAGATGCTCGATATCCACGGTAAAGAAATTTCCCTTGGCCTCTTTACTCAGCACCTGCACCACCTCTTCCACCGCCACCCGTTGCGGTGCCACAGTCAGGCTCGCGCTGTTCAACGGGAACAGTTCGCTCTGATGCACCGTGTAATGCGCCGCGCCGTACAGCATCGCCAGCACGCTGAACATCACCAGCGCATTGGAAATGGCGCGCAGCAAAGGGACGTTATCCCACATGCGCCTGCTCCAGCACTTTCACAACCAACTGCTCGAAACTGATCCCTGCCTGCCGCGCCGCCATCGGCACCAGGCTGTGGTCGGTCATACCCGGCGAAGTATTGATCTCCAGCAGGTAAGGCTGGCCGTCTTCGCCCATCAGGAAGTCCACGCGCCCCCAGCCCTGTCCGCCGATCAGCGCGAACGCCAGCTTCGCCAGATGCTGCATCTCGGCTTCCTTACCGGCACTCAGACCGCAAGGGCACAGGTAGCGCGTGTCGTCACGCAGGTATTTCGCTTCGTAGTCGTAGAACTCGTTGGCCGGCTCGATCTTGATCACCGGTAGCGCGATATCACCCAGGATCGCCGTGGTGTATTCGCCGCCGCCGATGAATCTCTCGGCGATCACCAGCTTGTCGTGCCTCGCCGCTTCGCGGTACGCCGCCTGCAACTGCTCGACCGACTTTGCCTTGCCGATGCCGACGCTGGAACCCTCGTTCCCCGGTTTCACGAATATCGGCAGACCGAGCTGTGCGACCACTGCCTCCCAATCGCTGTTCTCGTCTAGCAGCGTGTAGGCCGGGATAGGCAAACCCGCTGCCTGCCACACCAGCTTGGTGCGCCACTTGTCCATGCCCAGCGCGGAGGCCAGCACACCGCTGCCGGTATAAGGCATGCCCAGCAACTCCAGCGCACCCTGCACCGTACCGTCTTCTCCACCGCGGCCGTGCAGCGCGATGAATGCGCGGCCGTAACCCTCGTCGCGCAGCACCTGCAGGTTATCCACCGCCGGATCGAACGCATGCGCATCCACACCGCTGCGCCGCAACGCGGCCAGCACCGCCGCACCGCTCTTCAGCGAAACTTCGCGCTCGGCGGACTTGCCGCCAAACAGCACGGCTACTTTGCCGAAGGATGCAGGACTCTGGATTCGGGATTCAGGATTCATCATTTGTACTCACCAATAATTCTCACTTCGGGATGCAATTGCACCCCGGTCTGCGCGGCGACCGTCGCGCGCACCTCGTCGATCAAACTTTCGATATCCGCTGCGGTCGCTTCGCCCGTGTTGACGATGAAGTTCGCATGCTTCTCCGACACCTGCGCGCCGCCGATGCGCCTGCCCTTCAGCCCGCATTGCTGGATCAGCCGCGCCGCGAAATCATTCGGCGGATTGCGGAACACCGAGCCGGCGTTGGGCTGGTTCAGCGGCTGACTGGCGATGCGCTTGGACAGCAACTCCTTGATCTCCTGCCGCGCCACCTCTCCGTCTCCCGCCTCGAACTTCATCGTCGCGGAGACGAAAAACTCTTCTGAGGGTTTTGGAGTTTGGATTTCGGATTTGGCAGCATCATCTTGCGAGGCTCCCTCGCAAATCCCGAATCCCAGATCCAAAATCCTCTTCACCGACCGGTACCCGATCTCATAGTCCGCTGCCGTGCGCGTACGCAATTCGCCGCGTCGATCCACCGTCCGCACCTGCGACACGCGCTCCCAAATCTCGCTGCCGTAGCAGCCTGCGTTCATCGCCAACATGCCGCCGACCGTACCAGGGATGCCGGCGAAGAATTCCGCACCGCGCAGGTTATGCAGCGACGCAAAGCGCGCGAGCTTGGCACCGGCGACACCGGCCTCGACATAGATGCTGCCGTCTGCATCCAGACGCAGCCCGGTCAATGCGCCGTGCAGCAACAGCACCGTGCCGCGGAGACCGCCGTCGCGCACCAGCATATTGCTGCCGAGTCCGACCGCGACCAGCGGCTCGTCCTCCGGCAACCTGCGCAGGAACACCAGCAGATCATCGAGGTCCGCCGGGCGGTACATCCGGTGCGCGACACCGCCCGCACGCCAGCTGGTGTGCTTGCGCATGGGCACGTCGAAGCGCATTTCGCCCCGCAACCCTGCCGCGATGAACTGTGTCGGTTCGTTCATGTTCATTTCTGTGTCATCTGCCTGACCTGATTCGGCACACCGCCGATCGAGCCCGCACCCATCGTAATCACCACGTCGCCATCACGCGCCATCTGCAGGATGGCCTGCGGCATGTCTGTGATCTGCTCGACGAACACCACGTCGCTCTGTCCCGCGACGCGCAGCGCATGCATCAACGCGCGCCCGTCTGCGGCGACGACCGGTGCCTCGCCCGCGGCGTAAACCTCGGCCAGCAGCAACGCATCGACACCGCACATCACCTGCACGAAATCCTCGAACAGATCGCGGGTACGCGTGTAGCGGTGCGGCTGGAACGCCAGCACCAGGCGTTTGTCCGGGAACGCCCCGCGCACGGCGGACAGCGTCGCTTTCATCTCCACCGGGTGGTGACCGTAGTCGTCCAGCAGCGTGAACGAGCCACCGTCCGGCAATGCGATCTCACCGTAACGTTGCATGCGCCGCCCCACACCTTCGAATTCGGCCAGCGCGGCGACGATAGCGTCTTCCGTGACACCAATTTCCAGCGCGACGGCTATCGCCGCCAGCGAATTCAGCACGTTGTGCATGCCCGCGAGGTTCAGCGTCACATCGAGATCGATGGGCACGCTGTTATGGCGGCAAAGGGCGGTGAACCGCATTGTGCCGCTTTCGTGACGCACGTTCACCGCGCGTATCTGCGCATCTTCGCCGAAGCCATAGGTGGTCACCGGCTTGCTGATACGCGGCAGGATGTCGCGCACGTTGGGATCGTCCACACACAGGATCGCGCGACCATAGAACGGCAGGCGCTCGATGAATTCGACAAAGGCCGACTTCAGTCTCTCGAAGTCGTGGCCGTAGGTCTCCATATGGTCGGCATCGATATTGGTGATGACCGCGAGGATGGGCGAGAGATGCAGGAAGGAGGCATCGGATTCGTCCGCCTCTGCGACGATAAATTCGCCGGTGCCAAGCCGCGCATTCGCGCCGCTGCTGTTGAGCCTGCCGCCGATCACGAAGGTCGGATCGTAACCGCCCTTGGCCAACACGCTGGTCACCAGCGAGGTGGTCGTTGTCTTGCCGTGCGTTCCGGCGATGGCGATGCCCTGACGCAAGCGCATCAGCTCGGCCAGCATCACTGCGCGCGGCACCACGGGTATCTTGCGTTCGCGAGCCGCGACCACTTCCGGGTTGTCCGCTTTGACTGCGGTGGAGACGACGACCGCATCAACATCCTTGAGATTGTCCGCCGCATGGCCGTGATGAATGGTCGCACCTAGCGTCTGCAGGCGCTGCGTCACCGCGCTGTCGGCGAGATCCGAACCGCTGACCTTGAAACCGAGGTTCAACAACACCTCGGCGATGCCGTTCATGCCGGAGCCGCCGATGCCGACGAAGTGGATGTTTTTTACTTTGTGTTTCATAGAGAAACCCCATTAACTTTATGTTTGGCTCCGGCATAACCTGAGCGTGGTTGTTGCCGCTTTAGCGGCTTTACAACCACGGCCTGCCCCTTGCGGGTAGAAGGTAAGCCTCCGCCGCAACAAGTCGCTACGCGCCGTGTTGTCATTCGGCTAACTCCTTGCACACATCCGCCACCCGTTGCGCCGCATCGGCCTTCGCCACGCTGCGCGCCTGTTGCGCCATCGCCAATAATTTTTCGCGGGTCAGACCGCGCAACAGTTGCGCCAGTCCTTCCGCATTCAGTTCGGTCTGCGGCAGCAACACCGCCGCACCGCGCTCCGACAGGAAGCGCGCGTTGTACGTCTGGTGGTCGTCCACCGCGTACGGGAACGGCACGAGGATGCTGGCCACGCCCGCCGCAGCCAGTTCGGCGACCGTCAGCGCACCGGCGCGACAGATCACCACATCTGCATTCGCATAGCAGCCGGCCATGTCATCGAGGAACGGGCGGATGTCGGCCTCTACACCCACGTTCCGGTAGAGCTGTTGCACCTCATCGAAATTTTTCTTACCGGTCTGGTGCAGCACATGCGGACGTGCATCTTCCGGTAGCATTGCCAGCGCCTGCGGCAACGCCTCGTTCAGTGCCTTCGCGCCCAGGCTGCCGCCGACGACCAGCACATTCAACTTTCCGCTGCGCGCGCCGTAGCGTTGCGCCGGATCGGACAATGCGGCGATGCTGCCCCGCACCGGATTGCCGCACCACTCAACGCCCGGCAGCACGTCCGGGAAGCCGCTCAGCGTCCGTTGCGCGATGCGTGCCAGCACTTTGTTGCTCAACCCGGCGATGGAATTCTGTTCGTGTATTGCCAGCGGACGGTGCAACAAGGCGGCCATCAGTCCGCCGGGGAAAGTGATGTAGCCGCCCAGCCCCAGCACCACGTCGGGACGATGGCGGAACAGCGCTGCTGCGCTCTGTCCCAATGCGCGCAGCAGGTTGAACGGCAGCATCAGTTTGCGCATCGCGCCCTTGCCGCGCAGGCCGGAGAAATTCACCCAAGCCACTTCGTAGCCGTGCTTCGGCACCAGCTCGGCCTCCATACTGTTAGGCGCGCCCAGCCAGGTCACGGTCCAGCCTTCGGCGCGCAACACGTCCGCGACCGCCAGCCCCGGCATGATGTGTCCGCCAGTTCCACCTGCCATGATCAGAATCGAACGGTTACTCATACCGGCAAACCTCTCGCCACCTGACGGTTTTGGCTACGGCCGTCCCGCTGCGACTTAACTTGCTTGCGCAAGTTTCCCCATGCGGGGACGAGAGCCTTCGCCGAAACAGACGTGTTGTGAACGTGCGTGCTCATACCGGCAGCCCCCGCGCAACACGTCTGTTTTCATAATCAACCCTCAGCAACACCGCCGCCGCGATACAGTTCACCACGATACCGCTGCCGCCAAAGCTGAGAAACGGCAGAGTCAGGCCCTTGGTCGGCAGCACGCCCATGTTCACACCGATGTTGATCATCGCCTGTACGCCCAGCCATACGCCGATACCCTGTGCGACCAGCGCGGAGTAATAGCGCTCGAGAAAAGCGGCATGGCGGCCAATCTGGAATGCGCGTATCACCAGCAAGGCGAACAACATGAGCACGGTGGCAACACCGGCCAGCCCCAACTCTTCCGCGATCACCGCCATCAGAAAGTCGGTGTGTGCTTCCGGCAAGTAGAAGAGTTTTTCGATGCTGGATCCCAACCCCACGCCGAACCATTCACCGCGACCGAACGCGATCAGCGCATGGCTCAACTGGTAGCCCTTACCAAACGGGTCGGCCCACGGGTCCATGAAGCCTATGACACGCTGCATGCGATAAGGCGAGGAAACGATAAGCGCGGCGAATGCCAGCGGCAACGCCACCAACAGTGTGGCGAACACTTTGCCGTTATAACCGCCCAGCCACAGCGTACTGATGGCGATCGCCAGAATCACCACGAACGCGCCCATGTCCGGCTCCAGCAGCAGCAGGCTGCCGATCATCACCATCACGGCCAGCATCGGCCAGAAAGCGGTCACGAAGGTGTCCTTCACTTTCATCTTGCGCACGGTGTAACTGGCGGCATACAACACGACGAACAGCTTCATCAGTTCGGAAGGCTGAAGATTGATAACGAACAGCGACAGCCAGCGTTGGCTGCCGTTGACCGACTTTCCGATTCCGGGGATCAGCACCAGAACCAGCAACAGCGCGCCGAGCATGAACAGCCATGGCGCGTAGTTCTGCCACATCTGCACCGGCACGGTGAACGCGAACGCGCCGGCAAGTAATCCAACTAGGATATAGATGCCATGCCTCACAAGATAATAGGCCGGCTGATAGCCGGTGAACTTGCTGGCTTCCGCCGTGGCGATCGACGCGGAATAGACCATCACCAACCCGAGCGCAAGCAGCCCGGTCAGCACCCACAGCAGCAGCTCATCGAACTGCGCCTGTGGCGGGCGGGTGCGGGTCTTGACCAGAGAGACCATCACGCCACCTCCTTGGTCAAACCGCGCACCGCCGCGACGAAGGCCTCGGCGCGGTGGGTGTAGTTGCGGAACATATCGAAGCTGGCGCAAGCCGGCGACATCAGCACTGCATCACCCGCCCGCGCCAGCCGCACCGATTGGTTCACGGCATCGACCATGTCGCTGGCGCGCACGATTGGCACACCGCAGCCCTGCAACGCGGCCTCGATCAACGGCGCATCGCGCCCGATCAGCACCACGCCGCGCGCATGCTGTGCGACCGCCGGATTCAGCGGCGCGAAGTCCTGTCCCTTGCCTTCGCCGCCAAGTATCACGACGGCTTTGCATCCCAAGCCTCTGAGCGCCGCCTCTGTCGCGCCGACATTGGTTCCTTTGGAGTCGTCGTAATAGATCACGCCGTCGATCTCGGCGACACGTTCAACGCGGTGAGGCAATCCCTTGAAAGTGCGCAAGGCATCCAGCAGGAGCGGAAGCGACATTCCGATGGCGCGGCACAATGCCAGAGCCGCCAAAGAATTGGCGACATTGTGCATGCCGGACACCTGCAACTCGGAGGCCTTCATCAGGCGCTGGTTGCCGTGCGCCAACCATACATCCGCCCCTTCGTTGATTATTCCCCAATCGCCGCCTGTCGTGCGACCATCCTCATTTCCCGTGGCCGCCATGCCCGCGCCACCCGGCTCGATCCCGAAAGTCACGATATGCCTGCCGGGGATGGCCATGACAATACTGCGCGCATCGTCGCGATTCAGCACTTGCACGGCACAGTTTTTAAAGATGCGCGCCTTCGCCGCCGCATAGTCGTCCATGCTTGCGTAGCGATCGAGATGATCTTCGCTGATGTTCAACACCGTCGCCGCATCGGCGTTCAATGATGATGTGGTTTCAAGCTGAAAACTGGACAATTCCAGTACCCAGACATCCGGCTGTTTCACCCCGCGTTCCATCATCACGTCCAGCACCGCCGGGGAAATATTGCCTGCCGCAATGGCATCCTTGCCGGCGCTCTGGCACATGTGCTCAACCATGCTGGCGACTGTTGTTTTGCCGTTTGCCCCGGTGATGGCGATAACCCTGGGAGCGGGAATGGAGGTGCCGGAATTAAGTTCCTGGGCAAACAATTCGATGTCGCCTTCGACCGGAATGCCGCGTGCGATAGCCTGCTGCACCAAAGGTTCGGCCAGCGGCACACCGGGACTAATGGCGACAAGCGTCACGCCTTGCAACAGACTGTCACTAAACGCGCCGCAATGCACCTCGACTTGCGGAAACTCACCGCGCAATGCTGCTGCTCCCGGCGGCTCGCTACGGCTGTCGGCTACGCGCACGTGCGCGCCCTGCGCGCTCAACCAGCGCACGAGCGACAACCCGGTCTCCCCCAGACCGAGTACCAGCACGTGTTTGTCAGCCCATCTGTTCAATGTATCTCCTAAACTCCGCAGGGGCGCGATTCATCGCGCCCCTGCCTCAGCTTCAACGTTGCCAAGCCGATCAAGACCAGCAACATTGTTATGATCCAGAAGCGCACGGTCGCGTCTGGTGTCGCCATAACGTTCGCTCCGCTCACGTTAGTCTCCCCCAACGCTACCGTGGTGCGCTTCTTCATCTGTTTCTCCTTGCTCATCTCAACTTGAGCGTTGCTAGGCCAATCAAGACCAGCAACATTGTTATGATCCAGAAGCGCACTACCACTTGCGTTTCCTTCCAGCCCTTCAATTCATAGTGGTGATGCAGCGGCGCCATTCGGAACACGCGCTTGCCGGTAAGCTTGAAGGAAGCGACCTGTATCATCACCGAGACTGCTTCGACCACGAACACACCGCCCATGATGAACAGCACCAGTTCCTGGCGCACGATCACCGCCACGGTGCCGAGTGCGGCACCCAACGACAGCGCGCCGACATCACCCATGAACACTTCGGCGGGATAAGCGTTGAACCACAGGAACGCGAGCCCGGCACCGGCCAGCGCGCCGCAGAACACCGCCAGCTCGCCCGCTCCCGGCACATAGGGGATACCAAGATACTTGGCGAACACCACATTACCCGCGACATAAGCAAAGATCGCCAGCGCACCGCTGACCATCACCGTGGGCAGGATGGCCAATCCGTCGAGACCGTCGGTCAGATTCACCGCATTGCTGCTGCCGACGATCACCAGGTAGGTCAGCACGATGAAAGCGACAGCGCCAAGCGGTATCACGATGAATTTGAGGAAAGGAAAAATAAGCTCGGTCTGTGCCGGCAGCGTCGCGCTGTCCCACAGGTAGAAACCGACCATCAGCGCGATGATGGACTGCCAGAACATCTTGGCCCGTGCCGACAATCCTTTCGGGTTGCGATGCACCACTTTGCGGTAATCGTCCACCCAACCGATCACGCCAAAGCCCAAAGTGGTGAGCAACACCACCCAGACGTAGTGATTCGACAGGTCGCCCCACAAGAGGGTGGTGATGGCGATGGAAGTCAGGATCAACGCACCGCCCATGGTCGGTGTTCCTGCCTTGATCAGATGGGTCTGCGGACCGTCACTGCGCACCGACTGACCGATCTTGTAGGCGGTCAGCTTGCGTATCATCGCCGGCCCGACCATGAACGAGATCACCAGCGCAGTCATCGCCGCCAGCACCGCACGCAGCGTGATGTAGTTGAACACACTGAAGAAGCGAATGTCCTCCGACAACCATTGAGCCAGTTCCAACAGCATTAATGTGTCCTTTCTTCTGGGGAAGGGGGAAGGAGGAAGGGGGAAGGGGGCAAACCTGCTCCCGCTCCACCCTTCTCCCTTCTCGCTTCCCCCTTCTCGGTTGTGTCCACGCAGTGAGCCACAACCCGTTCCATTTTCATAAACCGCGAACCCTTTACCAACAGAGTGGTGCTCGCATCCAGTTCATTGTCCAGTTGCGCCAGCAGATCTTCGATACGCTCGAAATGCTGTGCACCGCTTCCGAATTCGCTCGCCGTATTGCGGCTTAACTCGCCCAGCGCGTAGAGCTTTTCAATGCCGGCCCGCTTCGCGTCTCGACCGATCTCGGCATGGAAAGCGGCAGCCCCCTCGCCCAACTCGCCCATGTCACCCAGCACCAGGATGCGTTTCCCGGCAGCCTGCTCCAGCACGGCGACGGCAGCACGCATCGAGGCGGGATTGGCGTTATAGGTGTCGTCGATCAACAGCGCCCCCCGTCTGGCGGCCTTGCGCTGCAAACGCCCCGCCACACCGGAGAACCCCTGCAAACCCTCGACGATGCGTTCCAGCGGCACATCCAGCGCAAAGGCGGCGGCAGTTGCCGCCAGCGCGTTGCGCGCGTTGTGTTCGCCCGGCACTTGCAGTTCGGCGATAAGGGTTCCCCTCGGGGTCTGCACGGAAAGCTGGATTCCGCCATCCTGCTGCGGCTGCCATTGGCCGTTGATATCCGCACTCTGATCCAGAGCAAATTCAAGCAGCGTGCGGGTGCCCGCCAGCGCGTGCCACAGCGGCGCGTGTTCATCGTCGGCATTGATGATCGCGGTGCTGCCGTCATAAGCCAACCCGTTGAAAATCTCGCCCTTGGCGCGTGCCACCGCTTCCACCGAACCCAGCCCTTCCAAATGCGCGCCACTGGCGTTGTTCACCAGAGCCACATCGGGACAGGCGATCTGTGTCAGGTAATCAATCTCGCCCGGATGATTCATCCCCATCTCGATCACGGCATAGCGATGCTTGTCATTCAGTTGCAACAACGTCAGCGGCATACCGATGTCGTTATTGAGATTGCCTTTGGTCGCCAGCACGGCCTCTTCAGCGCCCGCCGCCGCACGCAAAATTCCGGCCAGCATTTCCTTGACCGTGGTCTTGCCATTGCTGCCGGTGATCGCCACCAGAGGAATATCAAATCGTGAGCGCCAGTAGGCGGCCAACTGGCCGAGCGCCAGACGGGTGTCTTTCACGACCAGAACCGAGGTCTGAAAATCGAGGATCGCCGGATTCGCCTCATAACTGTCGGCATTGACCAGCACCGCAACGGCTCCGTCCTTTGCGGCATTGGCGGCAAATTCGTAGCCGTCGAAGTTGTCGCCGCGCAAAGCGATGAACAGATCGCCGGCGACGATCTTGCGGCTGTCGGTCGACACGGCGGAAAAGCGCACATCTCTGCCGACCATGCGCCCATCGAGTATTTTTTCGGCTTGCGACAGCAACATCATGGCCGCGCCTCCCACTGCTTCAGCGCCTGTCCGGCGACAGCGAGATCACTGAACGGATACTTCACGCCGTCAATCTCCTGATACGCCTCGTGGCCTTTTCCGGCGATCAGCACGGTGTCGCACCGGCGCGCCAGCACGATGGCGCGCGCGATGGCCGCACCGCGCTCGACGACAATCTCGTGGTTGGATAACTCCATGCCCGCCATCGTCTCGGCGATGATGCTTTCCGACTCTTCCCCGCGCGGATTGTCGCTGGTCACGATGCAGTGGTCGGCGAACTGCTCGGCTACCCGCCCCATCATCGGACGCTTTCCCCGGTCACGGTCGCCGCCGCAGCCGAACACACAAATCAGCTTGCCGCTCTCCGCGGCACTGACTTCGCGCAGTGCCAACAGCACTTTTTCCAGCGCGTCCGGTGTGTGCGCGTAATCCACGACCACCGTCGGTTGCTCGCTTCCGCCCAGCCGCTGCATGCGCCCGGCGACTGCCTGCACCCTCCACAGCGAGCGCACCGCATCCTCCAGACCGATATCGCTGACCATCAATACCGCCAGCGCGCCCAGCAGATTCTCCGCATTGAAACGCCCGATCAGCGGACTCTCGATGCGCGCACCGCCCCAGCTGGAATGCACTTCCAGTTGCAGTCCGCGTCCGCTCATCCCCATCAAGTCGCCATACACCATGCGCAAGCCCAGACGTTCCGCCAGTTGCAGCGCGGCGGCACTCATGCCGTAACCCACCACCTCGGCCGCGCCGCCGCACAATGCTTCGGCCAATTCCACGCCATAGCCGTCATCCAGATTGAGCACCACACACTTCAGCGTTTCCCAGTCGAACAATCTGCGCTTGCTGGCCGCGTAACTTTGCATGTCACCGTGATAATCGAGATGATCGCGGCTCAGATTGGTCAGCAATGCCACGTCAAAATGCGCGGCATTGACGCGCCCCTGCGCCAGCGCGTGGGAAGACACCTCCATCGCCACGGCCTGCGCGCCGTCATGCAGATACTCGGCGAACAAGCCATGCACGCGAACCGCATCCGGCGTGGTGTTGGCGCTGGCTTGCAGCGCGCCGGGATAGCCGTTGCCGAGCGTGCCGATCAGCGCACACTTCCTGCCCGCGTCGCCCAACGCCTGCGCAACCCAGTGACTGGTCGATGTCTTGCCGTTGGTGCCGGTCACGCCGACCAGCCAGAGTTTTTCCGATGGCGCTCCGTACACCGCGTGCGCCAGCCTGCCGGCCTGATGGCGCAAATCCGTCACAGCCAGATTGGGCACCCGCCAGCTGTCGTTCCACGCGAAATCGCGCGCTTCCCAAATCACCGCGTTCGCCCCTTGGGCGATGGCCTGCGCGATGAAGCGGCGACCATCGCTGCTCTCGCCGGGATAGGCGACAAAGGTGTCGCCCTGCATCACCTCGCGGCTATCAGTCACCAACCGCGTGATCTTGACGTTCAGTGCACTCAGCAGATCAGGGGATGCGCTCACACTTCCTCCCTGATGATGTCTGTCGGCGGCGCGATCACGTTATCCAGCGGCGCGTCGTTCGGCACATTGAGTTCGTGCAATGCCGCAGCAGTCACTTTGCTGAACACCGGCGCGGCAACCAAGCCGCCGTAGTATTTCCCGGCGCTCGGCTCGTCTATCATCACCGCCACGATCAGACGCGGGTCGGAAGCCGGTGCAAAACCGACGAATGAAGCCACATAACTATTGATATAGCGGCCGTTCTCCAGCTTGTGCGCGGTGCCGGTTTTTCCGCCCACACGATAGCCCGCCACCTGTGCCAACGGTGCCGTACCACCTGGCAACACCACCAACTCCATCATGTCGCGCAACGCGCGTGCGGTGCTATCGGAAAAGACCTTTTTGCCGGTGGCGGGAGCCTCCAGTTTGCGTAGCGACACCGGTTTCAGTTCGCCCCCGTTGGCGAACACGGTGTAGGCGCGCGCCAGTTGCAACAGATTCACCGACAGACCGTGGCCGTAAGACATGGTGGCCTGCTCGATCGGACGCCAGGACTTAGGGGCGCGCAACCTGCCGGAGGCCTCACCCGGAAAATTGCTGCCGGTCGGCGCGCCGAAGCCGCTGTCGGACAGGCTTTGCCACAGCGTCTCCGACGGCAGCATCAGCGCCATCTTGGCCGAGCCGATGTTGCTCGACTTCTGGATGATCTGCGACACCGTCAGCATCGTCTCGGGATGGGAATCGTGGATTTTGCGGTTACCCACCGTCATCACGCCGTGTTCGGTGTTGATCAGCGAGTCGGGGCGCACCTTGCCCTGTTCGATGGCGGCCGCCACGGTAAACGGCTTCATGGTCGAGCCCGGCTCGAACAGATCGGTGATGGCGCGGTTGCGCATCGCCTGCGGGCGGGCCTTGCCGCGATTGTTCGGGTTATAGCCGGGGTAGTTCGCGAGCGCCAACACCTCTCCGCTTCTGGCATCCAGCACCACCACCGCTCCCGCTTTGGCACGGTGCTCACGCACCGCATCCGCCAGTTCACGGTAGGCGAGGTACTGTATCTTGACATCCATGCTCAGCGCGATATCGGCACCGGGCTTGGGCGCGCGCAGACTGCCCGCATCCTCGACAATACGTCCGCGCCGGTCCTTGATGACGCGCTGGCTGCCGGGCTTGCCGGCCAGCTGCTCTTGAAAAGCCAGCTCCAGACCTTCCTGTCCGTTGTCATCCATCCCGGTAAAGCCCAGCAACTGCGCGGCCTCTTCGCCCGCGGGATAATAGCGGCGATATTCACGCCGCAAAGAGACTCCGGGAAGATTCAGCGCGGCCACTTTTTCCGCCTGATCCGGCGGCAGCTGGCGCTTGAGATAGACGAAATCGCGAGAAGCGTCGAACAAACGGTTTTTCAGTTCCTCAACGCCCACGCCGAGTATCAGCGCGAGCTGCTTGACCTGCTTGTTGTCAGCCACCACATCAGCGGGACTGGCCCACACCGATTCGACCGGCGTGCTGACGGCGAGCGGATCGCCATTGCGGTCGCTGATCATGCCGCGATGCGCGCTGACTTCGACCACGCGGCTATAGCGCGCGTTGCCTTTCTCCTGCAAAAAATCGTTGTGTATCCCCTGCAGATACACGCCGCGCCCCAGCAAACCGGCGAGTCCGCACAGCAGCGCCACGAATAACACGGTGGCGCGCCATCCGGGCAATTTTGCCGGGATACTCTTGTTAGCGCTGGCCGCATAATTCATGGTTGTTTGTCTTTTTGGCCGTTAGGCTCAACCCTTATAAATCGAACTTGCTCGCTTCGCGGCAACTGCATCTGCAATTGCCGCGAAGCGACCTTTTCCACCCGCGCGGGCGCCCCCCAAGTGCTCAGCTCCAGCTGCAGCTGCCCCCACTCCACCTCCATCTCCTGCGCGCGCTCTTTTTCCTTCTGCAACTCGATGAACGATTTGCGCGCCTTGTGCTGCGTGGTGACCACGCTCAGCGAGCACATCACCACCGCCACCAGCAGCAACATGTTCAGCCCGCTATTGCCAAACGACATCGGTGCGCTCCGCCACGCGCATCACCGCGCTGCGAGCGCGCGGATTGGCCTGCAACTCTGCGGCACCCGCGCGTATCGCCTTGCCCAACAGGTTCAATTTCCCCTGCGGCACTTCGCTGGCGCGTATCGGCACATTGCGCGGCAACTTGTCACCCTCCGCCATATCGCGCATGAAGTGTTTCACCATGCGGTCTTCCAGTGAATGGAAGCTGATCACCACCAGACGGCCTCCGGTCTGCAGGTGCGCGACACACTCGGGCAATATCCGCGCAAGCTCTTCGAGCTCCTGGTTGAGATAAATCCGTATAGCCTGGAAGGTGCGTGTCGCCGGGTTCTGCCCGGCTTCGCGGGTACGAACCGCCTTGCTAACCAGCTCGACGAGCTGCCGCGTGGTGCCGATGGGTTCAAGCGCGCGCGCTGCAACAACCGCTCTTGCAATCTGCTTAGCAAACCGTTCTTCGCCGTATTCACGTATAACCTCCGTTAGTAAAGACTCATCCGCCGTCGCCAGCCACTCGGCCGCCGTCATCCCGCTGCTGGTATCCATGCGCATATCCAGCGGCGCATCGAACCTGAAACTGAAACCCCGCGCCGCCTCGTCCAACTGCGGCGACGACACACCCAAATCGAGCAGGATGCCATCCACCTTTGCCACACCCCGTTCGCGCAACACCTGCGCCAAATGGGCAAAGCCGCTGTGCACCATCTGAAAGCGCGCATCGCGCCAAGTCATTCCCACCGCCACCGCAGCCGGATCCTTGTCCAGCGCAATCAACCTGCCGCGTTCACCCAGCTTTTCCAGTATCCGCGCGCTATGCCCGCCACGCCCGAAAGTACCGTCCACATAGATGCCGTCCGGCTTGATCGCCAGCGCGTCGACGGCTTCGTTCAGCAAAACGGTGGCGTGGGCCAAGCCCTCGCTCACAAGGAGAAACCCTCCAGCTCGGGCGGCAAACCGCCTTCCATGAAAGACAACGCCGCCGCCTGCTGCGCCTGCCACTTCGCTTCATCCCACAATTCGAATTTATTGCCCTGCCCGACCAGCATCACGCGCTTATCCAGCACGGCGTAGCCGCGCAGCGTCGGCGAGATCAATACGCGCCCCGCGCCATCCATCACCACATCCTCGGCGTAACCGACCAGCAGACGCTGCAATGCACGTATCTTGGGATTGAGAGCCGAGAGCTTGAGCAGCTTCTCGCGAATGGGCTGCCACTCGGGTTGCGGATAGACCAACAGGCAACCGTCGGCATCGGCGGTCAGCACCAAGCTGCCCGCGCAATGCGCAAGCAGCATGTCGCGATACCTCCCCGGTATGGCGAGCCTGCCCTTGCTGTCCAGATTAAGTTGTGCCGCCCCCTGAAACATCCCTTTACCCCACTTTTACCCACTTTTTACCACTTGAGCCCACTATATTGAAAAAAAACCACTCGGTCAAGCGAAAAAATGGGATTTCTCTTTACGGGACAAGGAGTTAGCGGCAGAAGTTAAAGCAAAACAAATATGCTTATAAAGCAATGAATTGCATAAACAAGCTAAAGTTGTTTGTAATGGAGGGTCTAGATATTCAGGCAAAAACCCCCGCTGTTTCGCCGATCTGACGGGAGGGAGGTCACCACCCATAATGGAAAGTCTCGCCCTCCTGCGCCGACTCATGAAACAAGCTCGCCACAAACCCCGCATCCTGCGGAAAAACATGGCTTCCCCAGAGTAGTTGATGCAGAACGACAGTTCGGGCAAGATGCCGTCAGCGAAGCGTTACTCTCACAAGGTGATAGATATGTTGGTCAAGTGCCCAGGCTGCGGGAAGAAAATCAGCAAGAACGCGAGGATATGCCCGCACTGCAAGTGCGACACTGCTGCGTCCCAAAAACCCGAGATGCGACCGTGCAGAACCTGCAAGACCGAGTTGGTCGTCAAAGAGCATTTGATGACCGAATACAAATCGACCCCTTGGATCATAGACCGCAGCCCGGTGAGCTCCTCGCTCAGATATACGCCCTGTCCGAAATGCGGCGAGCCCAGACCGATACTGCCGGACGGATCTTTCTCCCCCCTGAACCGGTGGATCAGGAAACTGGTGATCCCGCTATTGCTGCTGGCCGCCACCGGCATTGGCTGGGCGATCTATCTGAATTACGCGCACTAACCCCCGAACCGGGTCCGGAGGGCGATATGCTATGCTCGGGCTCGTTGTTCCCATAATGAATTTCATGCGTTTTCAAGTCCGATTCCTTTTGTTCATCGCGGCATTCGCCCTCTCCGGCCCCGTGTCATCCGCCCCGCCGCAACGCGGGCAGCATGCCACCGCCCCGGCATCGGAGGATGGCGATTTCTTGGCCGCGCGCGAAGCCTTTCGCACCGGCAATGCGGCAAAGTTGCAGCAACTGGCACAGCGGCTGCAAAAATCTCCGCTGGAGGTGTACGTCAGCTATTACCGTTTGCGCCTCGGTCTGGAGAATGCGGACAACAACGAGATCGAACGCTTTCTGGCGCGACCGGAAGACACGCCGGTGATCGACCGCCTGCGCGGCGAGTGGCTCAAACAGCTCGGCAAAAAACAACAGTGGGCGGCATTCGACGCGGAATATCCGAAGCTGCTTGAAGAAGATAACGAACTGGCCTGTTATGCGCTGCAATCGCGCCAGCGCAACGATGCCCCGCGCGCTTTGCGCGAGGTGCGCGGCCTGTGGTTCAGCGGCAAGGGGCTGCCGAATAGTTGCGGTTCCTTATTCGAGGCCGCGATAGCCGGCGGCATCATCGGGGAGCAGGATATCTGGCAGCGCGTGCGACTGACGCTGGAAACGGGCAATGTGTCACTCGCAAAACAATTGGTGCCACAACTGCGCGGCGACTACGCGGTATCCACAGCGGCGCTGGATCGTGCAGCCACGGATGCGGATGGCTATCTGGAAAATGCGAATCTGGACAAGTCGTCCAGTACGGGCCAGCGCGCCGTTGCCTTGTTCGCCTTGCAGCGTCTGGCGAAGCAATCGCCCAGCCTGGCCGCCATGCGCTGGGAAAAGCTTGCCGCGCTGTTCCCGCCGGCGGAACAGCAATATCTCCACGGCTGGCTCGGCTACGAGGCCGCACGCAAACTGGATAAACGCGCGTTGCAGTGGTTCAAGGCGGCGGCAAGCATTCCCCTCAACGAACAGCAGGCGGCCTGGCGGGTGCGCGCGGCGTTGCGCGCGCACAACTGGGGAGAGGTATTGGCGGGCGTGAATGCGATGGGCGAACAACAGCAACGCGACCCCGCCTGGCAATACTGGAAAGCACGCGCGCTGCTAGCATCGGGCAAGAAGGCTGAAGCACGCAAACTGCTTGCGCCGCTCAGCGGCGAATTTCACTTCTACGGTCAGATGGCGAATGAGGAGTTGGCCGACACGCCGGTTCTGACCGCCGCGCATCAGGCCTTCAAGCCCGCCAAAAAGGAGATCGACGCGATGCTATCGCAGCCCGGTGTACAGCGCACGATAGCGCTGTACCGCATGGATCTGCGCACCGATGCGCTCAGGGAATGGCGCTGGGCCGTGCGCAACCTCAATGATCAGGAACTGCTCACCGCCGCCGAAATCGCGCGGCGCAACGAAATGTATGACCGCGCCATCGGTGCGGCGGAAAAGACCGTGAATGTGCATGACTTCGGCCTTCGCTATCTCGCGCCCTACCGCGATGCCCTGCAATCGCACATCCGCGAACACAATCTGGAAGAAGCCTGGGTCTACGGTCTGATGCGCCAGGAAAGCCGTTTCGTCACGGCGGCCAAATCCACGGTCGGTGCAGCGGGGTTAATGCAGGTCATGCCGGCGACGGCAAAATGGATCGCCAAGCGAATCGGGATGAAAGATTACCGCCGCTCGATGATCGACCAGCTCGATGTCAATCTCAAGCTCGGCACTTATTACATGAAGACCGTGCTGTCCTGGTTCGACGATAGCCCGGTGCTGGCCTCGGCTGCCTACAACGCGGGCCCCGGACGGGCGCGCCAGTGGCGCGGTGAAGTGCCTCTGGAGGGCGCGATCTATGCCGAGACCATCCCGTTCGACGAGACGCGCGACTACGTGAAGAAAGTGATGAGCAACACCGTGCATTACGCCCACCAGTTCGGCGCTCCGCCGCGCTCACTCAAGCAGCGCATGGGGATCGTCGCAGCCAAGGCACCAATTAACCAGAAGCCTATTCCCGATGAAAAATAAGGCGCAGATCTATTGCGTCGGCGGTGCAGTGCGCGACCGTTTGCTCGGTCTCCCGGTGAGGGATCGCGACTGGGTGGTGGTCGGCAGCACACCGGCAGACATGGTGGCACAGGGCTTTCAGCCGGTGGGAAAGGATTTCCCGGTATTCCTGCATCCCGAGACCCACGAGGAATACGCGCTGGCGCGCACCGAGCGCAAGACCGCGCCGGGTTACAAGGGCTTCGTCGTGCATGCCGATCCGGAAGTCACGCTGGAACAGGATCTGCTGCGCCGCGACTTTACCGTCAACGCCATCGCTGAAGATGCCGACGGTAATCTCACCGACCCCTACGGCGGGCAAGCCGACCTGAAAGCGGGCATGCTGCGCCATGTCAGCGCGGCATTCAGCGAAGACCCCGTGCGCATCCTGCGCGCGGCGCGCTTCGCCGCGCGCTTCGGCTTCATCATCGCGCCGGAGACGCTGGCGCTGATGCGCGACATGGTGAGCGGCGGCGAGGCCGACGCGCTGGTGCCGGAACGCGTGTGGCAGGAACTGGCGCGCGGCCTGATGGAAGACAGGCCGTCGCGCTTCTTCGTGACACTGCGCGAATGCGGTGCGCTGGCGAAGATATTGCCGGAAGTGGACGCGCTGTTCGGCGTGCCGCAGCCTCCCAAACATCACCCCGAAATCGACAGCGGCATCCACACCATGATGGTGATAGACGATGCTGCACAACACGGCTATGCGCTGGAAGTGCGCTTCGCCGCGCTGACCCACGACCTAGGCAAGGGAAGCACGCCCAAAGATATCCTGCCGCGCCATTTCGGCCACGAACTGCGCAGCGTCGAATTACTGCACAAGCTGTGCGAACGCCTGCGCGTACCCGCCGACTGCCGCGATCTGGGTCTGCTGGTGGCGCGCTATCACGGCGATGTGCACCGCGCCAAAGCTCTGCGTCCCGACACCATCGTGCGCCTGTTCCAAGCGGCGGATGCCTGGCGCAGGCCGGAACGTTTCGAGCAACTGTTGCAGGCGTGCAGCTCGGATGCGCGCGGACGCGCCGAGAACGAAAACGATCCTTATCCTGAGATGGACTACCTGCTGCGAGCCATGCACGCCGCGCGCACGGTAGATGCCGGAGAGATCGCCCGGCAATGCAAAGACAAGAGCGAGATACCCGAACGCGTGCGGCTGGCTCGCATCAATGCAGTGGAGCGTGCCATTCGCGGCAAACCTGCCGACGGCACAGCGGAATAATATTCAGCCGCCATTTGCGGCAGCCGCGATAGAATCCGCCCTGAACCCTCCCGAATAACGAAAGGACAATGATGAAACGAGTTATTTTTCTGGCCCTGATGGCGGTAAGCCCGCTGGCAATGGCGACCGAAGGTGCCGCACCGCCACCCGCCGGCGAAGCCGCGACTCCGCTGGAACGCGACTTCCGCAAGACGGACACTGATCAGGATGGCGCGATCTCGCGCAGCGAGGCCGAACAGGCCAAAGCCCAGTTGCTGGTCACCAACTACGACAAGATCGATGCGAACAAAAACGGCAGTCTGAGCATGCAAGAGATCGGCGTTTTCTTGCAGACCGCACTACAGAACGCGGTGCGTGCCCAGCAGCAGGAATTTCAAAAACGCCTGAAAGCCGCCGACAAAAACAAGAACGGCAAACTGACCAAGAAGGAACTGGCTTCGGCAAAAGACAAACTGCCCGCGCTGGAAAAGAACTTCGACGCGATCGACGGCAACAAGGACAAACAGATCACGATGGAAGAGATCATCGCTTACACGCGCGCCAACGCGCCGCAGTGATCAAAGCAAGCGGCTCAAATCACCGCGCAGCAAGCCGCTTAACGGTGCCTCCATCCCCTTGCCCAATGCCATCACCTTGAACAGCTCGCCCATCTCGGACGGGCTGGTGAGTTTTTGCAGTTGCGCGGAGAGCGGCAGATAACTGCGCATATCCTCCGGCGGGGTATCCCGCAACAGTTCGGCGATGCCGCAGTTGATCAAAAAATGTGCCTGCGTGGTATAGCCGAGCAGGTTCGCCCCCGCGTCAATACCCGCTTCCGCCACAGCGGTGAAGTCAACGTGCGCGGTGATGTCCTGCAAACCGGGAAGATAGAACGGATCATCGTGCGCGTGGTGGCGGTAATGGCACATCAGCGTGCCGCGATTGCGCTGCGGATGATAATACTCGCGCGCGCCAAAACCGTAATCGATGAATAACAGCGCGCCCGCTTCGAGGCGCTCGCACAGGCTGGTGACCAGCCCCCGCGCGGCAGGTGACAGCTCGCTCAGATAGTCGCCCGGCACGCGGATATCCTGCGCAATCATCAGCAGCGCATCGCTCACCGGCGATCTGTCTTGCCAGATGAATCGCCCGCCATCCAGCGCCACACCGCGTTCCAGGATTGGTGTGTCCCGTTCCACGTTGGCATCGCGCCAATACAGCAGATGTACCGGCAGCGCGTCCAGCACTTCGTTGGCGATCACCGCGCCGCCGATTTTTTCCGGCAACGTATCCAGCCAGCGCACCCGCGCGGCCAGATGCGGCAGGCGCTGTTGCAACAGTGCCTGCTGGCGCTGGCGCAGATCGGCACTGACTTCGAGGATGGAATAGCATTCCGGCAGACTACCCATGCGCTCCAGCTCGCCCAGCACATCCACCGCCAGTTTGCCACTGCCCGCGCCGAGCTCCAGCAACTGTGGCACGCTCGACGCCATGATCTCCGCCGCCGGTCGTGCCAGTGTACGCCCGAACAAAGGCGACAGCTCCGGTGCGGTGATGAAATCGCCCGCCTCGCCGAACTTGTGCGCCCCCGCCGTGTAATAGCCCAGCCCCGGCGCGTACAACGCCAGTTCCATAAAGCGTGAGAATGGTATCCAGCCGCCCTGCGCGACGATGTCGCCGCGGATCAGTTCTGTCAACTGCGCGCTGTGTTGCACAGCGTCGTGCGTGGGAAGAGGAAGGGACACGGTCATGGTCGGGTATAATTTGCCGGGTTGAAATTTTAACAGTTTGAGCGGAAGCGGAACGTGGAAAAGCAGATGCAAAGCAAGGTGGTGCTGGTGACCGGGGGAGCAAAGCGCGTCGGCGCGTCGGTCTGCCGCCGCCTGCATGCCGCCGGCGCCCGTGTCGCCGTGCATTACCGCAGCTCCGTGCAACAGGCGCGTGATCTGTGCAACGAATTGAACGCGCTGCGCCCGGATAGTGCCGCCGCTTTCCACGCCGACCTACTTGATCCGTCCACCCTGCCGCAACTGGTGCGCGAAGTCGTCTCGACGTTCGGGCAGCTGGACGCGCTGGTCAACAACGCCTCCAGCTTCTACGCCACCCCGCTGGCGGAGATCGACGAACGACAATGGATAGACCTGCTCGGCACCAATCTGAAAGCGCCCTTGTTCCTCGCGCAGGCGGCGGCGGACGAGTTGCGCCGCCGTCACGGGGCCATCGTCAACATCGTCGATATCCATGCCGAGCGACCGATGCAGGGCCACCTGCTGTATAGCGTGGCCAAGGCCGGATTGACCGCGCTAACCAAAGGACTGGCGCAGGAGATGGCACCGCAGGTGCGCGTCAACGGTATCGCGCCGGGCGTCATCATCTGGCCGGAGGGCGACGAGTGGGAGGACGCGGAACGCCGCCGCAAGATCGTGGCGCACACCCTGCTCAAGCGTGAAGGCGAACCGGACGACATCGCGCGCACCGTGCAATTTCTACTGAACGACTCGCCTTACATCACCGGACAGATCATCGCGGTGGACGGCGGGCGAAGCATCAATATCTGAAGATCCCCATGAACGACATCATCCAGCCTATCCATTTCGAATCCCGTTCTACCAACTTCAACCGCCTCAAGGGGCGACTGGAAAGCGCGGTCGGCAAGGCCATCGGCGACTTCAACATGATCGAGGAAGGCGACACCGTGATGGTGTGCCTGTCCGGCGGCAAGGATTCCTACACGCTGCTCGACATCCTGCTGACGTTGCAGAAGCGTGCACCTATCGACTTCAAGATCGTCGCGATGAACCTCGACCAGAAGCAGCCTGGCTTTCCCGCCGACGTGCTGCCGAACTACCTGAAGAAACTGGGCATCGAACATCACATCGAGACGCAGGACACCTACTCCATCGTCAAGGAGAAAATCCCCGAGGGCAAGACCACTTGCTCGCTGTGCTCGCGCCTGCGCCGCGGCATCATCTACAAGGTCGCGGGCGAGCTGGGCGCGAACAAAATCGCGCTGGGCCATCACCGCGACGACATGGTGGAAACGTTATTTTTGAACATGTTCTTCGGCGGCAAGCTGAAGGCGATGCCGCCCAAGCTGGTCACCGACAAGGGCGACCATGTGGTGATACGCCCACTGGCTTATTGCGCCGAGAAAGACATCGCCCGCTACGCGCGCGGCATGGAATTCCCCATCATTCCGTGCAATCTGTGCGGCTCGCAGGAGAACCTGCAACGCCAGAACATCAAGCAGATGCTGACCAACTGGGAGCGCGAATATCCGGGCCGCACGCAAACGATCTTTACCGCGATGCAGAACGTCAAGCCTTCGCACCTGCTGGATGGAAACCTGTTCAACTTTAAAAACATCAAGGTCGGCGATGCTGTCGACGAGGGAGATATCGCCTTCGATCTCGGCGAGTAAACACGCTTTTTAGAGAAAAAACATCACCGCAATGCGATCATTGGGCAAATCCGGCCTTCGACAGCTTTAAGCAATTCTAAAAAATCCACATAAAAAAGGCCGAAGCAGAATTCTTCGGCCTTTAATACTTATAACTTTTTGAAGTTAATCGCTCACATCGCATTGCATTGCATACGACGTGTGTCTGCGTATCTTCTATTTTCAGGATTACTGAACCGTCAGCAGGTAAGTGATGAAGTCACCCTTTTCTTGAGGTGTGCAGTTCTTGCCGTACAAATCCTTGCAGTGCTTGGTGAAACCCTTTTCTGCCTTGTTGCGGTTGGAGAAGCGGGCCGAATTGGCCGACGGAGCGAGCGGCTTGATGGCCTTGCCGGTTTCATTGTGCTTGCCAGTGCTGGCCGGATTGTCGGTGTGGCATGCCGAGCAGGAAAGATCCTTGCCATTCACTTCGACTTTCTTGGTGTAAAACGCCCGTCCGGCTTCTGCGGACAGAGTGGATTTCGGATCGAGCTTTTTAGCGTGTATGCCATATTCTTTGGCAGACTGTTCCGCGATGGAAACGGAAGTGGCGGTAGAAGTCCCAGCTTGGGCAGAAAAACTGATGAAGCTGAAAAGAGCAAACAGAGCGCAGGAAATTTTTTGCATTTTAATGAAGACCCCCATATAAGGTTTGTAAGGTTTGTACAGCGGTCGCTATTCTCTGTGGCTAATTCCATACTGTCAATAGCTATAAGATTTGAGGGGGGTTGTCTTATTGCCTGCGGTTAAACACCATATCCCACACCCCATGTCCCAGATTGAGGCCGCGCTTTTCGAACTTGGTCAGCGGGCGGTATTCCGGGCGCGGCGCATAGTCCGTCGCGGTGTTTTCCAGCAGCGGATCTTCGCCGAACACGCGCAATATCTGCTCGGCGTAGTTCTGCCAGTCGGTCGCGGCGTGGATGTAGCCGCCGGGGCTGATCTTCTGCACCAGCTTGGCGATGAACGGCGACTGGATCATCCGGCGCTTGTTGTGGCGCGCCTTGTGCCACGGGTCGGGAAAGAAGATGTGCACGCCGTCCAGCGACGCATCCGCGATCATGTCGCGCAGCACTTCCACCGCGTCATGCTGGATGATGCGAATGTTGGTGATTTGCTGCGTGTCGATCAACTTCAACAGATTGCCCACGCCCGGCGTGTGCACTTCCAGACAGAGGTAATCGTTTTCCGGATGCGCCTGCGCGATGGTCGCGGTACTGTCACCCATGCCGAAACCGATCTCCAGTATCTTGGATGCGCTGCGACCAAAAGCCTGATCGAGGTTTAGCGGTTTGTTCTCGTAAGGGATACCGTATTTCGGCATCAGCGTATCCACCGCGCGCTGCTGTGCGGGCGAGAGATGGCCCTGACGCAGCACGAAGCTGCGAATGTGACGATTGCGAAGGTCGGTGGTGTCGGTCATATGTATTGTAGGGACGCAATTCATCGCGCCCCTTCAGAGGTGTTTAGCTGCGCACCGAACTGATGATCCCGGCGGTCGGCGAGCTCGGACTGGCGCTGTACAGCTTCTTTGGCATGCGCCCGGCGAGATAAGCTTCGCGCCCAGCTTCGGTGGCTTTCTTCATCGCCGATGCCATCAGCACCGGATCCTTCGCACCCGCGATCGCGGTGTTCATCAGCACGCCCGCGCAACCCAGTTCCATCGCGATCGCCGCATCCGAGGCCGTACCGACGCCCGCGTCGACGATCACCGGCACTTTCACTCGCTCCATCACCAGTTGCAGGTTCCATGGGTTGAGGATGCCCATGCCGGAACCGATCAGTGAGGCCAGCGGCATGATGGCGACGCAGCCGATGTCTTCAAGTTGCTTCGCGACGATGGGATCGTCCGAGGTGTACACCATCACCTGAAAGCCTTCGGCTACCAACGTCTTCGCCGCGGCGAGTGTCTCAATCACGTTGGGGTACAGCGACTGCGGATCGCCCAGCACTTCCAGTTTCACCAGCGAGTGTCCATCCAGCAGTTCGCGCGCCAAGCGCAGGGTGCGCACGGCATCGTCGGCGGTATAGCAGCCCGCAGTGTTGGGCAGGTAGGTGAATTTCGACATCGGCACTGCGTCGAGCAGGTTGGGCTCGTTCGCGTTCTGGCCCAGATTGGTGCGGCGTATCGCCACCGTGACAATCTCCGCGCCGCTGGCATCCAGCGCCGCGCGCGTCTCGGTGAAGTCCTTGTATTTGCCCGTGCCGACCAGCAGCCGGGAGTTATAGCTCTTGCCTGCGATGATGAGATTGTCGTTGCTCATAACTGTTTTCCTGATGAATTTTTAACTGAAATTCTGCACTAAATGGCAGATCGGGGTTTAACCCGGCATGTCGGGCTGAAGCCCGACCATACATCCGATGAATTATGGGGATACATTATCTAGCCGCCGCCCACCGCGACCACGATCTCCAGCTTGTCGCCATCCGCCAGTTGTTGCGTCGCGAAGGTGCTGCGCGGCGCGATCTCGCCGTTGCGCTCCAGCGCGATGCGCTTGTCCGCCAGCCCCATCAGTTCAATGAGTTCTGCGATGCTGAGAGCTTGTGGGAATCGGCGTGGTTCGCCATTGATGCTGAGTGTTATCACTTTGGGTGTCTATGGATTGCCGTGTTAGAATGCGCGCCGTATTCTACACCAAGCGGGTGTAGTTCAATGGTAGAACGGCAGCTTCCCAAGCTGCATACGACGGTTCGATCCCGTTCACCCGCTCCACCTTTGTTATCATCCGAAGCGCTTGTTGGCGCAGACTAACGGGGGGCATGCATGACCAGAATGCGCATCAAATCGTTACCGATCGGCCTGGCCGAGCCGGGCATGGTGGTCGCGCGGGAAGTGCGCAACGCCGACGGTCAGGTTCTGTTGCAGACTGGTACAACCTTGTCCGAATCTTCCATGTCCGCCCTGCTGCGCAGGAACGTCGGTCATATCAGCATCTTTCAGGAAGACACGCGCAGCGCGGAGGAGTTGCAGGCCGAACGCGCCAGGGTGGTCGAGCGCATCAATCATCTGTTCGGCAACGTTCCGCAGGATGGCACGATGGGCATGCTGCGTCAGGCGATTCTGGAGTACCGCATGGAGGCGCTGTCATGAGTGCGCCGGGTGCGAAGAAGTCGCTGGAGGAAATACTGCACGCCGTCGATACCCTCCCCAGCCTGCCCAAGGCAGTGATCGAAATTATGCGCACCATCGACGATCCGGAAGCCTCGGCGACCACCCTGGCCAAGCAAATCGAAACCGATCTGGGGCTGCTCACCAGCGTGTTGCGCTTGGTCAATTCCTCCCGCTATACCGCGCGGGGCAGCGTGTCGACCGCATCGCAGGCGGTCGTGCTGCTCGGCTTCAATGTGATCCGCAATCTGGTCTGCGCCGTCGGCGTCGCGGATTATTTCCAGAAGAACGGCGCGAGCTCTTTCGATTACGAGCAATTCCTGCGCCACAGTGCGGGGGTGGGGAGCATCGCCAAATCGCTTGCCACGCATGTCGGCATGAGCCCTGACACCACCTTTGTTGCCGGCATGCTGCATGACCTCGGGCAACTGGCGCTGGCGGCAACGCTGCCGGACGAGTATCGCATGGTGATGGATCACCAAATGCTGCATGGCTGTCATATTTCGGAGGCGGAGCAGGCCGTCATCGGCATGGATCATTCCCATATTGGCGCGCATCTGGCGCGGCTATGGCATCTTCCGGAAGAGATTTGCGAGGCCATAGAGCGCCACCACCAGACTCCGGAGGACTATGCCCCGTCTTCGCCGATGGCCGATCTGGTGCATGTCTCGGAAGTGCTGGCCCACGCGCTGGAATTGGGCACGTCCGGGCAGGTTCCGTTGTTGTCGGAAGGTGCCATGCACCGGATAGGTCTTTCCATGCTACAGATAAAGCAATCCTTTGGAAGGATCGAGGAGGAGTATGGCGATATCTTGCAGATGATGGGGCCGAGCGGGACGCACCAGCAAGCGTAATAATCCGGAAATCGGAATGCTTGGGGCGGTGTGTCTATTCCCGGATTGCGCTTCCCTGCATCCGGGCTTTGGGTCTTTCGGTGAAGTAAGCGCGGTCTTTATTTTATCCGGTAGAACCGTTTTTCCAGCGTCTTTCCCTTCACTCGATCGAAGCGTTCGCCCATCGCGCTGCCCAGTTTCCCCAAACGGTCATCGGGATGCGGGTGGGTCTTGAACAGCAGCGCGACATCACCGTCATCCTTGGCGTAGTGGCCGATCTGTTGCAACACGGCGGGGAGGGAAAAGGCATCGTAGTCGGCACGCGCGGAAAGCACGACGGCGATACGGTCGGCTTCGAATTCCGCCTCTTTGTCGAGTGAGCGGGACACGATCTCCGCCCCGCTGCCGATCAAGCCCTGCACTTTGTCGTTGCCGCTCACACTCTTGGCGATAGCCTGGCTGCCGAGATCCAGCAGCTTGCTTTGCTGCAATATCTTCAAATGATGCTGGCGGATGACATGGCCGATCTCGTGCGCCAGCACACCGGCCAGTTCGGCCTCGTTTTGCAGCAATTTGTACAGTCCCTTGGTGACGAAGATGTAACCGCCGGGTGCGGCGAAGGCGTTCACGTCATCAGACTCGATGACGCCGAAATGCCAGGTCAGATCGGTGCGTTCGCTCTGGTCGGCGACCCAGCGTCCGACATTGTTGACGTACTTCTGCAATTTTGCGTCCTTGACCAGCGGTGATGCGCCGAGCAGATTGCCGGCGATCTGCCGTCCGATCGCAGTCTCCTCTTCGGCCGAGGTGGCGGACTTGCCGGTGACTTTCTCCTGCACACCTTGTTTGATCGTGTTCAGCAGCAGCTGCTCGAACGGATTGGCGGCGTAGGCACTGCCGGAGCACAGGCTCAGCGCGAGCATCCAGAATATCTTGTGAGTCATCGCGATTCTCCTTATTTCGGCGCGGGCAGGTAATTGAACGCGCGCGCGGTGAGCTTGCCCTGTACGGCGAACTTGGCCGCCGCAGACTTGCCGGTGGCATAGGATTCGGCACGTTTCAGTTCCGCCTCATCGAACTTTGCGGCCTTCAGCTCTTCCTCGTTCAGTCCGCGAATGCCGGTGGTGGCGACGACCTTGCCGGTTCCGGCGCGACCCGAGGCCAGTCCGAGCAGTCCCGACGCATTGCTGCCGCCCTTGCGCGCATCGCCCTTGCGGATGCTGAGCATGCGCACCCAACCCTTGCCTTTGGCGCTCTTTATTTGCAGCCAGCCGCCGTTCTTTTTAAGGATATCCACTTTGTCGCCGACCGCCAGCGTCGCCACGCTCTTCGCGTCGCCGAACGGTTCGGCCTTGATGTCGTCGCGCTTGAGCGCGGTGCCGCTTTCGGCAGCATGCAATGCGCCGCTCAACAGCAGCGCGGCCATCGCCAGATTCCATCGTGTCATTTTTGTCATGTCCTTTTTTCCTCTTGCCGGTTCCATTCCAGTAACGCTTCGGCGAACAGCAATTGCCAACCGGTGCGCGCCGCCTCACCGCCGCAGATATGCCCGTGATGGATGAAGTGCCGTGCGGCATCATCCGGTTGGGCCAGATAACGGCGCAAGAGCGGCGGCAGTGCCGACAGTGCGGCGGCGGCATCCGGTTGGATCGCGTCTACCGCCGCGCTGTCAGCCGCATCCACGACCCAGGATATGGCGATGGTCTTTTCAAACAGATCCCACAAACCCTTCTGGTCGCCGCTTATGGCATCCACGCTCTTGCTCAGGGTACCGGATTTCTCAAGTGCGTGGCAGATCTTTTCCAGCACGGTATCGCTGATCGCGTTGCGCTCGCTGTCTAGGCGGATCAGCAGCAGTGTGGCATGCAGATCGCCGTGGCGCGCGGTCGCGGTGCGCACCATGTTCTGCTCCAGCGCTTTGCCGGTGGCGCTGGCGTAGAGTCGCGCCAGCATGAAGTAGGCCAGACCTATGGTCACCGGGCCGGTAAGGTTGATGTAGGTGTTGGTCAGATTGATGCTGGCATAGGTGATGGCGATGAGGATGACCTGTGACAGGCCGAACAGGCGGTCGATCTTGTCGCGCCCGGCATCGCGGTAGAAGCCCCATGCCGTCAGCCACACGATGCCCAGCGAGATCAGCAGGTACCAGGCGCGCCCTTCCGGAAAACGCAGCGCGTCGCCGTGCTTGAAGTTGTCGATCGCCGTGGCGAGAATCTCCACGCCGGGGTGCATCTTGTTCATCGGCGTCGCTTTGATGTCGAACAGACTGGGCGCGGTCGAGCCGATGATGACGATCTTGTCCTTGAACTCGTCCTGCGGACGTTTTTTGTCCCGGTTACCCATGTCGGAGAACAGATCGCTGAAGCTGACATAGCGATAGGTGAAGGGTTGGCCGCGCCAGTTGAGCAACACCTGCTGGGCGGAAGGTTCCGGCCAGCCCAGCTCCTGTCCGATGCGGGCGGGCAGGCTGGGCAATTTCCAGCCATAGTCGTCGCGGTACACGTTGTAACGCCGCGCCACACCGTCGATATCGGGATAGATGTTGTGCAACCCGAGGCGGCCGCCGTCCAGCGCGGCCTGGAAATGCGGCAGCACAACGGCCACGGTCGCTTCGCTATCCGGCTGCGCGTCCGCTAGCGGTGCCACGCCGGGAATCATCGCGGGCTTGACCAGGCTTAGCTTGTCGCTGGACGGGTCAAGGCGCAGCATGGGGAAATACGTGTTGTCCGTCACCGCGATGGCCGCATCGAAATAGGCATCGCTATCCGGGTTGTACACATCGGCATCGCTGAACAGGATGTCGAACACCACCGCCTTGGGTTGCTGCTTCTCGATCTGTTCGAGGAATTCGCCCAGCACCTGGCGCGGCCACGGCCAGCGTCCGTAGTCTTTTGCCATTGCGGCAAGGCTGGCCTCGTCGATGTCCACGATCACGATGTCGGGATCGGGTTCGGGCACGACGATGCGGTAACGCACCATCGTGTCAAAAGCGGCTTGGCGCATTTCGCTGGTGAAGTGGAACACCGTGGCATCGAGCACCGCGAACACGCTGAACAGTCCGGCGAGGTAAAGATAGAAGCTGTGCCGCCACAATTGCGCGAGCTGCTCGCCGAGTCGCGCGCGGGCGCGTTGCAGACGGTTGACGATGTGTTTCCAGCTCATGGTGCCTCCGTGGTGTGAAGCGGCGGGGTGGCGTGCTGTCCGTGCATCGCGATGCGCGAGACGAACCAGATGGCCAGCAGGTTCGCGGCCATCGCCACATAACCCACCATCCCGTAATCCACGATACTGCCGCTGCCGTCCTGCGAGATGATAAAGCCGGCCAGAGTGGTCGCCAAGCCCATGGCGAAAGCCTGCGTGGTGGAATTGAGCGACATGAACGTGCCGCGCAGATTGGGTTGGGCGGACGAGGTGATGATGGCCATCGCCGGAATCATACGCCCCGAGACCAGCACAAAGAACAGCGTGGTGCAGATCAGCCACAGCCACAGCGGTGCCGCGCCGATGTGCGTGACGATGAACAGCGGCAGCAATGCGGCGACGGCGACCATGCGGTAGATCTCGATCTTGCCGTGCAGGTCGGCCCAGTGGCCGATCAGGCGGGCGGTGATCAGCGTAGCCGCGCCGCCAAACAGATAGATATAGGGGATTTCCTGCTGCGTGATGCCGACATTGTGGACGGCATACACCGTGATGTAGGGGATCACCGTGAATCCGGAAAAAATGATCAGCGCCGAAAACAGCAGGGCGCGCAGGTGGTTGGCATCGCGCAGCACTTCGAACATCGCCGCGAACGGGTGGGCGCGGTGTTCAGTGCTGATGTGGTGGCGCAGCTCAGGCAGCACGCGCAGGCCGATGGCGATGAACAGCAACACCAGTACGGCGATGAGGATGAACGGCGCGCGCCATTCAAACTGATTGGTGAGCCATAGCGACAGCGGCACCCCCGCCACGGTGGAAAGCGAGAATGCTGCCGAGACCATGCTGCCGGCTTTGGCTCGGCGCGCGAAGGGGATCACATCGCCGATCATGGTCTGCACCAGCGCACCCATCACTCCGCCGAACGCGCCAGCCAGTCCGCGCGCGATCAGCAGGGTGAGGTAGCCCGGTGCCAATCCGCAGGCCAGTGTTGCCAGTCCGAACAGGGCGAACATCGTGAGCAGCATGCGCCTGCGCTCAAAACGGTCGACAAAGGTCGCGGCCAGCAGGCCGGAAAATGCCGCGCTGAAACTGTACGATGCGACCAGCAGGCCGAACTCATGGGTGGTGATGCCGAATTCGGCGATCAGGATAGGCCCCAGCGGCATCATGATCATGAAGTCGAGCACATGGCTGAACTGGATGCCCGCCAGCGTGAGCAGCAGATATCTTTCGCGTTGCGGGGTGAGCGTGGTCGGCATAAATTATGTTGCGGAAAATAAAAAACTCCAGCGCGCGGCTGGAGTTCTTTAGTTTGTTTCGGTGCGGCTTCTGCTTAGCGGTCGGTGAAGAGTTCCTTCAGCATCCACAAAGAAAATCCCACAGAAAAGATTGCGGTACCAATTGCAGCGATATCAGCGATATACGACATTTTTTCTCCTCCCGAGAGAACTAGGTTGAACACAACAACTCAGTTAAGCGAAGCGAATCCTAGCATAATTTCCCTGCCGGGCAAGCGCTTTTGCTAAAATCTAACACGACCTATTTACTCGGGTTACAGTCTCCAACTACAGGACAGCATGACCAAAAAAATCTACATCAAAAGCTTCGGTTGCCAGATGAACGTCTATGACTCGGACAAGATGGCGGACGTGATGCGCATCTGCGAAGGGATGGAGCGTACCGACAAACCCGAAGAAGCGGACATCATCCTGTTCAATACCTGTTCGATCCGCGAAAAGGCGGAGGAGAAGGTGTTTTCCGATCTCGGGCGCGTGCGCCCCCTGAAAGAGGCCAATCCCGCGCTGATGATCGGGGTCGGCGGCTGTGTGGCCAGCCAGGAGGGGGCCACGATCATCAGGCGCGCGCCCTATGTGGATGTGGTGTTCGGCCCGCAGACCTTGCATCGCCTGCCGCAGTTACTCCAGGCACGCCGCGATACCGGGCTGCCGCAGATGGATATCAGCTTTCCCGAGATCGAAAAGTTCGACCATCTGCCCGTGCCGCAGATGCAGGCGGGATCGGCCTTCGTCTCCATCATGGAAGGGTGCAGCAAATACTGCACCTTCTGCGTCGTGCCCTATACGCGCGGCGAAGAGGTGTCGCGCCCGCTGGCGGATGTCTTGCGCGATGTGCGGGAATTGCTTGCGCAGGGCGTGAAAGAGATCACCCTGCTGGGCCAGAATGTGAATGCCTACTGCGGTGCGACCGATGACGGCGACACGGTGGATTTCGCTTTCCTGTTGCAGGCTATCGCCGCGCTGGAGGGGCTGGAGCGGCTGCGTTACACCACCTCGCATCCGAAAGAGATGACGCAGCGCCTGATCGATGTATACGCGACCACGCCCAAGCTGGTCGGCCATTTGCATCTGCCGGTACAGTCCGGTTCGGATCGCATCTTGGCGGCGATGAAACGCGGGCACACCGTGCTGGAATACAAATCCATCATTCGCCGGGTGCGTGCGGCACGCCCCGATATCAGCATCACTTCCGATTTCATCGTCGGCTTCCCCGGCGAGACCGATGCCGATTTCGAAGCGACCATGAAACTGATCGACGAGATCGGTTTCGATGCCAGTTTCAGCTATGTGTACAGCCCGCGCCCCGGCACCCCCGCCGCAGAGATGGCGGACGAGACCCCTCCGGAAGTGAAAGCCGCCAGACTCGCGCGCTTGCAGGCGCGCATCGACGAACTGGAACAGCGGGTCAATCAAACCATGCTCGGCACCGTGCAGCGCGTACTGGTGGAGGGGCTGTCGAAGAAGGATGCACAGGAATTGGCGGCGCGCACCGGGAATAACCGTGTGGTGAACTTTCGCGGCCCGCCCGGCATGATCGGTGATTTTGCCGAGGTCAACATCACCGAGATAGTCAGGCATACCCTGCGCGGTGAGTTAGTATCGCATCCATCTTGAGCAAGCAAAGCAAAACACTGCAATTCGCCCTAGAGCCACTGGACAACCAGCGGCTGGCACATCTGTGCGGCCCGCTGGACGAAAATCTGCGCCAGATCGAGACAGCGCTCGAAGTCGCTATCGCGCGGCGCGGCGAGCATTTCAGCGTACAGGGCGGGCAGGCGGAACTGGCGCGCCGGATATTGCAGGACTTCTACCGCGAGGCCAAACATGACATCACGCTGGAACGCTTGCAGCTCGCCTTGATCGAGGCGATGAAGTGGCACGACGAAACGCCGCCGGGTAGTTCGGTGCCGTTGCTGATGACACGCAAAGCCGAGATACGCGGCCGCACGCCCCGCCAGAACAGCTATCTGCAAGCCATACAGGAGCACGACATCACCTTCGGCATCGGCCCGGCCGGCACCGGCAAGACCTATCTCGCGGTGGCCTGCGCGGTGGACGCTTTGCAGCGCGAAGCCGTCAAACGACTGGTGCTGGTGCGTCCGGCGGTGGAAGCGGGCGAACGGCTGGGTTTTCTGCCCGGCGACTTCGCGCAGAAGGTCGATCCCTATCTGCGTCCTTTATACGACGCGCTGTACGATCTGATGGGGATGGACAAGGTCGGCAAAGCCTTTGAGCGCGGCATGATCGAGATCGCACCGCTGGCCTATATGCGCGGGCGCACGCTGAACCACGCCTTCATCATCCTCGACGAGGCGCAGAACACCACCCCCGAACAGATGAAGATGTTCCTCACGCGCATCGGCTTCGGCAGCAAGGCTGTCATCACCGGCGATGTCACGCAGATCGATCTGGCGCGCGGGCAGAAGAGCGGCCTGATCGAGGCGCGCGGCGTGTTGCAGGACGTGCGCGGCATCGCTTTCAGCGAATTCCTTGCCGAAGACGTGGTGCGTCATCCCCTGGTGCAAAAGATCGTTGCGGCCTACGAGCGTTATGAGCAAAAGCACACATAAGACCTTGCCCCCCAAACTTTCCCTCGCCGTGCAATACGCCAGCGAGGCCGCGCCGTTGCCGACGCGCCCGCAGTGGCGGCGCTGGTTCAAGGCGGCATTGCAGCGCGATGCGCGCGTCACCCTGCGCCTCGTCGACGAGCCCGAGGGGCGCGAGCTGAACCGGAATTACCGTGGCAAAGACTACGCCACCAACGTGCTGACCTTCGTGTATGACGAGGGCGGCGAACTGTCCGGCGACGTGGTCGTCTGCGCGCCGGTCGTGGAAAAAGAAGCCACCGCGCAAGCCAAGGAATTGAAAGCACATTATGCCCATCTGGCGATCCACGCCGCGCTGCATCTGCAAGGTTACGATCACGAGAACGACAGCGATGCCGCCGAGATGGAAGCACTGGAAACCAAGCTAATGCTAGAATTGCGCCACCCCGATCCTTATCAGGAAGCATAAGCACCAAATGGAATCACCCGAGAGTAGTAAACCCAGCCTGTTAGAACGCCTTTCCGCGCTGCTGCTGCGCGAACCCGAAGATCGCGAGCAACTTGTCCAGTTGCTGCATTCCGCCTACGAACACAACCTGCTCGATGCCGATGCGCTCTCCATGATGGAAGGCGTGTTGCAGGTATCCGAACGGCAAGTGCGCGAAATCATGATCCCGCGCGCGCAGATGGACGTGATCGATATCGGCGAAGCCCCGGAGCAGTTCGTCCCCTTCGTCATCGAAACGGCCCACTCGCGCTTCCCGGTTTACGAGGGGGATAAAGACAACATCATCGGCATCCTGCTGGCAAAAGACCTGTTGCGTTACTACGCCGGCGAGGAATTCAACGTGCGCGACATGCTGCGCCCGGCCGTGTTCGTGCCCGAATCCAAACGGCTCAACGTACTGCTGCGCGACTTCCGCAGCAACCGCAACCACATCGCGCTGGTGGTGGACGAATACGGCGGCGTGTGCGGCATGGTCACCATCGAGGACGTGCTGGAGCAGATCGTCGGCGACATCGAGGACGAATACGATTTCGACGAGGACGAGGACAACATCATCCCCGACAGCAAAGGCAAGTGGCGCGTCAAAGCCGACACCGAGATCGCCGATTTCAACGAAGTAATCGGCAGCGAATTCAGCGACGAAGAATGCGACACGGTGGGCGGGCTGGTACTAAAGGCCGCAGGCCAGCTACCCAAGCGCGGCGACCGTTTCCATATCGGCGCGCTCAATTTCACCGTGCTGCGCGCCGACAGCCGCCGGCTACATTCATTGCTGGTTGAGCGCAAGATAGAAGAAACGCCGGATACAGCTTGATCCGGCTCGGATTTCACTGAATTTGGCTGGACATTGCTTGCTTGTCGGCTCATCCCATATATCGCCAAGACCGGAACGCAAAAGACTCGGCATCAAACTTTCGCTAGCCGGTCTCTTCTGGCAAGAGTGCTGAACCAGCGGGGACTAGATGCGGCCCTGAGTCAGTCGATCATTTGGGCGACAGATGTCGAGGGCGGGTTGTCGTCCATTACGAACTTAAAGAACGATTCACTAGGAGAACGCTGATTTATTCGTCATCCCCGCGAAGGCGGGGATCCAGTGCCTTTATTTACTGGGTTTCCGCCTACGCGGGAACGACGAAACCGAATAAATCAGCGTTTCACTAGTTAAGTCTGCTTCCGCTCAATTTCAAACGTCACAACCACAAAAAATCCCCGATACACTCTATACTCGGTCGATCCGAATTACGATTGTCCGTTCGCAACTAGCTGGAACGAAGATATGGACCAAATCCTTCCGCAAGAGTACGCACAACGCCACGAGCTCAATGAGGAGCTGCACAGGCATTCCTACGAACCTTTGCAACCGCCAGAGCGCATCATGCTCTTGGTCATGTTGGTGACACCAGAGGATCGCATGCGCGAAGACGCTCACCTGCTAGCGCTAGTGGAGCAATGCCCCGCACTGTCTATCGACACTACATCCAACAGCATCCGCTACGATTTCGGTGCTTTCCGCCTGAAGATCGAGCGGCACATCGAATTCACCCGCTACAAGTTTGTATGGAAGCCTCAGGCCTCCCAGAAGCAGAATCCGCTCCACGACACCTTCGGCGAGCTGCTTCCCCCGGGTTGGCTGAACCATCTGCCCGGATGCTTGCTCAACGGACTCAACATCGCACTGCTCGAATACCCGTCTGACACAACTGATGCCATGCTCATCGAACATCATAGTGCCTGCTTCGATTCCAGCCGGTTCTCTGCATCGCATGTTGGTCGGAGTAGCGGACTTGCAATGACAGATTTCCACATCAAGGCTGACGGACTGATCCCATTTTTGGTATTTACCAAAGCCCGCCTGCCCGCCCAGAATGGTCGGTTGATACTGCGCCTGCTTGAAATCGACACCTATCGTTCGCTAGCAATGCTCTCTCTTCCAGCAGCACGCAACATCCTGAAGGATCTGCCGGCGATGGAAAGCGAACTCGCTACCCTCACCGAGTCAGTCGCGCCGGGAGATGGCGAGGGGGATGAACATCTGCTTGAAGAACTGACTTCCATCGCCGCTCGCGTTGAACGCATGACGGCGGCAAATGCGCGTCAACTGTCGGCCTCCGCAGCTTATTTCAATCTGGTCTCGCTAAGGTTGAAAGAATTGAGGGAAGAACCGATCCCGCAAGTCACCTCAATAGGGGGGTTTCTGGAGCGTCGACTTGAACCCGCACGCACCACCTGCGAAGCGGCGACCAACCGACTGGATCAGCTATCCCACCGTGTTTCACATGCCAGCCAGTTGCTGCGCACACGCATCGAAGTGCGGCGTGAGATACAAAACCAAAGCCTGCTTGTGAGTATGAACGAAAATTTCCAATCTCAGCTAAGCCTGCAAAAGGCGGCTGAGCTGCTCTCATTCGTCATCGTGCCTTACTACGGCGTCAATCTGTTGACATACCTGCTTGAAGAAGTCGGTGAACTCGGCGGCATCCCCATCGATCCGCAAACCGTCAAAGCTCTAGGTGTACCGGTCATCATCATCCTGATGCTGGTAGTGTTGCGGCGCGTGCACCGTGCTTCCAAACCCTCTGGCGAGTGAATTTTTGCGTGCCCAGCCAAGAGGGTATGAATCGCCTCAAAACCTTATCCGACAACGACCGTATATGTTCGGAAAGAGGACATCACCTAGCCAGTCTCAGACAGCCCCTGCAACCTGTTTCTTATGGCCGAAGTCCGGTCGTCAGGTCAAAGCGGAACTTCGGGATATAGGCGAGCTACTTCAGCTTTCGACCCATGGCCAACGAGTGCCAAAGGCGCGAAGTTCAGCTGGAGTGCCTTGTTGGGCCGCGGTGAAGATATCGCTTCCCATGCACCGTTCTCATCGATGTCTCACTGCCTAAGGAGTTCCAAGTGTTGCAGTGGAGATGGAGTCGGTATTCGCAATCACTTGGCGCTGCGGCAGGTAATGAAGCAGTATATCCGTTTCCTTCTTGACCACGCTGTAGCACTCGCAACTCAGAGTTTCAAGTTTCGGCCGGTCAAGCACCTTGACCAATCCGCGCGAATATGAAATCACGCCCAGCTTCTGCAATTTTATGGCGGCCTCGGTGACGCCTTCGCGGCGAACGCCGAGCATGTTGCTGATGAATTCTTGTGTCATCGTCAAGTGGTTATGTGACAGCCGATCCATGGAAAGCAGGAGCCAGCGGCAGAGCTGCTGGTCGATCGAATGGTGCCGGTTGCAAACAGCGGTCTGAGAGATTTGGGTGATCAGGGCCTGCGTGTAGCGCAGCATCAGTAACAGCAACTGGCCGTGGCGGTTGAACTCCTCTTTCACCCGCGCCCGGGGAAGGCGATAGGCGTAACCGGCGCTCTGTACCAGCGACCGGTTCAGCGCGCTCTCCCCGCCCATAAACAAAGTGATGCCCAGCAATCCCTCGTTGCCCACCACTGAGATCGCGGTAGATGCCCCGTTCTCCATCAAGTACTGCATCGAGACGATGGAGTCGGTGGGAAAATATACGTGACGCATGGGATGCCCAGATTCATACAGGAGCGCGCGCAGTGGCAGATGCACCAGTTCAAGGTACGGGAACAAACGGCCTTGAACATCAGGCGACAAGGCCGCGAGCAGATGATTCTGCTGGGGATGGGGTTTGGCGGACATTTCAGCGCGATTGGAACTGAGTTATTAGAGATTTCTCTTTCAAAAACGCGTAAAGCTTACTTGTTGTCTCGCGCAAATTATGTACGGTAGCGCACAGATGGTAAGGTGCCTTAGCTATATGGGCATTACAGCGGGCTCGTTATTTCCCGGTTTGGATGGGTCGTGCGAAGAATTGCGGGAAAGAAACTTTAAAATTTAACGGCTGATGGTCCTCGATTTTTGTATACGGCTCGCAGCCTTAAACTTGTTCAGTCATGAACTGCAAGCACTGTCTGGATTATTTAGATGTAACAGCGAATGGCAGATTGTGGCGCACACCGGCTGTTGATCCATCTGAATATCACTGGCGGCCAGGCCGAAGATCTGACATCTGCAAGCATCATTCCAATCATCCATTTCACCGCGATGGCACCATCGCGGCATTCGGACAAGGCAGCACTATCCAACTTGCGAGGTCGATACGCTCCGCGCGAGCGGAGTCAGTCGGCGGTCCTTATAGTTTTTCCGCCAGCATCTTCTCCAGCTTGATCTGGTCCACCGTGAAGCCGCGTATGCCGTCGGCCAGTTTCTCGGTGGCCATCGCGTCCTGATTCATCTCCCAGCGGAACTCGGCCTCGGTCATCGAGGCGGGGCGCGGCTTGAGTGCGCCGGTATATTGCAGACGGCGTGTCAGCACTTCATTCCGGCCCTGTAGTTCTTCCAGCAATGACGGGCTGATGGTGAGGCGGTCGCAGCCGGCCAGCGCGATGATCTCGCCGCTGTTGCGGAAGGAGGCACCCATCACGGTGGTGGGGTAGCCGTGTTCTTTGTAGTACTCGTAGATGCGGCGCACCGAGAGCACGCCCATGTCTTCTTCGGCGGGGATGTCGCTGCGGCCTTCTTTGGCTTTCTGCCAATCGTAGATGCGGCCGACGAAGGGCGAGATCAGCGTCACGCCCGCTTCGGCGCAGGCTCGTGCCTGGGCGAAACCGAACATCAGGGTGAGGTTGCAGTGGATGCCTTCATGTTCGAGTATCTCGCCGGCGCGGATGCCTTCCCAGGTGGAGGCGATCTTGATCAGCACGCGCTCGTTGGCGATGCCCGCTTCGTTGTACAGCCGGATCAGTTTGCGCGCCTTGGCCAGCGTGGCTTGCGTGTCGAACGACAGGCGCGAGTCGACTTCGGTGGAGATGCGGCCGGGCACGATTTTCAGTACTTCCAGCCCGACATCGACCGCGAGTTTATCCATCGCGTCGTGCGCCTGTTGTTCGCGGTCATTGCTCTGTGCCTTCGCCCAGACGAGGGAATCTTCGATGAGCGGCGCGTATTCCGGCAGCGTCGCGGCTTTCAGCAGCAGCGAGGGGTTGGTGGTCGCATCTTCGGGAAGATGGCGGCGGATCGCCTCGATGTCGCCGGTGTCGGCGACGATGGCGGTCATGGATTTAAGTTGTTCGAGCAGTGTGGTCATGGTCAGTGTCTCCTTGGAATAGCATAATTACGAACAAGATGCCGCATTATAGTTACGGGCGGATTAAAACTGTTCGTTCTCGCCCAGATAGCGCCACTGCCCCACGGGCAGGTTGCCCAGCTTGACTTTGCCGATGCGGATGCGTTTCAAGCCGGTGACTTTCAATCCAACCAGTTCGCACATGCGGCGGATCTGGCGTTTCTTGCCCTCGCGCAGCACGAAGCGCAGCTGGTCTTCGTTCTGCCAGGTCACCTTGGCTTGTTTGAGGTATTCGCCGTCCAGTTTCAGTCCCCGGTTGAGTAGTGCTAGGCCGCTGTCTTCCAGCTTGCCTTGCACGCGCACCAGATATTCCTTGTCCACCTTGGAGTCTTCGCCTATCAGTTGTTTTGCGATGCGCCCGTCCTGGGTTAGCACCAGCAAGCCTTGGGAGTCGATGTCCAGCCGTCCGGCGGGGGCAAGGCCGAGCAGTTGGCTGCGGTGGAAGCGCACCGGCGATTCGTCTTCGCGCCAGTGTGTTGCGTCATCCAGCAGGGTGATGGCCGGTTTGTAATCGTGTTCGGCTTGGCCGGAGACGTAGCCGACGGGCTTGTTGAGCAGGATGGTCACGCGCTGCTGCTGGGTGTTCTGCGCCGCACTGCGCAGGGTGACCTGCTGGTGCGGATAGACTTTGCTGCCCAGTTCGCTGACGGTTTCGCCGTCCACCTGCACCCAGCCCTTTTCGATGTAGCTGTCGGCCTCCCGGCGCGAACAGAGGCCGAGTTCGGACATGCGTTTGGAGAGGCGGATCTTTTCCATGGATGGGTATCGGTTCAATAAAGGGGCTGGGGCGATTTAATCACAAATGCCGCGTTGCGCGTAATCAGTTATTCTTTGCATCCGTTTTTTATCGAGTGTTCCGATGTCTGTCTCGCGCTTATCCCTGCTCGCCGCCTTCGTCGTCGGCCTGCTGTACACGTTCGGTTTTGCCCCGTTCGGCTGGTTTCCCGTGCCGGTGCTGGGGCTGGCCGTGCTATTCACGCTATGGGGTCGCGCTGCCGATCCGCGTGCGGCGGCCTGGCTCGGTTTCGCTTTCGGTTTGGGCTTGTTCGGTGCGGGCATAGGCTGGATATACGTCGCGCTGCATGATTACGGCGGCATGCCGATGTGGCTCGCCGCGCTGGCGACGCTGTTGTTCGCCGCTTTTCTGGCCTTGCTGCCCGCGCTGGCGGGCTATGCGCAGGCGCGCTTGCCGTCGTTGAGCGGTGCCGTGTTCAGCAGCCCGGAACAGGCACGCCGCGCGCCGCCGCAGCCGTCGTGCGCCATCCCCGCGCGGGTGGCGCTGGGCGTGCTGATGCCGGCGGTCTGGGTGCTGGTGGAATGGGTGCGCGGCATGCTGTTCACCGGTTTTCCGTGGTTGAGTCTGGGCTATGCGCATAGCGACAGCCCTTTGGCGGGTTATGCGCCGCTACTCGGTGTGTATGGCGTGTCATGGGCCGCCGCCGTGAGCGCGGGCTTGCTGGCGATCATCTGGCGCGAGCGTGCCGCCCGCCCGGGGCGCATTGCGGTGGTGTTGCTGGTCGCGCTGTGGCTGGGCGGCGCACTGTTGCGCACGGTCGCATGGACGCAGCCGCAGGGCGAGCCGTTCAGCGTCGCGCTGGTGCAGGGCAATATCTCGCAGGATCTGAAATTCAATCAGGATGCGCTGGTCGGCACACTGGAGACCTATCGCCGCCTGGCGATGCAGACGGATGCGCGACTGACCGTGCTGCCCGAGACGGCGTTTCCGCTGTTGCGCACCGAACTGCCCGCTGCGTTGCTGGAAAAATTGGCCGCACATGCCAGGATGAGCAATGGCGACATGCTGATCGGTAGCTTCGAGCACGATCAGGGTGGCTACTACAACAGCGCCTTCACTCTGGGTAGCGCGCAGGAACAGTATTACCGCAAGAACCATCTGGTGCCATTCGGCGAATTCATCCCGCTGCGCGCGTTGCTGGGCCCCGTCATCAATGATGTGCTGAATATCCCGATGGGCGATCTGGGGCGCGGCGGCATGCGGCAAGCGCCGCTCGAGATCGCCGGACAGCGCGTGGCGGCCAACATCTGCTACGAGGACGTGTTCGGCGAAGAGATCATCCGCGCGCTGCCGCAGGCCACGCTGCTGGTGAATATCACCAACGATGCCTGGTACGGGCACTCGCACGCGGCGGCGCAGCACAACCAGATATCGCAACTGCGCGCGCTGGAGAGCGGGCGCATGATGCTGCGCGCCACCAACACCGGCGTGACGTCCATCATCGGTGCGGACGGCAAAGTGTTGCAGCAACTGCCGCAACATCAGGAGGGCGTGCTGTCCGGCATGGCGCAGGGCTACGGGGGGATCACGCCCTACGTGCGCTGGGGCAACGCGGCGGTGTTGCTGCTGCTGACCGGCATGCTCGGCTATGCGTGGTTGCGCCGGGAGCGGTTCCCTGTTGCCACCAGCGGGGAAGCCTAGTGTCCAACTGGATCTGCTATTTGCTGCGCTGCGCCGATGATACCCTGTATTGCGGCATCACCAACGACCTCGACAAGCGCCTTGCCGCGCACAATACCGGCACGGCGGCAAAGTACACCCGCGCGCGCGGGCCGGTGGAGTTGGTATATAGAGAGCCTTGCGAAGACAAGTCTGCCGCGCTGAAGCGGGAGATGGCGATCAAACGGATGACGCGGGGTGAAAAGGTAAAGTTGTGCTCGGGTGCTCCAATAATTTGATTCGACAGATTTTCTGCGGAGGAGAAAAGCTACGCTGTTGCGATGATGATTATCGAAAGTCATTATCTCCTCACTTGCCGGGATCGTGACAAAACAAAGGGAGGCGGCAAGAAAATTTCGTTCGAGTCTTCCGCACATGACTCTTTCGTCGAACTACAACCGGGATAGAATTCTCCGGCCAACCTCTCAAACTGGAGTTTTCATCGAAAAGGACGGTACGCTCAACTTAACCTGAATTTTCAAAATATAGAGACACGACATTGCACCCTCCCGCCCTCCCCCAAAAAATCGTCGAAGTCGCCGCCGCTGTGTTGCAGCGTCCCGACCATTCCTTCCTTCTCGCCCAGCGTCCGCCCGACAAGATATGGGCCGGCTATTGGGAATTTCCCGGCGGCAAGGTCGAGCCCGGCGAGACGGCGCGTCATGCACTGGTGCGCGAGTTGCGCGAGGAGTTGGGTATCGAGGTCGAGACCGCCTATCCGTGGATCACGCGCGTGTTCACTTATCCGCATGCGACGGTACGACTGAATTTCTTCCGCGTGACGGCGTGGAGCGGCGAGCTGCATCCGCACGAGGGGCAGCAGTTTGCGTGGCAATGCAATTCCCCCCAGCCCCCCTTTTGCGAAGGGGGGAGTAGAGAGGATTTCGCATCTTCGATTTCCGTGTCTCCGATCCTTCCCGCCAATGCGCCCATCCTGCGCGCGCTGGCGTTGCCGCCGCTGTATGCGATCAGCAATGCCGCCGAACTGGGCGTGGAGGAATTCATGCGGCGGCTGGAGACGGCACTGGTCAACGGCCTGCGGCTGGTGCAGTTGCGCGAGAAGAATCTATCGCGCGAGGCGTTGTGCGATCTGGCGCGGCGCGTGGTGGCGCTGGCTCATGCGCATGGCGCGAGGGTGCTGCTCAACGGCGATGTGGAACTGGCGCGGGAAGTCGGTGCGGACGGCGTGCAACTGACCGGCACACAACTCGCGCAATCGAGCGAGCGCCCGGCGGTGGATTGGTGTGCCGCCTCCTGTCACAACGCGGAGGAGTTGCGCCGCGCGGAGGCGCTGGGGTGCGACTTCGCACTGTTGTCGCCGGTGCTGCCGACGAAGTCCCATCCGGGCGCGCCGCATCTGGGCTGGGAGAGTTTCGCAACTATCGCGGCGGGCTCGACGATACCGGTGTATGCGCTGGGCGGGCTAATGCGTGACGACATGCAAAGCGCGTGGCAGCAGGGCGCGCACGGCATCGCACTGCTGCGTCAGGCTTGGGTTTCCTGATCACCGGAATCCCGCTCGCGCTGTTCGACGCGGTATTCCTCGTTCGCCCATTTGCCGAGGTCGATCATTTTGCAGCGCTCGCTGCAAAACGGACGAAAACGGTTACCGGTATCCCATTCCATTTCCTTGCCGCATTGCGGGCAAGCGACGATCAGTTTCGATGGCATTACGACGACAGGCTACAGAAGGTCAGCTCAAAGGGAACATCCTGCTCGAACAGCGTGGATTTCGCCGCGTAGTCGGCGGTGATGAAACGAATATTGATGGCATATTTGTTCGCGCCGACTTCTGGTATGCAGACCAACTCCCGCGCCAGGCTGACGCGCAGCATATGGGCGATACGTCCACCCTGCATCTGCTGGAACACACCCTGCGGGGCGGTGAAACGGAACACCTTGCCCCCTTCGCGCAACAGGCGCAGCACAATCTCCATGCCCGAGTTGATCGGTTGCAGCGGCACCAGCCAATCCTGCAAATCGCGGCGGCGCCCGGCGGCGGATTGTTCCTGCCAATAGTGATAGGACGGCAGATCAAATTCGCAGGTTCCGCCGGGCATGCAGGAGCGCTGCTTGATACCCATCAGCCACTCGTTCTCGCGCAAATGGTGGCCGATCTTGCCGTTCATCGCCAGCAGATCGGCCGCCGCTTGCTCGATCTCGAACAGTATTTCGTCCAGCGCTTCCTCTGAGATGGCCGGGTTGTTGCGCAACATGGCGAGGACACGCTTCTGCCGTTCGAGCTCTTGCAACAGGTCGGATTTCAGGTCGGCGCGGCTGGCAACTTCGAGTATCTCGAACAATGTGGTGAGGGCGGCGTGGTGCCCCATACCCTGTTCGAGTTCGGTGAAATAGGCCATGCGCGCGAACAAGTCCTCCAGCCGCAACAAAGTGCGCACCTTCTCGTTCAGAGGAAACTCGTAGCTAATCACGCCGTTAACGCCCACCGTGCGGTTGAAGAAAAATCAGTTGCGAACAATATATTGCCATCCCCGTATCGTCAATTGCTGTTTTGAGAATAACGGCGATGCAATGCGTCGACCTGTGAGGCCAGCCCGTCCAGTTCGTCGTTGCGGATGATGTCGTCAGCTTGGCGCAAGCGTTCTGGGCGCGGTATCTGACTGGCGATAATGGCGCGCGCCTCCGCATCGCTCATGCCGCCGCGCCGGGCGATGCGCTCGATCTGCGCGGATTCGTCGCAATCCACCACCAGTACCCGCTGCACGAGCCGACGGAACGCCGATATTTCCAATAGCAGGGGGACGACCGCCAGCACATAGGGCCGGGCGCTCATTTCCGCCAGCCGCGCCTCGACCCGCGCCAATATCAACGGATGCAGCAAGTATTCCAATCGTTGCCTGGCGGCGACATCGGCGAACACCAGCGCGCGCATCGCCGCGCGGTCCAACGCCCCGTCACTACCGATATAACCGTTGCCGAAAGCCGCGCGGATGGCGGGAATGGCCGCGCCGTCGGCTTGGGTCAGCTGGTGCGAGATCACATCCGCATCGACGATATCCGCGCCCTGTTCGGAAAAGAGCGCGGCGACCGTGCTCTTGCCGCAACCGATCCCGCCGGTCAGTCCGACCACCAGGCTCATGGCACAGCGAGCATCTGCAAATAGCTTTGCGTCAACGGCTCCCCCCAGAACAGGGCGATCAAACCGCCACCGGCGAGGTAGGGCCCGAAAGGGATCGGGATGTTGCGTCCATGTTTGGCCGCAACGATCAGCACGATACCGACGACCGCGCCGACCAGCGAAGACAGCAGGATGATCAGCGGCAGCATCTGCCAGCCCAACCAGGCACCCAGCGCGGCGAGCAGCTTGAAGTCGCCATAGCCCATACCCTCCTTGCCGGTCACCAGCTTGAACAGCCAGTACACCCCCCACAGCACCAGATAGCCCAGCACCGCGCCGAGCACCGCGCTGTGCAAGCTGGTGTAGGTGCCGGAAAGGTTGAACAATAGCCCGCCCCACATCAGCGGCAGCGTGATGTCATCCGGTAGCAATTGGGTGTCGAAATCGATGGCGGTGAGCGCCAGCAAGGACCAGATCAGCAGCATCGCGCCGAGCGCGGCCCAGCCGAAGCCGAAGTGCCATGCCGCAAAAGTGCATAACAGACCGCTGACCGCTTCGATGACGGGATAACGCGGCGAGATCGGTGCGCCGCATCCTTTGCATTTGCCGCGCAGCAACAGATAGCTCAGCACGGGGATGTTCTCCCACGCGCCGATGGCATGGTTGCAATGCGGGCAGGCGGAACGCGGGACGACGAGATTGTAGGTCTGGGTGACCGCCGGCGTTTCGCCGCGCAATTCGGCGCACTGCTGATGCCAGCCGATCTCCATCATCTTCGGCAGACGATGGATGACGACATTCAGGAAGCTGCCGACCATCAATCCGAGGATCAGGCACGCGCCCGCGAACACGGCGGGCACCGCCTGCAAGACTTCGAACAACGCGGTCAAACCACCTGACCCATTTTGAAGATCGGCAGATACATCGCGATCACCATGCCGCCGATCAATGTGCCGAGCACCACCATGATGATAGGCTCCATCAGACTGGACAGCGCTTCGACCGCGTCATCCACCTCTGCCTCATAGAAGTCCGCCACCTTGCTCAGCATGGCATCCAGCGAACCGGCCTCCTCGCCGATGGCGACCATTTGCAGCACCATGCTGGGGAACACCTCGGTGTTCTGCATCGCAACCGTGAGACTGTTGCCGGTACTGACTTCGCGCTGGATATATTTGGTAGCCTCGAAATACACCGCGTTGCCGGATGCGCCGGCCACCGAATCAAAGGCTTCAACCAGCGGCACACCGGCCGCGAACATGGTCGCCAGCGTGCGACTCCAGCGCGCGATGGTCGCCTTGCGGATCAGTCCGCCGAAGATCGGCAGTCTGAGCATGATGCGATCCATGATCATCTGCATCTTGCGGCTGCGTTTCCACATATAGAAAAAACCGTAGATCGTGCCGCCGATGCCGCCGAAGATCGCCCACCACCACTGCACGAAGAAATCGGAGATCGCCATCACAAACAGGGTCGGCGCGGGCAGATCGGCTCCGAAGCTGGAGAACAGCTCCTTGAAGGCGGGGATCACGAAGATCATGATGATGGCGGTGATACCGAAGGCCACCACGATGATGGACACCGGATAGAACAGCGCGGATTTGATCTTGCTCTTGATGGCGAGGATCTTTTCCTTGTAGGTCGCCAGACGATCCAGCAGGGAATCGAGGATACCGGCCGCCTCGCCCGCGCCGATCAGGTTGCAATACAGCTCGTCGAAGTACAGCGGAAACTTGCGGAACGCCTGTTGCAGGCTGCTGCCGGTCTCCACGTCGGTCTTGATGTCGAACAGCAGCTTGGCCACAGACGGATTGCTGTGTCCCTTGCCGACGATATCGAATGCCTGCAGCAGCGGAACACCGGCGCGCAGCATGGTGGAAAGCTGGCGAGTGAACAGCGTGATGTCTTTTTCGGTGACCGATTGCGAACTGTTGCGCAGACGCTTTATCTTGGTGACATTGATGCCCTGACGACGCAGATGCGCGGAGACGCTGGCTTCGCCCGGCGAACGCATCTCGCCCTTGATGATCTTCCCGGTCTTGTCCTTGCCTTCCCAAAGGTAGGAATACTCTTTCGCTTTTTCAATCTTTTGTGCGACCGCCATAGCGTCTCCCTTGAATCACAGCCTTAGTTGACGGGCATGATGCCGAGCTTTGAATCACTTGTAAAGCCGAGTTCGCGGGGGAATTGGGCTAATGCGGCAATTCGCGAACCCACTCGACAAGCGCGTCCTGAGCAGCTTGGGCCGATTTTGCATTCGGATGGTTGATCAGAAATACCACGACCCAGTCTTTGCCGCCCGACGAACGCACATAACCGGCGATGGTCTTCACCCCTTCCAGCGTGCCGGTCTTGAGGTGCGCGTGGCTGGCCGCACGGCTCTCACGCAGACGCTTCTTGACCGAGCCGTCCACCCCCAGTATCGGCAGTGAAGCAACCAGTTCCGCGTTGAGCGGATGCCCGGCGATGTCCTGCAACAACTTGGCCAGATGCGCGGCGCTGATGCGTTCCTTGCGCGACAGGCCGGCACCGTTCTCCAGCACCAACTCGGGAAAGTCCAGCCCGCGTCCGCCCAGCCAGGCCTGCACCGCCGCGATGCTGCGCGGCAGGGAAGCGGCAACAGAACCGTCCGGTGCGCCCAGCGTTAAAAATAGCTGGCGTGCCATGACATTGTTGCTGAATTTGTTGATATCGCGGATGGTGCCGCTCAGGGGTTCGGAACGATGCGTGGAAAACAGTCGCGCGGTGCTTCCCGCCACACCCTCGCGCGACTTGCCGCGCAGGGTGCCGCCCAGTTCCTGCCACAGGGCGCGGAATACCGCGTCCAGGTAGCGCGTATGCGGCATCACACTGAGGTTGTGTTCGCGCTCGCCGCATTCGCCCGGATAGCCGCCCTGAAAAACGACACTGTCACCGTTGGGTTGCACATGAATGGTGTCGTCCCAGCCGGCGCAATCCCCCTTGCTTTGCGGGGTCAGCCGGTTTTCCAGCCTGATGCCGCCCAGCGCCGGCTCGCTGATGACACGCAGCGCCTCCCCGTCAGGCAGATAGCGCAAACGCAGGGTGTTGAAATTGAGCAGCAGCGCGTCCGGGCCGACGTTGTAGGCTCGCACCGGGTCGTTGTCGAACGCGGCCGGATCGTGCTGCGGCAAATCGAAGAAACTGCGATCCAGCACCAGATCGCCGCGTATCTCGCGCAGACCGCGCCCGCGCAACTCGGTCAGCCACAGCCAGAATTGCTCAACGGTGAACTTGGGTTCGCCATAGCCTTTCAGCACCAGATCGCCGCGCAACACGCCGTCCTTCAATTCGCCGTCGAGGTATGCCTCGGTCTTCCAGGTGTAGGCGGGGCCCAGCATATCCAGGCCGGCATACGTGGTGAGCAATTTCATCACCGAGGCCGGGTTCATGGCCTGTTCGGCATTCAGACTGACACGCGACGACCGCACGCCGACCTGCTGCACCACGACACCGACCGAACTCAGCGGGATGCCCGATTGCCTCAACGATTGCCGCACCTCGGGCGGCAGCGCCGCCGCACTCGCTTCGACGACCGACATCAAACCCGCCAGCAAAATGGCGGCACACCCCATGGCGGCTCTCTTCATATCAGCGCCTCCACCACCCGCACGGTATTGTTCACCAGCATTCCCATCTCCTGTTCTTCGATCACATACGGCGGCATGAAATACACGGTGTTGCCCATCGGGCGCAACAACAGCCCGTTCTGCAAACCGAGGGAAAAACAGCGCCTCGCAAAATCGGCATGCGGTGTATTCACCTCGAATGCCCAGATCATGCCGGTGTTGCGGAAGTTTTGCACGTTGGCATGTTCCCGCAACGGCAGCATCAGACGGTTAAGCTCGTCCACCTTGGCGCGGTTGGCGTTCAACACATCGTCTTGCGTGAAGATATCGAGCGTCGCCAGCGCGGCGCGGCAGGCCAAGGGGTTGCCGGTGTAGGAATGCGAATGCAGAAAACCCCTGGCGGTCTCGTCGGCATAGAACGCGCCGTATATCTCGTCCGTGGTCATCACCAGCGAGAGCGGCAGATAGCCGCCGGTGATCCCTTTGGAAAGCAGCAGGAAATCGGGGCTTATGCCGGCCTGTTCGCAGGCGAACATCGTGCCGCTGCGACCGAAACCGACCGCGATCTCGTCGGCGATCAGATGCACGCCGTAACGCGTGCACAGTTCGCGCGCCCTGCTCAAGTAGGCCGGGTGATACATCGCCATGCCCGCCGCGCCCTGCACCAGCGGCTCGACGATGAATGCCGCAAGGCTCCGGTGATGCATCTGCAAATGCGCTTCCAGCGCGTCGGCGCAGCGCAACGCATAGGCTTCCGCTCTCTCGCCCGTTTCCGCATCGCGCCAGTCCGGGCTCGGCACGGTGGATTGCTGCGCGATCAGCGCGCCGTAAGCATCGCGGAACAGCGCCACATCGGTGACAGACAACGCACCCAGTGTCTCGCCGTGATAGCTGTTCTGCAGGCTGATGAATTGCGTCTTGCCCGGCTGTCCGTTGTTGCGCCAGTAGTGCGCGCTCATCTTGAGCGCGATCTCGGTGGCGGAAGCGCCGTCCGACCCGTAAAAACAATGGCCCAGCCCGTCGGGAGCCAGCTCGCGCAGGCGCTCGGAAAGTCGCACCACCGGTTCGTGGGTGAAGCCCGCCAGCATCACATGCTCCAGTTTGCCGAGCTGGTCGGCGATGGCGGCATTGATGCGCGGGTTGCAATGGCCGAACAGGTTCACCCACCAGGAACTCACCGCATCCAGATAGCGATTGCCGTCGGCATCGTACAGCCACACCCCCGCTCCGCGCGTCACCGGCACCAGAGGGAACGCCTCGTAATGCTTCATCTGCGAGCAGGGGTGCCACACGGCGGAGAGGCTGCGCGCCAGCAGATCGGCGTTGTTTGGGATGGAGGCTGACATGGGTGAAATCATAACGGGTTTGCCGGTTTTGCGCCTTGCCGACCGGCTAGCGGGGCGATGGCGATTAAAATTTGCGCAAGCCACTATTTTTATGGATAATGCGCGCCCTTATGCAACACCCGAGTGCGTACACCCGCCGCACCAAACTACTCGCAAGGAAAGAAAAATGAAAGCAGATATCCACCCGAATTATCAGGAACTCACCGTGACATGCAGTTGCGGCCACAGTTTCAAGACCAAATCCGTGATCGGCAAACCGGCGCTGAGCGTCGAAGTCTGTTCCGAATGCCATCCGTTCTACACCGGCACACAGAAGATCGTCGACACCGCAGGCCGTATCGACAAGTTCCGCCAGAAGTACGGCACCAAGGCTGCCGCGTAACGCGCAAGAACCAGCCACCTGGCTGCCGTCTTTGGACAGCCAGATGGAAGGGTCAGAGGTTTCATCAGGGAACTTCGCGCGGCGACATCATACAAAAGGCAGCGTTTGCTGCCTTTTTTATTTGCGGCGAGAATCCCCCGACATTTTCAAACAGGAGTTGCCATGCGTCTGATCCTTTCTGCTCTCGTCCTCGCGCTGCTGGCCGGTTGCGCGCAAAACCCGGTCACCGGACAAAACGACTTTGTGATGATGTCGGAAAGCCAAGAGGTCGCCATCGGCCGTCAGGCAGACGCGCAAGTCAAGAAGCAATACAAGGTCTACGAATCCAAACCGTTGCAGGACTACGTCAACAGCGTCGGCCAGCGTATCGCCAAACAGAGTCACCGCCCCGACCTGCAGTACCACTTCACCGTACTCGACTCCCCTGAGATCAACGCCTTCGCGCTGCCCGGCGGCTACGTCTACATCACGCGCGGCATTCTGGCCTACCTCAACAGCGAGGCCGAGCTGGCCGCCGTGCTCGGCCACGAGATCGGCCATGTCACCGCGCGCCACGGCGTGCGCCAGCAGAGCGCCGCACAGGCTGCCAGTATCGGCCTGACCATCGCCTCGATCTTCGTGCCGGAGATCGGTTCGGCAGGCGGACAGAATCTCGCCAACATCGTCGGCGGTGCGCTGCTCTCCGGCTACGGACGCGAGCACGAGCTGGAGGCGGATCGTCTGGGTGCCGTCTACCTGACGCGCACCGAATACGATCCGCAAGCCATCATCAAAGTCGTCGGTGTGCTGAAGAACCAGGAACTGAAAGATGCCGAACTGGCCAAGCAGGAAGGCCGCGAACCGCGCCGCTACCACGGACTGTTCGCCACGCACCCCGACAACGACACGCGCCTGCAACAGGCCGTGGGCGAAGCCGGCAAAAACGCCGCGTCCCACGCCCATTTTGAAGGCCGCGAAGAGTTCCTGCGCAATACCAACGGTCTGATGTTCGGCGACAGCAGTGAGCAGGGCGTGGTGCGCGACAACCGTTTCTACCATGCCGATCTGGGTATCTCGCTCGACTTTCCGCGAAACTGGGTGGTACACAACCAGCCGGACTCGCTGATCGCCGTGAGCCCGCAGGGCGAAGCGATGCTGCAAATGAAGCTGGATCAAAAACCGCGCGGCACGCCGACCGACTATGTCCGCCGCCTGACCGGTTCCGGCGCACAGGTGCAGGCGCTCAATCTGAACGGATTGTCCGCCGCGACCTACGAATTGCCGAACGCCATGGGCGGCGTGATCTACCAGAGCGAATACGCCTACGTCCTGCAAGCGCAGGCCAAGACGCGCGGCGGTCTGGCCGCCCACCGCAACGCCATCTTCGACACCGTGCGCAGTTTCCACACACTCACTGCCGATGAGCGCAAACAGGTCAAACCGCTCGGCATCCGCGTCATCACCGCGCGCAAGGGCGACACCTATGCCAGGCTGGCACAAGGTTCGCCACTGGGAAAATCGGCGGAAACCTATCTGCGCCTGATGAACGCGCAGTACCCGAACGGCGAACCGCAGGCGGGCCAAGCCGTCAAGATCGTGGAATGAGCGAACCGGGTATCCATCGGCAGATGGCGCGAATCTGTGTACCCTAAAGGGCACAAGGATCTCTTCGAGGTAATCTGCGGACAAGAACCTTCTTCAGGATAGACTTTTGTACTTTATCAAACCGACCGACCCGCATCCCATCACCCCCGCCAAGAGCCTGTTGCTTGGCGGATTGGTGCTGCTCTGGCTGGTCACCGGGCTGGTCGGGCACGATCCGTGGAAACCGGACGAGGCGACCGGTTTCGGCATCGTGTATTCCATGCTGGAAAGCGGCAACTGGCTGGTGCCGACGCTGGTGGGCGAGCCTTACATGGACAAGCCGCCGCTGTACTACTGGACCGCCGCACTGTCCGCCAAAATATTCGCGCCGCTGCTGCCGCTGCACGACGGCGCGCGCCTCGCCAGCGGCTTCTACATCGGCCTCACCCTGCTGTTTATCGGCCTCGCCGGACGCAAGCTGTACGGCGAAAGCCGGGGCTGGGCGGCGGCCATCATCCTGCTCGGCTGCGTCGGCATGCTGGTGCGCTCGCACCAGATCATCACCGACCTCGCGCTACTGGCCGGTTGCGCGATGATGCTGTTCGGTTTCTCGCTCAGCCAGGAGCGCACCCTGCGCGCCGGCATGCTGATCGGTACCGGCATGGGTATCGGTTTCATGTCCAAGGGCTTCATCGCGCCGATGCTCTTCATGCTGATCGCCGCCATGCTTCCCGCCTTGTTCAGCCAATGGCGGGTACGCAACTATTTTTCCAGCATCGCCATCGCGGTGCTGTTCGCCCTGCCGTGGCTCGTCATCTGGCCGCTGCTGCTGTACCAGCACTCGCCGCGCCTGTTTGAAAGCTGGGCATGGACGCACAACATCGGTCACTGGCTGGACTATGCCAAACAGGGGCCGGGGCGGGAATCGCTCTACTACCTGAAGAACCTGCCCTGGCTGGCTTGGCCGGCGCTGCCGCTGGCAGCCTGGGTGGTGTGGCAATCGCGCCGCCGTCTGGCACAGCGCGATGACCTGCAACTGCCGCTGGTCGCCTTCGGCGTGATGCTGCTGACCCTCAGTCTGGTGCCGCAGATCAAAGAAGTGTTCGCCCTGCCGATGCTGCTGCCCGTCACCCTGCTCGCCACCGCCTCGCTCTCCGCACTCAAACGCGGTGCGGCCAACGCGCTGGACTGGTTCGGCCTGATGACGTTCGCGCTGGTCGCCATCCTGATGTGGTGGGGCTGGGCCGGATTGCTGCTGGACAACCACGCCAAGATCACGCTGTGGCTGAAAGATTACCAGCCCGGCTTCGAGCCGGCGTTCCATTCCGTGCCGTTCGGCATCGCCCTTGCCGCCACCGTGCTGTGGCTGGTGCTGGTGTGGCGCGTCGGTCGCTCGATGCGCCGCGCCGTGACCAACTGGGCGGCGGGCATCACACTCACCTGGGTACTCGCCATGACACTGTGGCTACCCTGGCTGGACAGCGGCAAGAGCTACCGCAACATGGTCGTCTCGCTGCAACAATCCATGCCGCAACACTACCGCTGCGTCGGCTACGACTACCTCGGCGAAGGCCAGCGCGCCATGCTGCACTACTTCGGCGGCATCATCACCCGTGCGGACCGCAAAGAGCGCTGCGACCTGCGCCTGATCCAGGGCGACCGGCTATCCAAACCGCTGCTGGACGAATCGCGCTGGGAAAAGATCTGGGAAGGCAGCCGCAAAGGCGACAAAGGCGAGCATTACCGGCTATACCGTCGGATAGCGTAAACGCGGCCGGCACGACTTACAGCGCGACCGCCTTGAGTTCGCGGCGCGATCTCGCATAATCCGGACAGACGCTCTGAACCACCTCCCAGAATGCCGCCGAATGGTTCATCTCGCGCAGGTGGGCCAGTTCGTGCACCACCACATAATCGACCAGACGCAAAGGCAAACGAACCAGCTGTTCGTTGAGCCGCACCGCGCCGCGCGCGGTACAACTGCCCCACTGCGTCTTCGCCGCCGACAGCTTTACGATGCGCGGCGCGACGTTCATCAGTGCCGCGTAATGCGCGACACGCCCGTTGAACAGCGGCCCGGCCTGCTCCCGGTACCAGTGCGACACCAGCTGTTCAACATGCGCGGTATCGCGCTCATCCGCAACGAACAGCCACAACTCCTTGCCGCGCTGCTGCGGCATCCCGGCGAACAGGCTGGGGCGGATGCGCAGCGTCAACTTTTCGCCTAGGAAAGGGATGCTCTCGCCGTCCGCCCAGCGTTGCACGTCACGCTTGCGCGACTGCCAGCCGTCCAGCTTTTCGATCACCCAGTTCGCCTTGTCCTGCAACACGCTGTGCAACCAGCTTTCCGACGCGCGCAGCGGCATACTCACAGTCAGCCCGCGGTCATCGATGCGCAGGCCGATGCTGCGACGTTTGCCGCTGCGCTTCAGCGTGTAGGTGATTTGCTTGCCAGCGAGCAGAGCGGCGCGCTGCTCTATGGAGGGAGGAGAGGTCGCCCCAGACTTGCCCCTTGCAGGTGCGACGGGAGGGGAAATCAGTTTTTTGAGCCGACCGAACATCTAGTGCACCAGTTGCTGTATCTCATTCTCGATCCACGCCTCGACCTCGGCGTTGATCTCGTCGGCCTTGCGGCCCTGCGTGGCGATAGGTTTGCCTATACTCATCGTGACCAGTCCCGCATGCTTGCTGAATGCGTTGCGTCCCCACAGGCGGCCCGCGTTGTGCGCCACCGGCACCACCGGCGTGCCGCTGTTCGCCGCCAGCAGCGCGCCGCCGATCTTGTATTTGCCGCGCTGACCGTAAGGGATGCGCGTGCCTTCGGGGAAGATCACCACGTAGAAGCCCTGCGCCAACCGCTCCTTGCCCTGCTTGAGCAACTGTCTCATCGCGCCCTTGCCATCGCTGCGGTCAATCGCGATCGGACTGGTCATCGCCAGACCCCAGCCGAAGAACGGCAACCACAGCAGCTCGCGCTTCAGCACCCAGGCCTGCGGCGGGAAGATCACCTGCAAGGCCAGCGTCTCCCAGGCCGACTGGTGCTTGCACAGCACGATGCAAGGCTCCTTCGGCAGGTTCTCGATGCCGCGCACCTCGTGGCGGATACCGCACACGACGCGCAGCAGCCAGATCATCGTGCGCGCATACGAGGAGATCAGGCGGTAGCGAGTCAGCGGCGGGAACGGGAAGGTGAATATCGCCAGCGTCGAGAAGATAGGCGTGAGTATCAGTTGCAGCAGCAGGAAGAGCAGCGAGCGGATAGCGGTCATTTCACCAGTTCCGTCACCACCGCAGCCAGATCGGGACGCACGATGGTTCCTTCCGGCAGATCGCCGGCCGCCAGCGTCTTCGTCCCCTTGCCGGTCAGCACCAGATAAGACTGCGCACCCATGGCCGCTGCGGATTGCAGATCGCGCAGCGAATCGCCCACCGCCGGCACACCGGCGAGATCGGTGGCATAACGTGCCGCGATCTCTTCCAGCATGCCGCTCTTGGGCTTGCGGCAAGGGCAGTTCGCTTCAGCGGTATGCGGGCAGAAAAACACCGCGTCGATACGCGCCCCTACCAGCGCGCAGGCCTTGTGCATCTTGTCGTGGATCGCGTTCAGCATCGCCATATCGAACAATCCGCGCCCGACACCGGACTGGTTGGTCGCCACCACCACGCGATAGTCGGCCTGATTCAGCCGCGCGATGGCCTCCAGACTGCCGGGGATAGGCTTCCACTCCTCCGGGCTCTTGATGAACTGGTCGGAGTCGTAATTGATGACGCCGTCGCGGTCGAGAATGACGAGATTCATATTGTGGCGGTGAAAGGTGAGGGGTGAAACGTGAAAGGTGAAAAGCTAAATCCCTCCCAGCCTCCCCTTGACGGGTGAGGCGTGCTGAGCTTGCGAGGGGGCAGCGGGAGGTTGATTTTTATCGTTTCACTTTTCACGTTTCACCTTTCACAAGTTTTAAGCCGCCAGCTTGGATATGTCGGCGATGCGGTTCATCGCAGCATGCAATTGCGCCAGCAAGGCCAAACGGTTCGCGCGCAGTTTCTCGTCTTCGGCGTTCACCATCACGCTGTCGAAGAACGCATCGACCGGCACGCGCAACCCGGCCAGCGCCTGCAACGATCCGGTGTAGTCGCCCGAGGCGAATGCCGCATCGGCCTTGGGCGCGATCACGCCCAGCGCCTGATGCAGCGCCTGCTCGGCGGCTTCCTGCAACAGCGCGGCATCGACCTTGTCGCTGACCGCACCTTCGACCTTTTTCAGGATATTGCCGACGCGCTTGTTGGCGGCGGCGAGTGCGGCGGCTTCGGGCAACGCGGCGAAGGCGCGCACGGCTGAAAGGCGATTGGCAACATCACTCAAACGCTGAGGACGTAAAGAAATTACTGCATCCACCTCTATTGCCGTATAGCCTTGATCTCGCAAACTACCCGCTAGACGATCAACAACGAAGTCCTCCCCCTCCACCACAGCACGCCCAAGCTGGAAATCAGCAATGCCGCTGAACGAGTTTGCGGTTTGTTGCAACAAACTATCTACGCTAAGTGGCAACTGCCTCTCGACCAGCATCCGTATCACGCCCAGCGCATGACGGCGCAGCGCGAACGGATCCTTGTCACCGGTCGGAATCTGGCCGATGCCGAACATGCCGACCAACGTCTCCAGCTTGTCGGCCAGCGCGACGCAGATGCCCGCCATGTTGCGCGGCAGCTCGTCGCCGGCGAAGCGCGGCTTGTAGTGGTCTTCGATGGCGAATGCGATGTCGTCGGACAGGCCGTCATGCTGCGCGTAATAACGGCCCATGATGCCCTGCAACTCGGGGAACTCGCCGACCATGTCGGTCAGCAAATCAGCCTTCGCCAGCAACGCCGCCTGATCGGCCTGCGCCGCCAACGCATCGCCGCCGAGCTGCGCACCGATTGCGCGCGCGATGGCCTGCACACGCTGCACGCGCTCGCCCTGCGTGCCGAGTTTGTTGTGGTACACCACCTTGGACAGCCCCAGCACACGCGCATCCAGCGGCTTCTTTCGATCCTGATCGAAGAAGAACTTCGCATCGGCCAGACGCGGGCGCACAACTCTTTCATTGCCGCCGACCACCAGACTTGCGTCCTTCGGGCTGATGTTCGATACGATCAGGAACTTGTTGGTCAGCTTGCCGTTCGCATCCAGCAGAGGAAAATATTTCTGGTTCGCCTTCATCGTCAGGATCAGGCATTCCTGCGGCACCGCGAGGAACTCGGTTTCAAATTGACCAAGCAGCACGTTGGGACGCTCGACCAGTGCGGTCACCTCGTCCAGCAGCGCATCGTCCTCGATGGGTCTCAACCCTTCCTTTGCGGCGGCGGCAGTCAGCTGCTTGACGATCTCCGCACGGCGCGCGGCGAAGCTCGCGACGACCGCACCTTCGGTCTCCAGCTGCTGCGCGTAGCTGTCGGCATCCTTCAACATCACAGTCGCATTCTTCGCCTCGAAGCGGTGGCCATGTGTCTCGCGTCCGGCGTTCAGCCCCAGCGTGGAGATAGCCACGATGTCCGCGCCGTGCAGCGCGACCAACCCGTGCGCGGGGCGCACGAAATTCACGCTGCTCCAGCCGTCGGCCAACTGGTAGGTCATCACCTTGGCGATGGGTAGCTTCGCGAGCGCGTCTTCCAGCGCCTTCTGCAATCCGTCGGCCAGCAACGCACCTTTCGCGACGCTGTCGTAAAACAGCGCCTCATTCTTGCCATCCGGCGCGCGTTTTAGATTCGGCACCGCCGATGCGTCCGCACCCAGCGCGGCGAGGCGTTTCAGCAGCGCGGGCGTGGCATTACCTTCCGCATCGAGACCGACGCTGACCGGCATCAGCTTCTGCGACACCGGCTTGTCGGCGGCCTGCGCCGCGACGTTGGCGACATGCACCGCAAGACGGCGCGGCGACGCATAGGACTCGACCGCCGCAGCGGCAGCCGCCAGCCCCTGCGCCTTCAGGCTCGCAGACAAGGTCTCGGCGAAACTCTCGCCCAGCTTCTTCAGCGACTTTGGCGGCAGCTCCTCGACGAACAACTCGACCAATAAATTTTTACTGCTCATGTTAAAACCCCGTCATTCCCGCGCAGGCGGGAATCCAGTTGATTGAACGATTCCCGCATCGCGGGACAAAAGTTGTCCGCTGCGCGGAGTGTATGTCTTGCTGGATTCCCGCCTGCGCGGGAATGACGACATAGGCTACCTGCATGACTACGCCACCTTTTCCATTTTCGCCAGCACTTCATCCGCCCATTCCTTCGGTGCCATCGGGAAGCCGAGTCTTGCGCGGCTGTCGAGATAGGCCGCCGCGACGCTGCGTGCCAGGTTGCGGATGCGGCCGATGTAGGCTGCGCGCTCGGTCACCGAGATCGCGCCGCGCGCGTCCAGCAGATTGAAACTGTGCGCCGCCTTCAGCACCTGCTCGTAGGCAGGCAAGGCGAGCTGCTGTTCCATCAAGTGCTTCGCCTGCTTCTCGTGGCTATTGAAAGCCACCAGCAAAAACTCCACGTCGCTATGCTCGAAGTTGTAGGTGGATTGCTCGACCTCGTTCTGGTGGTACACGTCGCGATAGGTCACGCCTGGCGTCCAGGTCAAATCGAACACGTTCTCCACGCCCTGCAAATACATCGCGAGACGTTCGAGGCCGTAGGTGATCTCGCCGGTGATCGGCTTGCAGTCGATGCCGCCGACCTGCTGGAAATAGGTGAACTGCGTGACTTCCATGCCGTTCAGCCACACCTCCCAGCCCAGTCCCCAAGCGCCCAGCGTCGGGTTCTCCCAGTCGTCCTCGACGAAGCGGATGTCGTTCTGCTTCAGGTCGAAGCCCAGCGCCTCCAGCGAGCCGAGATACAGGTCGAGGATGTTCGCCGGAGCGGGCTTGAGCACCACCTGGAACTGGTAGTAGTGCTGCAAGCGGTTCGGGTTCTCGCCGTAACGCCCGTCCTTGGGGCGGCGCGAAGGCTGCACGTAGGCGGCCTTCCACGGCTCGGGGCCGAGCGCGCGCAAGAAGGTCGCGGTGTGCGAAGTGCCCGCGCCGACTTCCATGTCGTAAGGTTGCAGCAGCGCGCAGCCCTGCTTGTCCCAGTAGTTTTGCAGGGTCAGGATGATTTGTTGAAAGCTGAGCATGTGTCGGTTATGGATTTTGCTAAGGTGCGTATTTTACGGGTTTTCACCCGCACAAGTCAGTACAACGTACCAATTCCGCAAATATGCGCACCACCCAGCAGACCCGCTTGAAAAATTGGGCGATCAGCAGGTTCGTTATAATCGGCAAATGATAAAGCGTATCCCTCCCAAAATTGAGGTGTTGTCCGACGAGGAATCCAAGAGCTGTCTCGTCAGCTTCCGCCAGCAGATCGAATCCATCCTTTTGCGGGTAGCGCAGTCTGGAACCGATTGCGCGCTCTATTACGACGCCAGCCATAACTTCATCATGACGACCATTCTTGACGTTGACGAGGACGGCTTGTGGATCGAGCCCGGAAACAGCGCGACCACCAATGCGCTGATCACGTCGAGCAGATCGCTGACTCTCGTCAGCCAAGAGGGGAACGTCAAGATCCAGTTCACCGTCGACAAGGCGAGTCCGGTAAGTTACGACGGAGCCCCCGCCCTGTTCCTGTTCCTGCCCAAGGCCCTGCTTCGAATCCAGCGCCGCGAATTCTTCCGCTTGCTGCTGCCGCCCACGGAGCGCCTGCAATGCAATCTGGGAATTCGCCCGTCCCATGACGGAGAACCTCTGGAAATGCGCCATATGACCGTCATTGATTTCGAGCTTCCCGCCGCCGACATCAGCGGCGGCGGGATAGGGTTGCTTCAAATGGAAGACGAGAGCGGCCTGCACATCGGCCAGACCTACCCCGATTGCAGGATCGAACTGTCCGATGAGGGAGCTATAACGGCCAACCTGATTGTCAGAAACATCGTTATTCTCGGGCACGACCGCGTCGGACAAACCATTTTTCGTGTCGGTTGCGAGTTTAAAAATCTGGATGCTGAGGCGGCCAACAAACTGCACAAATTCATCACCGGGAAGCAGGCGATGACGACACCGCAGCGCATCTTGATGCAATGATTGAGTATCAACTGGATAAGAAAGGATTGGTGATTGAGTGAAATTTTGGCTGATGAAATCCGAACCATCCGACGTCAGCATCGACGATCTCGCCGCTTTGCCCGATCAGACCGTGGCTTGGTATGGCGTGCGCAACTATCAGGCGCGCAACTTCATGCGCGACCAGATGCGGCCTGGTGACGGCGTGTTGTTCTACCATTCCAATTGCAAGGAACCCGGTATCGCCGGCATCGCCGAGGTCAGCAGCACCGCCTACCCCGATGCCACACAATTCGACAAGAAGAACAAATATTTCGATGCCAAGGCCACGCAGGAAACACCGCGTTGGTTCAATGTGGATGTGCGATTGGTAAAAAAAATCGCCCTGATCCCGATCTCCGAACTGCGCCAGCATCCTGAACTTGAACACCTGCGTACCCTGCAAAAAGGCAACCGGCTATCCATCACCCCGCTCAGTTCCGATGAATGGCACTTCATCACGGAAAAACTCGCCCGATGACAGACGTCTCAGAATGGATACTCATCTACCTGGCCTTGGGGGCACTGGTGGGTTGGCTGGGCGGACTGTTCGGTATCGGCGGCGGGCTGATTCTGGTACCGGTGCTGCTATTCTCGTTCGAGGCACAACACTTCTCCGGCCCGCACTTGCTGCATCTGGCACTGGGCACGTCGATGGCGACAATTCTGTTCACTTCGCTCGCCAGCATGCGCCAACATCACCGGCATGGCGCGGTGAACTGGCCGGTGGTGCGCACCATCACGCCCGGCATCCTGCTTGGCACCGCGTTGGGCACACTGCTTGCCGCCGGCACCGCGCCGCACTTTCTGGCGCTCTTCTTTGCGTTGTTCGTTTATTTCGCCGCCGGACAAATCCTGCTCGGCAAACGGCCCCACCCCGCCCGGCCATTGCCCGGCAGAATGGGAATGACCGCGTTCGGCACACTGACCGGCACGTTAAGCAGCCTGGTTTCCATCGGCGGCGGGACGTTGATCGTGCCCTTTCTGGTCTGGTGCAACATCACACTGCGTCATGCCATCGGCACTTCCGCCGCAATCAGCTTCCCCGTCGCACTGGGAGCGACGACAGGCTACATCGCCACTGGCTGGCTCAATACCGATCTCCCCGCTCCGCACCTCGGCTATGTTTATCTGCCCGCGTTGCTGTGGATCGCGCTGGCCAGCATCGTCACTGCCCCCCTTGGTGCCAAGGCAGCGCACCGCATGAAAGTGGAATTGCTGCGCAAACTGTTCGCCGTGATGCTGATGGTGCTGGCGACCCGTATGCTGTTCAATATCATCGCCTGATACCCGCCTCGCGATCCAACTCCCCGCTGGCCAGTTTGGTTTGATATTCGCCCAACGCGGCTTTTACTTTTCCGCTCAACACATACAGCCCGATCAAGTTGGGGAACGCCATACCGAGTACCAGCAGATCGGTGAAGTCCACCAGATTGGCGGCACTGGCAATTGATGCCACAACGACAAAGCCGATGAATAAAGCTTTGTACAACATCGAATAGCGTTCGCCGAATACGTACACCCAGCAACGCTCGCCGTAATACGACCAGGAGATCGCGGTACTGTAGGCGAACAGCACCACCGACAAGGTCAAAATCATGGGGAACCAGTCTGATACGGTGGCGAAAGCCACCGAAGTCAGCGCAGCCCCTTGGCTGGCGGCACGCAGGGATTCGTATTCAGGCGCGCTGTAAACCCCGGTCAAGATGATAACCAGCGCCGTCATCGTGCAGATCACCACCGTATCGATGAACGGCTCGTACAAGGCGACCAAGCCCTGACGCACTGGGTACTTAACCGACGCAGTGGAATGGGCGATCGCAGCAGAACCCAAACCCGCTTCGCTGGAAAAAGCCGCACGCTTGAAACCCTGCACGATCACACCGACAATCCCGCCCGCCACCGCGATCGGAGAAAATGCCTCAATGACAATCTTGCCCAGCGCTTCGGGCACCAGTGCGGCGTTACCGACGATGATCCACAGACAGGCGCTCACGTAGATGATGACCATGGTCGGCACCACCGCCTCGGCGACATGGGCGATACGGCGCAAACCGCCGATAATGACCAAGCCGACAGCCAACGCCATCAACAATCCATAGGCCACCGGCACTTCGCGGAAAAACGGGATCTGCTCCTGCACCGCGCCCATAGACTGACTGACCTGAAACGCGCTGCCCGCGCCGAACGAACCGAGGATAGTGAATATCGCGAACATGACGGCGAGCATTTTGCCGGTGCGCGGCGCTCCCTTCTCGGCGAGTCCTTTGGACAAATATTCCATCGCCCCGCCCATCAGCCTGCCGTCTGGGCGCACTTCGCGATACATTTGCGCCAGACTGGCCTCGGCAAACTTGGTGCTCATGCCGAGGAATCCCGCAACGATCATCCAGAACGTCGCGCCCGGTCCACCGATGGAAATGGCGATCGCCACTCCGGCGATGTTACCCAGACCCACGGTGGCAGAAAGCGCCGTGGACAGCGCCTGAAAGGGTGTCACCTCGCCCTGGTCGTCCACCGTACGGTATTTGCCGCGTAGCACTCTGAAGGCATGGCGCATCATGCGTAGATTGACAAAATTGAAGCGCAATGTGAGGAACACCGCCGCCACGATCAACCAGGCAACGATGAATGGCATCACCGGCTCACCGGGAAAAATATCGAAGAAAATGACCTGCGCCAAGTAACCGTTTATGGTGCCAAACAAGGCATCAAGGGCGGCATCGGCGGCAAAAGCGGACTGGGGGAAAAGCAACCACAGCCAGATCGGATTGAGATATTTCATGAACGCTCCCTGTTTATTGTTTCAAGCGGGGGAGATTAGACATGGAACAGGCGACAGACTCAAGCACATCAGACACAAAAAAGACACAAAAAAGCCGGCTTTCGCCGGCTCTCTTGTTCATTACAGAACGCTTACTTCAGACCTTTGATGAAAGCGGTGATCTCTTTCATGTCTGCATCGCTGACCTTCTGCGGAGGCATAGGCATGGAACCGTACTTGCCCTTGCTGCCCTTGGAGATGGATACGGCCATAACAGCCTCGTCAGAAGTCTTTGCTGCAACATCCTTCCAGGACGGTCCAACCACCTTCTTGTCCACGGCGTGGCAAGCGGTGCAATTGTTCTTCTTGGCGACTGCCGGCATATCGGTTGCCATTGCGCTACCTGCGGCCATCAGACCTGCTGCAACTGTCATGCTTACGATGATAGATTTCATGTTCTCTCCGTTTTATTGATTGAAACACTTAAAACAATGTGAAGGTTTCGCCTTCGCCGTCGATTCTAAACAACTCCGCCTGCCTTGCAAACCTAAATTTTGAGACGGTATGCCAGTAACGCCCATGAGCCACCAAAGGTTGACAGCCTATTTGAGCGACAATACGAATCGCGCCAGAGCCTGGCGATCCGCCGTGCTGACATTCGGGCTGGCCGGCATCGCCATGCTACCCCACGCCCCTCGACCGCCCTTGGCAATAACATTTGCGAGCCGTTCCTCCGCACCGCCATCCCCGCGATATTTGGCCGCCACATCCCTCCATGCCGGGCCGACCACTTTTCTATCAAGGTCATGACAAGCCAGGCAGTTGTTCTTTTTCGCCAGTGCCAGCCCGTCAGCCATGGACAAAGCGACAGTCACCTCCGCCTTGGCTGCAGCAGGCTCAACCACCTTGGCTGGCGCAAGCGAAACAACGCTTGCAGGCGCGGGAACTGCCGCCGGTTTGGTTGCAACGGTTACAGTCGGCTTTTCCGCCACTACCGGTGCAGATTCGGCGACCAGTGCCGATTCAACTACGGGTGCCGGTGCGGAAGCAGGCACCATGACAACAGGAGCTGCCGAGACAGAAGGTTCTGCAGCAGGAGTTTGTTGAACAGGAGTCTCGGGCTGACAGCCGTACAACACAACCAACAATGGTGCCAATAAAACCGTTTGCGTACGCATGACGTTCTCCCTGTTCAAGATTAATGAAAATTACAACGCTTCGGCACGGTATTCGACTATCAGGGTATGCCGAGTTCCCGCAGCGACCGTAATTACATTTTCGATGGCATTCACCGATTCCACGCAGACCATTTCGCGCCAGCCTTCCGGCTGCCCCATGTCGCCCATCTTGTTTGCCTTCTCCGTCCACGGTGTCCACACCACGGTGGACAGGCTGCCGGATTTGGCGACATGGATGCGGCGCTTCAGCTTGTCGTCTTCGATCACGCACTCGGCGGTAGTATTGATATAGACGCGGTCGGTCTCGCCGGAGAAAGTGATCGCCCCATCCTGCTTGCGCAGCGTCGAGCCGCCGACCTTGTCCCAGTAATCGCAGCCTTCCAGCCCGGTGACACGCACTGCGCCGATATCGCCGATCTGGAAATAGGTATGCAGCGCTTCGCCGATCACGAATGCTTCCGCGCCGGTGTTCTCGGTGGTCATTTCCATGCGCAGCGTGTCGCCGACGATCACGGTCAGGTCCAGCGTGCAGTCGTGCGGCCATTGTGCGCGGGTCTTGTCGCTCGCCACCAGACGTAGCGTCAGGCGCGTCGCGCCGTCCGGCTCCGTGCCGGACTCGACCACGCTCCATGGCACGGTGCGCGCGAAACCGTGGCCGGGAAAGGTACTCTCCGAAGCATGTGCGCCGAACCACGGCCAGCACACCGGTGCACCGCCGCGGATGGACTTGCCCGCCGCCAGCTTTGCGTCGCGCGACAGCCACACCACCGGTACGGACTGGCTTTTCGGACGCCATGTCATCAAGTGCGCACCCTGTAAACACAGTGACGCAGTTCCTTTTGCGTTGTCGATCTCGGCGACGATCAGTCCGCTGGCATCCTCGCGGAAGCTCAGTTGTCCTGCGATACCAAATTGTGCGTTCAATGCTGCCGTCATGCTTTTCCCCTTAGATTATCCAAACACATCCCATCAGGCCCGCAGATTAAACAAATTCACGCAGATTTCAAAGAAAATCCAACTCACGGTTTAATCTGTTTTATCTGCGGGAAAAAGTTTTTATCGCTCGATCAGCGTCACGTCGCGCACCGCGCCCTTGTCGGCGCTGGTCACCATCGCCGCGTAGGCGCGCAAGGCCGCCGACACTTTGCGCTGCCGCTCGGCGACAGGCTTCCATGCCTTGTCGCCGAGCGCTGCCATCGCCGCGCGGCGCTGTGCCAATTCGGCATCCGAGATCGCCAGACTAATGCTGCGGTTCGGAATGTCGATCTCTATCGTGTCGCCCTCCTGCACCAGCCCGATCGCACCGCCGCTGGCTGCTTCCGGCGAGACGTGACCGATGGAGAGACCCGAGGTACCGCCGGAGAAACGCCCGTCGGTCAGCAGCGCGCAGGCCTTGCCCAAGCCCTTCGACTTCAGGTACGAGGTCGGGTACAGCATCTCCTGCATGCCCGGCCCGCCCTTGGGGCCCTCGTAACGTATCACCACCACATCGCCCGCGACAATCTGGTCGGCCAAAATCGCCGCCACCGAAGCATCCTGACTCTCGAACACGCGCGCTCGTCCGGTGAACTTCAGGATACTCTCGTCCACGCCCGCCGTCTTGACGATACAGCCGTCCAGCGCGAGATTGCCGTGCAGCACCGCGAGACCGCCGTCCTGCGAGTACGCATGCGCCTTGTCGCGAATGCAGCCGTTGCTGCGGTCGGAGTCCAAATCGGGATACAGCATGGACTGCGAGAACGCGATGGTAGTGACGATGCCGCCGGGCGCGGCGCGGAAGAGTTTTTTCACCGCCTCGTCGCCGGTCTGCATGATGTCCCATTGCTTCAACCCGTCGCGCAGCGTCTTGCTGTGCACCGTACCGGCATCGCCATGCAGCAGCCCGGCCCTGTCCAGCTCGCCGAGTATCGCCGCGATGCCGCCGGCCCTGTGCACGTCTTCCATGTGGTATTCGCTCGATGGCGCGACCTTGCACAGCGTCGGCACATGCAGCGACAAGCGATCCATATCCTTCATGGTGAAATCCACACCCGCCTCGCGCGCGATGGCCAGCAGATGCAGCACTGTGTTGGTCGATCCGCCCATCGCAATGTCCAGCGTCATCGCGTTCTCGAATGCATCGAAAGTCGCGATGCTGCGCGGCAGCACGCCAGCATCGTCCTGCTCGTAATAACGTTTGCATAGTTCGACGATCAACCGGCCCGCGCCCAGGAACAGTTCCTTGCGCTGGGCATGGGTAGCCACCAGCGAACCGTTACCGGGCAGACTCAGGCCCAGCGCCTCCGTCAGGCAATTCATCGAGTTTGCGGTGAACATGCCGGAGCAGGAACCGCAGGTCGGGCAGGCGGAGCGTTCGATGGCATCGACTTCCTCGTCGCTGCAACGACTGTCGGCGGCCGCGACCATCGCATCAACCAAGTCGAGTCCTTTCACCTTGCCCTGCCAGTTGACCTTGCCGGCCTCCATCGGCCCGCCGGAGACAAACACCACCGGAATGTTCAGGCGCATTGCGGCCATCAGCATGCCAGGCGTGATCTTGTCGCAGTTGGAGATGCACACCAGCGCGTCGGCGCAGTGGGCGTTGACCATGTACTCCACACTGTCGGCAATCAGGTCGCGGCTGGGCAGCGAGTACAGCATGCCGCTGTGGCCCATGGCAATGCCGTCGTCCACGGCGATGGTGTTGAACTCTTTGGCCACGCCCCCGGCGCGTTCGATCTCGCGGGCCACCAGCTGGCCCATGTCTTTGAGGTGCACATGGCCGGGCACGAACTGGGTGAACGAGTTGGCAATGGCGATGATGGGTTTCTCGAAGTCGCCGTCCTTCATGCCAGTGGCCCGCCACAGGGCGCGGGCACCGGCCATGTTGCGGCCGTGGGTGGTGGTGCGGGAACGGTAGGCGGGCATGGGAAACCTTTGCTCAGTGGGGGAGGTGAATGCGGGGCACACAAAAAAGAGCGCCCATGATAATGAAACCAGCTGTGTTCTCCGCCTTTGCCCACAGCCTTCGCGGGCACACCTGTTGTTGTGCCGAATGCCTACCGGGGCCGGGCGTTCCAGCGCAACTGGGCACTGAGGCCACCCAGGGGGCTGGCACCAAAGCTTAGCTGGGCACCGTACAACTCCGCCAGCTCGGCCACGATGGCCAGGCCCAGACCCGAGCCGGGGGTGTGCTGATCCAGCCGCTGACCCCGCTGGCACATGAGTGAGCGCTGGGCTTCGGGCACGCCGGGGCCATCGTCTTCCACCCTGACGTGGCCGTCCTGGTCCACCTGAATGTGCACGCACCTCTGTGCCCATTTGCAGGCGTTGTCGATCAGGTTGCCCAGCATGTCGTGCAGGTCTTCCTGTTCGACGGGTACCCAGGGGTCTGCTGCGTCGCTGGCCACCGACAGGCGCAGTTGCCGGTGGGCGTACACCTTGTCCATCACCCGCTGAAGGCCGTGCAAGGTGGGCAACAAGGCGCAGCGTGGCCGTTGCATGCCCGCCGCGTGCGCCGCCGAGCGGGCGCGGCGCAGGTGCCAGTCCATGTGCTGCTGGGCTTTGGCCACCTGCTCGTGAATCTGCTGCCCCACCTGCTGCAAGGCCAGCGGTTGGTCGGGCTGGCTGGCCGCATCGGCCGAGTGCCGCAAAACGGCCAGCGGGGTTTTCAGGGCATGGGCCAGGTTGCCAGCTTGCGTGCGTGCGCGCGCCAGCCCCTCTTCCTGCCGCTGCAGGGCGCGGTTGAGGCCATCGGCCAGCGGCTGAATTTCGGCAGGAAACCGCCCCCGCAGCCGGGCCTCATGGCCCTGGTCGAGCGCCGACACCGCTTGCCGCAGGGCACGCAGCGGTGACAACCCCACCCACACCTGCGCCACCGACGCCAGGCCCAGCAGCCCCAGCAGCACGGCCAGGGTGGCGGCCAGCACACGGGCAAAGCGCCGAATGGCACCTTGGGTTTCGCTGGCGTCTGCGGCCACCACCAGCGTCCAGGCGCTGCTGTGGGGTGCGGGCGGGCGCACCGTTCGCTCTACGGCCAGCAAGGGTCGGCCCGAGGGCCCGCCGATTTCGTGCAGGTGGGTGGCACCGTCGGCCACCACGTCAGGGGGCAAGTCCAGCACCTCGTCCCACAGCGAGCGCGAGCGCAGCACGCCAGCCACATTGCGTGTGTCGGGCGCGTCGTTGGCGGTGCGGGGATAGGCATCCACCTGCCAGTACCGGCCCGACAAGGGTTTGAGCCAGCGGGGGTCGCTCAGCTGGGTGGCATCGACCACGGGTTGGCCGCTGGCATCAAACTCCAGCCGGGCCGTCAGTTGCTCCAGCTGAACTTCCAGGTCCGCCTGAAACTGCCGCTGCACATGCCCGCTGAAGAGGTTGAACAGGGTGATGCCAGTCAGCAGCAGCGCCAGGGCCATGCTCAGCAGCGTGACCAGCAGCAGCCGCCACTGCAAGGAGCCGCGCAGGCCCGTCCACCACCGGCCGATCATGGCGGGGCCACCAGCCGGTAGCCCAGGCCGCGCACCGTTTCAATCAGCGCTGCAGGCAGCTTTTTGCGCAGCCGCCCCACGAACACCTCGATGGTGTTGGAGTCGCGGTCGCTGTCCTGGGCATAGATGTGCTCGGTCAGCTCGGTGCGCGACACCACTGCGCCGGGGTGGTGCATCAGGTAGGCCAGCACCTTGAATTCGTGGCTGGTCAGGGCAATGGCTTGCCCGTCCAGCGTCACCCGGCCCGTGCGGGTGTCCAGCTCCACCGGCCCGCACACCAGCAGGGGGGATGACAAGCCACTGGCTCGGCGGATGAGGCCCCGCAGCCGGGCCAGCAGCTCTTCGGTGTGGAAGGGCTTGGTCAGGTAGTCGTCGGCTCCGGCGTCGATGCCCGCCACTTTTTCGTGCCAGTTGTCGCGCGCCGTCAGTATCAGCACCGGCATGCCGCGCCCGGCGGCGCGCCAGCGCTTGAGCACGGTCAGGCCGTCCATTTGCGGCAAGCCCAGGTCGAGCACCACCGCGTCAAATGGCTCAGCGTCGCCCAGCGCCCAGGCATCGCGGCCATTCACGCTCACGTCCACGCTGTAGCCCGCGTGTTGCAAGGCCATGTCGAGCTGTCGGTTCAGGGTGGGTTCGTCTTCGACCAGCAGGATTCTCATGCGGGCTCCGGGGGTGTGTTCATGGCTGGGTGGGTTTTGGTGATGGGTTGCGCGCTTTGGCCTTGATCAGTTCGCCGGTTTTGGCGTCCAGCTTGACCTTGACGAGCTGGCCACCTGCCTCAAGTTGCTTGATTTCGTACACCCACTGGCCACCTTTGCGCTCCAGTTCTACCTCCAGAATGTGCCCACCGGGGCGCTGCCTGTCCAGATGCTGGAGCAGCTGGCGCAGAGGCAGCACATCGCCCCGCGCCACTGCCTGGCGGGCCTGTTCGTGGTCGTCGTCGTCGCTGGCAAACGCCGCCCCACCGGTGCCCAGCAGGCACAGGCACAGGCCAAGTTGTAGAAAAGCCACGTGCAAAAGCCGGGCAGGGTGTGGGTGGGTCAGCATCAAAAGTCCTTGGTGGGTGCAGGATAGCGCGGGGCGGGGTGGCTGGGCCGGGCTGTGGCTGGCAGCAGGTGCTGTGTCGGCGCCACGGCATCAGTCTGGGGGCGTCAGCGCATCTCAAACGCTTCCTGGTGGAACCGCAACCGCCAGCCCAGCTTGCGTTTCAAGCCAGCACGCACCCGTTGCCCCAGGCCCGCCGGGCCGCAAAACCACACCTCTGTCCGTTGCCCGGCCTGGGCTGACTCGGCCACCAGTTGCTCAGGGGGGGTGGGGGTGAGCCCGATGTTGCTCTCATGCACATGCAGCTTGACGCTGGGTACAGCGGCACACCTGGTGCGCAGTTGCCGGGCAAACGGGTCGTCAGCCGCCTGGCGTGTGAAGTAGTGCAGGTCGGCCTCGGGCGCAGCGCCGCCTTGCCAGGTGGCCTCGGCCAGGCTGTCCAGCCAGGCCAGGAATGGGGTGACGCCCACACCACCCGCCACCCATATCTGGCGTGCGCTGCGGCGCTGGCGGCTCAGTTTGAACTGGCCGTAGGGCCCTTCAACGGTCACGGGCTGGCCGGGTTGTGCGCGGTGGCCCAGTTGGCGGGTGAAGTCGCCCAGCGCCTTGATCTGGAAGGTCACCAACCCGTCCCCATGGGGGGCGCTGGCAATGGTGAAGGGGTGCGCGCCTTCAAACCAGTTCAGCGTCAAAAAC
>JAXMKV010000011.1:0-1228 GCA_034371155.1 Gallionella sp. | reverse complement strand
GTGCCTTAGAACGACTAACCGATCACTTCAAAATTACAAAAAGAGAGGTAATCGAGCAGCTGATCATCATACTGGATAAAGACGTTACTGAAATAAAAAAACTAGACCCAAGTCAGTGGGATGAGTATTTCAATGAAATTTCGTTACGCAGTAACTAATCAATTTATTGAACCACGCCAATAATAGAGCAAGGATCTATAGTTGCCCCATTATCTACAAGAGAATTTAAAATGATCAGCGACAGTCAAAAAATCGAAATCGCTAAAAGATTTGCCGAACTACACCCAACACCATTTGCAGCCTGGACGCCTGACGATGATTACGAGTCAGATGATGATCAATATTTAGCGGTATATGGCCACCTTGTTACCGGCGTGTATGGCGATTGCTATGGACTCAACGCAGTGTATGATGAAGAGGATAACTTGATTCAAGAAGCCACTGAATTTGAAGTTGCGGTTGAGCAATTTGAATCAAAAAGTGAAGATGGTGAAGTATTCTTTTTTGAAAAAACAAATGAACTGACTGGGATGCGTAAATTCATTGATGAGCATGGAAGGGATGGGGATTGGTAGCCGTTCTCCGATCATTTATTTACCTTTGCGCGGGTCCTGGGGTCGGCTGTCGACCCCTATGCATAGAACCTAACTATGTATAGAAATATTTAATTTCGACCTGTACCCCGCACGCTACCAGCGATTACTGGCAGCGCGCTATACATTATTATAAGTCTTGAAGAAACTGCATCAATGCGTCATCGACTGGGTGATAGCGGCACAGTGTTGTTTCGGGTTCTTGAAGCCTCGCCAGTGCTTTGTCCTTCATTGACAAGTCCGCCTGGACGTATCGGTGTGTGGTCATTGTGCTCTCGTGTCCCAACCACAAAGCAATTACGCTAAATGCGACACCCGATTGAAGTAGGTGCATTGCTGTCGTATGCCTAATGGTATGCGGCGAGATGCTCCGCTTGTCGAGACTGCTATGCACCTTGGCTGCCCGTGCCACGGCGATGTTGAGGCGCTGAGTAACATTGCAACGCGGGTTCTGTCGCAAAGTTTAGCTAAAGCCAGGAAATTCGTATCCTGGAGGCAAGACTATCCTGCTAATGCCATGAACTGCTGATAGGCGGGAATATTTTCATCGGACAACTGCCCCTTTCGGATCATATGCGCCGCTTCAATTCCAGCGATCGTTGCTTTGGCCGAATAGAAAGCTTTGAAACCCATCA
>JAXMKV010000010.1:0-106011 GCA_034371155.1 Gallionella sp. | reverse complement strand
GCCATCCTGTAGTTACACTGTAACCAGATGGAGGGCAGCATGGCCATGACCAACGCGGAGAAACAGGCCGCTTATCGGGTTAGAAAGATCAAGGAGGGCGACGGCGAGCGGCTACAGGCCGTTATCAGCTTGCACGCCAAGCGCGCCCTTGAGCGGCTGTCCAAGCATCAAGGCATCACTCAGGCCGCTATGCTGGAACGTCTGATCCTGGACGAACAACGCCGGGTAACCGCCAGCATGGATGCCGACCAGCACCGCGTCTATGTGGGCGAAGCGGTTACAGCGTAACCAATCGCATCGCCACCTGACCCGGCACGCACAGCTTGATGCGGATTGACCGAATCAAGCTACATGGTGGCTACACAGATTCCAGAAACGACAAAGGCCACCGATTAAGGTGGCCTAAGTCTTTGATTATTTGGCTCCCCGACCTGGGCTCGAACCAGGGACACACGGATTAACAGTCCGTTGCTCTACCAACTGAGCTATCGAGGAATTGGGAGGCCGCGATAATAAGGATGGCGCGGCTTCCGGTCAATATCTGGAGCGGGTTTTCGCCTGTTTATTTGTGCTTCAGGCGAGTGCCTGGGCGATACGTGAGAGGGCCTTTTTCAGGTTATCCATCGAGGTGGCGAAGGAGATGCGGATGCAGCCTTCGCTGCCGAAGGCGGAGCCGGGCACCAGGGCGACGCCGAATTCGAGCAGGCGCTCGGACAGGGCCATGTCGGTGGCTTCCTTGAGTTTGCCTTCGGCGTGTAGTTTGGCGATGGCCACACCGGCATCGGGGAAGGCGTAGAAAGCGCCACCGCTGTCGACACAGCTCACGCCGGGAATGGCGTTGAGGGCGTCGACCACGTAGCGATGGCGTTCACGGAAGGCGGCAAGCATGGGGGCGATGCAGGCCTGGTCGCCGTTGAGCGCCATTTCCGCCGCCACTTGCGAGATGGAAGTGGGGTTGGAGGTGCTTTGTGACTGGATGTTTTCCATCGCCGCGATGATCTTGGCCGGGCCGGCGGCATAGCCGATGCGCCAGCCGGTCATGGCGTAGGCCTTGGAGACGCCGTTGAGCACCATGGTGCGGTCATAAAGGTCGGGGCAGGCGTTGACGATGTTGCTGTACTCGCCATCGGCCATGAGGATGTGTTCGTACATGTCGTCGCTGGCGATCAGTACTTGCGGGTGGCGGCGCAGCACTTCGCCCAGGGCGGCGAGTTCTTCCTTGCCGTAGACCGCGCCGCTGGGGTTGGAGGGGCTGTTGATGACCAGCATCTTGGTCTTCGCGGTGATCGCCGCTTCCAGTTGCGCCGGGGTGATTTTGAAAGCCTGTTCGATGCCGGCATCGACGATGACCGGCACGCCATCGGCCAATATCACCATGTCCGGGTAGGACACCCAGTAAGGCGCCGGGATGATGACTTCGTCTCCCGGGTTGATGACCGCCTGCGCCAGGTTGTAGAAGCTCTGCTTGCCGCCGCAGGACACCAGAATCTGGTTGGCCTGGTAGTCGAGGCCGTTTTCCCGCTTGAATTTGGCGATGACGGCTTTTTTCAGGCTGGGCGTGCCGCCGACGGCGGTGTATTTGGTGAAGCCGGCGTGGATGGCGGCGATGGCCGCGTCCTTGATGTGCTGCGGCGTGTCGAAATCGGGTTCGCCGACGCCGAGGCCGATGATGTCATGGCCTTCGGCCTTGAGTTTCGCGGCCTTGGCGGCGACCGCCAGGGTCGGCGACGGTTTGATGTTCTGAACGCGGCGGGAGAGTTCCACGGATAGCCTCTACTGGATGGCGGCGCGGCAGGTCGCGCCGGGATGCTAGGATGGACCGTTTTTTAGCGCGCGGATTCTAACTTGGCGATTACTTATCCCAATAGCCCTTTTGCACTGCATCAACCGTTCCCGCCGGCCGGCGATCAACCTGTCGCGATCGAGCAACTGGTGACGGGTATCGACCAGGGGCAGCGCTTCCAGACCCTGCTCGGGGTGACCGGCTCGGGCAAGACCTACACCATGGCCAACGTCATCGCCCGCCTGGGGCGACCGGCCTTCGTGATGGCGCCGAATAAAACGCTGGCGGCGCAGTTGTATTCCGAGTTCCGCGAGTTCTTCCCGGACAACGCGGTCGAGTACTTCGTCTCCTACTACGACTACTACCAGCCCGAGGCCTATGTGCCCTCGCGCGATCTGTTCATCGAGAAGGATTCCAGCATCAACGAGCACATCGAACAGATGCGGCTCTCCGCCACCAAGGCGCTGCTGGAGCGGGAAGACTGCGTGATCGTCGCCACCGTCTCGGCGATCTACGGCATCGGCGACCCGGTCGATTACCACGGCATGATCCTGCACCTGCGCCAGGGCGAGCGCATCGAGCAACGGGCGATCCTGCGCCGGCTGACCGAGATGCAGTACACGCGCAATGAAATGGAATTCAAGCGCGGCGTGTTCCGGGTGAAGGGCGACGTGATCGACATCTTCCCGGCGGAAAGCAGCGAGCATGCGTTGCGCCTGTCGCTGTTCGACGATGAGGTAGAGACCTTGTCGCTGTTCGATCCGCTCACCGGCCACATCCTGCAAAAAGTCCCACGCTATACCGTGTATCCCTCCAGCCATTACGTCACGCCGCGCAGCACGGTGTTGCGCGCCATCGAGACCATCAAGCTGGAGTTGGCCGAGCGCATCGCTTTTTATCAGCGCGAGAACAAACTGGTGGAGGCGCAGCGCATCGAGCAGCGCACCCGCCATGACTTGGAGATGCTCAACGAGATCGGCTTCTGCAAGGGTATCGAGAACTATTCACGCCATCTTTCCGGGCGCAAGCCGGGTGAGTCGCCGCCAACGCTGATGGATTATCTGCCGCCGGACGCGCTGATGTTCCTCGACGAGAGCCATGTCACCATCCCGCAGATCGGCGGCATGTACAAGGGCGACCGCGCGCGCAAAGAGAATCTGGTCAATTACGGCTTCCGTCTGCCTTCCGCACTGGATAACCGCCCGCTGCGTTTCGACGAGTTCGAGAAGATCATGCGCCAGGCGATCTTCGTCTCCGCCACGCCTTCGGTGTATGAGGCAGAGCATGCAGGGCAGGTGGTGGAGCAGGTGGTGCGCCCGACGGGGCTGATCGATCCGGTGATTGAGGTGCGCCCCGCGACGCATCAGGTGGACGATCTGATGTCCGAGGTCAATCTGCGCGTGAAGGTCGGTGAGCGTGTGCTGGTGACGACGCTGACCAAGCGCATGGCCGAGCAGCTCACCGAGTATTTTTCCGAACACGGCATCAAGGTGCGCTACCTGCATTCCGACATCGAGACCGTGGAGCGCGTCGAGATCATCCGCGACCTGCGCCTCGGTGAATTCGATGTGCTGGTCGGCATCAACCTGCTGCGCGAGGGGCTGGATATCCCGGAAGTGTCACTGGTCGCGATACTGGATGCGGACAAGGAGGGCTTTTTGCGCTCGGAACGTTCGCTGATCCAGACCATAGGCCGTGCCGCGCGCCACCTCAACGGCAAGGCGCTGCTGTATGCCGACCGCATCACCGAGTCGATGAAGCGCGCCATCGGCGAGACCGACCGCCGCCGTACCAAGCAGCAGGCGTTCAACGAGGCCAACGGCATCACACCGATCGGTGTGCAGAAGCGCATCAAGGACATCATCGAAGGTATGTACGAACCGGATGCCGCGCGCAACCAGCTCAAAGCCGCGCAGACTCAGGCCAAGTATCTGGCGATGAGCGAGAAGGAGGTCTCGAAGGAAATCACGCGGCTGGAGAAGGAGATGCTCGCCGCCGCGAAGAATCTGGAATTCGAGCGCGCCGCCGACCTGCGCGACCAGTTGAAGAAGTTGAGGGAGGCGGTGTTCATCTCGCCGTTGTGAAGAGGTGGTAACCCCCAGGGCTATGCCGGGGAACACAAGAGGATTTGACCGATGCCGCTGCGGCATTTCTCCAGAATGAATAAACGTTCGCGAACGTTCCCCACTTTGAAAAAGGGGGGCTAGGGGGGATTTGCGAAAGGATAGGTAACGCCAAGTTTTCAAATTCCCCCTAGCCCTCTTTTATAAAGGGGAAGCAGTGAGTGCCACCGGGGACGGCTCATGGTTCTATTGGCCACTTTGAGGGATCACCCAATAAGCCTCCGGCTTTGCCGGAGGTCATTCAACTTTCAATTTGACTGAATTGTTGGGGCGGGGCGGTCGCCAATAAGAGCGGTGGCGGGAGACGGATCGCACTTGGGCAGGCATAAACGGAAGGTACTTCCTTGTCCTTCGATTGATCTGAACTCGGTATGCCCACCGTGGAATCTGGCAATCCAGTTCACCAGATACAAACCCAAGCCGCTTCCCGCGATGTCGTCTTCATGTTTTCCACGGGCAAATTTTTCAAAGACCCGCGATTGTTGCTCGCGGGGGATGCCCGTGCCGCTGTCTTTGACCTCGACACACAACTGGTCTCCGTTGCAATGCAGTACCCTGAGAAGGATGGCATCGTCAAGCGAGGAGTACTTGCTGGCATTGTCCAGCAGGTTGATGATGGCGATTTGTACCAGTTGCCAGTCTGCGCAGAGAACGGCTTCTTTGTCCGTTGGCTCGAAAGTGATCGGGCGCACATGGCTTTCAATGAAACTCTCGGCAATCGACGCGCACAGTTGGTTGAGGTCACCGCTTACACGATTAAGCCCCTGCCGGTCCATATCCAGCCATTTTTCGGTAAGGAAATTGTCCATCAGTGAGGCGAGTTGTTTGACCGAATGCATGATCTTTGCGATACGGGGAGTCAATTCCGGGTGTTCTGACTGGGTCAGCACATTCAACATCTGGGCGGTATTCCCGATGACGGCGACCGGGCTGCGCATTTCGTGTGCCATGAGCGCCATCAGCGTGGCTTGGGTTTCCCGTCCGATTCTTTCCTGTTGCAAAGAGGTTTCCAGTATTTGTTGCGCGTCGACAAGTTGTCGGGTGCGTTTTTCGATTTCGGATTCCAGCCAGTGTTGTGTGTGATAAACAGCATCCGCCATTTCATTGAATTGCCAAGCCAACTCGCTTACTTCGCCGCCGCCTTCCTCCGGCAGTGGCGAGGAAAAATCGCCTTTGCGTATATTGGCTGCCGCCGTGCTGAGTTTTGCCACCGGTTTTAGCACCAGCCTGTGCAAGAGCAAGGCGAGGAGTGATAGCAGGACGAGCGCACCGAGGATGACAACCAGAAAAATTTCGACAAATTCCCCGCGCGGCATCAGTACCGACAGGTCGAGCAGCGTAAGGTCATACCAACCGACCTCCGGCAGTGCAATCATGCCGGCCAGATAGCGTTTGCCATTGATCCGCACAAACTCTGTTTCGACCTCGCTACCCGCGTCCAGACGCGCGATAGCCTGGCGTACCCACTCGCTATTCGATTGAACCGTACGTATTTGATCGGTGGAATGCTGATGTTCGGAAAAATTGAATACACCGGGGAAATCAACGTGGTCGACATCGTTATAAATCTGGATGGCGGCCTTTTTGTTGATGAACATATTGGTCACGCCTGGCTGGAAAATGCCGGACACGTTATGGATGAAATCATCCAAATTAAGTCCGGTGCCCAGCACGCCGATGACCTTGTCACCATCCCGTATGGGGACACGTATCCATATTTTGCTCACACCGAGTTTGTCGTTGGGCGCAACACGAATGCGTTGAGCTTCCCCGCTGTTGATGAAATCGAAGAACCAGGCATCCTCCGGATCATCGTGGCGGAGTGTGTAACGCAGTTGTCGTCCGTCGTACTGCCCCTCGGCATCGTTGTAGTAAAAATGTCCCGATTTTTTTAGCGCGATGAAATAACTGCCGCCGAGAAAGTGATTTCTCAGCTTATCCATTTTTTCCATCGCGCGCGTGAATAATTCCGGGTCGCGTTCGTTGGCAGACCATTGCCTGAGTAGCGGGCTGTCGGCGGATTGTCGCGCCAATGCGATTTCGCGCATCAGGGGTTGCAGGGTGCGCACCTTGTCGTAGAGCATCTGTTTTTCCGCAAAACGTGCGCCGATGCGTTCCAGTGCCCGTTCGCTGAAGTTGCCGAATGCTTGATAAAGCAGCTGCAACAGTAAAAGCGAAGACAACCCCATGATGAGCAGGAAGCGAGTTTGCAGACTCAATTTGGACATGCGTCTTTGCATGGACGAAAGGGCTTGCGTGAGCGGGTGTGGATTGTGTAGATTGGTCATGGGTTCGATTTTCGGATACTCAGGGTGGATACATGGCACGCATTATCATAGTCGAAGACGATCTCGGTCAGCAGGAAGAGTTGTTGGCTTTTCTTACCCATTCAGGGCATGAGGCGCGCGCGGCGGCTGATGAAACCGGGCTTGAACAGCTGTTGCGGCAATTTACGCCCGACATCGTGTTGCTGGACTACAACCTGCCCGGCAGGAGCGGGGCCGTCATTGCCGCCGGTTTACGTGAACATTTCGCGCTCGACATCGGCATCGTCATGATCACCGCGCGCAGTATGGGAGATGATCGTGCCGAGTGTCGTCGTGCTGGTGCGGATGACTATCTGATCAAACCTATCGATTTCAGCGAGTTGCTGGCACTGCTGGAAAATTTGATACGGCGCCTTAAGCCGGCAGTGTCCGATGTTCATAGCTGGACACTCTCGCTCGTTCGCTCGGAACTGGTGCCGCCGGGTGGTGCGGCGATAGCTTTGACGGGCTGGGAGTTGCTGCTCATGCAGGCGTTGGCTAATGCCAATAATCTACTGGCGGATCGCGACACGTTGATCCGCGCGCTGGGAAAAAATCCGCTGGCCTACGATCCGCGCGCACTCGAAACCAACATCAGCCGCTTGCGGCGCAAACTCCCCCCGCTGGACGATGGCCGTAATCCTTTGCAGGCCATGCGCGGTATGGGCTATCAGTTCATTCGTCCGCTGGTCATTGTCAGTTAAACCCGGATAGTTCATTCGAGCCGTCATTCCCGCGCAGGCGGGAATCCTGCAAGAAAAACGGCCGCGAAGCGAACAAAGCCTTGGCATTGACCCGCTACGCGGGGTCTTTTAATCAACTGGATTCCCGCCTGCGCGGGAATGACGAGTTTTAAAGTTATTGGATTATTTGGGATAAAGGGGGGCGAGGGGTTTGAAAACTTGGCACCACCCCTCCTTTCGCCAATCCCCCCTAGCCCCCCTTTTCAAAGTGGGGAAAGTCCGCGATGCTCTCCATTCTGCATGATCGCCGCAATGGTCAAGCCTTGGTGAGTCCACCTGCATAGCCGAGGGTTTACCTCCGATGGGCCATCCCGCTTCATGGTGGGACTGTTGCACCATACCTGAGCGTTACTGTCTACTATCCCCCTGCTCGCAACGTCAGTATTTGTCAGCATTTGTTGGCGTGTGTCAGCCTACTTACAAAACGGTTATATAACATGCCGTGGCGTGTGGTTTCATCAAAGTTCCCTGGGAGATTGTTTCAATTTGTTTCTGGGGTGCCATGGGATCGCGCCGGAGTTTTTAATCCAAAATCAAGAGGGGATGACATGATCAGGGAGCGATTCATCAGCATGAAAGCAATGGCGGGAGCATTCGCCGCATTGTTGTTATTTTTCTTCGGGCAGCCCGCTGTCGCTGAAACCAAGACAGCCAGCACGCAAAGCACGGCCTCCTATGTGGGCGAAAAGGTCTGCGCCAGCTGCCACGAAACCGAAAACAAGAACTTCGGTCACACCCTGCATGCCAAGGTTTTTCGTCAGAACCCCAAGAACCTGGCCGAGAAGCAGGTCTGCGAAGCCTGCCACGGCCCCGGTTCGCTGCACTCCACCAATCCGACTGATCGCAGCAATCTGATCGGTTTCACCAAGGGCTGGGGTACTTCGCAAACCAAGCAGAACGAGCAATGCCTGACCTGTCACGAGGGCGGTAACCGCATGAACTGGCCCGGCTCCATCCATCAGACCAAGAAGCTGGCCTGTAGCGACTGCCACAATCCGATGGCCAAGTTTTCCGCCAGCGGTCTGCTGAAAAAAGCCAGCATCACCGAAACTTGCCAAAGCTGCCACCAGCAGCAACGCGCAGAGTTCAAGAAGAAATCGCACATGCCGGTTCCCGAAGGCAAGATGACCTGCGAGGACTGCCACAATCCGCACGGTTCCGGCAATCCACGTCTGCTTAAGGCTGAGACCGTCAATGACCTGTGCTACTCCTGCCATGCGGAAAAGCGCGGCCCGTTCATCTGGGAGCATGCACCGGTGCGTGAGAATTGTATGAATTGCCACCTGCCGCACGGTTCCAACAACGACAAGCTGCTCAAGCAGTCGCGTCCGCACCTGTGTGGCAGCTGCCATAGCTTTGCCGGCGGCGGTATGGGGCAGACCTTCCGTCATCCGGTGGATACGGCGGGGCCAACCCAGATTCGCGGGCGTTCCTGCCAGAACTGCCACTCGCAGATCCACGGCAGCAATAGCCCGGATGGCGCGCGCCTCCGCCGCTAACCATGACGGGGAGACGAGACATGACACATACAGAACAGTTTGAACAAGTCGATAACGACAGGAGAATTTTCATGAGCAAGAGTCCACGCATGAAGTTGTTAACGCTGTGCATCGGTGCCGCGCTGGTGCAGATGGTCAGCCTGCCGGCACTGGCCGATTCCGGGGTGGGGGCGGATACCGTGATTGGTAATGCCAGAAATCCCGGTTATGCCGCCGGTCCGGTGGTGCGGGATGCGGATGTGCCCTACGTCAAGCGCACGCCATCCGGCCAGATGTACGGCTATCCGCCGGTACACGAAGAAGCGGCGGCTGACGGCAAGTTGAGCGGCAGTGTGGAAGTGGGTTTCCAGCATGCCGACGACCGCAACAGCCATGCCAAACGCAACGAGTACAGCGATCCGCAGAACAGCGGCCTGTATATCAATAATTTTGATTTGTCCGGCGAGACGCTGGGCGAATATTTCTTCAACCTCAACGGCGGCGGGGTGGGGCAGCGCGACCAGTTCTATGCGCTCACTGCCGGCCAGCACGGCACATGGCGCGTCAAAGCATTTTATAACGAGACACCCCATGTGTTCACCAGCACCTTCCGTCCGCTATACATCAATAATGGTACCGGCAGACCGGTGCTGAATAACGGGGTGGCAGGGATAGCGACAACGGCTGCTGCGGTTAATGCTTATCTGGCCATGCAGCCTCTCACCGAAGTGTCGTTATTGCGCAAGAAGGGTGGTGCGCGCGTGGATGTCGAGCTGTTCAGCGGTTGGAAGGGTTATGCCAGCTTCGGGCAGGAAAATCGCGACGGAGGTCGTCCGTTCGGTTTTCAGGATGCCAATAGCGAGGGCATCGAGCCGATCAATTATCAGACCACCGACTGGATGGCGGGCATGCAATACAACGACGGCCTAACCTCCGCCAATCTGAGCGCGTCAGCTTCTTTTTTCAAGAATGCAGTAGACACGCTGTTTGCGCCGCGTGCTTTGACCGCAGTGGATGCCGCGCCGACGACGTTGGCGCTTCAGGACTTCACGGCTTACTCGCTGGCACCGGACAACGAGGCCTATAACGTTAAGGGCGAGGTATCGCGCAAACTGCCGGATTTCTATAATGGCCGTGTGTCTGCTGCCGTGTCGTTCGGCTCATCGCGCCAGAACGATGCGATCCGCATGCCGCTGGATCCGACCGCTTCGGCATCGATGCTTGCCGCAGCAGGTATCGCGGCCACCAATGCGGCCAACGGTGCGATCGCCTTCAACAAGGATAACTGGAATGGTGTCAACGGCAGTCCGCTGAGCCGGGCCACTTCCGGGCTGCGCATCGACACCGAGATGCTCAATCTGGGGTTGAATCTGAATCCCTTGGAGGATCTGGCGATGAAGGCCAATTACCGCCATTACGCCACCAAGAACAAATCCGGTACCTATTACGCTTACAACCCGTTGACCGGGCAGTGGGGTTCCGGCATCGAGCAGACCACCGGTGTGAACTATGTGGTCGGCGAGAACTGTAATCCGGCTCCCGGCTTTGCGGTCAGCCCGCTGTGTACGGCGGCGGGTGTGACGCTGAACTTCGGCGGCAACCCTCGCTCCGTCAGCTCCGCACCGCGCGACTACAAGGTGGATAATTTTGTCGTGTCCGCCGATTACGATCTCGGGATGGGCAGTCTGGAAGCCGCGCTGGAACGGGAAAACTTCACGCATACCTACCGCGAGCGCGACAAGACCACGGAAGACAAGCTCAAGCTGGGTTATGTGAACACTGCCATCGAGCAACTGACCGTGCGCACCTCGTTCGAAACGGATCGCAAACGCGGCAGTTTCTATGATGTGTTCGGGGCGGGCCGTCTGGAGGCACCCTTCGTGATCAATGGTCTGACGTACAGCCGGGCGACCCTGCTCGGCATGGTTGCCAACCCCGGTGGAGCCAATCCGCTGATCGCGGGCGGTGTCAACCCGACTGGGGCCCAGTTATTCGCTTACATCACCAACGGCAATAACAACGATCCGCGCATGCAGAAGACCGATCAGGCGGACCGCGACCAGAATATCTTCAATGCCCGCCTGAACTATCTGGCGCGCGAAGATCTGGACATCGGCGCCATGGTGCAGGTGAAACAGGCCAGCTATCCGGGCAATTCGCTGGCCGGGGTGCAGAAGGATGACCTCAATACCTACAACGTCGATGTCAACTACCAGCCCTCGGCCGGCATGCAAATCAGCGCGTTCTATACCCGCCAGGACGGCAAGACGCGCACAGTCGAGAACTATGGCTTCGGAGCCAGTGGCGGCATGGTGGCCAACGTCGGCACGCATCTCGGTACGATGTGTCTGGGCGGCGGCGTGATGGCCGCTATAACAACCGTAGCCCAGTTCAACTGCGTGATGGCCAATATGCGCAACCCGGCTGCCGATGTGACCATGGATACCAGCAACACCAATGACATCCTTGGTGTCGGTTTCCAGCAGGACATCGGCTCGATGAAGTTGGGGGTTGATTACACCTACGCGCAAAGCAAGTCGCACATCACCCAGGTGTTCGGTGCCGGCGCATTGACAGCGGCACAGACGACTTTGGCAGCAACGCTCGGGGCTTATCCAGATATGGCGACCCAGCAGAACACGCTGGCGGTCAATTTACTGATCCCCATCGACAAGCAATTGTCGGCGCACCTGTCCTACAGCTACGAGCATTTCAAGGTGAAAGACTGGCACTATGATTACCTGAATACGACTGCGGGAACGCTGTACAACGACCTCGGGCCGCAGAACTATCGGGTCAACACCATCGGCGTGTTCCTGAACTTCAAGATGTAGATTTCCCCAAGAGAGAGCTTAGGGGGCCAGATCATGGCCCCCCTTTTTTTTGTCTGTCATACAGAGCCGGAGAAGGCATTATCATTCCGGCGATAATAGAACTATTCCATAGGAGGTTGACTTGAAGAAAAAGCTTGCTGTACTCGCCGTTCTGGCGGCACTCACCGGCATCGCCGTTGCAGCATCCACGCGCGATGCGGAGACGGCTCCGGCCGTTCCCGCCAATCCGCATGGCACAATGGCGAGCAAGCCCGGTGCGGCGACATCGCCGCATGGCGGCGGCATGCCCGCGTCCGGCCATCCCGCCGTCATTCCCGCAGATGTCAGCCTGGTCAATAGCGGCAAGGTGCTGGAGGTGATCGATTCGCCCGCTTATACCTATATCCAGGTCACAACCGACAAGGGGCCGCTGTGGCTGGCCGCCTACAAGCAGAACGTCAGCAAGGGCGCGACCGTCAAATATTCCAGCGGCATCGCGATGCCCAGGTTCCACAGCAAATCGCTGAATCGCACCTTCGACGAGATTGTGTTCGTCGATAGTCTGGAGGTGGTGAAAAAGTAGTGCTCACTTGAACGGGCGACGGGTGACGGGGAAATTCTGACTGCGGTGTAACCAGTCTGTGGGAGCAACTGTTTTTTGTGGGAGCTCGGTTCACCGAGCGATTAGGGCAGTGAAGTTAACGCGGCAGGGTGGATGTGCACAGGTCGCTATCGCGCGGTGAACCGTGCTCCCACAAAGAGGCCGATCATTTTTGATTGTGAATAGCGTTGCCCGAATGACTGACTCCCGCCTGCGCGGGCAACGGCCTTGGTGCTATCAGGGTTGTACGCGCCGACCTGACGCAGTGTAATCGTATATAATTCGGCGCTGTTTATTTCGGATATCCCTTTCATGCTGGAAGTCAGCGATCTTGCCTGTAGCCGCGGCGATCACCGTTTGTTCTCCGGATTGAATTTTGCCCTGCGTCCGGGCGAGATCATGCAGGTGCAGGGTGTCAACGGCAGCGGAAAAACCAGTTTGTTGCGCACGCTGTGCGGCTTCATGTCGCCGGATGAGGGTGATATTTTCTGGCGCGGTGAGAGTGCCCATGATCTGGGCGAGGTCTATTATGCCGAGATGCTCTATCTCGGGCACTTGAATGCGATCAAGGACGAGTTGAGCGCGCTGGAGAACTTGCGTATCTCGGCCGGACTTTCCGGTGTTGAGCTGGACGATAAAGAGGCGATTGCCGCCTTGCGTCGCATGGGGTTGAAAGGACGCGAGATGCTGCCGGTCAAGGTGCTCTCTCAGGGGCAGCGTCGTCGTGTGGCGCTGGCGCGCTTGCTGGTGACGGATGCGAAATTGTGGGTACTCGATGAACCTTTGACCGCACTCGATGTCGGAGCGGTGGCGCTGATCGAAAGTTTGTTGGCCGAACATCTGGCGCGTGACGGCATGGTGATCTTCACCACGCATCAGCCATTGCGGGTGGAGGGGAGTGCGATGCGTACGCTCTCGCTGTCATGAAGAAATTTTCCATGATGGACATGCTGTTTCTGGTGATACGCCGGGATCTGATATTGGCGATGCGCCGGCGTGCCGATGTGCTCACCACGCTGATTTTTTTCGTGATGGTGGTTAGCTTGTTTCCGCTGGGTGTCGGTCCCGAAACGGAGATGTTGCGCAAGATGGCGCCGGGTGTGTTGTGGGTGGCGGCCTTGCTGGCCTCGATGTTGTCGCTGGGCCGCTTGTTTTCGGCGGATTATTTGGACGGCACGCTGGAGCAGATGATGTTGTCGCCGCAGTCCTTGTCCATGCTGGTGCTGGGCAAGATGGTCGCGCACTGGATGGTGTCCGGCCTGCCGCTGGTGTTGATGGCGCCGGTGCTGGGCGTTCAGTTCGACATGTCGGCGCAGGCATTGGGCGTGCTGATCTTGGGGCTGCTGCTGGGCACGCCGATATTGAGCATGATCGGTGCGATCGGCGCGGCGTTGACGCTGGGGCTGCGCGGCGGCGGGGTATTGTTGTCCTTGCTGGTGTTGCCTTTGTGCATTCCGGTGCTGATCTTCGGTGCCGGTGCGGTCGAGGCGGTGTCGACCGGGTTGAGTGTGGCACCGCATTTGTCTTTGCTTGGTGCCTTGCTGGTGTTGGCCTTGGCGTTCACCCCTTGGGTGACCGCGCAGGCGTTACGTATTTCGATGGAGTGATAATTGGCAATCAACTGGTTCAAGTATTCTGCCCCCACTACTTTCTACGGCCTCGCCGGGAAGATGATTCCGTGGTTCGGGATTTCCGCACTGATTCTTTTTGCCGTCGGTCTGTATATCGGGTTTTTCGTTGCGCCGCCCGATTACCAGCAGGGCGAGTTCTATCGCATCATCTACATCCATGTTCCGGCTTCGATCCTGTCGATGTTTCTGTACCTGATCATGGCGGGCTACGCGGCGCTGGGGCTGATCTTCAACACGCGCTTGTCTTCGATGATGGCGACTGCGATCGCGCCGACCGGTGCGCTGTTCGCCTTCATATCGCTGTGGACCGGCGCGCTGTGGGGTAAGCCGATGTGGGGCGCATGGTGGGTGTGGGATGCGCGCCTGACTTCCGAATTGATCCTGTTGTTCCTGTACCTTGGCTACATCGCGCTGCACGCGTCTATCGACGACCCGCGCCGCGCCGACCGCGCCAGCGCCTTGCTGGCCATCGTCGGTTCGGTGAACGTACCCATCATTTATTTCTCGGTACAGTGGTGGAACACGCTGCATCAGGGCTCGACCATCAAGTTCAGCGGCACCAGCATGCATATCGCGATGCAGCAGGCGATGTTCATCACGCTGGCGGCCTGCTGGTTGTACGCCATCGCCGTGATTCTCGCGCGTGTGCGTAGCATCATCCTAGAGCGGGAACGCAACACCAAGTGGATTATGGAGTTGGCTGAGGTGCGGTCATGACACGGTGCGCGCAAGCGGCTGGTGCGGGAATGACCGCAGGGCACCTCCTTCCGCTCTCTGTGGGCTACAACGATAACGTATTGGAGGTGCGGTGATGAATGGTCTGGATATCTGGATGCGCGAGAACCCGGTCACCTATGTGGTGCTGGGGTCCTATGCAGTAGCCTTTCTGATCTTCGCGGTCGAGATCGCGATGGTCAGGCACAAACGCAAGATCACCTTGCAGCAGGTGCGCCTGATGCGCGATGCTGCTGACGAGAATACATAATGAGGATTGAAGCATGAAGCCGCGTCAAAAAAGATTTGCCTTTATCGCTGTCGGGCTAGCCGCTGTTGGACTGGCCGTCGCCTTGGTACTGAACGCATTAGATCAGAACGTCAGCCTGTATTTCACGCCGACGCAGGTGTTCAACGATGAGGCACCGCATGGCCGCAGCTTTCGCATCGGCGGTTTGGTGGAGGAAGGCAGTGTCAAACGCGAGTCCGATGGTTTGACGGTCAACTTCGCCATTACCGACACCCACAAGCGTATTCCCGTGGTGTATCGCGGCATCCTTCCCGACCTGTTCAAAGAGGGCAAGGGCGTGGTCGCGCAAGGCAAGGTCGGGCCGGACGGCGTGATGCATGCCGACGAAGTGCTGGCCAAGCATGACGAGAACTATATGGCACCGGAAGCCGCTGATGCCCTGCAAAAAGCCGAGGCGGCCAAGGCCGCCGAGATGTCGGCAGCCAGCGCTCCCGCTGTCCCTGCTGTCGCCCAATAATTTCTGAAAGCATAGGCATGATTCCTGAAATCGGTAATTTCGCATTGATCCTCGCGCTGTTTCTGGCGTTCATTCTGGGCGTGTTGCCGATCATCGGCGCGGCACGCAACAGCGCGGTGCTGATGGGTATCTCGCGTCCGCTGGCGTACGGGCAGTTCCTGTTTCTGGGTGTCGCCCTGCTGTGTCTGGGCTATGCCTTCGTCAACAACGATTTTTCCGTGCAGTACGTGGCGCAGCATTCCAATTCGCAGCTTCCGCTGATATATCGCATCTCCGCGATATGGGGAGGACACGAGGGCTCGCTGTTGCTGTGGGCCTTCATCCTGGGCGGCTGGACGCTTGCCGTCGCGATCTACAGCAAGCATTTGCCGGAAGAGATGGTGGCGCGCGTGCTCGGCGTGATGGGTTTCGTGGCAGTGGGTTTTCTGCTGTTCATGCTGTTCACGTCGAATCCGTTTGACCGTCTGCTGCCGGCCGCCGCCGATGGGCGCGACCTGAATCCGCTGCTGCAAGATCCCGGTCTGGTGATCCATCCGCCGCTGTTGTACATGGGCTATGTCGGTTTCTCGGTGGCTTTCGCTTTCGCCATTGCCGCCTTGCTCGGCGGTCGGCTCGACACCACTTGGGCGCGCTGGTCGCGCCCGTGGACGACCATCGCCTGGGTGTTCATGACGCTGGGTATTGCGCTGGGCAGCTGGTGGGCCTATTACGAGTTGGGCTGGGGCGGCTGGTGGTTCTGGGATCCGGTGGAGAACGCTTCGTTGATGCCCTGGCTGGTTGGCACCGCGCTCATCCATTCGCTGGCCGTGACGGAAAAACGCGGCGCGTTCAAGAGCTGGACTGTGTTGCTGGCAATCGCCGCCTTTTCGCTGAGTCTGCTGGGCACTTTCCTGGTGCGTTCCGGCGTGCTGACCTCGGTGCATTCATTTGCCTCTGATCCCAAGCGCGGCGTCTTCATCCTCACTTTTCTGGTGATTGTGATCGGCGTGTCGTTGCTGCTGTTCGCCTGGCGCGCGCCTAAGATCGGCTTGGGTGGCAAGTTTGATGTGCTGTCGCGCGAATCGTTGCTGCTGTCCAATAACGTGCTGTTGTCGGTGGCGACGGCATCGGTGTTCATCGGCACGCTTTACCCGCTGTTCATGGATGCGCTGGGATACGGCAAGCTGTCGGTCGGCCCACCGTATTTCGAGGCGGTGTTCTTGCCGCTGATGATCCCGATGGTGCTAATGATGGGACTGGGCCCGCTGGCCCGCTGGAAGAAGATTGGCGGTCTCGAATTGGCCAGACGTGTACGCTGGGCGTTCGGTGCCGCGCTGCTGATCGCGGTGCTGTTGCCGCTGACGATGGGCGACTGGAACGCGATGACCGCGCTGGGCTTGCTGCTGGCATTCTGGATCATTACCACACTGGTGTTGAGCCTGTACGAGCGTCTTGCCGGGCGTGACAACTTCATGCAGCGCCTGCGCGGCCAGTCGCTGAGCTATTACGGCATGCAACTGGCGCACCTCGGTGTGGCTGTATTCATCATCGGCGTGACTATGGTGAACGGCTACGAAACCGAGCGTGATGTGCGCATGGATGTTGGTGATACCGCGCTGGCGGGGGGTTACGTGTTCCGCTTCGACGGGGTATTCGAGATCGAGGGACCCAACTATACGGGGGGCAGGGGAACGGTGGTGGTGAGCAAGGACGGCAAGGAAGTCGCCGTGATGCATCCCGAAAAACGCATTTACAACGCGTCCGGTATGCCGATGACCGAAGCCGCGATCGATACCGGTCTGCTGGGCGATCTGTATGTGTCGCTGGGTGAGCCGATTCCCGACAGTGACGGAGCCTGGGCGGTGCGCATCTACATCAAGCCCTTTGTCGACTGGATATGGGCGGGCTGTTTCCTGATGTCGCTGGGCGGTGTGCTGGCGGTCACGGATCGCCGCTACCGTATTCATAACAAGCGTGGTAGCCAGCAGGCTGCGGCCGCAGCGCCGCTGGAGGAGAAAACCGCATGATGCGTTTCATATTGCCGTTCGTCGTATTCGTGGTGCTGGCAGGATTTTTGTTCGTCGGTCTGGGCTTGAACCCGCGCGAAGTGCCCTCGCCGCTGGTTGGCAAGCCGGCACCGGCGTTCACGCTGCCGCAGTTGCACGAGCCGTCCAAGCAGTTCTCCCCGCAGGACATGAAGGGGCAGGTGTGGCTGCTCAACGTGTGGGCTTCCTGGTGCGTATCCTGCAAAGAGGAGCATCCCGTGCTGATGGGTCTTGCACGCCAGAACATCGTGCCGATCTACGGTCTGGATTACAAGGACAAGCAGGCGGATGCCGAGTTGTGGCTGAAGCGGGGCGGCGATCCCTACGTGCTCAGCGTGGCCGATGTCGAGGGCCGCATCGGCATCGACTACGGTGTATATGGCGTGCCGGAAACCTATGTCATCGACAAGCAGGGCGTGATCCGCTACAAGCAGATCGGCCCCGTTACGACGCAGAGCCTGCGCGAAAAGATCCTTCCATTGGTCGCGGAGTTACAAGCCAAATGAGATATCTGCTGATACTGTTGTTCTGCCTGTTGCCGGTGTTTTCTCACGCCGGTGAGGCAAAGGATATGGCCGAGGACCCCGTGCTGGAAAAACGCATGATCGGTCTTGCGGAGAAGCTGCGTTGTCTGGTGTGCCAGAACGAATCGCTGGCCAGTTCGCATTCCGATCTCGCCGAGGATCTGCGCCGCGAAGTACGCGAACAGATGCAAAAAGGCCTGAACGATCAGGAGATCATCGACTATCTGGTCGGGCGCTACGGCGACTTTGTGCTGTACGACCCGCCGGTGAAAAAGAGCACGCTGGTGCTGTGGTACGGGCCGTTCGTCCTGTTGCTGATCGGCGGTGCTGTGTTGTTTTACCGGGTGAGCAGGCGCAAGGAACAGATCGCCGATCCCAAATTGTCCGACGAAGAGGTGCGGCGTGCCGACAGCCTGTTGAGCGATGACGGTGCGGGCACCTCCAATCAAAGCAAGGATACGCAAGCATGACCCTATTCTGGATGATCTGCGCGGTGCTGCTGCTCGTGGCGCTGCTGTTCGTGGTGCTGCCGCTGTGGCGCGCCAGCGGCAACAACAATGACGTGCTGCGCGATGCGGCCAATCTGGAAATATTGCGCGACCAGTCGGTCGAGCTCGATACCGATCTGCGCAACGGTCTGTTGACACAGGAGGCCTACGAACAGGGCAAGCGCGAGTTGCAATCCCGCCTGCTGGAAGAGGTCGAAACCAACGGGAAAACCGTCAAGCTGGCGCACAATCCCGCCAAAGTACTGGCCCTCGTGCTGGCGCTGTTGCTGCCGTTGACCGCCGTGCCGCTGTATCTCGTATTGGGTAACAGCGGTGCCCTGGTCTTCACCGGCGGCCATGTCGATATGTCTCCCGAAGCCATGCTGAAAGAGCTGGAACGCAAAGTGGAGCGCAACCCCAACGATCCGAACGAACTGGTGACATTGGCGCGCGGTTACATCGAGATGAAGCAATTCCCCCAAGCGCTGGAAGCCTACAAGAAGCTGGCTGAACTGGTGCCGGAAGAGCCGCAGGTGTGGGTGGAGTATGCCCAAGCCTATGCGATCAACCATAACGATTCCTTGCTGGGCGAGGCAAGCGTATTCCTCGACAAGGCGCTGGCATTGAACCCCGATCACGACTGGGCGCTGGGCTTGTCCGGCTCGGCGGCCATGGAGCGCGGCGATTATGTCGCGGCGATCACACATTGGCAGAGACTGGTCGAGTTGTTGCCGCCGGATTCTCCCGATGCGCAACAGGTGCAGGGCGGCATCCTCAAAGCCAGGGGAATGCTGGCCATGCAGCCCGGCGGCAAGCAGAAGCTGGCGCGCCTCCCTGCGCCCGGCAAAGCCTCCGGCAGCACAGCTTCCGCTACGGCGGTTTCGGTCAGCGGCAGGGTGGCATTGAGTCCGGAGTTGGCGGCCAGCGTTGCACCGACCGATACGGTATTCATCATCGCGCGCGCCGCGAGCGGCCCCAAGATGCCGCTCGCCGTGTTGCGCAAACAGGTGAAAGATTTGCCGCTGGAATTCATGCTGGACGACAGCATGGCGATGCAGCCGGAGTTGAAGTTGTCCGGTTTCGATCAGGTCGTGGTGATCGCGCGCGTGTCGAAATCCGGCAATGCGATGTCACAACCCGGCGATTTCCAGGGGATGACCGCCGCCGTCAAGCCGGGCAGCAAAGGCTTGAAAGTGGTGATCGACACGCCGGTCAAGTAGCGCGGAACCGGCTTTATTCTGCTCGATGACGGATATGAATGAAACCGAGCTGCGCGTTGAGCTGGTGCGCATCGCACGGCGGCTCGATGCGCAGGGGCTGAACCGGGGCTCCTCCGGCAACCTTAGTGCACGCTGCCGCGACGGCATGCTGATCACCCCTTCCGGCATGGGCGCGGACGACCTGACGGCGGAGGATGTCGTGTTCGTGGATGAGGCGGGACAGCCATGGGGAAAACGCCAGCCATCGAGCGAATGGTTGTTCCATCGCGACATCTACGCGCAGCGCGCCGAGTTCGGTGCAGTGATCCATACGCATTCCGTCGCCGCCACCGCGCTGGCCTGCATGCGCAAAGACATTCCCCCGTTGCATTACATAATCGCCATGGCGGGCGGAGACAGCATCCGCTGCGCCGGCTATGCGACTTTTGGCACGCAGGCGCTGTCGGATGCGGTTCTCGTTGCGTTGCGTGAGCGCCGTGCCTGTCTGCTGGCCAACCATGGCATGATCGCGGCAGGAGTGGATATGGCGGAAGCGTTCAAACTGGCTGTCGAAGTCGAAATGCTGGCCGAGCTATATTTGCGCACTCTACAAGCGGGCGAATCCGTCTTGCTTACGGCGGAGGAATTTCGCCAGGCGCAGCAGCAGTTCGCCGATCTGCGTTACGGCGAAACGCAGAAATAGGACAGAACGAAGCGCTATTTCGCGGGTGCCGAGTCGCAAGCCGGGCCGATGCGTTTGCCCTGATAGCGGGTGATCATGTTCATCGCCTGTCCGCCGGCACTGCCGGACAGCATCAATTTTCCGTTGTAGCTGTCCGGTGTGCTGGTGATATCGCCCGTTCCATTCATCACCTCGCCGTCGCGCACGCAGCGCACCTTCCATGAGGTCTTGTTCCCCGATGTTTTGATGTCGCTCACCTTGCATTCCTTGTCCGGCATGGACTGGCGCGGGTCGCTCGCGGCCCCCTTGCCGATGCAGACTCTGGCGGTGGTGGAGGGCATGGCGAACGGCATGCCCTCCATCTCCATCTTGCTGGTGATTTCCCACCATTCGCCGGGTGCGCCATGAGCCGTGCCGATGGATTGCACGCCCAGCAGGGCGAAGCCGAACAGTAATGATTTTTTCATGATTGCTCCTTTCATTTTTCCATGCGGTGATTAACGCGAGCCAGCTTTGGCCAGAATGCCGGTTTTGTTCATCACGCCCATGAAGCGCGGCGCACCGGTTTCAAGGATGGACAGCAGCATGAAGGCTGCGGTGATGCGTACCAGCGAGTTGGAGAGCAGGGCGTTCATCTTTTGTCGGAGAGTCCGGCCAATACCGTTTCGGCAGGTTCAGGCCTGCCGAACAGATAGCCCTGATGGATGACTTGTCCGCTCTGGTTGAGGCATGCCGCCTGCTCTTCGGTCTTCACGCCTTCCACTAAGGCCTTAAGATGCATGTGTTTAGTCAGGATGGCTTCGGCTTGTGCGCCGAAGGTTCATCCTGCATCAGGCGATGCGGAAACGTGCGGCCAACTCGTCCAGTTGCCTGCTGAGTTCCGACATCTTCCTCGCGGAAGCGGCGGTCGCGGACGAGGCCTGGCTGTTGGTCTCGGTTCCCTGGGCGATGTTTTCGATTCGCCGCGCGATGTCGCGTGCCGCCAGAGACTGTTCCTGAATGGCTAGCGTGATGTCGTCCACCGCGCGCGCGGCGTGTTGCGCGGCATCGCGTATGCTGCTGACAGAATCACCGGCTTGCCGCGCGAGCACGACACCCTCGCCGACCCTCACCACACCAACTTCCATTTCCTTCACGGCCAGCTTGGTGCCTTCCTGTATCTTGCCGATCATGCCAGTGATCTCTTTGGTCGAGGTCGAGGTGCGCTCGGCCAGTTTTCTGACCTCGTCGGCGACCACGGCGAAGCCGCGTCCCTGTTCGCCGGCGCGGGCGGCCTCGATGGCGGCATTCAGCGCCAGCAGGTTGGTCTGGTCGGCAATCTCGCGGATGCTGTTCACAATACCGGATATCTGCGTGGAATACTCCTCCAGCCCGCGTATGGTCTCGGCTACATGGTTCACCGAAACGGCGATGTTCTGCATTTCCGTCGCGGCGTTGTGGATGATGCGACCGCCTTCGCTGGCCTGTTCGCTCGATGTCTGGCTGATGCGGTGCGCATCGCCGGCATGTTCGCTCACCTGATCGATGGAGACGGATAACTGCTCCATGGCGGCCGCCATGCCGGAGGCATCCTCCGATTGCTTCTCCGTGACCAGCGAGCTGCTGTGCGCCGAGGACGAAACGTCGCCGGAAACCTGATTCAGTGCCGTGATACCCTCGCGGACGTTGGCGACCAGTTCATGCAGGTTGTTGCGCATCACCGCCAGCGAGGCGATGAGGTTGCCCATCTCGTCTTTGCCGCCGTGCGGCAGTGCGCGCGTCAGATCGCCGGCGGCAATGGCGTTGGCAGCATCACGCGATTCCTGCAAACCGTACTTGATCTTGCGGATGACGATCCAAGCCTGGATCAGCAGACCCAGCGTGCCGAAAATGAACAGCACGGTGTAAATCATGATCCCGTTTTGGGTCGCTTCTTCCGAATGCAGATGTTCTGTTTCGGCGGTTTCTGCCTGATAGGCGATCAACTTGTCCAAGGCATCGTGCAGCGCCTGGCGTTCTTCGCGTCCGGCTTTGAGATAGGCCGCCAGCACGGCAGGGCTGAAATCGCGTTGTTCCAAGGATTTTGCTGCTTCGTCCTGCTTGGCGCGCCAGACGCTTTGTTTTGCGGTGATGCTCTCGGCCAGCGTCTTTTCTTCCTCGGTCAGGCGAGTGGCGCTGTACTTGCTCCACAGTGCATCCATTTTCCCGCGTTGTTCCGTGATGGCGGCCAGATGCCGGTCAAGCGGGTGGTCGTGGACGCTGGCAACGGGGCCGGCCGGATCGTGCTGAAAGGCCAGCAGGATCTCGGTGAAGCTCTTGCGATTCTCGGCATCTATCTTGGACAAATCATGCATGGGAACCGCGCGGTCTTCATACACGCTTTTCAGCACCTCGGAGGAGTGGTGCAGTCCATACCAGCCGAACAGGATCGCTACCATAAACCCAGCCAGTCCGCTGGCTGCCAGCAGCCACAGGCGTGTGACGATGCGCAGACCGCCGAGCGAGCGGCCGAGTTTGGCGAAGACATTGGTGGAAACGAGTTGCCCCTCATCGAGGCGGATTGATGCGTCCTCGCGCATCCGCGCATAGAGGCGTTCCGCTCCGTCGATCTCCTGACGGGAAGGGGCTACCCGCACCGACACGTAGCCGGAACCGTCCGCCAGCGGCGAGGCGTGCGCGCGCACCCAGTAGTGGTCACCGTTTTTACAGCGATTCTTGACCAGCCCGCTCCACGGGCGCCCCTCTTTCAGGGTGTCCCACAAATCGCGGAAAGCTTCCACCGGCATGTCCGGGTGGCGCACCAGATTATGCGGCTGGCCGATCAGCTCCTCGCGGGTGAAACCGGAAAGCTCGACGAAGGCATCGTTGGCGCGGGTGATGCGCCCTTTCAGATCAGTGTAGGAGATGATGGTCTTGCCGAGGGGGAAGGGTTGTTCGCGGTTGGTGACTGGCTGATTGTTACGCATGCTAAAGCTCCGATAACTGTTCAAATTTTGGGTGACGAAATACCTCTGCAACTGGGCGTCTGTTGCACACTGTTCCGCCCATATTACCAGTGCGATTGTAACGCCGCCCGTGATTTTAAGCGCAAGTAAAGCAGGGCGGCAATTCACCGCATCCTGTGTCGTCAACAGATGCGAAATGTATTGCAGCGGAGGTTGCGCTCCGCGATACTTTGGGCCATCCCGTACGCGCCGGTTCGCCATACTGTTTGCCATGCTCCTTCCCGATCTGATCCGCCTAACCACTTCAAGCTTCCTTGCTTATCGCATGCGCAGCTTTCTGACCGGGTCGGGCATCGCCATCGGGATCGCAGCGGTGATCCTGCTGACCTCCATCGGCGAAGGTTTGCACCAGTTCGTGCTGGCCGAGTTCAGCCAGTTCGGCACCAATCTGGTCGCGGTACAACCGGGCAAGACGCAGACGCATGGGAGCAGCGTCGGCATCTTCGGTTCGGTCAGACCGATCACCCTGGAGGATGCCGAATCGCTGCGCCGCCTGCCCTTCGTCGAGTATGTCAGCCCCAGCGTGCAGGGGAACGCGGAGTTGCGCGCCAATGGCAAGACGCGCCGCACCACAGTGTACGGCGCGGGACACGAGATGCCGCAGGCGTTGCGCATCTATGTGCGCACCGGCTCTTTTTTGCCGGACGAGGAGCCGAGCCAGGCGCGCGCTTTCGTGGTACTGGGTGCGAAAGTGCGCCAAGAGTTGTTCGGCAGCGCCAACCCGCTGGGCAGTTATCTGCGCGTCGGCGGCCAACGTTATCGCGTGATCGGGGTGATGGAGCCGAAGGGGCAGGTGCTGGGATTCGACTTGGACGATACCGTCTATATTCCCGCCGCGCGCGCGATGGAGCTGTTCAACCGTCCCGGCCTGATGGAGATCCACGTCACCTATCGTCCGAACGTCGAACTCGCCAGAGTCGAGGCGGGGATACGCGGCATCCTTACCGCGCGCCACGGCCGCGAGGACTACACGCTGATCTCGCAGGAGAAATCGCTCGAAGTGCTCGGCTCGGTACTGGATGTGATCACGTTCGCCGTGGGGGCGCTGGGCGGTATTTCGCTACTGGTCGGGGCGGTCGGCATTCTCACCATCATGACGATGGCGGTCACCGAGCGCATCGCCGAGATCGGCCTGTTGCGCGCCCTGGGCGCGCGTCAGCAGCAGGTGTTGGCGTTGTTTCTCGGCGAAGCCATACTGTTGTCCGCGCTGGGCGGTTTGGCCGGATTGCTGCTGGGTGTCGGCATTGCGCAGGGGCTGCATCTGGTCTTTCCCGCTTTACCGGTGCATACCCCCTGGCTGTTCGCCGCACTGGCGGAGTTGAGCGCCATCAGCATCGGGCTGGCTGCCGGTGTAGTGCCGGCCATGCGCGCGGCCAGACTCGATCCGGTGGAAGCGCTGCGCACGGAGTGACGGGTTAAATCCCCTCGCGCCCGATGCCGTAATACTCGAAGCCCAGTGCCTTGATGGCGGACGGTTCGAACAGGTTGCGTCCGTCAAAGATCACCGGCGTTTTCAGGCGCGCCTTGATGATGCCGAAATCGGGGCTCTTGAACGCCTTCCACTCGGTGACGATCACCAGCGCGTCGGCATCCTGTAGCGCGTCTTTCGGATTCTCGGCATAGCGCAGTTCGGCGCGGTCACCGTAGATATGTTGCGTCTCTTTCATCGCCACCGGATCGTAGGCGGTGACCGTCGCGCCGCGCGCCCACAGGCCTTCCATCACCACGCGGCTGGTTGCCTCGCGCATGTCGTCGGTGCCGGGTTTGAACGCCAGTCCCCACAGCGCGAAATGCTTGCCTTTCAGGTCGTCGCCGAAACGTTTGGTGATCTTGACCAGCAGCACGGATTTTTGCGCGTCGTTCACGTCTTCCACGGCTTGCAGCACTTTCAGCGGCAGGCCGTATTCCTCGCCGGTGCGTTTCAGCGCGCGCACGTCCTTGGGGAAGCACGAGCCGCCGTAGCCGCAGCCCGCGTATAAAAAGTGGTAGCCGATGCGCTGGTCGGAGCCGATACCCTTGCGCACATGCTCGATGTCCGCGCCGACCTTCTCGGCGAGATTGGCCAGTTCGTTCATGAACGAGATGCGCGTCGCCAGCATGGCGTTGGCGGCGTATTTGGTCAGTTCGGCGGAGCGGATGTCCATCACCATCAGGCGGTCGTGGTTGCGCTGGAACGGCGCGTACATCTCGCGCATCACCTTGACTGCCTGCTCGTCGTCGGCACCGATCACGATGCGGTCCGGGCGGTTGAAGTCGTCGATGGCCGCGCCTTCCTTGAGGAATTCGGGGTTGGAGACGACGGAGAAAGCGGTCTTGATGCCGCGCGCGTCCAGTTCTTCCTGCACCGCTTGCTTGACCTTGTCGGCGGTGCCGACCGGCACGGTGGATTTGTCCACGATCACCTTGTATTCGGTCATGCTGCGGCCGATGCTGCGGGCGGCGGCGATGACGTATTGCAGGTCGGCCGAACCGTCCTCGCCCGAAGGGGTGCCCACTGCGATCATCTGCACCAAGCCGTGCGCCACACTCTCGGCGACATCGGTGGTGAAACGCAGGCGACCGGCGGCGACGTTGCTCTTGATCACGTCTTCCAGACCGGGTTCGTAGATGGGCACGCCGCCGTTGTTGAGTGTCTCGATCTTCTTCGGATCGACATCCAGACAGACGACATCATTGCCCAGTTCGGCCAGACAAGCGCCGGACACCAATCCGACATAGCCGGAACCGATAACGGTGATCTTCATTGCTTAAGACTTTCTGTTGGGAGAGGCCGTGATTATACGCGAGTCAGTTCCTCAGACGGCTTTCAGCGCTCGCGCGATGCGGATATCCGCTTCCTTGGCCAACTCGGTAAGCTTGTCATCGCCCAGGATACGCATCATGCCCGAGGGTGCCGCCAGCTCAACGGATATCTTTCCCGGTGCGAGTTCGCGCACCACCGCGTTGCAGGGCAGCAGACTCGCCACATCGCTGTTCGCCGTATACGCCTCGTAGGCCAGCATGGGGTTGCAGGCACCGAGGATCACCGTCGGGATGATGTCCTTGCCGGTTTTGTCCTTGATCTTGCTGTGCATGTCGATGCGGGTCAGGATGCCGAATCCCTCGGTACCCAGGGCTTTTGTCGTGCGGTCGATGGCTTCGTCAAGGGTGGCGGCGATCTCGCGTTTGAAATTGATAGCGCTCATGGTGTGCTCCTGATTTATTAGCGAATTCTTATTCTAGCTTGTTCAAGGACGGATATGACGCGTTCGTAAAGATTTTCATGAAGGCAATCCAGCTCGATGCTGTCCGGCATCGAGCGCAGCCAGGTGAGCTGGCGTTTCGCCAGCTGGCGCGTCGCGGCGATACCTTTCTCGCTCAGTCCTGCTTCAGTGATCTCTCCCTCCAGATATTCCCACGCCTGCCGGTAGCCGACGCAGCGCATGGCGGTCATGTCGCGGAGCAGAGGATACTTATTGCGCAACCCGCGTAATTCATCTACCAATCCAAGTTTAAGCATGTCCGCAAAGCGCACCGCGATACGCTCGTGCAGCACACTGCGTTCGGAAGGCAGCAGCGCGATGGCGGTGATGTCGTAGGGCAACTCATGCTGTATCTGTTGCTTCAACAGTTGCGACATCGGTGATCCGGTGAGGCGGTAGATCTCCATCGCGCGCTGGATGCGCTGCGTGTCGGCGGGTGCGAGGCGGGCGGCGGTTTCGGCATCCACCTTGGCGAGTTCGGCATGCAGGCGCTCGATGCCATGTTCGGCGATCTCGGCGTCGAGCGCGGCGCGTACGGCTGGATCGGCCTGCGGCAGCTCGCTCAGTCCTTCGCGCAGCGCCTTGAAATACAGCATCGTGCCGCCCACCAGCAGCGGAATCTTGCCGCGCGCAGTGATGTCCGCCATCAGACGCAGCGCATCATGACGGAACGCTGCGGCGGAATAAGCCTCGGTCGGATCGATGATGTCGATCAGGTGATGAGGCGCGCGGGCCAGCGTGGCGGCATCCGGCTTGGCCGTGCCGATGTCCATGTCGCGGAACACCAGCGCGGAATCCACGCTGATGAGCTCCACCGGCAGGCGCTGCACCAGCTCCACCGCCACGCCGGTCTTGCCGGAAGCGGTGGGGCCCATGAGGAAGATGGCGGGGGGCAATGTGCCCATTTCAGAGCACCGTCATTCCCGCGCAGGCGGGAATCCAGTAAAAAGACACAGCCTGCGAAGCAGACAAAACCGAGATGCTGTCCCGCTTCGCGGGAATTATTTTATTGACTGGATTCCCGCCTGCGCGGGAATGACGGGAATGTCGTCTCATTCCAACTCCCTATCTCGCGTCTCATGCACCAGCAGCGCCGCGATCACACTGATCGCCGCCGCCACCGAGATATACCCGCCCACCCAGCTCAATCCGCCGTGCTGCACCAGTTGCTGCGCGATATAGGGCGCGAGTGAAGCGCCGAGGATGCCACCCAGGTTATAGGCCGCACCTGCGCCGGTATAGCGCACCGAGGTCGGGAACAGTTCCGGCAGCAATGCGCCCATCGGTGCGAAGGTCGCCCCCATCAGAAACAGTTCGAGCGACAGGAAGGCAGTGATCAACAACGGTGAGCCGCTACCCAGCATCGGCTCCATCAAGAAGCCGGATAGCAATGCCGCACTGCCCGCGACGATCAACACCGGGCGGCGGCCAAAACGGTCGCCCGCCCAAGCTGAAAGCGGCGTGGCCGCAGCCATGAAGAGCACCGCGATGCACAGCATGCCGAGGAAATCCGGGCGTGAGATGCCGAGCTTGGTGACGCCGTAGCTCAACGAGAACACCGTGGTGAGGTAGAACAGTGCGTAACACACCACCATCAGCAAAGCGCCCAGCATCAGCGGCTTGGTATGGTGTGTGAAAAGTTGTACCAGCGGCAGCTTCACCGGCGCGTTAGTCTTCATCGCTTGAGTGAACACCGGCGTCTCTTCCAGCTTTAGACGCACATACAACCCGATCACTACCAGTACCGCGCTGGCGAGGAAGGGAATGCGCCAGCCCCAGTCGCGGAAGGCGGCATCGTCGAGCGTGTTCGCCAGAAACAAAAAGCTGCCCACCGCGAACAGGAAACCGACGGGAGGCCCAAGCTGCGGGAACATGCCGAACCAGCCGCGCCTACCCTTGGGCGCATATTCCGCCGCCAGCAAAGCCGCGCCACCCCATTCGCCGCCGAGGCCGATACCCTGGCCGAATCGCAGCAGGCACAGCAGCGCAGGCGCGACCCAGCCGACCATCTCGTAACTCGGCAACACGCCGATCAGCGTTGTGGAGACTCCCATCACCAACAGCGAAGCCACCAGCGTCGTTTTGCGCCCGATGCGGTCGCCGAAATGGCCGAACAGCAACGCGCCGAACGGGCGCGCGATAAACGCGATGCCGAACGTCAGAAACGCATTCAACGCCTGCACAGCAGGATCGCTGTTGGGAAAAAAGATCGGCCCGATCACCATCGCCACGGCGAGGCCGTAGATGTAGAAATCGTAGAACTCGATGGCGGTGCCGATGAAGCTGGCGAAGGCGATACGAGTGATAGAGGGGTTCATGATGAAGTTATTTTTCAATCCGATTCCACTTTTCAAATAGAGAAGGATCGGCATCTTCAGTACTTACAAAATACACATGAAAGTTAGTAAAGGCAGAAAATCTAGCAGTTTTTGCATTGCCTGCTAAGTATAAAAACAATTGCTTACTGGCGTCCTCGACTGGAATCGAACCAGTAATTGACCCTTAGGAGGGGCCGGTTATATCCATTTAACTACGAGGACAGCGGGGCGCATTCTAACGGAAATGCACCTCAATCAGAAACGCGTTGGCTGGTATCATGCGCGCCATTCAAAAAAATCCGCAAAAAGGAAATGCTTATGCCGCCTCGCATCAACTTGTTTCTGGCCTGGTTCTTCATCCCGCAGACGCTGGCGATGGGGTGGGTGGCCGCAGTTGGTCGTGTTCTGCTTGAGGCACTGGGCGTCGCGACCTACGAAGGGGATATCCCGGGGCGCATCATCGGGGCTTTGCTGCTGTTGGCGCTGGTCTATCTGGTGTTCCATTTTCGCGGTTCCCTGCCACCCGAGGGCAAGCCGGAAGGCAACGGCTACCGCTTCGGTCATCGCGCGGTGTTGCTGGGGAACGGGCTGGCAGCGGCGCTGTTCGTGTTTCAGTTCTTTGCCCCCTCCATCGGCGACTACAACACGCATCTGGTGCTGAACAAGTTCACCACCGCCTTCGGCTACTGGGCGATGGGCTGCTGGGCGGTGGGATTCTCGTTCCTCTATCAGTCGTCACTTCCGGTCAAACAATAATGCCTTTCATCATTCTGGATAAGGCGAATCTTGCCTTTGGTCATGTCGCGCTGCTGGATAGGGCCGATTTTCAATTGGACGAGGGCGAGCGTGTCGGCCTGATCGGGCGCAACGGCGGCGGCAAATCGAGCATGATGCGCGTGCTGGCCGGGCAGGCGAATCTGGACGACGGCCAAGTGTGGCGTGCGCCCACGGCGCGCATCTGCTATGTCAGCCAGGAGCCGGTGCTGGATGCCGACGACTCGGTGTTCGATGCGGTGGCCAAGGGGCTGGGTGCGCTGCAACAGTTGCTGCACGATTATCATCATGTCTCACACCAGCTTTCCGATCCTGAAGCTGATGTCGACAAGTTGCTGGAAGAGATGCAGCACTTGCAGACTCAGCTTGAAGCGCAGAACGGCTGGCAGGTCGAGGCGCGTATCGAGACCGCGATCACCAAGCTCGATCTGAATGCGGATAGCCGCGTCGGCGATTTGTCCGGCGGGCAGCGCAAGCGCGTCGCGCTGGCGCAGGCGCTGGTGGCCGAACCGGACGTGCTGATCCTCGACGAACCGACCAACCATTTGGACTTCGCCTCCATCGAATGGCTGGAAGGCCTGCTCAACGATTTCAAGGGAGCCGTGCTGTTTGTTACCCACGACCGGCGTTTCCTCGACAATGTTGCCACGCGCATCATCGAACTGGATCGCGGCAAGCTGGCCAGTTTTCCCGGCAATTTCTCCGCCTATCAGGCGATCAAGGAGCGCATGCTGGCGGACGAGGCGGTGGTCAACGCCAAGTTCGACAAGGTGCTGGCGCAGGAAGAGGTGTGGATACGCCAGGGTGTCAAGGCGCGCCGTACCCGCAACGAAGGCCGCGTGCTGCGGCTGGAACAGCTGCGGCGCGAGCGCGCGGCAAGACGCGAGAAGCAGGGCAAGGTCGAGATGAACGTCGAGACCGGCGAACGCTCCGGCAAGCTGGTGGCGGAGATGGTCGATGTCTGCAAGTCGTTCGGTGCAAAAAAGATTGTCGACAACTTCTCCTGCCGCATCCAGCGCGGTGACAAGATCGGCCTGCTCGGCCCGAACGGTGCGGGCAAGAGCACGCTGCTGAAGATGATACTCGGCGATCTGCCGCCGGACAGCGGCACAGTGAAGTTGGGCACCAAGATTTCGGTGGCCTATTTCGACCAGTTGCGCGAACAGCTGAACGACGAAGCGACGCTGGCCGACACCATCAGCCAGGGCTCGGACTTTGTCGATATTGGCGGGCAGAAGAAACATGTCATCAGCTATCTCGGCGATTTTCTGTTTGCTCCAGAGCGCGCGCGTTCGCCGGTGAAGAGCTGTTCCGGCGGCGAGCGCAACCGTCTGTTGCTGGCGCGCATGTTCACCCAGCCCGCCAATGTGCTGGTGCTGGACGAGCCGACCAACGATCTCGACATCGAAACGCTGGAGTTGCTGGAAGAGTTGCTGGCGAATTACGACGGCACGTTGTTCCTGGTCAGCCACGACCGTGCTTTCCTCGACAACGTGGTGACGCAGGTGATCGCGTTCGAGGGCGACGGCAAGCTGGTGGAATATGTCGGCGGTTACGAAGATTGGGTGAGGGTACAGAAGTATCAGGCGGAAACCGCAGGCAAGCTTCCTGTCGCGGTGTTAAAACCGTCGCCCGCTCCGGTTGCGGCAGAGAAGGTCAAGCCCGGCAAGCTGAACTACAAGGAAGCGCGCGAACTGGAAGAATTGCCCAAGCTCATCGAGGCCCTGGAGCAGGAGCAGATCGACATCACCGCGCACTTCGCCGATGGCAGTATCTTCCGCACCGACCCCAAACGCGCCAAGCAGTTGCAGGCGCGCGCCGAGGAGATTGAGGCGGCGGTGCTGGCCGCCATGGCGCGCTGGGAGGCGTTGGAAGCGCGTAAAGACTGACCGTGCCGTGCACGGTTCGCCCAGTGTGCTAGCGCTGGATGACGAACGAGGTGAACAGCACGGCGGCGATGCCGTTCGGTTTCATACTCGGTGCCTCGCCGGCCCGCCCGGATGTCTTGCGGTAGCCCATCACCTGTTCGACCCGGCCCCGAATCTCTTCTGCCAGTGATTCCTTGTCCTGCACGGTCAGGATTTCCTCGGCTCGTTTGCTTTGCAGCACCATATTCACTTGGTGCTGTATCTCCTGCATGTGTCCCTGTACTTTTTCGGCCAGTTTCGGCTGGGTCAGCTTGACTGCGAGGGTGGCTTGCAGAGTCTGGTCATCGTCACCCTGCTGCATGCGGATCGTAAAATCGCCCAGACTGACGTATTCCGCACGGGAAGCCTGATCCGAGCTGTCGCCGGGCACAGAAGTGACGCCCAGAATAGCGCTCGTCGGCAAGCTGTTACTGAACCACAGGGAAGCAAGTATCAGCAATGCCAGCAACAAGGTCGCTGCGACAGCGACTTTGAGATAGGCGTAATCGTTGTTTGACTCGGGTGCTGCTGAAGTTTTTGACATATGACCTCTCCGTTTGAGATTCGGTATATGCAAAACATCCGGAAGACTGGCGCTGGTAGGCAGACTGCTTGATTACCTGGCGACCCCGCTGGCACTCGACTTGATGTCGATTAGGAACATGTCCCTTAGCCCGGAAGCTTTGCGTCCCCGCCTTTCAGCGGGTTTGCCCTTGCAGGCGTTGATGTGAAATCAACGATTGCGGCACGGACTCTATCTGCGGGACATAGGCCTGTCAATGTGAAAATTTGCGCAAAAACAGGGTAAAAGGACTCGCCGAACGGGAAGAAATGGCTGCAAGCCCAGCCAGTTTCGGGTAAATTGCGCGCTCATTTTCAAGCTGCGCACCTCTGTCTGAGCAAGGTTGCGCGCGTTACCCGATCAAACAAGGAGATATAACGATGAAGCAGTACAGTAAACGCATGGTAATCATTCATTGGCTGACCCTCGCGCTGCTGGCCGCAGCCTGGCTGCTGGGGGATGTGGTGCATGATGCGCGTTATGACGGCGGGGCGACCATTGGTGGCTATCTGGCGCATATGCTGGCCGGCGCGGCGGTGCTGCTGCTGACGGTGGCACGACTGGTGTTCCGCAGCAAGGACGGTGTCCCGCCCGCGTTGGGCGATACACCCATGGACAAGGTCGCCAAAGGTTTGCAACATCTGCTCTATGCCGTACTAATCCTGTTGCCGGTGAGCGGCACGATGCAGGTGCTGACCAGCGATGTGGGTAAAGCGATCGCCGCAGGCGATTCGAGCCTGCTGCCGGCAAAATTCACCGGGGTGACCGCGCATATCGTGCACGAATGGATGGTTTGGGTACTGATCGCGCTGGTGGCCGTGCATGTGCTGGGTGCGCTGAAACACCAGTTCGTGATGAAAGACAACATCATGGATCGCATGTCGCTGCGCGGACGGAAATAACCGTTCCGTTGCTGCCCGTGTCCGCGTATCGTCCGGCTATCCGCCGGTGAGCGCGGGACGCGACGACGTTGCCCCACGCTTGATTACCGATTTTTATACGCATAACGATGAATCACATCCGCAATTTTTCCATCATCGCCCACATCGACCACGGCAAATCCACGCTGGCGGATCGCATCATTCATCTGTGCGGCGGACTGTCCGACCGTGAAATGGAGGCGCAGGTGCTCGACTCGATGGACATCGAGCGCGAGCGCGGCATCACCATCAAGGCGCAGACCGCAGCACTGAGCTACAAGGCGCGCGACGGGCAGATCTATAACCTGAATCTGATCGACACGCCGGGCCATGTGGACTTCTCCTACGAAGTATCGCGCTCGTTGTCCGCCTGCGAGGGTGCGCTGCTGGTCGTGGATGCTTCTCAGGGCGTGGAGGCGCAGACTGTGGCCAACTGCTATACCGCGCTCGACCTCGGCGTCGAAGTGGTGCCGGTGCTGAACAAGATCGACCTGCCGTCCGCCGATCCAGACAATGCCATTGCCGAGATCGAGGATGTGATCGGCATCGACGCGCACGATGCGGTGCATTGCTCCGCCAAGACCGGACTCGGCGTGGAAGATGTGCTGGAATCGCTGATCGTCAAGGTGCCGCCGCCCAAGGGCGATACGGCAGCGCCGTTGCAGGCGCTGATCATCGATTCATGGTTCGACAATTATGTCGGTGTGGTGATGCTGGTGCGCATCGTCAACGGCACGCTCAAGCCCAAGGAAAAAATCCTTTTCATGGCGACCGGTGCGCAGCATCTGACCGAACACATCGGCGTGTTCACCCCCAAGTCGCAGGATCGCGAGACATTGAGCGCCGGGCAAGTGGGATTCATCATCGCCGGTATCAAAGAGCTGAAAGATGCCAAGGTCGGCGACACCATCACCCACCAGGCCAAGCCAGCCGCTGCCGCATTGCCGGGCTTCAAGGAAGTGCAGCCGCAGGTGTTTGCCGGCCTGTTCCCGGTCGAATCCAACCAATACGAGGCGCTGCGCGATTCGCTGGAGAAGCTGAAACTGAACGATGCGGCGCTGATGTACGAGCCGGAAGTGTCGCAGGCGCTGGGCTTCGGTTTCCGCTGCGGCTTCCTCGGTCTGCTGCACATGGAGATTGTGCAGGAACGGCTGGAGCGCGAGTTCGACATGGATCTCATCACCACCGCGCCGACCGTGGTGTACGAGGTGGTGCTGCGCGACGGCACGGTGCTGATGGTGGACAACCCCTCCAAGCTGCCGGACTTGTCCAAGGTCGAAGAAATCCGCGAACCTATCGTCACTGTCAATTTGTACATGCCGCAGGAATACGTCGGCTCGGTGATCACGCTGTGCACGCAAAAGCGCGGTTTGCAGATCGACATGAGCTACCACGGCAAACAGGTGAAGCTGGTGTACGAGATGCCGATGGGCGAGATAGTGCTGGATTTTTTCGACAGGCTGAAGTCTGTTTCGCGCGGCTATGCCTCGATGGACTACGAGTTCAAGGAGTATCGCCCGGCCGACGTGGTCAAGGTTGACATGCTGATCAACGGCGACAAGGTCGATGCGCTGGCGGTGATTGTGCACCGCGCCAACAGCATGTATCGCGGACGCGAGGTCGCGGCCAAGATGCGCGAGCTGATCCCGCGCCAGATGTACGACGTGGCGATCCAGGCGACTATCGGATCGAACATCATCGCGCGCGAAAACGTAAAAGCGATGCGCAAGAACGTGCTGGCCAAGTGTTACGGTGGCGACATTTCGCGCAAGAAGAAGCTGCTGGAGAAACAGAAGGCCGGCAAGAAGCGCATGAAGCAAGTGGGCAACGTGGAAATTCCGCAGGAGGCTTTTTTGGCGATCCTGCGAGTAGAGGATAAATAACAATGGATTTTGCGCTGATACTGTTTTTGTTGCTGGTGGTGACCGGCGGCGTGTGGTTGCTGGATCGTTTTGTGCTCGCGGGCAAGCGGGGCGAGGGAGTCACCGAGCCGTGGTGGGTGGAATATGCCAAGAGTTTCTTTCCGGTCATCCTGATCGTGTTCTTCATCCGCTCGTTTCTTGCGGAGCCGTTCAAGATACCGTCCGGCTCGATGATCCCGACGTTGCAGGTGGGCGACTTCATTCTGGTGAACAAATTTACCTACGGCATACGTTTGCCCGTCATCAACCAGAAGATCGTGCAGCTCAACGACCCTGAGCGCGGCGATGTGATGGTGTTCCGCTATCCCGAGAATCCCTCCATGGATTACATCAAGCGCGTGGTCGCGTTGCCCGGCGACACGGTCGAATACCGCGACAAGCGTCTGTGGATCAACGGAACGGAGCAGACACAGCAGGCCGATGGCGACTACAATTACGTCGAGACCGGATTGAACTTCGTGCATACCGAGCGGCGACTTGAGTCGTTCGCCGAGCGCCAGCACGCGATACTGGTCAATCCGGAAGTGCCGACGCTGCATTTGTCTGCCGTATCGGAATTCGCCGGGCGCGAGAATTGCAGTTACGATGACGACGGGTTGCGCTGCACGGTTCCCAAGGGGCACTATTTCATGCTCGGCGATAACCGCGACAACAGCCGCGACAGCCGCTACTGGGGTTTTGTGCCGGATCATCAGATCGTCGGCAAAGCGTTTTTCATCTGGATGAATTTCTCCGATCTGAAGCGGATCGGATTGTCTATTAACTGAGTCGGGAGATCATGATGCAAACAGCAATGCCTGCAACACAACGCGGTCTGAGCTTTTCCGGATTTCTGGTTGGTGCCGTGATTCTGGTACTGGTCAGCATCCTCGGCATGAAACTCATTCCCGTCTATATGGAAGACAAGACGGTCAAGAGCATGTTGGTGGAGATCGCCAACGATCCGGATATGCAAAAGGCCAATCCGCGCGACATCAAGATGTCTTTCGTCAAGCGCGCGTCGATCGACAACGTCAAAGTCCTGAGTGCCGATGATATCGAGATCAGCAAGGAAGGCGACACACTGGTGCTGAGCGCGGAATATGCCGTCAAGATCGCGCTGGTCGGCAATGTCAGCCTGTATCTAGAATTCAATCCAAGCAGTGCCCCATAAGGAACCGCAACGCCCCCCCCTGTCTGCGCGCGAAGCGGCATTGTGCAGACAGTTAGGGCATGAATTCGCGCAACCGGCCTTGCTGGTTCGCGCCCTGACGCATCGCAGTTATGCGCCGGATCACAACGAACGGCTCGAGTTCCTCGGCGACAGCGTGCTGGGTTGCATCATCGCCAGGCATCTGTGCGTCACCTATCCGGATTTGAGCGAAGGCGAGCTGTCGCGTTTGCGCTCCAATCTGGTCAAGGAAGACACGCTGGTTACGCTCGCGCAGCAGCTTGAACTCGGCAGTTACCTGAAGCTGGGCGAGGGCGAGCGCAAAAGCGGTGGTTTCCGCCGCCCGTCCATTCTGGCCGATGCGATGGAGGCTCTGTTCGGTGCGGTATTTCTGGATGGCGGTTTTGCCGCAGCGGAAAAAGTCGTGCTGGGGCTGTTTATCCCGTATCTGGGAAAGATCGATGTGCAAACACTTGGCAAGGATGCCAAGACATTGTTGCAGGAATACCTACAGGGAAAACGCATCGCCTTGCCGACCTACAGCATCATTGCCACAGAAGGACTGGCCCACGCACAATCCTTCCAGGTCGAATGCGCCATCCCGGCGCTGAAAATTTATACACGCGGCGAGGGCAACAGCCGCCGCAATGCCGAACAACAAGCGGCGCAGGCCGCCTACCAACAACTACACACATGACAACAGAACAAGAATTTCGCAGCGGTTATATCGCCATCGTCGGACGCCCGAATGTGGGTAAATCCACCTTGCTCAACCACCTGATCGGCCAGAAGGTCAGCATCACCTCGCGCAAGGCGCAGACCACGCGCCACCGTATCCACGGCATCTTCACCGACGCACAGGCGCAGTATGTGTTCGTCGATACGCCGGGTTTTCAGACCAAACACATGAACGCGCTGAATCGGGGCATGAACCGCGTCGTCACCAGCAGCCTGCGCGACGTGCAGGTGGTGCTGTTCGTGCTGGAGGCGCTGCGCTACGACGAGCGCGACCGCGAAGTACTCAAACTGCTGCCGGACAACCGTCCGGTGCTGCTGGTGATCAACAAAATAGACGAAGTGGCCGACAAAGGCCAGTTGTTCTCGTTCGCCGAACGCGTCTCCGAAGACTTCAAATTCACCGCTGTGGTCCCGGTCAGCGCCAAACTGGGCAGCAAAGTGGACGAACTGCGAGATTCGATTTACCAGCACCTGCCGCCCGGCGAAATGATCTTCAGCGAAGACGACATCACCGACCGCAGCGAACGGTTTCTTGCCTCCGAGATATTGCGCGAGAAAGTATTCCGTTTCACCGGCGAAGAGCTGCCCTATTCGGTCAGCGTGGTGATCGAACAGTTCAAGCAGGAAGGCAAGCTGCGACGCATCCACGCCGCGATCCTGGTCGACAAGGAAGCGCACAAAGCCATGCTGATCGGCAAGAAAGGCGAGAAACTGAAAGAGATCGCCACCCAGGCACGCCTCGACATGGAAAAGCTGTTCGACGGCAAGGTCTTCCTCGAAGTCTTCATCAAAGTGCGCAGCGGCTGGGCCGACGACGCGCGCGTGCTGCGCTCGCTGGGTTACGAATAACGGTGCCATGAACCCGCAACAGTTCATCCTGAAATGGCAAGGAAGCACGCTGACCGAAAGGCAGAGCTACCAAGCCCATTTTGTCGATCTGTGCGAGTTGGTCGGTGTCGCGACCCCCACGCCTGCCACGGCGGATAACTACTGTTACGAACGCGGCGTCACCAAGACAGGCAGCAAACACGGCTGGGCGGACGTGTGGAAGCGCGGCCACTTCGCCATCGAATACAAAGCGCCGGATCGCAATCTTGATGCCGCGCTAAAACAGCTGATGACCTATGCGCTGGCGCTGGATAACCCGCCGCTGCTGGTAGTGTGCGACACCCAGATCATCCAGATACACACCCACTTCACCAACGCGCCCAGCGAAGTTCACACCATCGCGCTGCAAGACATCGGCGAACAAACCAACCTCGACAAACTGCGCTGGCTATTCACCGCGCCGGATAAATTCCACCCGCAACGCACCATCGCGCAGATCACCGAAGAAGCGGCGGGAAAATTCGCCGCCCTCGCGCAGTCGTTAAACAGCAGAGGCCATGCGCCGCAAACCGTGGCGCACTTCCTCAACCAATGCCTGTTCTGCCTGTTTGCCGAAGATGCCGAGTTGCTGCCGGAAAAGCTGTTCGAGCGCCTGCTGGACAAGAGCCAGACCGATCCCGCCAAACTCTCCGCACGCCTCGAAGAACTATTCAACGCCATGCGCAAAGGCGGTGACTTCGCGCTGGAAGATATCCACTGGTTCAACGGCGGCCTGTTTGAAAAAATTGGGGGCGCGATGAATCACGCCCCTACGTCGGAGGTAGGGGCGCAATTCATTGCGCCCATGTTCGACATCGCCGAAATCAAAATTTTGCACGAAGCTTCCAAACTCGACTGGAGCGGCATCGAACCCTCCATCTTCGGCACCCTGTTCGAGCGCGGCCTCGACCCCAAGAAACGCTCCCAACTTGGCGCGAATTACACCGATGCCGCGACCATCATGCGCATCATCAACCCCGTGGTGGTCGATCCGCTCACGGCGGAATGGGAAGCCGCAAAGGGCATCATTGCCCAACGCGTGGCACTGTACGAGAAGGGCGGCAAAGGCTCCAAGACCGCCATGCAGGAAGCGCAGGGCGCATTCGTTTCTTATCTCGAACGGCTCAAGAATTTCAAAGTGCTCGACCCCGCCTGCGGCAGCGGCAACTTTTTGTATCTCGCCCTGCGTGCGCTAAAAGACCTCGAACACAAAGCCAACCTCGAAGCCGAACAACTCGGCCTGCATCGCCAAGTGAGCATCGAAGTCTCGCCCGCCAACGTGTTGGGCATTGAACTCAACCCCTACGCGGCAGAGCTGGCGCGCGTCACCGTGTGGATCGGCGAGATACAGTGGATGCTCAAGAACGGCTACCCCATCCGCAAGAATCCCATCCTGCAACCGCTCGACCACATCGAGAACCGCGATGCACTGCTTGCCCCCTCTCCCCAACCCTCCCCCGCGAGGGGGGAGGGAGCTGCTCCCCTCTCCCTTGATGGGAGAGGGGCTGGGGGAGAGGGTGAAATCGTCGAAGCACAATGGCCCGCTGTCGATGTCATCGTCGGCAACCCGCCGTTCCTCGGTGGCAGCAAGATGCGCGGCGAACTGGGCGACACCTACACCGGTAACTTGCGCAAGCTCTACGAAGGCCGCGTGCCGGGCGGGGCCGACCTCGTCACCTACTGGTTCGAAAAAGCGCGGGCGCATATCGCGGAAGGCAAGTGTCAGCGCGCCGGACTGGTCGCCACCAATTCGATACGCGGAGGTGCGAATCAGGATGTGCTCTCCCGCATTTGCGAGACCTCACATATCTTCAATGCATGGAGCGATGAAGAATGGATCAACGAAGGCGCGGCGGTGCGCGTGTCGCTGGTGTGTTTTAGCGCCGTCATTCCCGCGCAGGCGGGAATCCAGCTTTTCGAATTAAACGGGCAACCCGTTGCCGCCATCCATGCCGACCTTACCGCAGGTGCCGGGCTGAACCTCACGCAAGCGAAACCGCTGAAAGAGAATGCCGGTGTTAGCTTTCAGGGTTCGCAGAAAATCGGCGCATTCGATATCGAGGGTGAACTTGCGCGGCAATGGCTCAAACAGCCGAACCCGAACGGCAAGCCGAATAGCGAAGTACTCAAGCCCTCATGGAATGGGATGGATGTGGCACGCCGACCGCGCGATGGCTGGATCATCGATTACGGCACGACGATGAACGAAGCTGATGCAGCGCTTTACGAAACGCCGTTCGCGTATGTGGTGCAACACGTCAAGCCGGAACGAATACAAAACCCGCGACCTGTTCGAGCGAAATACTGGTGGCGGCACGGTGATTCACAGCCTGCTATGCGTACCGCCCTCAAGAGCTTGCAACGCTACATAGCAACGCCTCATGTTTCAAAGCATCGGGTGTTTGTCTGGTTAGATGGTAGTGTGCTGCCAGATAAGATGTTGATTGTCATCGCCCGTTCAGATGACTGCACTTTTGGAATCCTGCATTCGCGTTTTCATGAGTTGTGGGCGTTGCGCCTTGGTACAAGTCTTGAAGATCGTCCACGCTATACACCGTCCACTGCTTTCGAGACCTTCCCGTTTCCCGTAGGGGCGCGATTCATCGCGCCCAACACCCAACAGGGCGTGATGAATCACGCCCCTACGCCAGCGACCATTGAGATTGCCGCAGCCGCAAAATCACTCAACGAACTCCGCAACAACTGGCTCAACCCGCCCGAATGGACAGACTGGGTGCGCACACCCGAAGAAGAAAAAGCAGGCTACCCCGCACGCCCCGTCGCCAAACACGGCCATGAAGCCGACCTGAAAAAGCGCACCCTCACCAACCTCTACAACGCCCGCCCCGCCTGGCTTGACAACGCGCACAAGACGCTAGATGCCGCCGTCGCCAAAGCTTACGGCTGGAGCGACTACACGGCGGAGATGCCTGATGACGAAATATTGCGGCGGTTGTTGGCGTTGAATCTGGAGCGAACCGCCTGAAATGCCCGTACGCACACCACCAGACGTGCTTTATAAATATTTGCCCCCAGAGCGATCTGATGTTCTTTCCAGCGGTTTGATCAGATACACACAGTTTGGCGCTTTCAATGATCCGTTTGATGGCAACCCGCATTTCGCTTCGCTATCAACAGATGAGGGTTTCAGGGAAGGAATGGCACGGATACTCCCCGAAGAAATTTACCGTGCCTATAGCTCGCTTCCTCCCGAAAAACAGGCTCAAATGCCATACGAGATGTTTTCTGCGATTGCATGGTTGCGCGCAAAAGATGTTTATCCCCGCATGCATGCAGACATGGCGGACATCACGCCATTCATTCAAAATTTGTTGCGCGTGAATCTGGATAAACACATTGGCGCATTGTCACTATCCGAGACGGATGACAGCGTACTGATGTGGTCTCATTACTCCAGCGGCCATACAGGTTTCGTGCTGGGATTTGATGCGCGACATTCATATTTCAACGCTCGTCTTGCAGAAGTTGATGAGTTCCGTCATTTGCGCAGGGTCGAATATCGCAATGAACGACCCAATGCGGCGTTATCCACTTTGAGCGGTGTTGAAATGTTCTTGGTAAAAAATACCGATTGGGCTAGAGAGAAGGAATGGCGGATCATGCGTCCGCTCGCAGATGCAGAATCTGTCATTACCATTGATACGCAGCCATTTCCGGTGTGCCTGTTTCGCTATCCGAGCGATGCAATTAGAGAGATAATTTTCGGAGCGAAAATGACGCCATCCATGAGGCGTGTCTTGTTCGAAGTTCTTGAGGCACAACCTGCGCTCCGACATGTTGTGTTGAAGCAGGCTATCGTTGACCGACAAACATATTGCGTGCGAGTAATTAGCCAGTCCGAGTAGTGCGCAATCGTTATTGCGCCGAATGGAACAATAAGAATTCGTGGAGAGGCGATGACACCCCTTGCGCTACGCAAATTGCAGGCAACCAGTGAGTTGCTACAACAGGGATTGGAAATCAAGCCCGGGAAATTGAATGTCTTGCAGCAAGCGCTGGATGATGCGGTCGCAAGGCGTGATTTCTTGTTGTTTCTGTTGGGTGTGGCGAGCCGGGAATTGCCGGATATTCCTCTGGTGCTTCGTTGCTTCAGCGAAGTGAATGAGTTGACTGCGAGCTTGGATTCGCCTTTGACTATGCAGAAGCTGGGCATCATTGCCGACAAGCTGCACGCGATACAGCCTTGGCAAAAAAGGCTCCATGTTCATGCAACCAGAAGGCGGGCCCAATACGTTGATCTCTACTTTCTGGAGATGCTGGTCAAGGGGGTGACCGAAAGCAGGAAAGGCCGCTCCTATTATTGTCTGGAGGCCGCGAAATTGTTTGTGTTCGATTACGCAGATATGCGCTATCGCGTTGGCGATAAAACACGGCCCCATTGGAATGCAATCGTTGAGTATTGGCAGAGGCAACCATGCTGACCATTTCCAGAGAAGTGAAAATCAAGGTGGGAAGACATGCCTGGAATGTCTATCCGCTGGAGGCATTCGGCTTCTTGTTGGGGCGTAGTGCAGAGAATACGGTGTATGCCGCGCTGCCCAGTTCCAAGACTCGGCGCTGGCATGAGTTTGGCGATCGCTGGACAGGGATCGAAGAGAATATTGAAAAGGCACGCGCCGTTGCCCGGTTGTTCGATATGGAAGTCGCCGGTTTTTACGCATCGACAAATGCCTTCGATCCGATTGATCGCGATGATTTTCCAATTCCTCCGCTCATCGCCAACTCCAGCATGGAAGTGTTCATGCTATATCAGGCGATCTGCTGCCCTAGCTGTTCCTGGGCTTCGTTCAAATGCGGCAACCGCTGGTTGAAAGATGGTGAAGATTACGTTGTGCCCCGAGGCAAGCGCATCGATGACTCGATTAACCAGAAAAGGATTCTAACGGAATGGCGCAAAGTTTTCGGTGCGGCTGACTACTCCAACCTGTCGGCAGATCGCTGATGATGATTCCGCGTATCCATCAAGCTCTTTCAGATATCGAAGCCGAACATGGCGTGCGCATCCTCTACGCCTGCGAATCCGGCAGCCGTGGCTGGGGCTTCGATTCTACCGATAGCGATTGGGATGTTCGTTTTATCTATTGCCACCCGCGCGACTGGTATCTTTCCGTCGAGGAAGGGCGCGATGTGATCGAGTTGCCGATTGACGATTTGCTGGATGTGAGCGGTTGGGATTTGCGCAAGAGTCTGCGCCTGATGAAGAAGTCTAATCCGGTGCTGTTGGAGTGGCTCTCGTCTCCTATCGTGTATCGCGAGGATGCCGATGCAATGCTTGCATGCCGCGCACTCGCGCAAGATTTTTATCAACCAGCAGCTTGTTTGCACCATTACCTGCATATGGCGCAGGGTAATTTCCGCGAGTACCTGCAAGGGGATTCGGTGTGGTTGAAGAAGTATTTCTATGTGCTGCGCCCGGTGCTCGCGTGTTTGTGGATCGAACGCGGGTTGGGGGCCGTGCCGATGGCTTTTGACGATTTGGTGGCGGGCGTGGTGAAGGATGGCGAATTGGCGAGCCGCATCGCCCGGCTCACCGAACTGAAAAGAGCGGGGGGCGAGATGGATAACGGACTGCGTATCCCGGTGATTCACGCTTTCCTTGAGCGTGAGATCGCGCGCTTGACTGAGGTGGCAGCTGTGATGAGGAAGCATCCGGTGTCTGCGGAGTCGCAGGAGAGGATGAACCGATTTTTTAGGGAAGCGCTGGAGTGACGAAGTGATAACAGCTGCCTCACTCGACAATCTGCGAACGACGTCGTTGAGTATTGGCAAGAACAGTGATGCTAAAATCCAACCGTCTGTTGTAGATAATCAAGGAGCAAACATGAACCCGAACATCGAAGCATTGGCCAAGGAAACGATGGCGCTGGATATTGAAGACAGGGCATTGTTGGCGGGCAGGTTGTTGTTGAGTTTGGATGAGCCTAGCGCGTCTGAACTTGAGCGGTTGTGGTTGGATGAAGCGGAGCGTCGCCTTGAGGCTTATCGCGCTGGGCTGGTGCAGGGCATTCCTGCTGATGATGTTTTTCGCCGTGCCATCTCTGAATTGTCGTGAAGGTTGAGTTTTTGCCCGAGGCGGATGAGGAGTTTAGGGAAGCTGCGTGGTATTACGAGAGCGAAGCGGCAGGTGTGGGTTTGTCGTTCATCGCGGCTGTCCATAAAGGCGTAGCTGAAATAGTTGATTTGCCGCTGGCTGCTCAGGCCATACGTGGCGGGATGCGCAAGAAAGTCTTGCGACATTTTGCATACAATCTGTTCTACGCGATTGAAGCTGACACTCTCGTGATTGTGGCGGTGGCGCATCAAAGGAGGCGACCAAATTATTGGCGCGTTCGATTGCAAAGTTTTAGGAGTAAGGCGTGACCCAAAGAATAAAAATTGCCAATCTGCAAACGTTCGGCATCACCGAGCATCTTCATTTTTGATAGTTGCTACTGCGATGGACATTAATCCGATCAAGACCAAGGCGGATCACCGTGCGGCGCTCAAGGAAATAGAGGGGCTGATGACAGCGCGCGCCAATACTCCGGAGGGTGAGCGTCTGGATGTGTTGGTCACGCTGGTGGAAGCCTATGAGCGCAAGCATTATCCGATGGAGTTGCCCGATCCGATTGAGGCCATCAAGTTGCGCATGGAAAGTTTGAATCTGAAGCCTAAGGATTTGCAACCGATGATAGGCGGGTTAAATCGCGTGTATGAGGTGCTGAACCGCACGCGCCCGCTGACGCTTCCGATGATCCGGCGATTGCACGATGGGTTGGGTATCCCGGCTGAATGTTTAATCAAGCCCTCGCCGTTTCAACAGGCGGCTTGAGTGGGTGAGCCTAAAGGATTTTCGCGCGTGACCGCATGAGCACATCCGGTAAGACTCGTATCCAGGACGAACCCGCCTTCGTGCTGCACAGTTACCCCTTTCGCGAGACCAGTCTGATCCTTGATGTGTTCAGCCGTTCGCACGGGCGGCTGGCGATCATGGCGCGCGGGGCGAGGCGGCCGCGCTCGGCGTTGCGCGGGGTGCTGATGAATTTTCAGCCGTTGTCGCTTTCCTGGTTTGGCAAGGGCGAGGTGCGCACTCTGCATAGCGCGGAGTGGCAGGGCGGGCAGCCTTATCTGCAAGGCACCGCGCTGATGTGCGGGTTTTATCTGAACGAATTGTTGCTCAATCTGCTGGCGCGGGACGATCCGCACGGGCAGTTGTTCGACTACTATCGTGCCACGCTGTACCGTCTGGCACACGAGACCGACCACGCCGCCACTTTGCGCTGCTTCGAAAAACATTTGTTACAGGAATTGGGCTATGCCCTGATCCTGGAGCATGAGGCGGGGGGCGGCAAACCGATACGGGCGGAAGTCTGCTATCGTTATGCCGTGGAGCGTGGCGCCTTGCCGGACGATGGCGAGACGGGTGTCGGGCTGCCGCTGGCGGGCAAGACGCTGCTCGATATGGCGGCGGACGATTATGCCGATGTGCTCACCGCGCAGCAGAGCAAGCAGCTGATGCGCATGCTGTTGAATCATCATCTGGGTGGCAAGGTATTGCACACGCGGGAACTCATCAAGGATTTGCAGAAACTATGAAACTCGGACTGAATATCGACCACGTTGCCACGCTGCGCCAAGCGCGCGGGGCGCGTTATCCCAATCTGGTGCGCGCGGCGCTGATCTGCGAGGAGGCCGGTGCGGATGTCATTACCCTGCATTTGCGCGAAGACCGCCGCCACATTCAGGATGCCGACGTGGACATCCTGCGCGGCATGCTGCAAACGCGCATGAATCTCGAATGTGCCGTCACTGACGAGATGATCACCAATGCGCTGCGTATCAAGCCGCACGATATCTGTCTGGTGCCGGAGCGGCGCGAGGAGCTGACCACCGAAGGAGGGCTGGATGTGCTGCGCTACTTCGATGCCGTCAAGGCGGCGACCGAGCGTTGTGCCGAAGCGGGTATTCGTGTGTCGCTGTTCATCGATCCGGACATGAAGCAGATTGATGCGGCGCGCAGTATCGGCGCGCCGGTGATCGAGCTGCATACCGGAAAATATGCCGACGCCGACAGCGTGCCCGCGCGCGCGCATGAGCTGGAGCGTATCCGCGCGGCAACGCAACACGCTCACGCGCAGGGATTGCAGGTGAATGCCGGGCACGGCTTGCACTATCACAACGTGCAGGACATCGTCGCCATTCCCAATATCGTCGAGTTGAACATCGGCCATGCGATCATCGCCGAATCTTTGTTCATCGGGCTGGATGCGGCGGTGCGCAAGATGAAGAATCTTTTGACGGTCGGGTTCCCGCTGTCGCGGGAATGACGATGATCTTTGGCATCGGCACCGATATCGTCGAGAGTCCCCGCATCGAAGCCTTGTGGGCGCGCTACGGTGAACGTTTTGCGGCGCGTATCCTGAGCGAGCGCGAGATGCCGGAGTGTCTGGCCGCCGTGCGTCCCGCCCGCTTGCTGGCAAAACGTTTTGCCGCGAAAGAGGCTTTTGCCAAGGCGGTCGGCAGCGGCATGCGTCATCCGGTGGGGTTTCAACGTATTACGGTGACCCACGATGGCTTGGGCAAACCGGTGTTGTTGTTCGACGAGGTGCTGCGCGTTTATCTGGCACAACTGGGTGTTACGGCGCATCATCTTTCCATCAGCGACGAGCGCGATATGGTGGTGGCCTTTGTGGTGCTGGAGAATGCCTAGTGTTGCACGTTATCTGGAAATTATGTCAACCAGCAAAACGGTTTTGTAGGTCGGGTTTCAACCCGACATGTCGGGCTAAAGCCCGACCTACAAGAGGTTCCGCATAAGTGCCAAGATTGCAGCACTACACTAGTGTCATGAGATGTCGGCTAACCGGCGGGATGAGACGGGATTTTGGAAGGAACGGACGTGGGCGATAATCGGCAACAGTATCCAAAAATAGCGGAAGGGACGGCGCGTGCTGAGGTCGCGTTCCCGGAGTTATTGGCGAAGGATTACGAGCGGATTCTGGAACGCGCCGAATCGTTGTGGGGAACCAAGGATGCGGAGGCCTATTTCGATTCGCTCATCATGGAGAGTCATGACGGTCGCGGGGCGCGGCAGGGTTTTGCGCTTGATGTCATGGACGAGATCGTCATGCTCAAGCAGGTGCATGAGTTTTTGTATCCGCCGCTGGATATCAATCCCTTCGACCCCTTCAGTGGTTACAACTCGGCGACTTCGGTAAAACATTCCGGTTCGGCTGCGAATGAGGCGATGGATTTCATGACTTTTTCCCCGCGCAAATCCGATGACGGGATGAAGTTGGACGCAGATGGCGAGCCGGCACCGGTTAGCCTCTCGACTCTCGCTGCCGAAGTCGCCCAGAGTCTTGCTGCACCACCCGCCGACAGCCCGCCCGCCGACGGGGAGAAAAAGCACATTGATTGGCACGAGATACGGACGCAGCGCGATCTGTTGTCCGGCGTGGAGAAGTGTTACAGGGGCGAGGTTTTGTATCCGCAGCAGGGCAAGCCCGTGGGCGAGATTCTTGTCGAATACGGTGTGATCGACGAGCCAACTTTGCATTCCTTGCGCAATACGCAGAAAAGGCCGGCCAACAGCGGCAAGGCTATCGGCAAGATACTCGTCGAACTGGGTATCGTTCGGCATGATGAAGTGATGCGCGCGCTATGCGTGCAGTCCGGGATTCTGATGGTGGATGTGCTGGCTATCACTATTCCGTCAGAGACGCTCAAGCTGATTACCGGCACGGTTGCGCGGGAAAAACAGGTGGTGCCGGTCACCGTCTATCAGGACACGCTGTTCCTTGCCGTCGCTGATCCGTTCGCTTTCAACGAGCATTCGTATTTTTCTTTCATGACCGGCAAGAAGATCAAGCCGGTGTTTTCTTCCAGCCACGAAATCGTCAATCGTCTCAGTATGTACGGTACCGGCAGAAGCACAGGTGAAGCCAAGGCCGAGTTCATGAATCTGACCAAGAAGGTGGCGGATTTTTCCGCAGAAAAATCCGCGCCGCAGGAGATCATCTACGCCGATGTGTCCGAGAACGATTCGGTTATCATCAGCCTGGTCAACCAGATGATCCTCAACGCTGTCGAAGTCGGAGCTTCTGATATTCATGTCGAGCTGTTTCAGGGGCATGATGACTCCAATATCCGTTTTCGTCGCGACGGCAACATGGAACATTTCTCGAACTTCCCGAACACTTACCATCAGGCGGTGGTGTCCCGTATCAAGATCATGGCCAATCTGGATATCTCCGAAAGGCGACGGCCGCAGGACGGCAAGATATCGTTCAGCACGCAGGATGAACGGCGCATCGATCTGCGCGTGGTGACTATTCCCACCATGCGCGGTGTCGAATTCGTCACGATCCGTATTCTGGCTTCCGGCGACCCTGTGTCGCTCGGTGATCTGGGGATGGCGGAACGCGATATGCAGGTGTTCCGCGATGTGTCGCGGCGGCCTTACGGTCTGATTCTGGTCTGCGGACCGACCGGCAGCGGCAAGACAACCACCTTGCACTCGGTGTTGAAAGAGCTGAATACTGGCGACCGCAAGATTTGGACTGCGGAAGACCCGGTGGAGATCGTGCAGGACAATCTTTGCCAGGTGCAGGTCAACAGCAAGATCGGGATGACCTTTGCCACGGTGCTGCGCTCGTTTTTGCGCGCCGATCCGGACATCATTATGATCGGCGAGATGCGCGATCAGGAGACGGCGAAGATCGCGCTGGAAGCTTCCATGACAGGCCATCTGGTGCTGTCCACGCTGCATACCAATTCTGCATCGGAAACGGTGGCCAGGCTGATCGATCTGGAGATCGATCCCTACAATCTGTCCGATGCCCTGCTGGCGATCCTCGCGCAGCGGCTGGCGCGCAAGCTGTGCCCGGTCTGTGCCAAATCGGTGGAGGCGGCGCTGCACGAGCTGGATGAACTGGCCAACGAGTACCATCTTTCCGCACGTGGAAAAATACCCACGGCGTCGGAACGCGAGGCGACCGTCAAGATCTGGCGTGAAAAATTCGGTGTCGAGGGCAAGCTCTATCTGAAATATCCGGTGGGCTGCAAAGAATGCAGCGGCGGATACAAAGGGCGCATCGGTCTGTACGAGCTGTTGCAGACTTCACCTTCGCTGCGCCATCTGATCCGCCACCAGTCTTCGGCCACCGAATACATGGAGGCTGGCATAGATGGGGGCATGAGAACACTGAAGCAGGACGGCATCGAGAAGGTGCTGCGCGGGATCACTGATATCGTCCAGGTTCGCAGCGTCTGTATTTGATCCGCTCGGCTGGCACGACTTGTGGCACACTGACACCCGTCCTATTTCTGTGAAGCGGATTACCTTGCAATCTTTCGAACTGCTCATCGGCTTGCGCTATACCCGCGCCAAGCGACGCAATCATTTCATCTCGTTCATCTCGCTGATCTCCGTGCTGGGCATGGGGTTGGGCGTGATGGCTCTGATCGTTGTGCTGTCGGTCATGAACGGCTTTCAGAAGGAGATACGCGAGCGCATGCTGGGAGCCTCGCCGCATCTTGAGGTGGTCGCCGACGGAGGTCGCCTGTCCGACTGGCAAGCGGTGCTGCAACAGGTCTCGCAGCATGAGCAAATCGCCGCCGCCGCACCCTATGTCAACGGGCAGGCGATGTTGTCGTTCGGGCAGAGTGTGCAGGGCGTGATGGTGCGCGGTATCGAGCCGCAGCTCGAAGGGGCTATCACCGAGCTTGCAGAAAAGATGAAAGTGGGCGAGCTGGGCGACCTGCGCGGCGGCGAGTTCACCATCGTGATCGGTGCCGATCTGGCACGGGCGCTCGGTGCGCGGGTGAACGACAAGATACTGCTGATCGCGCCACAGGGGCAGATCACCCCGGCGGGCATGATGCCGCGCCTCAAGCAGTTTCGCGTCAGCGGTATTTTCGAGATCGGCATGGCGCCCTATGACAGCAGTCTCGCGCTGATCCATCTCAATGATGCTCAAAAGCTGTTCCAGCTCGGCGATACGGTGACCGGAATCAGCGCCAAGCTGCACGATCTTGAACTTGCCCCGCAGACCGCGCGCGAATTGCGCGCCAAATTGCCGCCCGAGTTGTACGCCAGCGACTGGACGCAGCAGAACAGCAACTATTTCCGTGCTGTGCAGATGGAGAAGCGCATGATGTTCATCATTTTGTCGCTGATCGTCGCGGTGGCCGCCTTCAATATCGTATCCACGCTGGTGATGGCCGTCACGGACAAGCAGGCCGACATCGCCATTTTGCGCACTCTTGGCGCGTCGCCGCGCAGCATCATGCGCATCTTCATGGTGCAGGGGGTCATCATCGGGCTGGCGGGCACATTGCTGGGCGTGGTCGGCGGCGTGTTGCTGGCCTCCAACATCGGCGCGGTGATCGCCTTTATCGAACAGATGTTCGGCATCCAGTTCCTGGCGAAGGATGTCTATTACATCAGCGATTTTCCTTCCGATCTGCGCTATCCGGAGGTGCTGATGGTCGCCGGCCTTTCCTTCGTCATCAGCCTGCTTGCCACGCTCTACCCGAGCTGGCGCGCGGCGCAGACCCAACCGGCGGAGGCGTTGCGCTATGAGTGAGGCGATCCTTTCCTGTCTTGGGCTGAGCAAGAATTTCCGCATCGGCAAAACCGATGTGCCGGTGCTCAAAGGGGTGAATCTTGAAGTGGCGCGCGGCGAGCGTATCGCCATCGTCGGTGCGTCCGGCTCCGGCAAGAGTACTTTGCTGCATCTGCTGGGCGGGTTGGACAATCCGAGCAGCGGCAGCGTGCAGATACTCGGACAGCAGATGCATGCGATGAACGAGGCGCAGCGTGGCGAACTGCGCAACCGCTCGCTCGGTTTCGTTTACCAGTTCCATCATCTGTTGCCGGAATTCACCGCGCTGGAAAATGTCGCCATGCCGCTGCTGATACGCGGCATGAAGCGCGCCGAGGCCGAGCCGCGTGCCGCCGCCATGCTGGAACAGGTCGGGCTGGCGCATCGTATCCAGCACCAGCCCACCGAGCTTTCCGGCGGCGAGCGGCAGCGCACAGCCGTGGCACGCGCGCTGGTCACCGAGCCCGCCTGTGTGCTGGCCGACGAACCGACCGGTAACCTGGATCGCAACAGCGCGCAGGCTTTGTTCGAATTGATCGGTGAGCTCAATGCCCGCCTGAGCACCAGCTTTGTCGTGGTCACCCACGACCTCGAACTGGCGGGCAGAATGCAACGTAAACTGCATCTGGTCGACGGCGTGTTATCCGCCGGCTGACGCGAAACGGGAGCGCATGCATGCATACCTTTGATTCCGGAAAAGCCGCTGCCTATCTCCGCTACTTGCCGTGGCTGGGGGCTTTGCTTCTGATCGCGCTCGTGTTCTGGTATTTCACCCGGCCCGCCCCGTTGCGCGTGCAATTGACCGTCGTCGAACGCGGTGTGGTGGAGTCTACCGTGAGCAACACCCGTGCGGGCACGGTGAAGGCATGCCGCCGCGCCAAGCTGGCTCCCCCAGCGGGCGGACAGATCGCGCAGATGCGGGTGAAGAAGGGCGAGCGTGTTAAAGCCGGACAGGTATTGCTGGAGCTGTGGAACGAGGACTTGCAGGCGCAGGCGCAATTGGCGGAACAGCAACTGAACACGGCCTCCACGCGCGCGGAGGAGGTTTGCACCGTTGCCGAGCAGAGCGGCAAACAGGCGGTGCGGGCGCAGCAGTTGCGCGAGCGCGGTTTCATTTCGCCGGAAGGTCTGGAGCGTGCCGAAGCGGAGGCCAAATCCAGGCGGGCATCGTGCAATGCGGCGAAGGGCGAGATCGCGCAGGCGCGCTCCCGTATCTCCGTGGCGCGCGCCGGTTTGCAGCGCATGGTGTTGCGCGCGCCGTTCGACGGCATCGTGGCCGATATCAGCGGCGAGTTGGGCGAGTATGCCACGCCTTCGCCACCGGGCATCGCCACGCTGCCCGCCGTCGATTTGATCGACGATAGTTGTTTGTTCGTCAGCGCGCCGATAGACGAGGTGGATGCCGCGCAGATCAGGCAGGGGCTGCCGACGCGCATCTCGCTGGATGCCATCAAGGGTAAATCGTTCGCGGGCAAGGTCAAGCGTGTCGCGCCCTATGTGATCGAACTGGAAAAGCAGGCGCGCACTGTGGAGGTCGAGGTGGAATTCATCGAACTGCCCGCCGGCGAGGCGCTGCTGGTCGGCTACAGTGCCGATGTGGAGATCGTCCATACCTCCCGCGAGAAGATATTGCGTATTCCGACGCAGACGCTGCTGGAGGGCAAGCGTGTGCTGCGCTACCGGGCGGCAGACGGCATGCTTGAAGAACGCGCGGTGCGGACGGGATTGGCCAACTGGGAATACACCGAGGTGATCTCCGGGCTGGACGAGGGGGATCGCATCGTGACCACGCTGGATCAGGCCGGGGTGAAGGCCGGGGTGTTTGTCGAACCGGAAGCATCCAAGCAGGCAAAATGATCGAGCTGCAAAACGTCAGCCGCTTCTTTGATGTTGGCGACCAACAGGTTGTCGCCCTGCGCGATGTCAATTTGAACCTTGCATCGGGCGAATATGTTTCCATCATGGGGCCGTCCGGCTCCGGCAAGTCCACGCTGTTGAATCTGCTCGGTCTGCTAGACCGTCCGAGTTCGGGTATCTACCGGCTGGAGGGCGGCAATGTCACCGATTTGAACGATGATCAGCAGGCGCGGGTGCGGCGCGAGAAGATCGGATTCGTGTTCCAGTCTTTCCATTTGGTGCCGCGTCTGACGGCGGCGATGAACATCGAGTTACCGCTGATCTTGGCTGGCGTGGAAGTGGCGGAGCGCAAGGCGCGCGTGGCGAAGCTGCTGGAAAACTACGGTCTGACCGACCGTGCAGATCATCGGCCCGACCAGCTTTCCGGCGGGCAGCGCCAGCGCGTAGCGATCGCGCGCGCCACGGTGATGCAGCCGGGCGTGCTGCTGGCCGACGAACCGACCGGGAATCTGGATCGCAGCACCGGCTGGGAGGTGCTCAAGCTGCTGGAGCAACTGGTCGAACAGAACATCACGCTGGTCATCGTCACTCATGATGCCGAGATCGGCGCCCGCGCCCGGCGTCAATTGCACATGCTGGATGGATGCATCGTCGCGGATGAAAAATCCGCTTAGGCGCGGGACGAGGGAGGGGGAAATGAAACTCGCCGATACGCTGAAGTTCGCTTCCGGTAGTCTGCGCGGCAGTCCGACGCGTACGCTGTTGATGATTCTGGCGATGTCCATCGGCGTGGCGGCGGTCGTGATCCTGACCGCGCTGGGCGAGGGGGCGCGCCGTTACGTGGTCAATCAGTTCTCGTCGCTGGGCACCAATCTGGTCATCATGTTTCCCGGGCGTACCGAAACCGCCGGGATCGGCCCCGGCATGCTGCTCGGGCAGGTGCCGCGCGAGATCACGCTGGACGATGCCGAAGCGCTGCTGCGCAGCCGCGCCATCAAACGCATCGCCCCGCTGACCATCGGTAGTTCGGACGTGTCACTCGGCGCGCGCAATCGCGAAGTCGTCGTGCTCGGCTCCACCGCTGATCTGCTGGAGGTGCGCCAGATGACGCTGGGGCAGGGGCAGTTCCTTCCTGCGGGCGATATTCACGACAGCGAGTCGGTGTGCGTGCTGGGTGCCGGCATCCGGAAGGAGTTGTTCGGTGTGCAGAACGCCGTTGGCGCGTGGGTGCGTCTGGGCGACCGGCGTTTTCGCGTCGTCGGCGTGATGGCCCCGCAGGGCGAGTCCATGGGCTTTAACACCGATGAGCTGGTCATCATCCCGATTGCTTCCGCGCACATGTTATTCAATACCGCCGGGGTGTTTCGCGTGCTGATCGAGGCCAAGAGCCGCGAGGCGGTCGAGCAGGCCAAGTCAGAAGCCGAGCAAATCATGTCCCAGCGCCACAGTGGCGAGAAGGATGTCACCGTGGTGACGCAGGATGCGGTGCTGGCGACGTTTGACCGCATTCTGCGTGCGCTGACGCTGGCGGTGGGCGGAATCGCCGCCATCAGTCTGGCGGTCGCCGGTGTCCTGATCATGAACGTGATGCTGATCGCTGTGGCACAGCGCGTCCGCGAGATAGGCTTGCTCAAGGCGCTGGGCGCTCCGGCGGCACAGATTCGCAAATTGTTCTTTGCCGAGGCGGCCTTATTGTCCGGCATCGGTAGTGTGGCGGGGCTGGTTTTCGGGCAGTTGGGTATTTGGGCGATAGCCCAGGCCTATCCGGCATTGCCGGTCACGGCACCCTGGTGGGCGATCCTGGCCGCTTTTGGCACGGCACTCGGTACCGGCATCCTGTTCAGCGTATGGCCGGCACGGAGAGCGGCCAGACTAGACCCGGTGACGGCATTGGCGAGGTCGTGAGCGACTTTTGCGAAAAGGGGGGTATCCGCTCTCCGAGCCTCGTTTTTTTCGGGCTTTTGAGCTAGAATCCCCGCCACTTTTTAAGTCGGGCAGAAAATCGTGGCATTGATAGTTCAAAAGTACGGCGGCACATCGGTAGGCAGTCCGGAACGCATCAAAAACGTGGCGCGTCGCGTCGCAAAATTCAAGGCACAGGGGCATCAGGTCGTGGTGGTGGTTTCCGCGATGAGCGGCGAAACTAATCGTCTCGTCGGTCTTGCCCACGAGATACAGAATCATCCCGATCCGCGCGAACTGGATGTGATTATCTCAACCGGAGAACAGGTCACCATCGGGCTGCTGTCGATGGCGCTGAAGGATATCGGTCTGAAGGCCAAGAGCTATACCGGCGGGCAGGTCAAGATACTCACCGATAGCGCATTTACCAAAGCGCGCATCGTCAGTATCGACGAGCAAAGTATTCGCGCCGATCTGGATAGTGATCATGTGGTCGTGGTCGCCGGCTTTCAGGGGATGGACGAAGACGGCAACATCACCACGCTGGGGCGAGGCGGTTCCGACACGACCGGTGTGGCGATCGCCGCTGCGTTACGCGCCGATGAGTGCCAGATCTACACGGATGTGGACGGGGTCTATACCACCGATCCGCGCGTAGTGCCGGAAGCGCGCCGTCTGAAGACCATCACCTTTGAAGAGATGCTGGAGATGGCCAGTCTCGGCTCCAAGGTGTTGCAGATACGCTCGGTGGAATTCGCCGGAAAATACAAGGTCAAGCTGCGCGTGCTTTCAAGCTTTGAAGAAGAAGGCGAAGGCACTCTGATTACTTTCGAGGATGACGAAAAAATGGAACAAGCAATTATTTCCGGGATCGCGTTCAACCGCGATGAAGCCAAAATCACCGTGTTAGGCGTACCCGACAAGCCCGGCATTGCTTATCAGATTCTGGGGCCGGTATCCGATGCGAATATCGATGTTGATATGATCATCCAAAACGTCAGCGAAGACGGCACAACCGACTTTTCATTCACCGTTCATCGCAACGAATTCGTCAAGGCGATGGATATATTGAAGAGCCAAGTGCAACCGCACATCGGCGCGCGCGCGGTGGTCGGAGACAACAAGGCGGCCAAGGTGTCCGTGGTCGGTGTCGGCATGCGCTCCCATGTCGGAATCGCCAGCAAGATGTTCCGCACTTTGGCGGAAGAGGGTATCAATATTCAAATGATCTCGACCTCCGAAATAAAGATTTCCGTGGTCATCGATGAAAAATATCTGGAGCTCGCCGTGCGAATACTGCATAAAACCTTCGGTTTGGATCAAGAAGACGCATAAATGATTTGACCTGCTGGCACAGTCCCAGTATTATTCGCGGCCTTCGGAGAGGTGGCCGAGTGGTCGAAGGCACGCCCCTGCTAAGGGCGCATACGAGCTTAAACTTGTATCGAGGGTTCGAATCCCTCCTTCTCCGCCAAGGTAACATCTTCAAATCGCGCCCGTAGCTCAGCTGGATAGAGTACTTGGCTACGAACCAAGGGGTCAGGAGTTCGAATCTCTTCGGGCGCACCATATTTTGTAGTAATTTCAAGCGGTTGCAGCGCGAGCTGTAGCCGCTTTTTGTTTCAACATCACCAGTGCGGGACTTTTGCGGGACTGGGTACTGCACACGCTATTTGCCGCTTCGATCAGATTCTCTAACTCAGCAGCAGAATAATGTGTCGTGATCTTTCCTGTCCGATGCCCCAGCAAGTCCTGCCGGTTTTCTAGCGATACTCCCGCTGCACGCAATCTACGGCCAAAAGTATGTTTCAGGTCATGAACCCTTACATGCTGAAGATTGACGCGCTGCCTTGCGTGCTGCCAGCCCGAGTTGTTCATGGTTTCAATCGGCTTGCCTCGATATGTGAAGACGTAGACGGGGTGTTTATCGCGCTGCGCTTCAATGACCTGTCTCATTGGGCAAGGCTGCAGAGTGTTGGGCGGTCGGTTGTGGTGTATGCTTCATACTGAAAAGAAGGGAACGTCGATCCCTGTACGATGGTTAGTTGACTGGTTTACGCTGATGTCTAATTTTTCTGTACGCACCAAGGTTTTTATCTGGCTAAGTCTGTTCTTGGCGGTCAGTGACGCGTTGTTTGTCTGGATCAACTATCGCGCCGAGCAGACGCGCTTCCAGACCCATCTGGAGCAGCGTTCCCAATATCTGCATGACCTGTTTGCCGTCGAGCTGGGCAACACGTCTTTACGCATGCAGCAAACCGCGACTTTCATCGCGTCGATGCCGGATGTGCAGGAGGCGTTCCAGAGGGGGCGCGTCGCGGTGGAGGCGGAAGGCGGCGGTGCGGGGGGCATCCGGGCGAAACAGGCGCGCGAGCATTTGTTGAAACTGGTGAACGTTCCCTGGCAGGAGTTGCGCGAACACTTCGATACGCGCCAGTTGCATTTCCAGTTCGGTGCCAATGCGACCTCGTTCCTGCGGGTTCACGCCACGGATCGGCATGGCGACGATCTGGAGGGCGTGCGCTATACCATCTTCGATGCCATCCGCGAGCGGAGTCCGAAAGAAGGTTTCGAGTGCGGTCGTATCATTTGCGGCATACGCGGCGTGACGCCGGTGTTCATGAACGGTGAACACGCGTCGGATGCCGGCTTCATTGGCGTGCTGGAGGCGGGAACCTCGTTCCGCACCTTGCTGGAATTGCTGGAGAAGCCCAGCCAGGCGCAGTTCGCCGTGCTGTTGTCGATGTCGCATCTGACCGAGACCTATTTCCCGGATCGCTTGGCGACCTTGGTACACGAGAATCCGCCCATCAACGGAAACATCGTCGAAGCTACCCTGCATCCCGAGGTGCGCGATCTGCTCGCGATGGGCGAGATCGATGCGCTGGTGAAGAGGCCCGGTTCGATATGGCTGAAAGTGGGCGACCGGCATATGGCGGTTACCGCGTTCCCGCTGACGGACTATCTGGGCCAGCGGGATGCCGGGCGTGCGCCGGTGGGGACGGTGCTTGCCTGGATGGATGTCAGCGAGGATATCGCCCAGCTTGATCGCGACCTGCAATTCAACATCGCTTATGCCGTTGCGGCATTCCTGCTGATCGAGTTCCTGTTGTTCGTGGCGTTGCGCAAGGCCACGGTCAGACTGGAGAACGTGATCTCCAGCCAGACCGCCGTGCTGCGCGAGCTGGCGGCGCATGACGAGCTGACCGGCCTGTTCAACCGGCATTATCTGGATGAGTTCCTGCACAAGGAATATGCCGTCGCCATCCGCCATGACCGCAGCCTCAGTGTCGTGATCATGGATCTGGATCGTTTCAAGGACATCAACGACGTGCATGGTCATCTGGTGGGCGACCGGGTGCTGATTGAAGCTGCTGCTATGATTCGCAACCGCTTGCGTGCCTCTGATCTGGCCTTCCGCTTCGGCGGGGAAGAGTTCCTGCTGCTATTCCCCGATACCCACCTCGAAGAAGCGAAGCAGATATGCGAAGGGCTGCGACAACAACTGGCATCGCACAGGGTCGGCGGGCTGGATGAGGGCAAGGTCACGGCTAGCTTCGGAGTAACCCAGATGATGAGGGGGGGAGAGCCGATGGATGCACTATTGGCACGCGCGGATATTGCTCTCTACCAAGCCAAGAACAACGGACGCAACCGGGTGGAGAGTGCTGCGGCGACAGCGTGAGTTGTTGGGGCGTTAGCCATTTACCCCCGCAGGGGGCAAGAATCTCTTCGAGGCAACCACGCTCTTGCGGGTGATGCACAACATGCCGGGCTGGCTTTGCATAGCCATTCGGCTAAGCTGGCACAAAACGCCAGCCAAGCCGCTGGTTAAAGCCCGAGCTACGGGGCCGCATGAGTCTTGCCAGGAATTGCGGCAGGATATCGTGGAGGCTCCCGTTTATTCGGGACGATGGTCAAACGGTGGGGCTTGCGATCATTTCTGATTGAATAACTCATCCAGCGGATTCTTCCCCGCAGGCGCACTTCCCGAAACTTTCTTTACGATGAATTCTTCTTCGATGTTGTCGCGATAGAAGCTCCAGGCCGCGCTTGAGCTGCTGAGTCTGCGCCAGATGTCTTCGCCGACGCCGCTGTATTGCAGGGTGTCGCCGTTGTCGAGTGTCACTTGCAGGATGCGCGCACGCGCGTCGTAGCCGATGGCGCGCAGTTTGCCGGCGTTGAGGGGTTTCATTTCCATGGCATCAAGCGCGCTAGTGCGTCAGGTCAGCCGGCCGATTTTCGGTAGTGCTCGATCAGTCCCTTGGTCGAGCCGTCGTGTGCCGAGGCTGTCGTGGTGTCGCGCAACTCGGGCAGTATCTTGCCCGCCAGTTGTTTGCCGAGTTCCACGCCCCACTGGTCGAACGGGTTGATGTTCCACACCACGCTTTGCACGAATACCTTGTGCTCGTACAGGGCGATCAGCATGCCCAGCGTGTGCGGGTCCAGTTTGTCGAAGAGCAGGGTGTTGGTCGGTTTGTTGCCGGGGAATATCTTGTGCGGCAGCAGGGCTTCGAGGGCGTTGCCGCTCAGGCCTTGCGCCTCCAGTTCGGCGCGTGCTTCCGCGCCTGTCTTGCCGACCATCAGCGCCTCGGTCTGGGCGAAGCAGTTGGCGAGCAGGATCGGATGGTGTTCGCCGAGCGGGTTCTGGCTGTGCATGGGGGCGAGGAAATCGGCCGGGATCATGCGCGTGCCCTGATGGATGAGCTGGTAGAAGGCGTGCTGGCCGTTGGTGCCGGGTTCGCCCCACATCACCATGCCGGTGTCGTAGTCCACGGCGTTGCCGTCGCGGTCGACGCGCTTGCCGTTGCTCTCCATGTCGAGCTGTTGCAGATAGGCGGGGAAGCGGTGCAGGTACTGGTCGTAGGGGAGCACGGCGTTGCTGCCCGCACCGAAGAAGTTGCCGTACCAGATGCCGAGCAGGCCCATCAGCACCGGGATGTTGCGTTCCGCCGGGGCGCTGCGGAAGTGTTCGTCCATCGCGTGTGCGCCGCCCAGCAATTCCTCGAAGCGATCCATGCCGATGTAGAGCGCGATGGGCAGGCCGATGGCGGACCACAGCGAGTAGCGGCCGCCGACCCAGTCCCAGAATTCAAACACGTTGTCGCTATTGATGCCGAACTTCGCCGTTGCGTCGAGGTTGGTGGAGACGGCGGCGAAGTGCCGCGCCACGGCGTGTTCGTCGCCGAGCTGGCCGACCAGCCAGGCGCGTGCGGATTGGGCGTTGGTCAGCGTCTCCTGGGTGGTGAAGGTCTTGGAGCTGACGATGAACAGAGTGGTTTCGGCATCGAGTTTTTTCAGGGTTTCAGCCAGATGGGTGCCGTCCACGTTGGAGACGAAATGCGCGCGCAGCTGCGGGCTGCCGTAGGGTTTGAGCGCCTCGCAGACCATCAGCGGGCCGAGGTCGGAGCCACCGATGCCGATGTTGACGATGTCGGTGATCTGTTTGCCGGTGTGGCCTCGGTGTCCGCCGCCGCGCACCGCGTCGGCGAAGCGGCGCATGTGTTGCAGCACGCGGCGCACGTCCGGCATCACGTCTTTGCCGTCCACCGTCACGGGCCGGTCGGAGCGGTTGCGCAGGGCGGTGTGCAGCGCGGCGCGCTGTTCGGTGCAGTTGATCTTGTCACCCCCGAACATGCGCGCGATCCATGAGGGTAATCCGGCCTGCGCGGCAAGCGCCAGCAGCAGCTTGACCGTCTCGTTGTCGATGCGATTCTTGGAATAATCGAACAGCAGCGTGCCGAGCGCGACCGAGAACCGTTCGAAACGCGCCGGGTCGTCCTTGAACATCTGACGCATCTGGCGCGGTTCGATGGCGGCGTGGTGTGCCTTGAGGGCTTGCCAGGCGGGGGATGATGTGAGTGTCGGCATAGTCATAATATTCAAATCAACGATGGAACGATGCGGGGCGCGTTTTTGCGCGCCCCGGCAAAACTATTCCGGTATCAGCACGATGCCGGACAGCGGCGGCAGGGTGATCTCGGCCGAGTAGGGCAGTCCCATCCACGGCACGGGCTCGGCCTCGATCAGCCCCGCATTGCCAAGGTTGGTGCCGGCGTAGTACTGCGAGTCACTGTTCAGCGCTTCGCGGTAACGGGCCTGTTTCGGTAAGCCAATGCGGTAACGGGTGCGTGGTACGGGAGTCAGGTTGAGCGCGACGATGATGCTGGAGCCATCGCGCGCGTTGCGCTGGTAGGACAGCACCGAATGCTCGGCATCGTTGCAGTCCACCCAGCTGAAGCCTTCATGCTCGAAATCGAGATCGTGCAGGGCGGGCAACTTGAGATAGAGCTGGTTGAGGTCGTGGCTCAGGTTGTGCACGCCGCGATGGAGCTCTTGCCCAAGTTGCCACCATTCCAGTTCCCACTTCGATTGCCATTCTCGCCCCTGGGCCAGTTCGTTGCCCATGAAGTTGAGTTTCTTGCCGGGGCTGGTCATCTGGTAGGTGAGCAGCAGGCGCAGGTTGGCGAATTTCTGCCAGGCATCACCGGGCATCTTGGACAGCAGCGAACCTTTGCCGTGCACGACTTCATCGTGCGAGAACGGCATGATGAAATTTTCGGTGTAGGCGTAAAGCTGGCCGAAGGTGAGCTGGCTGTGGTGGTAGCGGCGGTGGACCGGATTGTGCTGGAAATAGCTCAGAGTGTCGTTCATCCAGCCCATGTTCCACTTGATCGAGAAGCCGAGGCCGCCGAGATACACGGGTCGCGAGACGGCTGGCCAGGAGGTGGATTCTTCCGCCATGGTCAGCGCGCCGGGGAAGTCTTCGTGCACCATGATGTTCATTTCGCGCAGGAAGTCGACGGCTTCGAGGTTTTCGCGCCCGCCGTATTTGTTCGGTATCCATTCGCCCTGTTTGCGCGAGTAGTCGAGATACAGCATGGAGGCGACCGCGTCCACGCGCAGGCCGTCGAAGTGGAACTCGGACAGCCAGTAGTGCGCGCTGGACATCAGGAAGCTCTTCACTTCGTTGCGCCCGTAATTGAAGATGTAGGTGCCCCAGTCCTGATGGAAGCCGAGGCGCGGGTCTTCGTGCTCATACAGCGCGGTGCCGTCGAAACGCGACAGCGCCCAGCTATCCTGCGGGAAGTGGGCCGGTACCCAGTCAAGGATCACGCCGATGCCGGCTTGATGGCAACTGTCGATGAGGTGGCGAAGGTCGTCCGGCGAACCGAAGCGGCTGGTCGGCGCGAAATAGCCGGTGGCCTGATAGCCCCACGATTCGTCCAGCGGATGCTCGGAGACCGGCAGCAGTTCGATGTGGGTGTAGCCCATGCCTTTGACGTAGGGCACCAGATCGGTGGCTAGTTCGCGGTAGCTGTAGAAGCGACCGTCCGGGTGGCGCTTCCATGAGCCGACATGCACTTCGTAGACGTTGATGGGGCTGTGCAGCCAGTCCCATTTTGCTCGCTGTTCCATCCATGCGTCATCCTGCCAGCGGTGTTTGTTCTCCGCGGTAGCCAGCGCGGCGGTGCCGGGGCGCAATTCGTATCCCTGCGCATAAGGGTCGGTCTTGCTCAGGATGTGGCCGGTGTCACGGTTGCGTATCTCGTAGCGGTACAGCGCATGCTGGCGGATGCCGGGGATGAACAGTTCCCACACGCCGCTGCTGCCGTGCGAGCGCATCGGATGGATGCGTCCGTCCCAGTTGTTGAATTCGCCCAGCACGCTGACGCGTTCGGCATTCGGTGCCCATACGGCGAAGCGCACGCCCTGAACGCCGTTGATCTCCACGGCATGCGAACCGAGCATGCGGTAGGCCTGGTGCAATTTACCTTCGCTGTACAGATACAAATCCTGCTGCGAGATATTGGGCGGGAACTGGTAGGGATCGTAGGTCTCGTGGGTCGCATCGCCGTAGTGCATACGCAGGCGGTATGGACTGGCCGGAGCGCTGTCGCCATGCCATTCGTAGATTCCGGCGGGATGGGTTTTCCTGAGGGTTTGCGGGTCGCCGCTGCCGAGTAACTCGACCCCGCTGGCATGGGGGTCATAGACGCGAACGACGTATTTTTTGCCTTCCAGATGCAGGCCCAATACTTGGAACGGGTCGTAGATACGGGCTTGCAAGAGTGCTTCAATCAACGTGTTCACCATATCTCCTCGGTTTGTCTTGTCTAGTGCATGCATTGTAAACGATAATGAACGCCCACAACGAAGCGGATGACGGGAGAATTATATGAAAACCGAATTGGGCTATTTGCAAAAGAAATATCACGTTGTTTCCGGCGAAACCGCCCCTCGTTTTATCAGCCGGCTGACTCGCAATACTTACGCGATGATATTGGCCGGTGGTCGCGGCAGCCGTCTTTTTCAGTTGACCGACTGGCGCGCCAAACCTGCCGTTCCGTTCGGCGGAAAATTCCGCATCATCGATTTCGTGTTGTCTAATTGTGTCAATTCCGGCATCCGCCGCATCGGTGTCGCGACCCAATACAAATCGCACAGCCTGATTCGCCACATCCAACGCGGCTGGTCGTTCCTGAACGGTCAGTTCGGCGAGTTTGTCGATTTGTTGCCCGCGCAGCAGCGTATTGACGAGGAGCACTGGTATCAGGGCACGGCGGATGCCGTGTACCAGAACATCGACATCCTGCGCGAGATCGATGCCGATTTCGTGCTGATCCTGGCGGGCGATCACGTTTATAAGATGGATTACGGCAAGTTGCTGGCCTTCCACGTGGAGAACAAGGCGGACATGACGGTCGCCTGTCTGGAGGTGCCGGTGGCGGAGGCCACCGCATTCGGTGTGATGGCTGTGGACGGTGAGTCGCGGGTGGTAGAGTTCGCCGAGAAGCCGGCCAATCCCGCTTCCGTTCCGGGTAAGCCTGATATATCGCTCGCCAGCATGGGTATCTATGTGTTCAACAAGCGTTTCCTGTTCGAGCAGCTGATACGCGATGCGGACGATCCGCATTCCAGCCACGATTTCGGCAAGGATATGATCCCGCATATGGTTTCAAAATATCGCGTGTATGCGCAGAGCTTTGAGCAGAGCTGTGTCGGCTGCGGCGACGATCAGCTGCCTTACTGGCGCGATGTGGGAACAATCGATGCGTATTGGGAAGCCAATATGGAATTGACCAAGGTGATACCCGATCTGAATATGTACGATCAGGAATGGCCGATCTGGACCTATCAGGAGCAGTTGCCGCCGGCCAAATTCGTGTTCGACGAGGATGGGCGGCGCGGCATGGCGATCGATTCGCTGGTTTCGGGCGGTTGTATCGTCAGCGGTTCCACGGTGCGGCGCTCGCTGCTGTTCTCCGATGTGCGCATCCACAGCCATTGCGACATCGAGGATTCGGTGCTGCTGCCCAACGTGGATATCGGCAACAATGTCACGATCAAGCGCGCCATCGTGGACAAAAACTGCAAGATTCCGGACGGCATGCAGATCGGTGTCGATATCGAGGAAGACCGTAAGCGCTTCCATGTCAGCAGCGGCGGGGTGACTCTCGTCACACCCGAGATGCTGGGCCAAAGAATACACAGTGTTCGCTAACAATCCGTCTTTACCTCATGCAAAGGCCCGGACGGCTATATGATGATAAAAAATAAAAGTATCGATCTCGTTTTTCTCTGGCACATGCATCAACCGGATTATCGCGATTACTCCAGCGGTGATTTCGTGCTGCCTTGGACGTATCTGCATGCGCTCAAGGATTACACCGATATGGCCTACCATTTGGAGTGCCATCCCAAGGTTCGTGCGGTGGTGAATTTCGTGCCTATCCTGCTTGATCAACTGGAAGATTATGCCGACCAGTTTGCTGCCGGCACGCTGCGCGATCCGTTGCTGCGCCTTCTGCAACATGAGGACCTGAACAGCGTCACGGAGGAGCAGCGCAAGCTGATACTGGATGCCTGTTTTCGCAGCAACCACACCAAGATGGTCGCGCCTTACCCGGCGTACAAGCGTCTGCGCGAACTGTTCGACCATCTGCATGCCGGCGGGGAATCGGTGCTGTCGTATTTGTCGGGACAATATCTGGCCGATCTGCTGATGTGGTATCACCTCGCATGGTGCGGCGAGAGTGTACGGCGCGAGCGTGATCTGGTGGTGCGTCTGATGAGCAAAGCGGAAGAGTTCAGTTACGAGGATCGCCTCGAGTTGCTGGCCCTGATCGGCGAAATGGTGACCGGTATCATCCCCCGTTACCGCAAGCTCACAGAATCCGGCCAGATCGAGATTTCCTCTACGCCGCATTACCATCCCCTCGCGCCGCTGTTAATCGACTTCAAGAGTGCGTCCGAGGCGATGCCGGATGCGCCGTTGCCGCAGTCGATCCGCTATCCGGCCGGTCGGATACGCGTCGCGGCTCACGTTGAAAAAGCCAAGAAGAGTCATGCCCTGCGCTTCGGCGCGGAGCCCAAGGGGATGTGGCCGGCGGAAGGTTCGATCTCGTCAGAGACGCTGTCCGTGTTCGCGGAACACGGCTGCGGCTGGGTCGCCAGCGGCCAGAACGTGCTGGTCAATAGTCTGCACAAATCGCACACGCCCATCGGTGACAAGGTGCAGTATCTGTATCGCCCCTACCAGATCGGCCACGGGGCGCAGCAGTTGCAGTGTTTCTTCCGCGACGACCATCTGTCCGATCTGATCGGCTTTGAATATTCGCGCTGGCATGGCAAGGATGCGGCGGAGCACTTCGTTGCGCAGCTTGAACAGATCGCCAGCCATGCGCCTGATGGCGAGACACCGGTGGTGAGCGTGATTCTAGACGGCGAAAACGCTTGGGAATATTACCCGTATAACGGGCACTATTTTATGGACGAACTCTACACCCTGATCGAGGCGCGTCCGGAGATACGCACGACCACGTTCGCCGACTATGTCGCGCGCTCGGCCATCGAGGGTGTGACGGACATCGCCCGCCCGCACCGTCTCGCGGAAGTCGTTTCCGGCAGCTGGGTCTACGGCAACTTCTCCACCTGGATCGGTTCGCCCGACAAAAATCGCGCGTGGGATTTGCTGTGCGCGGCTAAGAAGAGCTACGACATGGTGGTGAGCAGCGGCAGGCTCAACCAGCAAGAGTTTGAGAACGCCGAAAAACAGCTTTGCTCCTGCGAGAGTTCGGACTGGTTCTGGTGGTTTGGCGATTACAATCCGTCGCACTCCGTGTCCAGTTTCGATCACCTGTTCCGCCACAATCTGGTCGAGCTGTATCGTTTGTTGAAGCTTCCTCCGCCTGCCGTCCTGTTCAAGCCGATCAGCCAGGGTGGTGCCGGTCACGCGGAAGCGGGCGGCGCGATGCGGCGTGGCTCCGAATAATTTTATGTACTGATATAACCCATGAAAAACAAAGTCTCTCTGTTGTTTGGCGTACACGCGCACCAGCCGGTCGGAAACTTCCCGGAAGTCATCGACGACGCGCACTTCCGCTGCTACCGCCCGTTCCTGCAAGTCCTGTACCGCTTTCCGGAATTCCGTTTTGCCGTTCATTTCAGCGGCTGGCTGCTTGATTATTTGATAGCGAAATTCCCCGAGGATATGGCGCTGCTGCACGAAATGGTGTCGCGCGGTCAGGTCGAGTTGTTCGGCGCGGGTGATACCGAGCCGGTGCTGGCGGTCATCCCCGAGCATGACCGCGCCGGTCAGTTGCGGCGCTTTTCCGACAAGCTGGAAAAGAAACTGGGGCAGCGCCCGCGCGGTGCATGGCTGACCGAGCGCGTGTGGGAAGCCACGGTCGTGCCTTCGCTGGCGGACGAGGGGATACGCTATGTGACGGTGGATGACTATCATTTCCTGTGCGCGGGCAAGCAGGCGAACCAGTTGAACGGATATTTCACCACGGAGGAGGGCGGCAAACCGCTGGACCTGTTCCCGATCTCCGAGGGCTTGCGCTACCGTATTCCGTTCGCGCCCGCCGACGAGGTGGTGTCCTATCTGGAATGGCTTGCCGATCAGGGTGAAGACGCGGCAGCCGTGTATTTCGACGATATCGAAAAATTCGGGATATGGCCGGAGACCTATGCCTGGGTGTACGAAAAGGGCTGGCTGGAGAGCTTCATTCGCGGCGTGCTGGCTTCGGAGAAAATTAGCCCCCGCACCTACGCGGAGTATCACGGCGAGAGCCGGACGCGCGGCATCGTCTACCTGCCGACGACATCCTACATCGAGATGAACGAGTGGACTCTGCCGGCATCGTCCGCCGCGAAGTATGCCGATCTGGTGGCCAACGAGAAGCGTGCCGGAAAATACGAGGAGCACAAAGCGTTTTTGCGCGGCGGCATCTGGAAGAATTTCTTCAGCCGCTATCCGGAATCGAACTGGATGCACAAACGCATGCAGAACCTGTCGCTGCGCGTCGCGCAGTTGCCGGAAACGAGTCGTTCGTCCGACCTGCTGGACGACCTCTACGAAGCGCAGGCCAACGATGCCTATTGGCACGGTTTGTTCGGCGGTTTGTATCTGCCGCATCTGCGCCGCGCGGTATACAACGCCATCGTGCGTCTAGAAGCCAAGCTGGACAAGCTCGCGCCGCGTCCGCAAGCGGGAGTGTTGGACATCGACAAGGACGGGATCGACGAGGTGTGTCTGTTCAACCGCGACGTGCAGGCGATCTTCAAGCTTGACGGTCACGCGCGGGTGTGCGAGTTCGACGACTATCGCCTCAACCAGAACTTCGGTGACACGTTGAGCCGCCAGGACGAGCATTATTTTCACAAGATACACCAGAGCCGTCAGACTGAGCTGCAACACGAGGGCGACGGGATAACCTCGGCCCATGACCGCGTCGCGTTCAAGCACGAGATTGCCCCGTCCGACCTGCTGTCGGATCAGGTGCCGCACGGATTGTTCGTCGATGCGCTGGAGATCGACGGCCACGCCAGCCAAATCGGCAACTACGAGCTGCTCATGTCCGACGAGAGTTACGTTCGTTTCCTGGCGGATGTCGACGGCGTCCAAGTCGGCAAGGAGATGCATCTCGTCAATAGCAAGATCGAAGCGACTTATCAGACGGTGAATCTCGACGGAGGCAAGTTGTCTGCCAGAATCCTGCTGGCCATGCCGTGCTGCGACGGTTTCGCCGGGCGCTACATCGGTGCGGATAACCGTATCTACGGCGGCTTCGGTCTGCCTTTGTTGCTGGAGCAGGCGGAGCGTCTGATCTTGGACGACGGCGTACTGGGTGGGTGTTTGATCCTGACCGCATCGCGTCCCGTGTCGATCGTGGCCAAGCCGTACTTCACCGTTTCGCAATCCGAAGCCGGGTTCGAGAAGATCATGCAGGCGGTGGAGATCGTCGTGCAATGGAGCGGGGATGCCCCGATGGTGCTCGGTTTGGAAGCCAACCGGAAAAACTGGAAAGTTTGACCGGAGGCCCGCGCGATACCGCTTGACCTTGGTTGCAAAGCCTTGATATAAAGGCCTTGCAGGGTTCGCCCTGTTTTTTTAATCACAAGCAAAGGGGACGTACGTGAATAAATCTGATCTGGTTGATGCAATAGCAACATCCGCTGACATGTCCAAAGCCGCTGCAGCACGTGCACTGGACGCGACAGTCGAGGCCATTAAAAAGGCGCTCAAAAAAGGCGACACCGTGAGCCTGGTTGGTTTCGGGACTTTCAAAGTGGGTAAACGCGCCGCGCGCACTGGCCGCAACCCACGCACGGGTGCAGCTATCAAGATCAAAGCAGCCAAGGTTCCAAAATTTACCGCTGGCAAGGGTTTGAAGGATGCGGTAAACTAGCCGTCGTTTTCGGGTGCTTAGCTCAGTTGGTAGAGCGTCGCCCTTACAAGGCGAATGTCGGCGGTTCGACCCCGTCAGCACCCACCAGACTGTACGAAAGGGCCAAGCTTAGCTTGGCCTTTTTCATTGGCACGCCGCAGCACTATCCGGGTAAGCCGCGTTCCGTGTTCTGCGCGGCATTACTGGCGCAGAGCAGTGCGCTGCCATAGGCCGCATCGGTTTTCTCCGCCCTGCAAACGGGCACTCCCAGCACTCTCTCGCGGATTCTTCTCCATGTTTCGTTTTGCCCGCCGCCGCCGCTGCTGACCACGCGGATGAGTTCGGGCGCGCCCAGTTCGGCGAGTCTGGCGTAGCCCGCCGCTTCGATATGCGCCAGCCCCTGCAACAGTCCGTGCAGGAACTGCGCATCGTCGGCGGGGCGCGGAGTCAGGCGCGGGGAGAGTTGCGGATCGTTGCAGGGAAAACGTTCACCCGGCCTCGGCAGCGGGTAATAGTCCAGCGGCGAGTCGTGTTCGGGATCGATGCGCGTGCTCAGTGCGGCGATGTCCGCCACGTCAAAGAACTGGCGCAGCACGGCCCCCCCCGCGTTGGAAGCGCCGCCCACCAGCCACAGATCACCGAAGCGGTGACTGTATATCCCGAATTCCAGTGCCTCGATGCGGCGCGCGGAGAGCTGTTTGATTACCAGCGTGCTGCCGAGCGAGGTGACACCAGTGCCCGCTTCGTTCACGCCGGTGGCGATGAAAGCGGCGGTGCTGTCGGTTGTCCCCGCATGGATGCTGCACTGCGGATCGATGGCAAAACGCCGGGCGAGCTCCGGCAGGATCGTGCCGACGGTCGCGCCGGGCGCGAGCACCTCGGGCAACAACCCTGCGCGCGGCAAGGCTGCGATCCAGTCCGGCCAGCATAAGGCCTCCACGTCGTAGCCGGTCTTGAGGGCATTGTGATGATCGCTGGTGCCGGGTTTGCCGCCGAGCAGGGCGGTGAGCCAGTCGGCCTGATGCAGGAAATAGCGGGCCTGTTCGCTGCCGGGGCGCTGGGTCAGCCACAGGAATTTGGCCAGTCCGGAGCTGGTGCTGCCCGCGATATGTGCCTGCGGCGCGATGCGGCGGAGTTGTTCGGCCTGCGCCTGCGCGCGGCTATCGTGGTAGAGCAGCGCGGGAGAGAGAGGATTCAGCTCGCCGTCGCACAGCAAGACTGTGGCTGACGTGGCACTGAGGGCGATGCCGCGCAAGCTTTCGGCCACATGACGTGGCAGGATGCCGAGCAATTCATACAGCGCGTTGCGCCAGTCCGCCGGAGTCTGCCCGTCCGCATGCGGATAAGCGAGCTGGTGTTCCCAGGCGACGGCCTGGTTTTCGCCAATGGCGCAAGCGCGCGCGCCGGAGGTGCCGAAATCCAGCCCGAGGTACATCAGCCCCGTGTATTCGATTGTGCGCCGAATTGGCTGAGTTCCACGAACGGCGCGGGTTGCCAGCCATCCTTGCGGTGCTCGGCCACCACATTGGTGAAGATACCGCCGCGCACGTAGAACTTGGCGGTGAGGCGCATGAACCTCGGGGCGGTCGCGGCGACCAGATCGTCGAGGATGCGATTGGTGACATCCTCATGGAAATGTCCCTCTTCACGGAACGACCACATATACAGCTTCAGACTCTTCAGTTCGACGCATTGCTGGTCGGCGATGTAGTCGAGGATCAGGGTGGCGAAATCCGGCTGCCCGGTCTTCGGGCACAGGCAGGTGAACTCGGGAATTTCCATATGGATATGGTAGTCGCGCTGCGGGTTGGGGTTGGGGAAAGTCTCCAGGGTTTTGTTCGGCTGGGTGGTCATGTTGGTATGCCTGTCCGGTTCGGTTAGAATGGCGCGCATTATAAAACGTTGTGGCTACCAAATTGCGTTTATCCCAGATCAAACTAGCCGGATTCAAATCCTTCGTCGATCCCACGCACATTCCGCTGCCGGGGCAGATCGTCGGCGTTGTCGGGCCGAATGGCTGCGGCAAGTCCAACGTGATCGACGCGCTGCGCTGGGTGCTGGGCGAATCCAAGGCCTCGGCGCTGCGCGGCGAGACCATGCAGGACGTGATCTTTAACGGTTCCAGCAAGCGCAAGCCGGTGGCGCGCGCCAGCGTCGAGCTGATCTTCGACAACTCGCTGGGCAAGGCCGCCGGACAGTGGTCTACCTATGCCGAGATATCGATCAAACGCGTATTGCAGCGCAACGGCGAATCCGGCTACTACATCAACAACCAGCACGTCCGCCGCAAGGACATCACCGACATCTTCCTCGGCACCGGTCTGGGCGCGCGCGCCTATGCCATCATCGAGCAGGGCATGATCTCGCGCATCATCGAAGCCAAACCGGAAGAGCTGCGCATCTTCCTAGAAGAAGCGGCGGGGGTATCCAAATACCGCGACCGCAGGCGCGAGACCGAGTTGCGCATCGGAGACACGCGCGACAACCTGCTGCGCGTCAGCGACATCCTGCAAGAACTGGACAAGCAACTCACGCATCTGGGCGAGCAGGCCGAGGTGGCGAAACGCTATCGCGCGCTGGAAACGCAGCGCGACACGACCCAGCACCTGTTCTGGCTGGTCAAAAAGCAGGAAGCCGAAGCGCAGCGCGCGCGTTATGCCCAGAATACCGAAAAGACCCGCACCGAACTGGAAGCCGAGACCGCGCGTCTGCGCGACATCGAGGCGCGGCTGGAATCGGTGCGCAGCGGGCATTACCAGCTGTCCGACACGCTGCACGTCAAACAGGGCGAGTTGTACACCGCCAATGCCGAGATCGCGCGCCTGGAGCAGCAGATCAAGCACGTTGCCGAACAGCGCCAGCGCGTGGCGCAGCAGATCGCCAACACCAAGCGCCAGATCGAGCAGCAGCAACACCAGCGGCAGGGCGTGCACGCCTTGCTGGAACACTGGCAGCGCCAGCAGGAAGGCGCGGCCAGCAAGCTGGTGCAATGCGAGCAGGAAGGCGAGATCGAGGCGGAGAAACTGCCGCAGGCCGAAGAAGCGGCCCGCGCCGCGCAGGAACGCTACAACGCGCTGCAACGCGAGCAACTGCAACTGCAACAACAACTGCAACTGGCCGACACGCAACGCGAACATTTGCAGCGCAACATCCAGCAGATAGAGTCGCGCCGCTCGCGCCTGTTGCTGGAAAAAGACAATTTGCCGCGCGCCGACACCGGGGCGCTACAACAGGCACAGCAGCAAATCGCCGAACTGGAGGCCGAGCGCGCCGAGCAGGTCGAGAAGCTGGCGCAGTTGCAGGAGCAACTGCCCCACGCCGACAACGTCCGGCGCGAACAGCGCGCTTCGCTGCAACAGCAGGAACGCATGCTGGCGCAAACCGAGGCACGCCTCGGTGCCCTGCAACAGTTGCAGCAGCGCATCGACAACGACCAGAAACTCAACGCCTGGCTGCAACAGCACCAACTGGAAAAGCTGCCGCGCCTGTGGCAATCCATCCGCATCGACGACGGCTGGGAGGACGCGCTGGAAGCGGTGTTGCGTGAACGTCTCAACGCGATCGCCATGCCCGGTCTGGCCGATGCGGCGGTTTGGAGCGATGCGCCGCCCGCGAAGCTGGCGCTGTTAGATGTAGCTCTGGATTCATCCTCGCACACTGGCGAAGTCGGAACGAATCCCGCCCTGCGCCCGCTGCTGGACTACGTGCAATGCCAGGATGCACAGGTGCTGCCCGCAATGCGCGACTGGCTGACGCATGTGTATGCCGTGGCGGATGCGGCGCAAGCCTACGCGCAGCGCGCGCAGTTGCCGAAGGGCGGCTGGTTCGTCACGCCGCAGGGGCATCTCATCGGCGTGAACAGCGTGCTGTTCCATGCGCCGGACAGCCAGCTGCACGGCGTGCTCGCGCGTCAGCGCGAGATCGAGCGGCTGGAGCAGGAGCTGGTCGAGCAGAATCACGGCGTGGAATACACCCGCGCGCAGGTCGCCGAAGCGGAGCAACGCTATCAGACCATCGAGCAACAGATCCCGCCGCTGCGCAATAGCGGCAACGATTTGCAGCAGCGCCTGCACGGCTTGCAGATGCAGATACTCAAGCTGAATCAGGCGAACGAGCGCGGCATGGAGCGCGCGGCACAGATCGAGCGCGAGTTGCAGGAAGTGGCCGAGCTGGTGCTCGAAGAACAGCAGCAACAGCACGGCGCGAACGAACAGATGGCCATGCTGCGCGAACAGATCGCGGCTTTCCACGGACAGGTGGAAGAAGCGCAGCGCCAAGCCAACGCGCAGGATCTGACCCTGCGCGACCAGCGTAGCCGCGCGCAGCAGGCGCAGCATGCCTTGCAGGAAGCGCGTTTCTTCGCCAAGACCTGCGCGGAGAAGATCGCCGACCTGCAACACAACACCGAGCAGATCGCCGAGTCGCTGGCGCAGTTCGAATTGAATCTGGGACAGTTGCACGAGGACATGACGGGCAACGAGGACGAAACCGTGCAGCAGCAGTTGCAAGCCGCACTGGCCGCGCGCCAGGGCTACGAACAGGCTCTAGCGGAAGCGCGCAACATCCTGGAGAACGCCACCGCCGGTTTGCAGCAAATGGAGCAGGAGCGCATGGCCTGCGAACACCGGCTCGATCCGCTGCGCGAAAAACTCAACGAACTGACGCTCAAGGAACAGGAAGCGCGGCTGCACTTTGAGCAATGGACCGAGCAATTGCAGGGTGTGGACGAGCAGGCGTTATTGCCGTTGCTGGAATCGGGCAACCACAAGCCTAACCTGATGCAGGGCGAGCTCAACAGCCTGAACGCCGAGATCGAAGCGCTGGGCGCGGTCAACCTCGCCGCATTGGAAGAGTTGCAAGCCGCCACCGAGCGCAAGGCCTATCTCGACGCGCAGGCCGCCGATCTGAACGAGGCGATGGCGACGCTGGAAGATGCCATCCGCCGCATCGACAAGGAATCGCGCGACCTGCTGATGGACACCTACAACAAGGTCAACCAGCACCTGTCCGAGATGTTCCCCGTGCTGTTCGGCGGCGGCGAGGCGCGTCTGGTGCTGACCGGCGAAGAGATCCTCGACAGCGGCGTGCAAGTGATGGCGCAACCCCCCGGCAAGAAGAACAGCACCATCCACCTGATGTCCGGCGGCGAAAAGGCGCTCACCGCCATCGCGCTGGTGTTCTCGCTGTTCCAGCTCAACCCCGCGCCGTTCTGTCTGCTCGACGAAGTGGACGCACCGCTGGACGACACCAACACCGAACGCCTGTGCGCGCTGATCCAGCGCATGGCGCAACACACCCAGTTCATCTTCATCAGCCACAACAAGATCACCATGGAAATGGCCAAGCAACTGGTCGGCGTGACCATGCAGGAAAAAGGCGTATCCAAAGTCGTCGCTGTGGACATCGAAGAAGCCCTGCGCATGCGCGATGAGCAAGTAGTCGCCTGATTTTTGTGTTTGCTGGGCAGGGTATGGTGCAGATTACATCGTCTTCGTGGGCGAAAGCAGCGATCATGGGCTGGAGGCAATTGATTCCGGCCACCCTGATGTTCACAAATAAGCCTTGCGTTGTATTCATGGATTCCATAAAATAAATCGCATGGAAAAGCGCAAAGCTCATTACGACCTGAACGCAGTCAAAGTCATCGTCGCACAGAGCGGAATGGATGCCTTCACTCGTGCGGCGCAAGACAACGCCAGGTTGATGGGGCTGGATGGTCGGGCTGCACTTGAGGTGGTGCTTGGTTTGCAGCGCGGCATGTTGTTCAAGAGCATGACCACACATACCGACAGCGCAGTTTGGCAGGATGTCTATCACGCACCCTGCCCAAATGGGAAAACCGCTTACATCAAAGTGACGATTCAAGCAGGCGCAACTGTCATACAGTTTAAGGAGAAGTAAGATGAAAAAAATATGTCTTCAGTGCGACGACGGCACTTTGCTGGTGCATGGCAAGCGCAACCTACAGTTCACTTACCGCGACCACACACTCAAAGTGACCAAGGTATCTGGCTGGCACTGCCCGGTTTGCCACGATTGCCAGTTTGACGACGGCGAGGGCAAACGTTACAGCGCAGCAGTGGATGCATTCTGCGCGAGCGTCGATCAGGAGATTTCCGATGATGTGCGCGACATCCGCAAGAAGCTGGGCTTGAAGCAAGCGGAGGCGGGCAAGCTGTTCGGCGGCGGCGTGAGCGCATTTTCCGAATACGAGCGCGGCAAAACACAGCCTCACAAATCTACCGTGTTGCTGCTAAAGCTGCTGGATAAGCACCCGGAGCTGCTGGATGAAGTGCGGTCTGCATAGCGGATCCAAGCGCATTGCACCGACATTTCATGCGCTCCAATTACGATTGCGCCCTACGCAGGCTCGGTCTAATTGTTTACCATCTTTTTTGAATCAATGCGAACCTGACCCTGTTCGGCTCGTTACCCACTTGGCACGAGATGCGCGTTTTTAGAAATATACAAGATGAAATCTGAAAAGAAAAAGGAACAATTTACAGTCGCAGAACTATTCTGCGGGTGCGGGGGTTTTTCCCATGGATTCTGGAGAACAGGCAGATTTAAAACTGTCTTTGGCAATGATGTAAAAAAGCACGCCCTTCGGACGTTTGAGCTGAATCACACTCACGATGGATTTGCGCCTTTTGTGTTGCAGGATGACATACGGACAGTAACTGATGCCAGTATTGTTGATGCGTTGAAATCCAAAGGAATCGAAAATTTAGACTGCTTGATAGGCGGCCCGCCATGCCAGGGATTTTCTCAGATGCGCCGCACGAAAGCGCGCCAAGGATCGGAACTCGTTCGATTTGGTGGATACAACAAACTTGACCAAGACCCGCGAAATGATTTGGTGCTCCGCTTTCTGGAGGTCGCAGCAGCGCTCAAACCCAAGGTGATTGTGATTGAAAATGTGCCTCAGTTTTTAAGCCATTATCACGACGGCAATAAAGGCGGAATTGCGCAGCAAGTCGAAGAGATACTTGGTCAAATGGGCTACGAAGCAGTATGCGGAATTGTAAATGCGGCTGATTATGGAGTGCCGCAACTACGGCTGCGTGCAGTCATCATGGCATCGCGGATTGGGCGTATAACTTTGCCGGTGCAAACACACTGCGATCCTGAATTGCTGACAAATCGCAAAGGTCATCCATGGGTGACCGTTCAAGAGGCACTGGACGACTTGCCCACCGACCCGCAGTTGCATGAGTCACTGGCGGGGCAGCGCGATGCATACATCGCTGCGCCGCAAAATGCGTTTGCCAAGCTAATGCGAACGTCGAAAACCTTCCCTTACAACCACATCACACGCAATTATCAAAGCCAAGTCATTAGCATTATTCAAGAAATGCGCGAGGGTGAAACATGGGATGAAGCGAGTAATCGTATGTGCAAGAAATATGACAAGCTTGTCGTAAAAGAGGTTGAACAGGGTAAGTCGGTGGCTAAGGCAAAAAAATATCTTGAGAAAAAAGGAAAGCTGATCCCCGCTTTTTATAAGCGGTATTACTGGAGCGCATATACAAGGCTCGCATGGGATCGGCCTGCGTTGACGATAACGGCTGATGCAAATTTTTTGGGTTCTGGTCGCTTCACCCATCCAGAGTATGATCGGGGCATAACGATGCGACCTTCTGTCCAATGAAAAAATTATCTTTCCGCGACAAGTCGGTTCTCTCCGGTTTATACCTTTCCAAGTTTGATCTGGATGGTTTGCATAAACTTGATTTCGAGAGCTTTGCAGAAGCGTTTAATGTCATTGGATTTGCGTTGGGCGTTCAGCCTGCTTCAATAAAAAATTATCGTGATGAATTTGATCCGCATTATCCCAACAATAGAAAGGGATGGCATAAATGCGCAATGCGTGTTTATTGCAGGGCGATTTATGACGAATTTGGCGCATTGCAACTCAACGAATTTGCAAAGCTATTGAAAGAAATAATTTACAAAGACCACGATCTTGATTTGCTTATGGAAGAGGTCGCAACGGCAGAGGGTGAAGACAGCTCGTTTGCAAAGCGGTTGATAACGGGGCAAGCCGCTGAGCATTACTTTGCGCAAAAATACAAAGAGGTCGATTTATTCAGGGAATTTGAGCTGGAAGATAAAACAAAGTTTGGTTGCGGGTTTGATTTTCGGCTTGTTTCGCAGGGGCGATTTTATGCAGTTGAAGTCAAGGGAATGAATGAACAAAGCGGCAATATATTCATGACAAAAAAAGAGCATTCGGTAGCATCAGTTTTACGGGATCAATACTTCCTATTCGTAGTAAAGAATTTTCGCGAGAATCCTTTTCATCAGTTGTTTCGTGATCCTCTCAATAGTGGTTTGACTTTCGAGAGAGTAGATCAAAAGATAATTCAAACAAGCTGGGCAGCCAGGGTGTGATGCCAATGCTTTATGGGGGAAGCAATAAACGCGGCGGAATGCCTACACGGCGTTTCTTTCCTTGGTTTGCACCGCATCCCTCTTCCTTCAGCCAACTTGGCGCGTTCCCTCGCCTAATCGACATCCCCACCTCGCCAGAGCCAGAAGGCAAGGCTGACAGCCTGTCGCGACTGTCTGAGGCCGAAGCCAGAGACGCAGGGGAAGAGCCGGTGCAAATTGCGGAAGGGCTGCGCTATGAATATGCGTTTGATGGAGTCGGCGCGGAAAGCTTGCGGTTGGAAGAAGCATTCGGCAAGGGCATGGTCGAACCCAGCAATAACCCGAAGCTGTTGCATTGCGGAAGTATCGCAACCGGACTGAATACGGGGCGGCTGGGTTTGGTGGCGTGCGATACATCTGGCAACATCGTTGGACGCGCCGCGCTTGAAGTGCGCTCGCGCAAACTCAACTACCGCAATGACTACCGGCAAATGCTTGAAGACATCACCGAACAGTGCGTGGAGTTGCTCATGGAGTTGCGCGCACCGGCAGCCATGCGCATTGCGCCCGATCCGGGACGAACACCGGAAACCATCAACCAGCGTTTTGCTTTCTTGCGCGCTCTGATCGGCTCGCGGCAGTTTCGCGATGCGCTGCACCGCATCACCACGCACCCGCACCAGCGCTGGGAACCTGAAGAAACGACCTGCGATACCCGCCGGGGCTTTCGTCCCGATGCCAGGGCAGTGCGCCAGCTTGCGCGCGCGCCGCGCCGCGCGCCGTTGCCGGTAGCTCACCCGCTGGCCAAGGTCATTGCCTCTTTGCCGGAGCGCATTTCGATTTATCGCAATGTGCAAAGCGAAGACACACCGGAAAACCGATTTATCAAATTCGCGCTGCAAACATTCGTTAGTTTTTTAAACAGAATGCGGCTCAAGCTGGAAGAAATCGGCAGCACCGCCGATGCCCGGCTACGCGATGAAATAGCCGCGCTGGAAAGCCAGCTTGAAACCGCCTTGGCGGCAGATGTGTTTCGCAATGTGTCCGAGCCTGACATGCTGCCGCTGGGCAGCGCGGTGTTGCAGCGCAAGGAGGGCTACCGCGAGGTTTATCAGGCGTGGCTCAGATTTGATATGGCGGCACGCTTGGTTTGGCTCGGCGGGGATGATGTTTACGGGGCGGGGCAACGCGACATTGCCACGCTGTACGAATACTGGGTTTTCTTCAAGCTGCTGGATATTGTGACCCGAGTATTCAAGCTGGAAAAACCGGCGGTGCAAACACTGATTGAAGAAACTGCCGATGGTTTTGGTCTCAAGCTGAAAACCGGCGAGCACTTGGCGTTTGAGGGAATTTTTCTTGGCGGCGCACGAACGCTCAGCGTGCGCTTTAGTTACAACCGCAGCTTTACGCAGAATAGCGATCTGAGTATTGCCGGTTCGTGGACGGAGCGGATGCGCCCCGACTATACCTTGAGTTTGTGGCCGTCGGACTTCGATGAGCGCGAGGCCGAGGCGCAAGAGCTGATGGTGCATGTGCATTTCGATGCGAAATACCGCATCGAAAATATTGAAGAGCTATTTGGCAAAGACAACATTGATTTGGTTACCGAGAAACAAGAGCAGCGCGAAGGGCGATACAAGCGCGCCGACCTGCTCAAGATGCATGCGTACCATGACGCTATCCGCCGCACACAGGGGGCTTATGTTCTTTATCCCGGCGATGCTGCCAAGCAGTGGCAGGGATACCGGGAAATACTCCCCGGCATTGGCGCTTTCCCGATCAAGCCCGGCAACGGCGAACAAGCAGTCGAAAAATTTATCCGCGAGATTGTTGCCCACACTTGCGACCGCGCAACGGCTCGGGAGCGCCAGAGTTACCACACCTATCGGGTGCAGGAAGCGCCTGCGGCTTACAACTTGCTGCGTGCTTTTCCAGAGCGTGCCACTGATTCAACTTCGCGCCATAAGCCACCCGCAGAAACTTTTGTACTGGTGGGTTGGAACAAAAACGATGAACAATTGAAATGGATTTTTCGCGAAAAGCTATATAACTTCCGCATGGACACGCGCGCCGGTTCGCTGCGCCTTGAGCCTGAGATTACCGCCGCTCAATATCTCTTGCTTCATGGAGAGGGCGCAAAAGCTGAGTCCGGTTTGCTGCGAATTACATCAAAAGGGCCGCGTGTGCTTTCTAAAGATGCATTGAAACGCAGAGGCTATCCGGGTGAACCAAGCGGCGATTTCTATCTGGTGTTCGATGTTGAACAGGCCAGCGAGTTTGATGGTTTTAGCTGGGACTATGCCAAGCTGCCGAATAGGCTTGGCGGAAGGCAATCAGCCGCGCCTTTCGCCGTTACGCTGGATGCTGTATTGGCGGCTGCACGCAGTTGATTTTTTATGGCCGACATCTGGAGCAAACAGAAGCGGTCTGAAGTGATGTCACTGATCCGCTCGGGCGGCAACAAGGCAACAGAATTGCGCCTGATCAGAATTTTCCGCGAATACGGTATCACCGGCTGGCGGCGCAACCAGCCGCTTCTCGGCAAACCGGATTTCACCTTCCGGCGCGGGCGGATTGTGGTTTTTGTGGACGGCTGTTTTTGGCACGGTTGCCCGAAGTGCTACAAGCGCCCCAAGAGCAACCGGAAATACTGGGATGCCAAAATTGCAGCTAATCGCAAACGGGACAGGTACGTGACGCGAACTACGCAGCCTCGGGTGGCAAGTCGTCCGCATTTGGCAGCATCAGTTGGACAAGCCTGCACATGTTGCAGGTCGCGTTATTTGCGCATTGGAATCTGGTATTGGCGGCTATTAACAGGCTTACGGGTGAATTAACCTCTGAATGCCCCTATCAGCTTTGTGCCACAAGATTGGTGTAGCTCGAAAATCCTCAGCGAAAAATCTCAGAGACAGAGCCCAGTTGAAATAACCCAACGTCAATTTCGTCGGGCAATAGTTGAACTATGCCAAAAAAGAATGGGATTACGTCCCTCAGGTTCCGCTCCTTCAAGGCTTCGTTCCGTGGGACAATCGCACGCCATTCTTCAACAAGCATCCAACACAAGGAGTTATACGATGACCGTTAAAGCCTATGGTACCCACGCGAGCGACAAACCGCTCGAGCCGATGGAGATTTCCCGGCGCGTGCCCGGCGCGGATGATGTGCAGATCGACATTCTCTACTGCGGCGTGTGTCACTCCGACCTGCACACCGCGCGCAACGAATGGAAGAACACGCTTTATCCCTCGGTTCCCGGTCACGAGATCGTTGGTCGTGTCGTCGCCGTTGGCGCGCAGGTGACGAAATTCAAAGTGGGCGACCTCGCCGGGGTCGGCTGCATGGTGGATAGCTGCGGCCATTGCCCGCCTTGCCACGAGAGCGAGGAGCAGTATTGCGACAATGGTTTTACCGGCACTTATAACGGGCCACTCTTCGGCGGCGAAAACACCTACGGCGGCTACTCGCAGAACATCGTCGTCAAGGAGTCCTTCGTCTTGCACATTCGCCATGCCGAGAAGGATCTCGCCGGTGTGGCTCCCTTGCTCTGCGCCGGTATCACCACTTATTCCCCGTTGCGTCATTGGGGTGCGGGCCCCGGCAAGAAGGTCGGCATCGTCGGCCTGGGCGGCCTCGGTCACATGGGTGTCAAACTGGCTCACGCGATGGGCGCGCACGTCGTGCTGTTCACCACTTCCCAAGCCAAGGTCGCCGACGGCCTGCGCCTCGGGGCGGACGAGGTGTGCGTTTCCACCGACCCCGAACAGCTTGCCCGTCAGGCCGGCCAGCTCGATTTCATCCTGAATACGGTGGCCGCCCCGCATCTATTGGATACCTACCTGCAACTGTTGAAGCGCGACGGCACGATGACGCTGGTCGGCGCACCCGCCGAGCCTCATCCTTCGCCGAACGTCTTCGGGCTCATCCTCAAGCGTCGCAGCATCGCGGGTTCCTTGATCGGCGGGATTCGCGAGACGCAGGAGATGCTCGACTTCTGCGCGAAGCACGATATCGTCTCCGACATCGAGACGATCCCGATGGACTACATCAACACGGCCTATGAACGGATGCTGAAGAGCGACGTGCGTTACCGCTTCGTCATCGACATGGCGTCGCTCAAGACCGAGACCTGATGCCGCCAGAAAATCTCAGGGACGGAGCCCAATTGAAATCGCGCAACGTCAATCGACGGACAGGAGTTGAATCATACCGAAGAAGAAAGTGGCTCCGTCCCTAAGGTAACCCCCCATTCCTAAGGTAAATCCCGCAGCACAGCTTTCCTATTTATTTCAAAGGCCCACGATGTATCCAGTTCACGATGTTGATGCAATCCTTCTGCTAGCCTTGGGGCTGGCCGCAAAACGACGGCCTGCCGAGCTGGTCGAGATCGTCTCCGCGGCCGACCTTGTCAACGGCGCTATTCCTTCTGAAACGAAGTTGTCGGATGCGTTTTCCCGGCTCTCCGCCTACGGGCTGATCAGCGAGCAGGACGGCGGCTATATCCTGTCCGAGGATGCGCAGCAGATGATGGCCAGCCTGCGCAAGAAAGCCGAGACACCGGAACGCATCTACGACCTCAAGGAATCGCTCACCGATTACCACCTCAACGGCGAGCATCAAATGTTGCAGGTCGATCCTGACCAGTTGCTCGCCGCGATCCAGGCGTACAAGAAGGCCAGGAGTTCGGAGCGGAGCTGGCTGATCGAGAAGCCGAAGCCGGTGTGGATTTCAAAGAAGGATCTGGTCAGGGGCAAGACCCTGCCGGGTAGACGACGCAAGACCTGAGTATCGCCATGACCAATACAAATCAACCTCCAGCCGGACAGCCGTTCAGCGAACTGCCGTTGTCGTCCGCGATGCTGGCGAACTTGCAGCAGCTCGGCTACCTGACGATGACGCCGATACAGGCCGCCAGCCTGCCAATCACACTGGGCAGACACGATCTGATCGCGCAGGCCAAGACCGGCAGCGGCAAGACTGCGGCGTTCGGCCTGCCGCTGCTGACCAAGCTGAACCCTCGCTATTTTGCGGTGCAGGCCATGGTGCTGTGCCCCACGCGCGAGTTGGCCGACCAGGTGGCGCAGGAGATACGCCGCTTGGCGCGCGCCGCCGACAATATCAAGGTCGTCACGCTGTGCGGCGGCAGCACCATGCGCCCGCAGATGGACAGTCTGGAGCACGGCGCGCACATAGTCGTCGGCACGCCGGGGCGCATCATGGATCATCTGGATCGCGGCACGCTGAATCTGGAGGCACTCAACACGCTGGTGCTGGACGAGGCAGACCGCATGCTGGACATGGGCTTCTACGACCAGATCGCCTACGTCGCGCGGCATTGTCCGCCTCGTCGCCAGACGCTGCTTTTCTCGGCGACCTATCCGGACGGCGTCCTGCGGCTGGCGCGCCAGTTCATGCATAAGCCTCGGGAAGTGAAGCTGGAAGAACAGCACGACGACAGCAAGATACGCCAGCGCTTCTACGAAGTGAGCCGCGAAGGACGTTTGCCAGCCGTCGCCGCGCTGCTGAAACACTATCGCCCGGTCAGTACGCTGGCCTTCTGCAACACCAAGCAGCAATGCCGCGACCTGCTTGACGTGTTGCAGGCGCAGGGCATCAGGGCGCTGACGCTGAACGGCGATCTGGAGCAGCGCGAGCGCGACCAGGTGCTGATCCAGTTTGCCAACCGCAGTTGCTCGGTGCTGGTCGCGACCGACGTCGCCGCACGCGGTCTGGACATCGCCCGGCTCGAAGCGGTGATCAACGTCGATGTCACGCCCGATCCCGAGATCCACGTCCACCGCATCGGCCGCACCGGACGCGCCGACGAGGACGGTTGGGCACTGAGCCTTGCCAGCCCGTCGGAGATCCATCGCGTCGAGACTATCGCGAAGATGATGGGCTTCGAGCCCGAGTGGCATCCGTTGGGCGAACTGGCAGGCGACGACGCCCCGCTGGTGCCGCCCATGGTGACACTGCAAATCCTAGGCGGCCGCAAGGAAAAGATCCGTCCCGGCGACGTGCTGGGCGCGCTCACCGGCGAAGCAGGCTACACCCGCGAACAGGTCGGCAAGATCACCGTCACCGATTTTTCAACTTACGTCGCCGTCGCGCGCAACATCGCCGACGAAGCGGTGCGCAAACTGTCGGCGGGCAAGGTGAAAGGCAAGACGGTAAAGGTGAGGGCGCTGGAGGATTGAGTGCCTGCCATGTTGTTTACGTTAACGGCAGGCATCCAAGCTGTTCACTTCACATCGAAGCGATCCAGGTTCATCACCTTGTTCCAGACTGCGACGAAGTCGCGGACGAATTTCTCCTGCGCGTCGTCCTGCGCATAGACCTCCGATAGCGCCCGCAACTGCGAGTTGGCACCGAAGACGAGATCGACGCGCGTCGCGGTCCACTTCACCTTGCCGGTGGCGCGGTCGCGGCCTTCGAACACGTCCCCGGCTTCCGTGGCCGGCGTCCACACCGTACCCATGTCGAGCACATTTACGAAGAAGTCGTTGGTCAGTACGCCAGTACGCGCGGTGAACACGCCGTGAGTCGTTTGGCCGACGTTGATATTGATCGCGCGCAGGCCGCCGATCAGCACGGTCATCTGCGGCGCGGTCAGCGTCAGCAACTGCGCCTTGTCGAGCAGCATCTCCTCGGCCGGGATGCCGGTCGCCTTGATGTAGTTGCGGAAGCCGTCGGCGATAGGTTCGAGGACTTCGAACGATACGACATCGGTCTGCTCCTGCGACGCGTCGGTGCGGCCGGGCGTGAAGGGCACGGTGACCTCGTGTCCGCCTGCCTTGGCGGCGGCTTCGACGGCGGCGCAGCCACCCAGCACGATCAGGTCGGCCATCGACACCTTCTTGCCGAAGGATTTCTGCACGCCTTCGAGCGCGGCCAGCACCTTGGCGAGCTGCGCGGGCTGGTTGGCTTCCCATTCCTTCTGCGGTGCCAGACGGATGCGCGCACCGTTGGCACCGCCGCGCTTGTCGGAGCCGCGGAAGGTGGAGGCCGAGGCCCAGGCGGTGGCTACCAGTTCGGAGACCGACAGGCCGGTGGCGAGGATTTTGGCTTTTAACTCGGCGATGTCCTTCGCGTCGATCAGCGGGTGGTCGACAGCGGGTACCGGGTCTTGCCAGATCAGCGCTTCGGCCGGCACTTCGGGGCCGAGGTAGCGCGAGCGCGGACCGAGATCGCGATGGGTCAGCTTGAACCAGGCGCGCGCGAAGGCATCGGCGAAGGCCTGCGGGTCCTTGTGGAAGCGGCGCGAGATCGGCCCGTAAATCGGGTCCATGCGCAGCGCGAGATCCGCCGTGGTCATGATGGTGGTGACCTTCTGCGCGGGATCGTGCGCGGCCGGTGCGAGGTCCTTGTCGGCCACGTTCACCGGCACCCATTGCCAGGCACCGGCGGGGCTCTTCACCAGGTTCCAGTCGTAGCCGAACAGCATGTCGAAGTAACCGTTGTCCCACTGCGTCGGGTTCGGTGTCCAGGCGCCCTCGATCCCGCTGCTGGTCGTGTCACCACCGCTGCCGGAGCCGAGCGCGTTCTTCCAGCCCAGACCCATCTGCTCCAGCGGCGCGGCCTCCGGTTCGGGGCCGACCAGCTTCGCATCGCCCGCACCATGGCACTTGCCGAAGGTATGTCCACCAGCGACCAGCGCGACGGTCTCCTCGTCATCCATCGCCATGCGGCGGAAGGTCTCGCGGATGTCGCGGCCGGAGGCGAGCGCATCCGGCTGACCGTTGGGGCCTTCCGGGTTCACGTAGATCAGGCCCATCTGCACGGCGGCCAGCGGATTTTCGAGTTCGCGCTCGCCGCTGTAGCGCTTGTCGCCCAGCCACTCGGCCTCGCCGCCCCAGTAGACGTCCTCTTCCGGCTCCCATATGTCCTCGCGCCCGCCTGCGAAGCCGAAGGTCTTGAAGCCCATCGATTCCAGCGCGACGTTGCCGGCGAGGATGAAGAGATCGGCCCAGGAAAGCTTGTTGCCGTACTTTTGCTTGATCGGCCAGAGCAGGCGGCGCGCCTTGTCGAGATTGACGTTGTCGGGCCAGCTATTCACCGGCGCGAAGCGCTGGTTGCCGTGGCCTGCGCCGCCGCGTCCGTCCGAGATGCGGTAGGTGCCCGCGCTATGCCAGGCCATGCGGATGAACAGGCCGCCGTAGTGACCCCAATCGGCCGGCCACCAGTCTTGGGAATCGGTCATCAAGGCGGTGAGGTCTTTTTTCACCGCCGCCAGATCGAGTTTCTTGAACGCCTCGGCGTAGTTGAAATCCTTGCCCAGCGGGTTGGATTTGCAAGGGTGCTGATGCAGTATCTTCAGGTTCAGTTGCTTGGGCCACCAGTCGCGGTTAGACCTCATACTGTCGGTGGTGCGGGCGCCGTGTTGCGCGGCGTAGGGGCATTTGCTTTCGTTACTCATGGCATGTTCCTCCGTAGAAAGGCAGCTTGATAAGATGTCGAACTGATACTGCGCAGTGTACACCCTGCCGCAAGTGAATTTTTCCTATGTCCATGACGGCCCCCGCCATCAAAGCCAAAATCGATAGGCCGACATCAGGCAGGGTAAGAGATGAGTGGAGTGATTGTTCAGATGGCGGCGTTGTCGAATGTAGGAACGGCCTTTGCCGGTACAGAGTTGCAGTTGTGCAGCCCAACCCTAAAATTCCACCCTAGCCGGGATGAATCACCGTTATCTGTCGGTTCTGCTCATTGCGTATTCCTCAAGACCTGATTAGACTAGTTACCTGACTAGTCATATGAGGTGCCATCATGAACACTTGGCCTGTACAAGATGCAAAATCCCGTTTCAGTGAACTGCTGGAAGCCTGTGTCAATGAGGGGCCGCAACTGGTCACGCGACGCGGTGCGGAAACAGCCGTTCTCGTTCCTATTTCAGAATGGAAGCGACTGAAGAATGCCGCGCGCCCATCGCTTAAATCGCTACTGCTTTCAGATTTCGGACGTGTCGACTTTGAGCTACCCCCACGCGGAGCGGCTAAACGTCGCACCGCGACTGCTGCATAAGGCGAGGAATGTATCTGCTCGACACCAATGTTGTCTCGGAATTGCGCAAGGTTCGCCCCCACGGGGCCGTGGTCGCCTGGCTTCAATCCGTGGCTGATGAGGATATTCACCTCAGCGCCGTAACGTTGGGAGAAATACAGGCTGGCATCGAATTGACCCGGGAACAAGATGCCGCTAAAGCCGCAGAAATTGAATTCTGGGCCGATCAAGTCGCCGCCACATACAACGTGCTCCCCATGGATGCAGCCACCTTTCGCGTGTGGGCGAAGCTGATGCATCGGCAATCGGATACTGTTTATGAAGATGCCATGATTGCCGCCAGCGCGATTGTGCAACACCTGACGGTCGTCACCAGAAATGTGCGCGATTTTGAACGCTTCAACGTGCCGCTATTCAACCCGTTCGGGGATTAGTTTTGATCTTTCCATAATTCGCGACCATGTGTGCTTTGCCGTCGGGCTGAAGCCCGACCTACAAAAACGGAGGGCTGAGGGACACGCCACGCGCGGACTATTTACACCACTCATCGACGTTCTTCTGTGCTTGGTCGACGCGTTGCTGGCGTTGCGCTTCATCCAGATAGGAGCGTTCACCGCTGTTGCCTGTTTCGACGATGCGCACGCCGGATTGCAGGGTCAGCAGATTTTGTCGGGCGGTGGCGCAGTTCGCTTGTTCGGTTTCTTTTTTGGTTTGCTCTTGGGCGGCTTTGTCGGCTGCTTCTTTTTTTGCCTGTTGTGTCTTTTTCAGATCGGCTTCACGTTCCGCGATGGTCTTGGGTGTGCCGGGCGCGCTGGCGGGTGTCTCGGCGGTGTCGGTCGTTACCGTGGCGCGCAGGGTCTTTTGAGACTTGGCGCTTGCCGGGGCGGGCTGATCGGAGTAATGCACCTTGCCGTTTTCATCGACCCATTTGTTGAGTGCGGCAAAGGAGGCGGCGCTAAATAGCAGCAGCAGGAGCGGCAGGTATCTTTTCATGGTGTGTTCTCCTTCAGGTGGCTTGAACCGACGATGTGCGGGAAGTCTAGCATATTCATCGCGGCACGCATGACCGGGCCGGATGGGCGCATGCATTCCCTAATTTCATCTGGAGAGTAATCTTAGCAAGATCAAAGCGGCACCGCTGCCGCCTTCTTTGGCGGGGGCATCGCAATAGGCCAGCACGCGCGGATGTTGCGTCAACCAATGGCGCGTGAGACGGCGCAGGATCGCGGTTCCATCCGGGCTGTTCATGCCTTTGCCGTGGATCACCAGCACGCAGCGTGCCGCCTGTTGCTCGGCTTCGTGCAGGAAGTGTTGCAAGAGTTTGCGCGCGTCGTCGGTGTTGAGTCCGTGCAGGTCGAGGCTATCATGGATGGTCCAGTGACCGCGCCGCAGTTTGCGCAGCGTCATGCGCGACAGGCCGTTGCTCAGGTAGTCGTCCGGGGGCTCGCTGTGGCACGAGTCGGACAGCGTGTCGGGGAGTACCGTATCGGACGCTTGCAGAAAGGGGCGGCGCGGTTCGCTGTGGGGAATGATGCGGTTCTGTTCCGGCAGCGGGTTCACCTCGCCGACTGCCGCGCGGAACAGCGCGGCATCGTCGGGGCTGATCGCGGCCGGGGTCTTTTTCAAACTTTTCCGCTGGAGGCCAGGTATTTGTCGGCATCCAGTGCCGCCATGCAACCAGTCGCCGCGCTGGTGCAGGCTTGACGGTAGACCTGATCCTGCACATCGCCTGCCGCGAATACGCCGGAGATGCTGGTGGCGGTGGCATTGCCCTGGTTGCCGCCGCGCGTGATGATGTAGCCGCTGTCCATCTCCAGTTGTCCGGCGAAGATGTCGGTGTTGGGCTTGTGGCCGATGGCGATGAATACCCCGCTGAGCGCGATGTCCTGTTTGTCGCCGGACTGCACGTTTTTGACGCGCATGCCGGTGACACCGCTGTCATCGCCCAGCACTTCGTCCAGCACCGAGTTCAGTTGCAGGGTGATCTTGCCCTCTTTCACTTTTTCCATCAGGTGATCGACCATGATGCGCTCGGCGCGGAACGTGTCGCGTCGGTGTACCAGCGTCACGTGGTTGGCGATGTTGGCGAGGTACAGCGCTTCCTCGACTGCGGTGTTGCCGCCGCCGATCACGGCAACTTGCTGGCCGCGATAGAAGAAGCCGTCGCAGGTGGCGCAGCCGGAAACGCCGCGGCCCATGAAGGCCTCTTCCGAGGGCAGGCCGAGGTATTGCGCCGATGCGCCGGTGCAGATGATCAGCGCGTCGCAGGTGTAGCTGCCCGCGTCGCCGACCAGCAGGAAGGGCTTTTGTTGCAGCTTGGCGGTGTGGATGTGGTCGAAGATGATCTCGGTGTTGAAACGCTCGGCGTGCTGCTGGAAGCGCTGCATCAGTTCAGGGCCCTGCACGCCGTTCGGATCGCCCGGCCAGTTGTCCACTTCGGTGGTGGTCATCAGTTGGCCGCCTTGCGCGAGGCCGGTGATCAGCACGGGAGCGAGGTTGGCGCGTGCGGCGTAGACGGCGGCGGTATAACCGGCGGGGCCGGAGCCGAGAATGACGAGACGGTGATGTTGAGTGGGCTTTTCCATGAGATTTACCTTGGGATGTTCAATATGGTTTTTGAGAGGTTTGCGATCCGGTGTCTGTGGCCGGCGGGCTCAGAGGTCGTTGTCGCCTGCCTCGATGATCGCCCCGCCCATACACACGCCGCCATCATACAGCACCACCGATTGTCCCGGTGTGACCGCCCATTGCGGCTGGTCGAATTCGAAGCGGCTGCGGTCGCCGGGCAGATGGGTGACATGGCACGGCGCGTCGGCTTGGCGATAGCGGGTTTTGGCGGCATAGGGGCGGGCGGTATCGGGCGGGCTGCCGCTGATCCAGTGGTTATCCAGCGCGCTGAGGTTCTTGTTCAACAGCGCCGGATGGGCGTGCCCCTGCACCACGATCAGGCGGTTATTCGCCATGTCTTTACCCGCGACGAACCAGGGTTCGCCGGAGCTGTCTTTGCCCCCGCCAATGCCGAGTCCCTGGCGCTGGCCCAGTGTGTAGAACGACAGGCCCATGTGTTTTCCCACCACCTTACCTTCGGGAGTGCGCATCTCGCCCGGCTCGGCGGGCAGGTAACGATTGAGAAATTCGCGGAACGGCCGCTCGCCGATGAAGCAGATGCCGGTGCTGTCTTTTTTGGCGTGGTTGGATAATCCGTGCCGTTCGGCGAGGGTGCGCACCTCGGATTTGAGCATCCCGCCGAGCGGGAACATCGCTTTGGAGAGTTGCGCCTGATTCAGCCGGTGCAGAAAATAGCTCTGATCCTTGCTCTCGTCCGTGGCTTTCAGCAATTGGAACAGGCCGTCCACTTCGCGCACCTGCGCGTAATGGCCGGTGGCGATGCAGTCCGCACCGAGCTGGATGGCATGGTCGAGGAAGGCTTTGAACTTGATCTCGGCATTGCACAGGATGTCCGGATTGGGGGTGCGTCCGGCCTGGTATTCGCGCAGGAACGCACTGAACACGCGCTCTTTGTATTCCTTGGCGAAGTTGACCGCCTCGATGGGGATGCCGATGGTGTCGGCCACCGAAACGGCATCCAGCAGGTCCTGGCGCGATGAACAGTATTCGCTGTTGTCGTCGTCTTCCCAGTTCTTCATGAACAGACCGGTCACCTCGTAGCCCTGTTGCTTGAGCAGCAGGGCGGTGACCGAGGAATCCACGCCGCCGGACATGCCGACCACGATTTTTTTAGTCATAGTGCACCAGTATTTCCAGCGGATAGCGTTTGCCCGCCAGATAATCGTCGATGCAGCGCAGCACCAGCGGGCTGCGGTGGCGGTCGGGTATGGCGCGAATCTCTTCCGGCGGCAACCAAGCGGCGCGGATGATGCCTTCGTCAAGGCGGCGCTGCGGATCGTGCCCGGTGATCTCGCCGGTAAAGGCGAAGCGGAGGTAGGTGGTGTTAGAATCCGCCGAGTGCCAGCGATAGATGCCGAGCAGGTGCTGCGGGACGAAGCTGTAGGCGGTTTCTTCCAGCGCTTCGCGTGCCGCGGCGTGCAACAGCGATTCGCCGGGTTCGAGATGGCCGGCAGGCTGGTTGAAGCGCACGCCTTGCGAGGTCTCTTCTTCCACTAACAGGAAGCGACCGTCGCGTTCGACGACGGCGGCTACGGTAACATTCGGTTTCCAGATCATCGGTGGATTATGCACAAAAAATCGCCGAAAGCCCACGTGTCTATCGTTGAGAGGGCAGCGGGCAGGCAACGGGTTGGCTTGAAAAGCGCCGTCAGGGCGGGGAAGACGCATGCAGATTGAAATGATGGGCGGGTGGTTGTTGGGGATTGCGCTGGGTGGTATCGCCGTGTGGTTCGTGCTGCGCGAAAAGATCGCGACGGCCAGCGCGGTGGCGCGCAGCGAACTGGAATCCGGCCTGGCGGTCAGCGCGGCGGCGCTCGATGCCGCCAAGGCCGAGGTGTCGCGTCTTGAGCAGGAACGCATGGCTTCGCAGCAGCGCGCCGGGAGTTTGCTCGAAGCGCGCGATATCCTGTTGCAGGCCAAAGTGCAGGCCGAGGCCGACAGTCAGGCGCAGCGGCACCGCGCGCAGGAATTCGAGTCGCGCCTGAATGGGCTGATGGCGGAGCATGAGGCCCTCAGAGCGGAGTGCAACCGCCTGTCCAATCTCAAAGCGGAACTGGAGACGCGGCTTAAGGCGGATGCGGGCAGTTTCACCGAGAAGCTGGAGTTGCTGGAAAAGGCCAAACAGAGTTTGAGCGACCAGTTCAATCTGCTGGCCAACCGCATCTTCGAGGAGAAATCGAAAAGCTTCTCCGAGCTCAATCAGGAAAAACTCGCCACGCTGCTTGCGCCGCTGGGAGAGAAGCTCAAGGATTTTGAAACCAAGGTGCAGACGGTCTACGACAACGAGGCGCAGCAGCGCAGTGCCCTCAAGAGCGAGATCACCCGGCTGGTGGAAGCGAACGCCAAGATCAGTGTTGATGCCAACAATCTGGCGCGCGCGCTGAAAGGCGACACGCAGAAGCAGGGGGCCTGGGGCGAGATGATCCTGGAGCGTATCCTGGAGATGTCAGGCCTGCGCAAAGACCGCGAATACCGCATCCAGCAAAGCTACAGCAACGAGGCGGGTGAGCGGCTGCGTCCCGATGTCATCATCGACCTGCCGGAACACAAACACATCGTGGTCGACAGCAAGGTATCGCTCAATGCCTATGAACGCATGTGCGCGGCGGAGACACCCGAGGCGGCACAGGAGCAGCTCAAACTGCATGTCGCTTCGCTACGCGCGCACGTCGCCGGGTTGTCGGGCAAGGAATACCAGAAGATATATCACCTGAAGACGCTGGACTTCGTGCTGTTGTTCGTGCCCATCGAATCGGCTTTCTTTGCCGCCGTACAGGCAGACCAGAATCTGTTCCAGGAAGCGATGGAAAAGAACGTGATGATCGTTTGCCCGAGCACCCTGCTGGGTACGCTGCGCATCGTCGCCAACATCTGGCGCTATGAGCACCAGAGCCAGAATGCGCAGGAAATCGCGCGCCAGGCCGGCGCGCTGTACGACAAGTTCGTCGGCTTCATCGGCGACATCGAGGAGGTGGGCGCGCGTCTGGGCAAGGCGCACGATGCCTATGAGGCCGCGCACAAGAAGTTGACCACGGGGCGCGGCAATCTGGTGGGCAGCGCGGAGAAATTGCGCCAACTGGGGGTGAAGCCCTCCAAGACGTTGCATGCGGCGCTGACCGAGCGAGCCGCCGAGGCCGATCCGGCCGGGCGCACCGATGCGGAGGCGGGCGATGAATAGACGCGAAGCTGTGTTGCGCGAGCTGAATCTCCATCCCTTGTGGATGCGGCGTGGCCAGCCTGCTCCTGCGGCTGTCCACGAGCCGCTGGCTGAGGCGACGGAGACCTTGCCGCCTGCGCAGACGGCACAGCAGGTCGTCGCACCACTCGCCGAGCCGGGCTGGCCCGAACTCAATGCCTTGGTCAAAAACTGCGATATCTGCAAGCTGCGCGCCGGTTGCTCGCAGACGGTGTTTGGAACCGGCGACCAGCAGGCGGATTGGTTGTTCGTTGGCGAAGGGCCAGGGGCGGACGAGGATGCGCAGGGCGAACCGTTCGTCGGGCAGGCGGGCAAGTTGCTGGACAATATGCTGCTGGCGATCAAGCTCAAACGCGGCAAGCGGGTGTACATCGCCAATGTCGTCAAATGCCGGCCGCCCGGCAACCGCGTGCCGGAAGCGGATGAGGTCGCGGCCTGTCTGCCTTACCTGCAGCGTCAGATCGCGCTCATCCGGCCCAAGGTGATCGTGGCACTGGGCAAGACCGCCGCTACCGCCTTGCTGGGAAAAGAGGCCACGCTGGCTTCGTTGCGCGGCAGCACGCATGAGTACGACGGCATCCCTCTTGTCATTACCTATCATCCGGCCTACTTGCTGCGCAGTCCTCTGGAAAAAGCCAAGGCGTGGGATGATTTGTGCAGGGCGGTGGAGATCATTGCCGCCGCGCCCGAGTGAAGGGCGGGTCTTCTTAAGGTGTAGTCGCCGAAATCGTTCAAAACATACTGTTTATGTAGACAAAATTCAAATGCTGTAGTACGGTTGCTCCCGCTAGTATGGTTTGCGGAGGCTTCCGTGTCGGAGAGTCGCCGGAACAATGTCTTTTGGAGTGATGATTGGTGCGACCCAAAATAAAGAACAACACCATCTTGCTGGTCGAGGATGATGCCGCCGAGGTGGCTTTGGCGCGTCAGGCGTGCGGTGTATGCGATCCGCCCATCGAACTGGTGGTGATGCATAACAGTGAAGAGGCGCTGGCTTGGATCGCGCAGCAGATGGTGGCGGGGATCACGTTGCCCAGATTGCTGCTGCTGGATCTTAAGCTTCCCAAACTGGCGGGATTGGCGGTGTTGCGCAAGCTGCGCCTCGACCAGCGCACGCTGGATATGCCTATCGTCACTTTCTCCGCGATCCATGAGCCTGCCGATATCGTGATGAGCTACCGGGTCGGCGCCAACAGTTTCGTCGGCAAACCGTCCAATCTCGATGAATACCGCACGCTGATGCAGGAGCTGGTCGGTTACTGGTTCCAGCCGCGCCAGCGCGAACTCGCGTTGCTGCGCTGATCCGCCCCTCTTTTTAGAACGGCAGTTGCAGGTGGGGGGCCGCCTGCTTGAATATCCGGCGAAATTCTTCCTGTATCCGTTCCAGTCCCTCTGCATCATCCGCCTCGAAACGCAGCACGATCACCGGTGTGGTGTTGGAGGCGCGCATCAGTCCGAAACCGTCGGCATATTCCACGCGCAGACCGTCGATGGTGATGATGTCTTTGGCTCCGTCGAATTGCGCTTCCTGCTGCAAACGTGCGATCAGCGCATGGTTCTCGCCCTCGGCGGTGTGGATGTGCAGCTCGGGTGTGCATACCGCATCGGGCAAGCCTTTCAGCGTGGCATTCGGATCGGAGACTTTGCTCAATATCTCGAGCAGGCGCGCACCGGAATAAAGGCCGTCATCGAAACCGTACCAGCGTTCCTTGAAGAACACGTGGCCGCTCATCTCGCCCGCCAGTAGCGCGCCGGTCTCCCTCATCTTGGCTTTCACCAGCGAATGGCCAGTCTTCCATAACAGCGGCTTGCCGCCGTGTTCGCGTATCCATGCAAAAAGATTACGCGTGGATTTTACGTCGAAGATGATGTCCGCGCCGGGATTGCGGCTTAGCACGTCGGCGGCGAACAGCATCAGCTGGCGGTCCGGATAGATGATCTTGCCGTCCTTGGTGACCACGCCGAGGCGGTCGCCGTCGCCGTCGAAGGCGAGGCCGAGTTCGTCGCCGTTGTCCTTGAGCGCGGCGATCAGGTCTACCAGATTGTGCGGATCGGAAGGGTCGGGATGGTGGTTGGGGAAGTTGCCGTCCACCTCGCAGTACATCTCGGTGACTTCGCAGCCGAGTCCGCGATACAGCTTGGCGGCGAAGTCGCCGGCGACGCCGTTGCCGCAGTCCACGGTGATCTTCATCGGACGCGCGAGCTTGATGTCGCCGACGATGCGCGCATGGTATTCGGGTGCGATGTTGTATTGCGAATAACTGCCCGCGCCGCGGGCGAGGTCGCCGGTCTCGATGCGCGCGCGCAACGACTGGATGGTGTCGCCGGACAGCGTCTCGCCCGCCAGCACCATCTTCAGGCCGTTGTAGTCGGGCGGGTTGTGGCTGCCGGTGATCATCACGCCGCAGTCGGTGTTCAACTGGAACGCGGCGAAATACACCATGGGCGTGGCGACGCGGCCCACGTCGATGACGTTGATGCCGCTCTTCTGGATGCCGCGCGCCAGCGCTTGGGCGAAACCCGCGCCGGACAGGCGACCGTCGCGGCCGATAGCGATGGTGTGTTGTTTGCGCGCGACGGCTTCCGAGCCGATGGCGTGGCCGATCTGTTCGACAATCTCGTCGGTCAGCGTCTTGCCGACGATGCCCCGGATGTCGTAGGCCTTGAAGATTTCTTTGGGAAGAGGTTGCATGGGAGGTTATTCCATAAAGGGTTGAAGTTCGTTCCACACATGGTCTGGCGTGAGCTGCACCATGCAGTTGAAATGTCCCAGCGGACATTCACGTTTGAAGCAGGGGCTGCATGCGAGATCAAGCTTGAGCACGCGGGCCTTGTCCGACAGCGGCGGGGTGAACTGGGGGCTGCTGGAACCGAACAGTGCAAGCATGGGGCGATTCAACGAGGCGGCGATGTGCATCAGGCCGGAATCATTACTGATCGCCAGTTTGGCGCCGGACAGCAGGGCGATGGCCTCGGCGAGATCAGTTACGCCGCAGAGATTGCGGCAGCCGGTGTCGCAGCCTGCCGCGATCTCGTCGCCGACGGCGCGATCTTTGGGTGAGCCGACCAGCCACACCGCATAGCCGCGGGCGACCAGGCGTCGGGCGATCTCGGCGTAGTACGCAACGGGCCAGCGTTTGGCGGAACCGTATTCGGCTCCGGGGCAGAATACGGCGACGGGTTGCTCCAGTGACAATCCGAATTTGGCCAACGCGGTATCGCGTTGGGCGTGCGAGACAGTCAGATGCGGGTGATGCAGCGGGCGCGGGATATCGCCCCGGGGGGCTTCGGCCAGTTGAGCGAAGCGTTCCACCATCAGCGGCAGTTTTTGTTTGTCGAGCGTGCGCGCATCGTTGAGCAGGCCGTAGCGCATCTCGCCGACAAAGCCGGTGCGCAGGGGGATACCGGCGAAGAAGCTTGCCAGCGCGGACTTCAGGGAATTTGGCAGCACGATGGCCTGATCATAGCGCGCCTCGCGCAACTGTCTGCCCAGCCGGTAGCGCGCGACGAGTTGCAGCGCGCCATGCGGGAAGGGATTGTTGATGATGCCGTCCACTTCGGGCATCTGGCGCAGCAGTTTTTCCGTCCACGGCGGTGCCAGCACGTCGATGCGGCAACCCGCGTGGCGTTGCCTGAGACGCATCAGCATGGGCTGCATCAGCATGCAGTCGCCGACCCAGCTTGGCGCGACGACTAATATTCTTTGCATGTCAGTGGTGGCTGTGCGGCAATTCGCCTTTGAACTTGTACAGGGTGCCGCAGTAGGGACAACGCGCTTCACCGCCGTTTTTGAGGGAAATGGAGACTTTGGGATGGGCATCCCATAGGCTCGCGCCCGGCATCGGGCAAGTCAGCGGCAGGTCCTGCGCGCCGACTTCGATGTAACGCTGGGTGATGTCCTGTTTGCTCATGGCGTGCCCCTTAAACGTAATCCAGCCAGTCGCTATGCTGCGGATGTTTGCCCGCGACGCAGTCGAAGAAGGCCTGTTGCAGTTTGGTGGTGATCGGGCCGCGCGAACCGCTGCCTATGGTGCGGGTATCCAGTTCGCGGATCGGTGTGACTTCCGCGGCCGTGCCGGTGAAGAATGCCTCGTCAGCGCAATACACCTCGTCGCGCGTGATGCGTTTCTCGATCACTTCCAGACCCTGCTCTTTGGCCAGAGTGAGGATGGAGTCGCGCGTGATGCCTTCCAGACACGAAGTCAGGTCCGGGGTGTAGAGCTTGCCCTTCTTCACGATGAAGATGTTCTCGCCCGCGCCTTCGGCCACGTAGCCGTCCACATCCAGCAACAAGGCCTCGTCGTAGCCGTCGTGCGCTACTTCCTGATGCGCCAGAATGGAGTTGGTATAGGTGCCCACCGATTTGGAGCGGCACATGTTGATGTTCACATGGTGGCGGGTGAAGCTGGAGGTCTTCACGCGGATGCCTTTGGCCATGCCTTCCTCGCCCAGATACGCGCCCCACGGCCAGGCCGCGACGGCAACATGGGTGCTGATGGCGGTGGCGGCGATGCCCATCGCTTCCGAACCGTAGAACACGATGGGACGGATATAGCAGGATTCCAGTTTGTTGGCGCGAACGACTTCGCGCTGCGCTTCCATCAATGTCTCTTTGTCGAACGGCATCTTCATCTTGAAGATGTAAGCCGAGTTGAACAGGCGTTCGGTGTGCTCGCGCAGACGGAAGATGGCCGTGCCGTTGGCGGCCTTGTAGGCGCGCACGCCTTCGAATACGCCCATGCCGTAGTGCAGGGTGTGGGTCAGCACGTGGGTGGTGGCATCGCGCCAGGGAACGAGCTTGCCGTCATACCAGATAAAACCGTCGCGGTCGGACATCGACATAATGGGATTCCTTTGATGGGTCGTTTGCAAAGCGCGGATTCTAGCCTTTTCCGGCTTGTTTATGAAGGCGCGCGGGCATATTTGGCGTTTTTTCAGTCCATTTCGCTGATTCAGTCCGTCTCGAACAACCGTTTCCAGAGCGTCAGGCAGGCATCGACATCCGTCTGTCCCGGCTCGATACGGCAGGGCGACAGATTGTTGTTGAGGCGCATGCGGTGCTGCATTTGGCGCAGGTCGCGGTAGAGCTTACGCACCCGCTCGGCGAGATCGGCGGGGATCAGGCCCAACTCGGCCGCCAGCTGGAGTAATGCCAGATTGCCGATGTTCGCGGTCAGCTGCGGATATTGGCCGGCATGGGCAAGAACAAGGTATTGCACCATGAATTCGATATCCACCATGCCGCCACGATCATGTTTGATGTCGAACAAGCCGCTGTCGTTGGGATGTCCGTCCAGCATCTTTTGGCGCATCGAAAGGATCTCGGTGCGCAGATTCGACTGGTCGCGGGTCTGTGTCAGCACGCGATGGCGGATGTCCTCGAATGCGGTGCCGACTTGCCGGTCTCCGGCACTGAAGCGTGCACGGGTCAGCGCCTGGTGTTCCCACACCCAGGCATTCTGTCTCTGGTATTCGTCGAAGGCGGCGACCGTACTCACCAGCAGACCGCTGGCACCGTTCGGTCGCAAGCGCAGATCGGTCTCGTATAATCGTCCGGATGAAGTGTAGCTGCCCAGCATGGTGTTGATGCGCTGCGCCAGACGGGCATAGTTCTCCTGCGCGTCCGGGTGATCGTCGTCGTACAGAAATATCAGATCCAGGTCGGAGGCATAGCCCAGCTCTTTGCCGCCGAGTTTGCCGTAGGCGATGATGGCAAAGCGCGCCTCTTCGCGGTGTTTTTTGCGCGCGGTTTCCCAGCTCAGGCGCAACACGTGGCGCAGCATCAGGTCGGCGAGATCGCTGAGATGGTCGCTGAGTTTTTCCAGCGGCAACAGACCCTGCAAGTCCATTGCCAGCAGGTGGAAGGTCTGTTCCTGCTGGGCCTGGCGCAGCACATCCAGTTGTCGTTCCGTGTCGCCGGAGTTGTCGTCGAGACGTGTGCGCAGATCGTCATTGATCTGTTGCCATTGCGGCGGCTGATACATTTCGCGAGCGTCCAGCAGCTCGTCGAGCAGGGCGGGGTGCTGCGTCAGATACTCGCCGGCCCAGCCGCTGGCGGAGACCAGCCGCGTCAACAGGCGCAATGCCTGCGGATATTCGGACAGGAAGGCGAGATAGACGGCGCGCCGGCTGATGCCTTCCAGCAGGGAGAGCAGCCGCGCCAGCGTGTCGTCCGGGTTGGGGTGTTGCGCGCTCAGCTTGATGAATTGCGGCACCAGATGATCCAGCCGTTGCCGGCTGACATCGGGTAATTGCCGATAACGGTTGCTCTCGCGCAGTTGCAACAGGCGTTGTGCGCTGTCTCCGGGCGCGAGATAGGCCAGGGCGGCAAGCTGCACACCGAGATCTTCGGCGGTGCAGCCTTCGCGCCAGAGCGATATGTCATTCGATTCGCTTGGCTGTGCGCCGAATATCTGTTCGAACTGTTTGCCGACTTTCGCGCGGTGAACGTCGAGCGTCTCCAGCAATGCGGGGAAATCCGGGTAGCCCATGGCTTGCGCGATGACGGACTGGTCTTCCGGTTTCTCCGGAAGTTCCTGCGTCTGCTGGTCGTCGAGATATTGCAGGCGGTGTTCCAGGTTGCGGAGGAAAATATAGGCATCATCGAGCGCGGCGGCGACTTGTCCGTCAAGTTGCCCGTTCTTCGCCAGTACCTGTAGCACGTGCTGGGTCGGGCGGAAACGCAGGGCGGCATCGCGCCCGCCGCGTATCAGCTGGAACACCTGCGCGGTGAATTCGATCTCGCGGATGCCGCCGGGGCCGAGCTTGATGTTGTTCAGACGGTCGCGGCGCTGTACTTCCTGGCGGATCTGGGCATGCAGTTTGCGCATCGAATCGATGGCGCCGAAATCCAGATACTTGCGGAATACAAAGGGCTGTGTCAGCTTGGACAGTTCGGCGATTTGCGGATGTTCCGCCGGCGCGATGACGCGCGCCTTGATCCAGGCGTAGCGTTCCCATTCGCGTCCCTGACTGACCAGATACTCCTCCAGTGCGGCGAAGCTCATTACCAGCGGGCCGCTGTCGCCGTAGGGGCGCAAGCGCATATCCACACGGAACACATAGCCGTCGGCAGTGAGTTCGTTGATCTGGTTGATCAGTTTGCGTCCGAGGCGGGTGAAGAATTCGTGGTTGCTCAGGGTGCGCGCGCCGTCGGTCTCTCCATCTTCGGCGTAAACAAAGATCAGGTCGATGTCCGAGGAGACGTTCAGTTCGCCGCCGCCCAGCTTGCCCATGCCTATCACCAGCAACTCCTGCGGCGTGCCGCCGGATTCGCCCAGCGGCGTGCCGAACTGCTGTTGCAGGGCACGCATGCCGCAACGCTGTGCCTGTTGCACGCATACTTCGGCCAGCGCGGTGGTTGCCCGCATCACTTCGTTCAGGTCGCATAAACCGTTGATGTCGCGCAGGATCAGCTTGACCATAACTTGTTTGCGCAGGCGGCGCAGGGCGCGCGCAAGGGCGCTCTCGTCCTCCATATCCGCTCCGGATCGCTGCAACTGGGCCAGCATTTCCTCGCGGTCGCACGGGGTGAGATAGTTTTCCTGCAACCAATTCAGGAGGGTACTGTCTGTCTCCAGTGTACGTTTGGCGTAGCGGCTGCATGCCTGTGTCTTTTGCAGCAGATCGGCGAAGCTGGCGGCGGGGGCGTATGGGGTGTTCATTTCAAGTTAGAATGCGGTTTGTTCTCCGATTATAAGTCTCCGGCAAGGATTAGGGCGCGTTTGCGTTGTACAACTATCGATGTTGAATTCTCTTCCCCTTCGTTTGTTATGGCATAGCCTGAGCTGGCTGACGCGTTACGCCATCGTCACGTCGGCGCTTCTGGCCGTGCTGATGGCGCTGGTCATCATCGTTCTGCGCTACTGGGTGCTGCCGGATATCGAGTCGCACCACGACAAGATCACCGCCTCATTGTCCCAAGCCATCGGCAATCCGGTATCCATCGGACGGATAGAGGCGGACTGGCAGGGATTGCAGCCGCGTTTGAGTCTCACCGATGTGCGCATTCTGGATGACCGGCAGCAAACCGCGCTGTTGCTGCCCCACATCAACAGCAGTGTGTCGTGGATGTCGCTGTTTACCGCGCAACTGCGTCTGGCCAGCCTGGAGATCAACAAGCCGGAGCTGATGATCAAGCGCGATGCGCGGGGGAATATCTTCGTCGGCGGTGTGGCGTTGAGCGCGCGGAGCGGCGACAACGATCTGTCCAGTTGGCTGTTGCTGCAATCGCGCATGGTGGTGCGCGACGCGCTGGTGGTCTGGCTGGATGAGCAGCGCGATGCGCCGCCGCTGGTGTTGCGCCAGGTCGAACTGCTCATCGAGAACGGCTGGTTCGACAGTCACCGCTTTGCGCTGCATGCCTTGCCTTCCGTGGAACTGGCGACACCGCTCGATGTGCGCGGCGATTTCACGGGCGAGAAATTCGACGATCTGTCCGCTTGGCGCGGCGAACTGTTCACGCAAATCGATTACACCGATGTCACCGCCTGGCGGCACTGGCTGGATATGCCCGAACAATTCAGCCACGGGCGCGGCGCGTTGCGCGGCTGGATGATGATCGAGGGCGGCAAGGTGGTTCAGGTGACCGCCGATCTCGATTTGCACGATGTGGTGACCCGGCTGGCGGCGGATCTGCCGGAGATATCGGTGCGCAAGCTGCACGGCCGCGGTTCCTGGCGGCAGACGGATGACGAATTGGAAGTTTCCACACGGAGACTTTCGATGCTGCTGCACAACGGGATCAATTTGCAGCCGACCGATTTTTACTTCCGTAGTTCCCGTGTGAACGAGCGCCGTTTCGCCGGCGGTGAGGTGCGCGCCAACCGGCTGCAACTGGAGACGCTGGTCGCACTGTCGGACTTTCTGCCGATGGAAGCCAGCTTGCGCGCCGCCCTGAAGGAATATGTGCCGCGCGGGCAGGTGAGTAATCTGAACGCCGACTGGCGTGGCTCGCCGGACAAGCCGGAAAAATATCGCATCAAGGGGCGCTTCGATAATCTGGCATTGCGCCAGGTCGGCCAGATGCCGGGTTTCTCCGGCCTGTCGCTGGACGTGGATGGCGATCAGGACGGCGGCAAAATCAATATCAACTCGCGTCATCTGGTGGTGGATGCGACCGGGGCGATGCGCGAACCGTTGCTATTCAATACCCTGACCGGGCAGGCAGGCTGGCTGGGCAAACACGGCGAGCTGCTGGTCAGCGTCGACAATATCGCGGTGGCGAACGAGGATCTGGCGGGAAACCTGTATGGCAGTTATCAGACCAAGGCCGGGACGATGGGCGTGCTCGATCTGACCGTTGCGCTGACTCGCGGTGATGTTCGGCGCGCGGCGCGTTACACGCCGCTGGTCGCGCTTGATCTTGAAGACAACGACTGGCTCAACGGGGCTTTGCTGTCCGGGCATACCGAAGATTTTCGCGTGCGAGTCAAAGGTAACCTGAGCGATTTTCCGCTGGATGGCAGCGAAGATGCGCTGCTGGAGATCGGCGGGCATGTCGGCGGGGTCGGGCTGGCGTTCGACAAGGATTGGCCGACGGTGGACAACATCGACGGGGAGTTCTGGATACGCGGCAACAAGATGGAGGTCAAATCCAATTCTGCAACCATGCTGGGCGCGAGGCTGAACAAGCTCAGCGTGACGTTGCCCGACATGGCTAGCGCGGATCTGCCTCTCGAAGTGCGCGGCGAAGCGGTTGCACCGAGTGAGACCTTTCTGGAATTCATCCAGCGCAGTCCGGTGCGAGGTTACATCGACGGTTTTACCGATGGTATGCATGCGGTCGGTAATGGTCATCTGAGCCTGTTTGCCCAAATTCCGCTGCTTGGTGAAAAGCCGGTTAAGGTCAGCGGTACGCTGAATGTTCAGGGAAACGATATCGATCTGGGCGAAGGTGTTCCGCTGTTGCGCAAGACCCACGGTGCGCTGTCGTTCACCGATTCCAGCGTTAAGGCCGATGGGGTTGTGGCCGAGATTCTGGGAGGCGCAGCGACCATCAATGTGGCGAGCGCCGAAGGCGGGGTTCTTCGTGCCAGTGTAAAGGGACGCAACAACCTTGATGCCTTGCGCAAGGTCGCACCGCACCCATTGCTGAATCAGCTTTCCGGCGGGGCAGCTTGGGATGCCGACATTCATGTCGTGAAGAAGGCTGTCGAGGTGACCCTCAATTCGAACTTGCAGGGAATCGCTTCCAGTCTACCGCAGCCCTTCGCCAAGCGCGCCAATGAAGTGATGCCGCTGCGCTTGGAAAAAAAGAATGTTACCGACGGGCAGGATACGGTCACGCTGCAACTCGGCAAGTTGCTCAATGTGCGTTTGATGCGGCGTGATGAGAAGGGCGAACGGGTGGTCAAACGCGGGACGATCCATTTCGGTGGGACGGTGAAATCGCCGGATCGCGATGGAGTCTGGTTGACCGGCCGCTTGCCGGCGCTTTCGCTGAACGGGTGGAGCGGCCTGTTGCCGGCGATCGGCGAGGGGCGCGGTTTGCCGTTCGCCGGAGCCGATATGAGCATAGGCAAGGTCAGCGGTTTCGGTACGCTCATCGAGAATGTTCGCGTTACGGGTGGCAAGCGTGGCGAAGGTATCGTCGCGCAGTTGAACAGTGACATGCTGAATGGGGAGCTGGAATGGCAGCCCCGAGATGAGGGCAAGCTTTCGGTGCGGCTGCAAAACCTGATTTGGAATGCTGACAAGACGGCAAAAACTCCCTCAAAAACAGAGGCTTCAGCTTACTCGGAACATCTGCCGGCGTTGCAGATCGCTATTGAGAACTTTCAAGTAGAGGGAAAACAGATCGGGCGCGTTGAACTGGTCGGGCATCCCGATGGCGGTGACTGGCACTTGCGGCGTTTGCGCATCACCAACCCGGATGGTTCGCTCAGCGGCGACGGCGTATGGCACGGCGGGGGCACGAACGCCAGAACCCGCGTCAACCTGATGCTGGATATCAGCGATGCCGGCAAGATACTGGCGCGCTCCGGTTATCCCAATACCGTCAAAGGTGGCAGCGGCAAACTGGTGGCGAACCTGTCGTGGAACGGGGGGCCGGACGATTTCAACTATGCCACGCTGGATGGGGTGCTGAATCTGGACACTGGCAAGGGGCAATTCCTCAAGATGGATCCCGGTATTGGCAAACTGCTGGGTATCCTGAGTCTGCAAGCGCTGCCGAAACGCATCACGCTGGATTTCAACGACGTGTTCAGTGACGGCTTCCAGTTCGATTCGATTAAGGGGAATGCCAAGATGGTGCACGGTGTGATGGAGACTAGGGATATGCAATTGAACGGCTCCGCTGCCAAGGTGCTGATGACGGGCAGCGTTGATCTGAACCGTGAGACGCAAGACTTGCGCGTGCGCATTCTGCCCTCTCTGGGCGACAGTGTGTCCCTGCTGAGCGCCTTTGCCGCCGGGCCGGTCGTCGGTATCGGCGCGCTGCTGGCGAGCAAGGTGCTGGGCGATCCGCTCGATAAGTTGATGGCGTTTGAATACAATGTCAGCGGCAATTGGAGCGACCCGAAAGTTGTCAAGGTCGGCCAGATTCCGGTCAAAAATGAAAACCTCGAATAGAAAGAAAGCACACCATGTCAGCAGGAAATTCCACCGAGCAGCGTATTGCCGCCCAAGCTAAGGCGCACAAGGTCGCCGCGATCCAGATGGCCTCAGGTCCCAATGTCGCTGGCAATATGGGCGAGGCGCGGCGGCTGGTCGCCAAGGCGGCGGAGCAGGGCGCGAAGCTGGTGGTGCTGCCGGAATTCTTTGCCATCATGGGTATGAACGAACAGGATAAAATTGCGGTGCGCGAGCAGCCGGGGCAGGGGCCGATCCAGAGTTTCCTCAGCGAGACCGCTCGCCGGCACAAGATATGGCTGGTCGGCGGCTCGATCCCTTTGGCGTGCAGCGAGCCGGACAAGGTGCTGAACTCATGTCTGGTTTTCGACGAGAACGGCGAGCAGGTGGGGCGCTATGACAAGATCCACCTGTTCAATCTTGAGCTGGGCAACGAGAGTTACAACGAAGCCAATACCATCGAGCCGGGAAATCAGGTGGCGGTGGTGGACAGCCCGTTCGGGCGCATCGGTCTGGCGATCTGCTACGACCTGCGCTTTCCCGAAATGTTCCGCGCCATGAAGAACGTGGATATCATCGTGCTGCCCTCCGCTTTTACCGCTACTACGGGCAAGATGCACTGGGAGCCGCTGGTGCGTGCCCGCGCTATCGAAAATCTCGCCTATGTCATCGCCGCCGCGCAGGGTGGCTACCATGTCAATGGTCGCGAGACGCACGGGCACAGCATGATCGTCGATCCATGGGGGCGCGTGCTGGACCAGTTGCCGCGCGGATCCGGCGTGGTACTCTCTGAGATCAATCCCTCGTATCAGGCCAGTTTGCGCAGCAGCCTGCCCGCGCTTTCACATCGCGTCATTTACGGTTGCTAGAATGAAGACCTCGCCAAAACTCCAAATCGACACATTGTTCGCCACCGCGCAACGATCCCTGCTCACCCCTTATTCCATCGAGCCGCGTCACCTCGAACAGGTGTTCGCCAGCATGATGGCGCACCGGCTCGATTATGCCGATCTGTTTTTCCAGTACAGCCGCGCCGAAAGTTGGTCGCTGGAGGAGGGGATCGTCAAGACCGGGAGTTTCAACATTGACCAGGGGGTCGGCGTGCGTGCGGTGAGCGGCGAAAAAACGGCGTTTGCTTATTCGGACGACATCAGCCTGAACGCGCTGGAGAGCGCCGCGCAGGCCACGCGTGCTATTGCCAGACAAGGAGGCACACAATCCGTCCCGGTCGCGCATCAGGGTTCGCGACGCGATATCTATTTGCCGCACGATCCGATCGCCAGCCTCAAGGATGCCGATAAAGTCGCGTTGCTGGAACGCATCGAAGGCTACGCCCGCGCGCTCGACCCTCGCGTGACGCAGGTGATGGCGAGTCTGGCGGGTGAATACGAGGTGGTGATGGTGGCGCGCAGCGATGGTCTGATGAATGCCGACATCCGTCCGCTGGTGCGCCTGTCGGTGCAGGTCATCATCGATGGCAACGGTCGCCGCGAGCAAGGCTCGGCAGGCGGCGGCGGGCGCTTCGACTATGCCTACTTCAACGATGAGATGTTGCGCCACTATGCCGCGCAGGCGGTGCACCAGGCAGCCATCAATCTGGATGCGGCACCGGCACCGGCGGGCGAGATGACGGTGGTGCTGGGTAACGGCTGGCCCGGCATCCTGCTGCATGAAGCCATCGGCCACGGGCTTGAGGGCGATTTCAACCGCAAGGGCAGTTCGGCTTTTTCCGGTCGCGTCGGCGAGCGCGTCGCGTCGGCGGGGGTTACCGTGGTGGATGATGGCACCATCGCGTTGCGTCGCGGTTCCCTGCAAATGGATGACGAGGGCAACGCGACACAATGCACCACGCTGATCGAGGACGGCATTCTGCGCGGTTATCTGCAAGACTCGCTCAATGCGCGACTGATGGATGTGCCGGTGACCGGCAATGCACGCCGCGAATCGTACGCTCACCTGCCGATGCCGCGCATGACCAACACTATGATGCTGAACGGTGACAAAACACCCGATGAGATCATCGCGTCGGTCAAACACGGCCTGTATGCGGTGAACTTCGGCGGCGGACAGGTGGACATCACCAGTGGCAAATTCGTTTTCTCCACCACCGAGGCGTATATGATCGAGAACGGCAAGATCAGCCATCCGGTGAAGGGCGCGACGCTGATTGGCAACGGTCCCGACGCGCTGACACGCATCGGCATGATAGGCAACGATATGGCGTTGGATTCCGGCGTGGGTACCTGTGGCAAAGAAGGGCAGAGCGTACCGGTCGGTGTCGGCCAGCCGACGGTACGTATCGACGGGTTGACTGTGGGCGGAACGGCCTGATTGGTTCGCACGGGAAGGTCAGGCATCAGATCTGTTGCCGGGCGCAAACAATATCAAGGGAGTCGTAATGAGTCTGCAATGGAGAACGCAACTGAGTGTCGGCAACGATGTGATCGATTCGGATCACATGCGCCTGATTGAGATCATCAATGATGTGGAACGCATTCTTGGGACCAGAGATCAGGAAAAACTGGCTTCCGCCATTGATCGTCTTTCCCTGTATTCAGAGGAACACTTCGACCGGGAAGAAAAAATCGCCCGGCTGGCCGGCTACCCGCAGGCGGCGCATTTGCACCTGTCTCACGAGCAGCTGCGCGGGCAGCTTGAGAAAGTCAAGCAGGGGATCGCTGCGATGGGGTCGGAGTGGTCGGCAGATGCAATCCATCAGTTCAGCCAGATGCTGCGCAACTGGTTAATCGAGCACGTCATCAAGGAAGACCTGTTGATGAAGCCGACCCTGCAAAAGTATCCGGCTGATTTCAATCCGGAGCGGGGACTGTAAGCGGGGAACGCCTGACGGCGGGGTTTGCGATGAACCGTGCCGTGATGAAATCCCGTGTGTTGACGTGCTTGACGAACCAGTCGGCCAGGCCGTTCTCCAGATAATCCAGCAGTTTCGCCCGGTCGCGCAATGACTGCCACTTCGCGACGCATTCCGAAAAATCATCCAGCGCACGGTCATGCTCCCGCTTGTGCGCGGCGAAGGGCGGGAATTGCGTTGCCAGCATCTGTGCTTCCTCGGCGGCGAACTGTTGTTGCATGTGCCGCAGCAAATCTTCCAGTCGCGCGTCCACCGCCGCTTCCTCCGCGCGCTGATCCAGCAGATCGAGCAGTGTCTCGCGCAGCGCCACGAAGCCGCTGTGATCGAATAGTGGCGTGCTCGGGATGGTTGAATTGCCCGGTTCGTTCATGCGATGTTCCGTTTCCGTTGTTTCGTCTGGCTGCGGATTCTATAACGTACTTGCATTGCAGGGCGCATCGCCGGCGAGGGTGGGGTAATAAAGTGCACCGTGTTCCCCGCTTGGGGTGTGTTAGAATGCGCGCCCTTTGAATCCAAGCAGGTAGTTATTCCATGTCGCGCGCCCTCCGTAATATCGCCATCATCGCCCACGTTGACCATGGCAAAACTACACTTGTAGACAGACTTTTGTACCAGGTTAAACTGTTTCGCGACAATCAGGAAGTGACTGATTTAATTCTCGACAGCAACGACCTTGAGCGTGAGCGCGGCATCACCATCCTTTCGAAAAACGTTTCAGTCCGTTATAAAGAAACGAAAATCAACATCATCGACACCCCTGGTCACGCTGACTTTGGCGGCGAAGTTGAACGTGTACTCAATATGGCTGATGGCGTTCTTTTGCTGGTCGATGCTTTTGAAGGTCCTATGCCCCAAACCCGCTTCGTGCTTGGAAAAGCCATTGAGCTTGGCCTCAAACCAATTGTTGTAATTAACAAAGTTGATAAACCAAATTGCCGTCCCGATGAGGTGCAGGAGGCTGTTTTTGACCTTATGTTTAATTTGGGAGCCACTGAAGATCAGCTTGACTTCCCTACAGTTTATGGCTCATCAAAAAATGGCTGGATGTCAGATCATTGGGAG
>JAXMKV010000009.1:0-13879 GCA_034371155.1 Gallionella sp. | reverse complement strand
ACATGTGCCGTGGCTGCGGTGCCCGCGCTGGTCAGCGTCACACTATCGATGGTATCGCTGTTCTGCAACCCGGAGGAAGTGAACTCGCTCCCGCTGAAAGTGAAGGCGGTGCCGTAGGTCTTGGACTGGTTGTCTGCGGTCACAGTCAACGGCGCCTGACTAATGGCTGCCGTCGTGCTGCCCGCGCCAGCGAACAAGGCATAGTCACCGGAATCCGCGCCAGCGATGCTATAGCCGCTGAAGTTGGCGGTCTTCGCGACCCCGGCGCTCTTGTCCGCAAAACTGATAGCGCCGCCAGTCAAACTGACATCTTTCGTGCTGCCAACGGTAGGATCGCCGCGGAATGCGGCCGTCGCGGAGGTGGTTCCGTTGTACGTCCTGTCATTCGCCTTTACAAACACCCATGCTTTCGCATCCAGGATGGCCGATACCTTCGTAACGTAATTTGCAATTTCCGCGCTCGTATTGATGTATCCATCCGGATTGAAGCGAATTATTGTACGTGGTGTGACAACAGCGCCGGTACCTACGAACTTAACCGTTCCCCCGGCGACACCGGGACCGGTGCCGTCATTGTCGGCAAGCAAAACCACTGCATCAAGGCCAGTGTCGGCGGTAATCAAGCCATTTACGATCACGTCATTGTTACCGCGCAGATTCACTGAACCGCCACCGCTGGCAGTAATCACGTCCACGCTCACGTTATGTCCGGCGCTTACGTCGATTACGGCACCCAAAGCACTGGCGGTGAGTGCCGCAGTTGCGGTCACGTCATTCCCGGCAATCAGCACGATCCCGGCCCCGGCAGTGCTGGCGGTCATCGCAGCGTTGACGAGCACGTCATGTCCGGCATTCAGCGTGAGGGTTTGCGCTGTCGCCCAGGAAACTGCCTCGGCGACAGTGATGTCGTTGTCCGCCAAAATCGTACGATTCGAACCTGCCAGGCTGGTGACCACACTGGCAGGTGTCTCGTCCCCAGCCGCAGCGATTGTCCAATTGACGGGGTCCAGCAGCCACATGCCAGCCTTGCCGTGCGGGGCAAGCGTATTAACCCGCGAGCTGTCTGCCAGCAGCACATGCTTGCCGGAGGTTTCAATGAACCCACCATCACCCGAATTCGAGCCACCGCGCGCCATCAGCGTACCGCTGATCGACGTGTCGCCATCGGACCAGACGGCGATCAGTCCGCCATTGCCAGAATAGCTCGCGTCGGCACTGATAATTACGCTGCCATCGAGTGAGGTGCGCTGGGAATTCTGCTCCGGCCCGGCACCGTGGAAGTTGCCGCCAACCAGTACCGTACCACCACCAGCGTCGCCGGTCGCATTGATAACCGTTCCAGCGAGACTCACCGTCTGACCCAAAACATGTACCGTACCGCCAATCTGTCCCACACCGGTGCCGGACGCGTCTATCGTACCGGACACCAGAGTGTTGCCAGTTTCGGACTGAATCGTTATGTCGCCGCCCTGATCGCCGCTGGCAGTGATTCGACTGCTTTCTGCCAGTGTCACATTCTGCTTCGCCCGCAACACAATCTTGCCGCTGGCGTCCTGCCCCACCTGATCGGCATTGATGATGCCCGCATTGCCCAGCGTAGCGCCGTAGATGCCGACCTCCCCGCTGTGCGCGAGGATCTCGCCAAGATTGACGGCCGCATTGTCTTTAGCCGTGAGTTCGACCCTCACCCCCGGCGTACTGGAATCGAATATCTTCACCGACTGGCCGGCAGCCAGGATCACATCGCCCTGCGGGCTGCTGATAATGCCGCTGTTGGCGACGCCTGCGCCAACCAGATAGACGCTGCCGCCTGACGGCGTGGTAATGCTGCCCCGATTTTCCACTTTTCCGGCCAGCGTATCGCCGACCAAATCGAGGCGTCCGGAAAGAAAGTCCCCGTTGCTCAGATTGAGCGTTGAAGCCACCAACCCTGCCACGTCTATACGCGAACCCTGGCCGAACAATATGCCGCCGGGATTGATGAGGAAGACCCGACCGTTTGAAGTGAGCGTACCGAGTATGACCGATGGATCGGTGCCAATGACACGATTTAGGACACTCGATGTCGGGCCAGACTGGATGAAGCGCGTGGATTCACCAGCATTGATCGAGAAGCTCTGCCAATTGATGATGGCACCCGGGCTGTTGGTAATGACCAGCGAGTCGCCCGCCGTCGCAAAACCGGCCTGTCCCGCAACGACCGTTGGCCCAATACCATTCGCCTGCGCTTGGCCTGCGGCGAATACACAGGCAATCGCTACGGCTAAAACATTCAATTTGGGAGTTATCGCGTTCTCCTTTCGGATCGGGACTCCGGCATTGGCAAGAGCGGACACGGAACACAGTCCCCTATCGATTCTCCGGAAGATGGGCTCGACGGACTTCAACCTAGTTCATCTCAGATGTACGTCGCCGAATATCCCCAGCAATCCGAAAACGATCAGGTACACCGCGACGATATAGTTAAGCAACCGGGGTGCCATCAGAATCAGTACACCGGCAAGCAAAGACACCAGCGGGGCGAGGCTCAGAGTTATGTTCATGGCAGCAGTTGGAAGGTTAAGAATAGCCCCAAGGGTATATCCCTTGCCGCGCGACGCTCTGTACGGCAGCGAACGCAGTGCAGTGATAATGCCAAGTGGGCGGCACTCGGCGGCATACGCCGACAGGTCTCGAATAATCCTTCTGTCACCAGACCTTAGCCTTTGGAGTAGGGCATCTGTGAGTGTTACAATCGCCATAGATTTTGGAACAAAACGGGAACAAAACATGCAAAAACTGGTGTGTTTTTTCCGTTTTCCCTACTTCGCAGACCTGACCTGTTCGCTGGCTGACTTCATTCAAAAGTCGTCTCTCGGTCAATGCATGGTCGTGCAATCCAATGAATATCAAGGAATATTATGAGTTTGAAATGCGGTATCGTCGGTCTCCCTAACGTGGGTAAATCCACGCTGTTCAATGCGCTCACCAAGGCGGGCATCGCGGCGGAGAATTATCCCTTCTGCACCATCGAGCCTAACGTCGGCATCGTCGAAGTCCCCGATCCGCGCATGGACGAGTTGGCGAAAATCGTCAAGCCGCAGCGCATGCAGCCGGCTATTGTCGAGTTCGTCGATATTGCCGGCTTGGTGGCCGGCGCATCCAAGGGTGAGGGGCTGGGGAACCAGTTCCTCGCCAACATCCGCGAGACCGATGCTATCGTCAACGTCGTGCGCTGTTTTGATGATCCAAATGTGGTGCATGTGGCGGGTAAAGTCGATCCGATCTCTGATATCGAAGTCATTCTCACCGAGCTTGCGCTGGCCGACATGGCCGCGGTGGAGCGCACTATTCAGCGTGACGGTAAAAAGGCCAAGTCAGGCGACAAGGATGCGCAGAAGCTGGTGTCTGTTTTGGAGAAACTGCTGCCGCACTTGAATGAAGGCAAGCCTGCGCGCACTTTCAATCTGAGCGATGACGATAAGGTCATTATCAAGCCGCTGTGCCTGCTCACCATCAAGCCGGCGATGTATGTTGGCAACGTGCTGGAGAATGGTTTTGAAAACAACCCGCACCTTGATCGTCTGCGTGAGCATGCGGCGAAAGAGGGGGCACCAGTTGTTGCGCTATGCGCCAAAATTGAAGCGGAACTGGCCGATCTGGACGATGCTGACAAGCGGGAATTTCTCGCCGACCTCGGGCTGGACGAGCCGGGTCTGAACAAGCTGATCCGCACCGGTTATGATTTGCTTGGTCTGCAAACCTACTTTACCGCCGGCGTGAAGGAAGTGCGCGCCTGGACTATCCACAAAGGAGACACCGCTCCGCAGGCCGCTGGTGTCATCCATACCGACTTTGAGAAGGGCTTCATCCGAGCACAAACCATTGCTTATTCGGATTTTATTGCCTGCGGCGGCGAGGCGGGTGCCAAGGAGAAAGGCAAGATGCGGGTTGAAGGTAAAGAGTATGTGGTGCAGGACGGCGATATCATGAACTTTTTGTTTAACGTCTGATTCGACGTTTTACAGAGAAATTCCGCAACATGAGTTCCCTTCCGGATAAGGATTCCGCTGGCGATGGCCGCTCGGCTTGGCGGGCTTTGCGCTCTCTGCTGCCATATCTGTTGGAATTCAAGTGGCGTGTAGCCATTGCGCTGACGCTGCTGGTTTTCGCCAAGCTTGCCAATGTGTCGGTGCCCTTGGTGCTCAAGGAAATCATCGACGCACTGGATTCGTCGCATGCCGTGTTGGCGGTGCCGGTCGCTCTGGTTATCGCCTACGGTGTGCTGCGTTTGTTCAGCACGCTGTTCGGGGAAATGCGCGATGCGGTGTTCGCCAAAGTGACGCAGCGCGCCATCCGGCGCGTGGCGTTGCAGGTGTTCGAGCACCTGCACAGCCTCAGTCTGCGCTTCCATCTCGACCGACAGACCGGCGGCGTATCGCGCGATATCGAGCGCGGCACGCGCGGTATTGGTTTTCTGCTGAATTTCATGCTGTTCAACATCCTGCCGACGCTGCTTGAAATCGGGCTGGTCGCGGCGATTCTGTTCAGCAAATACAACGTGTGGTTTGCGGTAATCACCTTTGTCACCTTGATCATCTATATCGCGTTCACGCTGTTCATCACCGAGTGGCGCATGGTGGTGCGCCGTTCAATGAACGACCTTGATTCCAAGGCAAATAGCCGTGCCATCGATAGTCTGCTGAACTATGAGACGGTGAAGTATTTTGGCAACGAGCGCTACGAGGCGCGGCGTTACGACGAGAATATGCAACGATGGGAGGTGGCGGCAGTACGCAACACCACTTCGCTGGCGCTTCTCAATGCGGGGCAGAGTTTTATCATCGCTATCGGTATTACCGCGCTCATGCTGCTGGCTGCCGATGGGGTGGCGAAGGGGACGATGACGATCGGCGATCTGGTGTTGGTCAATGTGTTCATGATCCAGTTGTACATGCCGCTGCATTTTCTCGGCTTCGTCTATCGCGAGATACGCCATGCCTTGGCGGATATGGAGAAGATGTTTGGTCTGCTGAACGAGCATCGCGAGATTGCCGATGCGCCTGATGCGCAAATGTTGGCGACGGAAGGTGCCGAAGTGCGATTCGATCTGGTCAGCTTCAGCTATGCGCCGGATCGGCAGATTTTGTTCGATGTGAGTTTCGCCATTCCGGACGGACATACTGTGGCCGTAGTTGGTTCGAGCGGTGCTGGGAAATCCACGCTATCGCGTCTGCTATTTCGTTTCTACGATGTTCAGCAAGGCTGCATTTCGATCAATGGTCGCGATATTCGTGCCGTGACGCAAAGCAGTTTGCGTGCTGCCATTGGTATCGTGCCACAGGATACGGTGCTGTTTAACGATACGATTTATTACAACATCGCCTACGGTCGCCCTGAGGCGACGCGCGATGAAATCATTGCCGCTGCACAGGCCGCGCATATACACAGCTTTGTCGAATCGTTGCCGCAGGGGTACGAATCTATGGTCGGCGAGCGCGGTCTGAAGTTGTCGGGTGGCGAGAAGCAACGCGTTGCGATCGCGCGCGCCATCCTGAAAAATCCAGCGATATTGATTTTCGACGAGGCGACTTCCGCGCTCGACTCGAAATCGGAGAAGGCGATTCAGGCGGAGCTGCGCAGCATCGCGCAAAGTCGCACGACGCTGATCATCGCCCACCGTCTGTCCACCGTGGTCGATGCTGACCAGATATTGGTGATGGATCATGGCTGTATCGTTGAGCGGGGTACGCATCGTGAATTGCTGGCTCTGGACAGGTTGTATGCGCAAATGTGGAATCTTCAGAAACAAGAAGAGAATGGCGATTTTGTGTGTTGATTAATATAAAATTTGCGGTATGCTGACCGATATAGCTAGTGCAGTATTCTTTCCTAGGGTGGGCTTGATGAAAAAACGTTTATTAACAACCGTGTTGCTGGGAGGCGCATTTTTTGCGCAGGCGGCGGCGGGGGAGGCTTATCGCGACAATCTGCGATTTGAGCGCGAGTTGTCCGGTGCGGTTCGCACCTCTTCTTCGCCGAAGCTGCAATCGAATATCGCACTGATATATGACGAGAAAAGCCAGCAGTCGTTGTATACCAAAAATGCCCATGTGATAGCCCCGATTGCCTCGATCACCAAATTGATGACGGCTATGGTGGTGCTGGATGCCGGATTGCCGCTGGACGAGGAGATCAGCGTGGATGTGGCTGATCTGGACACGCTGAAGGGGACTCATTCACGGTTGCGTATCGGCATGACCTTTACCCGCAGCGAGTTGCTCAAGCTGGCATTGATGGCTTCCGAGAATCGTGCCGCTTCCGCCTTGGCGCGCACTTACCCCGGGGGATTGTCGGTGGCGCTTACGGCGATGAATGCCAAGGCGCGCGAACTCGGGATGCGCGATACGAAATTCCATGACCCGACCGGCCTTAACAGCGACAATGTTGCCACTGCGCGTGATTTGGTGAGATTGGTTGCGGCGGCAAGAAAATATCCGCTGATTCACCAGTACACCACCGCCGCCTCGCATTCTGTGGATGGATGGGGAGGTCGCGAGTTGCGTTTTAACAACACCAATCCTCTGGTCAAGAACGCAGCATGGGAGATCGGGGTGAGCAAAACAGGCTTCATCAATGAGGCCGGACGCTGTCTGGTGATGGAGGCCACTATCAACCGACGCCCTGTCATTATCGTACTGCTGGATTCATGGGGTAAACGCACCCGTATCGGCGATGCCAACCGCATCAAAAAGTGGATGGAGAGTTCAAGTGTGCACGGTCACGGAGTTCTTCGCCGGAGCTAAGCCGAACCGGCCAGCCGGTTGTGCTCGGGATGTTTCTCGAACTTTTTCTGATTGTCGTATTGGTGGTTGTGGTGTGGATCGCGCTTCGGCGCGGGCCAGCGAAGGTTGAAGACCCGCTGATATTTGAAGAGTCCGGTCGTTATCACATCACGCTGTGGCCCCAGTTACAGTTTGCGCGTGAAACTCTTGAGCAGTTGGCGGTACATCTGTTGGATTCCGTGCCGATGGCTGACACCCCAACAGTTTTTTTCGGTGTTCGACATCCACATTCCGAGAGTGAACTCTATTTGCTGGCTTTGGCATATCGTCGGAATATCTGCTTTATCCAGGCTATTGCGCCCAAGCCGATGCCGCAGGAAATGAACGGGCGTTGGCGACTTGTCAGTGAGTTTTCTGATGCGGTACTACAGCATTATCCGCTGCAATCTTTGGTGGCTGAAAAATCTATTATCGTTGCGCGTGTTGCTGCGGACTTCTTTCAACGCAGGGGTATAGCAGCCGATATCTTGCGCGCCTGAGCATTGCGCTGTTCCGGAGAGAGGTGATATGGCAGGGCTGAGAATAGGGCGTTTCGAGGTATTGCGAGAGCTTGGGAAAGGCGGGCAGGGTATCGTCTATCTGGCTCGCGATCCGCAACTCGACCGTCAGGTGGCCATCAAGACACTCCACAAGTTGGGACACAAAACCGAGCAGTTGACGCGCGAGGCGCGCATTGTCAGCAAGCTTCAGCATCCCAACGTGATCACACTGTACGATTATGGCGAAGACGAGGGCGGTCCTTATCTGGTTTATGCCTACGTCGAGGGGAAAACCCTTGCCCAATGGCTGAAACAGCAAAAATCTCTGCCGTTTACGCGGGCTGCGGAAATCGCTTGCGGCGTGCTGGATGCGCTGGCTTACGCTCATGCACAGGGCATTTCGCACCTTGACATGAAGCCAGCCAATATTATGCTCGCCGCAAACGGAACACCCATGGTGATGGACTTCGGGCTGGCAACGACGACAGGCGACCACGAGCAGACGATAAACTCCCCTTTAAGCGGCACGCCACGTTATGTGGCTCCCGAAATTATCTCGGGAAAGCACGGCGATGCGCTTTCCGATATCTATTCCCTTGGTGCGATGCTTTACGAGATGGTGACTGGCGAGTTCGCGGTGGGCGGTGAGAATATGTATGAGGTGCTGAATCGCGCCGCACATGAGCAGGTCACTGCGCCGTCGGTGCACAACGAGCAGATCGATGCGAAGCTCGAAGGGATTGTTCTCAAGGCTTTGCACAAAAATCCGATCGAACGCTATCCGGACGCACTTGCGATGTCCAAGGAGTTGAAGGCGTATTTGAATGAGTCGCGGAATGCGACACTGGAGTTCCTACTCCAGCGCATGCGCAGCAAGCGGGATTTTCCTGCGATATCCAGTGTCATCTCCGAAGTTAATGCCATCGTGTCGTCGGAGTCCAGAAGCACGAGTCAGTTGGCCAGTGTGATTCTGCAAGATCTCGCCCTTACCAACAAGATATTGAGGGTGGTTAACACTGCCGCGTTTGGCCAATACGGCGGTGCCATTAACACGATTTCCAAGGCCGTGGCGATTCTCGGTTTTGAGACGGTGCGCAACATAGCGATGTCGCTGATCTTGATTGAGCTTCTTCAGAACCAACCCCAAGCGCAACACCTCAAGGAAGAGGTTGTCAAGGGGATACTGACAGGCGTGGTTGCAGCCCGGCTCTCCGCCAAAAACGATGTGCGTGATGCAGAGGAGGTCTTGGTCTGTTCGATGTTCCATAGCTTGGGGAAGATGCTGTCGACTTATTATTTTCATGAGGAAAGCGAGGAAATTGATCTGTTGGTCAGGCAGGGTGAGAGCGAGGAGGCCGCAGCGTCTCGAGTGCTGGGAATCCCATACTCCGAGCTCGGCATGAGCGTGGCGCGTGGTTGGAAATTCCCGCCCCGTTTGCTTTCCGGTATGCGTCATCTATCTAGCGGCAAAGTATCAGCCCCGAAAGGGGAGTTGGAGCAGCTGAGTGTTACGATCAACCTGGCCCATGAGTTGTGTGATATTTCAGTGTCAACTGATGTCCGGCACAAACAGAAGAGATTGATCGAGCTTTCGGAGCGCTACGAAAATACGGGAAATATTTCTGCCAGCGATCTGTCCGGTGCTTTGGATGCCGGTTTGGCAGAGATGGGAGACCGTGCCAGTTCGCTCGGTATCAGCATAGCGGGAAGTACCTTGCTTTTACGTTCACAGCAATGGAGCGGACGAGTACTGCTACCCGTGCCGGAAAATACAGAGAAGGATATGGAAGGTATGACACCGCTCGACATGGTGGTGGCGCAAGCGTTCGGAGATGGCGACTCATCCGTTCCGTTGCATGATCCTGACGCTGTTCTCGGTGCGGGTATACAGGATGTGACGAACAGCATGGTGGGTGAGTTCAGATTGAATGATGTGTTGCAAATGGTGCTGGAAACCATGCATCGCGGGATGAGTTTTCATCGCACGTTATTCCTGATACGCAACAACAAACTATCCAATATGGAGGCGCGCTTCGGGCTTGGGGCCGACATTAACGAGGTCATTCCGGAGTTCCATTTTTCGATGCGTTTTGTGCCGGATGTGTTTCACTTGGCGGTCGAGAAAGGGGTGGATATTTCCATCGCCGACATTCGTGCCCTCAACATTGCCGACAAGATACCTGCCTGGTATCTGGATACGGTCAATGCTCCCAGTTTTGTCCTGTTGCCATTAATGCTTAACGGTAAGGCGATCGGGCTGATTTATGCCGATATGCTGGAGTCGGGACGGCTCGATATTTCAAATCAGCAGCTGTCACTGTTGCGCGCTCTGCGCAATCAGGCGGTGCTGGCGATCAAGCAAAAGATGTGAGTGCCGACGCAAGAGGGCTTATTGCGCACACCAGTTCTTGGCTTCATCGTAATCGGCGAATGCGCGGATATCGGCATCGACGAACAGGCGCGAAAGCCAGGCATGCCAAGTAAGCCACTGGTCGTCGGTAACCACGGCAATCTTGCTGAAGTCATGATTGTGTTCGCGGCTGAAAAACTTGATTTCCTCCCAAGCGACATCGACTGTGTAATCAATCATGCCGCGCAAGTCGAGCAGCAGATTTAGCTGACCGGGAGATTTTAGTTTGTACAGCGACTGCTCCTCGAATGCTTTGAAGTCGGCAAGGGTGAACTCACCGAGAATGGCTGCATTGACGAGATTGTCAGTTTGTTCGATGGTAATCATGAGTGTTCTTTCTAATGCTTGGGTGACAGGCGCAAGCTTAGCACACCGCTGGCGACGATGAACGCCATGCCTAGCCAACTGCTGGTCGTCAGCACCTCGTCCCACAGCAGCATACCGAACAGGCTGGCGAAGATGATGGTGCTGTAGGCCATGCTGCCGACCACCAGCGTCTTGCCGACGCGGTAGGCATGGGTCATCGCGAGCTGCGCGAGCGTGGCCGTGGCACCCAGTCCGAGCAGGATTGCGAAGCCTTGCTGCGTGATCGTATGCACCTCGCCGAAGAACAGCATCCATGCGCCGCTGCAGATCGAGGCGACCAGGCTGAAGTAGAACACCACGCGGGTCGCCGGTTCGCCCATCATGCCGAGCTGCTTCACGTTCAGGTAGGCGACCCCGGCGAGGAAGCCGGAGATCAGCCCCAGCAGGCCGGTTTGCAGCTGGTCGCGCTCCAGCGTCGGATGCAGCAACAGCACGACGCCGCAGAAACCCAGTGCGATAGCTATGGTCAGCGGCAAGTGGAACTTGTCCTTGAACACCAGCATCGTCAGTATCGTCAGGAACAATGGCGCGGTGTAGTTCAGCGTGATCGCGGTCGCGAGCGGCAGCGCGGTGATGCAGTAGAAGAACAGCGCCAGCGCGACCGTGCCGGAGATGCCGCGCCACAGGTGCGGCCGCCAGTATCTGGTTGCGATGCTCGCTTGCTGGCGGCGCAGAATCGCATACACCAGCAGCAGGCCGAAGAACGAGCGGTAGAACACCAGCTCGACATGGGAGAAGTGCGCGGCGCCCAGCTTGACGAACACGCCCATGCAGGCGAACAAAAGCCCGGCTGCCAGCATCCATAACGAGCCCATGCGAGATTGCTTCAGGGGGCTACTTCAGGTGCGGAGCGAGGTTGCGCCGCAGGTACTCGTGGAAGTGCAGCATGCCGTCCTCGGTTGGCGACTGGTACGGACCGTGTTCCTCGACGCCTTGCTGGTACAGCGCCTTTCGACCCTGGTGCATGCGCACGCAAATCACGTCGTCTTCGACCGCCGTTTCGTTATAGGCCTTTTGTTCGGCCTCGACGTATTCGCGTTCGAACAGCGCAATCTCTTCGAGATAGTAGAACTCGACCACGTTGGTGCAGGCCTCGGGGCCGCGCGGGATCAGGGTGCTGATGACCAGCGTGCCCGGATACCACTCGACCGTGATGTTGGGGTAATAGGTCAGCCAGATCGCGCCGTACTTCGGCAGCTTGTCGCCGTAGTAGCGCAGCACCTGCTCCTGCCACTTGCCGTAAACATCGCTGCCGACCTTGCGTAGCGCGTTGCTGATGCCCACGGTCTGCACGCTGTACTGCTCGCCGAATTGCCACTGCAACTGGTCGCAATCGACGAAGTTGCCGAGGCCCGGATGGAACGGCACGACGTGGTAGTCCTCCAGATACACCTCGATGAAGGTCTTCCAGTTGAAGGCGTATTCGTCCACCTGGATGCGATCCAGCATGTAGCCGGAGAAGTCCAGATCCTTCATCACGCCCATGTTGGCGAGATCCTTCGCGATGTCGCGGCGGCCGGCGAACAGCAGGCCGTTCCAGTTCTGCAGCGGCGTCTTGTTCAGGTGCAAACAGGGGTTCTCGGGGAAGTGCGGCGCGCCCAGCAGCTTGCCGTCGGTCTCATAAGTCCAGCGGTGCAGCGGGCAGGTGATGTGCTGCGCGTTGCCGCGTCCTTGCAGCATCGTGGCTTGGCGGTGGCGGCAGATGTTCGACAGCAGTTCCACGCCGCTCGGGTTGCGCACCAGCATCTGTGCCTCGCCATCGAGCACATGGTAGTCGCCAAGATTGGGCACCATCAGTTCGTGGCCCACGTACTTCGGTCCTTGGTCGAACAGCACGCGCTGTTCCAGCTCCAGCATCTTGGGATCGAAATACCAGCTCATCGGTGGTTGCACCAGAGCGGGGTTGAGTTGGTTCGTGTTGGCGATAGCGGTCATACCCACATCATCCTTGCAAATAGTGAATTCGCTCAGAGAGAGACTGGGGGTTGTCCCCTGATTTTATAGTGGCGGAGGCGGTGAGATTCGAACTCACGAACGATCTTCATCGTTGCCAGTTTTCAAGACTGGTGCATTCAACCGCTCTGCCACACCTCCGTGAGGGCGCAATTATAACCTCACGATCAAGTAGTCGTCTCGATGGAAAAACAAAAATACTTTCGCGATTGTCGAACGCGGCTCCTCAAGTAAACCGATTTGTTGTCCTCTCAGTGCCGATTGCTACGCTTAGTAAATGAAGCGTTCACGCAGTTCGTTCAGGTTCAACTCTTGCAATATTTGCGATAGCCGCTCCTTTGCATTTTTGCGCGGTGCTCCCTTGCGGCGGGCGATGATGAGTTCGTTCTTCATCGAATGCTCCCATCCGACCAGCTCGGTTACCGTCACTTGGTAGCCGTGCGATTCCAGCAGCAGGCAGCGCAACACGTTGGTGAGGTGGCTGCCGAATTCTCGCGCATGGATAGGGTGGCGCCATATTTCCGAGAGCGGTGTAAGTCCGAAGGAGTGGTTCTTATTCTTGTTGAGCACGGTGGCGACTTCGGCCTGGCAGCAAGGCACCAGTACGATGGATTGTGCCTGCTTGATCAGTGCAAAGCGGATGGCGTCGTCGGTGGCGGTGTTACAGGCATGCAGCGCAGTAACGATGTCTATCTGTTGGGGGAGTTGCGTGGAGCGGATGGAGTCTTCTACGCTTAGATTCAGAAAGTCCATTCGTGAGAAGCCGAGCCTTTCTGCCAGCGCGTGTGATCGGTCAACTAGCTCATGGCGCGTTTCAATACCGTATATATGACCGACCTCGAGCTTTTTGAAGAATAGGTCGTAAAGGATGAATCCCAGATAGGATTTCCCCGCGCCGTGATCTGCCAGCGAGAGCGAATGCCCCTGCTCCAATGCATCATTCAGTAATGGTTCGATGAAGCGAAACAGATGGTAGACCTGTTTGAGTTTGCGGCGGCTATCCTGATTGAGCTTGCCGTCGCGGGTGAGAATATGCAGTTCTTTGAGAAGCTCTACGGATTGTTCGGGAGAAATTTCAGGGAGGTTGGTCATGGGTGTTTATCCGAAGCGGATTTTCATGAGTAAAACTGTTCCCGCAAGTATCAGGGTGATGCCGTTGGCAATCACGATAGGTAGCGAGCCGAGTTGTATGCCGTAGAGCAGCCACAATGCTACGCCGGCAGTGAATAAGGTGTACATGCCCAGTGAGATATCGGCTGTGTGGCGGCTGCGCCAGATATGCCAAACCTGCGGAACGAATGATGCGGTTGTGAGCGCTGCGGCTGAGCCGCCAATCCATTCAATAGCAGCCATGAGTTAAGTGCACCTGCGAGTGTTGAGTGGGGGCGTAATTATAGTGGCTGCGAACGGAGGGGCGCATCTGTGCGGACAAAATAGGCCCAACATAAACACGTGCTGAAAATAAAAAATACAAATAGTGTTTGACGGGGCAGGTGGGCTTTGCTATAGTTCTGCCTCTTCGCTGACGCGGGGTGGAGCAGCTCGGTAGCTCGTCGGGCTCATAACCCGAAGGTCATAGGTTCAAATCCTGTCCCCGCAACCCATCAGCCAGTTCTTTAAAAGTTAAAACAAACAACCGACGAGTGTAGGTGCTTGGTTTTTGGGAAGTTTTGGATGTTCCGGGTTTAAGTATCCGGGGCGGAAGAGATGACTTTAAAAATATAGAAGTACTTACGCAAAGTCGAAAAGAATCATGTCAAATGATTCACTTTGAGTAAGACCAGATTCTTAAATGAATCAAGTAACAGGAATTGAACTGAAGAGTTTGATCCTGGCTCAGATTGAAC
>JAXMKV010000008.1:0-4496 GCA_034371155.1 Gallionella sp. | reverse complement strand
TGCCGAGAGCAGCAGCGCTTTCGAGGCGCGCTTGCCGCGTCCCTTGGTGATTTCGGACACAGCCACCCAGGCGCTGAGGACTTCGTTCCAGACGAGACGATAGGTTTTGTTCATGATGGTGTGTCCTTAAAAAGGCAGACTTCCTGGCGAACTTGAGCAGATCTCAGCATGAACACGAATTGGCGCCATAATGCCGCCGGGTTGGAAGGTGAGAAAACGAGGGAAGCTCAAAACTCATTTACTCACTGCGCTCCGAGATGACAATCGTGGTGCGCGTACCGCCGATGGTCACGACCACCTGCATCGGGAACGCGCCATCCGGTACGGCTGACGCAACAAACGCATTGGTTTCCGCGTTGAAACTCAACCAACCGGGCAAGGGATCGCCTGCTGTGGTCGTCACCCGAATCGGGGTATTGTTGCCTGCGGCCTCACTGACTTGCGCCGGCAAGGGGAAGCTGAAACCACTACCCGCCGTAGCCATTTCCTTCGGTACTGAGACGGTGATGATGCCGGTCTGCTGCAACGAAGGTTCCTTCACCAGGGAAACGGAAATGCCGCCGCTGCTTGGGCCGCCGGCTGCAGCCTGACTGCTGCCATCGCTGCCGCTAGTGACTGAACTACCAGGCTGGCCACCGGACGGTGGTGGTGTCGTCGTTGCCAGGGGCGGCGGTGCTGTCGTTGGCGACGGCAAAGGCGGCGACAGTACGACCACCGGCGGTGGCGGATCCTGTGTAGTAGTAGTCGTCGTCGTACTGCCACCGCCGTCAGAGGATGAAGATCCACTCCCGGTAGCATTCCGGTAAATCGCATGTGTGCCAGCAGCCAACGCTGGGCTGAGGGTACTGGTTTCATCGGCGTTATCACGCGTTTCACCAGACGCGGCCGTAATCAGATCCGCCAAACCTGTGCTGCCTGCGCTGCTGCCAGAGAATAGTCTGGCCGTTCCGCCAGCGCCGACAGTTAGGGTAGGCGTGCCAGAAATGATGATATCGCCGCCGGCAGCCGTGCCAGCCGCAGCACTTTTCCCGGCATTCAGGGTCAGGGCTGTTGCGCTTGAATCTGTCGTGGTGATATTGCCTGCCACCGTCAGGTTTCCGCTGGTGGTGGCGATATCAATCGTCCCGGTTGAAGTGATTGCGGCGAGGGAGAGTGTGTCACTGTCGAGCAATGAAATATTGCGGCCGGTAACCACCGAAACGCTGCCGGTAAAGTTGTTACCGGTGTTATTCAGGGTAATGTCGTTTGCTCCTGCCGTTATCGAGACTGCACCAGCCCCAGCCGATTGGGTGATTGCCCCGGTTTGGGTAATGGCGCCGGCGGCGGTCAGGGTGAAAGTCCCGGTACCAAGATTTGCCGTGCCCAATGCGAGCGCATTGGTATCCCTGATATTTACATTGCCCGCACCGTTGCTGACGATACTGAGCGTGCCGCTGAAATCATTGCTGGCGTTCGTCAGGATCATGTCACCGCCGCGCAAGGTCAGCGGGTCATCGAAAGTTATCGCTGTCGTCGCGTGACCGGTAATGGTGCCCGTGCCATCCGCGCGTCCGATGGTGACTGAAGTGGGGGAGTCGTTTCTCAGATAGCCCAGCTCGGCTGCACTGAGTGCAAACGATCCAGCGCCGCCAGCGAGCCCAATGGTTCTGTTCGTGGTCGTCGGCTGCAAGATGCGTGCGCCAGTCCCGATCCAGTTGGCACTCAGAGCAAGGTCATCCGCCGTTACCGTGAAATTGTAGGCACCGTGCGTGACTGTATTGCCAAATGTCGCCATCCCCGTTCCGGCAGATACGGTGAGGTTGTCAGCACCAACGATGGTCGTCCCGGTGGTGCGCGTAAATCCGGCGGTCGCCGATACCGAAGCGTTAAGCGCCAAGGCGGCCGTTGTATTGGTAAAGGTGATCGACCCGGTAACGGTTGGTGTGGCATTGACGGTGAATGACCCGGTCGTCGCCTGACTGAATGTCGTCGAGTTGTTCAGCGTAATCGGCCCGGCGATGGTGAGGCCGCCGGTCAGCGAGCTCGAGCCAAACGTCATGCCCGAAAATCCACTCCCCAGCGTGGCCAGTTCGCTGCTGGTCAGCGAGAATTTTGTCGTATCGTCCGTCCCACCCATTTGAATGGCGCGGGCGGCGGAGGCTGGGGTGAGTGTCAGCGTGCCGGCACCGTTGATCGAGTTGGCTGCTCCCTGTAGATCAATTTCGTTTGCATAAATGATTATGTTGCCCGTGCCGGAGGCCGTGATCGTGGCACCATTCATCTGTTGCAGCAGACCGCTCCCTCGAAGCGTAAGGTTTTTGTTGGCTGCCATGGTGATACGTGCGGTGCTGTCGAGCACTAGACTGTCGGTACTTGCGTACCTTCCAATCATAGTGGTGTCGGCAAAGTTTCGATCACCGTAAACCGTCACTCCCGCGCCCCCCGCAGCCAGAACAACCTGGGAAAACCCAGAACCTATTGTGGCCAGTTCGGAAGCCGACAGAGCAAACAGGTCGGTTTCCAGCGCTCCGTCCGGGCGACCTAACTCGGCAGTGCGATTAAAGTTGGTCTGGGTGAGCGTCAAGGTGTTGCTGCCCTGGATCGACCCGGCGCCACCATTCAATACCATGCTGTCAGCGTTGACCGTAACCGTCGAGAGACCACTGATCGAACCGTTGGTGGTCTGTGTGAAGGTGCCGACATGACCGGATGAGCCGGCCCAAACCTCAAGCTTGGTGTCTGTAGAGCTCGAACTCAATGCTTCGTTCAGGGTCACCCCCGCGCCAGTGCCTCTCATGTACAGCCTAAGCGAATCCTTTATCACCAGCGGACTGTTGATACTGAGTTGCTGGCTAAACGTATTGCCATTCAGGCCAAGTTCGATATACGAAAAGCCGTCTTTAATCACCGAACTGAATAGGGTCGGGTCAAGAATGTAATCGGTGCCAGGCGTACCGCCCGTGCCGATGACGTAATTTTTCGTATTGGTGGTCGGATGGAGCACCACTCGCCCGGTCGTGCCTTGAACTTGAATAGAATCGGCACCGCCGTTAAACGTAGGTGCATCGGCCTGGATGGATATAACCCCATTCCCGCCGGCGATTAATGTGCCAATGGTGGCCTTAGCGCTTGTATTTGCCCCATGGCTTTGGACTGAAATATTGATGTTTCGGCCTGATGCAGTGGCAGTCGAACCGGAGTCGGTCCGTATCGTTGCTGTGTTAGCCATGAGAAAACCGTAGCTATCGCCATTGGCTTCCCTGTTTGTTGTATCCGGCCAGGATTGATTGGCAGTTGCCGAGAATGCCCCCCGCAGTGTCAGATCGGCATTGATGTTGACATTGCGGCCAGCAATCAGGCCGAGGCTGAAGACTCCGGTGTTGGCTGATGCATCCACTGCATTGGTCACCGTGATGTCGTTAGCCGCAAACATGTTGACACTAGAGGTATCCAGCAAGGTCACCAGTTGAGTTGGTGTGATCCACGAAGTCTCGGCTGGGTTCACGGTATAGGGGTTGAAGTCGCTGGCCGCCGTTCGGGAAACCGCGCCGTCGGGACTTACGATCGCAATCTCGATATTCTTTGGATCAAGCAGCAGCAAACCATTCAGGCCCAGCGGGGCGAGCGTGCTGACAGTTCCGTTGAAATCCAGAAAGCCCTTGCCGGAAACCTCGACCTGGCCGCCATTGCCACCCAGCACGCCACCATTGGCCTTGATGTTGCCGTAATAGCGTGTCGCCTCATCGGCCCAAATGACGACTTTGCCGCCGTCGCCGTTGCCTAGTCCACTGGCATCGATGCTCGAAGTCGGCGAGACGTAGCTGTATTCAGCATTGCGCTCCGGCCCCTGGCCCTGCCAGTTGCCGCCGACCAGCACTGTGCCGCCCCCGGCGTCTCCGCTGGCATCAATGCTGGCCGTGCCGAGCAGGCCGACCTTGTTGCCCAGCAAGCTGACATTGCCGCCATGCTCGCCCGTATTGCGGCCGCTGGCAGAAATGATGCCCGATGATTCGGTCAGATCGCTGGATTCGAGACGAATGACGCCGTTACGGTCGCTCAAGGTATTCGCTTCGAGCGTGCCGCTATTTTTCACCACCCCGCCCTGCAAGCTGTTGGCGGCCTGCGCCGACAGGATGATCAGACCGCCGGGGGCTTCTACGGCGTTGCCGTTTTCAACAAACGCGGCGATGGTGGCCGATTCAACGCGGATATTCACCAGCCGTGCGCCGTCGAATTGCAGTTCAAAGGCTTCGCCGGCAGCCAGCGCCACGGTGCCGCCCTGGGCGATGACGATGCCGTTGTTGCGCACTTCCGGCGCCAAGAGCGCGATGTAGCCGCCGAGTTCTGCCGTGAGGCTGCCTTCGTTTTCCACCTTACCGGTGGCGCCATTGCGGGTGAAGTTGAGGTTGCCGGCCATGAAGTCGGCGTTGCTGATGTTGTGCGTGGTGGCGGTGAGTGCGCCGACGTTAATGCTGGCGCTGCGGCCAAAGTAGATGCCGCTGCTGTTGGTTAAGAAA
>JAXMKV010000007.1:0-1634 GCA_034371155.1 Gallionella sp. | reverse complement strand
TTGAGCGGGGAACGCAACTCATGGCTCACACCGGAGAGGAAGTCAGATTTGGTCAGGCTGGCTTTTTCAGCAGCATTCTTGGCTTCTTCCAGCCGTTCCTGGGTCTTTTGCTGCTGATCTGTCAGCCTTTGCGACTCGATCACGGTAATCACCAGATGTTCATTGGCCTGCCGCAATAAAGTGATGAGCGCATCGGGGGGCGGCTGCGCCTGAATGCGCAACAAACCGGGTGAGAAGTCGAGTGGATCGACACCGGTCAGGCGTTTCTTCCAATGCTTCTTTGGTTGCACTTATCTCTCCCAGAGAAACGACAGCCGATTTTTATCGTGGCCTGTCGAAAGCAATGACTTCAGGGAGCTACCTTAGCGACATAACGAATATTAAACAATATGCCAAAATGCCTAGATATTTTGGCCTAGTGGAAATTCCATAGATATTTCGGCCTCAGCAATACTGACTGCGGCACGAAGCCCGACAAATACGCTTTCGGAAGCGCTATGCATTGCGCGATTACCCTCAAGAATCGCTCGATAGCTTTGTATCGCCATTTCACTCAGCGCCCAAACCCTCGCACCACAAGGTGTGATCGTCCTTACGCTGCATCAGGTTCGGCATTACGGTGCATCAACTCCGTCACGTCTTTGCCGATGCCCCGGTAGCCGGTAAAACGACCGGTACTGTCGAACTTCGGCTCGCCACTCACCATGAGATATTGCTGCGAACCATCGGCTTTGGTCCGGCTGTAGACGAGATCCAGGAACGGCTGTCGGGTGGCCAGATTGGCTTGCAGCACATTCTTCTGGGTTTCTCTCCAGAGCACGCCCTGATCTTCGCGGGTTTCGACCGGCGCATTCTGTCCCGGCGGTTCCAGCATTTCCAGCGCCGGGCCGTAAACTTTGGTGAAATTACCCTCCTCATCCTGTTCCCAGTACCAGTCGGATGAAAGCTCGGTCAACCGGCGAAAACGCTCCTCGCTGGCGCGCAGCTCGGCGGTCTTTTCCAGCACGGTCTGGCTCAGCATCTCGTTATACTGCTCCAGCACTTTGTTGGCATCGTAGAGAGCTTGGTACAACAGCCGCACCTCGATCATGTTGTATATGCGCGTTTTAACCTCAACCAGATCAAACGGTTTGCTGACAAAATCCTTGGCACCGGATTGCAGTGCTCTGAGCTTGTGATCCGGCTTGGCAGTAATGACCAGTATCGGAAGATAGCTCCCCGTCTTGAGTTCCTTCAGTTCGTCCATCACCTGGAATCCGTCTTTGTCTGGCATCACCAGGTCGAGCAGGATCAGGTCATATCGGTTATCGCGGTGCAGCGCGCAAACGGCATGCGGGTCCGTGGTTGTGGTGATGTGCTGATAGCCCTCCTCGCGCAGCATCTGCTCCAGCAGTTGCACGTTCATCTGCTGATCGTCCACGATCAGAATGCTGGCATTAAAAATATCTCCGGTGTTCAACATGATTTTTTACTTTCCGTTTTGCTGCGTCGGTTTGCCTGCGTGTGCTTCACTGCGCTTCCAGATGGGGAAGCGATCCATTTTCTGCAACATCCAGCGCGAAATCCAGCGCCATCATGAATTCGTCCACTTTTATCGGCTTGGTGAGATAGCTCAGAAATCCCGCATCCAGGCC
>JAXMKV010000006.1:0-67038 GCA_034371155.1 Gallionella sp. | reverse complement strand
TTCGGCAGACCATACTAAAAATCGGCTGTCGTTTCTCGGGGAGAGATAAGTGCGAGAAAAGGGGCAGCCGGGGCAGATGGGTTTGGATTTATAGGAAGGAAATGCGATGGAAGAAGAAAAGAAATCGACTCCGGTACCTTTGGCCAAATTGACTCCGGTACCTTTGGTTCCGGTACCTTTGGTTACGCGCTATGAAAACGAAAGGAGGGCCGCGTAATGGGTTTCGTCGTATTGATGGCGATGGGTGTTTACCTGCTGATCTCGCTTGGTGTTGTGGCGTGGGCGATCAGCCACGCGAAGAAGAACGGCAAGAGCGCGAAGAAATGGGGATGGGGCGCGGCGCTGGTGATGTACATGATCCCGTTCTGGGACTGGATACCGACGGTGGCGGTGCATCAGTTTTACTGCGCGAAGGATTCTGGGTTCTGGGTCTATAAGACGCTGGAGCAGTGGAAGGTTGAGAATCCGGGGGTGATGGAGACGTTAACAACACAACGTGTTCCCCCGAATAAGTTTGAACGGGGTGAAAACTTCTCCATAAGCACAACATCCTGGAATGCACGCATTAATTCCACACATACAAGTCAAGGTGAACTTTTCCTAAATCTTTGGAGAAGGGAAGACAAAATTTCAGATGTTAAAACTGGCGAAATGTTAGCAATGTATGTGGATTTTTCGACCTCGCAAGTGCAACGACAAGCGGGTTGGTCTGGATGGAAGTTTTGGCTGGATAGTCAATCATGTATTGGAGGTCGTGACAAGGCAATCCAATTTGTTAAATTCGTTGAACAATTCAAAGGGGAGCAAAAATGAGCACGATTCAGGATATGTTTCAACAAGCGCAATTGGCCGAAGCGGCATATGCAGATTTTGGCGGCTTTGCAAACCCAAAGGATGCCTTGATTGACATTAAATTTTCCGATGCCCAAACAGACGTTTTTCTCAAAAACTGGCGCGTCGCCGACCAACGTAAACCAAAGGTCCCGGAGTCGATTTCTTTTTAACGAATTGAGATAAGAGGCAAACATGCCGGAGGGTGTCCCGGATTTTGTGTAAACGGAGTTTCTCTACTGCTGCGGCATCCGGTCTTCGAACTGGATAGTAAACCGGTTTAGCGCAGCCTTCCAATCCCTGATCGGCATCGTCCATTTCTTGCGGATGTTGTTCAGCGCCAGGTAGAACAATTTCAGCAGCGCCTCCTAAACCAAAGGTACCGGAGTCGATTTCTTTTTAACGAATTGAGATAAGAGGCAAACATGCCGCGCCGACCGCGCATCAATCTGGCAGGTCACCCGCAACATGTGGTGCAACGCGGACACCGAGCCCAAGGTACCGGAGTCGATTTCTTTCTGGCGAATTGAGATAAGAGATAAACATGCCTCGCCGCCCACGCGTCAATCTGACCGGCCATCCATTGCATGTGGTGCAGTGCGGCCACAACCGCGAAGCCTGCTTCTTCGCCGATGAGGACTTTTTGTTCTGGGAGTATCAAGCTGATCACCGCTGTTGTTGCGATGTGATCCATGTCTATAGCATGGCGTTACAAATGCCCGTGATAATATGCGCGCCATTGGAATTTTGTACGGGTTGTCACCCATGTCCCGCGCTCACCGCTGCATCGCCTACGGCAAGTTCACGCGGTCAATCAGCTGTTGCGACACTCAGGCTTTTTCGCGGCAACCCGCAGGTGAACAAGCGTGTGCCGGGCATGGTGGATAGTGTGCGGGCTTGAATAACAATAAGGGGCAGGTATGGGTTTGGGGCCGGTAATGCTGGATGTGTTGGGGACGCGCTTGACCGAGGAGGACGAGGTGCGTCTGCGCCATCCTCTGGTCGGCGGGGTGATCCTGTTTGCGCGCAACTACGAATCACCCGGTCAGCTGGCTGAACTGACCGCCGCGATCCATGCGCTGCGCACGCCCTCCCTGTTGATCGCAGTGGACCACGAGGGGGGCAGGGTGCAGCGCTTCCGCGAGGGTTTCACCCGCATCCCGCCGATGCGCGAGCTGGGCAAGATATGGGATCACCATCCGCAGCGCGCGCGTCATCTGGCACAGCAGGTCGGCTATGTGCTGGCGGCCGAGTTGCGCGCCTGCGGCGTGGACTTCAGCTTCACCCCGGTGCTGGATATGGATTACGGACAGAGCTGCGTGATCGGTGACCGGGCTTTCCACTGCGACACTCAGGCCATAGATGAGCTGGCACACAGCTTGTTGCTGGGGCTGAAGCAGGGGGGCATGCACAGTGTCGGCAAACATTTTCCGGGTCACGGCTATGTGCAGGCGGATTCGCATCTGGCTATCCCGGTGGACGAGCGCGAGTTCGTCGATATCGAGATGGCCGACATGGTGCCTTTCCGGCGCATGATGGAGTGCGGGCTGACGGCGGTGATGCCCGCCCATGTCATTTACCCCAAGGTGGATAGCCGCCCCGCCGGATTCTCGCCAGTGTGGCTGAAACAGATATTGCGCGGCGACCTGGGGTTTGAAGGCATGATCTTCAGCGACGACTTGAGTATGGAAGGCGCCAGCGTCGCCGGCGGCATCGTGCAGCGTGCCGAGGCGGCGTTGAACGCCGGTTGCGACATGGTGCTGGTGTGCAACAAACCGGCCTCGGCGGACGAGTTACTGCAAGGGCTGAAATGGGAGATGTCCGCCACCAGCAAAGCCAGACTCGCCCAGATGCGTGGCAAGCATCATCCCGAATCGCTGACGGATCTGCACGAGCAGCAGCATTTCCACAAGGCGCTGGACGAGATCGCTTCCATCGGCAAAAGCAATGCGGAACTGCCGCTGGCTTAGGCAGCTACAATCTGCTTCTGGTCATTTGCCACCTTGCTTGAGATAATCCGCGCAGCGGTTTCGCGCGCCCCGTGCGCTTTTGCCATCCACATTTCGGTATTCAGGATATGAGTGAATTACAGGCAGCTTTGCTGGCGATCGGTTTCGGGATGATCGTCGCCGTGTATGTGTTCGGCTGGTGGCAGCAGCGCAAATACCGGCGCAAGTTCGGCACGGCCTTCAAAGCGAGCCACGCCGATGCCCTGTATCGGGAGAGTCCGACGAAAGCGGTGCCGCTTGATGAGAGCGACGACGAAATCTTCCTCACACCCCAGAGCGAGGAGGTTCAACTTGAGGAAGAGGAAGCGGTTCCGGTCATGGAGCCGGCAATCGAGGAGATTCCAACCGCGCCAAGTCAGCAAACCCCTGTTTCCGACTTTTCGGGGGTCGAAGCGACGGATGGCCCTTGCTCCCTGCTGGATGCGCGCAGCGATTTCATCATCGAACTGACGCTGGGGGAACCGTCGCCGGCAGCCGTATTGGGCGGCCTGTGGCAGCGCAAATTCGATTTCGGCAAGCCTTTGCAGGTGTGCGGATTGGGCCTGAACAACCGCCAATGGGAACGAGCCATCGCCGAGAGCCAGTCGTTATATGTGCGCTTCCGTATCGGTTTGCAAATGGTGGATCGCAGCGGTGCGATCAGCGTGGCAAAGCTGGGTGATTTTCGCGATCTGGTACTGGGTATCGCCAAGCAGATCAAAGCGGATAGCGCCGTCCCGGATGTGCATGAGACCCATCGTTATGCGGTCGAGCTCGACACGTTCTGCGCCGAAGTGGATCAGATGGTCGGCATCAATCTGGTGCCACCCGGAGAAAGGCTGATCCCGGGGGCAAAGATCGCGCAAGCGGCGAGCTTGCTCGGCCTGACGCTGGAGGCGGACGGTGCTTTCCATGCGCTGGATACACACGGCCACACGCTGTTCAATCTGATCAACCGCGACAGCAAACCGTTCCAGCACCACACGCTGGAAACGAGCGGGACGGCCGGGATCACGCTGTTGCTGGATGTGCCGCGCGTGGAACATCCCGGCAGCCAGTTCGACAGCATGCTGGCAGCCGCCCACGAACTGGCGCGCGAACTACAGGCCAATCTGGTGGATGACCGTGGCGTGTCGCTGAGCGACCATGGACTCGAACTCATCCGTGGGCAGATCGGCGCGGTCGAGACCCGCATGAGCGAATACGGTATCGCGCCGGGCAGCGCACAGGCGCGCCGATTGTTCTCCTGATGGACGCGGTTGCACGCATTGAGCAGCTGCGCGCCGAGATCGAGCGCCACAGCCACAACTACTACGTGCTGGATGCGCCGACCATTCCCGACGCGGAATACGACCGGCTGTTCCGCGAACTGCAAGCGCTCGAAGCGGATCACCCCGAACTGCTGACCCCCGATTCGCCCACGCAGCGCGTCGGCGGCAAGGTGCTCGACGGCTTTGCGCCGGTGCGCCATGCCGTGCCCATGCTCTCGATACACACTGAAACCGACACGACCGAGGGCGGGGCGCAGGCGTTCGACGCCCGCGTTCGCAAGGAGTTGGAGCTGCGCGAGGGCGATGCGCCGGTCGAATATGCCTGCGAACTGAAATTCGACGGGCTTGCCATCAATCTGCGCTACGAGTTTGGCGTATTGGTACAGGCTGCCACGCGCGGCGACGGCGAGAGCGGCGAAGATGTCACGCAAAACATCCGCACCCTGCACCAGATACCGCTGCGTTTGCGCGGTTGCACCGCTGCGGTGTTGGAGGTGCGCGGAGAGGCGTATATGTCGCGGCGCGATTTCGAGCGCTACAACGAACAGCAGCGCGCGCAGAACTTGGCGACACTGGTGAATCCTCGCAACGGAGCGGCGGGCAGCATACGCCAACTCGATCCGGCGCTGGCGGCGAAACGTCCGCTGTCGTTCTTCGCCTACGGGTTGGGCGAGGTAAGAGGCTGGGATATCCCCGCGACGCATAGCGCCGTGCTGGATGAGTTGTCGGTCATGTGCTTGCCGGTGAGCGAGGAGCGCGCGGTGGTGCAGGGGGCGCAGGGCTTGGTGGCATTCCACCAGCGCATCGCCGCCCGTCGCGACCGGCTGCCGTTCGACATCGACGGCGTGGTATACAAGGTCAATGATCGGCGTTTGCAGGAACGTCTGGGGTTCATCACACGCGAACCGCGCTGGGCGGTGGCGCACAAATACCCGGCGGAAGAGCAGCTCACGGTGGTGCGCGACATCGATATCCAGGTCGGGCGCACCGGCAAGCTCACCCCGGTGGCCAAGCTGGAGCCGGTATTCGTCGGCGGCACCACGGTCAGCAACGCCACGCTGCACAACGAGGACGAGACCCGGCGCAAGGATGTGCGCATCGGCGACACGGTGATCGTGCGCCGTGCCGGTGATGTGATTCCGGAAGTGGCGGCGGTCGTACTGGAAAAACGTCCGGCCGATATCGGCGCACCATTCGACCTGTTCCGACAGCTGGACGGCCATTGCCCTGTGTGCGGCAGCGCCATCGTGCGCGAGGTGGGCGAGGCTGACTGGCGTTGCAGCGGCGGATTGTTCTGTCCGGCGCAGCGCAAACAGGCCTTGCTGCATTTCGCCGGACGGCGCGCGCTGGACATAGAAGGCTTGGGCGATAAGCTGGTCGAGCAGCTGGTGGACGGCGGCATGGTCAGTTCCCTGCCTGATCTTTATGACCTGACGGTGGAAAAGCTGGCCCCGCTGGAGCGCATGGGCGAAAAAAGCGCGCAGAATCTTGTCGATGCGCTCGAGCAGAGCAAACACACCACGCTGGCACGTTTCATCTATGCGCTGGGTATACGCAATGTCGGCGAGACGACCGCAAAGGATCTGGCCAAACACTTCGGTGGGCTGGATGTGCTGATGGCGGCGGATGCCGAACGCTTGCAGCAGATACCCGATGTCGGCCCCGTCGTCGCGCAAAGCATCGTCGCCTTCTTCGCCGAGGCGCACAACATCGAGGTGCTCAAAGCGCTGCGCGGACACGGCATCACGTGGATCGAGCACGAAGTCCGTCCGCCGCAGGCCACACCGTTGAGCGGCAAAACCTTTGTGCTGACGGGCACGCTCGCGTCGATGGGACGCGATGAAGCCAAAGAACGGTTAGAATCAATGGGAGCGAAAGTCAGCGGCAGCGTTTCGAAAAAGACCAATTTTGTGGTGGCGGGCGCAGAGGCAGGCAGCAAGCTGGAAAAAGCCATCGAATTGGAAGTGACCGTGCTGGACGAAGCGCAATTCTTGGCGTTACTGGAACAAGAATGACGCCCGCATCGGCCTTCGTGTAATGTCGAGCATTGATGAGGATTTGACATGAAAAAGATCACCAAAGCAGTCTTTCCCGTGGCTGGTCTCGGCAGCCGTTTTTTGCCCGCCACCAAAGCTACTGCCAAGGAAATGTTGCCTATCGTCGACAAGCCGTTGATTCAGTACGCCGTGGAAGAGGCTGTGGCGGCGGGTATCACCGATATGGTTTTCATCACTGGGCGGCACAAACGCGCCATTGAGGATCATTTCGACAAGGCCTACGAACTGGAGGCGATGCTGGAGGCGGACGGCAAGCTCAAGTTGCTAAGTGTCATCCAGGATGTGGTGCCCAAACATGTGAACTGTATCTACATCCGCCAAGCCGAACCGCTTGGTCTGGGGCATGCGGTACTGTGCGCCAAGCCGGTTATACAGGATGAGCCTTTTGCGGTAATTCTGGCCGATGATCTGATTGACGGCGATCCGCCCATCGTCAAGCAGATGACCGAGGTATTTGCGCAGTATCAGTGCTCGATCCTGGGGGTGATGGATGTGCCACAGGCCAATACCGGGCAATATGGCATTGTCAGCAGCACCAACCTCGCCGAGAACGTGGAAAAGGTGCATGGCATCGTGGAGAAACCGAAGCCCGAGGAAGCGCCTTCGACGCTGGCGGTGGTCGGACGCTACATCCTGACACCGCAGATATTTCGTCATCTTGAGAATCTCCAGCCCGGCGCGGGCGGGGAAATACAACTCACCGATGGCATCGCGTCATTGATGCGGGAGGAACAACTGCTGGCCTACCGTTTTGCCGGAACCCGTTACGATTGCGGCTCCAAGCTCGGTTACCTGCAGGCGCAGGTGGCTTACGGCCTGAAACATGAGGATCTGAGAGCTGATTTTGCAAAGTTTCTCAAAACCATCGACTGATGCTGACGGATATCCAGGCTCGCGAGTTATTGCAAAATGCCGAACTGCTCCGTTCGGAGCAGCAAGTGCAGGCCGCGCTGGTGCGCGTCGCCGCCGAGATCAATGCGGCGCTGGCTGACCGCCATCCCTTGGTGTTGTCGGTCATGGGCGGCGCGGTCGTATTCACCGGGCAATTGCTGCCGCTGCTGGATTTTCCGCTGGATTTTGACTACCTGCATGTCTCGCGCTATGGCAACGCGCAGCAGGGTGGCGAATTGCACTGGAAGGTCGCCCCGCGCGAGAATGTGAGGGGCAGGGTGGTGCTGGTGGTGGACGACATTCTGGACGAGGGTGAAACGCTGTTTGCGATCAGGCAGCGCGTGCTGGAATTGGGGGCGGACAGCTTTTATAGTGCGGTGTTCGCCGACAAGGAAAACGGCAGAACAAAGCCTATTTGCGCCGATTTCGTCGGGATGACACTACCGGATCGTTTCGTGTTTGGTTATGGCATGGATGTTCACGGTGCCTGGCGCAATCTGCCGGCGATTTACGCTAAATAAGGAAAACTGACATGTTGGCTATCATCGGGGGCAGGGGACTGACCCAACTGGCGAATCTGGAGATCACCCACCGGCAGGTGATGCGCACACCCTACGGCGAACCTTCCGGTGCCTTCTTGTTTGGCACGCTGAATCGACACGAAGTGATCTTTCTGGCGCGCCATGGCCATGGCTATACTATTCCGCCGCATCTGGTGAATTACCGGGCGAATCTCTGGGCGCTACGCGAGCAGGGAGTCAAAAGAGTGATCTCGGTCGCCACGGTAGGAGGGATACGCGCAGATCTTACGCCGGGCAGGATAGTCTTGCCGGATCAGATCATCGATTACACCCACGGGCGAGATGCGACGTTCTTTGACTCCCGCGATACCGGCTATACCAATATCGATTTCACCCGCCCCTACGATTCCGGGCTGCGACAGCTGATCCTGCGCGCCGCCTCTATCACCGGAATTCCCTGTCTGGACGGAGGAGTCTATGCCGCGACCCAGGGCCCCCGTCTGGACAGCGCCGCCGAGGTCAACCGTTTTGAGCGGGATGGTGCGGATATGATAGGGATGACCGGCATGCCGGAAACCGCACTGGCAATGGAACTGGGCTTGGAATACGCCACGATAGCTGTCGTGGCGAACTATGCGGCAGGGCGCGGCGAAAGTGAGCAGTGCATCCATATGGATCTGGTCAATGCCATTGCCGAAACCACGATGGGTAGCGTGCGCAATCTTCTGGAGTGCGCGGTGAACTGTGACGAAGACGACATCTAGGACAAATGGCGATTAAACCCGTATTGCGCATGGGAGACGCGCGCCTGTGGCAAGTTTCCGAACCCGTAAGCGATTTTGGCAGCCGCGAGCTACTTTCCCTGCTGCAGGATATGCGTGACACCATGCATGCTCTGAACGGGGCAGGATTGGCAGCACCGCAGATCGGCGTAGCATTGCGTGTGGTGATATTTGGAGTGCAGCAGAATTCCCGCTATCCGGATGCGGAAACCGTACCGGAAACCGTGCTGATAAACCCCGTCATCACCCCGTTGAATGATGAAAAGACGGAGGAGGCATGGGAAGGCTGCCTGAGCGTTCCGGGCCTGCGCGGAATGGTGCCGCGCCATGCACTTATCCGCTATCAGGGATATGATGAGTTCGGAGCCCTCATTGACCGAACTGTTAGCGGCTTTCATGCGCGGGTAGTGCAACATGAGTGCGACCATTTGGATGGCATCCTGTATCCGATGCGCATGACAGACATGAGAAAAATCGGTTACACCGACTCTCTCTTTCCAGGGCAACAACTTCAAGACGAATAATCAAAGGAGGTTATATCATTATGAATAGAAGAGAATTGTTGATTGGCGGACTCGCCCTTGCGGGTGCCGCTCTGACCGGACGAGTTCAGGCTGCCAGCCTGCATGAGCACGCACACCACCACGACGCGTCACCTTACGCCGCTCTTGCCGCCGCCGCCGCCGATTGTGTCGGTAAAGGGGAAATTTGCCTGAATCATTGTCTCGAACTGCTGGCGCAGGGAGACAAGGAAATGGCCGCATGCGCCCAAAGTGTCAACCAGATGCTGGCGGTATGCACGGCATTACGGCAACTGTCTAACCAGAATTCGTCCTACACCGCAAAGTTTGCCGCGATCGCCGCAGATGTCTGCAAGCGGTGTGAAGATGAGTGTCTTAAACACGCCAAGAAACATATACAGTGCAAAGCATGTGCTGAAAGCTGCTCGGCATGCCACCTTGAGTGCCAAAAAGTAAACGCATAATTTGCGCGTATTTAACATTAACAATACATCGCAATATATTGTTTTGAAGCCATTCGTGTCAATATGTATTGCTCATCGCCGTCAGCTCTATTTTCAAGTCAGCGCTATTTTCAAAGGGACGCAAATAGCCAGCAGGCGTATGCGCAATTCCGTGCTCATCGCCAAGCCAAGTATCTCAAGGGTAATGAGCGCCCCAGCCTGTGAATTGGTTTTTCTGATCAATTGAAAGCGGGGCGCTCTAATCACTCTTACTTGGTCGATTCACTGCGACTCAAGCGAAAGAAAAAACAGCCCAAGGCGAATCAATCTAGCATTTGACATAATATACATTATGCGAATATAGAAACTCCAGCTATCTGTTTATTATTGACTTTCTATGCATCAATACGGAGCTTGATATCCACCCTTTAGCGGACGATAGCGTAACCGACGCGCAACTGGGTCGAGTTTTTGTAGTTGTAATCAAGCATGCTCTCGCCATAGCCGTTGTACAACTGGAAATACAAGAATCCACCCGTTCGGGAAAATAGCGGCTTACGCAAAGGAACCGAAACATCAACCTCACTGCTGAGGTGCCCAGCGGTACCGGTTCGCATACGGCTGGTCAGCAGCCAACCAGATTCGTCTCCAAAACGAAATAACCAATCTATGTATCCCCTGTAGCGTGCAATATCCGGATTGTTGGACCTGTCCAGATAGCCCGAAAAGCGTGGCGCAAAAAATAAGGAGTTACCATCGCTGAAGTCTTTGCGCCAGGCCGGCTGAACGAAATAAGTATCAATGCTGCGCGAGCTGATACCATCTTTCCCGTTAGATTCATGCTCATAGCCGACCCTCAGGTACGACGGGAAGGCGGGACTGCCCGGCTCTTCTGCGAGCTTGGATTGCCAGAACAAGCTGGGGCGATAGCTGGTATCACGAAAAGGTTTGGAATCGGCCCGCAGATCCCATAACGTAGTCTGGGTGTAGCCAAAATGCAGATTTTCCAGCGGCGCAAACCACTCGACAGGCGTTGAATCCTGATCAAAAAGACGATATTTGAAGCTGAGCTGGAAGCGGGCATTCAATCCTTTGCGCAGCCCTGCGACAAAATAGACCGGCTCATAAGCCGATAATGCCGGTTCGTTTTCAGGTATAGGCTCAAGCCGGTGTTCAGCATGCCAATCCGTCTCTGGCGGTGCTCCAGCGGTGCTCGCTGCGACGGGCTCAACCGGCTCAGCAACCTCAAGCAATAGGCGATTCGATGCCATTTCTGCCAGTTCGATTTTGAGCAAGCCATGCTCCGTCTCCGCTATCGTTGCCTGATAACCGCGCCGGATGGAGCGAGATGAGCCTGGCTTTTCAGGCAACATCAAAATCGTCTTGACCTGCGTTCCGGAGGTGATTCTCAGCATTAATGAACTCGGCCAAGGCAATGTCTGCTCTGGACGGACGGCCTCCAGACTGAATCGCTCACCGGCCCGGACCGTGTCAGTCCGCGTGGCGATCAGCCACTCGGATGCCATTGCATGAAGGGGCAACAAGGATGCCGCAATAACGGTCAATACTGTTCCAAAACAGCCCGTTACCGGCGCAGCAGGTTTGCGTATCCCCTCCCCCATTGTCATTCCCTTTATCGATTCGGTATCCATTCGGCTTAGATTATATGCCGAGTACCCTGGAGATTTCCGGGGATATCACGGATATGCCGAGCTCGGACATAAATTAAACCGGTGTGCTGATGGGGTGTCGTTGGTAAAATGCGCGCCTTACAAATTCATTCAGACTGATTATGCTAACGGAAACACAACTTGCCTCGATGCTGGAACTTCAGAATCTCATGAATAGCAAGGTCAACCCCGATTGGGTCGCGGCCAACAACAACTGGCATCGTGCCATACAGGTCGAAGGTGTCGAGGCGATCGAGCATCACGGTTGGAAATGGTGGAAGAAACAAGACTGCGACATGCCTCAGTTGCGTATGGAGCTGGTCGATATCTGGCATTTTGTCCTGTCGGCAGCGATCCAGGACAAACACGGCAACACCTCGTTGACCAAGATCGAAATGCTGTCCGAACTCAATCTCCGCAAAAAGTCCGTCCAGTTCGATAACCAATACTACGTGCTGGCCCAACTGTCGTTGCTGGAAAAGCTCGATCTGCTGGTCGGGCTCGCCGCTGCGAAGCGCAGCAATCTGGCGACATTCGAGTCACTGCTGGCGGATTGCGGCATGGACTGGAACATGCTGTTTAAACAATATGTCGGCAAAAACGTGCTGAATATGTTTCGCCAGGACCACGGCTACAAGGCCGGAACATACATCAAAGTATGGGATGGACGGGAAGACAACGAGCATCTGGTCGAAGCCCTGGATATCCTTGACCCCGCTTCGGACGACTTGCGCGACAGGCTGTACAGCTCCCTCAAAGACAGATACGAAGCGGTTTTGCAGGAACAATAACGCCGGATGTATCAGCAATAAAATAATAAGCAGGTGACAAATCTCATTATGGCCAACACCTACGACGAATCCAGTTTCAAAGTCCTGCGCGGTCTCGAACCGGTGCGCCAACGCCCGGGGATGTATACCAACCTCGAATCTCCCAATCATCTGATCGCCGAAGTCGTAGACAACGCCTGCGATGAAGCGCTGGCGGCCTACGCCAAGAACATCACCGTCACCGCGCACGGGGACGGCTCGGTGTCGGTGCAGGACGACGGACGCGGCATCCCGACCGGCATTCATGCCGAGGAAGGCGTGTCGGTGGTCGAAGTGGCGTTCACCGTGCTGCATTCCGGCGGCAAGTTCGACAAGGAATCCGGCGGCGCCTACAAGTTCGCGGGCGGGCTGCACGGCGTCGGTGTGGCGGTCACCAACGCCCTGTCCACCAAAGTCGAAGTGACGGTATACCGCGACGGCGGCGAATACTTCCTCCGCTTCCTCAACGGCGCGGCCGAGGCGCCGGTCGCACGCGTGGCCGACTGGCCGAAGAAGCGCAGCGGCACCAAAGTGCGCGCCTGGCCGGACCCGAAATATTTCGACGTGCCCAACGTCATCCTGCCGCAACTTGAACGGTCGTTGCGCTCCAAGGCGGTATTGTTGCCCGGTGTCAATGTCACGCTGCACATCGAGAAGAGCGGCGAAACGAGATCGTGGTCGTACCCGGACGGACTGCGCGGCTACCTGACCGAGGCCATGGCCGAACAGGAACTGGCCGTGCCGATCTTCGCGATGGAAAAGTTCGTGCCAAAAATCAGCGACAGCGGCTATGCCGAAGGCGAAGGCGCAGCTTGGGCCATCGTCTGGTCGGCGGAGGGCGCGATCGTGCGCGAGTCCTACGTCAACCTCATCCCCACCTGGTCCGGCGGCACCCACGATGCTGGGCTGCGCGACGGCGTGTTCAACGCGGTCAAGAACTTCGCCGAACTGCACGGCATGCTGCCCAAGGGCGTCAAACTGGTGCCGGACGACGTGTTTTCGCGCGCCAGTTTCGTGCTCTCAGCCAAGGTACTCGACCCGCAATTCCAGGGCCAGACCAAGGACAAGCTGGTGTCGCGCGACGCGCTGCGGCTGGTGTCGCTGATGGTGAAAGACCCGCTCGATCTGTGGCTGAACGAGCATATCGATCACGGCAAGCGCATCACCGAACTGGCCATCCAGCAGGCGCAGACCCGGATGCGCTCGGCGCAAAAGGTCGAGAAGAAAAAAGGTTCATCGGTCGCCGTGTTGCCCGGCAAGCTGACCGATTGCAGCTCCAGCGACCCGACCCGCACCGAACTGTTCCTGGTGGAAGGCGACTCCGCCGGCGGCTCGGCCAAACAGGGACGCAACAAGGAATTCCAGGCCGTGCTGCCGCTGCGCGGCAAAGTGCTCAACACCTTTGAGGTGGAGAAAGATCGACTGTTTGCCAACAACGAGATCCACGACATCGCGGTGGCCATCGGTGTCGATCCGCACGGCCCGAACGACGAAGTCGACCTGTCCGGCCTCCGCTACAACGGCATCTACATCATGGCCGATGCCGACGTGGACGGCGCGCACATCTCCACCCTGCTGCTCACCCTGTTCTTCCGCCACTTTTATAAAGTTGTGCTGGCCGGAAAAGTCTATCTGGCGCAGCCGCCGCTGTTCCGCGTGGACGTGCCCGCGCAGGGCAAGAAACCGATCCGCAAGATATATGCGCTCAACGAAGGCGAATTGCTGGGCATCGAAGACCGCCTGCGTCAGGAAAAGATCCGCGACGGATCCTGGTCGATCTCGCGCTTCAAAGGGCTGGGCGAGATGAATGCCGAGCAACTGTGGGACACCACGCTCAACCCCGATACGCGGCGCGCCCTGCGCGTCAATGCCGCCGCGATCCCGTTCAATGACACGATGGAAATGTTCAACATGTTAATGGGCAAACACGAAGCCTCGACGCGTCGCGCGTGGCTGGAATATCACGGCAATGAAGTGGCGGGGGACGTTTAAGCATGAGCATCGAACAGACTGGCGAAGACCAGAGCAACCTCTTCCCTGAGGATAACGACACCCCGTCCGACGTTGTGGCGGAACCGACCGAGCTACCGGTGGCAGCCGGGGGGGGCGGTGGCACCCGACGATTCGAACCCCTGCCCGCCCTGCCGGACGGCGACGAAGTGCCCATCGCGCAGTATGCCGAGCGCGCCTATCTGGAATATGCCATCTCGGTGGTGAAGGGTCGCGCCCTGCCCGACGTGTGCGACGGGCAGAAGCCGGTGCAGCGCCGCATCCTCTATGCCATGCGCCAGATGGGCCTGAGCCACGGCAACAAGCATGTCAAATCGGCGCGTGTGGTGGGCGACGTGCTGGGCAAATACCATCCGCACGGCGACTCTTCCGCCTACGAGGCCATGGTGCGGCTGGCGCAGGATTTCTCGCTGCGCTATCCGCTGGTGGACGGACAGGGCAACTTCGGCACGCGTGACGGCGACAATGCTGCGGCGATGCGCTATACCGAAACGCGCCTCACGCCGCTGGCCGAACTGCTGCTGTCCGAGATCGACATGGGCACGGTGGACTTCGTGCCCAACTACGACGGCGCGTTCAAGGAACCCGCCATGCTCCCGGCGCGTCTGCCCATGGTGCTGCTCAACGGCGCCTCCGGCATCGCGGTCGGCATGGCGACGGAGATCCCCTCGCACAACTTGCGCGAGGTGGCCGAGGCCGCCGTGCAACTGGTGCGCGACCCGGCACTCGGCGACGACGCCCTGCTCTCCTGCATCCACGGGCCGGACTTTCCCGGCGGCGGACAGATCATCTCCTCGCCACGCGACATCCGCGACTGCTATCTGGCCGGGCGCGGCTCGCTCAAGATGCGCGCCCGCTGGAACATCGAAGAACTGGCGCGCGGCCAGTGGCAGGTGGTGGTGTACGAACTGCCGCACGGCATTTCGACCCGGAAAGTGCTGGAAGAGATCGACGACCTGACCAACCCGAAGGTGAAGGCGAACAAAAAGAGCCTGACGCAGGACCAGGTGCAGAACAAGCAACTGCTGCTGTCGGTGCTCGACGCGGTGGCCGATGAATCGGACAAATCGCAGGCCGTGCGGCTGGTGTTCCAGCCCAAGTCCTCGCGCCAGACGCCAGACGAACTGATGACCGTGCTGCTGGCGCACACCAGTCTGGAATCCTCCGCACCCATCAACATGACCATGATCGGTCTGGACGGGCGGCCGCAGCAAAAACCGCTGGCCCGCATCATCCGCGAGTGGGTCGAATTCCGCCTGCACACGGTGCGCCGCCGCAGCGAACACCGTCTGGCGCAGGTCAACGACCGTCTGCACATCCTCGCCGGGCGCATGATCGTGTTCCTCAATCTGGATGAAGTCATCGCCCTGATCCGCGAATCGGACGAGCCCAAGCCCGCCCTGATCGCCCGCTTCGACCTGTCCGACCGCCAAGCCGAGGACATCCTCGAAATCCGCCTGCGCCAACTGGCGCGCATGGAAGGCATCCGCATCGAGAAAGAGATCAAAGGGCTGGAGAAAGAAGGCCGCGAACTGGCGCGCTTGCTGGCCAAGGAGAGCGCGCTGCGCGACCAGGTCGCCGCCGAGATCGAGGCAGACGCCGCGACCTACGGCGACGAGCGCCGCACCCTGATCAAGGAAGAAGAAAGATCCGCGCTGGTCGCGCCCGTGGTCGACGAGCCGGTGACCGTCATCCTCTCCAACAAACACTGGGTGCGCAGCCGCCAGGGACACGGGCTGGATCTCTCCAGCACCGCCTTCAAGGACGGCGACGGCCTGCTGGCAAAATTCGAGTGTCGCACCACCGACCACTGCATCGTGATTTGCGACAACGGCCGCGTGTGCAGCATCCCGGTCGCGCAACTGCCCTCGGGACGCGGCGACGGCGCGCCGCTTGCCACCTTCATCGAGCTCGCCCCCGGCGCGAAGATAGCCCATGCCTTGTGCGGCAATGCCGCCCAGCATGTGCTGATCGCGACCGCCGCCGGCTACGGCTTCTACTGCACCCTGGCCGACATGCTGGGACGCAACAAGGCCGGCAAACAGTTCATCAGCGTGGACAAGGAAGCGATCCTGCCGCCGTTCCCCTTCACGCCGACGGAGCAATCGCTGGTGGCAGCCGTCTCAAGCGGCGGCCGGCTGCTGGTGTTTCTGTTGACTGAATTAAAGCGCCTGTCCGGCGGAGGTAAAGGCGTCATCCTGATGGGACTGGCCGACCGCGACGAACTGGCAGCCACGTCCGTCATCAACCAGCCCGAGGTAAAGATCAGCGGCATGAGTGGTGCGCGCGAACAGGTCATCAAATTATCGGGCGCGACACTGCACGAATATTTCGGCAAACGGGCGCGCGGTGGCAAGCCATTGCAGAGCAAGCTGAAACCCAAACGGATCGAATAGTGCTAACTCAAAGTTTATTGGATCGACACTGCTGCATCTAGGGCATCAAAATTTGAGGCTGCAGCATCGAACTCTGCCGCAGAGGTAGGAGTTAAGCCGTAACCAATCGGATGACTTCCTCCAGTCTGGATTTGACCTCGTCCAGACTACGGGCACCGTCGATAACGGCATAACGTGCCGGATGCTCCTGAATACGCTGGTGATAGGCTGCACGCACGCGCTCAAAGAAATCAGCCTGTTCCTGCTCGAAGCGGTCGAGAGAAGTGTTGGCAGCCAAGCGCTGGCGGGCGACTTCGACCGGCACATCGAAGAATAAGGTGAGATCGGGTTGCAGGTCGGCGTGCACCCATTGTTCCAGCTGAACGAGTTTGTTCCAGTCCAGCCCTCGCCCCCCGCCCTGATAAGCGAAGCTGGCATCGCTGAAGCGGTCCGAGATCACCCACTTCCCGGCTTTCAGGGCAGGCTTGATGACTTGTTCGACATGCTCCAGACGTGCGGCGAACATCAGCAGCGCTTCGGTTCCTATGTTCATCGGTTGATGCAGGAGAATCTCGCGCAACTGCTCTCCGAGCGGAGTACCGCCCGGTTCGCGCGTGACCATCACATCAAGCCCGTGCTGGCGCAGGGCATCGGCAAAAGCATTCAGGTGTGTGCTTTTCCCCGCCCCGTCCACCCCTTCAAATGTTATGAACTTGCTCATCTCTGAAATCGATCCACTGCGAGGTTGTGTTCAGTCAGACTACTGGAAAAGTGCGAGCTACCATCGCCCCGGGCCACGAAGTATAGCGCGTCAGTCTGCGCCGGATGCAGAGCCGCATGCAAAGAGGCCTTGCCGGGCAAGGCAATCGGCGTCGGTGTCAAACCGGGGCGGGTGTAGGTGTTGTGCGACGTGTCGGCGAGCAAGTCGCGCTTGCGCAGGTTGCCGTCAAAACTCTCCCCCATGCCATAGATCACGGTGGGGTCGGTTTGCAGCAGCATTCCCTTGCGCAGGCGATTGATGAACACGCCGGCAATCATCGCGCGATCACTCTCCGTGCCGGTCTCTTTTTCCACGATGGAGGCCAGAATGAGCGCTTGATACGAGGTTTGCAAAGGCAGATCTTGCATGCGCGCATCCCAAGCTTCCTGCAAGCGTTGCTGCATGGTGAGGTAGGCGCGCTTGTAAATGGTCAGATCGCTGCTGCCCGCCGCAAAATTGTAAGTGTCGGGGAAAAATAATCCTTCGGGATGACTTTCTGCCGCACCGATACGTTGCATGATTTCCGCGTCAGACCAGCCAAGCGTGTCGTGCGTGATATCCGGGCTGGCATCCAGTGCAGCGCGCATTTGCCGGAAGGTCCAGCCCTCGATGACGCTCACCTGCTTCAGGATGACTTCGCCTTTGGTCAGTATTTGCAACAACTCCAGCGGCGATACGGCGCGGGTCAACGCATAGTTTCCCGCCTTGATCTGCGAGGACTTTCCAAGCAATCGCACCAGCCACACGAACGGCCAATCCTGTTCCAGCAAGCCCGCCTGCCGCATATCGCGCGCCATTGCTTTCAGGGGGCTACCCTGCTTCAGCTCAAATTCGAAAGGGGTAACGGGCAAAGGCAAGGGACGGTAGGCGTAATAGACCGAAGCTGCGGCGGCCAGTACGCCCAACAACAGCAGAAATTTGAACACGCGCCACATCATGACTCCCCATTTTCCAGATACTGGCTAATTTTTCCGGCCAGCGGAAATATATCCCAACGGCGCTGCTGCAACTCGCGCACCGGCCACAAACCGATAAGGCTGTTCACCATAAACAACTCATCGGCTTGCATCAATTCATCCAGCCCGACGTTACGCACTTGCAGCGGCACGTTCTGTTTGAGCGCCCATACCATCACGCGTTCGCGCTGTATCCCGGCCACACCGCAACGTGACAGGTCGGGGGTGACCAGCGTGCCGGCGGTCACCATAAACAGATTGCTGCGTATGCCTTCAATGACGTTGCCCTCGTCGTCCAGCAGCAGACTTTCGGCGATGTCGGCATCAGCACGCTCCGATGCTGCCAGCACATTTTCCAGACGGTTGAGATGTTTGATGCCCGCCAGTCGCGGCTGAGCAGACAGGCGCAGCCCGCACACCCCGATCCTGACACCACATCGTGAGTTTTCGGACGGATATTGCGGCAGCGGCGACACATCCCATATGCGCGTCGGCTCGGATGTTGTGGGCGGAACATAACCGCGCTCGCCCTCTCCGCGCGTGACGATCAGCTTCAATGCGGCATCGGGATATTGCCCCAGCAATTGGGCCAGTTCGGAAAGCAACACCGATTCTTCAGGACAGCTGATGTTCAGCTTCGCGCAGTCATGCTGAAGTTTGAGGTAATGCAGAGACCAGCACAACACCTTGCCGCGAACGGCTCGCAGGGTGCGAAACACCCCGTCGCCGTAGAGCAGGCCGCGATCATGGATGCTGATCGTATTGGCGGGTAAACCGTTGACCAGCATCGCAAGGAGTTAGAACTTAAACTTTTCGGAAAACCAACGAACCGTTCGTTCCGCCAAAGCCGAAGTTGTTGTTGACTGCAACGTCGATCTTCATGTCGCGTGCTACATTCGCGCAGTAATCCAGATCGCACTCAGGATCCTGCTCGAAGATATTGATGGTCGGTGGCGCAATCTGGTGGTGTACTGCCAGCGCGCAAAAAACCGATTCCACGCCGCCGGCACCACCCAGCAGGTGGCCGGTCATCGATTTTGTCGAGCTGACCACCAGCTTGTTGGCGTAATCACCGAAAGCCAGTTTGATCGCCTCTGTCTCGTTCTTGTCACCCAGTGGCGTGGACGTACCATGGGCATTAACGTAATCCACGTTATCCGGATTCAGCCCGGCGTTGCGCAATGCATTCAACATGCTGCGCTTCGGGCCATCGCTGTTCGGCGAAGTGATGTGATACGCGTCGCCGCTCATGCCATAGCCGGCCAATTCGGCATATATCTTCGCGCTGCGCGCTTTGGCATGCTCATATTCTTCCAGCACCAGCACACCCGCGCCCTCGCCGATGACGAAACCGTCGCGGTCTTTGTCCCACGGACGGCTGGAAGTGGCCGGATCTTCGTTGCGCGTGCTAAGCGCTCTCGCCGCGCCAAAACCGCCGACTGCCAGCGAATTGATAGTTGCTTCCGCGCCGCCGCATACCATCACGTCGGCATCGCCATACTCGATGATACGGGCAGAGTCGCCGATGCAATGCGTACCGGTGGTACAAGCCGTGACCATCGCCAGATTCGGCCCCTTCAGTCCATACATGACAGACAGGTTGCCGGAGATCATGTTGATGATGGTACCGGGAATGAAAAACGGCGAAATCTTGCGCGGACCAGAGGCTAGATAGTCATTGTGCGTATCCTCGATCATCGGTAGTCCGCCGATGCCGGAGCCGATGTTGACTCCGATGCGCTCGGCATTCTGCTCCGTGACCTCCAGGCCGGAATCCATGAATGCTTCCATGCCCGCCACCAGACCAAAATGAATGAAACGATCCATGCGGCGCGCATCCTTTGCCGGCAGGTACTGGGTAACGTCGAATTCTTTCACTTCGCCCGCCACTTGGCAGGCAAACTGACTCGCATCGAAATGGCTGATTCTGGTGATTCCCGACTTACCCGCGACGATGTTCTGCCAGACCAAAGGGATCCCGATCCCGACCGGGGATACGATCCCCAGTCCGGTGATGACGACTCTGCGCTTAGACAAACTGACTCCGTTTTTAAACAGAAGAGGAAGAGTTACTTTTGATGTGCCAGAACGTAGTCGATGGCTTGCTGCACGGAAGTGATTTTTTCTGCATCTTCATCAGGGATCTCGCATTCGAACTCTTCTTCCAACGCCATCACAAGTTCAACGGTGTCGAGAGAATCGGCACCCAGATCGTTCACAAAGGAAGACTCGTTCTTTACTTCCGCCTCATTCACTCCGAGTTGCTCGGCTACGATTTTTTTAACGCGTTGTTCAATAGACATTATTTCTCCCACCCTTTAATTAAAAGTTCAAAAAGCTCGCACATTGTATCCAAAGAAGGCCGAAATTCCAAATTGCAGCATTTCGGGCTAGTGCTTGAGGATGGTCGTCGCGGCGGGCACGGCCTCTGTTGCGGCGATTGGCGCGGCGGCGGCCTCTCCCGGAGTATCCGGCAAAGGCTCCGGAGCACGCTCCAGCGCCAGCGCCAACACTTGGTCCACCCACTTGACGGGGTGTATTTCCAGCTTATTCTTGATGCTGTCGGGAATCTCTGCAAGATCCTTGGTGTTTTCCTCGGGGATCAGTACACGTTTGATACCGCCACGCTGCGCCGCCAACAGCTTTTCCTTTAGGCCGCCGATCGGCAGGACTTCCCCTCGCAAGGTGATTTCTCCTGTCATGGCCACATCGGCGCAAACGGGTATCCCGGTCAGTGCCGAAACGATAGAAGTGCAGATACCAATCCCTGCACTCGGGCCATCTTTGGGCGTCGCCCCCTCAGGCAAGTGAATATGCAGATCGGACTTCTGGTAAAAGTCGGCATCGATTCCCAGTACCTTGGCCCGTCCGCGCACAACGCTGATCGCTGCCTGTATCGATTCCTGCATCACTTCACCCAGCTTGCCGGTGGTGGTGGTCTTGCCCTTGCCGGGCATGACGGCGGTTTCGATAGTCAGCAACTCGCCTCCCACTTCAGTCCAGGCCAGCCCGGTGACCTGCCCTACCTGATTGTTCTTCTCGGCCACACCATAGGAATAGCGACGCACACCCAGATACTTGTCCAGATTGCGCGCGTTGATAACGACTTTTTTGTCGCGTTCCTTGAGCGAGAGCGATTTGACCACTTTGCGGCATATCTTGGAGATTTCCCGCTCCAATCCGCGCACGCCCGCCTCCCTGACGTAATAGCGAATGATATCGCGCAGGGCACTTTCGGAAATATTGATTTCCTCCGGTTTCAGTCCGTTGTTCTTGATAGCCTTGGGCACCAGATAACGGATCGCAATGTTGATCTTCTCCTCTTCCATATAACTGGAAACATGGATGATTTCCATGCGATCCAGCAAAGGCTCGGGAATGTTCAGAGTGTTTGCGGTCGCCACGAACATCACGTCGGAAAGGTCGTATTCGACCTCGACATAATGGTCGACAAAGGTGCTGTTCTGCTCCGGATCAAGCACTTCCAGCAGGGCGGAAGACGGATCCCCGCGCATGTCCATGCCCATCTTGTCTACTTCATCAAGCAGGAACAAAGGATTCTTGACCCCGACCTTGCTCATGTTCTGCAATATTTTGCCCGGCATGGAGCCAATATAGGTACGGCGATGTCCGCGTATCTCGGATTCGTCGCGTACACCGCCCAGCGACATGCGCACGAACTTGCGGTTGGTGGCGCGAGCGATGGATTGCCCCAGCGAGGTCTTGCCCACGCCTGGCGGGCCAACCAAGCAAAGGATTGGCGCTTTCAGCTTGTCCACCCGTTGCTGCACGGCGAGATATTCCAGAATACGCTCTTTGACCTTGTCCAATCCGTAGTGATCTTCTTCCAGCACCACCTCGGCCTGTTTCAGGTCGGCGCTAATCTTGGTCTTCTTTTTCCAGGGCAAGCCGATCAGCACATCGATGAAGTTGCGCACCACGGTCGCCTCGGCAGACATCGGCGACATCAGGCGTAGTTTTTTCAGCTCGGATTCAGCCTTTGCTCGAGCATCCTTGGGCATGTGCGCAGCTTTGATCTTCTTTTCCAGCTCGTCCAAATCGGTGCCGTCTTCGCCCTCGCCCAGTTCCTTCTGAATCGCTTTTACCTGTTCATTCAGATAGTACTCGCGCTGGCTTTTCTCCATCTGGCGTTTCACTCGACCGCGAATACGCTTTTCGACCTGAAGGATGTCGATCTCGGCTTCCAGCAGTCCCAGCAAGTGCTCCAGACGCTTGCGCACTTCGAATATCTCGAGCACTTCCTGCTTCTGTTCCAGCTTGAGCGGCAAATGGGCGGCGATAGTATCCGCCAGACGACCCGCATCATCAATGCCCGCCAAAGAGGTGAGAATTTCCGGTGGTATCTTCTTGTTGAGTTTCACATATTGGTCAAATTGGGCGATCAAGGCGCGCCGCATTGCCTCCGACTCACCATCGTCCCCCTCGTCGACCGGAATGATTTCAACCTCGGTGTCAAAACGGTTGTCGGTATCAAGGATGCGCAACACTCGGATACGCTGAGTGCCCTCGACCAGCACTTTGACCGTACCGTCAGGCAGCTTCAGCATTTGCAGAATGTTAGCCATGCTGCCAACCGCATAGAGATCTTCCTTGGAGGGGTCATCCTTGGCAGCCGATTTTTGCGCGACCAGCACGATACCTTTGCCCGCTTCCATCGCCGTTTCCAGCGCTTTTATGGACTTGCTTCGCCCCACGAACAAGGGAATAACCATGTGGGGAAACACCACGACATCACGCAGCGGCAACAAGGGATGAAGATCATTCGCGACTGAGGAGTCTTGTTCTGGCATGGCATAAACCTATTTTATTGGCGACAGGTACGTTCTGTGGGGGCTGCGACTACTGAATTCAAGACCCTCCGGAAGAACTCAGGCCGCTTTAGTCTCGTCGGCGTAAATGATGACGGGCTTGATCTCGCCGGGACTGCCAACTTCTTCCAGCACCACCTTGCTAACGTCATTCATGGACGGCAAATCGAACATGATGTCGAGCAAGGCCTGTTCCAGTATCGAACGCAGTCCGCGGGCTCCGGTTTTGCGCGCAAGAGCCTTGCGGGCGATCGCCGTCAACACTCCCTCGCGGAATTCGAGCTCGACACTCTCCATCGCGAACAGCTTTTGATATTGTTTGGTCAACGCATTCTTTGGTTCGGTCAATATTGTCACCAACGCGGCCTCATCCAGCTCTTCCAACGTCGCCACCACCGGCAGGCGGCCGACGAACTCTGGGATCAAACCGAATTTGATCAGATCTTCCGGCTCCACATCGCGCAAGGTCTCACCGGTATTCTGTTCGGACTTGCTGCTGATGTTCGCCCCAAAACCGATTCCGGCCTTCTCTGAACGGTTGCGTATAACCTTCTCCAAGCCGTCGAATGCGCCGCCGCAAATGAACAGGATGTTGGTGGTGTCCACTTGCAGGAATTCGGTATTGGGGTGCTTGCGGCCACCTTGCGGCGGGATGGAAGCCTTGGTTCCCTCGATCAGCTTGAGCAAAGCCTGTTGCACGCCTTCGCCCGATACATCGCGCGTGATGGAGGGATTGTCGGACTTGCGCGAAATCTTGTCGATCTCGTCCACATAGACAATACCGCGCTGCGCACGCTCGACGTCATAGTCGCATGCCTGCAACAACTTCTGGATAATATTCTCAACGTCTTCGCCGACATAACCAGCCTCGGTCAGTGTCGTCGCATCGGCCATCACAAAAGGCACATCCAGCAAACGCGCCAGCGTCTGGGCCAGCAGCGTTTTGCCTGAACCGGTCGGCCCGACCAACAGAATATTGCTCTTGGATAGCTCTACCCCGTCTTTATCGGTGTTTCTGAGGCGTTTGTAGTGGTTGTACACGGCGACCGAGAGAATACGCTTGGCTCTGGCCTGCCCGATCACATACTCATCGAGTTTCGCGCTGATTTCTTTCGGGGTAGGCAATTCACTCTTGTCCGATTTGCCCTGTTCGTTCTGTATTTCCTCGCGCATGATGTCGTTGCACAAGCTGATACATTCGTCACAGACGAATACGGATGGACCCGCAATCAGTTTGCGGACTTCATGTTGGCTCTTGCCGCAAAAGGAACAATAGAGCAATTTGTCTCCGGTTTTGTTATCGACTGACATGCCAGCTATACCTTAGTGAGTTATCGGCAACCAAATAGATTTCTTAAACGCCGCGTTTTTCCAGCACTTGATCCACCAGTCCGTATTTCACGGCATCAGGCGCGCTCAGGAAATTGTCACGGTCAGTGTCACGCTCGATATTTTCTTCGGACTGTCCGCAGTGGTGCGCCAACAATTGATTAAGCCTCTGCTTCAAGTACAGAATTTCCCGCGCGTGAATCTCGATATCGGAAGCCTGCCCGCGAAAACCACCGAGCGGCTGATGAATCATCACGCGCGCATTGGGCAGACAGAAACGCTTGCCCTTTTCACCCGCCGCCAGCAGAAACGCGCCCATACTGGCCGCCTGACCGATACAAAGCGTACTTACATTAGGCTTTATGAACTGCATGGTGTCATAGATCGCCATGCCGGCCGTCACCGAGCCGCCCGGCGAGTTGATGTAGAAGTGGATGTCCTTGTCGGGATTCTCCGATTCCAGAAACAACAACTGGGCAACGATCAGATTGGCTGTATGGTCATTGACCTCGCCAATCAGGAATACCACGCGCTCCTTGAGCAGACGCGAATAAATATCGAATGCCCGCTCGCCGCGCCCGCTGGTCTCGATGACCATGGGGATCAAGCCGATGTTTTGCGGTTCCTGATAAGTCATCACCTTAGTTCCCCATCAACTCGTCGAACGCGACTGTTTTGTCCGTGACCTTTGCATGCTTCATGACAAATTCGACGACATTTTCCTCCAGAGCCAGATTCTCCACTTCCTGGAGGCGACCCGCATCTCCGTAGTACCAGCGTACGACATCTTCGGGCTGGTCGTAGTTCTGGGCATAATCGTCAATCAGGGCGCGCACCTGCTCCGGCTTGGCCTTCAAATCATGTTTCTGAACTAGGTCAGCAAGAATCAAGCCAAGCTTGACGCGCTTTTCCGCGCGCTCGGCAAAGACGTCCAGCGGCAATGACACGCCCTTCATCTTCATGCCGCGGGATTCCATATCCTGAACAGTCTGCTGCATCAGGCTTTGTTTTTCCCACTCGACCAGAGCTTTGGGCAGCTCCAGTTGCGCGACCTTCAATAACGCTTCCATCGCCACATCCTTGTTGCGCATCTTCAGGCGACGATCAATTTCACGTTTCAAATTGGTGCGTATTTCTTCTTCCAGCTTGCCCACATCGCCATCCTCCACGCCGATCGACAGTGCGAATTCGCGATCAATCTCGGGCAATTGCGGAGCTTCGACGGAATGCAGCGTAATGGCGAACGTCACCTGTTTCCCTGCCACATCTTTGCCGTGATAGCTTTCAGGGAAGGTCATATCGAACGATTTGCTCTCTCCTGCGTTCATGCCGGTGATGGCGGCCTCAAATTCCGGCAGCATGCGCCCCACGCCGAGCACGAATGGATAATCCTTTGCCTCGCCGCCCTGGAACACTTCGCCGTTCAGTTTGCCGACAAAATCTATGCGTACCTGATCTTCGGCCTGCGCAGGACGATCCTCCTTCACGAATACGGCGCGCTGCTTGCGCAAGGTGTCAATGGTCTTGTCCACTTCAGCCTGGCTCAAATCGAACACGGCGCGCTCGACCGTCTCGGCACTGATGTCGCCCAGCACGACCTCGGGATAAACCTCGAAAGTTGCGCTGTATTCGATTTGCTCCGCGTTTATGTCGTTAGTCTTCAGTTCAAACTGCGGGTAACCCGCGACTCTCAGCTTGTTGGCTTGCACGGTTTCGGCGAAAGAACGCTGCAAAGCCTCGCCCAGCGCGTCCTGATAAGCCTGCGCGCCATAATGCTGCTCCAGTATCTTGGTGGGAACTTTGCCGGGACGGAAACCGGCGATCTTGGCGGAACGTCCGATTTTTTTGAGTTGGTTTGCAACCTGGCTTTTGATTGCCTGTTGCGGAATGGCTGCATTCAAACGACGCTCTAACGCGCTCACGGTTTCTACGCTGGACATACTGTATTTCCTTGAGGTTTAAAATTGAATCGGTGCGATGTAACGACAACTCCGGTCACTGCGCATAAATCACTGGCGACAAGCACGGCGCGGATAATATCACTAACCGCCATCCTGCGGGCATAGATACTCGGCTCACGTCTCCGCCGCCGACTCGTCATACACCTGCTGAAGAAGCTGTGCCGCAGTCTGCGCCAGAAGCGCAACATCCAGCGTGCCGATACATTCCTCGGCCATATGAATGGCATTCAACATCGCGGGACGGTCTTCCTCGTCAATGCGCCAGTCCCCGCTCTCGTCTCCGCGATGCCTGACCTCCAGCAATATCGCAATCGCACCATCCAGTGTCTCTATGGCTAAAGGTAGCCGGGTCTGTCGAAATTCCAACGCAGAACGGATGACCGAAATGGCCGCCGCCAAGCGGCCGAAGGCCGTGACATTGAACTGCCCCAGGCAGGCGGCCTGATAAGCAAGATGCATATCCATCGCGTAGATATCCTTGAGCCCCCGTGTGACCGGTACGCGGAGTGACTTCTTCTGTCGCGCCCCGTGTTTTTTCTTTTGTGGCATAGCGAAATCCTGTTCCCAGTCCCATGACGATTTTGACGGCAGGCAAGATGATATATCCTGACGCGAACTTTGGCTCTGCGAAAATAAGCCGTTCTGGCGGAGTGCCAAAGAAAAACCCCATAGCTTTTAAGAGCTATGGGGTTTATTTGGGGTGGCTGATGGGGCTCGAACCCACGACAACAGGAATCACAATCCTGGACTCTACCAACTGAGCTACAGCCACCATTGAACCTTGCTAGTCTGACACTGGCGTGCCCGACAGGAATCGAACCTGTAACCCCCAGCTTAGAAGGCTGGTGCTCTATCCGGTTGAGCTACGGGCACAATTCTTTTCACGGCATCTTCATTGCCTAAACCTGGTCGGGGTGGAGAGATTCGAACTCCCGACATCCTGCTCCCAAAGCAGGCGCGCTACCAGGCTACGCTACACCCCGAAGGCTGCGCATTATACAGATGCGGATTCATAAATCAATTTTAGTTTCGATGTTTTTTGAGTTGGGGCGAAGCCAGCATCAAGTAATAACCCATCGACCATAGCGTCAGCAGTGCCGCGAGATACAACAGTATCGCGCCTATGGCTTGGCAATCGATTCCCAGCAGGGTTTCGTGATACAGCAAAAGCGCTATCGCAACCATCTGGAAGGTGGTTTTGATCTTGCCCAGCATCGAGACCGCGACGCTTTTTGCTTCGCCGAGCTTGGCCATCCATTCGCGCAGCGCGGAGATGGTGATCTCGCGTCCGATAATAATGAAAGCAATGATCGCGTCGGCGCGCCCCAACTTGACCAGCACAATCAGCGCAGCCGCCACCATCAGCTTGTCGGCCACCGGATCCAGGAAGGCACCGAAGGCAGAAGACTGGTTAAGCCGTCGCGCCAGATAGCCATCCAGCCAGTCGGTCGCGGCGGCCAGCAAGAATACGCCGGTGCTGATCAGATTCTTGAGATGGGGAGCCAGCGTGGCATCAGGCAGATAGAAAACCGAAACGAAAACCGGGATGAGCAGGATTCTGAGCCAAGTAAGCAGGTTGGGGATATTGCTGAACATGCGCTCAGTGTAGCTGCTGGTAAATCCTTTCAGCAAGCGATTTGCTGATACCTTGCACTTGGCACAACTGTTCGACACTGGCCAGCGCCACTTCGCGCAAACCGCCGAAATGGGTCAGCAGGCTGCGGCGGCGCTTGTCTCCCACCCCGTTGATCTCTTCCAGACTCGATGTGGTGCGCGCTTTGCCGCGTTTGGCACGGTGCCCGGTAATGGCGAAACGGTGCGCCTCGTCGCGGATCTGCTGGATCAGGTGCAGCGCCGGATCGTCGCTGCGCATCTGTTTGGCCGAACCGTCCGGAAAAATCAGTTGTTCCAACCCGGCCTTGCGCTCCACGCCCTTGGCTACCCCGACCAGCGGCAACTCGTTCAGGCCCAGCTCCTGCATCACCTCCATCGCGATATGCAACTGCCCGAGACCCCCGTCGATCAGCACCAAGTCGGGCCTAGCGCCCTCGCCCTCCGCCAGTCTCTGGTAGCGGCGCGTCAATGCTTGGCGCATCGCCGCATAGTCGTCTCCCGGCGTGATGCCGGTGATGTTATAGCGCCGATATTGCGCCGGGCGCATGTCGAGATTCTCGTACACCACACAAGATGCCTGCGTCGCCTCACCCATCGTGTGGCTGATATCAAAACACTCGATGCGCTCCATATCCGGCAGCCCTATCCATTCGCGCAGCTTGTCCAACCGCTGCTGCTGACCACCCTTCTGGGCGATACGCTGCTGCAACGCCAACAGCGCGTTGCGTTGTCCCATCTCCAGCCATTGTTTACGGTCGCCACTCGCCGGAGTGCTGATCTTCACCGTGTGGCCGGCTTGTTCGCTGAGCAAGGGTGCCAGCGTTTCATCGCCACATGCCTCGTTCAGCACCAGCAGCGCCGGCACACTTCGCCCCAGATAATGCTGCGCGATGAAGGCCAGCACGATCTCGGCTGCCGGCAGATCTTCGGCATGATCGGGAAAGAAGCTCTTGTCACCCAGATGCCGTCCGCCCCGTACCATCGCCAGGTTCAGGCAGGTCAGGCCGTCCAGCTGCGCCAGCGCGATGATGTCTGCATCGGTCGCGCCTCCGGTCGACTCGACGAATTGCTTCTGTTGCACGGTATGCAGCGCGCGCAACTGATCGCGCAAAGCTGCGGCCTGCTCGTAATGCTGCCCCTCCGCCGCCCGCTGCATCGCTCCACTCAATGTCCTCTCCACCTCCTGCTGCTTGCCTTGCAGCAGCAATACCGCATTGCGGATATCGTCGTGATAATCCTCTGCGGAAATCAGCTTTACGCAGGGCGCGGTACAACGGTTGATCTGGTGCAACAAACAAGGCCGCGTGCGATTATTGAACACACTGTCCTCGCAAGTGCGAATACGGAACACCTTTTGCAGGAGCTGGATACTTTCCTTCGCGGCATAAGAATTCGGATAGGGGCCGAAATGTTGGTGCTGACGATTTGGGGTGCCGCGATAGTAGGTCAGGCGCGGGAACTCGTCTCCGGTCAGCACGATATACGGATAAGACTTATCGTCGCGAAACAATATGTTGTACCGCGGCCTTAACGACTTAATCAGATTGTTTTCGAGCAGCAGCGCCTCGGCTTCGGAGCGCGTAACGGTAGTCTCTATACGCGCGATATGCGACACCATCAGACGGATACGCGGAGAGATGTTACTTTTCTGAAAGTAAGATGAAACACGTTTCTTGAGTTGATTGGCCTTGCCGACGTAGAGCACCTCGCCTTTGCCGTCAAAGAAACGATACACCCCCGGCAATAGCGGCAACGTATCGAGAATAGGCTTGGGATCGAATGAGTTTCCGGTTTGCATGGCTCTGCGCGGGTCCGTTAGCCACTCCGTCAGGGCGCGACCGACCGCGCTTGCGCAAGATACGAGGCGACATTGCCAACAACGGACTCGAACATCGCCGTCGTCAGTCTTTTGGTTTGTGTGTTGTAGCGACTACAATGATAACTATCGAACAGCATCAGTCCGCGCGGCAACACATGTTTGGCGCCATGCGCAAAAACAAAGCTGCTTTTGCGCAAGCCCAACGCGGTCAGCACGGCTTGATGGGCGATGGTGCCCAAGGCCATGACCGCCGCCCCCTCCGGCAGTTCAGCCAACTCCTCCGCCAGATAAGCATTGCAGTTACGAATTTCACCCGGCTCCGGCTTGTTCTGCGGCGGCAGACAACGCACCGCATTGGTGATGCGGCACCCCGTCAAAAACAAGGATGGGTTGGCGTTGCCATCGACATCTAGGGGTGTCGGGCTGCTGGAAAATCCGTATCGGTGCAGAGTGCCGTACAGCAGGTTCCCCGCATAATCTCCGGTAAAAGGCCGACCGGTACGATTGGCTCCATGCATACCGGGAGCCAAGCCGACGATCAGAAATCCGGAAGCGGTTTCGCCAAAGGATACGACCGGCAAAGCGTGATAATCCGGATGCTCGATGCGAACCTGATCGAGAAATCCGGAAAGTCGCGCACAGCGACGGCAATCCGTGCTGAATGTCGTCATCCGACCTTACCCGAAAAATCCGAGATGCCAGAGCCATGCCAAAGCGACAAAACCCGCCGCAATGACCAAGTAATAAGGCCACAATACCCGCTCCTCGGCGTAGGGATCGACCAGGGAACGACCCGCCCCTTTGGGCAGCGCAGCCAAAGCGGTCAACGAGGTACCGAACGGAATGTTGATATGCACACGTGCGTTGATCGCCCATCCGCATGCATCCAGAATCGGCCCGAGATTGCGTCGTTTCAGCTTGAACCAAGCCATGGCCATGGATGGCAGTGAGATCAACAGCATCAGACCGATCAATGCCAACGGTATCTGCCAGAACTTCAAACCCAGCACACCGCTGACGATGGAAGCCAGAATGCCACCGATAGCCCCTATTGCCAGCCCGATGGCGGCGAAGATACCGGCGAATTTGGCGACATCGAAAGGAGGCTTTGGCGGTGCAACCGCCGGTTCAGCCGGAGGCATTCCGTGTTCTACCACCTTGTTGATCATCTGCCCTTCCACGCTGCTGGCTTTGGATGCGGCAAATTTCTGCAACTGTTCGCTAATTACTTTGACCAGTTTCTTGTAAGGAGACCAGAACGCCTGACGGATACTGATCGGATGATCGACGAGGCGTACAATATTGGCGTTCCAATCCTGTCCCTTGCGGTCGTAGAACACCCCATTTCGCCCCACCATAAGAAAATCGGAATCCCCCGCCGTAAAGGCTGCCACGATATTCATCTTCTCCGTGCCACCGTTACGCACACACTCGCAGTAAGCCAAGCAGATACCGCTGGTGGCGGCAAAGGCGGCATGTTTATTCACGTCATCGACCTTGATGCACAGTTCACAGCTGCGCCCGTCCAGATACAACGTACCCGCCTGAAACACAGCCATGTCCCTGCCGGTATAGAAATTGCGGAACGACACAAAGTTGTTCACGAGCTTGAACAGGTCACGTTTATAACGCAGCAGTTTTTCGACCGAGCGAACCGCTGCCACCTCGGCTTCGACCGCCCGGTCCTGCCGCAGCAACTCATCTATCTCGGCCTTGTGCGTGCCGCCGAGAATCTCGCGCACTCGTCGTATACCAAGCGGCTCTACCCGGTTTGCCGGTTTGCCGGCCTGCCAAGTCTCGAATGCGGCAAATCTGGCACACAGCGCCGCCCACTCTTTTGCGGACAGGTTATCTTTATCGCCAAGCAAGGGCACGATCACGTGTTGCCGCAAAGCGGAAACCTGGTCCAGCCACGCCGGGTTGATAGCGGAAACCAGCGGCACGGCCTTGTCTGGCGCGACAGTCGCCAAGGGAAACGCCGCCACTTCGTCGCTTTGCGCGGACAGGCTATGTGCAGCGAGCCGCTGGTAATCCTCCACGTCACGACTCAGCGGAGCAGCGGCTCGTGTGTCATAGGCCGCCAACTGGCAGCGGATGAAATAATCGCCCACCTTTTCCTTTACGCGAAGAAAAGCGTCCACCGCCGCCTGCGTCCGCTCCCCCAACAACAGCACTGCGGAATCACACTCTCCTGCCGCATACCAATCCGAATAAAGTTGTGCCTCGGCAAAGAACTGATCGGCAATCTCCTGATTGATGCCGCTGTCGCCGCTTAGATCCGGCACCGAACCGGCGCATCGGGCGATATCCTCGACGACCTCTCGCAGACCGATATCAGCGACCTGCTTGGCGCAAATCACGCCGTCGCCGTTGAACTGAAGTCCAGCCAGCAATTTGCCGATGTCGGCCATATCCGCCAGCGTGATCTCTGTCGCATCCGGTTTGCCCAAACTCCTCAGGATATGACGGGCAGAAGCCAGCACCTGTTTGCCCTCATCGCCGGCATCATCAATATCGGACAGAAGCAGCGTATCCGCCTTCTGCACCAGCAGATCGGCATTTTTCAGCAGCTTGCCTGCCCAATCTATCGCCGCCAGCACCTCGTTGGCGCGCACCTGACCATCGCTGTCGGAATCGATCATGTCCAGCGTCCGACCATCGAACTCGATACCTCGTGTCGGACAGCTTAATGCCACCCACAGTTTCTGATCCAGTTCACGCAGCGCCAGCAAATCGGCTCCGCTGTCGAGTTGCGCCTGATCAAAACCGCCCGCACGAAAGAATCTCCAAGTATGGGATGTCACCATGTCTGTTCCCCGATCAAGAATAAAATACCGCGCCGATTATAGGCCGGATTCATGCTATTCACGAAGCACGCACATCGTACTGTGGCGGCAATAATGTTCAGGCGCGGGCCCCGAATTTCGTCAGCAACTCAATCATTCGTGGTGTTTTTCGCTGGTGCGCGATAGCGAGAGGAGTGCCGTGATGACTGCGGATATTCGGATCCGCTTTGTGCAGAAGCAACAACCTGACCGTGGCAACATGACCTCTGGTGACGGCCAGCGATAGCGGCGTATCACCACTGTTTTGCACAGCATTGATCTCGGCACCAAAACGCAGCAACTCATCGATCATGCCGTCCTGCTTGTAGAATGCCGCCCAGTGCAAAGCGGTATACCGGCCTCTGTCACGCAAATTCACCCCGGCACCATCTTCGATCAGGCTATGCACCATCTCCGCCTGCCCGTTGATCACCGCCACCATCAGCGCGGTTTGCCCGCCTTCGAAACGATAATCGACCGACACGCCTGCACTCAAAAATATCTCCATCACCTCGCGCTGACCGCGCTCGATGGCAGACATGAATCCTTCCGGAGAAGGATTTTCGACCGGGACGGCCTTCCAAGGATCCTCGAAATTGGGTAACTGATAGCCTTCGCGTTTGAACGCTTCATGCAATTCCCCCAGAAAGACCAGTTCGGATACCACTTCCAGCGGGAATCCCTGCCGGTCTCCTCGTTTGTCCATCATCAGGTCATACATATAAGGCTCGAATTCCGGCAGGCACCACAACTGCATCAACCGGTTGAGAACATGCGGATAATCCCGCTGCAAGAAATGGGGATACTTGTGCGGGATGTTTTTATACAGCAATGCGACGCGGGGGTTAATCATGGAAATCGCCTGAAAACGGATTAATGGGAAAAACACCAAACTGATGATATTCGTCTTATCTGCGTGCAGACCATCTAGGTTTCCTCGGGCCTATTCAGCATCGCTTTCAGATTGGCCAATTTGCTTTTTCCCTCGTCCTTGGTGACAAGCGGCGCGGCTTCCTTGTGCCCCCCGGCATATTGCAGCTCATCCTCCGGCATCTCCTCCAAAAATCGGCTCGGCTCACAGGCATGCCAGTCTTTGCCGCGTTTACGGCGGTTGCAGTAACTGATCTGCAAGCTGCGCTCGGCGCGGGTGACGCCGACGTACATCAGGCGGCGCTCCTCCTCTATGCCCTCCTCGTCGCGGTCACGGAACGGCAAAATATCCTCTTCCGCGCCGACGATGAACACATGCGGGAACTCCAGCCCCTTGGCCGCGTGCAAGGTGGACAGCGTGACCGCATCCGGCTCCTGATCTTTTCCTTCCAGCATATTGATCAGCGCGATGGTCTGCACCATCGCGATCAGCGATTTTTCGTCCGCCTCGGCCTTGCGTTTGAGCCAGTCGATGAAGTCCTGCACATTCTTCCACTTGGCATCGGCTTGGCGCGCCTCATGCGAGTCGTACAGCCAGGTTTCGTAGTTGATGGCACGCAACAACTCATCCAGCAATTCGCCGCACGGGTCTTTGTCGGCACGTTCCTGGATACGGTTGATGAAGTTACAGAACAACATCAAATCTTCGTGCTGGCGCGGCGGCAATTCGTTTGCCATATGAGTCTCGAATGCCGCCTCGAACAGACTGATTTGGCGCGAACCGGCGTAGCTTCCCAGCTTTTCCAGCGTGGTGTTGCCGATCCCGCGCTTGGGTGTGGTGATCGCGCGAATGAAAGCGGGATCGTCGTCCGGGTTGGCGACCAGCCGCAGGTAAGAGGTGATGTCCTTGATCTCCGCCTTGTCGAAGAACGAAGTGCCGCCACTCACCGTGTAAGGCACGCGCTGTGCGCGCAGTTGTTCCTCGAAAGCACGCGACAAATGGTTGCTGCGATACAGGATGGCATAGTCGGCAAAACGCGTACGGTGCTCGAACTTGTGTGCCATCAGCCGCATCACCACGCTCTCGGCCTCATGCTCGTCGTCGCGCGCCGCATAGATGCGGATCGGATCGCCGATGCCGTGCTCGCTCCACAGCTTCTTCTCGAACACCTTGGTGTTGTGATTGATCAGGTGGTTCGCCACCTTGAGGATGCGTTGCGACGAACGGTAGTTCTGCTCCAGCTTGATCACGCGCAGATCGGAATAGTCGTTGCGCAGATTATGCAGGTTCTCCACGCTGGCCCCCCGCCATGCATAGATCGCCTGATCGTCGTCGCCCACGGCAGTGAACGCCGCGCGCTTGCCCGCCAATAGACGCGTCATCTGATACTGGCAATCGTTGGTATCCTGGTATTCGTCGATCAACAAATACCGCAGGCGATTCTGCCAGCGCGACAAGGCTTCAGGATGCTCGCGGAACAGCTGCACCGGAAGATGGATCAAATCATCGAAATCCGTTGCCTGATAGGCGCGCAACGTCTCCTGATAACGGGCATAGATGCGAGCCTGCACCTTGGCGGCATCACTCTCCGCACATGCATCCGCCTGTTGCGGCGAAATGAAAGCTGACTTCCAATTCGATATCTGCGTTTGCAGATCGCGTATCTCCTGCTTGTCGCCGGAATTGGTCAGCTCGCTCAATATCTTCCAGCTGTCGCTGGAATCGAAGATGGAGAATTGCGGCTTGTACCCCAGCAAGCCCGCCTCGGCACGCAGGATATTCATGCCCAACGAGTGAAAGGTGCTGACCACCAGCCCCTTGGCACTGCCGCCCGGCAGCAACGTGCCGACGCGTTCGCGCATCTCGTTGGCCGCTTTATTGGTAAAGGTGATTGCCGCGATATTGCGCGCCGCATAGCCGCATTCTTCGACCAGATAGGCGATCTTGTGGGTAATCACGCGCGTCTTGCCGCTGCCCGCACCGGCTAGCACCAGCAAGGGGCCATCGAGATAGGACGCAGCTTCGCGCTGGACTGCATTGAGCTTGCTTAACATGAGATATGCACTTGATGTGCCGGATGATTGCAGCCAAGTTATCACGCCGAACAGCGTTTAACCGATACAACTAATAGAGTCTTTTCGATTGGTGGGCGATACTGGGTTCGAACCAGTGACCCCTGCCGTGTGAAGGCAGTGCTCTACCGCTGAGCTAACCGCCCAATCGAGGGCGCGCATTTAATCACAGGCATACATCCACGGTCAATTTCTTTATCGGATTTACCCATCTGACGTAGAATGCACGCCTTCATTTTCAGGAAAGCACTATGACTGTCCGCACCCGCTTCGCCCCCAGCCCAACCGGCTATCTGCACATCGGCGGCGCCCGCACCGCGCTGTTCTCATGGGCCTATGCCCGCAAGCACGGTGGCACATTCATCTTGCGTATCGAGGATACCGATGTTGAGCGCTCCACGCCGGAGGCCGTGCAGGCGATTCTGGACGGTATGGACTGGCTGCAGCTGAACTACGACGAAGGCCCGTTCTACCAGATGCAGCGCATGCCGCGATACAAGGAAGTAATCCGGCAGATGCTGGATGCAGGGCAGGCCTATTATTGCTATACCGCGTCGGAAGAACTGGATGCGATGCGCGAGGCTCAACGCGCGCGTGGCGAGAAGCCGCGTTACGACGGACGCTGGCGTCCCGAATCGGGCAAGGTCTTGCCGCCCGTTCCCGCCGATGTGAAGCCTGTCGTGCGTTTCAAGAACCCGACCGGGGGTGTTGTCGGCTGGAAGGATATGGTCAAGGGGCATATCGAGTTCAGCAATACCGAACTGGACGATCTGATCATCGCGCGTTCGGACGGCACGCCGACCTACAACTTCTGCGTCGTGGTGGACGACTGGGACATGGGCATCACTCAGGTGATACGCGGCGACGACCACGTCAACAACACGCCGCGCCAGATCAACATCCTCAAGGCACTGGGTGCAACCGTGCCGGCTTATGCGCACCTGTCGATGATCCTCGGCGACGATGGCACCAAGCTGTCCAAGCGCCACGGCGCGGTCAGCGTGATGCAATACGACGAGGACGGCTACCTGCCCGAGGCGGTCATCAATTACCTGGCTCGTCTGGGTTGGTCGCATGGCGACGACGAGGTGTTTTCGGTCGAGCAATTCTGTCAGTGGTTCGACCTCGACCACATCACGCCTTCCGCCGCGCAGTTCAACACCGAAAAGCTTAACTGGCTGAATAACCATTACATCAAGCAGACCGATAATGCGAAGCTCGCCGAGATGGTGGGCAAACATCTGGCAAAGCGTGGAGTGACGGTAAGCGATGCGCCGCAACTGGAAGCGGTCACCGCGCTGTACAAGGATAGAGTGGCGACGTTGGTGGAACTCGCGGACGAGGCCGAAGTGTTCTACATTGAGGTGCATCCATCACAGGAATTGCGTGACACGCACCTGACTGCGGAAGTGTTGCCGGCTTTGCGCGAACTCGCCGAGCGCTTAGCCGATGTCGCATGGGAAGCCCCTGCGCTGGGTGCCCTGCTCAAGGAATTGCTGGCCAAACACGGTTTAAAAATGCCCAAGCTGGCGATGCCGTTGCGCGTGATGCTGGTGGGACAGACGCACACGCCCTCGGTCGATGCGGTGCTCGCTTTGTTCCCGCGCGAAGCCGTTCTGGCGCGCATGAAAAAATATCTGTAATTTTTTCCAAAGTCGGCTTTACAAGCCATAGGTGCATCACTATAATGCGCGCTCTTTCGAGGTACGGGGGTATAGCTCAGCTGGGAGAGCGCTTGCATGGCATGCAAGAGGTCAGCGGTTCGATCCCGCTTACCTCCACCAAAAAGAAAATGTAGCAACCGCTACGTCCCCTTCGTCTAGAGGCCTAGGACACCGCCCTTTCACGGCGATAACACGAGTTCGAATCTCGTAGGGGACGCCAAATTGAAAAAGCCCGCGTAAGCGGGCTTTTTGTTTTTCAAACGATTCGCGCCCATCCGGAAGAAATACAGAGCGGCATACGCGATGATAGAATCCCGCCATGCTTAACGACCGCGCACAGATTCTGCTCAAAACCCTGATAGAGCGTTACATCAGCGATGGACAGCCCGTCGGCTCGCGTGCCTTGCAACAATATTCCGGCCTGGATGTAAGTTCCGCCACCATCCGCAATGTGATGGCCGATCTCGAAGAGATCGGTCTGGTGCGCAGCCCTCACACCTCTGCCGGACGTGTGCCGACTGGATTGGCCTACCGTCTGTTCATCGACACCATGCTGGTGACCCGTCCGCTGGACAGCGCGTATGTGCAGAAGATGGAACGCCGTTTGCAGCCGGACAATCCGTCTCGTCTGATTGCGCAAGCATCCAACATCCTGTCCGAACTGACGCAATTTGCCGGAGTGGTTGCCACGTCAAAACGCGAGGTGGTCACCGTGCGCCAGATCGAGTTCCTCCGCCTCGGTGATAAACGCGTGCTGCTCATCATCGTGATGCCGGATGGCGAGGTGGAGAACCGCGTACTGTCGCTGGAAAAGGATTACACCCAATCGCAACTCACCGAAGCCGGCAATTTCCTCAATCGGCACTACGTCGGATGCAGTTTCTCGCACATCCGAGAGCAGTTGCGCGGCGAGCTGCGCCAGCTGCATCAGGACATGAGCGCGCTGATGGCGGCTGCGCTCTCGGCAGGTGACGAAGCGGCGGCGAAAAAATCCGGTGATTACGTCATCAGCGGGGAGCATCATCTGCTGCATGTGGACGATCTGTCCACTGACATGAAACGCCTGCGCGGCTTGTTCGACCTGTTCGAACAAAAGACCGAATTGCTGCAACTTCTGGAAGCGGGACGCAAAGGCCAGGGTATCCATATCTTCGTCGGCAACGAGTCCGGCCTCGCCTCGCTGGAGGAATGCAGCGTCATCACCGCCCCCTATTCCGCCGACGGACGGATCATCGGCACACTGGCCGTGGTCGGCCCCAAACGCATGGATTACCAGCGCATGATTCCCATCGTGGACGTCACCGCCCGACTGCTCGGCAACGCGCTGTCACAAACCTGAAAGAATACCGATGCCCTACCAAAACGAACCCACCCACGCCCACGGCGCTCCGGAAAAAACCGGCATTCTGCTGATCAACCTCGGCACACCGGACGCTCCCACGACAGCCTCCGTGCGCACCTATCTGAAAGAGTTTCTCGGCGATCCTCGCGTGGTGGAGATACCCAGAGTTATCTGGTGGCTCATCCTCAACGGCATCATCCTCAATGTGCGCCCTAAGAAATCCGCCGCAAAATACGCCTCGGTTTGGCTGAAAGAAGGTTCGCCGCTGCGGGTCTACACCCAAAAGCAGGCGAGCCTGTTGCAGGGCTATCTCGGCGAACACACCCGCGCACCGTTCGTGGTGGAATACGCCATGCGTTACGGCAATCCGTCGATTCCGTCCGTGATGCGCAAACTGAAGGAGCAGAACTGCCAGCGCATCCTGCTGCTGCCGTTGTACCCGCAGTACGCCGCCAGCACCACCGCCACCGCCACCGACATCGTGTTTCGCGAACTGCAACAGATGCGCAACACGCCGGCATTGCGCACCATCAAACACTTTCATGACGATGCGGGCTACATCAAAGCTCTGGCAAACAATATCAACGGATACTGGATCAAGAACGGCCGCCCGGAAAAACTGCTGATGAGTTTTCACGGCCTGCCGCGCTACACGCTGGATAAAGGCGACCCCTACCACTGTGAATGCCTCAAGACCGGAAGACTGCTCGCCGAACAACTGGGACTGACCAAAGACCAGTATCTCATCAGCTTCCAGTCGCGCTTCGGCAAAGCGGAATGGTTGCAACCCTACACAACCGCGACCCTGAAGGAATTAGGCAAGCAGAAAACTTCCCGGGTGGACGTGGTTTGTCCCGGTTTTGTCTCGGATTGCCTGGAAACGCTGGAAGAAATCGCGCAGGAAGGCAAGGAAGATTTCCAGCACGCGGGCGGCGGCGAATACCACTACATTCCCTGCCTCAATGATCGCGACGATTGGATGCACGCCCTCACCGGACTGGTGCTGGATAACCTGCACGGTTGGCTGATCGAGCCCGATGCCGCCGCTCTGGAGCAGTCCAGACTGCGCGCTCTGGCGGCAGGAGCGGAAAAGTAATTCCCCTTACAGCCAGCCCGCCAATATTCCGGCGGCCTGGTTCGCACCGTTAGCCGCTGGACGCGGCGGTTTGACTTTCCCCCACAATGCCGACAATGCGGCACCCAGTTCGCCGCGCTGCAACGCAGCGGCTTCGATTTCCCGGCACACACCGTTCTGTTCCAGCCATTCGACCAGACAAGGCTGTTCCGGCCAGTTTCCGCGCGACACGTAAAGTAACGGCACGCCCGCACAGGCCGCTTCGGTGAATATCCCGTAGCCGGGCTTGGTGAGCACGGCATCACACGAGGCGAGCACATCGCTGAACGACATCCCCAGCGACTCGAAAACGAGTGTATCGTCGCGCTGCACATCCCAGTCTGCGGGGACGATCCAGCGCACATTCTCATGGCGCAGCCAGCGCGCCATCGGCAAGCGGTAAGCAATACCGCCCATACCGACCAGAACGAGCTTTTCGTTTTTCCCGCCCGGAATGAGACGCTCGATTTCAGCGCGGCGATCCTGTCCGCGACGGGCGATAGGTTGTATTTCGTGAACATTGTGCAGATCGCACATCGGCATGGCCGGCAGCACTTTAAGAAAACAGGCCGCACTGTCGTAAGCGGCCTGCATCTGTCGCTGGATGATCAGGCTACCCGCGTCGTTCCCGGCATAGTGTCTATAAATATCAGCCCAGTTCAGACAGCACATCGCCACGGCGGGAATATCTGCCTGATGGGCAGCGGCAAGCGACAGATAAGGAACATTGGCCAGGATTAGATCGGGTGCCATCAAGCGCATCTCGGCAGCAGCCCGACTCACCTTGTCGTCCCATCCGCTGTGATAATCGCGGTAAGCGGCAAGACTTCCGCTCACATCGACTTCGACGGCATCCAGCATGCGCATGCCGAAATCGATCTCGCACGGGACAAGCTGGAAGCTGCAATTGAAATGCTGCCGCAGGATGTCCGGAGGTGACGCGCTGCGCACAGTGACGCGCAAGCCGGGCATGAGCCCAACCATGGCATCGACGACCGGCGCGGTCTGTGCCAGATGACCGTAGCCGTGCGCGGAGATATCGACCAGCAGATGTTTCAATCAGATACTGTTGAAGAGTTTGAAATTGTTCCTGCCGCTTTCCTTGGCTCGGTACATGGCCAGATCGGCATGCTGCACCAGGGCTTCCTCATTGTCCGCATCGTCCGGGAAGATCGCCGCACCGATACTGAATGTCACGACCAAGCGGTGCTCTCCGATCCGGTGGGCCTCGGACATCGCGGCGATGATCTTTTGCGCGACTCCATCCACATCGGCCACATCGCTGACATCTTCCAGCAATATCAGGAATTCGTCGCCGCCCTGCCTGCAGATAGTGTCCGACTCGCGCACGCAGCCCTTCAAGCGTTCCGCGACGGACTGCAACAACTGGTCACCCACCAGGTGGCCTAGCGTGTCGTTGATACTCTTGAATTTATCAAGATCGAGGAACAGCAGCGCGACTTTGGTCTCGTTGCGATTGGCCAGCAACAGCGCGCGCGCCAGACGATCCGCGAACAATACCCGGTTGGGCAACTTGGTGAGCGAATCGTAATGCGCGAGGAACTCGATGCGCTGCTCTGCTTCCTTGCGTTTGGTGATATCCGAGAAAAGCGATATATAGTTGATCACCTCCCCGTGTGCGCTCTTCACCACGCCAATGGAAAGCCATTCAGGGTATATCTCGCCGTTTTTGCGCCGGTTCCATATCTCCCCGCGCCACTGCCCGATCTCGTTCAGCGACAGCCACATCAGCGCGTAAAATTCCGGAGTCTGCTTGCCGGAACTGAGTATCTTGGGATTTTTGCCCATCACCTCTTCGGCGGAGTATCCGGTGATTTCGGCAAAGGCCGGATTTACCGCGACGATATTCCGGTTTGCATCGGTGATGGTGATCGCCTCGCCGCTGTTCTCGAACATCTTGGCAAAAAGTTGCAAACGGTCGGTGGCATGCTGCAAGCGTTCGAGCAGCACATTGAAGCTCTTCGCCATCTCGCCGATATCGGGATTGTTGGCATCGACATCCACGCGCATGGACATATCCATATCATGCTGAATCTTCGCCATGGCATTCTGGAGCTTCTTGACCGGATCACTGATGTTGCGCACGATGACCACGCGCACGAACAGTGAGATGATGACCAGCAACAGCAACTGCAATAGGATGTGCGCGATCCACAGTTGCCCCTTGATCCGGGCAAGCTGTGCTTCCTGCTCGGTCAGATCGATGATTACACTGGCGGCACCGTTGACCGCACCGGCCTCGGTGACATGGCAGCTCAGGCAGTCGGTGCCGCGAAAATCACGATGGGCGATGAACGGCACTACCACCCGCAGACCGTTGCGCCCCTCGGCTGATATCACACGATGGAAGCTTATCTTGCCGGATTCCAGAACTTCGCGATCCATATCGTCGATCGCATGCTCTTCCGGCAGCCCCGGGCCGTATTGTTCGTTGACCGAATGTCCCCGGATAATGCGCAACTCGGTGATGCCGGGTGACTGCGACATCTTGTCGAGCAGCAATTTGCGATTTGCCGGATCGGATATCTGTCCGGTCAACATCAGCAGGTTCATGCCGTTGATCAGACCATCGGCAACCTCCTCGGCCCGTGATTCCGCCGCTTGCTCGATCTGCATCTCGAAACGATCCAGCACCCACTCCATCAACACAAAGAACAGAATGATGATCGCGCCCTGAATCAGGATATGCAGCTTGTTCTGCACCCCGATCGCATGCCACTTATTTCTGAGGATGCTCACCATATCGGCTCCGTCAGGTGATGCTTACAATTTAAGGAAGTTGTCGCGATAGTGGCGCATCTCGGCGATGGATTCATAGATATCTGCCAGCGCCTCGTGTTTACCGTGCTTCTTGATGCCGTTGGCGACTTCCGGCTTCCATCGCTTGGCCAACTCCTTCAGGGTGCTGACATCCAGATTGCGATAGTGAAAATAATCTTCCAGCTTGGGCATCCAGCGCGCCATGAAACGGCGATCCTGGCAGATGGAATTGCCGCACATCGGCGAAGTGCGGGCCGGCACATATTCCTTGAGGAATTCCAGCATCCGCGCTTCCACCACAGCTTCGTCCAATGTGGAAGCTTTGACTTTGTCGATGAGCCCGGATTTTCCGTGCGTGGATTTGTTCCAGCTGTCCATCGCGTCCAGCACGCTCTCCGGCTGGTGCACCACCAGAACCGGTGCCTCGGCGACCGTTTCCAGATTGCTGTCGGTGATGACCATCGCAATTTCGATGATGCGGTCGGTATCGGGTAACAAGCCGGTCATTTCCATGTCCAGCCAGATAAGATGGTTTTGGTTCTGTGCCATAATTCGCGCGTCTAACAATGAACGTTGAGGTGCGTATTGTGTCACATGCTCACCCTTTTCGAATACCAATCTGAGCCATGACCGCCACACAATTCACTATTTTTTTCGCCGCCGCACTGGCGCTCACCACGCTGACTAAGCTATGGCTTGCGCGCCGTCATCTGGCCCACATCGCCGCGCACCGCAGCGAAGTTCCGGCTGAATTCGACACCCGCATACCGCTGTCCGATCACCAGAAGGCCGCTGATTACACCTCGGCCAAAACCCGTTTTGACATGCTGGGCACGATGTTCGACGCTGCTCTGCTGCTGGCACTGACCGTATTGGGCGGCATCCAGTTCATCTCCGATCTGTGCCGCGCCGGGTTCGATACGACGCTGACACAGGGTGTGGCAACCGTCGTGGCGGTGCTGTTGCTGTCTTCGCTGCTGGAAGTGCCGTTCGGCCTGTATCGCACCTTCGTCATCGAGGAGCGCTTCGGCTTCAACAAGACCAACCTGTCGCTTTACTTCAAGGACGCGTTGAAGAGTCTCTTGCTCGGTGCCGCGCTTGGCCTGCCACTGCTTTTCGGTGTGCTGTGGCTGATGGAGCGCATGGGTAGCCATTGGTGGCTTTACGTGTGGGGTGTATGGGTAAGCTTCAACCTGCTGGTGTTGTTCCTTTATCCCACCTTCATCGCGCCGCTGTTCAACAAGTTCACACCGTTGCATGACGAACAGATGCAAGCGCGAATCGAAATCTTGCTGGAGAAATGCGGTTTTACTGCCAGCGGCCTGTTCGTGATGGACGGAAGCCGGCGCAGCGCTCACGGCAATGCTTATTTCACCGGCTTCGGGAAAACCAAGCGCATCGTATTCTTTGACACCCTGCTGCAGCGTCTCAACGGCAACGAAGTCGAAGCCGTGCTGGCGCACGAACTCGGACATTTCAAACACCGTCATGTCGTCAAGCGCATCGCCGCGACCTTCGCGCTTAGCCTCGGCTTCCTCTGGCTGCTGGCGCAGCTGATGCAGACTGCCTGGTTCTACCAGGGGCTGGGCGTGGACGCCCCTTCCCCGGGCACTTCCACCGCCCTCGCCCTGCTGCTGTTCTTCATGGTGCTGCCGGTGTTCAGCTTTTTGCTGCACCCGCTGTTCTCGGCCTATTCACGCAAGCACGAATTCGAAGCTGATGCCTACGCTGCCCGGCAAACCGGCAAAGCTGACCTGATCGGCGCACTGGTCAAACTTTATCAGGACAACGCCTCGACTCTGACCCCGGATCCGCTGTATTCAGCGTTCTATGATTCACATCCGCCGGCCATGGTGCGCATCGCACACTTGCAGGCACAATAGGAGATCATCATGAGAGCCATTCTTTTCGCCACCCTACTCTGCGCGACCGCTGCGACATCGGCCAACCCGTTTCCCGACGGCAACGCGCAGACCGGAGAAAAACTGTTCAAACAATACCAGTGCGCCAGCTGCCACGTTGCAATGCTGGGCGGAGACGGCAGCGCGATGTTCACCCGCGCGGATCGCAAGGTGCGCAGCGTGCCGGAACTGATCGAACAAATGAATTTCTGTACCGGCAATGTCGGAGTCAATCTGACCGCACGGGATGAGCAGCATCTTGGCGCATTTCTCAACCGCTATTACAAGCTGAGGTAAGAAACATCATGAACACCGCATGTGATTTGAGCAGCCGGCGCTGCACGCCCTGCGAGGGCGGCACCCCCGCGCTCCCGCAGCCGGAGGTGGATCGGCTGATACAAAATCTGAACGGATGGATGCAGTATGACCACCTGCTCAGCAAAACCTATCGTTTCAATGACTACTGCCAGACCATCGCTTTCGTCAATGCCATTGCCTGGATGGCACACCGGGAGAATCATCATCCGGAACTTCGGATCAGCTACAACAGCTGCCAGGTGGAATACACCACCCATGCCATCCACGGTCTGTCGGAAAACGATTTCATCTGCGCCGCGAAAGTGGACGCATTGTTCCAGTCTTGAAAGCAGAGAACACTGGCGGTCAGATTGTCGCGGCCTTTGGGCGTCAGTATCTGGCGCGCCTTGAGGATGGCAGCGAAATACTCTGCCTGACACGCGGAAAAAAAAGCGAGGTGGTGTGCGGCGACAATGTCGAGATCAAGCACACCGGCAAAGCCTCCACGGAAAACGGCAGCTCAGCGCAGGGGGTGATCGAGCGCATTTTGCCGCGCCGCTCGCTGCTGCACCGCTCCGATGCCTTCCGCGAAAAACTCATCGCCGCCAATGTGACGCAGATCGTGGTGGTGGTCGCTGCCGAACCCTCCTTCAGTGACGAACTGCTGGCGCGCTGCATGGTCGCGGCGCAGGACCAGAAACTGGACGTCCTGATCATCTTGAACAAATGTGACCTGGTCGAAACCGCCGCACAGGCGCGCCTACGCCTCGCGCCATACCGGGCCATCGGCTACCGTGTGCTGGAGCTCAGCGCCAAACAGGATGTCACCGCCCTGCGCCCCCTGTTGCAGGGACACATCAGCGTGCTGGTGGGACAGTCAGGCATGGGCAAATCCACTTTGCTCAACGCACTGCACCCGGAAGCCAAGGCGGCCACCCGGGAAATATCCAGCGCACTGGATTCGGGCAAACACACCACCACGCATGCGCGCCTATATCGTCTGGATGAAAGCAGCAGCCTGATCGACTGCCCCGGTGTGCAAGCTTTCGGTTTGCACCACCTGACCTTCGGCGGCATCGAACAGGGCTTTGTGGAATTTGCGCAATATCTCGGCCTGTGCCGTTTCCGCGACTGCCACCACACCCATGAACCCGGCTGCGCGATACGCGGTGCGGTAGAAACAGGGAAAATCAACGCGCGCCGGCTGGATCTATTCCAACAGATCAGCCGGACAAAAAGCTAAACCGGCTTCAGCGTGGCGTGGTCGGCAAGGTCAGCCGGAGCAAGCCGTTCTCCTGCTCGACCTTGAAACGGGATAATGCCGCCTGCCCCAGCAACACCGGCGTGCCCGTGCCCGCCACCGTAACGGTGACATCGGAAATCACAAAGCGCCCCAGCTTCACGGACTTCAATCTGGAACGGCAGTTGCTGGTGATGCCGTTGGCCGTCATCATGCTCACACGCCCCTCGCATCCGACTCTGGCCCGTGCCGCCAAATCCGAGGGGATCACAACGGCTGTCGCGCCCGTGTCCACCATCATTTTCGCGGACACACCGTTGATCTCGCCATCGACCCAATAAGCGTGCATCCTGTCCGCCTGTATGACCAGCGAGTATTCGGTCGCATCGGGATTGCTCCGGGCACCATCTGCAGGTGACACCTCGTGTGTTCTGGTCTGCCAACTGGAAACCTCGTCGGTCGCTGCGCACTTGCTGGCCTGATAGAGAAGTTTGCCGTCGGATCCCCTGCACTTGAACACTGTATCCGCAAAGACGCCACAGGAAGCGAGCAATGCACCAAAAAGCACAGCACCAAGCCATATATTCCGAAACATGATCGTCGAATCTCCCATGACTCATCCCCCCGGACGGCGCACCGCATGCCACGTTTCAGTACGGCCTACAGTGCTGAAACCCAACCTGCAAGATAGAAACTTTGTCTTCAATGATCCAGAATTCCAATAGGCTGAAACTCACGCAAACGAGTCATTGGAGCAACACCTTGTGACCTGCTGGCATATTATCCGAAATCAACGCGTTGTTGATGCACCGCGCGACGGACTTCAGACGATAAGTGAACCACAATCCCGCTTCGGGCCGAGTTCGTCTCGGAGAAGCTGGGAGAGCTATACGGCCAGTCTGCCTGAGTCGGCGAACAGGCTGGCACGCTATTCGCTTGATGCATTGTAAGGAAACCGACAGTGCACAGATATGGAACTCGCCAGAGACGAATACGCAACACACATTGCCTACGATGAATTGCTTGATCGCGCGCTGCAACCGCGCGCGGCGGCACAGCCCTTGTTCGACTATCTGAACTCGCTGCACGACGGCGAGTTGGCCAAGCGGCAGCAGGCGGTGGATGCCACCATCATGGCCATGGGCATCACCTTCACGGTGTATAGCGAGGCGGGCAACATCGACCGCGTGTGGCCGTTCGACCCTATCCCGCGTGTGATGGGACGCAAGGAATGGGAATCCATCCAGGCCGGGCTGAAGCAACGCCTGCGCGCGCTCAATCTGTTCATCAACGATCTGTACAACGAGCAGCGCATCATCAAGGATGGTGTGTTCCCGGCCGAAGTGCTGGAAGGTTCGGGCAACTTCCGTCCGCAGTGCGTGGGCATCACGCCCCGCTTTGGCGTGTGGGCGCACATCTGTGGCACCGACTTGGTGCGCGACAAGGACGGCACCGTGTATGTGCTGGAAGACAATCTGCGCGTGCCGTCCGGCGTCTCCTACATGCTGGAGAACCGCCAGGTCATGAAGCGCATCTTCCCCGAGGTGTTCCGCACCACCAATATTTTGCCGGTGGACGATTACCCCGCGCGGCTCTATCAGATGCTGGCCTCGCTCTCGCCGCGCGAGGGTGAGCAGCCGGTGATCGCGGTGCTCACGCCCGGCATCTACAACTCCGCCTATTTCGAACACAGCTATCTGGCGCAGCAGATGGGCGCGTATCTGGTGGAAGGCAGCGACATGGTGGTCGGCGCGGACGACATCGTCTACATGAAGACCATCACCGGTCTGCAGCGCGTGGATGTGATCTATCGCCGCATCGACGACGCCTTCCTCGATCCCGAAGTGTTCAATCCCGATTCGGTACTGGGCACGCCGGGGCTGATGCGCGCGTGGCGCAAGGGCAATGTCGGCATTGCCAATGCGCCCGGTGCGGGGGTGGCGGACGACAAGGTGGTGTACGCCTTCGTGCCGCAGATCATCAAATACTATCTGGACGAAGAACCCATCCTCGCCAACGTGCCCAGCTATCAGTGCATGATCGAAGAACAGCGCGACTATGTGCTGGCGAATCTGGACAAGCTGGTAGTTAAGCCGGCCAACGAATCGGGCGGCTACGGCATGCTGATCGGCCCGCGTGCCACGCAGGAAGAGCGCGACAAGTTTGCCGAACTGATACGCAACGATCCTCGCAACTATATGGCACAACCCACGCTGGAGATATCCACCGCACCGACGCTGGTGGACGGCAAGCTCGCGCCGCGCCACCTCGACTTGCGGCCTTTCGTGTTGCAGTCCGACCAGTTGTATGCCACCACCGGCGGCCTCACGCGCGTGGCCATGCGCAAGGGTTCACTGGTGGTCAATTCCTCGCAGGGCGGCGGCAGCAAGGACACCTGGATCGTGGAGGACGCCGCATGATGCTCGCCCGCGTTGCAGAGAATCTTTACTGGATGGCGCGCAATCTGGAGCGTGCCGAGAACACCGCGCGTCTGATCAACAGCACCACCCACGTGCTGCTCGACCTGCCGCACGGAGCCACCTTCGGCTGGGCCAATCTGGCCGAGATCGCCGGATTGGACGACCTGTTCGCCAAGACCTATCCCGAGGCGAACGAAGAATCCATCATGCGTTTCCTGATCGAGGATGAAGCGAATCCCAGCTCCATCTTCGCCTGCGTGAAATATGCCCGCGAGAACACCCGCACCCTGCGCGAAGTGTTGCCCGCCGAGATGTGGGAGCGCATCAACAGCCTTTATCTCTATGTGCGCAAGAACGCGCAGGCGGCTTGCAGCAACCGGCGCGAGCGCTACATGGTGTTGAACGAGGTCATCCAGCAGCGTCACGCCATCGTCGGTCTGTTCTCCGGCACCATGCCGCACGACGATGCCTACCAGCTGATCAAGCTCGGGCGCAACATCGAGCGCGCCGACATGACAACGCGCATCCTCGACCTGCATTCTGCCATCAGCTTCCCGGAAGACAGCGTGGTGCGCGAAGCGCTGGTGGAGCGCATCTGGATGAGCACGCTCGAATCGCTGTCCGCTTACCAGACCTATCGCCGTCTGGTCGCCATGCATGTGCGCAGCAACGATGCCATCCGCTTCCTGCTGCAGGACATGCGCTTCCCGCGCAGTGTGTCGCATTGCCTGAACGAGATGGAGACATGCTTCCGGCTGATGCCGAAGTCGCAGCAGTTGCAGCAGCTCACCGCTTTGCTGCGGCTCAAGATCGCTCAGCACCCCACTGCCGATCTGGATGCGGTGGCGCTGCACGAATACATCGACCTGTTGCAGCAGCAGTTGTGCGAGATACACGATGCATTGATGCAAAACTATTTCCATGCTTGGCAGGACGGCGTTCCGCCCTCCGGACAGGCACAGGGAGATTTCGAGTTTGCCCAGCAATGAAAGCGCGTGTTAGTGTTGCGCGTCTGATAGTCGCGTCGCCGCGATGCGGCGACATCCACAACCTGAAATAATCGTAACCCTATGACATATTGCATGGCCATCAACACCGACGAAGGCGTGGTGTTCTGCTCCGATTCGCGCACCAATGCCGGATTCGACAACATCTCCACCTACACCAAGATGCATTCCTTCGTGTGGCCGGGAGAGCGGACGTTCGTGTTGTTATCGGCGGGCAATCTGGCCACCACGCAATCCGTGGTGAAGCGTCTGTGGAGTGATATCGAGGAAGCGGCACAGGTCAATCTGCGCAGCGTGCCGAACATGCTCGCCGCCTCGGACTATATTGCCAGCATCAGCGCCGCCGTGCAGAAACAGCACGTCGAGCGCGATACCGCGAACACCAATTTCGAAGCGACCTTCATCTTCGGCGGGCAGGTCGGCAACGGCAAACCGGAGACGCTGCTCATCTACCCGCAGGGTAACTACATCCACGAATCGGACGACCATCCCTTCCTGCAGATCGGCGAAGTGAAATACGGCAAGCCTATCCTCGATCGCATCATCAAACGCAGCACGCCGCTGGCACACGCCGCGCGTTGTGCGCTGGTCTCGATGAACTCCACCACGCGCAGCAACCTTACCGTCGGTCCGCCCATCGATCTGTTGATCTACAACAAGGATCGCCTGGATTTCGGTCAGCACATGACCTTCACCGAGAACGATCCGTTCGCGAAGCAACTCTCGGAATCATGGAATCGCGGTTTGGTGAGCGCTCTGGAAGGCCTGCCCAACTTTCCTTGGGAGCGTTAAGCGCCTCCCGTTATCCAAATTAAGGGAGATGAGAAACGCTCCCGATTCACACACCACCGTCATCATCTAGCCACTTTTCGCGTGGCCACTATCACCCCATTGCTGATGTCACGCACTACGGACTTCAGACGATAAGCGAACCGAAACTCCGCTACGGGGCTATACTGATTTGCTCTATCTCCCCGAAAGTTATCCTTAATCCATGCCAAAAATTCCTTTGTATTCATATTGTCGACGCGCTGCGATGGGCGGTTTTACCCTGATCGAAATCATGGTGGTCGTGGTCATCATGGGTATTTTGGCGGCTTTGGTCGTGCCAAAATTGATGGGGCGCACCGACGATGCGCGCGTCATGGCAGCCAAACAGGATATCGCCACCGTGATGCAGGCGCTGAAACTGTACAAACTCGACAACCAGCGTTATCCGACCACCGCTCAGGGGCTATCCGCGTTGACCACCAAACCAACCAGCGGGCCGTCTGCCGAAGGCTGGAAGACCGGCGGTTATCTCGACAAACTGCCGAAAGATCCGTGGGGTAATCCGTATCAATATCTCTCTCCCGGCATCAACGGCGAAATCGACATCATTTCGCTGGGCGGGGATGGACTGCCCGGCGGAGAGGGCAACGATGCCGACATCGGTTCGTGGAATATTTAGTGCAATGTTGCAATCCATCTGCAACCTGTAACGAGGTGCAGAACGGCTTTGCGGGTCGGGTGACGACCCGGCCTGTCGGATCGCCCCGCCTTTGCCGGAATACGCGGGGATTCACGCTGTTGGAATTGCTGGTGGTCATGCTGATCGCCGGTATCACGCTCGGCGCCGTGTCGCTCAATGCGTTGCCGGACAACACGCAGCAACTGCAAAACGATGCGCAACGGATCGCGCTGTTGTTGCAGTTGGCGCGCGATGAGGCCATCGTGCGTAACCGCCCCGTCGCCTTCGAGGCCGATGCCGGGCATTATCGCTTTCTGCTGCTCGAAGGAAAGAACTGGCATCCGTTCCCGCAGGATGAAATGCTGCGTGAGCGCGCTTTCAAACGCGCCCCGCTCACCTTGACGATGCACCCGCCCACAGCCGACCCGACGACAACCCTGCGCATCGTGCTGGGACGTGAACCGGTCGGCCTCCCCTTCCTTCTGACAATGTCGAGAGGAGACGCGCAGGTCGCCATTCGAGCCGATGGCGTCGGGCATTTCACGGTCGAATGACACCGCGATTCCATCCGCCCGCACCCCGCCGCAATGCGGGATTCACCTTGCTTGAGGTGCTGGTGGCGCTGGCCATCGTCGCCACCGCACTGGGAGCCAGTCTGCGCGCCATCGGCAGCTTGACGCAGAACAGCGCCGATTTGCGCGTGTCGATGATGGCGACCTGGTCGGCGGAGAATCGTTTGACGCAGATTCGTTTGGCGCACGAATGGCCGCAACCGGGGCAGCGCAGATTTGATTGCGCGCAGGGCGAGTTGCTGTTGATCTGCGAAGAGAATGTCTACGCCACGCCCAATCCCTATTTCCGCCGCGTCGAAGTCAGCGTCTACCAGGCGCAGCGCGACGGGACACGCATCATCAAACTGACGCAGGTCGTACCCGATGCGCAATAGACCATATCGCACCGGCTCCGCGAACATCGCCGCACAGCGCGGCTTGACCCTGATCGAACTTCTGGTTGCCATCAGCATACTCGGAGTCGTGGCGACGCTGGGCTGGCACGGACTGGATAGCATCGTCAGGTCCCGTGTCGCGCTAACCCACGACCTTGAAATGACGCGCAGCATGCAGCTGGTCTTTGCCCAGTTGCAAAACGATTGCGCGCATCTGGCCTCACCTGCCATGCTGACGGGCAGAGCACCACTCGCCATTGGCAAAGAAGGCCTGACCTTGGTGCGAGCGGTATACGACGAACAACAGCCGTCACGCCTGCAAGTGGTTAGCTATCGCCTCAACGACGGCATATTGAGCCGGCGCGAATCGTCGGCGACGCGTGACCTGACCAAGCTGGATACGCTGTGGCTGCATGCCGTGAATGACCCCGACACCAGCCCGCGGGTGACGCTGCAAACCGGCGTGTCCACGATGAAGATGCGGCTATGGTTCGGTAACGACCAAGGGTGGCGTACCGATGTTTCATTCGGTACGGCAGACAACCCCTCTCTTCCTTCCGGGTTGGAAGTCACGCTGCAATTACACGGACAGAGTGTCGGCATGCTGAAGGTCTTCCTGCTGGGGGCGGCATGAAATCCCGTTTTCCGATGCCGCTCCGGCAACGCGGTGTGGCGGTGATCATCGCACTGTTGCTGACGACCCTGGCAATCACTATCGTCGCCAGCCTGTTCTGGCAACAACAGGTGCAAGTGCGGTCGATTGAAAACCAACGCCTGCAGCTGCAAAAACAATGGATATTGCGCGGCGCCCTCGACTGGGCCGGCCTGATCCTGCGCGAAGACCTCAAACACTCCAGCGTGGATACGCTGGATGAACCGTGGGCCGTGCCGTTGGCGGAAACACGACTCGACCAATATGTCGAAAACGGCCACGCTGACGGCGATATCGCCGATACCACCCTGTCGGGCAGCATCAGCGATGCGCAGGCGCGCTACAACCTGACCAACCTGTGCCCCCAAGGGAAAATCAATCCCGCCGAGGTTGCCGCTTTTGCCCGGCTACTCGACCAGGCGCATCTCGATCCGGCACTGGCGCAGGCAACCGCCAATATCATGGCAGCGGCCCACCCCGTCTCCGGCATTGAAACACGCACCGATCCGGCATCTCCGCTGCCGATGAGTCTTACCCAGCTTGACGATCTGCTCGCAGTGCCCGGCTTTACCCCGCAGATCATCGGCATGCTGCAAGAGCGCGTGATCTTCCTGCCACGTCACACGCCGGTCAATGTCAACACCGCCTCGGCGCAAGTGTTGGCGGGAAAAATAAAAGGGCTAGTTCTGGACGATGCGCTCACTCTGGTCAGCAGTCGCAACACCGCCAGCTTTCGCCATCTGGCCGACTTCACCGAACGTCTGGCGGACAAAAACCTGTCCCTATCCGACCTTGATCTTGCGGTGAGCAGCAATTACTTTTTGGTCAATGGCAAAGTACGTATGGGTCGCGCCGAATTGGAAGTGCAGGCCCTGATCGAACGTAACACCACTCAGACCAAGCTCATCTGGATCAGAGAATACTGACCCTCTCGCCTCACTCTTCTTCCAGATACCACGCCGTTCATTCTTCCCCGCAAATATCGCATCCTGTATGTTGGCTTGCGAACAGAACATTGCACACCTTGTTGAAATAATGCCCTCCTCATCGCTGTTCCTGCCATCAGGTTCAGTGTCCGCAAAAATCACGCGCTCGCGTCTAAGTTTTAACCAAGGAGATTCCCATGAATATATTCCCGAATGTCGGCAAGCCGCTTCAGTGGTTCGCGGTATCGCTATTGCTTGCGCTTATGTCCGGATGCGGCGGAGGCGGAATCGCGGCGAGTGCATTGCCAGGCGCTGGTGCTGGCGCAACCAGTGTGCTCCCCGGTATAGCAGGAACCGCAGGAGCAAGCGCAACCGACCCCACAGTCAATTCCGTGACACCGCGCAACCTTGCAACCAATGTGCCAACAAGTAGCAACGGATGGGTCGCCGCCGCCAACGTGGTGACCGGCACGCAGCTTACCGCCACCTTCAGCACGGCGATGGATCCGGCAACGGTCGTTGCCGTGGGAACGTTCACGCTCAAGGAGAAGATATCCGGAATCGACGTGCCGGGTACCGTCAGCATGAATGTCGGCAATACGGTCGCGACATTTATCCCGACCGCACCGGCGCTCACCGCGAATACCGAATACACCGTCACAATCACCACCGCGGCCAAGAATGCCGGCAGTACCGCGATGCCGAATAACGTGGCATGGAGTTTTACCACCAATGTCACCGCGTTGACCGGGCAGATGCCGGTCGATCTTTTGACGGCGGGTGATTTTGCCATTTTGGCCAATACCGCACTTACCTGTAATGGCTTATGCCCCGGCCTCGCCGGAGGTGTGACCGGAAACATCGGAACCACCGCGCTGGCCAGCATAACTGGCTTTACGCTCACCCCTGATGCGTTAAATGATTTTGCGACCGCCGTTGAAGTTGTTACTCCCGGCAAAGCTTATTCGCCCGACTATACCGGCGGTGCCATCGGTAGCACCAATGCGACCCCCGCCAAAATGGTTCTGGCCGGAACAGACTTGACGCTCGCCTATAACGATGCAGCCGGGCGAACAGCAGGTGTGGGACCATACCTCAACCGTGCCGCTGGAGCACTCGATGGATTGACGCTGACTCCCGGTGTCTACACGTGGGATACCGGAAATGTGACCTCTTCGGCAGGTGCGGCGGGCGATATCACGCTTTCCGGTGGACCGGACGATGTTTGGATCATGCAGATATCCGGATATTTCAGGCCGGGTAACGGCTCGCGCGTACTGCTGTCCAACCCCACCCCCGGCGGCGCACTCCCGCAAGCCAAAAACATCTTCTGGCAGGTAGCCGGCAGCGATGCCACGCTGGGCACCACCGCGCATGTGGAAGGCGTGATTCTGACAGCGGGATATATCACACTGAATGCAGGCGCAACGGCAAACAGCAGACTGCTGGCGCAAACCGCAGTCACTCTGGATGGCACCGTCACACAGCCCGCCCCGTAAGACAGGCGCACCCAAGTATAGAGGCCGTCGCAAGACGGCCTTTTTATATCCGCACGGCGCAGAAATTTTGATATGTGCGTTAACGCACGGAACGATGCCGAAAAATAGTGGATAAGCCAGATGAGAATCAGTCACGGATTGGTGAGTTGCGCCAATTTTTTGAGAAATAGATTTAACAGGAGATGCAAATGAACAGATTCAACCTTTATACAAAACCTCTGACGTGGTTAATGGCGCTGCTGCTGGCGGGTTTAGCCGTCGGCTGCGGTGGCGGTAGCGGCGATCCTATCCTGGGAGCGGGCATTGTGCCGCCACTGACGGCGGCAACCCTGACCGATGTGATCAAGCCCAGAGTGGCTGCCACCTACCCCTTGGATTTGGGCGTGATCGCCCCCGCCAATGCGCCTATCACCGCGACATTCTCCGAGGCGATGGATCTGGCGACGATGATTGCAGCGAACTTTACCGTTGTGAATACGACAACTCCGGGTGCTGTGGTACCCACAGCCGTAAATTATGACGCGGCCTCCAAGACGATGACCTTCACCCACTTGGGACTTACTGTAGGCGACAGCTACACTGCCACAATCACCACTGGTGCCACGGACGTGGCGCTCAATCCTCTGGCGGGCGGACTGGTCGGTGCAGTCAACCCGACCATCACGGCAAACTATGTCTGGACTTTTACCGCCACAGCAGTAGACGCGATAGCGCCCACGATCACGCTGACAAGTCCGGCTGATCTTGATAATCCAGTGCCGCTCAACACTTCCGTCAACATCACCTTTAGCGAAGCCATGGATCCGACCACCCTGTGCTCTGCGGTCACACTGACGTGCCCGGCCATCAGCATCACACTGGAGCCGACCCTATCCCTGGGCACGTTCATCGCGGGCGCGGTTACCTATGATCCGGCAAGCCGGATCGCGACACTGGTTCCGAACGCGAATCTTGCGATCAACACCAATTACACCGTCACGGTATCCGCCACGGCAACCGATCTGGCTGGCAACGCGCTCGTCGTTCCAGCTGTTGGCGTACCGCCTAATCCATGGACCTTTACCACCGGAACCGGTCTCGCCCCCGGCGCAATTGCACTGGGCTCGGCCAGCACCTTCGGCCTGATGGCGACATCCGCGATCACCTCGGCCAATGCCTCCGTCATCAACGGCAACGTTTCGCTGGAACCCGGCACCTCTATAACCGGATTCCCGCCCGCACTGGTGAATGGCTCGGTACACGTCAATGACACCGTCTCGCACCAAGCCAGAGCCGATCTGCTGGCGGCCTATAACACGGCAAAGGGACTACCGCCCGGCGCGGGTGCCTTTGCCTTGAGTGCCGGAGCCGATCCCGGTGCGTTATTTCCTGGTGGTGTTCCAGCAGGTGTCTATACCTCTGGCAGCACCATCGTAGCTACCACTCCGATGGTTCTTGACGCCAAGGGTGATGCGAATGCCGTCTGGGTGTTCCAGATCGGCTCCTCGCTGACGACGGGAGCCAGTATTTCTCTGCTCAACGGCGCTCAGGCCAAGAACGTGTTCTGGGTTCCCACACTCGACGCGACGATAGGTACAGGCACCACCTTCTACGGCACGATCGTGTCCGGCAGGGACGTGACTTCTGCCGGCAACGCTGTCATCAATGGACGTATTCTGGCCGGTGCGACACTGGCCGGAACCATCGCCTTGAACGGTCCAGCCAGCACGGTCAACGTGCCTCTTCCGTAAGACATGAGACATCAACAAAGGGCGACGCTCGTCGTCCTTTGTTGTGTCGATCATCAATAAGATTTGGAGATAACAGAATGAAAAGATCCACAAAAACGTTGGGCGTACTGGGTTTGATCGGCTGCACGGCAATCAACACACCGCTCGCCATGGCGGAAGATGCCGGCTGGTACCTCGGCGGTAATGCCGGCCAATCAAGGGCGAAAATTGACGATGCGCGCATCACCAGCAGTTTGCTGGGGGCGGGCTCTACCGTCACTTCGATTCAGGATGACAACCGCGACACCGGCTACAAGATCTTTGCCGGTTACCAGCTCAATGAGAATTTTGCCGTTGAAGCGGGCTATTTCGAATTGGGACGCTTTGGCTATACCGCGACCGTGACACCGCCAGGCACATTGACCGGACAGATCCGACTCAACGGCGTGAACATCGACGCAGTCGGCATCCTCCCCCTCTCGGAACAGTTCTCGGTGTTTGGACGGTTCGGCGTGAATTATGCCCAAGCTCGCGACAATTTCGTCAGCACCGGACTCGTTCTCCCTCCCATCAACCCCAACCCGAGCAAGCGGGAGGCCAACTATAAATACAGCGTGGGCCTGCAATACAACCTGAACGAATCGCTAGGATTGCGCGCCGAAGTGGAACGCTATCGGATCAACGATGCCGTGGGTAATCGTGGCGATGTCGACCTGATCTCGCTCGGTATTGTCTATTACATTGGCGCGGAAAAACCGGCTCCGGCGACGGCACAGGTCAGCGAACAGGTTGCCGAAGCCAAACCGGCCGTCAAGCCAGTGGTCACGCCCCCTCCTCCGCCCCCTCCGGCGCGAAAGAAAGTCACGTTCTCCGCCGACTCATCCACCGATGCGCTGTTCAGCTTTGGTGAGGCGGATATCACCCCCGCCGGCAAGCGTGCGCTGGACACGTTCGCTGCGGAACTGAAGGGAGCGCAGTTTGAAGAGATCACGGTAACAGGACACACTGATCGCATCGGCACGCATACCTACAACCAGCTTTTGTCGGAGCGCCGTGCTGATGCGGTCAAAGACTATCTGATCGAAAGCGCGGGCATCCCCGCAGAAAAAATCACGGCTCGCGGCGTGGATGGATCGGACCCGGTTACCCAAGAGGGTGATTGCCCGCCACAAAGAACGGCCAAGGCCAGTCAGGCATTGATCGCCTGCCTCGCGCCGGATCGTCGTGTGGACGTTGAAGTTGAAGCAACCCGCACCACCCCATAGCAGACACGGTCTGCCGGTTACTTCCCGTTATTCAAACGACAGGGAGTCCGGCAGCCCTCCTCTTCATTTGATCTGTCAGTCAACTGCGGATTTGTTTTCGACATACGAAAAAACTTGAAAAGAGACATCACATGAAAACATTGGACAACCTGAAAATCATCGGCATCGCCGCACTTCTGACCGCGGGACTGAGCGCATGCGATCAGTCTTCACCGGGCCCCGCCGAGACCGCCGGAAAAAAGATAGACCAAACCGCCGAGGAAGCCGGGCAGAAAATGGACGATGCAGTCGAGAAAGCCGGTGACAAGATGGAAGAAGCCGGTGAGAAAATCGAAGAACAAGGCGAGAAAGCCGGCGTAGCCATGGATGACACGGCAATCACCAGCAAGGTCAAAGCGTCCATTTTTGCCGAGCCAGGTCTCAAGACTCTGCAAATCAGCGTGGACACCGTAAAGGGAATCGTAACCCTGAGCGGATCGGTGGACTCACAGACCAATTCGGATCGCGCCCGTGAACTGGCGGCTGCGGTGGCCGGTGTGGATCGTGTTGAGAATCAGCTGGTCGTAAAGACGGCCCAATAAATCCAATCCAGGGAGGCTCGCATGGAAGTTCAAGAAGCGTACAAACAAAAACGGACGGCACAACTGCACGAATGGGGTGCCCAGATCGATTTGCTGGAAGCCAAAATGAAAAACGCCAGCGCGGATGCCGCTGTCATGCGCGCCGAAGAACTTCAGGAATTGCGCGCCAAACAGCTTGCCGCATCAAAAAAGGTGAAAGAGTTTGGCGCAGCCAGCGGCGAGGCTTGGGAGCAAATCAAAGTGACGGCGGACACGATCTGGGATGACCTTAAGGCCGGCATCGCAGATGCCCATGCCAAGTTCAAATGAATTTCCGCCTCACTTCCATTTAAAGGATATCCCGGATGAACTTGAGACTCACGCTGCTCTTGTTGCTCACCAGCATCGCGGCCATCTTCATTGGGCAAAACAGCACGATAGTTGAAATCAGCTTTTTGTATTTCCGGTTTTCGATGTCGAGCGCGCTGCTGGTGTTTTTCAGCCTGCTGGGCGGCTTTGCTCTCGGGTGGTTCCTGCACAGTTACATTCTGTATCGCAAGTCAAAAAATGGATCGATATATTTTCGTTGATTTAGTCAGCCCCGGCACACGTTACCAACCCCGGTAGGTGTGCCGGTAATTTTTAGGAGAAATAGCATGATGAATACACGTTTAATGAGTCTTACCAGCCGCTTCCTGATCGCCAGTGTCCTGAGTCTTGGTTTGCCGATCCAGTCGGCTTACGCAGGCATCGTGGGCACCGACAAGATCGCGGTCTCCGCACAATCACAAACTGAACGCGCGCGCATCCGCAGCTTCCTGGGACGTGAAGACGTCGTCAAGGAATTGCAGGCGCAAGGGATCGATGTCGCCACCGCTCAGGCGCGTGTCGATGCAATGACCGATCAGGAAGCACAGACTGTCGCGGGCAAGCTGGACACGCTGCCTGCCGGCGGCGATGTGATCGGTGTCATGCTCACCATCTTCATCGTTCTGCTGGTGACCGACATCCTGGGCTTCACCAAAGTCTTTCCGTTTACCCGCTAACACCCGACATGTTGGTGAATAACTACGCCCGCCTGATCGCGGGCGTTTTTATATCGTTCTGGCTGGGCGGATGCGCCACCCCGCAAACCCAGAACATACTCATCGCGAATTCAACAAAACTTCCGCCGACAACTGAGCTTGGCGAAGTCGTGTTCCACCCTCAGGAGCTGCACCAGTGCGGCCCGGCCGCGCTCGCCACGGTACTGGATGCGGGCGGTGCCCGTGTCGCGCCGCAAGATCTGATCCCGCAGGTTTACCTGTCCGAGCGCGAAGGCAGCCTGCAAGTGGAGATGCTGGTGGCGACCCGGCGCAATGGCTTGTTCGCCTACCAGCTGGCGCCGCAGTTACAAGACCTGCTGGCTGAAGTGGCCAGCGGCACACCAGTGCTCGTTCTGCAAAATCTGGCATTGAGCTGGTACCCGTCGTGGCATTACGCGGTGGTGATCGGATATGACCTGCCGCGTGCGCAGATCATCCTGCGCTCCGGTCTGGAAAAACGGCAGGTGTTGCCGCTCACAACCTTCGAACACACCTGGAAACGCTCCGGATACTGGGCGATGCTGGCGCTGCCGCCGGGCAACATGCCGCTTACCGCCAATGAGGCAGACTATGTGTCGGCCGCCGTCGCCTTCGAAAAAAACGGACGGCCGGATAGCGCGGAACGCGTCTATGCGGCAGCGCTCAATCTATGGCCTAAGAATCTCTCCGCCCGCATCGGCATGGGCAATAGTCTCTATGCACAAGGTGAATTCAAACGCGCCGAGATCACCTACCGTCAGGCCACACTGGATCATCCCGAATCGGCGATTGCCTTCAACAATCTGGCGCAAGCGCTGGCTGACCAGCAGCTCTACCCGGAAGCGCTGGTCGCCGCGAATCTGGCCGTCAGTCTGGACGGAACGGAACAGGCGGCAGCCAACGACACGTTGGCGAAGATCAAGATCGCCATGCAACCATCCATATCACAGCCCCCTTCGCGCACGCCGGATCAGTAGTCCGCAGCCGCACATTCCTGCAACGCAGTTAAATGACCTCCGGCAAAGCCGGAGGCCGCTTCGACAGGCTCAGGACAGGCTTATTGGGTGGCCCCCCCTCAAAGGGGCCAATAAAACCAAGAGCCGCCCCTGCGGCACTCGCTACTTCCCCCTTTATCAAAGGGGGGAACGTCCGCAGCCCTCTCCATTCTGCATGATCGCCGCAAAGGTCAAACCTTGGTGATTCCCCCGGCCTAGCCGGGGGTTTACCTCACTGAATAATCGCATCCGGCCCCCGTCCGGTTCGAGTAATCGCCATGCGTAATCTATCGGCATCTATGTTCGCTGGCGCACCGATTTTACTTGCGAATAGGCGCTTAATCCCCTCGCATGCTGCTAGGGATGGATTGCTTCCATCGAGTCGCTGTTAAAAGGCAAAGGGTGTCATTGCACCTCGGTTGCCGCACCCTTAGTTCGACATTTAACTGAATGGATGGAAAAAATGAAAAAAACGAATCATCTCAACTTGCGTCAGTCCGGACGGATCGGGATAACACTCGCCGCGCTGCTGTTTATCAGCGGTTGCGCAAGCACGCCCTCCTCTTCTGTTCCTCCACCCAATGAGCAAATCGCCGTTTCCAGAGCCGCCATCGGCGTGGCCAACAGCACCGGCGGCAACGAATTCGCCCCGATCCAGTTCAAATCCGCTCTGGAAAAAATGGCGGATGCCGAACGCGCCATGGGAGAAAAAAATTACGCCCGCGCCCGTCTTCTGGCGGAGGAAGCACAGGTCGATGCAGAGCTGGCCAGTGCCGCAGCAAGAGCCGCCAAAGCCAAAATCTCGGCGGATGCAGTCGTTGAAGACAGCCGCGCTCTGCGCACAGAAATCGACCGCAGCGCCAAATAATTACCAATGGAGTCAATAATGCAAAAAAATAAATATCTTCCCGTCCTCCTGATTGCCATCGCAACGATGGCAGGCTGTAGTTCCGCACCAACCAAAAATGCAGCGCTTGCCGATGCACATGAAAGGTACAACATCGCCAGTGCCAATCCGTCGGTCACCTCAAAGGCCTCACTTGAATTGAAAGAGGCCGGCGACGCATTGGTCAAAGCGGATGAGGCGATGAGCAAAGGACAGGGAGAGACCACGGTCAATCATCTTTCCTATCTGGCCAGCCAGAAAGTGGGCATCGCTCAGGAGACCGCCAAACGCAAGACCGCCGAAGAGACCGTTGCCGATGCGTCCCAAAATCGCACCCAGATGCTGCTGAAAGCCAGAACCGCAGAGGCAGACGCATCGAAACAGCAAGTCGCCGATCTGCACGAGAACGCCAAATATCAGGCAGAGCAACTGGCGATCGCCGATGCCAATGCCGCAAGCGATCAGGCGCTCATCGCGCAGCAGGAACGCCAGCTTAAAGAACTGAACGCGACCAAGACCCGGCGCGGCCTGGTCATCACGCTCGGTGATGTGTTGTTCAGCACCGGCAAAGCGGAGTTGAAACCGGGTGCAGAGCAGAATCTGCTGAAGCTGTCGGAGTTCCTCAGGGAATACCCGAAACATAAGGTCATGATCGAGGGCCATACCGACAGCACCGGCAGCGAGAGCCTCAACCAGTCCTTGTCCGAGCGGCGCGCACTTTCCGTAAAAACCGCCCTGATGAATAGCGGGATCGCCGCAGACCGCATCATGACACGCGGCTATGGCGAGTCGTTCCGGGTGGCCACCAACAGCAGCAATGCCGGTCGCCAGATGAACCGTCGCGTGGAGATCATCATCTCCGACGACAAGGGCAATATCACGCCGCGTTAAACCGGAGAGCGGATTCAGGGGCGAAGTCATCCGCGCCTGAATTCAACCACTCCATCAAGCAAGGAAATTCGCATGTCTATCGAAACGATTTTGCTGCTCATTGTGGTGTTGATGCTGGTCGGTGCCGTTCCGCTCTGGCCGCACAGCAAAGCTTGGGGCTACGGGCCCAGCGGCGGGATCGGGCTGGTACTGGCTGTGCTGATCATTCTGGCATTGATGGGACGCCTGTAATCGACACGTAACCGCTTTGAGTTTTACTTTTTTTTTAATCCAAGGAGATCGACCATGAAACAACTTAAATATTTTTCCGCCTTCTTTATGATGCTGGCTCTGCTTTTCTCGCTCGGTTGTGCTTCCACACCGGGGCAGGAAGGAACCGGCGAATATGTCGATGACAGCGTCATCACCACCAAGGTAAAAGCGGCCATATTCAACGAACCCACCCTGAAGTCCATTGAGATCAATGTCGAGACCTACAAAGGCATTGTGCAATTGAGCGGCTTCGTCAATTCCTCGGCCGACATCAGCAAGGCGGTTGAGGTCGCGCGCAGTGTCAAAGGCGTGGTCTCCGTCAAAAACGATATGCGCCTCAGGTAATGGCCTAAGCGGTCGCCCGCGCAACGCGGGCGACCGCACCGTTGCATTTCATCCGCGCACAAACCATCAGAAAGTAGAGTACGAGATGAACCCGAAAATCATGCTTAAAAAAATATTTCACACCTCCACACCGCAGGAGGATTTTATGGCTGACATGCATGCGCTGATGTCGAATGCAGAGGATCTGTTGCAGACCACCGCCAACCAGACCGGCGAGGCCGCCCATTCCGCCCGATCACGCGTCCAGCGCAGTTTGCAGGATGTCAAAGGGCGTATTGTCGATACTGAAGCAGCCTTGCTCGAACAGACCCGTCAAGCCGCAAAAGCCACTGACCGCTACGTCCACGAAAACCCCTGGCTTGCCATCGGCATCGCTGCCTGTGCCGGTGCGGTAGTCGGCGCACTGGCCGCTCGACGCTATTGAGCTGGCAACAATTCTGTGGGAACGGTTCATCCATGCGATGGTTTTTTGCCGTGCCGCTATCGCTCGGTACACCCGCAAGAGGTGGGCTGTGGCTACCTCGAAGAGGTTCTTGCCCTCTGCGGGGGTAATGGGCTGAAGCCCAAACAGCACACGCTCAACCGAGCCTTCTCACAAATCGCCAGCCCATCCTGTGGGAGCGCGGTTCATCCGCGCGATAACACTCTGGCGACATCCCGCGGTCTTGTGCTATGACCATGCTCTCAATCGCTCGGATAAACCGAGCTCCCACAACGTGTTGCCTGTTGAATCTTCCATAACTTCGTAATCCTTGGGGAATCACCGCATGTCGGGCTGGCTTTGCATAGCCATTCGGCCAAGTTGGCACCAAACGCCAGCCAAGCCTCTGGTTAAAGCCCAACATACAAGGAAAAGAGAGGGGAAGCGGGAGTACGAAATGTCTGACGAAAGCAATACTGCGACGAATCAACAGGGCATGGGTGCGATGCCTAATGCCACGGGTACAAGCTTTCGAGTTTGGGTTCCCCATGCAGAACAAGTTTATGTGACCGGCAGTTTCAATGGCTGGAACAAAACCTCAACTCCGCTCAACCGAGAACAGGACGGATGCTGGTCGGTTGAGGTACCCGGTGCCAAGACAGGCGATGAGTATCTGTACATGATGCACCCCCCTGCCGACTGGCAACTCCCGCCCTTTTCCCGGATCGACCCTTATGCCAGGAAAGTGACCAACTCGGTGGGTAACGCAGTGATCTACGACACCCGTGCATTTGATTGGGGAGGTGACCCATTTACGATGGCGACGGGAAATGAGTTGGTGATCTACGAGATGCACATCGGTACTTTCAACGTAAAAGAAGCGGGGCAGCCGGGCACTTTTGCAAGTGCCGTTGAAAAATTTCCTTACCTGAAAGAGTTGGGGATCAACGCCATTGAAGTGATGCCGGTCATGGAGTTCCCGGGAGATTTTTCATGGGGCTACAACCCGTCGCACCCGTTTGCCATCGAGGGCATTTACGGCGGCCCCGATGCTTTCAAGCTATTTGTAAAGGCGGCGCACGAACATGGCATAGCGGTGATCGTCGATGTCGTTTACAACCACTTTGGCCCGTCCGATCTTGATTTGTGGCAGTTTGACGGTTGGAGCGAAAACGGCAAAGGCGGTATTTATTTTTACAATGATCGCCGTGCGCAAACGCCATGGGGCGAGACTCGCCCCGATTATGGGCGGGGTGAGGTGCGCCAGTATCTGCGCAATAACGCGATGATGTGGTTCGATGAATATCACGTCGACGGCTTGCGCTGGGACATGACCATCTATATTGAAAGCATCGACGGCAACGGCAGCGATCCGGCCAACGAAATCCCCGAAGGCTGGAGTTTGATGCAGTGGATCAATACGGAAATTAAGCGGCTATACCCCGGGAAAATCAGCATTGGTGAGCACTTCAGAAACAATTCATGGCTCACTAAAGAGGTGGGAGCGGGCGGTGCGGGATTCAATGCGCAATGGGATGCCCAATTTGTTCACCCTGTTCGTCAGGCCATTATTGGCCGTGATGATGCCTCCCGCGACTTGGGCGCAGTTTGTAAGGCGATTCAGCATCGCTATAACTTGGACGCTTTTCAGCGCGTCATTTACACCGAGTCGCATGACGAAGTTGCCAATGGCCGGGCACGAGTGCCGGAGGAAATCTGGCCGGGAAAAGTGGATAGTTGGTTTTCCAAAAAGCGCTCGACCTTGGGTGGCGCGCTGGTGCTGACTTCACCCGGCATTCCGATGCTGTTCGAAGGGCAGGAGTTGCTGGAAGACCGGTGGTTTCAGGACAAAGACCCGATAGACTGGTCTCGGGAAAATGACCAACACGGCATTCTTGGCATGTACCGGGACATGATCGCACTGCGGCGCAACCTGTCGGGTGTAACGCGCGGACTATGCGGCCAAAACGTCCACCTCTATCACTTTGATGGCGGGGGCAAGATCATCGCCTTTCATCGATGGGATCAACAGGGGCCGCGAGACAGCGTCGTTGTGGTGGTGAACTTGATGAATCAAAGCCGCGATGATTATCTCATCGCCTTCCCGCGCGCCGGTCTGTGGAAAACGCGCTTGAATAGCGACTCTTACAGCTACGGCCCCGACTTCGCCAACCACCACTCACCCGATGTCAAAGCATGCGATGGAGGAAAAGACGGGCTGCCCTGTTCAGGAAAAATCAGTATCGGCCCCTACACCGTGGTTATTTTTTCGCAAGACGAATAATCAAGCCGCCGCACTCCCTGTTGCTCGGTTCATCCGAGCGATAAGCGCCCTATAGAAATATTTTAAGCACCTTGAAACACTTGGGATATTGAAACAAGAGCAAGGTAAATCGCTTGAGATTTTTATTCTGCCGAAGAAGTTTATTAAGTAGAGTTTTCTATTTTTTTTTTTACTGATATCGTGCATAACTAGTGTCCGGTCAACTTACAGATTCCCGAGCCAAGATTGAGCATTAGCACGGGTTACAAAGCAATTTATTTTGGTGCCGATTTGAAACCAGTCTACCTATTTAGTGCTTCAAGTAACTTCCAGAGATTGAATCCTCTACACATCCTCGGTGGAACGCTGGCGACCTTACGAGAAACACCTCGGACCGTTGTTGGATGTACTGGGCGAGCTGTCGCCCCCACGGAGCTGACCTTGCGGCGAATCATCGCGCTCCTCGCGCTCCTCGCGCTGCTGCTGGCCGGATGCGCCGACCTCTCGCCCCAGACCCGCTGGCAGCATGCCGACCGGCTGGCGGAACAAGCGGGCTGGCAGAAGCTGCACATCCCGGCGGGAAGCTTCGTCCTCACCGCCTATGCGCCCTTACACGCCGCGCCCGTGGACGCGCTGACGGTGTATATCGAAGGCGACGGACTGGCCTGGCTGACGCGCTCGCAACCGTCCAACGACCCGACGCCGCGCAATCCGGTCGGGCTGCAACTGGCGTTGCGACATCCTCATGGTTTGGCCGTTTATCTGGCTCGCCCTTGCCAGTACGTCGCGCCGCAGGACGCGCAGAATTGCCGGCAGGCTTACTGGACGGACGGACGCTTCGCGCCCGAGGTGATTGATGCCAGTGACCTCGCAATCAGCGAACTCATGCGGCGCTTCGGCGCGGAGCGGCTGGTACTGGTCGGCTATTCGGGCGGAGGCGCCGTTGCCGCGCTGGTCGCTGCCCGCCGCAAGGATGTTCTGCGGCTCGTCACCGTCGCCGGAAATCTAGATCATCGTGCGTGGACGGAGATACATCGCGTCCCGGCGCTCGCGGGATCGTTGAATGCCGCAGATGCCTGGCGTGCGCTGGACGGCATTCCGCAACGGCACTTTGTTGGCGGCAGCGATCAGATCGTCAGCCGTGTCGTTGCGAATTCTTATGCGGCGCATTTTCCGCCGGGGCGCAAACCGGAGATCGTGGTGGTTCCAGGTTTCGATCATGCCTGCTGCTGGGTGGATGCATGGCCGGAATTGGTGTCGGATAGCTATCTCACGAATGCGGGCGCAAGGCGCTAGTGTAGTGCTGCAATCTTGACGGCACTTATGCGGAACCCCTTGTAGGCCGGGCTGAAGCGGAGTGTTGTCTTGTGGGATATTGGCTCTGCCGAGCGATTGCAGTGCGACGAGAACCCATCGCGCGGATGAACCGCGCTCCCACAGGTTGGGCTATGAGTTTGTGGGAGCTTGGCTCTGCCGAGCGATTGCGGTGCGACGAGAACCCATCGCGCGGATGAACCGCGCTCCCACAGATTGTGGCTAATATTTTGTGGGAGCTTGGCTCTGCCGAGCGATTACAGAGTGTCGCGTCGGGATGAATCCCGACCTACAAAAGCCCGCGCGGTCGGGCTTTAGCCCGACATGTCGGGTTGCACCCGCAAGCAGTGGGCCGTGGTTACCTCCGGGGAAGTGCAGCATCCGTCTTTCAACAACCAGACAAGGTCGCCCAAATGACTGACTGCTGTGTAAAGCCGAATTCGAGGCTCCCCCTTTGATTCTTGATGCTTTGATTCTTGATGCTTTGGTTGCCTGCGTGTGCTTCACTGCGCTTCCAGATGGGGAAGCGATCCATTTTCTGCAACATCCAGCGCGAAATCCAGCGCCATCATGAATTCGTCCACTTTTATCGGCTTGGTGAGATAGCTCAGAAATCCCGCATCCAGGCC
>JAXMKV010000005.1:0-60272 GCA_034371155.1 Gallionella sp. | reverse complement strand
GCGCGATGGATACTCCCCGTTACCAATCGCCCGCTGAAGCGCCCCCCTACATCCCGCGATGTGCGTCGCTCTCAGGCACTGAACCGGAAAGAGAAGAACGCCAAGTGTCGCCCAAATTTCCGACTTATGAGTGCACTCTTTTGGCCCCGGCATAATCCGGAGGTTTACCTCACAGAATCAAAACTCGCTAGAGGATGCTGCCGACCCAGGCATAAGTTCCGCGCGCCACACCATGACCGCGCACATCCAGTAAAAAAGCCCGCATCACTGCGGGCTTTTTATCATCCTGGTGATTATCACTGCATCGCGCGCAATGCGGCGATACGATCATCCAGCGGCGGATGGGTCATGAACAGTTTGGCGAATCCGTGCCCCCCGGAGATACCGAAGGCAGCCATCTGCTCGGGCAGATTGGCCTGCTCGTGATTCCCCTTCAACCGTTCCAGCGCGGCGATCATCTTGCCGCGACCGGCCAGATTCGCCCCGCCCGCGTCGGCACGGAACTCGCGCTGGCGCGAGAACCACATCACGATGGTACTGGCCAGGATACCGAGTACCAGTTGCGCCGCGATCTCTGCGACGAACGCACCGATACCCGGGCCGCGATCATTCTTTAGCAGCACGCGATCAACGAAGAATCCGAACAGCTTGGCAAAGAAGATCACGAAGGTGTTGACCACACCCTGGATTAGCGCCAGCGTCACCATATCGCCGTTGGCCACGTGGCTGACCTCGTGCGCCAGCACCGCCTCGGCCTCGTCGCGGCTCATGTTGCGTAACAGACCGGTGCTCACCGCCACCAGCGCGTTATTGCGATTCCAGCCGGTGGCAAAAGCATTTACATCCGGCGCGTCATAGATCGCCACTTCCGGCATGCCGATACCCGCCGACATCGCCTGGCGCTTGACCGTATCCACCAGCCAACGCTCGGTCGGATCGGAAGGGTTTTCGATCACCTGCGCGCCGACCATGCGTTTGGCGGTCCACTTGGATATCGCCAGAGAAACCAGCGAACCGGAGAAACCGATCACCGCCGACAGGATCAGCAGCGCGTTGAAATCGATGGCGCCGCTCTCGTCCACCCAGCGATCGACACCGAGCAAACGCAGCGTGATGCTGATGACGGCCAGCACCGCCACATTGGTCAGAACAAACAAGAAAATCCGCTTCATAACTATTGTCTCCATCAGTCGAAAAATATTCCGCGCAGTCTAACACCACACAACCGCTCGCAATCCCAAATGGGGTGTCGTCGGGATGATTTCAAGCCCCCGTTCTCCCGGCGCCGCTTCGACCAAGGCAGAGCCGGAAAGTTTCGCCCGCGCGGATATGTTTCCCGCCTGCTTGCCATCGCCCCGCAGGCGCACTAGGATTGCACGCCGATTTCGCTTCATACCGACATGACAGACCATTACACCCGCACCGCCATCACACTGCACTGGCTCATTGCCCTGCTGATCTTCGCCGCCTTCCCGCTCGGCGTGTATATGCATGAACTGCCGCTGTCGCCGGACAAACTTCGTCTCTACAGCTATCACAAATGGCTGGGCATCACCGTACTGATGCTGGCGGCACTGCGCCTGTCGTGGCGCGCCACGCACCGCCCCCCGCCGCTGCCGGACAGCATGCCAAACTGGGAAAAGCTCGTCGCCCATACCACGCACCACGCGCTCTACATACTGCTCTTTGCCATCCCCCTAAGCGGCTGGCTGATGAGCTCGGCCAAGGGCTTCCAGACCGTGTGGTTCGGCGTGCTGCCGCTGCCTGACCTGGTCGGCAAGGACAAGGAACTCGGCGACATACTCAAGGAAGTCCATGAGGTGCTGAACTTCGCCCTGCTCGGGCTGGTGATCGCCCATGTGGCCGGTGCCCTCAAGCACCACTTCATCGAACGCGACGGCATCCTCGCGCGCATGCTGCCCTTTCTGGGAAAACGATGATGAGACACTTGCTGATCCTGCCCCTGCTGTTCCTCTCCACCCTATCCCACGCGGCGGAATTCACCGCGCTGCGCGCGCAACAAAGCCGCATCAGCTTCGTCTCCGAGCAAATGGGCGTGCCGGTAGAAGGCGAGTTCAAGAAGTTCACTGCCCGGATCGCCCTCGACACCGGCAAACCGCAACTGGGAACCGCTCGCATCGACATCGATCTTGCCAGCATCGATGTCGGCAGCGACGAAGCTTATGAAGAGGTCAACGGCAAATCCTGGTTCGACAGCAAGAAACACCCCACCGCCAGCTTCGTCTCCGACAAAGTGACCTGCACCGCCCCAGGACGCTGCGAAGTGAGCGGGAAAATGACCATCCGCAACGTAACGCGCGAGGTCAAGGCACCTTTCACCTTCAAACCCCAGGGCGGCACACTGCTTGTCGAGGGCGCATTCCCGCTCAAACGCCTGGACTACGGCATCGGTTCCGGCCTGTGGGGCGACACCGACATCGTCGCCAATGAAGTTCAAATTCGTTTTCGTTTAACCCTGTCCAAGTAACCCAAACCACGAAAGGAAAAAACCATGAAGAAATCTCTCGCCCTGCTCGCCGTCACCCTGTTTACCGCCCCCGCCTACGCGGCGGATAGTTACACCATCGACGCGCGCCACACCTTTCCGGTATTCGAAGTCAATCATCTGGGCTTCTCGACCCAGCGCGGACGTTTCAACAGCAGCAAAGGCAAGATCACCCTCGACACCGCCGCGAAGAAAGGCAGCGTCGAGCTCGTCATCGACACGGCCTCGCTCGACATGGGGCTGGACAAATGGAACGAGCACATGAAGGCGGAAGACTTCTTCAATGTCGAGTTCTATCCGACCATGCGCTTCGCTTCGAACAAACTGATCTTCGACGGCGATAAAGTCGTGGCGGCGGAAGGCAGCTTCACCCTGCTCGGTGTCACCAAGCCGCTGACGCTGACCGTCAGCAACTTCCGCTGCGCACCGCACCCGATGAACAAAAAACAGGCCTGCGGCGCGGATGTCTCCGCCACGATCAAACGCTCCGAATTCGGCATGAGCAAATACGTGCCCGGAGTCAGCGACGAAGTGAAACTATTCTCGCCAGTTGAAGCTTTCAAGGATTAGTTAAATTTAATGCGTCGCTCCCGCGCAGGCGGGAGCCTGACTATCCGACTGCTCCCACTCCCCTTGTAGGAGGCCGGCTTGCCGGGCGATTGGGGGAGTACCTCCCCCTTTGCAAAAGAGGGAGAGCTTGTGAGGGGGATTTATAAAGTGTGGTGTATCCATCCTGCCGCAAATCCCCCCTAGCCCCCCTTTTTCAAAGGGGGGGACAATTTCGGCTCCTTGATTTTCACATCCTGCATCCTGAATCCCGCCTCCCGAATTCCACTCCCCTTTTCTGCACACCCCGCGCACTTCGCAATACACACACACCGCATCGATGCCGTTCGCAGGCAGCCCCGCCCCTTTGCGAATCGCCGCCATCACCTGCTCCAGACGTTCGGTGTTGAGCTGCGCCAATAGCGGCACATCGTGTTTGGGTTCTACCATCTTCACCTTGCCGTTATCGATGCTGACGAATGCGGCATCCGCCGCTTCGTGCGCATAGGCATAACAGGCGAGCTGCACATCTTCGCCCGGCTCTTTCAATTTGTTGCGCAACACCGCATCGCTCTGCGTCTTGTAATCCAGCACAAGCTTTTCTTCCGCCCGCACATCCAGCCGGTCGATACGTCCGCGCAGACGCACACCTTCAAGCTGCCAATCGAACTTGCTTTCCGCCTCGGCATAACGCCAGCCCTGTGCTTCGTTCCCCATCTGCCATTCGATGTAGGCCGGCAAGGATTTGTACCAGCGCGCCAGCCAACCCCGCGCGGCGAAATCCTGCGCCAGCAGGTCGGCGAACACCTCTTCGCTGATGCGGCGCAAAGCGGCATCTATCTCCGCCATGTCGTTTCCGCTCACTTGCGGATAGCGCTCGTGGAAGCGCTGCAAGATCATGTGAACATGGTCACCGTAGTCGCGCTTTTCGATGACTTCCTGCACTTCGTCGAGCTCGTTGAGTCGCAGAATGTGGCGCGCATAGAACTGATAGGGACAGGCGACCAGCGAGTTGTAGCCGCTGATGGAGACGCTTGATGGGACAATTTCCGCCGCCATATTGGGCGCAGGCTGAGACGATTGCGGCAGCGCGATGCGATGGGCTTCTTCCGCAGCTAGGTAGGCATGCAGCTCGCGCTCAGTGAGATCGTCGCCATGCACACGCTCGTGTTCGTCGCGCAGCATCTGCAGGAACGGACTCAGCAACCGCGCTTCCCCGCTCTTGTCGCGCTGCCAGGTGACCAGCACAGTATCGTTCAGCGCCAGCAACGTCAGCAGGTCGTCGCGCTGGCGCACAGCATGGGTGCTGCGCGTGGGCAGGTTGAGTGCGGCGCGCACCGCATCGTTGAACCAGCGCCCACCGTTCGCCGCACTGGGCAGACGGTCGGCATCGCAGCCCAGCAGCAACACCGCATCGAAATCGCGCCAGCGCGTGGCGGCGAGGTGGGTGAAGCGCACCGTGCTATCTATACTGCTGTCGCGGAAGGTCTCGATATCCAACTGCTGCGCCAGCCAGCGCCGCCATTCATGGAAGGCATAGCGGCCTGTATCGCTGTGCAGTTCCTGCTGCCAGTTCTCCAGCGCGTGCAGCAATTGCTGCCCGGCTTCGTCCTGTCGCAGACCGGCATCTATGCCCAGCACGTTCAGGCTCTCGCGCAGAGCGGCGAGCCACTCTGCCAGTGTTTTTTTCTTGTTCTGTTCCAGCAAAGCTGCCGCCTGGCGCAGGCGCGCGAGCGGTCGATGCAGCGTCACTTCATGTTCGGCAAGCGCCATGAACTTTTCCAGCCCGGCGACCACGCCCTGTTTGCGCAACAGTTGTTCGAGTTGATACACCGCCGACTTGCGTTCGCCCGCGCTCATGTCGGCGAAGATGTAGGGCGACTTGAGCAGGTCAAGCAGGTCGTGATGGTAGAAGTCGCTTTGCAGCGCAGTGAGCCAGCGATCGAGCACCGTGCTTACCGACAAGGTAGCAAAGGTCCAACCGGTCTCGTCCGCCACCAATATTTCGGCGCGTTCCAGCAGCGCACGCATGCGTCGTGCGACCACGCGGTCTTGCGCGACGATGGCGATATTCTGCTTCCCCGCTTGCAGCCACAGGCGCACTTGCATGGCAGCGGCTCTGGCTTCCTGCTCGAGGGAGGTGGCGGCAAAGAACAGCGGCGCACCACTCTGCATCTCCATCTCCCTCAAATCAAACACTCTCACCACCGCCCGCTGCTCATACTCATCGAGGAACCGCTGCTCGACCGCATCCCACTCCGACGCGCGCAACACATACAAAGGTCTGTCCGCCTGAGTCGCCAGTTTCGCCAAACGCTGCTGGTAGGCGCGGGCCGCATCCAGCTCCGCACCGGCCTGCATGGCATGCCACAACTCGAACACGAGGCGCGCTTCGAGTTGCAGCGTGGCGTTCTGCCTTGCCTGATAGGCATGCTCTACAGCGGCGATGAATCCGTCCGCATCCCCGGGCAGCGCATCCAGCGCATGAGTGAGTTCGTCGAACAGTTTGAGCAGCTCCTGCGTCATGCCCCACAGGTCGGCATTGTCGAACCATTTCTGTTTGCGCAGATGCTGGTAGAGCAAGGCGCTGCGCTGGCTGTCGGTGACCACCGCCTCGTCCAGTGCAACGCTCTGTGCCCATCCGTTGAGGGTCACCATCTGCGGCAGCAATAGCGCGGGTAGCTGTGCAATACGCATCAGCGCCTGCGCCAGCGGCTGGGCGGCGTGATAGTTAGGCAGAAGGACGGTGATCCCGCGCAGGTCGGGCGCGGGATGCGCGGCAAGGATGCGCCGGGCGACTTTATCGAAATAAGGGATTGCCGCGCTCACCGTTCGAGCAGGCGCAATTTGTCTTTCACGCCGCGCCAGTCATCGGCATCGGTCGGCGCGTCTTTCTTCTCGACGATAGGCTTCCACAGCTTGGACAATTCGGCATTCAGCGCGATGAAGTGGCGCAGGCTTTCCGGCAGATCATCCTCGGCATAGATAGCTTCCGCCGGACATTCCGCCACGCACAGGGTACAGTCGATGCATTCATCCGGGTCGATCACCAAAAAATTGGGCCCCTCGCGAAAACAGTCTACCGGGCATACCTCCACACAATCGGTGTATTTGCATTTAATGCAGGATTCGGCAACGATATAAGCCATGAGATGCTCCGGCGTTCAGACCGGCGCATTCTAGCAGAGCCGGGAGGCCGATTTAATTCACTTCACAGCAGCCGCTTTTTTGGTTAGGATGCTGCTTGAAATTCATCAATTCATCCCGAACTATCCGTCCGTCACACCCCGAATCAACCCAATCCAATAGCGAGATAAAGCCATGAGCGAACACATACATTACGTTTCCGATGCCACTTTCGATGCCGAAGTATTGCAGTCCCCTCTGCCCGTCCTGGTCGATTACTGGGCAGAATGGTGCGGCCCATGCCGCATGATCGCCCCGATTCTGGATGAAGTCGCCCAGGAATACGCCGGTCGCCTGAACGTGGCCAAGCTGAACGTGGACGAGAACCAGCAGACCCCGCAAAAATACGGTATCCGCGGCATCCCTACCCTGATGTTGTTCAAGAATGGCAACATCGAGGCCACCAAGGTCGGTGCCGTATCAAAATCCCAATTGACAGCATTCATTGACAGCCACATCTAAAGCGTTTAGTGTCGCACCCGCGTTGCCTTCCTGTTTCGTCCCCGGTTACAACGAATAAAACGAACACACTTCAGGCCATGCGGGTGGTTTCTCCACCCCGAACCCATCCTATCCCTTCGTTCTTCTTAATCACCATTCCCGCATCGCTATGCACCTATCCGACATAAAAACCAAACACGTAACCGAACTCGTTGAAATGGCTGCGGCCAACCAGATCGAGAACGCCAACCGCATGCGCAAGCAGGATCTGATGTTCGCGCTGCTGAAAAGCCAGGCAAAGAAGGGCGAAAGCATCTTCGGCGACGGCACGCTGGAGATCCTGCCGGATGGTTTCGGTTTCCTGCGCTCACCCGACACCTCGTATCTGGCCGGACCCGACGATATCTACGTCAGCCCCAGCCAGATCCGCCGTTTCAACCTGCATACCGGCGATACGATAGAGGGCGAGATCCGCACCCCGAAAGAAGGCGAGCGCTATGTTGCGCTGGTGAAAGTGGACAAGGTCAACGGCGAAGCACCCGAGAACACCAAGAACAAGATCCTGTTCGAAAACCTGACGCCGCTGTTTCCCACCGAAGCGTTGCGTCTGGAGCGCGACATCCGCGCCGAGGAGAACATCACCGGTCGCATCATCGACATCGTCGCGCCCATCGGCAAAGGCCAGCGCGGCCTGCTGGTGGCCTCGCCCAAGTCCGGCAAGACCGTGATGCTGCAACATATCGCGCACTCGATCTCCTCGAACAATCCGGATGCGACCCTGATCGTGCTGCTGATCGACGAACGTCCCGAGGAAGTCACCGAGATGAGCCGCACCGTGCGCGGCGAAGTGGTCGCCTCCACCTTCGACGAACCGGCCAGCCGCCACGTGCAAGTCGCCGAGATGGTGCTGGAAAAGGCCAAGCGCCTGGTCGAGCACAAAAAGGACGTGGTCATTCTGCTGGATTCCATCACCCGTCTGGCACGTGCCTACAACACCGTGGTGCCGTCCTCCGGCAAGGTGCTGACCGGCGGCGTGGATGCCAACGCCCTGCAACGTCCCAAACGCTTCTTCGGCGCGGCGCGCAACATCGAGGAAGGCGGCTCGCTGACCATCATCGCCACCGCGCTGGTGGACACCGGCAGCCGCATGGATGATGTGATCTACGAGGAATTCAAGGGTACAGGCAACATGGAAATCCATCTCGACCGCCGCATGGCCGAGAAACGCATCTACCCCGCGATCAACGTCAACCGCTCCGGTACCCGCAAGGAAGAGCTGCTGATCAAGGCCGACATCCTGCAAAGGATATGGCTGCTGCGCAAGCTGCTCTACCCGATGGACGAGCTGGACGCGATGGAATTCCTGCTGGACAAGGTCAAAGCGACCAAAAACAACGCCGAGTTCTTTGATTCCATGAAACGTTAACCCCTCTCCCGCAAGGGGGCGAAGGGGATAAGAACTCGGCATGCGAGTTTCACAACAAAAAATGGTTTTGACGGGGTCGGATTTTTATGTATAATCCGCGCCTTCGCAAAAACCGCAATCAATCGAGGTTGTTATGTACGCAGTCATTAAAACCGGTGGTAAACAATACCGTGTCGTTTCCGGTGAAACCCTGAAAATCGAAACCATCCCCGGCGATGTCGGCAGCGCTGTCGTGCTGGACAAAGTGCTGATGGTAGCCGACGGCGACAAGCTGTCCGTGGGCAAGCCTTTGCTGACCGGCGCGACCGTACAGGCGACCATCGTGTCGCATGGCCGTGGCGACAAGGTCCGCATCTTCAAGATGCGCCGCCGCAAGCACTACCAGAAGAATCAAGGTCATCGTCAAAACTACACCGAGATCCGCATCGACGGCATCTCTGCTTAAGACGCAGGTCTGGGCGTAATTCTGTTAAGGAGCATATAACATGGCATCAAAAAAGGGCGGCGGCAGTACCAGTAACGGACGCGACTCACACTCAAAACGACTGGGCGTGAAGAGCTACGGCGGCGAACTGATCAGCGCGGGCAGCATCATCGTGCGTCAGCGCGGCACCGAATTCCATCCCGGCGACAACGTCGGCATGGGCAAGGATCACACCTTGTTTGCTAAAATCACCGGCAAGGTGGTATTCGCCATCAAGGGCGCGCAAAAGCGCAGGACAGTTTCCATCGTCGCAGCGTAAGCAGCGCCGTTCGAAGCAAATCAGCCCTATCGCAAGGTAGGGCTTTTTTATTTGTGGTAAAGACAAGATGAAGTTCATAGACGAATCCAAAATCGAAGTATTCGCGGGCAAAGGCGGCAACGGCGCAGCCAGCTTCCGCCGCGAGAAATACATCGAAAAGGGCGGCCCGGACGGCGGCGACGGCGGCCGTGGCGGCAGCGTCTATGCGCTGGCCGACCGCAACATCAACACCTTGGTGGACTACCGTTTCACCCGCACCCACCGCGCCAAGAACGGCGAATCGGGACGCGGCTCGGATTGCTACGGCAAAGGCGCGGACGACATCATTCTGCGCATGCCGGTCGGCACCGTGATCACCGACATCAACAGCGGCGAAGTCATCGCCGATCTGGCGCGCGACGGCGAAAAGGCCCTGCTGGCACAAGGCGGCAAGGGCGGCCTCGGCAACCTGCACTTCAAGTCCAGCACCAACCGCGCACCGCGCCAGTGCACACCTGGCGAAGAAGGCGAGACCCGCGAACTGCAACTGGAGCTCAAAGTACTGGCCGATGTGGGCTTGCTCGGCATGCCCAACGCGGGCAAATCCACCTTCATCCGCGCGGTATCCGCCGCGAAACCCAAAGTCGCCGACTACCCGTTCACCACACTGCACCCCAATCTGGGCGTGGTGCGCGTCTCGCACGAAAAGAGTTTCGTCATCGCCGACATTCCCGGCCTGATCGAGGGCGCGGCGGAAGGTGCCGGCCTGGGGCACCAGTTCCTGCGCCATCTGGCGCGCACCCGCGTGCTGCTGCATCTGGTCGATATCGCACCGATGTATGAAGGTGCAGACCCGGTTGCCGAAGCCAAGGCCATCCTCAACGAGTTGAAGAAATACGACCAGTCACTGTATGAAAAACCGCGCTGGTTGCTGCTGAACAAGATCGACCTGCTGGAAGACCGCGACGAAAAAGTCGCTGCTTTCCTCAAGGAGTTCACCGACTTTGACCGCCATTTCGTCATCTCGGCGATCAACGGCGAAGGCTGCAAAGAATTGACCTACGCCATCATGGAACACTTGCAACACATGACTGAACAGGAGCAGGAAGCCGCTGCCGAAAGCGCACAGGAATCCGACGCGGCGACTTTTTAAGACCATGGGAACGCTACTCACACATTGCAAACGTATCGTCGTCAAGGTTGGCAGCAGCCTGGTGACCAATCAGGGAGCCGGACTCGACCTGAATGCGCTGGGCAACTGGGCGCGCCAGATCGCCGCGCTCAACGCCAGCGGGCACGAAGTCGTGCTGGTCTCTTCCGGAGCCATTGCCGAGGGTATGCAGCGCCTCGGTTGGCGTGCCCGTCCCACCTCCATCCACGACCTGCAGGCTGCCGCCGCCGTCGGACAGATGGGGCTGGTGCAGGCCTACGAAAGCTGTTTCCGTCATCACAGCCTGCATGCCGCGCAAGTCCTGCTGACACACGCCGATCTGGCCAACCGCGAACGCTACCTGAACGCGCGCAGCACACTGACCACCCTGCTTGCGCTGGGCGTCATCCCCATCATCAACGAAAATGACACCGTCGTCACCGACGAGATCAAATTCGGCGACAACGACACGCTGGGCGCGCTGGTCACCAACCTGATCGAGGCCGATGTCCTCGTCATCCTCACCGACCAAACCGGCCTGTACACCGCCGATCCGCGCAACAACCCCGAGGCGACACTGGTCAGCGAGGCGCAAGCGGGCGATGCGCAACTGGAAAGCATGGCCGGCGGCGCGGGCAGCCACATCGGGCGCGGCGGTATGATCACCAAGATACTGGCGGCCAAACGCGCGGCACGCAGCGGTGCGCATACCGTTATCGCCTCCGGCCATGAACACGATGTGCTGTTGCGGCTATTGCAGGGCGAATCCATTGGCACCCTGCTCACCGCCGTCACACCGACACTGGTGGCGCGCAAACAATGGCTGGCCGACCACCTGCAAGTCGCCGGCAAACTGGTGCTGGATGCCGGTGCCATCAGCGCATTGCGCACCGACGGCAAAAGCCTGCTGCCCATCGGCGTATTGAGCGTGCAGGGCGAATTCGAGCGCGGTGCCGTTGTCGCCTGCATTGCCGAAGACGGCAGCGACATCGCACGCGGTTTGACCAATTACAATGCCGACGAAGCCCGCCGCATCGCACGCCACGCCAGCCAGGAAATCGAAAAACTCCTAGGCTACGGCGGCGACAAAGAAATCATCCACCGGGACAATCTGGTTTTGTTGTGAAACAACAAAACCAGATTGCGGTGAAGACTAACTTGCGTAGCAAGTTAAGCCGCAAGCGGCGGTCGTAGCCACAATCGAGCTGTTGTGAAACAACAAAACCAGATTGCGGTGAAGACCAACTTGCGCGGCAACTTTTTGAGTTTTGAGAATTTGGTCACAATGCGCGACTTACCGTAGGTCGGGCTTCAGCCCGACATGTCGGGATAAATCCCGACCTACACAATACAGCGGCGCCGTCTTCAATTATGGGAAGCTCAATAAACCGCAAAGCGGCGGGCGTAGCCACAATCAACCTGTTGTGAGCAACAAAACCAGGAACCATGAACAACAAACTACCCATCATCCTGTTGCTGCTCGTCGGCACGAGCGCCTGCACCACACCCCCGGTTGTCCCGCAGCCGCCGGTCGAACCTGTCGTGGAACAACCCGTCGTCCCACCCGAGGTCAAGCGTCCGCCAGCCAGGATCGCGCTCGCATTGGGCGGCGGTGCGGCGCGCGGCTTCGCACACGTCGGCGTGATCAAAGCACTGGAAGCGCAAGGCATCTCGGCTGACATCATCGTCGGCACCAGCGCGGGATCAGTGGTCGGCGCACTCTACGCCTCCGGACTCAACGGCTTCCAAATACAAGAACTCTCCATGACCATGGAAGAGGAACAGGTTATCGACGGTTCCGGCATGTATCGGTGCATCGCCGAAACGGCCATCACCCAAAAGAGGGGATGCATCAAAGGGCAAGCCTTGCAGGATTTCATCAACCGCAATGTCCATGGTCGTCCATTGGAAAGACTCGGCAAAACTTTCGCCGCCGTCGCCACCAACCTGAACACGGGCGAAATGATGGTGTTCCGCAGAGGCAATACCGGCATGGCGGTCAGAGCCTCCTCTTCCGTGCCGGTATTCTTTGAACCCGTCACCATCAACGGTCAGGACTATGTCGACGGCGGCCTGGTCGCCCCCGTTCCCGCCAGCGTCGCGCGCTCGCTGGGTGCCGATTTCGTCATCGCCGTCGATATCTCAGACCGCCCCGCAGACCGTCAAACCGCAGGCATCACCGACATCATGCGGCAAACATTTTCCATCTTCATCACAACGCTCAACCGCCACGAGCAATCCAGCGCGGACATCGTCATCCGCCCGGTGACCTCAGGCTTGCCGTCGGCCAACACGAGCGGGCGCAACAAAGCGGTGCTTGAAGGAGAAAAAGCCGTCGCGGCGATCTTGCCGGAACTGAAGGCCAAACTGGCAAAGCTGAACGAAGAACGGCACGTGGCGGGAATGCCGTGAACCTCCTGCAAACGCCGCCGAGCAAGCCCGAGATCGCGCAGATGGAACCCTTTGTCGGCCTCGCACTGGCGCACATCCACGTGCCGACCACCCGCGAGGAGTTCGCCGCCGCTGCCGCCGCGATCAACGCGGCGGGCATCGTCGGTTTCGACACGGAATCCAAACCGACCTTCGTCACCGGTGATGTGAGCGAAGGGCCTCACGTGGTGCAATTCGCCCTGCACGACCGGGCCTATCTGTTCCAACTGCACCGCACGGAAGGCCTGCCGTTCCTCATCGAGTTACTGCAATCGGAGCAGCTCATCAAAGTCGGCTTCGGCCTCAAATCGGATCGCGGACATATCCGCGCCAGACTCGGCGTACATTTCAACGCAGTGGTCGACCTCAACACCGTATTCAGCATGGCCGGCCACCACAAGGAAATGGGCGTCCGCACAGCGGTGGGTATGGTCTTCAAACAGCGCTTCGCCAAATCGAGGAAGATCACCACCTCCAACTGGTCGCAACCCGAACTCACCCCCCAACAAAAGCTCTACGCAGCCAACGATGCCTACGCGGCGCTCAAGGTGCTGGAAGCCCTCGACCTCCCCCGCGACACACTGCCCATCATGGGCTCAAGCCCAGACTGATCGCCGCAACAGCGGCCAAAGAACACCGCTCACGCGCGCATCAAACTTTCCAACCTCGCCCATCCCCGCGCATTGATGCCCGCGTCGGGCGGTAGTTGTGTGGTAAAGCGCGCCATGCAGCCCCGCTCCACCTCCGTCAGCGGCTGATTCGCTGCCAGCAGTTTTTCCAGCACCGCCACATCGGCCTCCGACGCATCGCCACGCCGCTGGCGCAGACGTTTTCGCAGCGCTGATTCCGGCGCATCGAGCGCGGCGATGGCGAACGGCACCTTAAACTCGCGCGCCAGCGCATAGAACGCCGCGCGCTCATCCTCGCGCAGGAAAGCAGCATCCACGATCACCGGAAATCCGGACTCCAGCACAATGCGCGCACCGTCCAGCAGGCGCGCGTAAGTGAGCCGCGTCGCCTCCGCACCGTAGATGTCGCCGCGTTTGCGGCTGCTCTCCAGCGCGCCCAGCCCGAATAATCGCTTGCGCTCGACATCGGAGCGGATGCGGATCGCGCCCAGGCGCTCCAGCGCGAGTTGCGCGAACGTGGTCTTGCCCGAACCCGGCAGCCCGTGCGTGACAATCAGCGCGGGACGGCGCTGCACGAGGCAGCGCCGCGCCAAATAACTGCGGCAGGCTTCCAGCTCGCGCTCCCGCGCACGGCCGGCGCACTCCGCCGCGCGGATCGCCGCGACCTTGGCACGCACCGCAGCGAGATGGGCGAGGTAGAAGCGCAGCACCGCGACACCGGCGTAGTCACCGGTCGTTTCCAGATAGGCGTTCAGCAGGCGGAACGCAAAATCGGGACGGTCGCGATGTAACAGGTCCATCACCGCAAAGGACAGTTCGTCCATCACGTCAATCCAACGGAACGACTCGTTGAACTCGATGCAGTCGAACGGCACCGGCTCGCCGCCGATCAGCACGAGGTTTCCGAGATGCAGGTCGCCGTGACACTCGCGCACGCAACCTTCCGCATGACGCGCTTCGAAGACGCGCTCGCTCGCGGCGAACTCAGCCAGCGCGGCCTCCTCCAGCGCCGCGACACATTCCCGGTCCGCCGCATCGGTCAGATACCCGCGCAACTGCGCGAAGTTCTGCTGCGCCGCCGCGCGAATAGAAGCCGCCGTGCCGAACACCGAATCCGCGCCGGCCACCGGGATGCGCGCATGAAAGTCCGCGACCACCGCCGCCAGCCGGTCAATGTGCTTCGCCTCCAGCTTGCCGCGCAGCAGCAGCCGGTCCATCAACTTCGCCGTATCGAAGCGACGCATGCGCACTGCATACTCGATGGCCGGGTGCGCGCCGATGCGCAGCGCGTCAAAGCTGCCGCCGATGGGCACGACATCAAGATAAAGATCGGGCGCAGTGCGGCGACCGAGCCGCAGCTCCTCCTCGCAGCAAGCGCGCCGCTTCGCCAGCGTGGAATAATCGAGGAAGCCGAGGTCGAGCGCCTTCTTGATCTTGTAGACCTGCCGCCCGGCCAGCAACAGCCAGGAGATATGCGTCTCAATCAACCGCACCTTCCGCACCGCATGCGGATAGCAGCGCGGATCGCGCAGCGCGGCGATGAAGCGCTGCTGCTGCGCAAGGTACGACGTATCTATATCCTCCCCTTGAGAAAGGGGCGTCAGAGAGGGGTGGACTGCCGATGGGGATTTCGGATTCATGGCCGGACGCGATGCTACACCCCCTGCACCGTCACCACAATGCGCCGACTGCCGCCATGATTGCGGTGCTCGCACAGGTAGAACCCCTGCCAAGTGCCCAGCGCAGGGCGACCGTCGCGGATGGGAATGTTCAGGCTCGCGCCGAGCAGGCTGGATTTGATGTGCGCGGGCAGATCGTCGGAGCCTTCATCCTGATGGCGATAGTAAGGCTCGTCCTCCGGAACGGTGCGGTTGAAAAAACTCTCGAAATCCTGCCGCACCGTCGGGTCGGCGTTCTCGTTCAACGTCAGCGACGCCGAAGTGTGCTGGATAAACACATTCATCATGCCCACCTTAAAGTCGCGCAGTTCCGGCAACTGGCGCAGCACCTCGTCGGTCACCAGATGAAAGCCGCGCGGCTTCGGCGGCAGACATATCTCTTTCTGTATCCACATGATGTGCTCAGCGCCTCTCCCCGTTCCGCGATGCCTCCACCCGGATCACCTCGCCCTCGATCACTTCACCCTCGAAGACCTCGCCCCGGAACACATCCCCTCCGGCATCCGCTCCCTGCGGCGGAACATTCTGCATCTCGCGCATCAGCTTGCGCATCGCGCGCGTCTTCCACCACAGGTAAGCGCCGCCAAACACGACAGCCACCAGAATGACCGCCAGCAACACCGCCGAAAACATCAGCGCCAGAACCGCCAAGGCCACCGTCAGGACGAGCGCGACCGCTTTGCGCAACAGGCCGGGAGGCTGGGCCGAAGGGGGAGGAATGAATTTGATCTGCATGGTGCGAGTTTAGCCGATTCTCTCTGCGGGCATGCGCGACGAACGGCATAGGCTGAATTATCTATACGACACCGGCAAAAGGTTTTGGAGGAATGATCACTTTGTCATGCAAACAACAAATCTGTCTGCTGCACACCGGCACGTTTTCCGCTATTTAACGAGGCAGGTGTTTTGCGACCTCATGAGAGGGGCCAAGTGCCGAAAGGCTGATACACAGGCCGAACGGCATGCCAGCCACCGCTTCCTGCTGCGTAACTGTTACCGACCAGCCACAACACAGCCTGACCACCAACGTACTGGCGCAAAAATTGCTTCCTTCAGCCCGCCAGTATTGATTGAAAGCGAGCTGTCATGCACGACTCCGTCCAGAAACATCACTCGTTCGACTCCCCTGTTGAGCAGTATCTCAAAAGCCTGCATGCCAAGCATGCAGGGTGTCTGGAAGGAAGCGTTGCCGACTATATTCCGGAATTAGCCAAAGCAGACCCGAACTGGTTTGGCATTTGCGTCGCAACCCGCGATGGTCATCTCTACGAAATCGGGGATACACGACAGCACTTTACAATCCAGTCCATCTCCAAAGCGCTTTCTTATGGCCTTGCATTGGAAGATAGAGGAGAGGATTACATTCTTTCCAGAATCAGTGTCGAGCCATCGGGAGACGCTTTCAATGCGATCAGTTTAAAACCGGACTCCGGCACACCGTTCAATCCGATGATTAATGCGGGTGCAATCGCAACCTGCGGACAAATTCTCCCGAAAGACGGGATGTCACGATTTGAGCGAATATTGGCCTATTTGTCCGCCTGCGCAGGGCGCCCACTCGACATCGACACAGCCGTCTATGCATCGGAAAGTGAAACGGGGCACCGCAATCGGGCTATCGGCTGGATGCTCAGAAATTTTGGCATTATCGAAGAAGACCCGACAGATATCATCGAGACGTATTTTCGCCAGTGTTCCATTCGCGTGACATGCCGTGATTTGGCATTGATCGGAGCCACCTTGGCAAATCAGGGGCGCAATCCGGTCACCAACGAACAGGCTATCGATCCCAAACATCTGGACAACATTCTCTCGGTGATGTCCACATGCGGGATGTACGATTACTCGGGAGAATGGCTCTATCGAATCGGCCTGCCGGCCAAAAGCGGTGTGGGCGGAGGGATATTGGCCGTATTGCCGGGACAACTGGGAATTGGCACCTTCTCGCCGCCGCTTGACGCGCAAGGCAACAGCGCACGGGGGATTAAAGTTTGCGAGGACTTATCGCAGCATCTGGCCCTGCATCTTTTTGCCGATGAAGTCGCCCCACAATCTCCACTGCGTTTGTCTTATGACGGCAGCCAGGTATCCTCGTGTCGCCGTCGTTCACCCGATCACCAGCAGATACTGAATTCGAAGAGGCATCGTATACGCATCATCGAATTGCAGGGGGCGCTGATTTTTTCGACATTTGAGTCGGTGATCAGATTTGTACTGAAGCAGGAGCAGTGTCGGCACCTGATCCTGAATTTGCGCAATGTTTCCTGCATCAACGACATCTCATTGCAACTGATCGGGACATTACAACAAACCCTCCTTGAGCAAGATATTCAAATGGTGCTCTGTAATACGGACAAATTTTCAAAGGAATTAGCCCGGTGTGATCTGGGCCGGATGCGCCTGTTTGCGGACGATGACGCGGCACTCGAATATTGCGAGAACATGTTGTTGCAGGACACACTCGGCGAAGGCTGGAACGAAGCGAAATCAGTTTCGCTGGAAAATTGTTTTTTCCCATCCAAGCTCAGCCGGGAAGAACTGGCCTGGCTGGATGAGGCGATGAGTACAGGTGAATCTGGAACAGGAGATTATTTGATTCGGGCCGGAGATGCGGGTGACTGCTTGTATCTGTTGTTATCCGGCTCTGTCGAAGTGCGCCTCCCCGAGGCTCCGGATGAGCGAAGAAAGAGGCTTGATGTCATCGAGGCGGGAATGAGTTTCGGGGAAATGGGTTTTCTGGATGGTTCGCCACGTTCTGCTGATGTCGTGGCACTAGCGCCCACCTCATTCAGAGTCATTTCCCGTCAATTATTTGACCGTCTGGACGATGAACACCCGAAGCTTAAAATCAAATTGCTTGAGCATCTGGCATACCGGCTGTCTTCCAATCTCAGAAAGTCCAATATCGAGATAGCGGCATACCGAACGGCTTGACCCATTGGACACGATGCATCGCCCCATTTTCCGTGGCGGCCCATCTCAAATCTTAATTCGCGTCTGCCCCTGAGGACTCACCGTGCATGACGGCTGGGTGCCACTTTATGGGCGCACCGTTGCGCGCATTTGTGGGAAAGGCAAAAATTTGCAAAGCGGCGCATTCAGTCCACAATTACTCATAAGTCAGAAATATAGGCTACCGAAGGATGCTGCCTACGCTGAAGGGGCCGCTGACTTCGGATGCGTGGTTGGAGGTGGGGGCGAAGTGAATCAGGGATATGTGTCGCCCAAACTTCCACTTGTCGTTTAATATAAATACTTATATATTCATCATATGAAACCGCTTAAATTCATTGGCTCCAGCGAAGACGATCTGGCCGAATTCCCAAAGAGGCAAAAGGAGCGGCGGGACAAGAGCTTTGGCAAATTCAGCTTGGCCTGATGGCATCGGACTGGAAGCCAATGCTGAATGTGGGCGCAGGTGCTAAGGAGATTGCAAAATGAAAAAAGAAAAACTCAAAATCACCGAATCCTGCGGCAACGTATTTCTCGACCTCGGCTTCTCGCCAGAAGAAGCAACCATCCTCGCCATGCGCTCCCAACTCATGTGCGAATTGCGCATCAAAATCCGCGACGAAGAATGGACACAGGCCGAAGCAGCCCAAGTGCTAAGCATCTCGCAATCGCGTGTCTCCGACCTGATACGCGGCAAGTTCGAGAAGTTCAGTCTGGACATGCTGATCACACTGGCGACCAGAGCGGGAAAGAAAGTTGAATTAAAGATGGCGGCGTGAAACCGTGTTCTGTCCCTGAGATTTCCCACCATTTTTCAGTTTTGTACGAGGCTGCCATGCATACAACCTATTTCGACGAAGACGACATTCTGGTCATCCGCTTGTCAGACAAACCCATCGTCCGCGAAGTCTCGCAAAACTGGAACACGCACATCAGCTATGCAGACGATGGCAGCGCAGTGGAAGTCTGAGCTAGCCCGCCTTTCCCTTTCTTCTACGCACAGGCACGCCGTCAACCATGAAACAATTCCTGCACCGGCTTGAAACCGCTCCCGAGGATATCGCATTCAGCGAAACCATCGCGGTGATCGATCTGCATTACGACTTCACCCCCGCCGCGTTCCGCAACGGGGCCCTGCAAAACGAAGCCGGACAGAACAACGGCTCGTGCAAAGTCTTTTCCTTCGCCAAACGGCACCAACTGAGCCCGCAGCAGACGCTGCAATGCTTCGGCGACTATTACCGCGTGGATGTACTCAAACACCCGCAGGGAAGCGACCACCAGAACATCCGGAACTTCATCATGAGCGGCTGGGACGGGATCGAATTCCAGAGCGAAGCGCTGACGCCGAAACACCCATAAACGGCCCGCGATAAGCCTGGGTCGGCAGCCTCACTCACCCTGCACCGTCACCACGACACACCGGCTGCCGCCGTGATCGCGATGTTCGCACAGATAGATGCCCTGCCACGTTCCCAATATCGGCAGGCCATTGCCGACCGGGATATTCAGGCTGGCACCGAGCAGACTCGACTTGATATGCGCGGGTAGATCGTCCGAACCTTCGTTTTGGTGGCGGTAATAAGGCTCACCTTCCGGTACCGCGCGATTGAACCAACTCTCGAAATCCTGCCGCACGCTCGGGTCTGCATTCTCGTTCAGCGTCAGCGAAGCCGACGTGTGCAGGATGAACACGTTCATCATGCCGACCTTGAAATCTCGCAGTTCGGGCAGTTCGCGCAACAGCTCGTCGGTGATCAGATGGAAGCCGCGCGGGCGGGAAGCAAGCTGTATCTCTTTCTGTAGCCACATGATGTTCGTCCGTAACAAAAATGCCGTGAGCGATCATATCGCGTAACATCGCACCTCACGACACAACCGGCAGCGGGTGACACCCACCCCTCGCCCGACAAGGAGTCCCCTATGGCCGCCTGGCTCATCCCCGTTCTCAAATCTGTCCTGCCCCATGTCGGCACCATCGTCTCCGCCGCCGCCCCGGTATTCACCCGCAAGAGCGCGGATGCCGCCGCCAATCAGGCCGTACTGCTGCAACAACAGATCACCGAATTACAGACCGCCGCGGCCGCCAATGACACCCACATCAAAGACCTCGCCGCGCAAATGCAGCTCGCCGTCGAAGCGCTGGAAAAAGGCACCCGGCTCGCACAAATGGCCTATCGTCGCGCGATGCTGCTCGGCGTCGCCGCCTTGCTCCTCTCCCTCGCCGCCCTGACCGGGATGCTGCTCGTCTGGGCACGGTGACACGGGCATGAAATGCGTCTACGAAGCCGCCAGCGGGCTGGATGGCCACATGATCCTGAACCTGCTGGAGCAATACCGCATCCCCGGGCGCATCGAAGGCGAACTCCTGCAAGGCGGCATCGGCGAACTGCAGGCGATGGGCTTCGTGCGCGTGATGGTGGCGGAAGAGGATCACCAACAGGCCCAACAGATCATCCGCGAATGGGAGGCGATACAGCCGCCGGACGAGCCGATGCCCCCCGCGCCCCGTGACTCCAAGGGCATGCAGCTGTTCATCGCCGGCGTCATCCTCGGCGCGGCGCTGATGTACTGGTCGATGAGACTTTCGGCGGCCTGAGAGGTCTCCACCGCCCCATGAGCGGCACGCCCCGCCCCCGTTACCCCTGTCACCGGTATTGACACTCCCCGCCCCTCAAACTAAAGTCCACCCCACTTGCAGGTCTGCCCCACGCACATCCCGCCGCACGAACGGCGCGAGGCTCAAGGCAGAGAACCCGGAACAGGAGGCTGGCGCAAGAGTAGGTTCCCGCATCGACGGGAACCCCGCTCGCCATACGACTGATCTGACAAGGGAAGCAAGTGTCTCAACCGCAAGCCAATAACCCCATCTCCAGCCCGATCTTGCTCGAATCCATCGAGTCGAAGATATTCGTCACCCGCGAGCACAGGGTCATGCTGGACGAAGACCTGGCCGCACTCTACGAGGTGGAAATCAAGGCGCTGAACCAGGCCCTAAAGCGCAACCTCGAACGATTCTCGGACGATTTCATGTTCCAGCTTACCGCCGATGAGTTCGCGGATTTGAAGAGCCAGACCGGCAACTCAGGTTTAAGGTCACAAACTGTGACCTTAAAAAGGCGTGCAATAAGTTCTTACGCGACCTATCGGCTAGCGTCGATAAACACTTAGTAAACAATTTTTTCATAATCGAGCGATTTTCGTGACGCGCACAAATCAAATGGGGTTTATATATGCCAGGCGTAACACTGGAACATTTCATACGAGCAGCGGCTGACATCAGTGCGCATGGCGACAATGACACACTGCCATTTGATATTGACACACAGTTAATTTCGCACAAACAGGCTCAACTTGCACAAGTAGCCTTCGCTTTCTTTGAGCAACTGCAAGGCGATAGTGAGCAGAATAGTGCTCGAAAAATATCCGAACTCAGCGTTTTCAGCGAACGACTTCTAGCGCCAACTGGGCCAACAGGTTTTCGTGTTGTAACCAAGATCAATCCATTCTGGAACATTTATTTTAATGGCCTCGGAATAGCTATTGCGGAAGCACTAGAAAATAATCGTGACGGTCGAGTTCATTCCTACCGTTTCTTGCCAAGCGGGGATAGTGAGTTGTTCGATAGAGCATGTTCATGGAGAGCATTCCGTGAAAAAACAGTTGTTGATGCCAACGCATCCGGTGATGAAGCAATCATTGTTCAGACCGACATTTCAAGTTACTACGAGCACATCTCACATCACTATATTGAAAACTTCATAAAGGATTTGTTTCCAGACAATAAACGCGTTGCCAATCAAGTGAACTCCCTTCTTAGCAAATTCTCATCAGGTAGATCATTTGGTCTCCCTGTCGGGGGGCAGTGCTCCAGAATTCTTGCTGAGCTATTTCTCAACTCAGTTGACCACCGAATGACGGGAGAAGGAATTCGGTGGCATAGATATGTTGATGACTACGTATTGATAGCAAACTCACATGCTGACGCATATAAGGCACTAGCGTTCCTTTCGCACATGCTCGCCGATTTCGGTCTAACGCTGAATAAAACTAAGACTGTAATGCTTACTTCGAAGCATTACTCGGACTATGTAACTACTCAACTTGGTGGCAATGAGGATGAGGCAGGAAAACTTAGAGAAATCGATCTGCGTTTTGATCCTTACTCAGACACGTCAGTCGAAGACTACGAATCACTGAAGCAGACCGTCGAGAGTCTTCAAGTACACAGACTACTAAACCGAGAGTTAGAGAAAGCAATCCCTGATACGTTCTTAGTAACCCAGATAGGAAGAACGCTCAAGTTGCATGCACCCAATGTAGCCATTCAGCTAGTAACCACGCTTCTCAGCCAAGGAAACTTACATGCATTCCGTGCATCGTGGTCAACCATTATGCGTGGAGTTGCAAAACTTCGTTCTTCTGAAGAATACAGTAGCACTTTTGCTGAAATTGACAGACTCCTTGACCTTATCCCAGTTCATTCGGCACACCTTCTACAAGCAGAAGCGGGCCTACTTCACTATCTAAGAACATTAAGGTTTGCACGTACTGTCCAACGAGCTATCTTCGTTCAGAGAGTTTACGATTCCACTCGCTCCGATACGGTCTGGCGAGCTTGTATTGACTGTTGGCGACAATGGAAAGATGGTGCCGCCTTCAACACGCTTCGAAATAAATGGTTCACACTAAGTCCGGAATGCCAGCGCATGTTATGGCTTTCTGCTTCCGCTTTTGGCGACCAAGGTGAAGCACTCAAACGACAGTTTAAACCGAACTTAAATCAATCATGGAGACTTGGAATTGAACGCCAAGGCGTAGCTAGTTTTTCTTCGATTTATCAGGAATGGTGTGAAAATGCGCAATCCGGTGAATGACCCAAGGACAGTCGCTCGCAACATTCCCGGCGTTTTTGACTCTCTATTTCCTCAGCTAACGCCCAGCATTGTTGGGCACTTCAACCGAACAGCTACGCTTTCGCGATGCGATTCTATTCCTATTGAAATGGTGCAAGCGAGCAAGCTTCATAAAGCCATGCTCTTTGAACTCGGTTTTACTGTTGGAGAAAATATAATCGCAGGCAATGACATTGATTGGGACAATTGCTTACGGAAAGCTATCGAGCGGCAGAAGCGCTACTTCGACGCGCAAGTTCCAAATGAGCTTGCCCTGATTGACAAGCAGATTGCCGAAATGACAGGTAAGAACATTGCAGCAATGATTTCCGAATTAGCAGCTAAGCGTGACCGCCCAATAGTCTCAAGCCCTGCCATTCCAGGTTTTCAATGGATTTCATCTGGGCACGGCGACTTTTCTATCAGTTCAACTCTTCTAGAAGTGAAATGTAGTAGTGGCAATTTCTCAGCCCCCGACTACCGCCAAATAGTTATGTACTGGTTACTTAGCTTTGCTGCGTCCGTAGAACGTAATTGCGCAGAATGGTCTGAAGGAGTGCTATTGAATCCGCGTTCGGCAAAGTATGTTGTTTTGAAGTTTGATGATTTTTTACGCGTAATAAGTGGTGGTCGTACAAAAGTGGAAATTCTTCAACTTTTCTCTTCAATGGTTGGAACCCGTGATGTGAAATAAAAAACCAAAGGTACGGAGTCGAAATATTTTTGAAGTTATCTGTGATATTTAAATCGACTCCGCCCCTTTGCCTCTCCCCCACATAACCACTAACCCCATCCCATGGCCACCCTAATCCCCACCCTCGGCGCCGCCCGCTTCGATGCACGCGGCGAGTTACGTCTCGCCGAACGTCTGAAGGATTGCCTCGAAGACAACGCCTGGGCGTGGCACAATATCCCGGTGGGGCCGTTCGGCAGGCATCCCGATTTCGTGGTGCTGCATCCCAATCAGGGCGTCGTGGTGCTGGAGGTCAAGGACTGGCACAAGGACAACATCGTCAGTGCAACCCGCACGCATGTCGAGTACCTGACCCCGCAAGGGACGCTACCGTTGGACAACCCTTTCGAGCAGGTACGCAACTACATGTTCAGCGTGGTGAACACGCTGAAGCGCGATCCGCTGCTGGTTGTCGAGAGCGGTAGTTTCAAGGGGCAGCCGGTATTCCCTTTCGGGCATGGCGTGGTCTTTACCAACATCACGCGCAAGCAATTCGATGGAACCGATCTGCATGAGGTCTTTCCGCCGGAGCGTTGCATCTTCCGCGACGAGATGGCGGAAAGTGTCGATCCGGATGCCTTCCGCGAACGGGTCTGGCGAATGGTGTCGCGCCGCATCGGATCGGGGCTGACGCTGCCGCAAATCGACCGCGTGCGCGCGCGGCTGTTCCCGGAGATACGCGTCACGCAGATTGCGCTGCCGTTCGAGGAGCCGCAATCCGATGCCTCGCCCGCCGATGACCGCCTGCTGGAAGTGATGGACATGCAGCAGGAGCTGCTGGCACGCAGCATGGGTGAAGGACACCGAATCGTGCGCGGCGTGGCGGGTTCGGGCAAGACGCTGATCCTGGCGTTCCGCGCCGAGCAGATCGCGCACGGAGCGAACCGTGATGTACTGATCCTGAGCTATGCGAACGGTATTTCCGGGCGGCTGGAAAATGCGATGCAGGATCGCGGCGTGGAAGACAAGGTGATTGTCTCGACCTTCCATTCCTGGTGCTTCAGGATGCTGCGTGAGTACGGCCTGCCCACGCCCAACCGCGATGAATTCCCCGACAGCAACGCTTTCTATGCAGCCAGCGTGCAGGCCGTGCTCGATGCCGCCGAACGCGGCCTGATTCCCGGCGGGCAATACGACGCGGTGCTGATCGACGAAGCACACGACTTCGAGCCGCAATGGCTGGCGCTGGCGGCGAAGATGGTGAATCCGGATACGAAGGCGCTGATGATCGTTTACGACGATGCGCAGGCGATCTACAAGGGGCGGAAGCGTCCAGTGTGGAAGCAGCTCGGCATCGAGGCTGCCGGGCGCACCACGGTGCTCAAGGTGAATTACCGCAACACCGCGCAGACATTGCGCTTCGCGCGCAAGTTCGCCGCCGATGTGATCGGCGCACCGGGCGTATGCGCGGGCGACGAAGAGGCGATCCTGATTCCGGAAGACGGCGGACGCCAGGGCGTGGAGCCGGTGGTGCGCCAGTGCGTGAGCTACGACAACGAGGCGCATGCGATTGCCGAATGGCTGCTCGGACGCAAGGCCGCCGGTTACCAGTGGGGACAGATGGCAGTGCTGTATCCCTGGCATAAAATTGGAAAGCAATTCGAGAAGGTACTAGCGAAACACGGCATACCAATTGACGTGGCGCATGATCACGGCAACCGCATGCAGACGGATCGCGACGCGGTGCGCTTTCTGTCGATGCACACCGCCAAGGGACTGGAGTTCCCCTGCGTCGCAATAGGCGGACTGGGCGCACTAAAGACTGAGAGCATCGAAGATGACATCCGCCTGACCTACGTCGCCATCACGCGGGCGACGCATGAGGCATTTATCACCTATTCGAATATGTCGGAGCTGGTGGGTAGGCTGGTGGTGTAAGGTGCGGCAAACTATAGCGCGTACCCAACGTAACGGAGACGAATTGTTTTTCGGGCCTCAAGCCGCCTTCAGCATGAAATCCACATGGATAGAATCGTAGGGAAAGACAATCATCCCATCGTCGGTCTTCGACAATATCCCGGCATTGATCAGCGCGGTCACGTCGCCATGCACGGCTTTGACATCGCGTTCCACGCGCCTTGCCGCTTCGCGGATGGACATGGGGCCTGCGCCGGTCATGGTGTTCAGCAGTTCCCAGCGTTTGCCGGACAGCGTCTTGAACAGCAGTTCCGGCGATTCGAAGCTGATGCGCGGCGCGGCGGCTTTGCCGCTCTTCCAGGCTTGAGTGAAATCACCCAGCGTGTCGGCTAATGGTCGAACGTCAATCGTTACTGTTTTCATCGCGCCACCTCTTCACATCTTCAAAAAAATCCGCCACCAGTTGGTCGACCGAGATGAAGCGGTATTTCACTTCCCGACCGTCCACATGCTTGTGATCGCCCTTGCCCGCCTCGTTGTCGTAACGCAGCACACATACCCCTTCAACCACGAATGCGAGCCGGTACTTGTAGGCATGGCTGCTGCCGGATAGCGATTCGGGCAATTCCCACAGCACCAGTTCGGCAAATGCCTGTTCTGCGACCGGTACGCGACGATTGAATAATTCGCGGGCTTTCATGTTGGAGACGATAACAACACATCAAGCTGTTGTCAAACAGTCCAACAACGGAAGGGGGTAATCAAGCGCGAGGCGATATGTGGCGACATCAATTGGCTTCCCACAAAAAGGCCCGGCAAGTGATATGGGCTCAGCATCGGTTTTGTTTTCAGTGACTACACATCTTGAAAATCATTGGGATGTTGACCCGTAAAATCGCCGGGGAATACCATCGGCCGCTCAACCGGACCACACCCGTAACGGATCAGCTGGAAAACAGGTCTGTTGCAGGCTCCTCATGAATAAATTGTGTACGAAGCGGTGCCAAGTCGCCTTTTACAAGGTAGTATTCCCCCATAAAAACAAATGGCATTTTCCCTATGGAATGCCGATGCCAGCGGTAATGCGGCACACGGGAGGAAAGATGAGACTTACCGGCAAGCATTCTTACCTATTCATTCTTGTTTTGTTTTCGGCTTGTTCCGCCTGGGCGCAATCCAGCGACGAGGAAGACTTGGCGCTGATCTACGGCGATAAGGTCAACATCAGCATCGCCACCGGTAACCCGCAGCCGTTGCGTCGCGCGCCCTCCGTCGCCTCCGTGATCACGGCCGAGGATATCGCCGCAATGGGCGCAACCGATCTGGACGAGGCGCTGGAATCCGTGCCGGGTATGCACGTTTCCCACAGCAACGTCAGCTACGCCCCGCTCTACACCCTGCGCGGCATCTTCAGCGCGAATAACCCGCAGACCCTGATGCTGTTGAACGGCATCCCGACCACGACCATGTTCACCGGCAGTAAGGGGAACGCTTGGGGCGGTCTGCCGCTGGAGAACGTCGCCCGCATCGAAATCATTCGCGGCCCGGGGTCGGCCTTGTACGGTGCGGATGCTTATGCCGGTGTCATCAATATCATCACCAAGTCTGCTGCCGAATCGGCCGGCACACAATTTGGCGCGCGCTACGGTTCGTTCAACACGCGCGACGCGTGGGTGCAACATGGCGGCAAGTGGGGCGCGGTCGATGTGGCGGCCTATCTCCGTGTGGGCGACACCGATGGTTTCAAGCGCATCATCACTGCCGATGCGCAGACGCGACTCGACGGCATCTTCGCCACATCGGCCAGTCTCGCGCCGGGCAACACCCACCTCGGGCATGACGCGGTCGATGCCAGCCTCGACTTGGCCTATGAAAAATGGCATCTGCGTAACGGCTATAAATTGCGCAGCAATCTGCAACTCGGGGCCGGTGTCGCCTCTGCACTGGATCCGTCCGGGTCGGAGAAGAGCGAACGCATCACCACTGAACTCTCCTGGATCGATCCTGCTATCTCCGACAACATGGAAGCCGGTTTCAATGCCTCCCTGTTGCAGTACAACGACACGATATTGAGTCCGCTGGTGATCTATCCGGCGGGGGTGACCTTTCCCACCGGCACCTTCGCCAACGGCATGCTCGGCTCACCGGAAAAGTGGGAAAGGAACACTCGGTTGTCCGCTTACGCAACCTACACGGGATTCGAAAGCCATCAACTGCGCGTCGGCATCGGGCATGACGATCTGAACCTGTACAAGACTGCCGAGCATAAGAACTTCACACTGACCCCGACCGGTTTGCCGGTTCCGCTCGGCGCAATCTCGGATTTTTCCAACACCGCGCCTTTCATGAGGCCGCAGCGGCGCAAGATCGACTATGTCTACGTCCAGGATGAATGGAGTTTTGCCCCGGATTGGGCGCTTACCGCAGGGGTTCGTCATGACAACTACTCCGATTTCGGCGGCACCACCAATCCACGCCTCGCATTGGTGTGGGAGGCATCGCTGGACCTGACGGCCAAACTGCTTTATGGCCGCGCTTTCCGCGCCCCCTCTTTCGTCGAGTTGTATTCCATCAACAATCCGGTTCAACAGGGCAACCCGAGCCTGAAGCCCGAGACCAACCAGACGCTGGAAGCCGCCATCACTTGGCAAGCCAGGAAGGACATTCTGCTCAATCTGAATTTCTTCCACTATGAGATGAAAGACATCATCCGACTGGTACCCAATGTCGCGCCTGCCGTCGGATCGTCCTATAGCAACACCGGCCAACAGCATGGAAATGGCATGGAATTGGAGTCGGTCTGGGATTACAGCCCCACCATGCGCCTGACCGGCAACTACTCGTATCAGAACTCCACCGATGACGCGACCGGTCAGGATGCGGGCTATGCCCCTCATCACCGTCTCTATCTGCGTTCAGACTGGCGTTATGCAAGCGGCTGGCTTGCCAGCACGCAACTCAACCGCGTGATGGATCGCATGCGGGCGGCGGGTGATACGCGCCCAAAGATACCGGACTACACGACAGTCGATCTGACCGTTCGCAGTCCCGGCTACGGCGAATGGACGTTCTCGACTTCGGTGCGCAATCTGTTCAATGCCGATGTGCGCGAACCCAGCCTGGCCCCGGGCTCCGCCATCCCCAACGACTTGCCGATGGCTCCGCGCTCGTTGTGGTTGCAGGCAAACTACAGGATGTAGCGGGCGATACCCGCGCGGGTCACCGGCATACCTTGTTGCCGAATGGATCGGTGCCGCAACGTAACCGTTGATCCATCTCGTCGCGCCGCGCCTTGCTGTCTGCGGCGGACACTCCGCTTGCACTCGGCCCGCCCGTCGACGTTCCGGGAACCGTGCTCAATACGCCGTCTTTATCGAGGCAAACGATATTGCCGAACGCGTCCGTACCGCAGCGCTCCACACCGGCGACCACTGCCACTGTCGACAGCACAAGTGCCGATATAAAAACGAATTCCCGCATAGCTACCCCTCTCGAACAAATTCTGTTTCGCGCATTATGCGTATTATCCGGCGATTGTGCCCCTTCACGCTGCCTGTTTGCTGCTGCTCAAGCTGATGATCAGCACACCCGCCAATACCAGAACCGATCCGGCGATCTGCAACAACGATATGCTTTCGTTCAAACAACCAAAGGGGGCGGCATCGCAATAGTTTTGATGTTCCCACTATCGCGCAAGATAGAGCCCTCTCCACGATCCGGACAAAAACAGTCGGTTAAAAAAATTATGGCTGAACGTCCTGATTTTGGGTATAGAATTCTTCACAAAGCGTCGCATCGGGTTATCTCGATATACTCAAAATGGCTGTGCCAAATAACAATCGACGCAGGAGAAAAAGATGTTTTATCCGTTCCGATCACGGAAGGACTTTATCGCCATCGGGAACACATCCAGATTCATCCTGATAAGCCTCATTCTGAGCTTTTTCGTTTCTGCTTCGGCCTTGGGCAATAGCACAGGCACAGAGATACTGAATGCCGATGAGCGGGCTTGGCTATCAAAGAACCAATCCCGCCTGGTGCTGGCCGTCGAAACCGGCTACGCGCCGTTCGTGTTCATCGATGCCGAAGACAAACCCGCAGGCCTCGCCCACGACTACATCCGCCTGATCGAGTCGAAACTTGGCGTGAATTTCAATCAGAAGCGATTCTCATCGCTGGACGAGATATTCCAGAAGGTTCACAGCGGTGAAGTGCAGATCGTCAACGCCGTGACCCGCACCCCTGCGCGCGCAAAGTTTCTGTCCATGACGGATGCCTATGTGTCCGTTCCCAACGTCATCATCGTAAGGAAAGACCATTCCGGACAGATACCCGAGTATGAGCTTTCCGGGCTGAAGGTTTCGCTCGTCAAAAGCTATGCCATCACCGAGCACATGAACAACCGCGGCCTTCACTTGATTCCAGACCTTGTACCGGACGACCTCACCGCCTTGCTGAACGTATCCTTCGGGCGTTCCGATGCGGCGGTGATTGATCTGGCGACGGCATCCTATCTGATCTCCGAAAAAAGCATAGCGAACCTGCGCGTGGCCGGCGAGGTGGCGTACGACATCCGCCTCTCTATCGCCACGCCGCTGAACGAGCCTGTGCTGTACGGCATACTCCAAAAAGGACTCAATGCGATCACGGATGCCGAACGACAAGAGATCAAGAATCGCTGGATCAATGCAGCGAAGAATCAAAGCATCTTCCAGGAGCGACAATTCTGGGTCATCGTGGGCAGTGTGGTTGCGCTCGCGCTTGGCATCCTTGCCATGATCCTGGTCTGGAATCGCACCTTGCGCCAGCAGGTGTCCTTACGTACCGAAGCGCTCGTCAAAGAACAGGAGGCCCTCAAAGAGAGCCAGGCCCACAATCTATCACTTGTGACTTCGTACAACCGCGAGTTGGAGGAACAGATCGCCGAACGTACCTCAGACCTCTCCGAAGCGAATCGCAAGTTGCAGCAACTCAGTGAGATCGACGGGCTCACAGGCATCGCAAACCGGCGCAAGTTCGACCTCGATCTGGATATGGAATGGCGGCGCGCGATCCGCGAACATCAGCCGCTGTCATTGCTGATGCTCGATATCGACAAATTCAAAGAGTACAACGATCTGTATGGCCACCCCGAGGGCGACAAATGCCTGCAACAAGTTGCGACGGTGCTGGATGCCTCGATGCAGCGCGCAAGCGATGTGGTGGCGAGGTACGGCGGAGAAGAATTTGTTGTGATCCTGCCCGGACTGAGCGCGCAATCAGCCGTCGAAGTCGCGGAAAAGATCCGGTTTGCCGTGGAGAGCATGAAGCTACCGCACAAAGCGAGTGTGTCGTCCGTGGTGACCATCAGCATCGGCGTCGCCTCGTCCTTTCCCGATGTGGGTTTATCTCCAGCGGCTTTGCTGCTTCAGGCGGACACCAACCTTTATCAGGCAAAACGCGATGGACGCAACCGGGTGGTAGCGTCTTATTGATGCGGCCAGTTGATGGCCAATTTCCCGTTCATTACGGCGTACCTCCTCTGTGGCAGTCGTATCAAATGGTGTCGCGCCATGAACAGATTCCCCAGCGCAGCGCACCGAACAGGCGATTACCGTTCTTCGCCATGCCGCGATAGCCAGCGACCTCAGGAACGGGGCCCAATTTAATTCCACAGCGAACGGGGGCAATACAATAGATTTAACTCCCCCAATAAGTTGACCGTGCCAAGGCAATGCTTGATTATGCCGGCCCAGTTAATCAATAGTGACTCCCGTGACCAAATACATTGGAATTCTCACCTCCGGCGGCGACAGCCCCGGCCTCAACGCGACGATCCGTGGTGTTGGCAAGTCTGCACTGAACAAGGGAGACATGAAGCTCATCGGTTTTCGCGATGGTTTTCGCGGCTTGATGGAAAACCGCACGATGCGATTGGAGGCTGCCAACCTATCGGACATTTTGACTCGGGGCGGCACCTTGCTCGGCACCAGTCGCGACAAGCCTCATCGCATGATGGTCGACAACAAGGTGCAGGACATGACCGACGTGATCGTCCGCAATTATCACGACAATCATCTTGATGTGCTGGTTTGCCTGGGCGGTGGCGGCACGCAGAAGAACGCGCTGCGTCTCAAAGACAAAGGGCTCAACATCATCACGCTGCCCAAGACTATCGATAACGACATCGCCATGACCGACATGACCTTTGGCTTCGACACTGCCCTGGGCATCGCCACTGACGCGATCGACCGTCTGCACAGCACGGCACACAGCCATCACCGTATCATCGTGGTGGAGATCATGGGGCATCGGGCAGGCTGGCTGGCTTTGGGTGCGGGTATCGCAGGCGGTGCCGATGTGATTCTGATCCCTGAAATCCCCTATACCGTGGAAAGCGTCGCAGAAGCGATTCGCGAGCGCAGCCGTCGCGGCAAGAGTTTCAGCATCGTCGCCCTCGCCGAAGGCGCGCTCACGATGCATGAGCATGAGGAACTGACAGCGGATAAGAAAAAGAAGAACGGCAGCAAACAGAAAGAAAGCAAAAAAACCGAGGTTGAATCTGCCCCCGAGACTCAGTACGCAGAGAAAACAGTGCGCCTCGCAAAGCAACTTGAGCTTTTGACCGGGCTGGAATCACGCATCACTATCCTTGGCCACCTGCAACGCGGGGGCATTCCCTCCGCCGCTGACAGACTGCTTTCAACACGTCTGGGCACAGCTTGCACCGATCTGATCGTTAAAGGGACATATGGCGTGATGGTCGCCGCGAGGGGAGATAGCACTCGGGCGGTAATGCTGGAAGAAGTTGCCGGGCAGGTTAAAACAGTGCCTCCTGATCATCCCTGGGTGAAGAGCGCACGGAATATCGGAATCAGTTTGGGAGATTGAGCTTGGCTAACGGGCGCTGGTTCAAAATACTAGCCAAGAGAAAGCCCGGCATCGCCGGGCTTTCTTTTCTGTAACGCCCGCCTCGCCCGCCTCAATGTCCCGCCTGCGGCACATAGTATTTAACCGACTCCTCGATCCCGGCTTCTTTTTGTGGGTGACCACGCCCTTAATGATCTCCAGCCCGGAGATAGCGGTGTCGGGGAAATGGGTTTCCTGGATGGCTCGCCGCATTCTGCTGATGTCGTGGCGTTGGCGCGCACTAGGCATAGATCGCCGCACCAAGCGCGATGATCGCGACGGTCGCCCAGCCCAGCCTATCCACGTGACGATGCAAGGCCGCCTCCATTCCCGCCCCGCCCCACTTCATCAGCGCGGCGACCAGAAAGAAACGTGCGCCGCGCCCAATCAGCGACGCCACAACGAAGGGCAGCAGCGCCATGGATAGAACGCCGGCGGCAATAGTGAACACCTTGTACGGAATCGGCGAGAAACCGGCGACGAACACGGCCCAGAAACCCCACCGCCCGAACCAGTCCACCGCCAGCAGGTAGCTTTCCCAATAGCGCGTCTCGCGCAACCAAGGCTCGATAGCATCGAACGCAAAATAACCGATGGCATAGCCGAACAGGCCGCCCGCCACTGAAGTCAGCGTGGTCAACAGCGCGAACCACCACGCCCGCGCGGGATTGGCCAAGCACATGGGGGCGAGCATCACATCGGGCGGAATCGGAAAGAACGACGATTCCGCGAAACTCATGCCGCCCAGATACCAGGGTGCATGCCGGTGACGAGACCATGCCATCGCACGCCGATAGACAGGGGAAAATATTCGCATGATGTTCAGTCTCCCTGCATCGGGGATGATGATCCGGCCCGCCGAATTCCGGAGGCGGCGATGGCAAATGGGGGGGGTCGCGATTCGATGCTCATAAAATAGCTCCTGTATCGGACTGTCGTTCAGTCCGGTTGCCGGAAATCGCGCTGCGGCTCGGACAAGGCCTGCGAGCGGGAAGTATCAGCGCGCAGCAGCAACGTCTTCAGTTCCTGAATTTCTCCGCGCATGGCCCGCACTTCGACATGCAGATCCGCTTCGATGTGCTCGCGCGCCTGTTCGACCGCCGCCACTGTCTCGCGCTGTTCATGCTCGGTGTAGCTCTGCATGGCGTTGACAATGATGGCGATAAACAGATTGAGCATGGTGAACGTCGCCACTAGGATAAACAGGACAAAAAACACCCAGGCATACGGAAAGTTTTCCATCACGGGACGCGCGATGCCCATCGACCAACTCTCCAGCGTCATGATCTGGAACAGCGTGTAGAGCGAGCGGCCCAGATGGCCGAACCATTCCGGATGAGCCGCGGCAAACAGGTTGGTGGCGATCACCGCGAAGACGTAATAGACGATGAGCAGCACCAGCGCGATGGAACCCAGCCCCGGAATGGCGGCCAGTAGCGCCCCCACGACCCGCCGCATAGACGGCACCATGGTCAGCAGGCGCAAGACGCGCAGCACCCGCAACGAGCGCAGCACCGCAAACTGGCCGGCGGCGGGCACGATGGCGATGGCGACGACCGAGAAGTCGAACACGCTCCAAGGATCGCGCCAGAATGCGCTGCGGTGAACGTACAGGCGCAGGGCGATCTCCACCACAAACACGCTCAGAATGATTTGATCCAGCGCGATAATCAAACCGCCCGCCGCTGCCATCGCCACAGGCCAGGTTTCTAGGCCGAGCAGCGCGGCATTAATCAGAATCAACACCGTGATGATGACCTGCACACGACCATGCTCAATGAAAATGCGCAGGCGTTCGCGCCCGGTGGCGGCCCCGGTTCTCACTGGCGTATTCATTGCGATGCTCCCTTGCGCGTCGCGATCAGGCTGGGGCCTATGAGTACGGCGCCGATGACCCGCACGAAGCCTACATAGGCGGCCCACATCCACGGTTCGCCAACGGAAATCGGATTACTCATGTTCATCTCCAGTTGTTATTCGTTTCAAGGCGCTATCTAATACTCACGCTGAAGCCTCTCTTGGGCGGAGAAGACAAGGCGAGTTACTGGTTTACGCTGACTCGTTCAGTGGCCGTCGGATTTCGTGAGCCTGTCCATCAGCGCGAAGAGTACGCCGGAAACAACGAAGGCCATGTGCAAACCGACCTTCCAGGCCAGTTGTTCAGAGGTGTAGGCCTCTACGTTGACGAAGGCCTTCAGCAACTCGATACCGGAGATGGCGACGATGGAGCCGATGACCTTGATCTTCAGGTCGGAGAAACTCACATGCCCCATCCAGTCCGGACGGTCTTCGTGATCGCCGGTATTGATCTTGGAAACGAAGTTCTCGTAGCCGGCGAAGATAATGATAAGCAACAGATTGGCCACCAACGCCACGTCCACCAGGGTGAGCACGCCCACCATGACCTGACTGCCTTCGCCAGTCACCACCACCGGCAAGAGCGCGACGAATTCCTTGACGAATTTAAATAGCAGCAGCACGATGGCTCCTATCAGCCCGATATAGAACGGGGCCAAGAGCCAGCGGCTGGCAAATATGAAACGTTCAATGAAATGTTCGATTTTTTGCATTACGGCTCCTGTAGGGGATAAGGCGGGGACGGGAGATGCATGACTCCGGGATATTATGCGTATCCTCGGCTCTTTGGGCATCATGGCTGACCATGAATACCCATCGGCATGCTCTTTAACCGCCGATTTATGGCACGGTCATTCTATCGTCATCTATGTCCAATAAAAAGTCGAGTCATAGTAACACTATCATCGTGTTTTTCGATTCGGGAACTGGCTTGCCATGCTTAACTTCCGGCATCTGTATTACCTTCATGCCGCAGCCAAAACAAGGACCGAACCTTGCGCGAAGGCTGCATCTCACGCCTCATAGACTGTCGAGCCGACAATCATCCCATCGTCAATATTCGACAATATCTCTGCCTTGATTGGCGCAGTCACGTCGCCATGCACGGTTTTCATGGCGGCCAATGGCTGAGCGTTGAGTGTTACTTTTTTCATCGCGCCACTTCCTCACAATGTCCCGCCTGCGGCACATAATATTTGACCGACTTCCTCGATCCCGGCTGCTTCTTGTGGGTGACCACGCCCTTGATGATCTCCAGCCCGGAGATGGCGGTATCGGGGTAAGCGGGGTTAAGCGCATGCAGTAGCCAGCCGCCGTGTGCATCGCGCTTGAGTTGGCGGAAGATGAAGTCTTCTTTCGCCACTTCGGCGATGACGAATGCGCCGTCCGTTGCGGGTGCGCCCATTTCAATGACCAATATCTCGCCCTCGGTGAATTCCGGCTGCATGCTGTCGCCCAGCACCATCAGGGCAACCATTTCGTTGCCGGAGCAGTTGCTGTCGTTCGTTGTGTCTTCCTGCGTATTGGCGGCTACGACGGGGATGTTGATGGGTTTGCGCGTTTGCATGGGGTGGGTTCCTGTTCAAGGTGGCGGATGATAGCGCCGATTGCGCAGCCGATGAATCACACTCTGGGCGATTTGCTCTGACCCGAAAGGGGCGTAGCGACATGGCAGCGGTTTTAGTAGAGTCGGCCTCCGCTATCAACCACGGCCTATTTCCATGAACACAGCAGAGTTAAGCAAGGAACAGCAAATATTGCGTGTAATGCGCAAAACGCTGGGCAATGTCGTCAAAGATGCCACGCCGCTGGGCGGCCGACCCAATCCGTTGACGGCTGAAACCATTCAGGGCATCAAGGATTGCTTCGCGCTGATCTCGGAGCGGGAAAAGGAACTGGCCGAGCAACTGGGCTTTGATGAAGCCAAGCCTTATTACAAGGATGGCGAGCAAACAGGGGCACAGGTGATCAATTTCGTTAAGCCTCTAAAAGAGTGATCCTCCATTGGACCGTCATACTGGCGCAGGCCGGTATCCAGTCAATTACTCATAAGTCAGAAATTTTGGCAACACTTGGAGCTCTTATTTTTCCGGTTCAGCGCTTGAGAGCGATGCCAGCGGGGAATGTAGGAGGCCGCTTCAGCGGGCGATTGGTCACGGGGAATGCCCATCGCGCGGTGCACCCGCAAGGGGTGGGCCGTGGCCGTATGGGGCTAAAGCCCCGACGCCACACGCTCAACCGCGCTCCCACTGAGGCACGCGGTATCTAGTCTTTCGCGGCCAAACAATGTAGCCAAAATTACTGACGGCTGTGTAAAGAGGCTCTGCGAAGCAGAACAGCCCCCGACTGCATTTTGAAATAAACCGCTGGATTCCGGCCTGCGCCGGAATGACGGCACATGAGGACGGCAGGACATACATGAGTAAGAATCTTGTTGAGATCAATGACAGCGCGAAGGACAACGAGCGCGCCGAGCTGATGAAGCATCTGGCGGCGAAGTTGCAGGCGTTGAACAACAATGCCGAGCCACTGGCTCGTGCGCGCCTGCAACTGGATGTCGCGGAGCTGCTGGTGGCACTGGAGCGCAAGCCCGAGGCGTGGACGCTGGCGCGCGAAGCGTTCGCCACCGCGCTGGCGCACGATGCCTGGAAGGATGCCGTGGAGGCTTGCGACGTGCTGTACCAGTGTGAACAGCAAGACTCCATCGCGGCACTGGGCATGGGCGTGTGGCTGGCGGTGAGCTTCCCGGTCGATCCCGAGCTGACGCTGGCGATGCTGATCCATATCGTCGAGGAGACACCGGACAACTCGGACGGCGCGGCGCTCGCCGCCGTGGCCGCGCGTTATGTGATCGACCTGCGCGCCGATGATGAAAACCACGAGAGCCTGAGCTTCCTCGCCAACGCGCTGATCGGTCGCGTGGCCGAACGCCACGGCAAGGTGCGCGACCAAGCCGCCCTCGACAAATGGATGGACAGACTGGAGTTGCGCGACCCGCAGATCTTCTTGCCGCGTTTGGGGAAGGTGGTCAATATCATCGTCGGCAACGCATGGTGGTTCGACCGCGACGAGCTGCGCAAAAAATTCGATTGATGGCGGATGAAATGTGGGGCCCGGTTTACCGCGCGATGGGTTTCTGCGTGGGACTATCGCCCGGCAAACCCGGCTCCCACATGAAATGCCTCATGAAATATCCAGGCTAAAGAGACTGGCATCCTATTGGGTTTTCCATAATTGAAAACAGCCCCGCCATATTGTGTAGGTCGAGATTTATCCCGACATGTCGGGCTGAAGCCCGACCTACGGTAAAACGCACATTGTCATGTTTTATGGAAAGCTTAATAGCCGGTATCGCAGCATGAAAACCGTGCATACCTTGACATGCAGGACATCGCAAAGCCATGACCATTAATAGCCTCTGCACCGTTTTCTGAGCCCCCTCCCCTTCGGCTGCTCTCGAAAGCGTGGAACATCCCCATCGCGCGCAAAATCTGCTTGAATGCATACGCATGGCTGGTACATACTGCGCACGTTTTGCTTGACTCATCCAAGACTATAAAGCGGGGATAAACCCCGCATGGGGAAGTAATGAAACATCGCCACCCGCTTCTGTTTGCGCTACCACTGCTGCTGCAAGCCCCTGTTGCCATCGCCGCCACCGATGAGGAAAACGAGTTGGCGCTGATCTATGGCACCAAGCCTCTCGTTTCCATCGCCACCGGAAGCGCAATCGAGTTGCGGCGCGCGCCTTCCGTGGCCTCGGTGATCACCGCCGAGGATATCAAGTCCATGGGGGCGAAGGATCTGGATGAAGTGCTGGAGACCGTGCCGGGGATTCACGTTTCGCGCTCCCCGGTCAATTACGCCTCGATGTACCAGATACGCGGCATCTCCAACAATTCGACCAACCCCCAGGTGCTGATGCTGCAAAACGGCATTCCGACCAATTCCATCTATCGCGGCGATAAGGGCAAATCCTGGGGCGGCCTGTCGCTGGAGAATGTCGCCCGCATCGAGATCATCCGCGGCCCCGGCTCGGCGCTATATGGTGCCGACGCCTTCTCCGGCGTGATCAACATCATCACCAAGACGGCAGCGGAGGCGCCGGGCAGCGAATTCGGCGTGCGCGTTGGCTCATTCAATTCAAAGGATGCCTGGATACAGCACGGCGGCAAACTGGGCGAAGCCGTGGATGTCGTCGCCTACCTGCATGTCGGCCGCACAGACGGTTTCAAGGAAATCGTCAGCACCGATGCGGTAACCCGCCTCGACAATATATTCGGCACCAATGCCAGCTTGGCTCCCGGACCAGTCAACACCGGCTACGATGCCATCGATGCCCATCTCGATTTCGGTTACGAAAAATGGCGTCTGCGCGGCGACTACAAACAGCGGAGCAACGTGGGCACCGGTGCGGGAATCTCTTCCGCACTCGATCCGGTAGGCAAAGATAACAACGAGCGTTTTTCCGCAGATATCACTTGGGCGGACCCGCAGTTTTCCCAATACTGGGGAGTGGGTTTCACCGGCAGTTACCTCAACCATGCTGAAGTGGCGGATAACTACAACATGCTCCCGCCCGGCACCCGGCTTCCCACCGGACTATTCCCGAACGGCATGATCGGCTCTCCCGCCCGCTGGGAACGGCAAACGAGAATATCCGGCTACGCCACCTATTCCGGCTTTACCGACCACAGTCTGCGTTTCGGCGCTGGCCATGAAGACCTGGAAATGTACAGGGTGAGAACCGTCAAGAATTTTCTGTTGAATGCCGCAGGCGTACCGGTACCCACCGGGCCGGTGATCGACTACGGCACCATACAGCCCCATCAATTGCCGCACCGCCGCCTCAACAATTACCTTTATGCCCAGGACGAGTGGAATTTTGCCCGCGACTGGACGCTGACCGCCGGAGTGCGCCACGACCAGTATTCGGACTTCGGCAACACGACCAACCCGCGCTTGGCAATGGTATGGGATGCCGCCTACAACCTGACCGCGAAGCTGCTCTACGGCAAAGCCTTCCGCGCCCCGTCGCTCGTCGAACAATACGGAGTCAATCCGGTTGCCGGCGGCAACCCCAACCTGAAGCCGGAAACCATAGAGACGGTGGAAGCCGCCATCGTCTGGCAGGCAAACCTGAACACGCAGGTGAACGTGAACCTGTTCCGCTACGACATGAAGGACACTATCCGTCCCGTGGTCAATGCCGTAGCCAACACCGGCTCCACGTTTCAGAACACCGGCGCGCAACGCGGCGACGGCATGGAACTGGAAACCATCTGGGAGGCGAACCGCAAGTTGCGCCTCACCGGCAGCTATGCCTGGCAGCGCTCCATCGACACCGCCACCAACCGGGATGCCGGTTATGCACCGCACCACCATATCCACTTGCGCGGCGACTGGCAATTCACCTCGGGCTGGCTGCTCGCCCCGCAGGTCAATTGGGTCGCGGATCGAAAACGTCCCGCCGGCGATACCCGCCCGCCAGTGCCGGACTACACCACGGTGGATCTGACGCTGCGCACTTCCCGCAGCATGAACCAATGGGATCTATCGGCTTCGGTGCGCAACCTGTTCGATGCCACCGTGCTGGAACCCAGCACCGCACCGGGCACCGCCATCCCCAATGATCTGCCGATGGCACCGCGCTCACTGTGGTTACAGGCAAGCTACAAACTGTGAAGAGGACCATTCGGATCAAGTCCGGCGAGTCGTGCGCCCCAACCTGATGCCACCCCGCTTCCGGCGGGAATTCCGCAACAGAGTGATCGGGTAGCATCTTGACCAAAGCCGGCTTGGTTTAGAGTTCTTCGCGCAGCCGTCCAAAAGTTTCTTACAATCTGCTTTGATTCCCGTTTTTGAAATTTAGCAACGGCTCACTAGTTCGTTAAACTACAGCCCTCACCACCTCCGCAATTCTCTCCGCGCACAGCCTAACCAGCCCCCCGTCCTCCCCCTCAACCATCACCCGCAACAACGGCTCGGTGCCGGAAGGCCGCAACAGTACCCGCCCCTTGCCGTCCAGCTCGCGCTCGGCCTCTGTCACCGCGTCCTTGACCGATTGAATCTCCAGCAGGCCGGCGGCCTTGCCGGTGACTTTCACGTTGATGAGTATCTGTGGATACATGTGCAGGTCGCCCGCTGCGTCGGCCAGCGTCTGTTTTTTCATGCGCAGGGCATGCAGCACCTGCAAGGCGGAGACGATGCCGTCGCCGGTGCTGTGTTTGTCCAGGCAGATGATATGGCCGGAATTCTCGCCGCCGAGTTGCCAGTCTTTTTGTTGCAGCAGCTCCATCACATAGCGGTCGCCCACCTTGGCGCGCTCGAATGGGATACCCAAGCGTTGCATGGCGTGTTCGAAGGCGAGGTTGGTCATCAGCGTGCCGACCACGCCGCCTTTTAACATCCCCAGCGCCTGCCGCTGTTTGGCGATGACATAGAGCAGCTGGTCGCCGTCATAGAGATTACCTGCCGCATCGACCATCACCAGACGGTCGCCGTCACCGTCCAGTGCGATGCCGAGGTCGGCCTGGTGTTCGACCACGGCCTTTTGCAGGTTCTGCGGCTTGGTCGCGCCATAGCCGGCGTTGATGTTCTTGCCGTCCGGTTCGGCACCGATGGCGATCACTTCCGCGCCGAGTTCGTGGAACACGTGGCGCGCGATGTGGTAGGTCGCGCCGTGCGCGCTGTCCACCACGATCTTCATGCCGCGCAGGTTCATCTCGTTGGGGAAGGTACTCTTGCAAAACTCGATGTAGCGACCGACCGCATCGTCGATGCGCTTGGCCTTGCCCAGACCTTCCGAGGCATTGGTCTGCATCGGGTTGTCCAGCTCGGTTTCGATGGCGTGCTCCACTTCGTCAGGCAGTTTGGTGCCGTTGCCGGAGAAGAATTTGATGCCGTTGTCGTCGAACGGATTGTGCGAGGCGGAGATGACCACGCCCGCCTGCAAGCGCAGGGCGCGGGTCAGGTAGGCGACCGCAGGCGTCGGCACCGGGCCGGCCAGATAGACATCGATGCCCGCCGCGATGAGGCCGGCTTCCAGCGCGGACTCCAGCATGTAGCCGGAGATGCGCGTGTCCTTGCCGATCAGCACGCCGGGACGCTCGCCCTGCGCATGCGCGGCACCGGCCAGCACCTTGCCCGCCGCATAACCCAGATGCATCACGAACTGCGGCGTAATGGGATATTCGCCTACTTTTCCGCGCACACCGTCGGTACCGAAATATTTTCTGGTCATTGCTTTTGTCCCGTCTTTATTTTTATGCAGGGGTGCGATTCATCGCGTCCTCAATTTTTCGCGCCCCTACGAATTTGCCGCATTCCATATCTTCAGCGCATCCACCGTCTCGCGCACGTCGTGGACGCGCACGATGCGCGCGCCGTTCTGCACCGCGATCAGGGCTGCCGCGATACTGGCGGACAGACGATGTTCGACGTCCTGTCCGGTGAGTGCGCCCAGCATGGATTTGCGCGATATTCCGGCCAGCACCGGCACACCGGTCGCGGACAATGCGGACAAGCTCTTCAGCAGCGCGAGATTATGCGCCAGCGTCTTGCCGAAGCCAAACCCCGGATCGACCACGATGCGCTCGCGCGCGATACCCGCCGCCTGCACGGCCATGACGCGCGCCTGCAAAAATTCCGTCACTTCAGCCACAACGTCGCGGTAGCGCGGTTCGCTCTGCATAGTGCCGGGGTCGCCCTGTTTGTGCATCAGACACACCGCCGCATCGCCGGATGCGACAGCGGCCAATGCACCATCCGCCTGCAGGGCGTTGACATCGTTGACCATGCTTGCCCCGGCTTGCAGCGCGGCGCGCATCACGGCGGGTTTCCAGGTGTCGATCGAGAGCGGCACGCCGGCATCGCGCAATCCGGCGATCACCGGCAACACGCGCTGCAACTCCTCCTGTTCGCTCACCGCAGCCGCGCCGGGGCGCGTGGATTCGCCGCCGATGTCGAGGATGTCTGCGCCTTCTTCGACCAAACGGCGCGCGTGGGAAATCGCGGCCTCATGCGACAGATGCCGTCCGCCATCGGAAAAAGAATCGGGTGTGACGTTGACGATGCCCATCACGAGAGGACGGGAAAGATCGAGTTGGAATTTACCGCAATGGAGAATCATGTGAAAAGTGAAACGTGAAATGTAAAACGTGAAGAACCCTGGGGTTTACCTTTCACGTTTTATTTTTCACCTTTCACGGCATCAAGTTTCCTGCGCCGGTTGTACCGGTGTGGCCGGTGCGGTTGGCGCACTATCCTGCGGCGGCTGGGGCACAACGACCGGTGCCGGTTTCGGCGGACGCGGCGGATTGCCCGCCATGATGTCGTCGATCTGGTCCGCATCGATGGTTTCCCATTCGAGCAAAGCCTTGGTCATCGCCTCTATCTTGTCGCGGTTCTCTTCGATCAGTTTGCGCGCCAGCGCGTACTGCTGGTCGAGGATGCGGCGTATCTCGGCATCGACCTTCTGCATGCTCGCTTCGGAGATGTTCTTGTGCGTGGTGACCGAGCGACCAAGGAACACTTCGCCCTCGTTCTCGCCGTAGACCATGGTGCCCAGCGCCTCGGACATACCCCACTGCGTCACCATCTTGCGCGCCATGTCGGTGGCGCGCTCGAAGTCGTTGGAGGCACCGGTGGTCATCTGGTCCATGAATATCTCTTCGGCGATACGCCCGCCGAACAATACCGCGATGGTTGACAGGATGCGTATCTTGTCCATGCTGTAGCGGTCTTCGGACGGCAGCTGCATGGTCAGACCCAGCGCACGACCGCGCGGGATGATGGTGACTTTGTGTACCGGATCAGTCTTGGGCATCAGCTTCGCCACCAGCGCATGACCAGACTCGTGATACGCCGTATTGCGGCGCTCCTCTTCCGGCATGATCATCGAGCGGCGCTCGGTGCCCATCATGATCTTGTCCTTGGCCGACTCGAAGTCGTCCATATCGACGAAACGCTTGCCGCGACGCGCGGCGAACAGTGCCGCCTCGTTGACCAGATTGGCCAGATCGGCGCCGGACATGCCGGGCGTGCCACGCGCCAGGATGTCGGCTTTCACGTCCTGTGCCACCGGCACTTTGCGCATGTGCACCATCAATATCTGCTCGCGACCGCGAATATCCGGCAGCGGCACCACCACTTGACGGTCGAAACGCCCCGGGCGCAGCAGCGCGGAATCCAGCACGTCGGGACGGTTGGTCGCGGCGATGACAATCACACCGCTGGCACCCTCAAAGCCGTCCATTTCGACCAGCAAGGCATTCAGCGTCTGTTCGCGTTCGTCGTTGCCGCCGCCCAGACCCGCGCCGCGCTGGCGACCGACCGCGTCGATCTCGTCGATGAACACGATGCAGGGCGCAGATTTTTTGGCCTGTTCGAACATGTCACGCACACGCGCCGCGCCGACACCGACGAACATCTCGACGAAATCGGAACCGGAGATGGAGAAGAACGGCACCTTGGCTTCACCCGCGATGGCTTTGGCCAGCAGCGTCTTGCCGGTGCCGGGACTGCCCACCATCAGCACGCCGCGCGGGATGCGCCCGCCGAGGTTCTGGAACTTGGACGGATCGCGCAGAAAGTCGACCAGTTCGGAGACTTCTTCCTTGGCCTCGTCGCAACCGGCGACATCGGCGAAGGTCACACGGTTCTTGTCGTCATCCAGCAGACGCGCTTTGCTTTTGCCGAAGGAGAACGCGCCGCCCTTGCCGCCACCCTGCATCTGGCGCATAAAGAATATCCACACCGCGATCAACAGGATCATCGGAAACCAGGACACGAAGATGTTCATCAGGAAGGAAGGCTCTTCCTCCGGTTTGGCTTCGATCACCACGCCGTTCTTCAACAGGTCGGAGACCATCCACAGATCGCTCGGCGCATAGGTGGTGAGACGGCTGCCGTCCGCGGTGGTCGCCTTCAGTGTGCGACCCTCGATGGTCACCTTGGTGATATGCCCCTGCTTCACCTCATCGAGGAACTGCGAATAGGACAGTTGCGTCTGCGTCGTCTGGGCCTGGCGTGCATTGAACTGATTGAATACCGTCATCAGCACCAGTGCGACGACCATCCAGATGGCGATACTTTTAAACAGATTGTTCAAGATAACTCCTTAACCGGCAGCGTCATGCGCTGCCGAACGAACATTAGACTATGTATTGCCCGATTACTCAAGCTTTCCGCTGGCCAACAGATACACTTCACTACTGCGTCCACGCGAGGCTTCCGGCTTGCGCGAGACCACTTTGGAAAAGTGGCCTCGCATCAATTTCAGATACTCCTCGAAACCCACCCCCTGGAACACCTTGACCAGAAAACTGCCTTTGGGCGTCAGGTGTTCGAGGGCAAACTCCAGCGCCAGTTCCGCCAAATACATTGCCCGCGCTTGATCGGCAGAAGGGATACCACTGATATTGGGGGCCATATCTGAAATCACAAGGTCTACAGCTTTGCCCCGAAGCAAAGCTTCGAGTTGTTTCAGCACCGGTTCCTCGCGGAAGTCGCCCTGGATGAAATCCACCCCGGCCAGCGGATCCAGCGGCAGCAGGTCGAGGGCGACCACCTTGCCACCCCGCCCCACCTTGGCGGCAGCCACTTGAGACCAGCCGCCCGGTGTCGCGCCGAGATCGACCACGACGGCTCCCGGTTTGAGCAAACGGTCCTTCTCGTCGATCTCCAGCAGCTTGTAGGCGGCACGCGAACGGTAACCCTCCTTTTGCGCCAATTGCACAAAAGGATCGTTAACATGCTCGCGCATCCATTGTTTGCTGGTTTTAGAGGGCTTCATCGTTTAGAATCCGCGCCTTAAATCTGGAGTGCCATCATGTTATCCCTTACTGTATCCGAACGCCTTGCCCTGAAAAGCCGTGCACACCAATTGAAACCAACGGTGATGATAGGCAATGCCGGGCTGACCGAAGCCGTGCTCAAAGAAATCGCACAGTCGCTGAAAGCGCACGAGCTCATCAAGATCCGCGTCATGGCGGAACGCCCTCAGCGCGAGGAGATACTGAGCTCGATCTGTTCCCAGCTGAACGCCACGCCGGTGCAGCACATCGGAAAAATACTGCTGGTCTACCTGCCCAATCCGGAAGCGAACCTGATCGAACTCAAAAAAATGCCGCGCCACAAAGGCAAGAAACCGCTGACCAAGAAACAACTGGGAAGCCGTTCGTAGGAGCGCAATTCATGCGCCTTGGAGGGCGTGATGAATCACGCCCCTACACACGTTAGATGTACTGAACTTCCACCACTTCATATTCACGGATGCCGCCCGGTGCCTGCACTTCGGCAATGTCGCCGCTGCTCTTGCCGATCAGCGCGCGCGCGATGGGCGAGCTGATCGATATCTTGCGCTGCTTGATATCCGCCTCGTCGTCGCCGACGATCTGATAGGTCACCACATCGCCGATATTGGTGTCTTCCAGCACCACGGTCGAACCGAACACGCAGCGGCCGTCGGCGTTCAGTGTCTTGGGATCGATCACCTGCGCGCTGCCCAGCTTGAACTCCAGCTCGACGATGCGCCCCTCGACGAAGGACTGTTTCTCCTTGGCCGCCTCGTATTCGGCATTCTCGGACAGGTCGCCCTGCGCACGCGCCTCGGAGATGGCATTGATGACAGACGGACGTTCCACCGTTTTCAAACGGTGCAACTCCTGGCGCAATAGCTCGGCACCGACGACAGTCAATGGAATCTTGCTCATACCGGTACTCCCTGAGATTTAAACCAGACGACGGTGCAAAGACTGCACGTCATAAACTTGCAACTCGGCCAGATGCTGCATCCCGACGCAGGCGGCGCGCGCACCGGCCAGCGTGGTGTAATAAGTCACGCGCCCCTGCAACGCGGCATGACGGATGGAATACGAGTCGCGCATTACCGAAGGTTTGCTGTCCACGGTATTGATGATAAGCCCGACATCGCCGTTCTTGATCATATCCACGATGTGCGGACGCCCCTCGGCGACCTTATTCACTATCGTCACCGGTACACCGGCGGCGGCGATGACGGAACCGGTTCCGCGTGTCGCCAGGATGGTGAAGCCGAGCCCGGACAGGGCGCGAGCCACTTCCACGACACCGTTCTTGTCTTCCTCGCGCACGCTGATGAACACCTTGCCGTCTCTGGGCAGCTTCACGCTGGCGGCCAGCTGCGACTTGACGAAGGCCTCGGCGAAGGTCTCGCCCACGCCCATCACCTCACCGGTGGACTTCATCTCGGGACCGAGGATGGTGTCCACACCAGGGAACTTGATGAACGGGAACACTGCCTCCTTCACCGAGTAATACGGCGGGATCACTTCCTTGGTGATGCCCTGCGAAGCCAGCGACTGGCCGGCCATGCAGCGCGCGGCAATCTTGGCCAACGGCACGCCGGTCGCCTTCGATACATAAGGCACGGTGCGCGAGGCGCGCGGATTCACTTCCAGTACATACACGGTCTCGCCCTGAATGGCGAACTGCACGTTCATCAGGCCGACCACGTTAAGTTGCATCGCCATCGCCACAGTTTGGCGGCGCAATTCGTCCTGCATCGCGGCGGACAGCGAATACGGCGGCAGCGAACAAGCCGAGTCGCCCGAGTGCACGCCCGCCTGTTCGATGTGTTCCATGATGCCGCCGATGATGACCTGCTTGCCGTCGGACACCGCATCCACGTCCACCTCGATCGCATCGTTGAGGAAACGGTCGAGCAGGATGGGCATGCGTTCCGGATAGGTCTTGGACATCTCCTGCGCATCGCGCATGTAACGCTCCAGATCAGCCTGCGCATGGATGATCTCCATCGCTCGCCCGCCCAGCACATTGCTCGGTCTGACCACCAGCGGGTAGCCGATCTCGGCTGCACCGACCAGCCCATCGGACACGCTGCGCGCGGTGCGGTTGGGCGGCTGCTTCAAGCCCAGTTCTTGCAACATATGCTGGAAGCGTGCGCGGTCTTCCGCCATGTCTATCATGTCCGGCGTGGTGCCGATGATGGGCACGCCGTTCTTGGCCAGACCGTGCGCCAATTTCAACGGGGTCTGACCGCCGTACTGCACGATCACGCCGATGGGTTTTTCGACAGCGACGACTTCCAGCACGTCCTCCAGCGTCAACGGCTCGAAATACAGGCGGTCAGAGGTGTCATAGTCGGTCGAAACGGTCTCGGGATTGCAGTTGACCATGATGGTCTCGTAACCGTCCTCGCGCATCGCCAGCGCGGCATGCACGCAGCAATAGTCGAACTCGATGCCTTGGCCGATGCGGTTCGGCCCGCCGCCCAGCACCATGATTTTTTTGTTGTTGGTCGGCTGCGATTCGCACTCTTCTTCGTAAGTGGAATACATGTAAGCGGTGTTGGTGGCGAACTCGGCGGCGCAGGTATCGACGCGCTTGAACACCGGGCGCACATTCAGCGCATGGCGATAGGCGCGCAGCGCAGCCTCGTCCGTGTCCAGCAAGGTCGCCAGACGCGCATCGGAAAAACCGTTGCGCTTCAGCACGCGCAACTCGTCCGCCGTCAGGCTTTCCAGCAGACGGTCAGCCAGCGCTTTCTCCTGAAGGATCAGATCTTCGATCTGAACCAGGAACCACGGGTCGATCTTGCTGTGGTTATAGACTTCTTCCACGCTCATACCGAAACCAAAAGCATCCGACACGGCCCAGATACGATCCGGCCCCGGATTACCCAATTCGGAAATGACCGCCTCACGATCACGGAACTTCTCATCCAGGCCGTTGACTCCGACTTCCAGACCGCGCAATGCCTTCTGGAACGACTCTTGGAAAGTGCGACCGATGGCCATCACCTCGCCCACCGATTTCATCTGCGTGGTCAGGCGGTCGTTGGCTTGGGGGAATTTCTCGAAAGCGAAACGCGGAATCTTGGTGACCACATAGTCGATGGTCGGTTCGAACGAAGCGGGCGTTGCGCCGCCGGTGATGTCGTTCTTCAACTCGTCCAGCGTGTACCCCACAGCCAGCTTGGCCGCGACCTTGGCGATGGGAAAGCCGGTCGCCTTGGATGCCAGCGCCGAGGAACGCGACACGCGCGGGTTCATCTCGATCACCACCATGCGCCCGTCGTCCGGGTTGATGGAGAACTGCACGTTGGAGCCGCCCGTCTCCACACCGATCTCGCGCAGCACCGCCAGCGAGGCGTCGCGCATGATCTGGTATTCCTTGTCGGTCAGCGTCTGCGCCGGGGCAACGGTGATGGAGTCGCCCGTGTGCACGCCCATCGGGTCCAGGTTCTCGATGGAGCAGATGATGATGCAGTTGTCGTTGCGGTCGCGCACGACTTCCATCTCGTATTCTTTCCAGCCGAGCAGCGATTCCTCGATCAGCAACTCGTTGGTCGGCGATGCCTCCAGCCCGCGCTCGCAGATCTCGACGAACTCTTCGCGGTTATAGGCGATACCGCCGCCGCTGCCGCCCATGGTAAAGGACGGGCGGATCACGGTGGGGAAACCCATCACCTGCTGCACCTGCAGCGCCTCTTCCATGCTGTGCGCGATGGCGGAGCGTGCCGAAGCCAGCCCGATACGGGTCATCGCCTGTTTGAACTTCTCGCGGTCTTCCGCCATGTCGATGGCATCGCGCGACGCGCCGATCATCTCGACTTTGTATTTTTCCAGCACGCCGTGTTTGGCCAGATCCAGCGCGCAGTTCAGCGCGGTCTGTCCGCCCATGGTCGGCAGGATCGCGTCCGGCTTTTCCTTGGCGATGATCTTCTCCACTATCTGCCAGGTGATCGGCTCGATATAGGTCGCATCGGCCATGTTCGGATCGGTCATGATGGTGGCCGGATTGGAGTTCACCAGAATGACGCGATAACCCTCTTCGCGCAGCGCCTTGCAGGCCTGCGCGCCGGAGTAGTCGAACTCGCATGCCTGCCCGATGACGATGGGGCCGGCGCCGATAATCAGGATGCTTTTTATGTCTGTACGTTTTGGCATTTCTTCAGTGAAACGTGAAATGCGAAATGTGAAATGTGAAAACCGCGCGGTTAGCTGCCGTTCGTTTCACGTTTCACGCTTCACTTTTCACAGTTTCTTCTCCATCAATCCAACAAATTTGTCGAACAACACATCCACATCGTGCGGACCTGGGCTCGCCTCGGGGTGACCTTGGAAACAGAACGCCGGCTTGTCAGTCAGCTCGAAACCTTGCAGCGTGCCGTCGAATAGCGAGATGTGCGTGACGCGCGCATTCGCCGGCAGCGTCGCCGCATCCACCGCAAAACCGTGGTTCTGGCTGGTGATCATCACGCGCTTGGTCTGTGTGTCCTGCACCGGATGGTTCGCACCGCGATGGCCGAACTTCATTTTTACCGTCTTCGCACCGGAAGCCAGACCCAAAATCTGATGACCGAGGCAAATGCCGAACAGCGGCATACCAATCTCAAGGAATTTCTGCGTTGCAGCAATCGCGTAATCGCACGGCTCGGGATCGCCAGGGCCGTTCGAGAGGAACACGCCGTCCGGCTTCAGTGCCAGCACATCGGCGGCGGAAGTCTTCGCAGGAACAACAGTGATGCGACAACCGCGCTCGGCCAGCATGCGCAAGATGTTGCGCTTCACGCCGAAGTCGTAAGCCACCACGTGATAGGAATTAGGATTCGGGATTTGGGATTTGGCAGTGCCGCTGCTCCCCAAATCCGAAATCCCAGTTCCGAAATCCTCGTACCCCACGCCCAGCCTCCACTCGCGCTGCGTCCATTCGTATGGCTTGTCGCATGTCACCACTTGCGCCAGATCCATACCCGCCAGTCCGGCGAAGCCGCGCGCTGCCGCCAGAGCGGCTTCAACATCGTCGCCGGTGGCGATGCAACCGTTTTGCGCCCCTTTTTCGCGCAGGATGCGCGTCAGCTTGCGCGTATCGATCCCGGAGATGGCCACCACATTGTTGGCCTTGAGATATTCGGGCAGGGATTGCGTCGCGCGGAAATTGCTCACCGTCTGCGACAAGTCGCGGATGATGAGGCCGCTGGCAAACACCTGGCGCGATTCCACATCTTCAGGATTGCAACCGACGTTGCCGATATGCGGATAGGTCAGCGTAACGATCTGCCTGCAATACGAGGGATCAGTGAGTATCTCCTGATAGCCGGTCATTGAGGTATTGAATACCACCTCGCCGACGCTGCTGCCGGAAGCCCCTATGGCGGTCCCGCGAAACACCGTTCCATCGGCAAGCACAAGAATGGCAGGGTTCGTTTGCGACACCGGAATACTCCCAAAATTCAGATAACAGCATAGATGACATAAAGAAGCGGGACGAACCGTGCGTTCATCCCGCTCTATAAATTGGTGCGGATTATACCCGATGACAGGCAGCCTATCAAATGCGGCACTGTCCGGTCATCTGCGACAGCGCTTGCAGAAACAAGACTTAGTTAATTGATATTAAAAATCTTTCAGTCTTGCGACAGGCGCAATGTAAGCAATAAAAAAGCACCCCTAAGGGTGCTTTTTTCGATTTTGGTGGCCCGGGGCTCTATAAAGAAGTCAATTATATATGAATGAACTATGGGATGGCCTAGAAATACCCCCACCGGTACCCCCAAACTTGAATTTTATCCTCGAATTTCCACGACTCATTGAGAATTCAACAGTTTTTCTCAAGGTGTTTAATTTCATCGATTTATAACCTTCGCTCCGTAGGGACAGTTGTGTGGTCTTCTCCTCACCAGCACGTCGGTCAGGGTCAATCTTCACCTCGCTCTTCGCGTGGCAGCACTTCGGCCATAAGAGACATCTAGCAACACGCTCTGGAATGGCCGTTTCGTGTCCAGCAGGAGACATTTCCGCCTGCCCGTACTATTATGCATATGCGGACAGGCGAAAACAGATGATTCGCAATTAATCAATTGGTTATGAAAAATACGCGCGCCTTACTATTTTTAATAGTTCGGACCGGTGGGCCCGTCTAATAACTGTTAGCCCTGCTCATAAAATTCGCACGCTTTACACACTATGGATGAATTAACCCAAAAGGAATTACTGGAAGCAGTGCCGCCTGGCAAGAAGGCGTTAGTGAAGGATTTTGAGTCCACGAACCGGCAAGGCAATGTTTGCGTACGTACTCCAGAAATCGAACTCCACTGCCCGCAGTGTAACGGCGAGAGGTTTTTCGCTGCGACGGAAACCGGGCCATACGCGGGCAATCGAAAGCCCCTCGACACATTTCTCACCTACGTCTGTCGTAACTGCCGCAGGTCTGAGAAGACCTATGCGCTTGCTGCTGTCTTCGACGAACAGGCGGCAAAGTGGGAGGTATTCAAGTACGGTGAAGACCCTTCATTCGGTCCGCCAACACCAGCTAGAGCTATTACCCTGATCGGTCCCGATCGGGACCAGTTCCTGAAAGGCAGACGTTGCGAGAATCAGGGGCTAGGTGTGGGAGCCTTCGTCTATTACCGCCGCGTGGTTGAAAACCAAAAGAACCGCATCTTCGATGAAATTCTTCGGGTAAACCAGCACTTGGGCGTTGATGAGCAACTTACGTCTGAACTTGAAGCAGCAAAGAACGAGGTTCAATTTACGAAGGCCGTTGAGTCAATCAAACATGCCCTTCCACAATCGCTTCTTGTGAACGGACATAATCCTTTGCTGCTCTTACATTCAGCGCTCAGCGCTGGCGTTCACGAGCTTACTGACGGCCAATGCCTTGAGCTTGCGAACAGCGTTCGCGTTGTCCTAGTCGAGTTTGCTGAGCGGTTATCGCTTGCAATGAAAGACGAAGCGGCGCTAAACAATGCAGTCAATCGCCTCGCTCAACGTAAGTAGGGCTAACCCTGCAATGCACCGGACCTGCGCGAAAAGCCGCGCAGGCCGGTGATTTTGGACGTTAAGCAATCAAAGGAAATGCCATGAGTATTATCGATAACGCCAAAGAAATTGCTTCTATTGTTAAAAAGCTGGGCGACATTGACCTCTACAAGAAAATCGTTGAGCTCGAAGGCGAAATTATCGAGCTGACCAAGCAAAAAAGGCAACTCGATGAGGAGTTGGCTGACATAACTCGCAGCAAAGTCATAATCGACGAATTGCGATTTGATGCCCCGTTTTACACGAATGTCGATAACACAGAGCTCTATTGTGCTCGCTGCATTGAGGTTGACAGGCGCGCCATACATGTAGTCAAACAAGGTGAGCTTGAGATGAGAAGGCGAGTTTATCTTTGTCCTCAATGTAAATCGAAATTTGCAGACGTGAGGTCGTTTACCGCGTAATTTCCTACATGGAAGGGAAGTAACTGATGGGTTTATTCGATTGGTTCATTAGCATTATGAGCTTTGATAGAGCAATTGCCGCATTGATTGGGTTTGCTCTCGGATTGCTCACCTACGTATTAAACGTTAGGAAATTTCATCTCGATCTGGAAAAAGAGAAGCGAGAGGTGGACAAGTATCGCAGAGAGCTGCAGAACGAGCGCGATTCGATTTTTTCGCAGATTGCTGCAATTTTTCAGGAAAGCATGGATATATATTCAGAGGTCGAAAGAAACTACTTAGAAGCAATCAACGTGATTAAGACGCGCGAGTGGCTTAATGAAGGGCCTGTAACAGAGCTCTGTAAGAGCTTTGAACATGGTTTGAGCGTTGTTTCTACAGGTAGGGCGGCATGTTATTTGGCCAACAGATTCCTTCTTAAGCATGGATCCGAATGTGCGTTTAAGGAAACACTACAGACCGCCATGGAGATTCGTCTACAGTCACAATTAGCTAAGCAAGAAGCTGTTCTAATAAAAGTCACTCTTGACGGTGTAATTAAGTTGGATGAAAAGAGCCAAGAATCATCGGCTCAAATAATTATGAAACTCGGAGCTGTCATAGGGGGCATTGATCAGACTGCCTCAGGGCTTCGTAAAGCTATGCTAATGACCCAAAATGCGTTTTCTTGCAAGCCTGCAGAACGAAAACTAATGGAATTGAGGCAAAGAATAGTCGCTTATCCAGCCGCTCGAATAGAGACTGGCGATGTGGAAGAGTTAGGTAGGTTATTCCAGGAGGTGAGCGCAGTAACCAATGATATGCATCAAGAAGCCCAGCAGTTCATGGAGCATTCACGTTCAAGTAGTTAGCATCCGCCACTGAGAATTTGCAAGCCGAGGCCGAAACGACATAGTGGCTAATCCATCGTTGAACGTCTGTGTTGAACTAGTATCGGACGAAATTTAGAACTGGTCGGAATGTCGGCGAAGGCCGATGACCGGGCTTCGGCCATAGCGGTCATCCGCAACAAATGATCGGGATAACTGCATTTCACATTTTTCCGGACAACCCCATTCACCGAGACTAGGCCGAAATATCTAGATAATTCGGCCTATGTATTCATACATGGCAGTGTGGTTCAATGCGCTCGGGGTCTGCGTCTCCCTTTGCGGAATCTAATAAAGAGACGCAGCTATACATAAGCACTTAAGAATCCTAGTAGTAGGAGGCGGCCCTATGGGTCTCTACTGTAATTGTTAGGCTCAAGGAACGATATGAAGGTTTGCTCTTATTGCGAAAAAAGTGCTCCCTTAACGAGAGAGCACATCTGGCCTGACTGTTTGATCGAAAAATACGAAAGCCTGCAAACTTACTCAAAGAGAGAGCATAAGTTTTACAAAGGTGACCCAACGATCAAAGATGTATGCGGGCACTGCAACAATGTGGTCTTGAGTAAGCTTGACGCTTACCTATCATCCATTTACGACAAATACTTTGAGCAAATCTTGCTTCCCGGCGAACCCGCAAAGCTCTCATACGACTACGAGTTGCTGTTAAGGGCTCTTCTCAAGATATCTTACAACTCAGCTCGCGCAAGCGCTGACGGTAAAGTAATAAAAGCGCACAAAGGATTCGTTAAATTCATGCTTAATGGCGGCTACTGCCCACCAGTGCAATTGCGCCTTCAAATTGTTACTGCATCGCGTGCAGTCAATTTAGATGCGGGCACTGAAAACATGTTTGAACCCAAACATTTAAGATGTGCAGAGATCCCTTACGATGGGCCTCTTTCGCATCGCTTCGTGGTGCGCATGGTGGCAATCAACTGCTATTGGTTTTTCCTTATCTTTTCATACAAGGTGGAGTCGCATCACAAATGGAATGAGTTCATTGATGGCTTAACCAAGTGGCGAATGCATATGGGTTGCAAACTACAGCCAACTAGCGCAGAAGTTAACATACCTGTTAATCAAACTACTTTTCTTACCCTTGAGCTTTTGGGCAATCTCACACATGCAGCTCAAGTGTAAAAGTCCAAGCCAAATCCCGCATTCGATTGGGACAGCCCCCAAAGGAGCGGGCTGCTCCTCAACTAGAGCGTTATGTTTACTCATCTACCATACCGTGAGCTGCTTAAATGATTGACGAAGACTGTTTGAAGGAGCTACTCAAAGTTAAAGATGGTCATCTCTTTCGTCGAGAGGGACAAGAGCTAGAATTTAAAGAGCAATTCAGCCTTGCTGGTCTTGCTGATTACTTCAGGGATTTTGCCGCATTTTCGAACAACCGCGGTGGTTTGCTGGTGTTTGGAGTAAAGGATGCTCCTAGGTTGCCTACAGGGCTTAGCGCTCAGTCTCTTCAGCAGTTCAATAAAACTGACCCCGAAAAAATAACAGGATATTTGCTGGAAATATTTTCCGCTGACATCCGATGGGATCAAGCAACATTTACAATCGACGGAAAGCACTTCGGCGTCTTTCAAATCGAAGAAGCACGAATAAAACCTATCATTGCGAAGAAAGACGAAGGCAAAGATCAAACAATTAAAAATGGCGAAATTTACTACCGTTACGGTGGTAGAACTCAAAAAATCCAATACGCAGAGTTACAAAATATCATCGAACATAGAGTGGAGCAAAATAATCGGCAATGGATCGATCTAGTGACAAAAATTGGCAAAGCAGGCCCTCAAAACGCGGCCATATTGGATACTGAGCGATCGCTTATAGAAAAGGACGACACAAAAATTCTTGTATTGGATGAAGTTCTCGCCAACAAGATTAAATTCATCAAAGAGTGCGAGTTTGTGGAGAAAAATGGTGCCACTGCCTTGAAACTTGTTGGTGACGTAGTTCCAATTGATAAAGTTGAGGTCATTCGCAAGGTCAAAGAAAATCTCACAAGACAATACCCATTATCGGCAGTTGAACTTGCCGATGAGGTCAAGAAAGCTCTACCCAATTCTGCACAGCATCAAGTTTGGCATGTCATAAAGGAAAACGATCTTAAAAACAACCCTGACTATGCTGCGTACAACTTCAGAAATAAAAAGCAAGAAGACGAATTTAAGGCATCGGGCAACCTGCCCTCTACCACTCCGAGCATTTATAACCACCGTGCGGTGGAGTTTGTCGTGAGCGTTTTAAAAGCTGAGGGTTGAAGCTAGGGATGTGAAACATAATTCAGACGTGAAGTCAGCTTAGGGCAGCGAAGCAGAAGTAATACAGGGTGACTAGGATTGGCCACAATGGCCGAGAAGGTGTCCTAGTCAGGTGTTCGGCCTCAGCTGACGTTGAGGGCTCAGATATATAGAGGCAGCCACCTGCCAGAAGCCGTCGTTCACGAAAATGTCTAGATAATTTGGCATGTTGACCATCCCGACAGCAGGGGGTAGGGTGTGCTCCATGCCGGTTTAAGCGTATTGCGATGCCGTTTAATTTAAGGAGAATGAGAATGCGCGCAGCTGTAATCGTCCCCCTAAGTTGGACGTGTGTAGATTGGCAACCAGAAGAAACATGGAAGAAGGCGCTATTGCCTCGCCTAATTGAGGGCGGCGCCAATATGAGCCGGCTTGACCGAAGCGTGTACGTCATTCGCTTAGCGGGGAACTTTGCGATCAGCTATCCCAATGGGGAGTCGCCTGTGGTCTACGTTGGTGAAGGTAGTTTTGGTAGCAGAATTTCATCCCACAAGAAATGGGCCCGCCTCTTAGAAGAGTTAGTTGGCGAGTTCATGTTTGAAATTTGTGTTGCAACACCACGAATCAAGAATCAAGAGAACACCTACTTGGATTGCGAGGCGGTTCTCCTTCAGAGGTTTGGACAGAGGTTTGGCTCGGCTCCGCTTTGGAATAAGCAGTTTGAAAGGAGGCGATTTCCTCACCATCAGTACAGTAAAGAAAAACTGGATTACGTACTGGGTAAGCGGAGCGGTGCTAAATATCAATGGGCACTAAAACCAATGAGGTCTTCCCCTTTCTATGAGAGCTACCTGAAGACGCACGTATAACTACACACTCAATTGAATGCCCTAATCATTTCGTGCTCGCTCCGCCGCTCAGTTCAAATTTTGAAAGTTTTCTCCTGAGAAGCATGACGGGCAGCAAAGAGTCGGAAGCAGACTGTCTCGCTCTTGCAAGGCAACAGATACATCCATGCTTCGATCTAAATTACCCCCAATTGAGATTTATTTAGAAAGCGTGTCATGAAAGTAATATCACTTCAATTGTCCAACATCCTGAGTTTCAGGTACTTCGAAAATGTCGGAGATGCCGAGAAAGTTAGCTTTGATGATGATCTTAATATAATCATCGGTGAAAACGGCGCAGGTAAGTCAACAGTTTTGGAAGTTATAAATTTCCTTTTTAAACGCGTTCTCTATAAACAGTACACCCTCAATCAAGACCTATACACTCAGCGGAGCAGCATCAATGCTGATCAGCAAAGACAAATTCTTATATCTGCAAACAATCTTTCTTATAACGGGTTTAGACTTGACCCAAATTGGAATACAGAAGACCAGCTCCAAGCAATCCGTATTGTAGTTAAGCTGGATGAAATCGATAAAAAGAACCTTCAATTCCTGCAAGACAAACGAGGTACTTTGACTCCATGGATAGGGCGTTACACCACTCGTGGTGAGACGGCTGCTGCAAACTACACCGAAACATACACTCTTGATATTACCCTAAACAAAAGAGGGAAATCATTTTCAGTCAAACCTCTGGATTGTGTGCAAGATTTTGGATATGAGTATCTGACGGATTACAATTTTTACAAAGAGACGATAGCTCTCTACAATTTAGAAAATCCTGAGAATCAGATCGAAACGCTCTATGAGTCATTCACCCTCATAAGCAGTTACAGAAACTACCACGCTTTTAATGCCTCTATAAGCCTGCGAGACAGCACGCCCGCCGCGCAAATTCAACAAATCCGTAGCGCTGACTTCACAAAGAGTCTGAACGCGAACGATAGCTCGGAGCCTGCGATTTTTGCACTTGTCCGCCTCAGAGTTGCGGAAATGCACTTTGGCTTAATCCCAAAAAAATTGGATGATGCTGAATGTGAAGCCGCGGCTAACGCATTACCATTCATAATTGAAATTAACAAACGTCTCCGCATCATCAATCTAACGTGCAAAATAAAACTTCTTGATCTTCGTGCTTGGCAATACAGTTTTGAGTTTTTTGATTTGCGAAGAAATAAGTCAATTACGGACATCAATAGTCTCAGTGCAGGGCAGAAAGCTATTACCCATCTTGTTTTCGAGGCATACGGAAGAGGCAATTTAAAAGGTGGGCTTGTAATCATTGATGAGCCAGAAATTCATCTGCACTATCAGTTCCAGCATGAGTATCTACAGGTAATACGAGACCTGAATAAACACCAGAATTGTCAGTATATTTTGGTCACGCATTCCGAAGCGCTCATCAATTCAGCAACCATTAGCAGTGTAAGGCGGTTCAGTCTCAATGCAGATGGATATACAGAGATACGTTTCCCCAATCTTACGGAGGAACAAAAGGTCTTGATTCGTATTCTTGACAACACAAGGTCAACCTATGCATTTTTTGCAAAGAAAGTTGTTTTGGTTGAAGGTGATTCGGACAGGTATTTTTTTAAGGCTGTGTTCCAGACGCTGCATCAGGAACTAAACCAAGAGATTGCGATACTTCATGTCGGCGGTAAGCACGAGTTGGCTCAATGGACCACTCTTTTTGAGAGCTTTGGGCTGACCGTCTATCGGATTGCTGATTTAGACTATGCGTACAATCTTTTTTATCCTAACGAACCACGGGCGAGTCTAAAGACATCAACTGCCGTAACGGCTTTCAAAAGCTCACATCCTGACTGTGAGTCCAGAATAGCTACAGAGTATGAAAATAAAACCTTTATTTTTTGGAACGGGGATCTTGAGCATTATCTAGGCATTGGCAAGGACTTGGCAGAGGTCATAGCATTTTGCAACAATCAATTGCCGCAATACCTACAAGATGAAAACAATCAAGAAAGCTTAGAAATTAGAAGGATTATTCGGAAGATCACTGCCTGATAAAGAATATCTCCCTAATCTCTAAAATGAGGCTTCGAAAGTTTCGAAGCGCGATAAGAGTCTGTTCAGGCTTGAATTCTCTTCAAAGCCGAGCGTCCGCAACGTTGGTGGAAACATTCGGACAGTCTAAACACTTGAACGGTAGTTTAGGCCGATTAGGCGACTGTGCTCCCTCTCGGTCAAAGCACACTCTGGTCCCTCAAATGCGGTCAATCTTCTTATTCGATGAGATGTACTACTCATCCGACAGGAGTGGCCAGACACCCCCTCGGTCAAATTAAATCGCGAGAGCGAGGATTGCTTACGTCCTTGTTCTATCAAGATTAGCAATTTGATTGCAAGTCATAAATCATTTCGATATCTTCGCGCCGTCTGGCCACTCCACGTCAATCTAAAACCATTGACTGTAGGAGTGAGTATGAGCAATTCCATCAAAGTAGGCGTTCTTCGCCTTCCGCAGCTTATCGAGAAAGTTGGCCTTTCCCGGTCGAGCATCTACGCCATGGCTAAAACTGGCGAATTCCCACCACCCATACGTTTGGGGAGGAGGGCTGTCGGTTGGCGAACTGATGAAGTCGAATCTTGGATTTCTGGCCGCACTTGTGCATCGGCAGAGCGGAGGCCATGAACATACTCCATACATACCAATCCTTCATCCGCCGAGCATGTGAAAAGTGCTCGGGCGTCGTTCAAGCGTCGAACGTTATGTAGTGCAACGCATTGTGATCCGTTGTGAAAGGCAGACAAGGCAGATGAGCGGGCCGATTAGACCATAACGTTAGTTCGAGAAGTTAGGCCAAGATATCGCTCCACCTGGGCAGTAGGGAATGCCTACACTTATTGCTTAGGGAAGATAGTGTGATGGGTAGTTGTCCTTTTTCGAGCCAACTTCGCGGAAGAAGACGTAGCCTGCAATCCAATTCTGGATTTGCAGTGTTTCTTCGGATTCAACGAATTTGCTTCCTGATGTCTTAGACCACCGCTTTATTTGATTCCCCGGCTTGAATGCGTTGCCGTAGCGTTCCTGAATCGCATTTGAGTCAGTGATGATGATGAATTTATCCAGACGTCTGCCCAGGATGTCATCAACGATGTTTGTAACGAACTGATCGAGATCGCGGTCCCATTTCGGAGTAAGTTCGACCTCGACTCCAGTAAGTTCGTCGACAGGCAGGCCAAATTCATCCTTGAGCTTTTCGACCAGAATGACGTCCGGGATTTTGAGCGGCCTGCGCTCCTCGTCAAAGTCGAACATGCGCAGGGTGATGAAATCTTGGTAGCCGCCTTCACGCATTGCCATAATCGTCTCTTTCTGAGTAAGCAAGTCATGATGTAACTTCGGAAGGTTAACTCGATATGGATCGCGCTCCTTATAATCCAATAAGACCGTCGAATGGTGTATGGCCTCGGCTAGCCCTTTTTCAGTCAGCACGAAATATGTTGGGTATCCTTTGATGCTGACCGACCTGACCCAGCCATTCTTCTCCATTCGCCGTGCATGGCTGCGATTTGAGCGCTTCAGTAAATCGCTCAAGATGTCGGCAGTCGAGAAGCCCCATCGATATAACCAGATCAGCACTGTTAGTATATTCTGGCGTTGAATCTCTTTCGGACTTCCGAGCTTCTTGATGGCGCCTCGGCCTGCCTCAGTACGTTCAGGCTGCTTGTCGGTTTTGTTTTGCATTCTATTCACTCCTCTGTCGAGCTTCTGTAAAGCGCATAACAGAAAGAAATACAAAGCGAAAAACAAAATCCTTCGCCCTTGCGGGCTGCGCGGAAGCCTTCAAGACCATTCCCCTTTGCTTCGCAAACCCTGCTAGGGCAGGGCTTCGGGGTCATTTCCGGTCTGGACGACCGGATCATTGAATCATTCCTTGCTGGGGTGCGCCGCAAAAGCGCGGCTAGGGGCCTTTTTGCCCCTGCCATCCAGCTATCGCCGGACGCAGGGTCGGCCAGCCTCTCCAAGTGTCGCTGGACGCGACACCCGGAGCCTCGGGCTGTCCTCAAAAACGCCCCTAGCCCCGCTTCACGCGGCGCACCGGGCTCCGCCCCCACTAAGCGACCGGCCCGTGGGCGGGCCTGCCAGCGCTGGGGCGCTGGCTCGCAAGTG
>JAXMKV010000004.1:0-57056 GCA_034371155.1 Gallionella sp. | reverse complement strand
CTCTCTGACTTGCGGCTTCCCGAACTGGGAAGCGCCGCGGGATTGCTGGGCGGGCAGGCATCCTTCTCCATCGCCGGCAATATTCAATTGAAGGGGGTCGTCGTCGCCGGTGATCCGAGCGAGAGCGTGGCGATCCTGGCGATCAATGGCCAACCTTCCTTGACCGTTCGCAACCGCGCGGAAGCCGCTCCCGGCATCACCTTGCAGGAAGTACACAAGCAGCACGTATTGCTGTCCGAAGGCGGTGTTATCAAACGAGTCGAACTGCCCGTTGCCGCCACTCTCAAAGTTCGCTGACCCGATGCACGTCGCATATGTGCGTTAGCCGACAGACAGCAAACATGCCACGTTATATGTTCGGCACATCGGAGTAGTCGTGTGTCCATGCTGTGACACGACTGGGTGCGATGCCCGAATGCAACGCATGGCAATTGATTTCGTTCTCCGCAGCATAGTCAACAACATCAAAGGAAAATCATGAACTCGATACAAAAATTCACACTTGCCGGCATTGTCACCGCCATGCTGCTCAGTCTGGGTGGATGCGCAGGCATGTCGAAGCAGGACAAAAATACTGCCATCGGCGCGGGAGTCGGCGCCATCGGCGGATCCGTCATGACCGGCGGCAGCGCGGTGGGAACCGTCGGTGGAGCGGCAGTTGGCGGTGTCATCGGTCACGAGGTTGGCAAATGAGATTTACCGGACAGACAGGCGGGATGATCCTGCTCGCGACCGTGCTATTGGCTGCATTGCCGGGTTGCCAGAAGGAAGAAGGGCCGATGGAAAAGACCGGCAAAGAAGTCGACCAAGCGACGGAAAAAGTCGGGAAACAAATCGAAAAAGCGGGCGAAGACATCCAAGATGCCGCCAAGGGCAACGAGTGACCGCGCCTTCCCGATCTGCCGCACACCGGCAATAACCTCACACTGTTGGGAGTCGCAACATGTTACAAACTATTGCAATCGTTCTGCTCATTCTCTGGGCGCTCGGCCTGGTGTCCTCCTACACCATGGGCGGCTTTATTCACCTGCTGCTGGTCATCGCGGTCGTATTCATCCTGTTGCGTGTCATACAGGGGCGACGGCTGTAATCCGCAACAGCGCGGGATACCCGAATAGCGTCGTCAATTTTCATATCCCGGCCAAATCGATCACAAGGAATCCACTATGAAACGTTTACTTTTTATTGCGGCACTCACCGTCAGCGCGCCGTCGCTCGCGGCCGATGTCGCCATGTCGGTCACACTCGGCCAGCCCGGCTTCTATGGCCAGATAGATATCGGTGCCCAGCCACCGCCACCCGTCATCTATCGTCAGCCGCGTGTCATGTATCAGAACGCGATAAATCGCCCGCCGATCTATATGAACGTCCCTCCCGGTCATGCCAAGAACTGGCGAAAATATTGCAAGAGATACAATGCCTGTGGCGAGCGTGTCTACTTTGTACAAAACACTTGGTATGACCGCGAGTACGTTCCGCGCTACCAGAAACAGCACGGTGATCGCCGCGATGAGCATCGGGAAGATCGCCGCGATGACGACCATGACAAGCACGGTAAAGATCGCGATCACGGACGCAACAAATAAGTATCAACCGGCAAAAACCGGGGGATTTACACAGCAGTCAGTAATTACCTGGTCGCGAAAACTCAGACACTGCACTCCCCTGTTGGAGTGCAGTTATACCGAGCGATAGCGCCTCACAGCACCCCATCGCGCGGTGAACCGCGCTCCCACAAAACCGCGATGGACACTTCCCGTCAAACAATCAAGGAAGAGTCGGAGGCTGGGTGATACCTTCTTCCTTACCGGTTGCCTGCTCCAGATAATCGGCTTTCTGCTGCATGTCCTCATCGGAATCCCCATAGCGCACCGCGATGGCACGAAATGCCTCCTGAATTTCGATGAATGCATCCACCATATCCGGATCAAAATGGGCTGACTTTCCGGCGAGGATGATCTCGACCGCTTGCTCGTGCGTCATTCCATCTTTGTAGACACGACGGCTGATGAGCGCATCATATACATCGGCCAGCGCCATCAGTCGTGCAGAGATGGGGATGGCATCACCGGCCAGGCCCTGCGGATAACCGCTGCCATCCCACTTTTCCTGATGCGACAGAGCGATCTCCTTGGCCATCGTCAAAAACTCGACTTCGGCACCGAGCGACTTTTCGGCATACGCGATGGCATCGCGCCCGATGGTGGTGTGCGTCTTCATGATCTCGAACTCTTCCGGCACAAAACGTCCCGGCTTGAGCAGGATACGATCGGGAATTCCGACCTTGCCGATGTCGTGCAGTGGTGCCGACTTGAATAGCATAGTGATGTTGCGCTCGGTAAGATAGTCGGAAAAACGCGGATGGCCGCGCAATTTCTCCGCCAGCACCTTGACGTAATGCTGGGTACGGCGGATGTGATTGCCGGTATCGATGTCGCGCGTCTCGGCCAGCGAAGTCATAGCCAGAATCGTGACATCCTGGATGGCCTCCACCTCACGCGTGCGCTTGGCGACCTCGAGTTGCAGATAGCCGTTCTTGTCGCGCAAAAAATCCGCCGAGGCCTTCAACGCCAGGTGGGTTCTGACGCGCGCGAGGACGATGGGAGGACTGATCGGCTTGGTGATGTAATCAACCGCGCCCAACTCCAACCCCAGCCGCTCATCCTCCTGCCCCGCCTTGGCCGTCAGAAAAATGATCGGGATATCGCGCGTCTTCGGATCGGCCTTCAACACCGCACAGACCGCGTAGCCATCCATGCCCGGCATCATGATATCGAGCAGGATCAGATCGGGCGGAGTGTCTGCTGCAGCGATCTTGAGCGCCCGTTCGCCGTTGTTGGAGACTCTGACTTTAAACTCATCCTTGAGCAGGCCGCTCATCAGCGCCAGATTGTCCGGCGTGTCATCCACGACCAGCACCACGGGCTTGTCGCTAAAGTCGTCCGTATCCATGGTGTGCGCGCTAAGCGGAAGTTGCGGCAGCATCTTTAAGCGCCGTCAAGGCCGCCTCGAAGTTGAACAATTTGATCGCGCTATCAATACGGTGATAGTGATCCGGAAATGCGGAATGCAACAGTTCCGCATTCTTATCCAGCACATCACCAGCTTCGGCATCATCATCAGCCAGCAGCTGCTCAAGTCGCGCGCACACTTCCCGCAATCTATCACCATCGACAACCACCGGGGCCAGGACCTCTTCCGCCGGCAATGCGCGTTCCAGCGCCGAAACAAGTTCGTCCAGAGGCAATGCCAGCGCATCGAGCAACACCTCCATCCGGTCGCGCAGTTCGCGAGCCTTGACCGCGCGTTCTAGTTCGGCCGCCAATTCCTGCACCTGTCCCGCCCCCACATTGCCCGCGACGCCCTTGGTGGTATGGGCCAGACGCTCGGCGGTTTCCAGATCGCCGCTCTCAAACGCCTCGCGAATCGCCACCACGGCATTTTTCTGCCCTGAGACGAATTTGCGCAGCATCGACAGATACAACGGCTTCTTGCCGAGCACACGTCGCAAACCCGTCTCGATATCAAGGCCGGCGATATCGGTTGGTATCTCAATGAGCGACACCGGCGGAAGTGTAGGTACGACGCTGGTGATCGCGTATCGCGGCTTGATCCACTTCAACAGCGCCTTCCAAATATCCTCCGGCTCGACCGGCTTGGCGATATGATCGTTCATGCCGGCATCCAGACAACGCTGGCGATCACCCGCCATGGCGTTGGCCGTCATGGCCACAATGGGCAGCCCGGCAAAACGCGGCAACTTGCGAATCTCAATCGTCGCAGAAATGCCGTCCATCACCGGCATCTGCATATCCATGAGGACGATGTCGTAGGCGACTTCCTTGATTTTGTGCACGGCAATCTCGCCATTCTCCGCCAGATCGACGATGAAACCGGCATCACGCAGCAACTCGGTGGCGACTTCCTGGTTGAGTTCATTGTCCTCTACCAGCAGCACGCGCGCGCCCTTTATGGTGGCCAGATTCTCCACCAACAGTGTGGGGGTGACGTATGTTTTACGTTCCTCGGCGGGTATGCCGCCCAGCAAAGCGGCCACACTGTCGAACAGCATGGATGCATTGACCGGCTTGATCAGCACGCTTTCCATTCCGGCTTCCTGGGCCCCCTTCATGATCTCTTCGCGGCCGTAGGCCGTCACCATCACCATATGCGGCATCTTTTTGAGGGGCCGCCTGCGCAATTGATGCGCCATCTCTATCCCGTCCATCACCGGCATCTGCCAATCGATGAACACGATGTCGTAGGGCTTTTCCTGCGCCTCGGCACGGTCAATATAATCAATCGCGGCCTTGCCGGAGGGAGCCTCGTCAACCACGAGGCTCATACCCGCCAGCATGTCTCCCAGCACCGTACGCGCGCTCTCGTTGTCGTCGACCACCAGTACCCTGCGACCTTGCAGATCGGAGTTGAGTATCAGTTGGCGCTTGACGCCTGATCCCCGTCCCAGCCTGGCGGTGAACCAAAATGTGCTCCCTTTGCCCAATTCGCTTTCCACGCCGACCGTACCGTGCATCAGCTCGGCCAGATTCTTGGCAATCGACAACCCCAGCCCGGTGCCGCCGTACTTGCGCGTGATCGATGTATCCGCCTGCTGAAAAGACTGGAACAAGTTGCCGCGTTGTTCCTCGGTGAGCCCGATGCCGGTGTCGCGCACGCCAAAATAGAGCAGCACATCGTGATCGCTTTGCTCACGGACGCGAATGATGATGTCGACCTCGCCGGCCTCGGTGAACTTGACCGCGTTATTGGCATAGTTGATGAGAATCTGCCCCAGCCTCAGCGGGTCGCCCACCAGATCGTTGGGCACGTCTCGGCTGACATCGAAAATCAGCTCCAGCCCCTTGGCCGTGGTTTTTTCCATGACCAGATTGGCCACGTTTTCAAGCAAGCGCTCAAGATCGAACTCGGTATGCTCGACTGTCAGCTTGCCGGCCTCTATTTTGGAAAAATCGAGAATATCGTTGATGATGCTGAGCAAATGCTGCCCCGATCCCTGTATCTTTTTCAGATAGTCGCGCTGGCGCACGGTCAGTTCGGTCTTCAATGCCAGATGTGACATGCCGATGATGGCATTCATCGGCGTGCGGATCTCGTGGCTCATATTCGCGAGAAAGCCGCTCTTCGCGCGGGTCGCATCCTCGGCGATGTCCTTGGCTTTTTGCAACTGCTGCTCGGAAACGGACAACGCCTCGGCCTGCGCGCGAGTCTCGTCAAGCAACTCAGCGGTACGCAGATTGCGCAGCAGAATCTCCATGCGTGGCGCGACCAGGCCGGGCACTTCATTCAGCAAGCTCAACTGTTTATCGTCGAATTCGGAGAATCCGGCCAGCTCGATCACCGCGGCGATACCGCTGCTCAAGACGATCGGTACAAGAACGATAAAAGCAGGAGGTGCAGATCCCAGACCCGATGCGATGCGCGGATAATCATGGGGGATGCTACGCAACACGACCACCTTGCCATCAATCACCGCCTGCGCGAGCAAACCCATTCCCGATACAGCGTTATCCTCGTCTTCCGACTGCTGATCGATGCCATACAGAGCCAGACAGCGGAATCGACTGCTGCCGGATTCGAGCAAAAATGCCCCTGCCGAACCGCAACCCAGGCTCGGTGCTAACTTGGACAACAACTTTTGCGCAAACTCGACCAGTGTCTCGGCCCCCTGAAGCGCGTCGGATATTTCCGTCAATCCCAGCTTGATCCAGCGCTGGTGCTCGATCTCGTCACTCTTGAGGCGGTAATCCTGTAGCGTCCGAGCGAGGTCGCCGATCTCGGTGGTGTCATCAAGGTGATCGAAGTCCACACTGCGATCTCCGGCCAGCAAGCGCTGGGTGTTGCGCGTCAGTTCAGCAACCGGAGCCACGACGCGACGCTGGTAAAACAACAGCAGGGTGCTCAGGATGAATCCCAGATTCAGCACCAGAGCCGTCATGGCGACTGCCGACAAGATCGAGGCCCTGTGGGTCAGCTGCTCTCTCTTGTTTTTCAGGCGTAAGTTGATGTTGGATCTGGCCTGATTGATGTGATCGTTCAGCATTTCTTTGACGATGCGATATTCGTTGCCGTATACCAGCGCCACAGCAGCTTTCACCTCTCCCTTTCGGGTGAGCGCAAAAGCGCGATTTTCTATTCCTACCAACACATCCGAGTTCTGCTTGGCCAACTCGACCCGCCTCAGCTCCTCAGTCGTCGCGTCGAGATCGCGCAACTGCTCGATCGCCCGCTCGCGGGAGCGAACAACATTGAGTTCCGTCTGAAACTCCTTGAAATAGCGCTCATCGCCGGTCGTCGCATAGGCACGCACCGCGTTACCCAGCGTATCGCTACCCTTTCCCAGCAGATTAACCGCGTTGACCGACTCCTCCAGCACTTCGCTGGATTCCCGGCGTGTGTCCAGATAGTAAAACGTCAGGATAAAGGTAACGACACTGATACTGGAAAAGATAAAAACGGCAAGCGTGATCAGCTTGCTGGTGCTGTAAATGCGCATCGGGCTCTCCTTGCATGCGCGCAGCCAGTCGTCCCGATATGTGTCATAAAGCGTTACCGGCACTCACCGCCCGATAACGTCCCCGCACATCCCTTCCGAGAACCGCGCCCCGTCGACAAAGTTGTCATAGGATCGCGCATTGCAACACGGAGTCCCCTCGGTATCTGTCTGCCAACACACATAGGGATGAATTTATTAGTGGGAACAATGAGCTGTGTGACTTCGGCGTAGTTTTCCGGAAAAGCCGGATCACATAAACTGATGAAGATATCGAACGAAAAACAAAATGGCCCGCAGCGAACAAGCTGCGAGCCATTGTCAAACTGGTCGGGGCGAGAGGATTCGAACCTCCGACCACTTCACCCCCAGCGAAGTGCGCTACCAGGCTGCGCTACGCCCCGAGGGCGCGGATTATAGCAGAGCAAGCAGCTCCGGTGAGTGCATTTTACGCATTGAGTAACGCAAGAATCTCGCGAATCTCATGTCTCAAAGATGAGACATTCAATGAGGATGTGGCGCTGGCAATCGGCACGGCAACAACACGCGCAGCCTGTTGTTCGGGATTCTCCAGACGGTTGCGCGCGCCGTGGATGGTGAATCCCTGCTCGTACAGCAGTTCGCGGATGCGCCGAATCAGCATCACTTCGTGATGCTGATAATAGCGGCGGTTGCCGCTGCGTTTTACCGGCTTGAGTTGGGTGAATTCCTGTTCCCAATAGCGCAGGACATGCGCCTTGACCCCGCACAATTCGCTGACTTCACCGATGGTGAAGTAGCGTTTGGCGGGGATCGGTGGAAGTTCCGAACTAGGCTTGTGGGGTTCCATGATAGGACTTTTCCACCATGGTCTTCAGTTTCTGGCTGGGATGGAACGTCACCACTCGGCGTGCGGTGATGGGGATCTCTTCCCCAGTCTTGGGATTACGCCCCGGACGCTGCGGCTTGTCGCGCAACTGAAAGTTGCCGAAGCCGGAAAGTTTTACCGCATCGCCCTTTTCCAGTTGTAAGCGAATCTCCTCGAAAAACGCTTCCACCATATCTTTGGCTTCACGCTTGTTGAGGCCCACTTTTTCAAACAGCAGATCGGCCAGTTCGGCCTTGGTCAACGTAGATGTCATCTTTTCCCCTTACATACGCAATTGCGCACCTTGTTGCTGCATCGCATCCACCAGTAGCGCAATGCCCGGCTCGATCTCTGAATCCGTAAGCGTTTTCTGAGTATCTTGCAATAACACACGGAATGCAAGGCTTTTTTTGCCTTGCTCCACACCCTTGCCGCGATATACATCGAACAGACCTATATCAACAACGAAGGGAGCCGAAACGCCGCACATCGCATCCAGCAAACTCTGTGCATTAACCGTTTCATCCACCAGCACCGCGATATCGCGACGCACCGGCGGGAAGCGCGAAACGTCTTTAGCCTTTGGCACATGGCTCTGCGCCAATGCCTCCAGCTCGACTTCAAACCAGACGACCGCCTGCGGCAAAGCGTATTGCTGCTGCCATTGCGGGTGCATCTCACCTATCCAGCCGATCGTGCGCCCGTCCAGCAGGATGCGCGCCGAACGTCCGGGGTGGGACGCGGGATGAGGTGCCGCCTGGAAGCTCAGCTTGCGCGGTGCAAACAGGGCCTCGACATCGCCCTTGATGTCGTAAAAATCCACGCCGCGCGCCGGTACGCCCCACTGCTCTGGCTGAACATCGCCATAGGCCAATCCGGCCAGGCGCTCGTGCTGCGTATAGCTTCCGGCCTCGGCGGCGAAACAGCCGCCGATCTCGAACAGGCGCACGCGCGGCTGCTTGCGCGCAAGGTTGGAGCGCAACGCGCCAACCAGTCCACCCAGCAGGCTGCTGCGCATCACGCTCATCTGGCTGGCAATGGGATTCTTCAGCGTGACGGGCGTGGCATTGCCGCACAGGTCGCGTTCCCATTCTGCTTCGACGAACGCATAGTTGATCGCTTCCTGATAGTCGCGCGACACCATTGTCTGGCGCAGTTTCGCCAGCGGACGCTCGGCCTCGATCCTCGGCAGGATGCTCATGCGCGCCTGCGTCGGCACTGCCGGAATGTGCTCGTAACCATGCACGCGCGCAACTTCTTCAATCAGATCTTCTTCGATAGCGATGTCGAAGCGATAGCTCGGCGGCGTCACCGAGAATTCATCACCCTTCTGCTCGAACGCCATGCCGAGACGCGACAGGATAGACGCGATTGCATCGGATGCCAGCGCGATACCGAGCACTCGGTGCACACGCGAAGCGCGCAATTTCACCGGATGACGCACCGGCAACTGTCCTACAGCCTCGGTGACAGCACCGGCCTGACCGCCGCAGATATCCAGAATCAATTGGGTCACGCGATCCAGTGCTACATGTGTGGCAGCAAAATCCACGCCGCGCTCGAAACGGTACGACGAGTCCGAGCCGAAGCCGATACGGCGCGATTTGCCGACGATCACGCCGGGCGCGAAGAACGCGCTCTCAAGGAAGATGTCGGTAGTCGCATCGTCAACCGCACTATCCGCGCCGCCCATCACACCGGCCAGTGCGACCGCGCCCTTGCCATCGGCGATCACCAGCATGTCGTCCTGAAGTTCCAGCGTCTGCTCGTTCAGCAGTTTCAGGCTCTCGCCGGTACGGGCGAAGCGCACCTCGATGTCGCCATTCAGTTTGTTCAAATCGAACGCATGCAGCGGCTGCCCCAGTTCCAGCAGCACATAATTGGTCACATCGACCAGCGCGCTGATGCTGCGCAGACCGCTGCGTTCCAGACGCTTCACCATCCATGCCGGAGTAACCGCCTTCGCGTTCACGCCGGAGATCACACGTCCGGTGTAACGCGGGCATGCAGCAGCGGCGCTGACCTTGACCTTGCGGCCCTGGCTGCAGGACTGCGCGAATGATCCAGCAGAAACGGCTTGCGTCGCTGTACCGGTCAGCGCGGCTACCTCGCGTGCGATACCGTGCAGCGACAGACAATCGCAACGGTTCGGCGTGAGCTTGAGCGTGATCAGATGGTCGTCCAGATCGAGGTGCTCGCGTATGCTCTGACCGACCACCGCATCGGCGGCAAGCACCATCAGACCGTCGCTCTCTTCCGACAGACCGAGCTCCTTGTCGGAACACATCATGCCGAAGGACGCGATGCCGCGTACCTTGGCCTGCTTGATGTTGAAATCACCAGGCAGCTTCGCACCGACCAGCGCACAGGGCGCTTTCATGCCGACGGTCACATTGCCAGCACCGCACACGATGGTCAGCGGCTCCGTCTGTCCGACGTTCACCGTCAGCACGTTCAGTCTGTCCGCATCGGGATGCTTTTCTTTGGTCAGCACCTCGGCCACGACGACCTTATCGAAGGCGGGAGCGACCGGAATCATCTCCTCGACTTCCAGTCCGGCCATGGTCAAAAGATGCGACAACTCCTCGCTGTTGAGCGAGGGATTCACGAGGGTGCGCAACCAGGATTCGGAAAATTGCATAGTTAATTAAACTGCTTGAGAAATTGCAGATCGTTTTGGCTCCGGCATAACGCGGCTTCGCCGCATGAGCCTTCACCGAAATGATCTTCAATAAGATTATTCATTATGAAAACTGCCGGAGGAATTGAAGATCATTTTCGAAGAACAATCTGAGGTCGTTCACGCCGTAGCGCAGCATGGCCAGACGCTCCACGCCCATACCGAACGCGAAGCCGATGTATTTCTCGCTGTCGATGCCGACATGCTTGAGCACGTTCGGATGCACCATGCCGCAGCCGCCGATCTCCAGCCAGCCGCCCTTCCAGCTCATGTCCATCTCTGCCGACGGCTCGGTGAACGGGAAGAACGAGGGGCGAAAGCGCACCTGCATATCTTCGGTCTCGAAATAGTTTTGCAGGAAATCGGCGATCACGCTCTTCAGGTCGGCGAAGCTGACGCGCTCGCCCACCCACAGGCCTTCGACCTGATGGAACATCGGCGAATGGGTCGCATCGGAATCCACGCGATAAACACGTCCCGGCGCGATGATACGGATGTCCGGCATCGTTTCCATGCTTTTGTATTTCGCCACATGTGCCTGCATGTAACGGATCTGGATCGGCGAGGTATGGGTGCGCAGCACATGCTGCTCGTCGATGTAGAAGGTGTCGTGCATCGCGCGCGCCGGATGGTCTTCCGGAATGTTCAGCGCGGTGAAGTTATAGAAATCGTTTTCGATCTCCGGGCCTTCTGCGACATCGTAGCCGATGGAATGGAACAGCGTTTCGATACGTTCCAGTGTGCGCGTGACCGGATGCAATCCACCCACGCCCGCCGCGCGGCCCGGCAGCGTAACATCTAGCGATTCTGCGGCCAGCTTGGCCTGCAAAGCGCGCTGCTGGATCGCATCGCGCCGCGCCTGCAAGGCGGCTTCGATCTGCTGCTTGACCTGATTGATGAGCGCGCCCGCTGCGGGGCGCTGTTCGGCGGAAAGCTTGCCTAGGCCTTTCAGCAGCCCGGTCAGGCTGCCTTCCTTGCCGAGGTAACGCGCCTTGGCGTTTTCCAACTCGGCCGCGTCTTCTATCGCGGCAAAGCTTTTCAACGCGTCATCGAAAATTTGTTGTAGTTCTTGCATCGTCGGATTTTGAAACAAAAAAGGAGGCTAACGCCTCCTTTGTTGATTGAGCTTGCGCTTAAACGCCGAGGCTGGCTTTGGCTTGCACCACGAATTGTGCAAAGGCCGCCTTGTCGAACACGGCAATATCCGACAGCACCTTGCGGTCGATCTGGATCGATGCCTTCTTCAAACCGTTCATGAATACGCTATAGCTCATACCCTGCTCGCGGGCTGCCGCATTGATACGGGCAATCCACAGCGTACGGAACTGACGTTTTTTCTGGCGACGGTCACGGTAGGAATATTGTCCCGCCTTCATCACCGCCTGTTTGGCGATGCGATAGACGTTCTTGCGGCGACCGCGATAACCCTTGGCCAGGGCCAGAACCTTCTTATGACTTGCGCGCGCTACTACACCACGTTTTACTCTTGGCATTTTCTACTCCTTATGCGTATGGCATCATGGCGCGCACGGACGCCGTGTTGGTTTCATGGACACCGGTTGCACCGCGCAGTTGACGCTTGCTCTTGGTTGTCTTCTTGGTCAGGATGTGGCGCTTGAACGCTTGACCGCGCTTGATGCTGCCACCCGCGCGTACGACAAAACGCTTCTTTGCGCCGCTCTTGGTTTTCATCTTAGGCATGACTACTCCTTAAGTTATGGTGGGAGGTGTTTTCCGGTGGAAAAACTTGACGACCCATACACCACTTTTTATCGGGGAACCTTTACTACATCATTCCGACCATCCCCTTGCTGTCGGAACAATTCATTCTTGTGCCGGGTTGCACCAATCCGACCTGTACTTATTTCTTCTTAGCCTTGGGCGACAGCACCATCACCATCTGGCGGCCTTCCATCTTCGGAAACTGCTCTACCAGACCGTGCTCGTCCAGATCGGCCCTGATGCGTTCGATCAGGCGCATGCCAATCTCCTGGTGAGCCATTTCGCGACCGCGGAAACGCAGTGTAATCTTGGTCTTGTTACCCTCGTCCAAGAACTTGATCAGGTTACGCAACTTGATGTTGTAATCTCCCTCGTCCGTACCGGGACGGAACTTGATCTCCTTGAGCTGCACTTGCTTCTGCTTGAGCTTGGCTTCATGCTGCTTCTTGCTCTCGGCATATTTGAACTTGCCGATGTCCATGATGCGACATACCGGGGGCTCCGCCAATGGCGATATTTCCACCAAGTCCAACTCTGCTTCATCTGCCAGCCGCAATGCTTCCGCGATGGACACGATCCCGAGGGGTTCCTTTTCGACTCCAATGAGGCGCACCTGCGGTGCGGTAATCATCTCATTCAATCGCTGCGATTTATCTTGTGCTATTGCAATATCTCCACTTGGACAATATTAAGCCGTGCTACCCGATTTTGATTTCGGTCTGCAAACGCTGAAGCAAGGCTTCCAGCGTCATTTGTCCGAGATCTTCACCACTACGGGTACGCACGGCCACCAATCTTTCAGTTACCTCCTTATCGCCAACGATCAGCTGATAAGGTAATTTCTGCAAGCTATGTTCGCGTATTTTATAGGTTATCTTCTCGTTGCGCAAATCCAATTGCACGCGCAGGCCCGCATCGCGTAAGAGTTGTGCAACTTCGGTCGCGTATTCTTCCTGCGCCTGCGAAATATTCATCAGCACCACTTGAACTGGCGACAGCCACAGCGGGAAGGCTCCGGCGTAATGTTCGATCAGAATTCCGATGAAACGCTCCATCGATCCGACGATGGCGCGATGCAGCATAACCGGTGCTTTGCGCGAATTGTCCTCGTCCACATATTCCGCCCCGAGCCGGACGGGCAGATTGAAATCAAGCTGGATGGTGCCGCATTGCCACAAGCGCCCCAGCGTATCCTTGAGCGTAAATTCAATCTTGGGGCCGTAGAACGCGCCTTCGCCCGGCTGTAAATCAAATGCCAATCCGTTCTGGCGCAACGCTGCTTCCAGCGCGGCTTCCGCCTTGTCCCATGTTTCGTCGCTGCCGACCCGTTTGGCCGGTCGAGTGGAAAGCTTCACCAGCACATCGTTGAAACCGAAATCGGCGTAGACCTTTTGCAGCATCACGATGAAATCGGCCACTTCGCTTTCGATCTGGCGTTCCGCACAGAAGATGTGCGCATCATCCTGCGTGAAGCCGCGTACCCGCATCAGACCGTGCAGGGAGCCGGATGGCTCGTTGCGGTGACAGGAGCCGAACTCGGCCAGACGCAGCGGCAGGTCACGGTAACTGTGCAATGAGTGATTGAATATCTGCACATGCCCCGGACAGTTCATCGGCTTCACCGCGTAATCACGATTCTCCGATGAAGTGGTGAACATGTTGTCGCGGTAGTTTTCCCAGTGCCCCGATTTCTCCCACAGCGCGCGGTCCATCATGGTCGGCGTGCGCACCTCCTGATAACCGTATTCGACGAACTTGCGGCGCATGTACTGCTCGACTTCCTGCCACAGCGTCCAGCCGTTGGGATGCCAGAACACCATACCCGGTGCCTCGTCCTGCATATGGAACAGGTCGAGTTGCTTGGCCAGCTTGCGGTGATCCCGCTTCTCCGCCTCTTCCAATTGATGCAGATAGGCGTCGAGATCGTCCTTCTTTGCCCAAGCCGTGCCGTAGATGCGTTGCAGCATCTCGTTGTTCGAATCGCCGCGCCAGTAGGCACCGGCCACCTTCATCAACTTGAATGCCTTGAGCTTGCCGGTAGACGGCACATGCGGACCGCGGCACAAATCGGTGAACTCGCCTTCGCTGTACAGCGAAACATCCTGATCAGCGGGAATGGAAGCAATGATTTCCGCCTTGTAGTTCTCGCCTATGCTCTTGAAATGGGCAACCGCCTCATCGCGCGACAATACCCGGCGCGTGATTGGCAAATCAAGCTTGGACAATTCCGCCATGCGCTTTTCGATAGCGGCGAGATCTTCCAGCGTAAATGGCCGAGAATAGGAAAAATCGTAGTAGAAACCGTTTTCAATGGTCGGACCGATGGTTACCTGCGCCTCGGGAAACAGCTCCTTCACCGCATATGCCAGCAAGTGCGCGGTGGAATGCCTGATCAGATCGAGGCCTTCCGCATCCTTGTCGGTGACGATGGACAACGCCGCATCCTGCTCGATCAGATGCGAGGTATCCACCAGTTTGCCATCCACCTTGCCCGCCAGGGCGGCTCGCGCCAATCCCGCACCTATGCTGGCCGCAACATCGAAAACGGTAACGGGCTGCCCGAAGCTGCGCTGCGAACCATCCGGCAAAGTAATGACAGGCATGTTTGCGTTCCAAAAATACAAAGTGCGGCATGACTGCCGCACTCGAAGTGTTGGTAGGCACGATTGGACTCGAACCAACGACCCCTACCATGTCAAGGTAGTGCTCTAACCAGCTGAGCTACGCGCCTAAAGAGGCGGCATTGTATCCGAAACGTTTTCGCGCTTCAAACGAAATCTCGTGATTTTTTAATAACCCGCCGCAAGATTCTCGAAACGCGTGTACTCGCCGCGGAATGCGAGCCCCACTGTGCCGATCGGGCCGTTACGCTGCTTGCCGATGATGATCTCGGCCTTGCCTTTGTCGGGCGAATCTTTGTTGTACACCTCGTCACGGTAGATGAACAGGATCAGGTCGGCATCCTGCTCGATAGCACCGGACTCACGCAGGTCGGACATCACCGGGCGCTTGTTGGGACGCTGTTCCAGACTGCGGTTCAATTGGGACAGTGCTATCACCGGCACCTGCAACTCCTTCGCCAGCGCCTTCAGGGAACGCGAAATCTCCGAAATCTCCGTCGCCCGATTTTCACCCGCCTTGCCGCTGGAAGAGCTCATCAACTGTATGTAATCCACCACGATCAGCCCCAGCTCGCCATGCTGCCGGTGCAGGCGCCGTGAACGCGCGCGCAACTCCAGCGCGGACAACGCCGCGCTCTCGTCGATGAACAGCGGTGCATCGTTCAACTTACCCAGCGCGTGGGTCAAACGCCCCCAGTCGTCATCCTGCAAATGCCCGGTGCGCAGAGCGTGCTGATCGAGTTTGCCAACCGAACCCAGCATACGCATCGCCAGTTGCGTGGCTCCCATTTCCATACTGAAGATGGCCACGGGCTTGTTGCTGTCCAGTGCCACGTTTTCTGCAATGTTGATGGAAAATGCCGTCTTCCCCATACTCGGTCGTCCGGCCACGATCACCAGATCGCCGGGCTGCAACCCCGAGGTCATCCGATCCAGGTCGGTGTAACCGGTCGCCGTGCCGGTCACTTCGCTATGATTCTCACGGCTGTACAACGTCTCGATGCGTTCCACCACCTGAGTCAACAACGGCGGCATCGCAAAGAATCCCTGCTTGCCGCGCGAGCCCGCTTCGGCGATCTTGAATACTTTGCTTTCTGCCTCATCCAGCAATTGCGCGGCATCGCGCCCGGTCGGATTGTAGGCACTGCTGGCGATATCCGTCCCCACCTCCACCAGCTTTCGCATGATGGAACGTTCGCGCACGATCTCGCCGTAACGGCGGATATTGGCAGCCGAAGGCACGTTCTGGGCCAGACTACCCAGATAGGGCAAACCTCCCGCCTTGTCCAACTCTCCTGCGTTCTCCAGCGCCTCCGCTACAGTGATCACATCCACCGGCTTGGCCTGCTCGCTCAGGCGCACAATCTGACGGAAGATCAAACGATGCTCATGGCGATAGAAATCATCGTCCGTGACCAGATCAATGATCTTGTCAAGCGCACTCGCTTCAAGCAACAGGCCACCCAGAACCGACTGCTCCGCCTCTACCGAGTGCGGCGGCAATTTGATCTGTTCGAGCTGAATATCCGCAGGGGAATAATTGTTCATCTGAGAGTGACTACCGATTTGGGCGGAGGGGCATTTTACCTCGCCCGGCAAAAATTGATGGCAACAAAAAAGGACTGTCTCCAGTCCTTTTTTGCACCGCCCGACTTGCTGCGACGAATTACTGCTCGCCAAGCACCGAAACGGTGATATCCACAACCACATCCGTGTGCAGCGCGATGCTGACTGGATGGTCGCCGATCTGCTTCAGGTGACCGACAGGCATGCGTACCTGCGATTTTTCAACAGCGAAACCTTGTGCCACCAATGCCGCGGAGATGTCGGCATTCGTAACGGAGCCGAACAGTTTGCCGTCCACTCCGGCCTTTTGCACCAGTTGCACGGTCAGTCCGGCCAGTTTTTCACCACGCGCCTGTGCTTCGGCCAGCTTGGCCTTGTCAGCTGCCTCGATCTCGGCACGGCGCGTCTCGAACTCGGCCATATTGGCAGCCGTCGCACGCTTGGCTTTGCCTTGCGGGATCAAAAAGTTGCGGGCATAGCCATTTTTGACTTTGACCACATCGCCCAATTGACCGACATTGGCTACTTTTTCCATCAAAATGATTTGCATGTTCTACTCCTTAATGCAGGTCAGTGTAGGGCAACAGAGCCAGAAAACGCGCACGCTTCACGGCTGCACTCAACTGGCGCTGATAACGCGCTTTGGTGCCGGTGATACGGGCGGGGATCAGCTTGCCGTTTTCGGAGATGAATTCCTTGAGGATGTTCACATCCTTGTAATCCACTTCCGCGATCTTCTCGACTGTGAAGCGGCAGAACTTGCGGCGCTTGAACAGGTTGTTGCGGGAAGAACGCTTGTTCTTGTCATCTTTCTTTTTGTCTGATGGACGGGCCATGATGTTTCCTTATTCCAAAATTATGTCGTTTATGTGCAAAACCAGTTGCCTGCCGCGCATACTCCGCTGCGCCAAAAATCCGCGCACCTTGACGGACTGCCCAACCGCGAAGCCGGTGACCTTTTCCGCCACCCCGGCGAATGCCAGCGCCTGAACTTCGCACTGCACCTGCCGCACACCTTCCGCTTCGGGCTGCTGTGAAACATGCAGCAAGACCAACTCCACTCTCGCTACACCAGCCGGGGTATATCGCAAACTGTCCAGCGCGATCAACTTACCGCTGATGACAACCTGATTGCGCGCCAATGCTTAAGCTGCCGCCCCTTCTTCGGATGGAACCGAAGCTGGAGCAACACTCACGTTCTCAGTCTGCACAGAGCGGGATTTTTCTTCCTTCATCATTGCGGACGGCTCGGTGACTGCTGCCTTGGTCTTGACTGTCAGATGACGCAGTACTGCATCATTGAAGCGGAACGCGTGTTCCAACTCGTCCAAGGTTTCCTGATTGCACTCAATGTTCATCAAGACATAATGGGCCTTGTGAATCTTTTGGATAGGGTAAGCCAACTGGCGGCGTCCCCAGTCTTCCAGACGGTGGATATGTCCACCCTTGCTGGTGACCAGCGTGCGATAACGCTCGATCATCGCGGGCACTTGCTCGCTTTGATCGGGATGCACGATAAACACGATTTCGTAATGTCGCATTACATCTCCTTATGGTTATAGCCCCCCGTTTGCGATACGGTGGAGCAAGGTATGCGAGACTGGACATCAGTCCCGCAGGGGCGCGCATTATAGCGAAAACGGCTGATGCGTCAAGGAATTTGGGCATTCTTGCTGTAAACATGGTGCCCGACAGCCAGCGACACGTGGACATGCGTGAGCGAAATTTTCCGGCTCGACGATAATGGCACTCGCCCATTTCTAGCGGTGGGAAAATGTAGCGTTCTTTAAAGCCAACTGCTGTTTCGGGCTGAGGCCAGCGAGCGCCATGTTAGTACGCTGATTTTCTTTGCGGCAGACCTGGCCTGCGATGTAGGCAGCACGTGCAGGTCAAAATTACTGATCGCTGTATAAAACTCTCACCGAAAATCGCCTTGCTAACCGTACCCACGCTCAATCTTGGCTAGATTTTATAAGTTAGCCGGACAACTGTCGGCACAACGTTATCTTTCGGTGAAGGACAGGCTGATGACATCAATAACGGGCTTAGTCAGATAGGCAAGCAAGGTTTTCTCGCCTGTCAAAATATCAGCTTCTACACTCATTCCCGGTTGGAGCGAATGGCTTTTTGCATTCCCAACATAAGGGGTCTCCAGTTCGACCACGCCACGATAATAGGGTTGGTTATCTTCCCCCATCAGGCTGGAAGGGCTGATTTTCTTCAGTATGCCTTTAGCAACTCCATACCTGGAATAGTCGAAACTGGTCGCGCGCAAATTGACGTGTTGCCCGACTTTGACAAAGCCAATGTCGCGGGTGGGGATGCGTACTTCTGCCTCAAGAACCGGTTTTTCAGAAACAATTTGCATCAACATCGCACCCGGTTCAATTACCTGCTCCACGTTGTAAATCTTGAAATCATGCACAAAACCCCGATGCGGGGCATGCACTTCAAGCCGGCTCACCAGACCTTGGAGACGGGATACCGTACTTTCGATTTCGGCCATTTCCGCACGCACAGCGCCCAATTCGATCAATGCCCCCTGACGCAATTGATTCTGGGCATCTTCGCGCCGACTGATGGATTCAGCCAATTCCTGCTGGGAAATATTGATTTCTTCGCGCAAGCGGTCGACTTCGCCTATCGCGGTTACTTTGGCTCGGCGTGTTTCGAGCAGAACGGAGCGGTTGACCAACCTGCGCGATGCCAGATCCTCACGCATATCTGACAATTCATTTGTCAGTGACTGATGCTCCTTGGCTACGGCTAGAGCTGTTTTTTGTTGATTGATACGCTGTCGGCGTTGTTCAATCTGCCGGTCGAGAATATCCAGAGTTGAAGCGCGAGCCGCCAACTGTGTCAGATAGATGTCACGTTGTGTTGAAACCATGCCCGGCTTGCCTATATCCAAGGAGTCGAAGTCCGGCTTAAGTTTTCCGTCAGTAACGGCCAGCAAGCGCTCCTCGCGCAGACGCAGGCCATCAAGTCGAGCGACTGACTGTGCAAGTTCTGCAGTTGCCTTTGATCCGGAAATGCGCAATAAAACCTGCCCCTTTTCAACAAGTTGCCCTTCCGAAGTCAGGATTTCCGAAATAACGCCACCATCAAGATGTTGAACCACCTTGATGTCGCCGGATGGAATGATTTCTCCAGGGGCGCGGGAAACCTCCTTCAAGTTGGTAATGGCTGCCCAGATAAAAAACAGGACGATAGTTGATCCCAGCATGAACAGGGCCGGACGAACGAAATCTGGAATCAGTTCCTCTTCCACATGGATACTTTCGGGGAGCAGGCTGCGTTCCCTGCTGCCGAGCAATTGCGGAATTGATGATTCTGGGGTATTCGATTTTGCGAGAATTTTTTCGGGCATTTAGCTTAGCTCCTGCATGATCTTGTCTTTTATTTCCTCAAATTGGCCATTGGCGACAATACTGCCGTGGCGCATGAAAATCACCCTATCGGCCAAGCGCATATGCCCCGGTCTGCTTGATGCCATGATCAGCGTCGCCCGCCCGCGCCACCACTCGATGCAGCGCAGCAACGCAGCTTCTCCAATCGAGTCCATGCCGGTTCCCGGTTCATCCAGCAATACAATTGGGGCCGGTTTCAATATGGTGCGCGCCAGTGACAGGCGCTGACGGAAGCCGTAGGGGAGTTGCCCGGAACGATTGCTGGAAATTCGGGTGTTGAGCCCCTCCGGCAGATTAGCGATGTCTTCGTCGAGTCCTGCCATATTGACGGCCCACTTTAGCTCGTCATCGGTGGCTGTCGGATAGACCAGCCTGAGGTTTTGTGCTGCGGTACCAAAGAAAAGGCGGCACTGTTGAGGCATATGGCTGGTTTTGCTGCGAAGATCCGTGACGGTCAGTTGGCGGGTATCCACGTTGTCGAGTCGAATAGTTCCCGCTTGGGGACTGTGAATGCGGTCGATCATTGTCAACAGCGTTGATTTTCCCGCACCGTCTGGACCTGCAATGACCACCAGCTGTCCAGGTTCTGCGGTGAACGATATACCGAGCAGGGCCGGATCTGATTCTTTGTTGTAACGGAAAGAAACCCGGTTGAAATTCAATAGCCCCTGAGTCTCAGGGCGGAGAGATTGCGTGATTCCGCCGTCAGTTTCCCCGGTAAGACGCATCAGATTTTCGACTTGCCGGACGTTCGATTCGATTTGCACCAGCGAATTAGAACCAATAAAGATATTTTGCATCGGCCCTGTTATGCGCCAGAGTATAAGCATCGTGGCCATCATGGTACCGCCGGAGATCACGCCATTAATCGTCAGATAAGCCGACAGCGTCAAAGCCAGCAGGCCGGTCGTTGCACCAAGTATCTGCGATATGGCATCGGTGCGTGCCTGCACTTTGAGATCGCGAAAGTCGGCCATTACTGATTTTGCGCTTAGTTCGCGGAAGCGAGCCATCCAGGTTTGCCCAGCGTTGACCGAACGGATACTGCGCATATTGTTCAGGGTCTCGTTAAGAAATTCCCAGCGGGCCGAGCTTAATCGTGAGGCCGCTCCCATGGTGCGTTCCCTGGTTTTTCTTGCCAGCATCCCCAGCAGAAAAAATGCGATGACCGATGAAAGGATCACCACCAATACCCAAGGGTTAATAATGCCAATCACGGCTACCAGTATCAAGGTGGCGGGCAGATCAAAAGCAAGCAATGCCATCGGCCCAAGGAAGAACTCGCGCAGGCTTTCCAAATTTTTGATCCGCACCAGTTGGTGTCCGACCGAAGAGCTTTCGATCAACGTGGTTGGCAGCGTAATAATGCGTTGAAAAATATTGCAGCCAAGAACGTACTCGCACCGTCCTCCAATGTAGGCCATGATTTGGCCTTTGAGATTGCGGACGATCGCATCTGCGGCGATTGCGATCAGTACGCCCAACACGAGGAATGTGGCCATTCGCGTATCTCCGGTCGGCAGGACGCGATCCAATACGGTGCGCACCAGGAGAGGTGCCGTCAGGCTAAGCAGCGCACTGAAGATCGTCAGCCAGAATGCCAGCAGGATATGCTTCTTGAAACGCAAGAGCAGGTTGCCCAACCAACTGACTTGATGCTTGTGTTTGGACAAATCGTCCGGTTTCTGGAACAGGTAAACGGCGGAAGTCGTCGAGGTTGCACTGATTTCCATTTCACGTTGGCTGGCACTGTCGAATCCCCATAAATTGCCATTTGGCAATCGGTTCAGGATTACTTGGGCGGGCAGATGGTGCGGGACATGAAGACACGGCATTAACCGCGAATCCAGGCTGGATAATTTGCATTCCAGCTTGCGAGGGATCAGGTTTAGGTTGCTCATGGTCGAGCATAAACCGGACAACTCCAGACGAGGTGCCAGATGCGGCATCGCTTCGGTCAGGTTGCGCGCGCTACCGTTCCATTCCAGCGCGCTCAACAGCGGCCACAAGCAGATGGAAATATCTGTATCTTTGTCAAATTGCCGGTGGATAACCAGCTCCGGACTGGAGTCGCTTGCTGGGCGCGCATATTGCGCCTTCAATATCGGAGAGGATTTTGACTGGGACGTTTCTGTCAGGCCTTCTTCCAATCGCCCGTCCACCAAGGTAAAAACTTTGTCAGCTAGCGACATCAACGAGGGCCGATGCGTCACCAAGACGATGGTGCGTTTACCTTTTTGTTTGGCAAAATACTCGCGCAACAGCTTGTCGCTCTCCATATCCAGAGCCATGCTGGCCTCGTCGAACAGAATGACGCTGGGGTTGTGCAACAGCGATCTGGCGATGGTGATGAGTTGAACTACGCCTGGAGGCAGGGTATTTCCAACGCCTTCCCCGATCGTGGTTTCATATCCCAGTTTCATGCCAGCTACATATTTGTCCAGCCCAAGCTCGCGGCTTAGCTGCAAAGCATCCTGATTCAGGGCAGGATCAAACATCGTGAGGTTTTCCAGTATCGTTCCCGCCACCACCGACCCTGTTTGGGGCAAGAGCGAGATTTCCCGTTGTACGCTATCGGAGACGAAATTGCTTATAGGTGAACCATCGACCAACACCTCTCCGGAACTCGGACGTGTCGTCCCGTTCATCAACGAAAGGAAAGATGATTTCCCGCTGCCGCTGGCCCCGTGTATACCGATGCATTCACCGGCTTTCACCGTCAACGAAATATTGCTAAACAACGGGGGGGTTTCTCGCTTCTGAATTTCACCTCCAAACACCGTTTTTTGGGTCAGTGAGATGTTGGACAAGATCGAATCGGTCTCGTGCGTCAGCGATATGTTGCGCAGCTCCAACTCCCGTGCGACCGGGGTAATATCGGCCTTACCGGAGTCGTCCTCATAGGGCATTTCCAGCACTTCATTCAGACGTTTATTGGCGGCGACAAAAAACTGATAGCGCATCCACACAGATAAAGAACGCCGCAAAGGTTGCAATGCGCGAACCGAAAGCAACATACAGGCAGCCAGTCCGCCGGGGGTCATTTTCTCCTCGATGACCAGCCATGAGGCGGCGTATACGATGCCGACAATCATAACTTGGGCAAATAAATTGCGGTAATTCGCTGCTAGGGCGGCTCCGCGCGCGAGCGTTTCCCCCAGCTTGGAATTTGACTCTTGCAGGCGTTCGTAGCGACGCAGCATGAGAGATTCCATCGTGTTTGCCTTGACCGAGTGGATACCCGACAGGGTCTCTGCCAAAAACCCCCAGCGCCGATCGTCCAGGATATTGCGCTGGTGAACCTGCTCACGCATCCAGTTGCCGAAGTAGGAGATCAGAAAGGCAAACAGCAACAGCAAGAACAGCGGAACGAGAACCAGCACTCCCCCGATCAGGTAGATAACCCCCAGGTAGATCAGCACGAACGGCAGGTCGAACAAGACAAGCAAAGCGCTGCCGGAATAAAACTCGGCCACTTTTGAAGCGGCCAAAATCCTTTCGGCATTGGCTCCCGGTTCTTCGCGCTGATAACGGGACAGCGGAACTTTCATCAGACGATTCAGGCATGCAGTTGTGGTGCGGTGCTCGAATCGAACCCCCAGCCACGAGGTAATCACTTCATTGATTTGGCGCAAAATCATCTCCAGAACCAGCGCTCCGATTACGCCGATTGCCAGGAACGTCAATGTCTGGATAGATTGGTTGGGGACGATGCGGTCCAGAATTTGCAGAATGGCGAGCGGTAGTGCCAGCGCCAGCACGTTGGAGAGCAGCGCCGACAGCCCCAGCAGAGGAAGCAGTCGGCGCAGATCGTCCGAGCGCATGAGTTGCGACAGCGCCTCGAATTCGATCTTCGTTTTCAATTTGGGGGTATCCCGGCGGTTTGTGAAAAACGTTTTCATGTCAGTCGGTAATCGTATCGTTGATGGCTAGTCGCAGCAGAGGGTGTGTGAATGACACCCATTCATCTGCTGTGCAGCTCAGGACACCCGCTGCAACAGAGTTGTTTGTTTGTCGCCTGACCGTAGCGATGTCTTCCCCCATTTCGTGGGATGCCTCCACAAGGCTGATGCCAGCCGCGTGCTTGGCAACCTCGCGCAACAGTCTGCGATCCAGATGCAGGCCGTCGAGGCGCGCATTGATGGCAACTTGCAGCGTGAGCGGCAACCGTTCGTCCTCTCTGTGATGGCGCGCCAGTTCGATGGCGAACAGCGGCACCCCGGCCGCTGCGCTACAGATGCTCAAAACCTTGTTTGTGCGATTTTTGACGCCCCCTTTGCCCAGAGCCTTGCGCACCAGCCCTTGCAGCAATTGGGGCGACATGCGGCGCAATCCAATAATTTCAGCCGGGGGGGCGTCTGGAAATCGCACGATCTTGCGTCCGGCGAAAACAACCAGCTTGCCCTGTTGTAGCGCGTCTGCCGATGCGCTGGCCAGCATTGCCTGCTGTGCCGAGGATAGCAGATGAATATCATCAACGATCACCAATGCCGGCAATTGGCTAGGAGGTGCACGCAAGCGAGATCCTATACTTTCGACCGTACAATATTGGCAAGTTAGGGTGTCGTAACATAGTTCGCCCAGCGCCGCCGGCAAGCTGCGATAGAAAGACGCATCTCCAGAGCTGCTTTGGCAAAAATGAAGAATGTCTTCGCACAAACGCGACTTGCCCATCCCCGTTTCGCCCTCGATATTGATCAATTTGCCATGCCCCAGGGCGGATTCTTCCAAGGCCGAAAGCAGCACTTTCTTCTCGGCATCGCGACCAACCAGCTCATATTCCGGGCGATTGGCGCTCCAGCGCAATTGTTCAATGACGACAAATGGCATGGTCTTTGCATTTTCCGGCAAACCCTCGATGCCGAACAAGGTGATCAAGTCATGTGCAGTGCGGTCGATTGTGAAATATCCCGGTGCGACCGTATCGAGCAATTCGCGCGCGGAGGAGATAGCCGCGCTAGCCAGAGCCTCTCCCGTCCAACCGCCAAATCGCTGCATACTGGCAAAGGCATGCCCGCCCGTGAGACAAGCGCGTAATTGTGCTGCCATTTCAGCACTGGTGGCTTGCAGGTCAGTGTGGACAGCTTGCGCCGTTTGTAACGCGACTGCGAGAATGTACTCCGTGGTGCGTTGGATACCGAAAATGATATCGCCAGCATTGCCGGGGCGGGCAAGAAAGATAGCGTCGTTGGATGCCGAGATGGAAGCCAGACTGCCGTGCATCAGACGCACGGCCTGCGGGCTGGCATCTTGTGGCAATGACATACTGAGAACCACGCAGGGGCGGCGGTCAAGCAAGACCGCCGCCCTCAGTGACGAGGGTTGAACAGTTTCCGGCCCCTGCCTGATATCGTTTGCCAGCGAAGCCGCCATTACGCGGTTTTTGACATTCAATTTTTTGAAGAGCGCAACCAGATGTTGCTTCACCGTTCCCAGCCCTATCCCCAATTCTTCTGACAATGCCTTGTTGGGTTTCCCCTCCTGTAGCAGCTTGAGTATTTGAAGCTGACGCGCAGTCAGGCCTGAAAGTTGTTTTTGCCGGATGGGTTCGCTCATTACTGTTCCACCTTTTCATGTTGCTCGGCAAAACTTCGGTTCGTGGCCCATGACGCGTCGAAGGTGTTGCGTTGCGCAAATGAGCGAGACGACAGGACATTGCAGGTCTGCATGGCAGAATGCAACATACCGCAGAATTCAGTGGCCATGGATCTTGTCGGAAAGCGGGCGATGAACAACTGGTACTGAGTTTTCCCGCCGGACTCGCCCGGTTGCTGACGGGTCAGCAGGGTGCGAATCTTCATTTGTCCGGGAAAATGGTCGTACAGGTTGCGCCAAGCAGCGGCTATGGCACGTTGGTCGTGCACGGGCGGAAGCTCCACCAGCCAGAATTCTGGTTCCGTCTGATCAGGCATCTCTTCCTTGCCGATTTTTTCAGCAGCCACGGGGAGAGCCAAGTCATCTTTCCGAGTTGCAGCAGCGGGTGCGACGGTTGCCTCTTGGCGAGTTGCAGAATCGCCGCTTGCCGCAAGCTTAATTTCAGTGCTCGTCACGAGGTCGATTTTTTCATCGGGAGTTTGCAGCCCCGATTCTGCAACTGGTGTTGTCACCACCCGTGTGTCGATCAGCGTTCGCTTGGTATTGTATGAATCCACGTAAGCCAGCGATGACGAGGATACAACGCCACAGTGCAGGGTTGCCGCGCGCAAAGTGGCACATGTTTCCTCCGCAGTCTGCCGATCCGGGAAGACGGAAATGAACAGGCGATACTGGGATTGGCGCTCCATTTCGTTAACCTGGACACTGTCCTGTTGGCGCGGAAGCAGTTTGCGACTTTCCACCAACAGCGGAAAACGGGCGCGCAGATCACGCCATGCCGGAAAGATGGCACTGCGATCAAACGTGCCGAAAATTTCCACCAGCCAGGATTCGTTACTTGTGCGCAGTGACTCGCCATCCCAGTCGATCCCGTCGACCTGGCCGATGGAGGGCATGGCTTCGGTCAATGTCACGGCCAGTTTCTTGCTGAACAAATGTCCAGACTCGCCATTGCTCTCCGCGTAAGGAGCGATGGTCAATTCGGAAGAATCGCGACCGGACGGATCGTTTCCCTCGCGGACAATTAGCTCCGAAAACTCGTGGGGTGGCACAACAGGTGGCAGGCCGGCGATGACCGCATCCAGGACCACGCCATAATCAACCTCATCCGGCATAGGCATCGGCCGGTGTCCTTGCCCGGGCAATTTGTCGCCCATATGCGTACCGCCGCCCAATGCGCTGAACAGGTCAATTAGCCCCCGGTAGCGTTCCATGCGGTACCGATACAGGTCATCCAGATGGCGGTGATAGGTACGCTCCGTATCGAGAACGACCAAGTAATCCACCGCGCCGGCATGATAGGCCTCTTGGCTGTAGCTCCAAGCGAGGAAAGATGATTGGACGGCGACGGATTGTTCTTTCTGCTGCTTGCCCAAGTAGCGAATGGCGCTAAGCGAATCGTCGACCTCGCGCACAGCGTCATAAATGACACGAATATAGGTTTCCACCATCTCTTCATGGATCGCCTTGGCAAACGCCACTTCCTTGTCTCGCTTGCCGCTGTCGAACAAGGTAACCGACAGGTTGGCTACCGTGTTCCAAAGTAGTGTTGGAGAAGAAAAGAGGCTTGAAAGGTACAAGCTGCCGTAGCCAGCCTGGGCGGTCAAGTCAAGAGGTGGCAGCAACCGGGCACGAGCCACGTCAATGTCGGCATCCGCCGCCAGCAGCCGAGCTTCGACCGCGCGAATATCCGGTCGGCGCAACAACAGCGTGGAAGGTACACCAGGCAGCACCTCTGGAAAGGTAACCGTATCCATCCCTTGACCGGACAGATTCAATTCTTCTGGCACCGTTCCCAAAAAACTGGCGATGCGGTTTTGCACAACCACACGCTGTTGCTCCAGCACCGGGATAGTGGCTCGAACCGCATAACCAGCCGCCCGTTGCTGTTCCAGTTCGGTGATTGTGGCGTCACCGATTTCCACGCGAGCTTTCACGGATTCAAACATCTCCTTCAGCGTTATCTCGGTTTGCCTGGTAGTGCGCAAACGGTCGTTAAGAGACAGATATTCCAGATAATCGGCGGCGATTCGTGCCGCTATGATGCGCTGCATGTCATCGCGCTGAAAGGTAGCGCGCATCAATTGAAATTGTGCTGACTCGTACAATGAAGCGGTTTCACCCCACAGATCCGGTCGCCAGTCCGCGCGAAGACTGATCTGGTGGGTGGAGCGCGAGCGGTTGCTATTGTTGGGATTACCGATTCCCCATTCCGGGTAATAAGTCTCGCTTTGAACCGGCAAGGTAATGGTCGGCAGCTTGTCAGCACCGGCGATCTCCATTCGTGCCTTTAGCTGGACAACGCGCAATGTGGCGATGCGCAGATCGTGGTTGTTGGCCAAGGCACGGTTCATCAGATGATTAAGTTCTTCGCTGCCCAACATTCGCCACCACTCTGGCAGCGCTGCACTGAGAGGGGATGCCGGGAGCGCGGCATCGTGTGCCTGTTTGGCAGGTTTGGTCGAGGCCGCAGGGCCCAGTTGTGATGCCGAGGCGTTTGGTTCCGGTGAGGGAGCGGTTTTCCCCAAATCAACCGTCGGTGCGACAGATGACACTTCAACCGACGATGCCGCAGATGATACCGTCTCATCTAGTACCACCGGAGCTTGGACAAATTTTTCCGGCAAGCGGACTTTGGGAACGTCGTAAGCATCCCGCTTGGCGGCACAGGCGACCAGCAGGGATGAAATCAGCAGCAGCAGGAAGCCCCTGATCATTCTCATGCAAGATAAGCCAAGCTTGCGCATTCAGGCAATCCCTGCGACAAGGCTGGATTGCTGATGGCACCGAACCAACTGAAGGAACCTCCGGCAGTTCGCGCACCCGCGCAGTCCGCGTTTTCCGGTATTTATTTTTCGGAAGACGACAAGCGATGATCGCTGCAATTGGCGTTGAAGAAAATCGAGCGAGGGTGCCAAGAAATCACGGCATTTCGGGCGAGTCATTCTACCCGCACCTTCGTCTCCACACGTACCGTCGAGTGGATTTCGACGCGGCGGTTTTTAGCTCTTCCTTCCTTGGTTTCATTGGTGTCGAGCGGTTGGGTTGAGGCTACCCCCGAAGTGGTTATGCGATTTTCCGCCACCCCTTTGACAACCAGATAATTTTTGACAGAAACGGCCCGAGCTGCGGACAGTTTGCGATTTCGCGCTTCCGTTCCCCTGCTGTCGGTGTGTCCGATCACATTAAGATTGGCCTCACGGTATTTTTCGGCAAACTCCGCGACTCCATCGAGCTTTTCCTTGCCTTCCGGTTTCAGCGCGGCAGAATCGGTATCGAAAAATGCACCGTCGATGACGATCGGATTATCCGACACCTCCATCCGGTAGACCTCTCTGACAGGCTTGCACTCCGATTCGGCTTTGGATTCGCTCGGCTTGCCACATTTTTTTGGAATCAGGCTACCGACCATGCGAGTTTCTTCAGGGGGGTTTGGCATCGCAGCTTGGGTATCAGAGGTGAGAGACATGGCAACACGCAAGCCTGCATGACCATTCCGGTCGCTGTCAGAATGTCGCAGACGTCGGGAAGCACGGGAAATAACGCCACCATTTCCCAGTGCCGCACCGCGCAGAATGCGGGTTGTGCATTCGCAGTCGTCGCAGTCGTCAACCCACTCCCAAATATTGCCATGCGTGTCGAACAATCCGAACACATTGGCTTCCAGTCGCCCCACCGGTGCGGTCTGGAGATTACCCCACTGGCCAACACAATTGTCGCAATTGGCGCTATTGCTGCCCGGAACATCGCCCCTCAGATGTTGCGGAGACAGCCCTGCTCGCGCGGCATACTCCCATTCCACCTCGCTCGGCAAACGGTAATGTCTACCCGTTTTTTTCGATAACCACTGCACATACAGATTGGCATCCTGCCAACTGAGATTCATCACCGGGTGTCGGCCTCGCCCCCAACCTTCGTCCGATGGACGATACCCGCCACACCCCCCCGCAGCAACGCATGCATCCCATTCGTCAAAGGTTACTTCGTACTTCCCAATAGCAAATGCTTTGTCGATCACGAGGGGTTGCACAGAATCGGTGGTACCCAGCACAAAACGCCCAGCCGGCACCACTATCATTTTCGGGCACGCAGAACAGTCGCTAAAACTGTAACCGGGTGGAAAGTTTTCAGTGGCTGCTAGGGCAAGCCCGATTGGTGCAATGACAAGCCAGGCAAGGAACGCCATACCAACACAAAAGTGAAGCGAGAGGCTACGAAGGCTCATGATTTGTATTCTTTAATTGTCCATTGTCCATTATTACTTGGCGAATACTATATTGAGCTCACATCCTTGTGCAACACAAATCACTTTTCTACTGTCCACAGGTTATAGTTTAAGCAATTATTCGGCGGGTATACCTGCCCTATCAAGCCAACATATTGAGTGAAAGATCCACACATTTGTCGGCAGCCGAAGCCGCGTGATATCCTCAGACATCACGAATGCCGTCCCAAGACATGCCTGTTTCCATCAAAAACCCGCAAGAGATCGCCAAAATGCGCATCGCCGGTCGCCTGACCAGCGAAGTACTCGACTACATCACCCCTTTTGTCAAAGCCGGCGTAACCACCAGCGAACTGGACAAGCTCTGCCACGACTACATCGTCGAGGCACAACAGGCCATCCCCGCCCCGCTGAATTACGCGCCCGGCGGGCACACCCCGTATCCGAAGTCCATCTGTTCCTCGATCAATCACCAGGTGTGCCACGGCATCCCCGGCGACAAGGCCTTGAAGAACGGAGATATCGTCAATCTCGATGTCACTGTCATCAAGGACGGCTATCACGGCGACAGCAGCCGCATGTTCTTCGTCGGCGACCCCTCCATCCAGGCACGGCGGCTATGCGAGGCCACTTGGCAATCGCTTTGGCGCGGCATACGCGCAGTCAAGCCCGGAGCTTATCTGGGGGACATCGGCCACGCCATCCAGAGCTTCGTCGAACCGCTGGGCTACAGCGTGGTGCGTGAATTCTGCGGGCACGGCATCGGGCACAAATTCCACGAGGAACCCCAGGTGCTGCACTACGGACGCCCCAAGACCGGCATCCGGCTCGAACCCGGCATGACCTTCACCATCGAGCCGATGATCAATGCCGGCAAAAAGGATATCAAGCAACTCGGCGACGGCTGGACTGTGGTCACCAAAGACCACAGCCTGTCTGCGCAATACGAGCACACCATCCTCGTCACCGATAGCGGCTACGAAGTGCTGACCGTTTCCGATGGCTGCCCACCCCCTCCCACCCCCTAGCACCACGGCAGCATTGCGAGAAGCGCTGCGCGGCGAACGCGCGCAACTTGAGCAGGCGTTCATGCGCCACGGCAAGGCTGCCCTGCTGCTCGGCTCGCACAGCAGACTGATCGACGACTACCTGCGCCGCATCTGGAAACAGCTCACCATGCCGGACGACCTCGCGCTGGTCGCGGTGGGCGGCTACGGACGCGGCGAGCTATATCCCAAATCCGACATCGACTTGCTCATCCTGCTCGACGGCGAACCGGATGATGCACTGCAACATAAACTGCGCGAGCTGGTCGGCGTATTGTGGGATATCGGACTGGAAGTCGGCCACAGCATCCGTACCATCGAACAATGCCAGGATGAGTCCGCAGACATCACGGTGCAGACCAATCTGCTGGAGGCACGCCTGCTCACCGGTGATGCCGGATTGTTCGGAAAATTATGTGACAACATACAAAACCATCTTGACCCCTACCGCTTCTACCTTGCCAAACAACACGAACAACAGCAGCGGCACGCGCGCTTCGCGGAAGCGGACTACAACCTCGAACCCAATCTGAAAGAAAGCCCCGGCGGATTGCGCGATCTGCAAAACATCGCGTGGATCGCCCGCACGGCTGGTCTGGGCACCCGCTGGAGTGAACTCGCCCAAGCCGGACTGATCACCGCAATCGAAGCGCGCCAGATCGCACGCCACGACGCACTGCTGCAAAGCCTGCGCATCCGCCTGCATTATCTCGCCAGACGGCGTGAAGACCGACTGCTGTTCGATTTCCAAACTCCGCTGGCCGAACAGATGGGCATTGCGGCATCGAACAATCGCCGGGCCAGCGAACATCTGATGCAGCGCTATTACCGTACCCGCCTTGCGGTGCGCCAGTTCAATACCATTCTGTTGCAGAACCTGCATGACCGTCTGATGCCCGACACACCGCCGCAGCACGCGCTGAACGAGCGCTTCCGCGTGATTGGCACACTGCTGGATATCCGCGACGAGCAATTGTTCGAGCATACCCCCCCGGCGATATTCGAACTGTTCCTGCTGATGGAACGCCACACTGAACTGACCGACCTCAGTGCCAGGACGCTGCGCGCATTGTGGCGCTCACAACCGAAAATCGATGCCGCATTCCGCCGGGATCCCGCCAATCGCTCGCACTTCATGGATATCCTGCGCCAACCCACCGGGGTCGTCCACGCTCTGCGACGCATGAACCAGTACGGCATCCTCGGACGCTACATCCCCGCCTTCGGACGCATCGTCGGGCAGATGCAGCATGATCTGTTCCACGTCTACACCGTGGACGAACACATCCTGATGGTGGTGCGCAACCTGCGCCGTTTCGCGCTGGACAAACACGCCCACGAAGTCCCTCTGTGCAACAAACTGATGAGCGAGTTCGCGCGCCCCGAGGTGTTGTATGTCGCCGGATTGTTCCACGACATCGCCAAGGGACGCGGTGGCGACCATTCCCAACTGGGCAAAAAGGATGCGCGTGCCTTCTGCAAACAGCACGGGTTAAGCAGCGACGACAGCGATCTGGTGGTGTGGCTGGTCGAGCAGCATCTCACCCTGTCCGCCACGGCGCAGAAACAGGATCTGTCCGACCCGTCCGTCATCGCCGCGTTCGCCGCAAAGATCAGGAACGACCGCTATCTGGTCGCGCTGTATCTGCTCACCGTCGCCGATGTGCGCGGCACCAGCCCGAAAGTGTGGAACGCCTGGAAAGGTAAGCTGATGGAGGATCTGTTTCTGGCAACCCGTCGCCATCTGCGCGGCGACAACGCAGCCGACCATCTTGATGACATCCGCCGTCAGGCCGCCACCACGCTGAATCTCTACGCACTGATGCCGGACAACTACCGCATGTTGTGGGCACAGCTCGACGACAGCTATTTTCTGGATCACGAAGCGCAGGAGATCGCCTGGCATACGCGCGGGCTGGCTTTCAAGGCGAACACCGACAGCCCCATCGTCAAAGCGCGTCTTAGCCGCGCCGGAGAGGGATTGCAGGTGATGGTATATTGCCGCGACCAGCGCGGATTATTTGCGCGCACATGCGACTTTTTCGCCCGCATGAACTACACCATCGTCGAGGCCAAGATACATACCACGCGCCACGGCTACGCGCTGAACAGCTTCCAGATCATGGAAGCGGCACGCGGCGATACTGCCTACCGCGACATCATGACCTATATCGAATTTGAATTGGCCCAACAGATCATCCAAGCTGGCCCGGTCAACCCCACCGGCGGTGGCCGCATCAACCGCCAGCTCAAGCACTTCCCGCTCGACACCGAAGTCGAACTCAGGCCGTACCACAACGGGATATACATGCTATCGCTGACCTCCGGGGACCGGCCCGGCCTGTTGGCGCGCATCGCACTGGTGCTGGAAAAACACGACATCCGTCTGCACCGCGCCAAGATCAACACGCTGGGCAGCCGTGCCGAAGATGTGTTCTGGATCAGCGGCGCGGCACTTGAGAACCCCGAACGCGCCGAAGGCTTGCGAGCCGCCCTGCTGGAAAACTAATCCTGCCGACCGATCCGGTCGCTCATCTTGAGTTCCACGGCATCCCCGTCGATGTCTTGCGCGGGTTCTGTCTTTTCTGCCGTGGTTGGTTCTTCAACGACCGCCTCGCCACCATCCACCGTAGTTTCGGCATGCACCGGAGCGGTCTCGGCGGGCACACTACCCACCCCTTCGGGTGAACGGAACAGGTGCAGCGCCACCATGATGAAAGCGATAGCCGAGACCACGCCGCTCACCGTCAGCAGTCTGAGGAACCGGCGGTTATTGCTGATACGCTCCATTACCTGACGCACGGCGATCTCGGCGCGCAACCGCTCCGCCTCCTTGCGCAGACGTTCACTTTCGCGCTCTTCCAGACGTGCGCACTGTTGTGCCGCCAGCGCCGCCTCGTGTTCCAGCATCGCCCGGTTCTGCGCCGCTTCGCGAGCCAGCTGTTCGGCGACCAAACGTTCTTCTTCTGCGGCGCCCGCCTCGGCCTCTGCATGCACCCTGGCCTCGATCTCGGCCAGGACTCGCTGCTCCGTCGCCTGTTTTTCCTGTTGCTGCTCCAACAGGCGCTGCTCCTCGTCGCTCTGCTGCAACAGCAGCAGCTGCGCTTGCTCGGCCGCATTCAGCCGCTGACTGATCACCTCATGGAGATTGGACTCGGTACGCTGATTCTCTTGTTCGATTTCGATAGCTCGCTGTTCATCGGCAATACGCTTCGCAATAGCCGCTTCGGCAAGCTGCCTCGCCTCTTCGCGCGACTTGCCGAGTGAAGCGAGCAATTCCTGCGCCTGCTCCAGCGCTTCCTGTTCGAAGGCGCAACGTTTCTGCTCGGCTTCCGCCGCCTCCCGTTCGGCTTCGATACGTGATCGGTTCAACACCTCCAGTTCGCTTGCCACTTCCTGGCGATGGTTGACCTGCTCCAGCAACTGCTGCTCCTGCTCCAGCAGTCGCGCTTCCTGCTCGGACAAACTGATCTCTTCCTGTTCGCGCTGCATGGTGGCCATTCTTGCCGCCTCGGCCGCATTCAGCCGCCGGTTGATCACCTTCTGGAGTTCGGACTCGGCACGCTGATTCTCCTGCTCGATATCGATGGCATGCTGTTCGTCGGCGATGCGCTGTGCAACCGCCGCTTCGGCAAGCTGCTTCGCTTCTTCGCGCGATTTGCCGAGCGAGGCGAGCAATTCCTGCGCCTGCTCCAGCGCTTCCTGTTCGAAGGTGCGACGATGCTGCTCGGCTTCCGCCGCCTCGCGCTCGGCTTCGATGCGCAAACGGTTCAACGACTCCAGTTCGCTTGCGGCTTCCTGGCGATTGTTGACCTGTTCCAGCAGCTCCTGCTCCTGCTCCAGCAGTCGCGCTTCCTGTTCGGACAGACTGATCTCTTCCTGCTCGCGCTGCATGGCGGCCATTCTTGCCGCCTCGGCCAGTTCGGCTCGCTTGCGCGCGGCGACCGCCGCCTGCGCATCGGCGCGCACCCGTTCCTGGTCGGCGAGCATCGCCTTCTGCTCTTCTTCCATGCGCAGCTTGGCCATTTTCTCCGCGCGGACATCCGCTTCTTTGCGCGCCAACTCCGCCGCCGCGATACGCTTCTGCCAAGTGGCGGCGGCTTTCGCTTCCGCACGAACCTGCGCCTCCTCTGCGGCGAGCGCCTTACTCTCGGCCTCGGCACGAACCTTGGCGAGATTGAACACGCGCACTGCCGCCTGCTCACGCTCGCGCGCCGCGTTGTTCGCCTCTTCCTGCAAACGCAGGGCTTCTTCGGCACACTCGCGCGCATGCGCTTCCAGATGGATACGCTCGCTGTCCACCTCGATGGCGCGCAATTCGGCGGTCATGCGCGCCTCGATCTCGGCGAGCACGCGCGATTCGGTTTCCACCTGAACCTCGGATACCCGGCGTGCCTCGTCGTCCAGCTCAGCGCGCTGTTGCGCCAGTCTGGTCGCCGCCTCCAGCGCCATCGCCCTTTCGGTGGCCCGCTCCGCCGCCAGTTTCTCGGCGGCATTGTTCTGTTCGGTCGCCTCGCGCTCCCTGTGCAGAGCCTCGGCGCGCGCCTGGGCGATCTGCAACGCGGCATTCTGCGCCTGCAATTGCTCCAGCAATGTCTGACTGGCAAGCCGTTCGGCATCGAGACGCGCTTGCTCCTGCTCCAGCAGAGCCTGTTCGCGCTGCATGTTCTCCTGCGCCAGCGTCTGCATCTGCAGAGCCATTCCGGCGCGCTCTTTGGCCGCAATCGCCGCCCGCGCCTCAGCCTGCACCTGCAATTCCAGTGAGCGCGCCTCCTGCAACGCAGATTCGGCGTGCTGATCCGCCAGCATGGCCAGATCGCGTTCGGTGGCCAGACGCTGCTCGGCGACCTGATTGGCCATCTTTTCCGCCGCGAGACGCGCTTTGCTCTCCTGCTCGGCACGACGCAACATCGCGTTGGTTTCCTCATGCAGACGCAGAGCCTCGCGGTCAGCCTCGGCCTGCGCCTGCGTCAGGGCGACTGCATCCTGCTCGGCTTTCAGCTTGCGCTCGGTGTCGACCCGCGCCAGCGCCTCGGCTTCGGCACGCTGCCTGGCCAATTCGTAAGCCTGGCGTTCGTTGCGTTCCCGCGCTTGGGCATCGATGCGTGCCTGCTCCTCCGCTTCCTTGCGTTTTACCGCCAGATCGGCGGCGGCCCTGTCTGCGGCGGCACGCAGCTGTGCATCCTGTTCGGCATCGCGGTCAGCGGCGATGCGTGCCTCGATCTCCGCCAGAGACAAGGATTCGGACAACGCGCGTTGCGTGGCCGCCTCGAAGGCTGACTGCTGCGCTTTCAGTTTGGCGCTGACCAGCGCGTTGGCTTCCTGCTCTTTTGCCTGCGTATCCTGAATGGCGCGCGCAACGGCCTGGTCGGTTCGCTCTTTTTCCTGCGCCAGCGCGGCGGCTTCCTGCTCCAGTCTGGAGCGGTTCTCGGCAGCCAGTGCCGCGCGTTTCTCCGCCTCGACACGCCGCCCCATCAATTCCAGTTCGCGCCGTTCGACATGCACCCGTTCCTTGGCCAGTCGTGCTTCTTCGGCCTCGGCGGCGGCACGCTGCGCGACCAGTTCGCGCAATTGCGCTTCCAGTTTCAGCTTCTCCTCGACGCTTTGCTTCTGCGCCTGCTCCGCCGCCAGACGTTCCGCTATCGCGCGCTCGGTCTCCGCAGCAAGCTCATCAGACTCCATGCGCAGATTGCGTATTTCTGCTTCCAACCGCAAACGGCTCTCGTGTTCGCCCTGCTGCTTCTGTTCCTGCAACGCTGCCAGTTCGCGCTCCGCCTTGGCCTTGTTCTCGGCCGCGATACGGGCGATGCGTTCCGCTTCCATGCGCCGGTTCAACTCATCCTGCGCCTGCTGTTCCGCGCGCAAGCGCGCGTCGCATTCCGCCTGCAATCTCGCTTCATCCGCCAGCCGCTGCTGCAACTCGCGCGCGTACTGCTGCTCGGTCGCCAGACGCGCCTGCACCATTTCGGCCAGCCGCGCCTCGTCCTGATTCTTCGCCTCGATCTGTGTGACCAGTTCACTTTCACTTTTGGCCCGCGCCTCGGCCATCGCTCTGGCATGCGCCTCGGCGCGAGCTCGCGCCTGCGCCGCAAGTTCCGCCTGCGTCTCCGCCTCGACCCGCGCACGCGCCTCGAGTATCGCCTCAGCCTCTCCCGTGTGCTCGCCACCCTCGTCGGCCCCGCTTACCAGACGGATATTGATCGGCTTACTCATGAGCTACCCCTTCGTCACTTTTGATTGTATTGCGCACCCTGCTCAACGGAGCTAAGGATAACGCAAAAACACCCGCCCGACCCATTCATTACCCGAGCATAAAACTCAACAAAATGACCTCCGCACGGATGGCCAAAAACACGTGACAGCATGAACAGGCCAAGTCACTCCGGCTTGGCGCGTTGCAGCAGATAGGCTACCAATGAGCGCAGCTTGGCTGGCTTGACGGGTTTGTGCAGTAAATGATGCCCGCCGACGCTCGCCAGCTTCAGTATGGCGGGGCTGGTATCGCCGCTGATCAGGATGCAGGGCACCTGCCACCTGTGGTGTTGCCTCACTAGAGCAACGACATCGATGCCGCTGGCCTCCGGTTCCAGTTGGTAATCGCTGATGACAATGTCCCACTCCGCCCCTTCGCGCAGCAGTTGCTCCACGTCCCCGATGGAGCAGGCTTCGCTGACCACACACCCCCATGAAGCCAGAATGCTTGAAGTGCTCGACAAGACCAAGATGTCATCGTCCACCATCAACACGCGTTTGTCAGCCAGCCAGCCGTCTGTTTCATCCTGAGTGAACTCCTCCACCCCACCCGTCATCGCAAGCAGGGGTTTTTCGGGGGGCGTGGCGAGCAGCGGCACCTCGACGGCAAAGACGGAACCTTTTCCCGGCACCGAGCGCAGCTCGATCCGGTGATCGAGTAAACGTGCCAGGCGATCAACAATCGCCAATCCCAGCCCCAAGCCCTTGCCCTCGTTGTTCGACGGTGCCGGCATCAGGCGGAAAAACTCGCGGAACACGTTCTGCTGTTCGAGTTCGGCAATGCCCGCGCCGTTGTCCCGCACCTCGATGCGCAAAAAGGCACCGCGCTTTCTGCAAACCACCAGCACGCAGCCATTCGGCGGCGTATAGCGAACCGCGTTGCTGACCAGATTCATCAGGATGCGCCCCAGCAACATCGGATCGCTGCTGACGAAGGCACGGCATGGGCGCACAACCAAATTCAGGTTCTTGATGCTGGCCAGCATCTGGTAATCCGTTTCGACGCGGCGCAACACCGCCGCAACATCGCACTGCTGCACCTGCGGAACGACAACGCCGGCATCAAGTTTGGAAATATCCAGCAAGGCATTCAGCAAAGTCGACAGAGATTCGACCGATTGCTCCAACTGGCCGGCCAGTTGGCGCTGCTCCGGTGTCGTAACCTTGCGCTGCAACTCGCTCACATACAAGCCGAGCGCGTGCATGGGCTGGCGCAGATCGTGACTGGCCGTGGCCAGAAAGCGGCTCTTGTCCTGACTGGCGCGCTCCGCCTCTTCCTTTTTCTCGCGCAAGGCACGGGTGGCATCTTCCACTTTTTGCTGGAGTACAGCACGATCCTGGCGTAACAGGGTAGCCGCCCGGTTGAGTCCTCGCTCCAGAATCACCAGTTCCTCGACACCGGAGTGCAACTCCACGCGCGTATCCAGTTCACCGCGGCCGATGGCCTGTACCGCCTCGCTCAACTCGCTGATCGGTCGGGTAATACTGCGCCCGGCGAGATACAGCAAATAGAGCACCAGCGCCATGAATCCGACCGTGATCAGGGCTGTCAGCCAGAGCAAGCGTGACTTGAGATCGTCGGTGCGCTCCCGGTCCATCTCAATCACCACGGCACCCAGCTGCTGCACCAGCGGTTTCTCGCCAAAATCATCCAGCGCGACCTGCACTGGAATGATGGGCTGGTATATCCAGATACTGCGCTTGCCGCTGCGCACCGGATTAAGCAGATTCACTTCCATATAGGCCAGCGAATTGGCGGTATCCCCAACCTTTACCAACGCTTCAGATGCGGCATTTAACACCACCGCACCGTGAACGTCCTTTTGTCGCAGCGCCCCCTCTGAAACGGCTTGCAGGAACCCCTGGTTGTTTGAAAACACGCCGTACTCGCTGGCGGCGGCAAGCTGGGAAGCAACCATCTTGCCGCGTTCCAACAAAGACTGGTCTAGATCGGAGAAACGGTTGCTCAGGAATACACCCTCCAGCGTCACCACCATCAGCAGCACCGGAACGATCATGAGTGTGAGCACGCGGCGCCGGAAACTGACGAACTCGCTCATCGCATGCCCTCCCCGTACTCGATCATGCGTGTGCGAATCTCCTCTTGGGAGGCCAGTCCGATTCCCAGCGAACGCGCCACCTGGAGATTCACGGCAACGCTAAAGTCCTCCGGGTAACGCACGCCCGGCAAGTCCCCGCTTTTCGCAAAACTACGCACCATTCCGGCAGACTGGTGGGCCAGCTGCTCCGGCGACGAATAGACCGCCCCCAGTGCACCGGCGGTAACATAGGCCTGCGAAATACCGACCAGCGGGATCCTCGCACGATAGCTGCTGAGCAGGATGTTGCGCATGTTGCCCGGGTTATAGATCGCACTATCTGGAATAGCCAGCAGAACCTCGTCGTCATTGAGCAAAGTATCCAGTGTCGCGAACAGCGATTCCGGCGAGCTCACCTGATGCGTATGCAGTTTCATACCGCGCGCGGTTGCCGCCGCGCGCATGTCATCCAGTTCGCGCTGCACGACAACAGGCGAATACAACACCCCGATCTTGCTGCGGCGCGGCAATACCACGCGTATAAAATCGATCTGCCGCAACCAGGGCTGGTTGATGTAGATCGCGGAGGTCGGCTTCAAACGCTGCTGCGAAGATCCTCTGCCCAGCAGCGCCTCGTAACCCGCCTTGGGCACCATCACCGCCAGTACCGGCACATCGGTGCGCCCCAGCGCCGCTTCCGTGGCTTTCATGCCGACCGCGATGATCAGGTCGGCGGCATCCGAGGTCCATGAAGTGTCCGCAGCGACATCATGCGTAGTGAATTGAGCAATGCCTGCTAATGATTTTCGAAGGGCGCTATCAAAGGCGGTGTAGGCAGCACCAGTGTCGCTCAGCATGATCGACACACGCGTCGATTCAGCCCACGCGGAAGTGGGCAGCAGCGCCGCCAGAAGGACCAGCCCTGCAAAACGAATTTTTAGCTCGCGAATCATCTGGCGGAGTGGGTTACCAATTCAGTGTCAGATTGACGTGACTGCGACGGTTGGACAGGTTATTCACGATGTACTCCGTGTAACTGTTATTGAACAGATTCTGTATCACCCAGGAAACTTCACCGTTTATCCCCGTTTCCAGTTTGAATGTCTTGGCAAGACGGACATCGGCGCGATCCTGAGCGGGCTGGAAGTCAGTCGGTCCGCGGTCATAAGGCTGCATGGCATCCTGGTGGTAATACGCGGCACTGAAGACCAAATCATTTTCCAGACGCTGTGAATAAAGTACGCTCGCACTGATTCGCGGGATACTGCCGACCAATACATCACCGGCAAGACCGGCCAATGCCACGACATTGCTGCTGGCCCGTTGATGTGAAAAATTGATGGTCAGTTCGCCATCCTTTCCAAGCAATGATTTAAGCGTGGCCTCGGTTCCGTAGTAACGGCTGCTTATGCCGTTCATAAACCGGCCCGCCGAGACATAAATGCCGTTACCGATCTGATCGCTGAACACCCGGATATCCAGACTGGCATCCCAATCGAGGAATTCGGCAAGATAGCCCACCTCTCTGGACACCACACGCTCAGGCACCAATCCGGGAGAGGTCACGGCTGGATCAGGGATGAACAGGTGTCCGGGCTGGGGGACACTCTGGAATCTCTCCTCCACCAGGGAAGGAGTCCGATGCGCTACCGACATGCCCATCCTGACAGAGTGCTGCGGATTCAGATAGACATTCAGCGATACCCGTGGAGACACACTGCTGCGTCCCATGCGATCACGCTCCAGCATCCCGCCGGTATTCAGCAGGAAGGCCGGCGATATCCTCCATTCATCGTGCGCGAACAGACGATATTCATCCTGACTGAGAGAGGAACCGTAATTCACGGGCAGGGCGAACAGCAGCATGGCCGTGGTATAGCCTTGAGCGGTCGTTCTGTCCCGGCGCCAACCTGCACCGTAAACCAGTCGATGTGCATCGCCTACCGGCAGCATATGCTGCATTTCGATCTCATCCCGCTGCACGTCCACCGACTGGATGACCCGGTGTCCGGCGAAGGGTGCGGTGACCAGCATGAAATCCTCATCCTGGCTCTGTCCGCTGTGGCTATAGCTGAACTTGAGCTCGGAGGCATCGCCCAGTTGGCGTAGCCATTGCAATTGCAGGAAGCTGCTGTCGGCGACCAGGTCATGCATGGGATTCGCGCGAGAATCGGAAAACCCCACTCCCTGCTTATCATGACTAAGACCGAATTGCATATCGACACTGTCCACATCGTCTGGATGGTAATTGGCCCGAAAATTCACCATGCGCGCCTGATTGCTGTCGTTGCTGTTGTTGAGCACATTGGCAGCCATGGGAATCGCGGCGAGCAGATTGTTCGGGACCGTTTTCAGATCGTCGTAACCGTTGTCTGCGGTATAGGCGAGCGTCATGCGGTAGTCGAGCACCTCACCACGTCTGCCGAAATGGGCCGACACATCGTTGACACCCTTGTCGCCACGGGTAAAGGAAACCGTCTGTCCGTCCAAACCGCCCGCATCACGGGTGATGATGCTGATCACCCCCTGCAGAGAGTTCGCACCATGCGAGGCGGCGGCTGGGCCGCGTATCACCTCAATACGCTCGATATCGTTGAGCGTAATCGGAAAATTACTCCACTCCACCATGCTGAGCGGCGGCAGGTACACGCTACGACCATCTATCATCACCTGCATGCGGCGCGCGTACTGGTCGGTCGATCCGTGGTAGGACACGATGGGCTGCGCTCCCTTGTAATAGCTGACATACATGCCCGGCACCAACCTGAACAGGTCGGCGATATTGCGGAAGCCGGACGCAACGATCATGTCGCGGTCTATCACTGTCACGGCGTTCGGCGCATCCGCCTGCGGCTGGCTGAGGCGCGAGGCGCTCAACACCACCGGAAAACTTTGCAGGAAGGCATCCTCGCTTTGCATGGGTTCCGCCTGCACGTACCCGGAAAGGAACCCGAAGGCCATCGCCGCACCGGATAGCCGAAACACGGATACCCGAAATAAATCCCGCTTCATAAATTCACCCTGTAGTTCTGCCGCATCGAATCATTAGAGGTTATACCACTGATGCAACGCTAGATGAATAGCGCTGATGGCCTAGGTATTTTGCCCATATCAGGCTTATGGGAAAAAGGTGGCTAACTTTTACCTGTGGCGATGGCGCCATTTCCACACCACCGCCAGATACCACGCGACGCGCACCGTGAAATAGCCGGCCAGCGCCAGACTCACCGCCAGCAGCGGCAGACCGATCAGCAAAGGCTGGCCCAACTGAACCAGCCAGTCCAGCATATCGGCAGGCCAGCTATCCCAGTGCATTTGCGGCAAAACCGGTTGCTCGGCACCCATGCCGTTATGGGTGCCGCTTATCCGCGCTCCCATTTCATAGGCCAGCAGATAGAGCGGCACGATGGTGAACGGGTTGGTGTAGAAGGTGACGAAGATGGCCAGCGGCAGGTTGACCCGCAACCACACCGCTAACAGGGATGAAGAAATCACCTGCAAAGGCCCCGGCACCAGCCCGCACAACAGGCCGACCGCCACCCCGCCCGCCACCGAACGTCGGTTCAGGTGCCACAGATTGGGTTGCAGCAGCCAGCGTCCAAAAGGCCTCAGCCAGCGGTTGTTTTTCACCACCTCGTGATGCGGCAGGAATCGACGGAAAAATTTGCGCATGACGCCATTCTATCCGCGCGCTAATCTATGCGCATGGTCGTCTTCACCCTTTTCTTCGCTTTGGGCATCTGGCTGCTGCAACAGCAAGCGGCGTTGCCCTCATTCGACTTGGCGTGGCTGCTGATCGGCGCACCACTGAACCTGCTGCTGCCGCGCCGCCATGTTGCGGCGCGCCTGCTCCGCACCCTGCTGCTCGCCGCCTTCGCCTGCGCACTGGGGTTTTATCACGCCGCATGGCAAGCCGAACAACGCCTGTCCGTCAGTCTGCCGGACGAATGGCAGGGGCGCGACATCACCGTGATCGGGGTGATCGCCGAGTTGCCGCGCGAGCACGAACGCGGTCAGCGCTTCATCTTCGATGTCGAACAGACGCTCACGCCGCAGGTTCGTGTGCCGCCGCGCCTCTATCTCACCACTTACCGCAATGCCGATACGCCGCCGCTGACGCTGCATGCGGGCGAACGCTGGCGTTTCACCGTGCGTCTCAAACAGCCGCACGGCAGCGCCAATCCGCACGGTTTCGATTTCGAGGCATGGGCGCTGGAACGTGACATCCGGGCGCTGGGCTATGTGCATAACAAGGGCGACAATGTACGGCTGGATGTGCTGGCCGACGGCCCGGGCTATCGCATCGAAACCTGGCGCGAAGCGGTGCGCGACAAATTCACCGCCACGCTGGGCGACGCGCCCTATACCGGCGTACTCACCGCGCTGGCGGTGGGTGACCAGCACAGCATTTCGCCCGCGCAATGGCAAGTATTTACGCGCACCGGCGTCAATCATCTGATGTCGATCTCCGGCCTGCACATCACCATGCTTTCCGGCCTCGCCTTTGCGCTGTGCTACTGGCTGTGGCGGCGCAGCACCCGGCTGATGCTGTGGCTGCCCGCGCGCAAGGCGGCGGCTTTTGCCGCACTGCTCACCGCCATCGGCTACGCGCTGCTGTCGGGTTATGCCGTGCCGGCACAGCGCACCGTCTACATGGTCGGTGCCGTGGCGTTCGCGCTGTGGCTGAACCGCAACTTTTCGCCCAGCCAGATACTCGCCATCGCGCTACTCGGTGTGCTGATCCCCGATCCCTGGGCGGTCATCTCGGCGGGATTCTGGCTATCGTTCGGTGCGGTGGCACTGATCCTGTACATCACCGCAAACCGTATCGGCACAGCCAATGCGCCCAGTACCTCCCGCCCGTTGCAGATAATCGCGCAATACACCCGTGTGCAATGGGCCATGACGGTAGGGCTGACACCCTTACTGCTCGCGTTGTTCCAGCAGGTGTCACTGGTCTCTCCCCTCGCCAATGCGCTGGCCATTCCGCTGGTCAGCCTGATCGTCGTTCCCCTGGCACTGCTCGGCGCGGCGTTGCCTGTCGAGCTGCCGCTGTGGCTGGCGCACATCGCGATGGACGGCACCGCGCGTTTTCTGGAATGGCTCAATTCGCTGCCGCAGCCGGTATGGACACAACACGCACCGCTCCCGTGGACCATCGCAGCCGCCATGTTGGGCGTATTGTGGGTACTGATGCCGCGCGGATTTCCGGCGCGCTGGCTGGGTTTTTCATTGATGCTGCCGATGTTCTTCAACGCGCCGCAACCGCCCGCCGATGGCACGTTGCGCCTCATCGTGTTCGATGTCGGGCAAGGTCTGTCCGTCGCGGTACAAACCCGCCATCACGCCCTGCTCTACGACACCGGCCCGGATTTTTCCGGCGAGGCCGACAGCGGCAACCGCATTCTCCTGCCTTCGTTGCGCGCACTCGGCATCAGCAAGCTCGACGGGCTGATGCTCAGCCACGACGACATCGACCACGTCGGCGGTAGCGCCTCGCTGATGCAGGCCATGCCGGTCGGCTGGGTATCGTCGTCACTGCGCGAGGGGCATCCGCTGTTGCGTGGCATCGGCGACTCGCGCCGCTGTGTGGATGGACAGAAGTGGAACTGGGACGGCATCGATTTCGAAGTATTGCATCCGGGTGCCGCCGAATATGCCGACGGTAAACGACACGACAACGAGCAAAGCTGCGTGTTGCGCATCAGCCTGGGCGAACAACATATCCTGCTGACCGGCGACATCGAGAAAAGATCCGAACGCCGCCTGCTCGACATGCACCGCGACAAGCTATACACCACGCTGCTGGTCGCGCCGCATCACGGCAGCAAAAGCTCTTCCACCCCGGATTTCATCGCCGCCGCCCTGCCGGACTATGCGGTATTCACCGCCGGTTACCGCAACCGTTTCGGCCATCCGCATGCCGAGGTGCAACAACGCTACGCCGACAGCGGCGCGCAACGGCTGCGCTCGGATCAGGATGGCGCGATTCTGGTCGAGATGGATGCACAAAGATTGAGCGTGGAGCGCTACCGCGTCACCCATCGCCGCTATTGGACCCATACGCCTGATGGTCAACACACCCGTGCGGCGAAGTTTCCGTAGAATGCGCGCATGAAAACACTCCCTCATCACCTCGCGACACTGGCGGTCACCGCCTGGGTCGGTGCCCTGTGGTCTATCGGCTATCTTGCCGTGCCCGTCCTGTTCAATGCGCAAGCGGACAGGCAATTGGCCGGGATGCTGGCCGGAGAGATGTTCCTGGCTGTCGGGTATCTGGGCATGACGTGCGGCACTTATTTGCTGACCTATCATCTGGCGATCTCCGGTCGCGCCGCGTTGCGCTCCGCCACCTTCCGCATAATCGCCGCCATGCTGCTGACCACACTGGCGTTGCAATACGCCATCCAGCCGCTGATGGCGGAACTGAAAGCTCAGGCCCTGCCGCTGGAAGTCATGCATAGCGCCTTCGCGCAGCAGTTCAGGATGCTGCATGGGATTTCCAGCCTCACCTATCTGGCGCAAAGCCTGCTCGCCGCCCTGCTGGTAGTGAAGTTGAACGGCGCGCGAACACCCCGTACCGGCGAATGAATCCGCCTGTCCCGACGAACGCTCGGGGACGACCGGGCAGACAAGCCCGTTCTCACGCGCTTATTATCCACTCTGGAGAGGCTCGCCCTTCGCAGGGACTCGCGGCGCGAGACTGATGCCGAACAAAAACGGAAGCCGGATCGCTCCGGCTTCCGTTCGAACACCCAGTACCGCATCGGTGCGAATCGACGCGATGTGCTCCCGCTATGCTTTCAGCGCGGACAGAACTTCATCCAGCATCTTCTTGGCATCGCCGAACAACATGCGGTTGTTGTCTTTGTAGAACAGCGGATTATCCACGCCCGCATAGCCGGTCGCCATGCTGCGCTTCATCACGATAGAGGTCTTGGCCTTCCACACTTCCAGCACCGGCATGCCGGCGATGGGGCTGGCCGGGTCTTCCTGCGCAGCCGGGTTCACGATGTCGTTGGCGCCGATCACAATGGAAACGTCGGTATCGGGGAAGTCCTCATTGAGCTCATCCATCTCCATCACGATGTCGTAAGGCACTTTGGCTTCCGCCAGTAGTACGTTCATGTGACCGGGCATACGGCCCGCAACGGGATGAATGCCGAAGCGCACATTGACGCCCTTCTCGCGCAAGAATTGCGTGATCTCATTGACCGTATGCTGGGCCTGCGCCACAGCCATACCATAGCCCGGCACGATGATCACATTCTTGGCCTCGCGCAGCAGCTCTGCCGTCTCGGCTGCACTGACGGCCACCACTTCGCCCACCGGTTGCGCATCGCCGCTGGCCTTGGCCGGTTTGCCGCCGCCCGTGCCGAATCCCCCCGCGATGACGCTGATGAAATTGCGGTTCATCGCGCGACACATGATGTAGGACAGAATGGCACCGCTGGAGCCCACCAGCGCACCGGTAACAATCAGCAGATCGTTAGAGAGCATGAAACCGGTGGCTGCTGCCGCCCAGCCTGAATAGCTGTTAAGCATCGAAACGACGACCGGCATGTCGGCGCCGCCGATTGCCATCACCATGTGAATGCCGAACAACAGGCCGATGACAGTCATCACGATCAGCGCCGTCGCACCCTCGGCCGGCGTCTGCGCCTGCAGTAAGGCATAACCGGAATAAATGACGATCAGCGCTGCCATACCGTTGATAGCGTGACGGCCGGGAATCAGGAAAGGCTTGCCGCCGATCTTGCCCGACAGCTTGCCGAAGGCGATGATCGAACCGGAGAAGGTCACCGCACCGATATAGATACCGACATAAATCTCAAGCTCGTGAATGGCCTTCTCGGCACCCGTGAAAATGATCGATGTATCGATATAACTGGCGAAACCGACCAGACAGGCGGCCAAGCCGACCAGACTGTGCATCAGCGCAACCAGCTCCGGCATCTGCGTCATTTGCACTTTGCGTGCCGCATACAGCCCGACGCTGCCGCCCACCACCATCGCGGCGATGATCCAGGTAAGTCCATCCATCGAAACACGCGGGCCGAATATCGTGGCCAGCACCGCGATGATCATCCCTATCATGCCGTAAAGATTGCCGCGCCGCGAAGACTCTGGGTTGGACAGGCCGCCCAGACTGAGGATGAAAAGAATGATCGCGCCTATATACGAAACCGTTACCAAACTAGCAGACATATTCATTTATCCTTATTTGCGGAACATTGACAACATGCGTCGGGTCACGGCGAAGCCGCCGAACATATTGATCGCGGTGAGCGCGATGGCCACCACCGCCAGTCCGCGTATCCATGCATCCGGGCGATCCGTAAAACCGCTCAGCAACCCCAGAGGCGGCGCGATCTGCACCAGCGCGCCGATGGCGATGATGCTGCTGATCGCATTGGTGACGCTCATCAGGGGCGTATGCAGCGCGGGAGTGACATTCCATACCACCATGTAGCCGACGAAGCAGGCGAGTATGAACACGGTGAAGTGTCCAAGGAACGCGGGCGGCGCATAAGCACCGATGACGAAGAAAAGCAGTGCGGCAACGCCGAATATCACGGCGGTATTTCCGGCCGAAATAGGCGCCCCGCCGCTGCCGTGGCCCTTTGCAGCAGGCGTGGCGACAGGTTTGGCAGCAACCGGTTTGGACGCGGGCAGTTTCGGCGCAGGCGCCGGCCAGGTAACCACGCCGTCCTTGATGACCGTCAGGCCGCGAATGGCGTCGTCTTCCATGTTGACGTTGATGATGCCGTCCTTGGTCTTGCACAACTCTTCGGTCAGACGGAATAAATTGGTTCCGTACAGCGTGGAAGACTGCTTGGCCAAACGACTGTTCAGATCGGTGTAACCGACGATGGTCACACCGTGTTTCACCACCGCCTGACCGGGTTCTGTCAGTTCGCAGTTGCCGCCGCGTTCGGCCGCCATATCGACGATGACGCTGCCCGGCTTCATGCTCCGCACCATATCGGCGGTGATCAGCCGGGGCGCGGGCTTGCCGGGAATCAACGCGGTGGTGATGATGATGTCCACTTCCTTGGCTTGTTTGGCATACATATCGCGCTGCGCCTGCTGGAAGCCCTCGCTCATCACCTTGGCGTAACCGCCGCCACCGCCGCCCTCTTCCTCGTAATCGACTTTGACGAACTCGCCGCCCAAAGACTTGACCTGATCGGCCACCTCGGCACGGGTGTCGTTGGCACGCACGATAGCACCCAGACCGGCGGCAGTGCCGATCGCGGCCAGACCGGCCACGCCGGCACCGGCGATGAAGACCTTGGCCGGCGGAACCTTGCCCGCAGCCGTGATCTGGCCGTTGAAGAAGCGACCGAAGACATTGGCCGCCTCGATGACGGCACGGTAGCCGGCGACTCCGGCCTGCGAGGTCAGCGCGTCCATCTTCTGCGCGCGACTCAACATGCGCGGCAGACAGTCGATGGCCAGCACGGTGGCACGCTTGCCAGCCAGTTGCTGCATCAATTCGGGGTTCTGCGCAGGCCAGACGAAGCCGATCAGGACGCCGCCTTCGCGCATCAACTCGACCTCGGCGCTCGTCGGGACAGCCACCTTGAACACGATGTCGGATTCAGCCCAAAGCTTGGCCGCACCTTCGATGATCTCGGCCCCTGCAGCACGATAAGCTTCGTCACTGCAATTTGCCCCCTCTCCGGCTCCCGATTCGACCGCAACGTTGAAACCCAGCTTGACCAGTTTCTCGACGACTTCCGGCACCGTCGCAACGCGCTTCTCCCCTGCGGCTGTTTCGCGGGGAATTCCTATCATTAGAGACATGCAATCTTCCTCTCAACTGTTTACATTGCCCTGAAATCGCCCGAATGAACGAGGGCAAATATTTTCATAAGAATATCACTGCGATTATATACGACCTATTTTCCCATCTGCGTAGCATTGTCAGTCCAATATCAAGACTAACGCCACTTTGATGCGTATTAGGCATTCGCGACCATACCTTCCATGCTCCAACCAGAGATGAGGGCAAAGTCAACTCGGGGCATTCGGTATAATGCCGCGCCATGCCTTCCATCCACCTGCTCCCCGACTTGCTCATCAACCAGATCGCCGCCGGCGAGGTGATCGAACGCCCCGCCTCCGCGCTGAAAGAGCTGATGGAAAACAGCCTCGACGCGGGTGCTACCGACATCGCCGTGCAGCTCGAAGGCGGCGGGGTCAAACTGCTGCGGGTACGCGATGACGGCAAGGGTATCGCCAAAGCGGAACTGCCGCTGGCCTTGATGCGCCACGCCACCAGCAAGATCGCCAGCCTCGACGACCTGCAACGCGTCGCCAGCATGGGGTTTCGCGGCGAGGCGCTGGCCAGCATGGCGGCGGTCGCACAACTATCCCTCTCCAGCCGCACCGCAGAAGAGGCGCACGGCTGGAAGATCGAGGCCATTGACGGCCGCATCAGCGAAGCCATCCCGTCCAGCCAACCGCCCGGCACCACCATCGAACTGCGCGAGTTGTATTTCAACACCCCCGCCAGAAGGAAATTCCTCAAATCCGACCCCACCGAGTTCGCTCACTGCGACGAAACCTTCAAGCGCATCGCCTTGTCGCGCCCCGACATCGCCTTTTCGCTGCAACACAACGGCAAGACCGTCTGGCAACTACCCGCACAGGCGCTTGCCGCGCGCATCACCGAACTGCTCGGTGACGAATTCGGCCATGCCGCCGTGCCGGTGACGCGCAACGCCGCCAGCCTCTCCCTGCATGGCCTGACCGCCCTGCCCGCCTATTCGCGCAGCACGCGCGACGCACAATATTTCTTCGTCAACGGCCGCTTCATCCGCGACAAGGTCGCCAGCCACGCGCTCAGACAAGCCTATCAGGACATCCTGCACCACCAGCGCCACCCCGCCTTCGTGCTGTTCCTCGACATGCCGCCGGAACAAGTGGACGTCAACGTCCACCCGGCCAAAAGCGAAGTGCGCTTCCGCGAAAGTCAGGGCATCCACCAGTTCATCTTCCACACGCTGCAAGCGTCGCTGAGCGCGCCGATGAAAGACGGCACGCCGACTGCTGAAGCGCCTACCGCACCGCGTGATGCAGCGTTCCTGCCCCCGCAGCTGCAAGGCATCGCCTTCGGAGCAGCCCAACGGCAAGCAACCTACCGGTTGTGGGCAGCGCAGACACAGGATACGGTATACGGTATACGGGATTCAGGTAACGTAGAAACCGTAGGATGGGTTGAGCACAGCGATACCCATCATGCATCCTCGCAAGAAACCGATGGGTATCGCGATGCTCAACCCATCCTACAGAAAACCGAACATCCTCTAGGCTACGCCCTCGGCCAACTCTCCGGCGTCTACATCCTCGCGCAGAACGCACTGGGACTGATTGTCGTCGACATGCACGCCGCGCACGAGCGCATCGTCTACGAACGCATGAAGGCCGCACTGGACAACGAACGCATCGCCGCGCAGCCGCTGCTGATCCCGGTCAGCTTCTACGCCGAGCCGCTGGATGTCGCCACCGTGGAGGCGGAACAGGAGGCCTTACATAAACTCGGTTTCGACCTCGCCCCGCTGTCGCCCACCCAGCTCGCGCTGCGCGCGATGCCGACGATGCTGAAACAATCCGAAGCCGAGCACATCGCGCTCGAAGTGCTGCGCGAACTGCGCGAATTCGGCGCCTCGCGCGCGCTGACCGAACGCCGCAACGAGTTGCTCGCTACCATGGCCTGTCACGCCTCGGTGCGCGCCAACCATGCTTTAAGCATCACCGAGATGAACGCCCTGCTGCGCGAGATGGAACAGACCGAACGCGCAGACCAGTGCAATCATGGGAGGCCAACTTGGTTTCAGATCACAATGAATGAACTCGACGCGATGTTTATGCGCGGGAAATAAGAATCATTTTTGTAGGTAGGATAAGCCTGTCCTGAGCTTGTCGAAGGGCGCAGCGCATCCGCCATCGCCCGATGGATGCGCTGTGGGCATTAACTAAATGAGGTCAAAATGAAAACGTTTTGCTTACATAAAACAATACTAGTAGTCGCATGTTTTGCTTTCTGCCTTTCAGCCTGCTCAAAAAATAAATCACACCCAACATGGAATGAAGAAATTCTGTTGCGTGACGGGCGTACTGTGGTAGTCACCCGTGCGGAATCAAGCAGGCATCCAATATCTCATCAATCCATTTCGTTTAATACTGGTGGTGAACTTGTCACTTGGGAAGATAACCACAAATGGAGTATCGACTACACCCCTCAGATTTTTGATTTTGTCGGTTCCGACCCTGTGATTGTTATGCCTGTTTATAGATACGCCCCCTGCCAAGAATACGGCTATCCACAAGAAGGGATAGTTGCCTTTAAGTACAGTCAAAACAAATGGACGCGTATGCCAATTCAAGAACTCCCCAATGATATGGCTGTAAATTTATTGCAGGGCGGTGCTGATGAACTAGCACGTTGGCCGGAATATCAACTAACTGGCGTAATTACCAATGAGCTAAAAGGAAAAATTGACGCGGATAGTATTGGCCCTCAAAAACAAAAAACAAAACTAGATGCCTTAATTAAATATTTCAGCACTCTTGGATCTCAAGATGCATGCTCCTCGATACAGCCGCCCTCTAGCCCTGTTACAGAAGCAGCTCGCTTACACATTGCTGACGCAATAAATAAAGCACCGACAATTCAGGCCATTCTGGAAAACGTCATTTCAACTCCCAAAGTGCTCGCCAATAATGAGCGCCATCCCAAACAAGGTATTTACATGGAAGGAGGATTGGTTAGCTTTGAGTGCAAAGAGTTAGTTGAACGACTTGAACCAATATATAAATTCCAACAAGCTGGAAATACATTAAACAGTAGTCTTAATGGGTATCAATTCTTCATCACAGATAAAGATGCCCTTCACCGTCAGGTGCAACTACCATATAACAAAGCAATTTTGAATCGGCTTATATGCAACGACCAAGAAATATATGCAATCGCCCGCCAGAGCAGTTCGATTCTCAACGTATATCGTTTTACAAATCTAGGGGAATTAAAGCAAGTGCTAAAGGTGAATCTGCCTGACGCAGACGACATTTGTGAAGATAAAAATTGGGGCGACCTGTGGGACGCAAAGCTTGTCAACAATGAACTTGAGATTACTCTTGTTGACGGAGGTAAAAATAAAAGTGATGTTTTAAGAAGGCAGCAGATATACAGGGTTCCGCTACAAGAACATCAGGAAGCCCCAACAAATGACTCTGCTCTATAAAATCAATGAATAGTAGCTCGAAGCATACTATTTCCGTTACCCGCATCGCCTTCGCCAGCTTCATCGGCACCGCCATCGAGTTCTACGATTTCTATATCTACGGCCTCGCCGTGGCGATGGTGATCGGGCCGATCTTCTTTCCCAACAGCGATCCGGCGGTGCAGGCGTTGAACGCTTTCCTCACTTTCGGCATCGCCCTGAAAATTAGTCCCGATTTGAACTAATCGCGCTGGTTTTCAGATTCCGCTCCCCTCGACAAGGCTTTAATGCCATGTACAAGCACCCCGCCAGAGAATCGCTGATGAAACGAAACGCCAATCACGCGGTGGTATTGATGTTCTGACCGAGATTAGGCGGCAGGTTAGCCGCTTGCGGTATCTGTGGGAGCGCATTGATCAGAGCCATCGCTCCCTGCGCCTCGATATTGATGGCTTTCTTGAGTACCGCAAGGCCCACCGTATCGGTGGGGCCATTTGCCAAGGCAGAACTGGTATTCATATTTACATTCACGGCAGCCTCCGGTTCGCTAATGTCAGGCTGCCAGCATACTCGCAATTCGGCGCTGCCATCAAGTGACAAATCCAAATCGGATCAGTTTTTTACGCCGATGAGCTCGATCTTGTAACCGTCCGGATCGCAGACGAACGCAATCACCGTCTTCCCGCCCCGCATCGGCCCGGCTTCACGGATCACGTCACCACCGCACCGCTTGATCTCGTCACAGGCCGCGTAGACATCATCGACCTCAATGGCGATATGCCCGAAACCGTTTCCCATGTCATAGCTTTCGACTCCCCAGTTATGGGTCAACTCGATCACGGCATGCTCATCCTCGTCACCGTAGCCCACGAACGCCAGCGTGAATTTCCCCTCCGGATAGTCGCTGCGGCGCAGCAGCTTCATGCCCAGCACCCGGGTATAAAAATCGATAGCGCGCTCAAGGTTTCCGGTTCGGATCATGGTGTGCAATATTCTCATCTCATCTTCCCTCATTAAATTGGTATGACTGGCAGAAGGCGCTTGACAACAGAACGCTCGTTCTTTTACAGTGCCAGCACGTTCGTTCTGTTCAGGTGCCACCATGACCGATTTCGATTCTTCGCTGCCCGACTCCAACCCCAAGGATGCCGAGTATCTCGCCAAGCTGCAAGACTATTACGCCGAATGGAAGAGCATCCCCTCCTATGCGTCGCTGTGCGATGTCTTCGGCATCGCTTCCAAATCCTGGGTAAAGACCATTCTGGATCGCCTGGGCAAGGCCGGCTTCATCGAACGCACACCGGATGGTGTCTGGGTACCGACACGCAAATTCTTTGCCCGCCCGCTGGCCGAGTCCTCCGTGCAAGCAGGCATGCCGGTGTCGGTCACCGCGACGCAGGGTGAATATCTCGTCATCGACGAAATGCTGATCGACAATCCTTCCACCACCACGCTGATCCCGGTCAGGGGTGATTCAATGATCGATGCCGGTATCCACGAAGGCGATGTCGCCGTGGTCGAAAAGCGCCCGACCGCCAATATCGGCGATATTGTCGTGGCCATCGTGGACAACGAATTCACCCTGAAGACACTGGATAAGGAACGCGGCATGTTCATCCTGCGTCCGGCCAATCCCGCTTATCCCGTCATCCGCCCGCATGGTTCGCTGGAAATATTCGGCGTGCTGGTCGGACTCATCCGCAAGTACAGGAAATAACACCATGCAAACAACCCCATTCGCATTCGGCCGCCGTACGACACCCGCCGCCTTGCTATCGCTGACGCATCCGAGCAAGGAGCTCTTCCACCGCCAACGCGCCCTGTTGCGCAAAGCGATTCCGGCGGGGATACCTGCCCCCGCCGACGATCAGGTGCAACAACGGCTGAGTTTGGATGAACATTTGATCCAGCACAGGGAATCCACCTTCTTCATGCGCGTGAGCGGCGACTCGATGCGCGGACTGGGCATCTTCGACGGCGACCTGCTGGTGGTGGATCGTTCCGTACCTGCCAACCACGGCTGCGTGGTAATTGCCGTGCTGGACGGCGAATTCACCGTAAAACAGCTGCTGCATACACCGCAGGGCAGGATACTCCGGGCGGCGCACCCGGATCACGCCGACATCGAAGTATCCACGCAAAAGGATTTCGCCATCTGGGGAGTGGTGCAATGGAACGTGCACAAAATATGAAACACTAGCGAGTACGTCAAACCGACGAAATTGCGCGGTCGGCGCGGACGTTCAGGCTTAGGTAAAAAATGGAATTCCGGACTGAAAAGGCCAGATTTTCGGAACCTACAAATACGCCTAAAGCCCCACAGCAACTCCTCAAGTAAAATGCAGTAACTCTCCGAAGGAAAAGCAGTGACAAGGTGAGTTACTGCAAAAGTTACTGCGTTTTGAGGTGGATTGCAAGGGACGTTACTGTATTTCGCTGGACAACAAAAACGCATAACGCCTTTGTTTTATTGGACTTTATGGACTTCTTTGAATTTTATAGAACTAGCTGATGGTGCCCGAGACCGGAATCGAACCGGTACGGAGGTTTCCCCCCGACGGATTTTAAGTCCGTTGTGTCTACCAATTTCACCACTCGGGCCACGGTTGGATAACGCAGAAGTGCCGGCGAATACACCGACCGGTGCTTAATACCTGCTTCGTTCGAAGCTGGACACACAAACAAAGTTGCCGCCACTTCACGCGGCGGCAAAATTCTAGCACAGGGCGGCTTGGCTACCGCCCCTCATCCGGTGGTGATTATTCCGAACGCGAGGCACGCTTGCGGTCGTGCTCTTTCAAGTGACGTTTGCGGATACGAATGGATTTCGGTGTCAGCTCGACCAGTTCGTCATCGTCGATGAATTCGACCGCCGATTCCAGCGTCAAACGGAGCGGCGGTGTCAGGCGCACTGCTTCGTCCGTGCCGGAGGCGCGCACGTTGGTCAGTTGTTTGCCCTTGATAGGATTGACGATGAGATCGTTGTCACGCGAGTGGATGCCGATGATCATGCCTTCATACAACTTGTCACCGGGAACCACGAACATGCGACCACGATCTTCCAGTTTCCACAGCGCGTAAGCCACGGCATCGCCGTCTTCCGCCGAGATCAGTACGCCGTTGTGGCGTCCGGGCAGGTCGGCCTTCATCGGGCCGTAATCGTCGAACACGTGACTGATCAGGCCGCTGCCGCGCGTCATGGTCATAAAGTCGGACTGGAAACCGATCAGGCCGCGCGCCGGGATGTGGTATTCCAGACGGGTACGACCTTGTCCATCGGATTCCATGTTAGTCAGCTCGCCGCGACGGCGGCCGATCTCTTCCATCACGGTACCCTGGTGCCCGTCTTCGAGGTCGATGCTCAGGTTCTCATACGGCTCGCATTTCTCGCCGTTGATCTCTTTGTAAACCACGCGCGGTTTGCCCACGCCCAGCTCAAAACCTTCGCGGCGCATGTTTTCCAGCAGGATGGTCAGGTGCAGTTCGCCACGACCGGAGACGCGGAATATGTCGGCGTCGGCGGTATCTTCCACGCGCAACGCGACATTGGTCAGCAGTTCTTTGGTCAGACGGTCACGGATCTGGCGGCTGGAGACGAACTTGCCTTCAGTGCCGGCCAGCGGCGAGGAGTTCACCATGAAGTCCATGGTCAGCGTCGGCTCGTCCACCGCAAGGATAGGCAGACCAACCGGACTGTCCTTGTCGCAAATGGTGACGCCGATGCCGATTTCGTCCAGTCCGGAGATGATGATGATGTCGCCCGCTTCGGCGCTTTCCACCGGCACGCGCTCCAGCCCCTGGAAGCCGAGCACCTGGTTGATACGGCCGGAGCCGACCTGGTCACCGTGGTTCATCACCACGACTTGCTGTCCCGGTTTGATCCGTCCGTTCAGGACGCGACCGATGCCCAGACGTCCGGTGAACGTGGAGTAGTCCAGCGCGGCCAATTGCAATTGCAGCGGCGCTTCCGGATCGCCGGGCGGGGTGGATACATGCTTCAATACAGTCTCGAACAACGGCTTCATATCGGCAGCGGCACCGCCGTTGGAAGGGGCATCATCCAGTTCCAGACAAGCCCATCCATTCAGGCCGGAAGCGTAAATCACCGGGAAGTCGAGTTGTTCGTCGGTGGCACCCAATTTGTCGAACAGGTCAAAAGTCTGGTTCAGCACCCAATCGGAACGTGCTCCGGGACGATCCACCTTGTTGATGACCACGATGGGCTTAAGACCCAGCGCCAGCGCCTTCTTGGTCACGAAACGTGTCTGCGGCATCGGGCCTTCCACCGCGTCCACCAGCAACAGCACGCCGTTCACCATACCCAACACGCGCTCGACCTCGCCGCCGAAGTCGGCGTGTCCCGGTGTGTCGACGATATTGATGTGGGTGCCTTCGTATTCGATGGCGGTGTTCTTGGCCAGAATGGTGATGCCGCGCTCTTTTTCCAGATCGTTGCTGTCCATCACACGGTTATCCACTTTCTGATTCTCGCGGAAAGTGCCGGACTGGCGGAGGAGTTGGTCAACCAGCGTGGTCTTGCCGTGGTCAACGTGGGCGATAATGGCAATGTTTCTGAGGGCGCGGGACATAGGGGTGGTTGGCGTTGTTGCGATGCGGAAAAGCCGGCTAGTTTACCATGCCCATGCGCCGGTTCTGATTGAATTTTCAAGGGATTTTTTATGCTCGGCATCATAGGCGGCAGCGGCTTGACGCAGTTGGCGAATCTCGAGGTTGCCCGCCGTGAGGTGGTGCGTACGCCCTATGGCGAGCCCTCCGGCCCGCTGAGCTTCGGTCGCATCGGCTGTCAGGAGGTGGTGTTCCTCGCCCGTCATGGCTTCGGCCACACCATTCCGCCGCATCTGGTCAACTACCGTGCCAACATGCATGCGCTGCAGATTTCCGGTGCGACGCAAATCGTTTCCGTGGCGTCGGTCGGCGGCATCCGTGGCGATCTCGGCCCCGGCGCGCTGGTGGTGCCGCATCAGATCATCGATTACACGTGGGGCCGCGAGATGACCTTCCAGTCCGGCGGCGACGGCCCGGTGATCCACGTCGATTTCACGGAACCTTACGCGGCCGCGGTGCGCCAGCTGCTGCTCGAGGCGTCGCGCCGGATCGGCGAGGAAATCTGCGATGGTGCGGTGTATGCCACGACGCAGGGTCCGCGGCTGGAAACCGCAGCGGAAATCAATCGCCTGGAGGACGACGGTGCCGATATCGTGGGCATGACCGGGATGCCGGAAGCCGGACTGGCGCGCGAACTGGACCTCCCCTACGCGGCCTTGTGCGTGGTGGCCAACTGGGCGGCGG
>JAXMKV010000003.1:0-80338 GCA_034371155.1 Gallionella sp. | reverse complement strand
CTTCCTCCGGTTTGTCACCGGCAGTCTCATTAGAGTGCCCAACTGAATGTAGCAACTAATGACAAGGGTTGCGCTCGTTGCGGGACTTAACCCAACATCTCACGACACGAGCTGACGACAGCCATGCAGCACCTGTGTTATGGCTCTCTTTCGAGCACGAAGCCATCTCTGGCGACTTCCATACATGTCAAAGGTGGGTAAGGTTTTTCGCGTTGCATCGAATTAAACCACATCATCCACCGCTTGTGCGGGTCCCCGTCAATTCCTTTGAGTTTCAACCTTGCGGCCGTACTCCCCAGGCGGTCTACTTCACGCGTTAGCTTCGTTACTGAGTCAGAAGAGACCCAACAACCAGTTGACATCGTTTAGGGCGTGGACTACCAGGGTATCTAATCCTGTTTGCTCCCCACGCTTTCGTGCATGAGCGTCAGTGCAGGCCCAGGGGATTGCCTTCGCCATCGGTGTTCCTCCGCATATCTACGCATTTCACTGCTACACGCGGAATTCCATCCCCCTCTGCCGCACTCCAGCGATGCAGTCACAATCGCAATTCCCAGGTTGAGCCCGGGGATTTCACGACTGTCTTACATCACCGCCTGCGCACGCTTTACGCCCAGTAATTCCGATTAACGCTCGCACCCTACGTATTACCGCGGCTGCTGGCACGTAGTTAGCCGGTGCTTATTCTTACGGTACCGTCATTAGCCCAGGGTATTAGCCCAGACCGTTTCGTTCCGTACAAAAGCAGTTTACAACCCGAAGGCCTTCTTCCTGCACGCGGCATTGCTGGATCAGGCTTGCGCCCATTGTCCAAAATTCCCCACTGCTGCCTCCCGTAGGAGTCTGGACCGTGTCTCAGTTCCAGTGTGGCTGGTCGTCCTCTCAGACCAGCTACAGATCGTCGGCTTGGTGAGCCTTTACCCCACCAACTACCTAATCTGACATCGGCCGCTCCAATCGCGCGAGGCCTTACGGTCCCCCGCTTTCATCCTTAGATCGTATGCGGTATTAGCGCAGCTTTCGCTGCGTTATCCCCCACGACTGGGCACGTTCCGATGCATTACTCACCCGTTCGCCACTCGTCAGCTTAACCTGTTACCGTTCGACTTGCATGTGTAAAGCATGCCGCCAGCGTTCAATCTGAGCCAGGATCAAACTCTTTAGTTCGATCTTGAATTTACTCATAAAAACGCAAACGAAGTAAACTTCATTTCTATTCTCATGAACGTTTAAAGTCTTGCGACTTGGATTCCGAAGAACCCGTTTCGCAATCGCCTTCAAACGCCCACGCTTATCGGCTGTATATTTTTAATGATCCAACAAACACAGCAGCGTTTGCTACCCCGTCCGTCTTGCTTAGCTGCGATCAGCTGAGCCTCGTATTATGACACAGTTTTTAGCGTCTGCGAGAAATATTTTCAGATTGATCTTTAAACACTTCCCACACTTTGCTGTTGCTTTGCTAAGTTTAGAACTTAGCAGCAGTGATCAGCGAAGCCTCGAATTATATACCGGTTTTATCGGCTTGGTCAACATGCGCTAAGTATTTTAGCTCTACCTGTGTGTACCTCAAAGGTTTGGGCGCACACAGGTAGGTACAAGCAGCGACCTACGCGGCCTTACGCCATGCTCAAGGGTTCACCAAAAGCAAAGACGCCAGGGTTGCGCACCGGGTCTACCCCGACCGGGATGACCGACTTGGGTGGGTACTTGCCTTCCAGCAGCAGCTTGGACAGCGGATTCTCGATGCGTTGCTGAATCGCCCGCTTAAGCGGCCGGGCGCCGAACACAGGATCGAACCCCACCTTGGCAAGTTCATCCAGCGCGGCAAAAGTGACTTCAAGGCGGAGATCCATTTTTAGCAACCGGGCCTGCAAGGCTTTGAGTTGAATGCCCGCGATAGACGCAATGTGCTGTGCGTCCAGCGCGTGGAACACCACAGTCTCGTCGATACGGTTGAGGAACTCGGGCCGGAAGTGATCTTTGAGTTCACCCCACACCGCTTCTTTCACATCGTCGTAGGGCTGGCCCACCATGGCTTGGATCAGGTGCGAACCAATGTTGCTGGTCATGACAATGACGGTGTTCTTAAAGTCCACCGTACGCCCTTGGCCATCGGTCAAGCGACCGTCGTCCAACACTTGCAGCAGCACATTGAACACGTCGGGGTGCGCTTTTTCCACCTCATCAAGCAGCAGCACGCTGTATGGCTTGCGGCGCACGGCTTCGGTGAGGTAGCCGCCCTCCTCATAACCCACGTAACCGGGCGGCGCGCCAATGAGGCGGGCCACTGAATGCTTCTCCATGAACTCGCTCATGTCAATGCGGATCAGGTGGTCTTCGCTGTCGAACAGGAAGCCCGCCAGGGCTTTGCACAACTCGGTTTTTCCGACACCGGTGGGGCCGAGAAACAAGAACGAGCCGGTGGGGCGGTTTGGATCGGAAAGACCTGAGCGCGAGCGCCGAATGGCGTTGGCCACGGCGGCGATGGCTTCGTCTTGCCCCACGACGCGCTGGTGCAGCTTGTCTTCCATGACCAGCAGCTTGTCGCGCTCGCCCTGCATCAGCTTGGCGACCGGGATACCGGTGGCACGCGCCACCACCTCAGCGATTTCTTCAGCGCCGACTTGGGTGCGCAGCAACTGGGGGCGACCCTTGCCATCTTTGTTAGCGGCCTTGCCTGCCTCGACGGCCTGCGCGTCTTTCAGGCGTTTTTCCAGCTCGGGCAGCTTGCCGTACTGCAGCTCCGCCACTTTGTTGAAGTCGCCCTTGTCGGTGAAGGTCTTGATCTGGGAGCGGATGCGGTCCATCTCCTCCATCACATCTTTGGAACCCAGCGCCTGGGCTTTTTCCGACTTCCAAATCTCGTCGTAGTCCGAGATTTCTTTCTCCAGCCGGGCGATTTCTTCGGCAATCAGCCCAAAACGCTTCTGTGAAGCCTCGTCCTTCTCGCGCCGCACCGCTTCGCGCTCAATTTGCAACTGGATCAGCCGCCGGTCGAGCTTGTCCATCACCTCGGGTTTGGAGTCGAGTTCAATCTTGATCTTGCTGGCAGCCTCGTCGATCAGGTCAATCGCCTTGTCAGGCAGAAAGCGGTCGGTGATGTAGCGGTGGCTCAGCTCGGCAGCGGCCACGATGGCCGGGTCGGTGATCTGCACGCCGTGGTGCACTTCGTATTTTTCTTGCAAGCCGCGCAAGATGGCGATGGTGGCCTCCACGCTGGGCTCGCCCACGATGATTTTTTGAAAGCGCCGCTCCAAGGCCGCGTCTTTTTCAATGTATTTGCGGTATTCGTCCAAGGTGGTGGCACCCACACAGTGCAGTTCGCCACGCGCCAGCGCGGGCTTGAGCATGTTGCCCGCATCCATCGCGCCCTCGGCTTTGCCCGCGCCCACCATGGTGTGCAGCTCGTCGATGAACACAATGGTTTGGCCCTCGTCTTTGGCCAGCTCGTTCAGCACGGTTTTCAGGCGCTCTTCGAACTCGCCTCGGAATTTGGCCCCGGCCAGCAGCGCGGCCATGTCCAGACTCAGCACGCGCTTGCCTTTGAGCGAGTCGGGCACCTCACCCGCCACGATGCGCTGGGCCAAGCCTTCCACAATCGCAGTTTTGCCCACACCGGGCTCGCCAATCAACACCGGGTTGTTTTTGGTGCGGCGCTGCAACACCTGGATGGCGCGGCGGATTTCGTCGTCGCGGCCAATCACCGGGTCCAGCTTGCCCATGCGGGCGCGCTCGGTCAGGTCCAGGGTGTATTTTTTCAGCGCTTCGCGCTGGCCTTCGGCGTCGGGGCTGTCCATTTTTTGGCCACCGCGAATGGCGTCAATGGCGCTTTCCAAGCTTTTGCGCGACAAGCCGTTTTCGTTCGCCAGCCGACCCAGTTCGCCCTTGCTTTCGCTCAGTGCCAGCAAAAACAGTTCGCTGGCGACGAACGGGTCGCCGCGTTTGATGGCTTCTTTCTCGGTGGCTTGCAGCAGCTTGCCCAAATCAGGCCCTACCTGCACCTGCTCTTGGCCTTGCACCTCGGGCAAGCGCTTGACCGCCGCTTCTGCCGCCTTGGTCAAGCCCGGCAGGTTCACACCCGCACGTTGCAACAGCGACTGCGGGCCGTCGGCTTGACGCAGCATGGCCAGCAACAGGTGGGCCGGTTCGATGTAGGCATGGTCAGCGCCCAACGCCAGCGTCTGCGCTTCGCTCAGGGCTTCTTGAAATTTCGTGGTGAGTTTGTCGAGTCGCATGAAAGAGCACTCCGAAAAATTGAATGCTCTGCATGTGGCACTGGATCAGCCCATTTCAAGGCGAGCACCCGGCTGGGTGCTGCGTGGCCGCGGGTCGCTTGACGCAGGTCAAGCCATTCAAGCGTTGCGCGCCTCAATGCCCCATTTGGCCAGCGCGGCATCATCGCTGACGCGGGCGTCCACCCAGCGAGCACCGCCAGGGGTTTGCTCTTTCTTCCAGAACGGGGCTTGGGTTTTCAGGTAGTCCATCAAAAATTCGCAGGCCTGAAAGCTCTCGCCCCGGTGCGCCGACGTGACAGCCACCAACACAATTTGGTCCAGCGGCTGCAACAGCCCCACGCGGTGGATAACGCGGGTGGCATAAATGTCAAAGCGCTTCAAGGCTTCATCCACCATGGCTTCGATGGACTTTTCGGTCATGCCCGGGTAATGCTCCAGCTCCAAGGTGCTGACGCTCAGCCCGTCGTTGCGGTCGCGCACCGTGCCCACAAAGCTGCACACCGCGCCCACGCGCTGGTCCTGCTCGCGCAGCCGCGCCACCTCAGTGCTGAGGTCAAAGTCTTCGGTTTGAATGCTGACGCGCTGCGACATGTTCAACCCCCCGTGACCGGCGGAAAAAACCCGATTTCTGCGCCTTCGACCAGCGCGGCGGACTCGTCGCTCATGGTCTGGTTCAAAGCCACGCGCACCGCGCGCCCACGCGCCAGCGCGTCAGCATAAACGCCGCCACGGGCGATCAGCTCGTCGCGCAGCGCGGCCAAGGTGGCTGCGGTGGTCTTGACCGACTCGCTGCCGGTGCCGATGGCCTCGCGGATGGAGGCGAAGTAGCGAAGATGAACCATCATGCGAGCAACTCGGCGAAAGAAAGATAAGAAACCAGGTCGCCCTGGGCGATGGTGGTGCCTACGGGCTTGTCCACCAAGCCGTCGCCCCCACACCGCCGAGGTGAGCACGCCCGAACTCTGGTTGGGGAACAAGTCCAGCCCACCGGCGGCGTTGCGGCGCACGCGCAAAAATTCGCGCCGCTTGTCGGGGCGCGTGACGGAGAAATGGGCGGGCAGCATCACCGGCTGCAAGGGCACCACGGGCACGCCCTGCAAAGCCAATAAAAACGGCCTGACCAACAACATAAAGGTCACAAAGCTCGACACCGGATTACCCGGCAAGCCTACAAAGTGGCAGGACGGCGCCGTGTCCGTGCCAGCATCCCCCGCGCGCCGCACATGCCCGTAGGCAAACGGTTTGCCAGGTTTCATGCCGATTTGCCACAAGTCCAGGCTGCCGAGCTGCTGCACCGCGGGCTTGATGTGGTCTTCTTCCCCCACCGACACACCGCCGCTGGTCAAGATCAGATCGTGCTGGCTGGCTGCGGTTTGCAGCGCGGCCAGCGTGGCTTCGCGGCGGTCGGGCACGATGCCCATATCGCTCACCTCGCAGCCCAAGCGCTGCAACAGCGCACGCAAGAAGAAGCGGTTGGAGTTGTAAATGGACCCGGGCTTCATGTCGTGTGGCGCCACCTCGCCGGGCATGACCAGCTCGTCACCGGTCGAAAACAAAGCCACGCGGGGCCGCGACACCACCGGCAATTGGGCCAGACCCAAGCTGGCGGTCAGACCCAAGCTGGCGGGCGACAACCGCTCGCCCCGTGCCAGCACCACGGCGCCACGTGCCACGTCTTCCCCGGCGCGGCGCACCCATTGGCCCGGCTGCGGCATGGTGTGGATGTGGACGCCGTGGATATCGCCACCCACCGCCTGCGTGTCTTCTTGCATCACCACCGCGTCGGCGCCCTCGGGCATGGTCGCGCCGGTAAAAATGCGAGCGCAGGTGCCGGGGCGCAGTGGCTCTGCGGCATGGCCCGCCGCGATGCGCTGCGACACGGCCAACACCACACCGGGCGCGGTCACGTCGGCACAGCGCAGCGCGTAGCCGTCCATCGACGAGTTGTCGTGCGGCGGCACTTGCAAGGCCGACACCAAGTCTTGCGCCAACACGCGCCGGTCGGCGTCAAAAGTGGGCACGGAGTCCACCGCTGACAAGGCTTGCACCCGGCTCAGCAAGCGGGCCAGCGCATCGTCCAGCGACATCAGGGGCGTGCGAGCGGGTGGCGGGTGGGCGGTCATAGCGCGTAGGTCTCCGGGCTGTAGTCAAAACGGGCGCCATTGTCAACCAACCAAGCCGCCACGTCATCGGGCCGGTTCAAATCCAGCACCGGTCTTTGGGTCGGTTCGGGCAAGGCCTGCGGGCTGTCGGTGGCAATGGCGGCAATGAACGGATCGTCGGGGTAGCGCGCTGGCTTGCCGCTGCCGTGGCGCCAGACTTCAAGTTTGTGCAAATCGCTGTCTTTAAAGCCTTCGACCAACACCCAATCCACGCCATCGTACAGCTCGGCAATCAGCTGGTGAACCGTCAATTCGGCGCATTGCTCAAACTCACGCAGCAGAACGAGCCGCCGCGATGACGCCGCCACCACTTCAAAAGCACCGGCCTCGCGGTGGCGCCAGGTGTCTTTGCCGGGGTGATCAATGTCGAACTTGTGGTGGGCGTGCTTGACTACCGACACGCGCAGGCCGCGCAGCTTGAACGCCGGTATCAGCTGCTCGACCAACGTGGTTTTGCCCGCGCCCGAGAAGCCCGCAAAACCCACGACCTTCATGCGCGGGTGCAGTGTTCGACAATGTAAGCCTGCACGGCGGCAGTGTCGGCAGGCATCACCCGCAGCCGCTTGGGCAGGTCTTCTATGCCGATGAACCGGTCGGGCCGGTTGGGCTGGCAGCCCAGAGCTTCAACAATGGTTTCGGCAAACTTGATCGGCAACGCCGTCTCCAGAACCACCATGGGTACGCCGGGCTGCAGGTGTTCGCGTGCCACCTTCACGCCGTCGGCGGTGTGGGTGTCGATGATCACGCCGTAACGCGCAAACGCGTCTTGGATGGTGGCCAAACGGTCGGCGTGTGTGCTTTTGCCGCTGACAAAACCATAGTGGCTGGCGGCCTCGGTAAACACCGGGTCGGCACCCAACTCAAAGCGGCCCGAAGTGTGCAGGCTGTCGCCAAACAGGGCTTTGACGCGCGCGCCATCGCGGCCCAGCAGGTCGAACACAAAACGCTCGAAGTTGCTGGCCTTGGAAATATCCATCGAGGGGCTGGACGTTTCAAAGGTGTCGGCACTCACCCGCACGCGGTACACGCCGGTGCGAAAAAATTCATCGAGCACATCGTTTTCGTTGGTGGCCACCACCAACTGCGCAATCGGCAAGCCCATCTGGCGCGCCACATGGCCCGCGCACACATTGCCGAAATTGCCGCTGGGCACGGCGAAGCTCACCCGCTGGCTGTTGTCGGTCGTGGCCTGGAAATAACCCGCAAAGTAATACACCACCTGCGCCAGCAGCCGCGCCCAGTTGATGGAATTGACCGTGCCAATCTTGTAACCGCGCTTGAATTCCAAGTCATTGCTGACGTTTTTGACAATGTCTTGGCAATCGTCAAACACACCTTCAATAGCGATGTTGTGGATGTTTTCATCCATCAGGCTGAACATTTGCGCCTGTTGAAACGGGCTCATGCGACCATGCGGGCTGAGCATGAACACGCGCACGCCCTGTTTGCCGCGCATCGCGTATTCGGCGGCGCTGCCGGTGTCGCCGCTGGTGGCACCCAAAATATTGAGCTGCTCGCCCCGGCGCGCCAACTCGTATTCAAACAAGTTGCCCAGCAATTGCATGGCCATGTCTTTAAAAGCCAGCGTGGGGCCGTTGGACAAGGCTTCGAGGTAGAAACCCGCTTCCAAACGCTGCAAAGGCACGATGGCCGCTGTGCCGTACACCGCCTCGGTGTAGGTTTTTTCGCACAGCGATTTCAGGTCGGCACCAGGAATGTCGTCAATGTAGAGCGACAACACCTCAAAAGCCAGCGCGGCATAACCACCGGGTGCGCCGCCATTGAACACACCACGCCAGCGCGCCAGCGTGGCCGCTTCCACCTGCGGATAGCGCTCAGGCAAATACAACCCGCCATCGGGCGCCAAGCCTTCCAACAAAATTTCACAAAAACGGCGGCGGTCGGGATGACCACGGGTGGATAAATACAGCATCTCAGGCCAACTCTTCCTTGCGAATGCGCGTGATGGGTGCCAGCACACTGGGCAGGGCTTGCATCTGCGCCAGCACGCCGTCGAGCGTGCCTTCGCGGGTGTCGTGGGTGAGGATGATCACGTCGGTCTGGGTGCTGCCCTCGCCGCCCACTTCGTCGGCTTCGCGTTGCAACACGGCGTCGATGCTGATGCCCGCCTCGGCCAGCAGGCCCGTGACCTTGGCGAGCACACCGGCTTCGTCGGCCACCCGCAGGCGCAGGTAATAACTGGTGACCACCTCGCTCATGGGCAACACGGGCAGGTCGCTCATGGCGTCGGGCTGGAAGGCCAGGTGCGGCACGCGGTGCAGTGGGTCGGCGGTGTGCAGGCGGGTGATGTCCACCAAGTCGGCAATGACGGCGCTGGCCGTGGGCTCGCTACCCGCGCCTTTGCCGTAATACAGCGTGGTGCCCACGGCATCGCCCTGCACCATCACGGCGTTCATGGCGCCTTCCACATTGGCAATCAGGCGCTTGGTGGGCACCAAGCTGGGGTGTACGCGCAGCTCAACGCCTTGGGCGGTGCGTTTGGTGATACCCAATAGCTTGATACGGTAGCCCAATTGCTCGGCGTATTTGATGTCGGCAGCGCCCAATCGGGTAATGCCTTCCACATAGGCTTTGTCAAACTGCACCGGAATGCCAAAGGCAATGGCGCTCATCAGCGTGACTTTGTGCGCGGCGTCCACGCCTTCAATGTCAAACGTGGGGTCGGCTTCGGCATAGCCCAAGCGCTGGGCTTCTTTCAGCACCACGGCAAAGTCCAGGCCTTTGTCGCGCATTTCGCTCAAGATGAAATTGGTGGTGCCGTTGATGATGCCGGCGATCCATTGAATGCGGTTGGCGGTCAGGCCTTCGCGCAGCGCTTTGATGATGGGAATACCACCGGCCACCGCCGCTTCAAACGCCACCATCACGCCCTTGGCGCTGGCGGCGGCAAAAATTTCGGTGCCGTGTACCGCCAGCAGCGCTTTGTTGGCGGTGACCACGTGTTTGCCAGCGGCAATGGCTTCCAGCACCAGCGCTTTTGCAATGCCGTAGCCGCCAATCAGCTCAACGACGATGTCGATGTTGGGGTTGGCAATCACGGCGCGGGCGTCGCTCACCACCTGCACGCCCGGCCCCACCAGGGACTGAGCGCGCGCCACATCCAGGTCGGCAACCATGGTGATTTCAATGCCACGCCCAGCGCGGCGCTTGATCTCTTCTTGGTTTCGCTGGAGCACGTTGTACGTGCCACTGCCCACAGTGCCTATGCCCAGAAGGCCTACTTGAATCGGTTTCATATCGGTCATTGCTTAAATGGAATTCAGGTCAATCAGGTGCCGTGGCGTTTACGCCAACCTTCAAAAAATTTTGCCACGCGACCGATGGCCTCGCGCAAATCGTCCTCATGCGGCAAGAACACCATGCGAAAGTGCTGGTTGTCCGGGTAATTGAACCCCGAACCTTGTACCAACATCACACGCGTTTCCTGCAGCAATTCCAAGAACAGCTGCTGGTCGTCTTCCACCGGATACATCTGGGGGTCGAGGCGCGGAAACATGTACAGTGCGGCCGAAGGCTTGACGCAGCTCACCCCCGGAATGGCGGTGATCAATTCGTAAGCCAGATCGCGCTGGCGGCGCAACCGCCCGCCCTCACACACCAAGTCGTTGATGCTCTGGTAGCCGCCCAGCGCGGTCTGAATGGCCCACTGCCCCGGCACGTTGGCACACAGACGCATGTTCGATAGCATGTTGAGGCCTTCGATGTAATCTTTAGCTACCTTTTTGTCGCCCGACACCACCAGCCAGCCAGCGCGGTAGCCGCACGATCGGTAGCTCTTGGACAACGAGTTAAAAGTCAGCGTCAGCACATCCTCCGACAGGCTCGACATGGCGGTGTGCTTCACACCGTCGTACAAGACCTTGTCATACACCTCGTCGGCAAACAACACCAGTCCATGCTGACGAGCCAGATCGACGATGGCCTTGAGCAACGCGTCGGAATACATCGCGCCAGTGGGGTTGTTGGGGTTAATCACCACGATACCTTTAGTGGCAGGGGTGATCTTGCGGCGGATGTCGTCAAGGTCGGGCATCCAGCCGTTGGACTCGTCGCACCGGTAGTGCACCGGCGTTCCGCCTGAGAGGCTCACCGCCGCCGTCCACAGCGGGTAGTCAGGCGAGGGCAACAACAATTCATCACCGTCGTCCAGCAAGGCGTTGGTCGCCATCACGATCAGTTCGCTGGCGCCATTTCCGAGGTAAATGTCGTCCAGCGTCACGCCTTTGACACCCTGCTTCTGGGTCTCATGCATCACTGCCTTGCGCGCAGCGAAAATGCCTTTGCTGTCCGAATAGCCCGCCGAGTTCGGCAGGTTGCGAATCATGTCTTGCTGGATTTCTTCAGGCGCATCAAAACCAAACACAGCCAGATTGCCGATATTGAGTTTGATGATTTTGTGCCCCTCTTCCTCCATCTGACGAGCGGCGTCCATGATCGGACCACGGATGTCGTAACAGACGTTGGCAAGCTTGGCGGATTTCTGGATGGTTTTCAAAGTTCCTCCCAAGGGGAGTCAGGGGTCAAGCGGCACCCCCACCATGTGGTAGTTGGCCGAGCGTTATATTACGGATCAGGTACAGAGAAAACCCTCAATTTGACCACAGTTCTGCGCCGCATCCGAGCGACTGCAGCAGCGAAACGCCCTATGCTAGGCTCCTGCCAGCACCCCGGCTAACAAATATATGAAACTGCACGCCGACAAACTGGATACCCAGTCGATCACCGCTTATGGCGAAGATTGGATCGCCGTCAATGGACGGCGCCACACCCACAGCTTGGTGCTCGCACCATCGGGCCAGTTGATTGACTGGTCTTGCACCCGCTTTGAAAATCTCACGACTGCGCACTTTTCGATGCTGGTCGGTGTCATGCCTGAAGCGCCTGAACTGGTCATTTTCGGCAGCGGTTCCCGCTTGCGCTTTCCTCGACCGGTGCTCCTAAGCAGCCTGATAGATCAGCGCATTGGCGTAGAAACCATGGACACGGCGGCGGCCTGCCGAACCTACAACATCCTGGCGAGCGAGGGTCGACGGGTCGTGGCGGCCCTGCTGATTGAAACCTGACGCAGCCGACGCTGAATAAACAGTGCCAGTTGGCCTGACCGCCAGCGAGGACCCGATGAAACGCCATCAGGCGTGCTTCTGAAGGAACCGCTCCATGCACGACCAGGAGAGCCAATCGGCCGCCGAGCGCGTGAGGACTGCCCAAAAAACCAGTTCGGGGTTAAAATAGACGATTGTTTCTTGGCCTGCTACCTGTGCGCCACAGCTGCCACCGGGAGCTTGTGAAGCCCAAGCGCAGGCCAACGAATCACCACCAACTTATGTCAGGGGTCCATTCAGTATGGCAGTCGTTGTCAATAAACCCATTCCAGAATTTGAATCTCAGGCCACCGGCGGCATCAAGGTCAGCAACCAGACGCACCTTGGACAGACGGTGGTTTTGTACTTCTATCCCAAAGACAATACCCCAGGCTGCACCACCGAAGCCATGCAATTCCGCGACAAATACAAAGATTTTGTCAAAGCAGGTGCCCAGGTATTTGGGGTGTCGCGGGACAACATGAAGTCCCACGATGATTTCAAAACCAAGCTCGAACTGCCTTTTGAGTTGATCGCTGATACCGAAGAGAAAATGTGCCACATGTTCGGTGTGGTCAAAAACAAGATCATGTACGGTAAAAAGGTCAAAGGGATCGAGCGCAGCACTTTCCTGATTGGGCCTGACGGTGTTTTGGCCCAAGAATGGCGTGGGCTGAAGGTCCCTGGGCATGTGGAAGAAGTCCTCAAAGCCGTTAAGACACTGAAAAAAGCCAGCTGAAAAAAGCCAGCGGAGAATGGCCCCAAGGCACCGTGCGGGCAGATCCTCCACAGGATCGAAACTGTCTTGGCGGTCATGCATAATGAATTCATGACTCTAGGAAGCCTCTCTGCTCCCAGCCCTCCAAACACCTCTGCAGCCCGTAAAGCCGCCCGGTCACCCCGGCGGCTTTTTGTTTTCTAAGCTGCGCTGAACAACGAAACCGACATGCCACTGCCACCAGCTCCAACCAAACGCGCCTCTTTGCTGTCTCCTGATGCATACAAACGCAAACCAGTCGATGAAGCTAGCGGTGCAACCCCCTCCCCGGCTACGCCTGTGATCAATATCACTGTATCAGCGCCGTTGGCAACACCCCCAACACGAACGGTATCAACCCCAAGCAGCGCGCAACCAAAATCGCGCAGCCGCAAACCAAAGCCAGCAGCCACAGCGCCTCTGGCCACCCAAGTTGACATGGTTTTGGATGCACCCAAAATCGAGTCAACGCCAGACACCACCGGACGCCCTATGGCGCCTCGAAGCGAAGACCGCATCGAAGCCAGCCTGCCACACGCCAGCGTCACACTCAAACGGCCTGCACCTGTCGCCAGCAACCGCCGCACTGCCCGCAACAAGTCGTCCACCCTAGGCGCGGCACGCCTATTTGTGCTCGACACCAATGTGCTGCTGCACGACCCGACGAGCCTGTTCCGCTTTGAAGAACACGATATTTTCTTGCCGATGATCGTGCTTGAAGAACTCGACGGGCACAAGAAAGGCATGACCGAAGTGGCCCGCAACGGCCGTCAGACCAGCCGCACGCTGGACGCGCTGGTGGCCCAACAAGGCGGCGACATGTCCCAAGGCCTCAAGCTCTCGGCCACGGGGCACCAGTCGGCACGGGGCTTGTTGTTCTTCCAGACCGAACCGCTGGATGCACAACTGCCTTCAAGCCTGCCCCAGGGCAAGGCCGACAACCAAATTTTGGGCGTGGTACACGCGCTGCGCAACAAGAACCCGCTGCGCGAAGTAATTTTGGTGTCCAAAGACATCAACATGCGGGTGAAGGCGCGCGCCTTGGGTTTAGCCGCTGAAGACTATGAAAACGACAAAACGCTGGACGATGGCGAACTGTTGTACGCAGGCGCGCTGGCCTTGCCACCAGACTTTTGGACCCGCCAGAGCAAAACCATCGAGAGTTGGGCTAGCGGTAGCTTCACCTTCTACCGCGTCAGCGGCCCCAGTGTGGCACAGTTTTATATCAACCAGTTTGTCTACTTTGAAGCACCGGGCGAGCCATCGCTCTATGCCCGCGTGACCGAAATCCGGGACAAAACGGCGGTACTAAAAACGCTGAAAGACTTTACCCACCTTAAAAATGCCGTGTGGGGCGTGACCAGCCGCAACCGCGAGCAAAATTTCGCACTCAACCTGCTGATGGACCCCGAAATCGACTTCGTGACCCTGGCTGGCACCGCCGGTACCGGTAAAACGCTGATGGCACTCGCCAGCGGCCTCACACAGGTGTTGGACGAGCGGCGCTACACCGAAATCATCATGACCCGCGCCACCGTGAGCGTGGGCGAAGACATTGGTTTTCTGCCCGGCACCGAAGAAGAAAAAATGGGCCCTTGGATGGGCGCCTTGGACGACAACCTGGAGTTTCTGGCCAAAGGCGATGGCGGCAACGCGGGCGAATGGGGCCGCGCAGCCACCAACGAGCTGGTGCGCAGCCGGGTCAAGATCAAAAGCATGAACTTCATGCGCGGGCGCACCTTCATGAACAAGTACGTGATCATCGACGAGGCGCAAAACCTCACGCCCAAACAGATGAAAACGCTGATCACCCGCGCAGGCCCCGGCACCAAAATCATCTGCATGGGCAATTTGGCACAAATTGACACCCCTTACCTCACAGAAGGTTCGTCGGGCCTCACCTTTGCTGTGGACCGATTCAAAGGCTGGCCACACGGTGGGCACATCACGCTGGCGCGCGGTGAACGCTCCAGACTGGCTGACTTTGCCAGCGAAGTATTGTTGTGTCGTGGCACTCAGTAATCTCCCCCGCCCGCCAAACTCTCAAACCGGGTCAACATGTTTAAGAACGCCAGTTTGACGACGCCAGTGGGGCCGTTGCGCTGCTTGCCAATGATGATCTCGGCCACGCCCGGTTCTTTGCAAGCGTCCTTGGTGTAGTACTCATCGCGGTAGATGAACATAATGATGTCCGCATCTTGCTCAATGGCGCCCGATTCGCGCAGGTCGCTCATCATAGGACGTTTGTCGGTGCGCGTTTCCACCGAGCGGTTGAGCTGCGAGAGCGCAATCACTGGGCACTGCAGCTCTTTGGCCAGCATCTTCAAGCCGCGCGAGATTTCGCCCAACTCAGACGCTCGATTGTCGCCGTCGGAGCCGCTGCCGCTCATCAGCTGCAAATAGTCCACCACGATCAGGCCCAATTTGCCGCATTGGCGCGATAAACGCCGCGCATTGGCCCGCAACACACTCGGGTTCAGGCCCGGTGTTTCGTCGATGTGCAACGAGACATTGCGCAGCTTTTCAATGGCTTCCGTCAGGCGAGGCCATTCGTCGTCGGTCAGCTTGCCACTGCGCAGATGGCTTTGGTTGATGCGCCCGATGGAGCCCACGATACGCACCGCCAATTGCGACGCGCCCATCTCCATCGAAAAAACAGCCACCGGCAGGCCTTCGTTCAGCGCCACATGCTCAGCGATGTTGATGGCAAAAGCGGTTTTTCCCATCGAAGGGCGAGCAGCCAGCACGATCAAATCGCCTGCCTGCAAACCCGAGGTCATACGGTCCAAATCCACAAAACCTGTGGGAACGCCGGTCACGTCGTTAGGGTTGTCGGCCATTTCCTGCACGCGGTCAAGCAGCTCAACCACGAGCGTGTCCATGCCCTGAAAGCCCTCTTTCATGCGCGAGCCCTCTTCCCCAATATGGAAGATTTTTTGCTCGGCTTCGTCCAAAATTTTGTCCACCGGCCTGCCCTGGGTGTTGAAGGCGGAGGTGGCAATTTCATCGCTGGCGGTGATCAGTTTGCGCAAAATGGCGCGCTCGCGCACGATTTCGGCATAGCGGCGGATGTTGGCCGCACTCGGCACGTATTGCGCCAGTGAATTGAGGTAAGCCAACCCCCCTGCTTCGTCGGCCTTACCCAGGTTTTGTAGGTGCTCGTAAACCGTCACCACGTCGGCGGGCTTGCTGGCGTTGACCAGCGTGGCAATGGCCGAATACGTCAAACGGTGCTCAAAACGGTAAAAGTCCGATTCGTTGAGCAAATCGGCCACCCTGTCCCAGGCGGCGTTGTCCAACAACAAGCCCCCGAGCACACTGGACTCGGACTCAATCGAGTGCGGTGGCACACGCAACTGTGCCACTTGGCGGTCGGGGCTTGGGCTGGCCAGGTCCGTACTGGCGTCAAAAGAAGGAAAAGGATCGGAAAAAACGTCAGACATGGGCTCTCTTTGAATGGCCAACCATAGTACGTCCTGAGCGACCAGACGTCATAGATGTAAGCCTATGGACAAGCTGTGTATATTCTGTGCATAGCCCGTGGACTTCACGGGATAACTACTGATAACTACTAAGAGGGAGGGGATATAAATAACAAATCCCACCCTGTGAAGCGAACAATGAAAAAAGCCGCCGACCCGAAGGCGCGGCGGCTTTTGGGCGTGGCGCTTGCGCGCCAGCACCATTCGGTTAGGCGGTTTCGCCGAGCACGGAAACGTTCACGTCCACGTTCACGTCGGTGTGCAGATGTACGCTCACCGTGTAGTCACCCACCAACTTCAGCGGGCCGCTGGGCATGCGCACTTGCGACTTGTTCACAGCAAAACCTTGCTTGTTCAGCTCTTCGGACACGTCGTGGTTGGTGACAGAGCCAAACAGGCGTCCGTCCACACCAGCTTTTTGCGACAGCTTGAGCGTCACAGCAGCCAGCTTTTCACCCAAGGCAACAGCTTCAGCGTGCTTGGCAGCGGCCACTTTTTCGAGTTCGGCACGGCGTGCTTCGAATTCGGCAATGGCGTTGGAGGTGGCGCGGCGTGCACGGCCGGTGGGGATCAGGAAGTTACGTGCGTAACCGTCTTTGACCTTGACCACATCGCCCAAGGCGCCGAGATTGTTAACTTTGTCGAGCAGGATGATTTGCATGTCAGGCTCTCTTTCAGACGCGGTGCTGGTCGCTGTAAGGCAACATGGCCAGGAAGCGGGCACGCTTGATGGCGGTGTTGACTTGGCGCTGGTAGAAGGCACGCGTACCGGTGAGGCGCGCGGGGATGATCTTGCCGTTTTCGGCGATGAAGTCGCGCAGGACATCAACGTCCTTGTAGTCAACTTCTTCAACGTTGGCTACCGTGAAGCGGCAAAAGCGCTTGCGCTTGAACAGCAGCGATTGGGTGTTGCGCTTGGGACGCTTGTCTTTGTTGAAACGTTTTGGTGTAGCCATGATGGGCTTTCCTATGTCTTGCTGAAATCTTGGATATGGAACACAACGCCTTTGCCGTTGCGGGCGTTCGTCAGAAAGCCATGAAACTGGCAGCTGGAGTCAAGTCCTTGACGGGACAAAACCTCTGCTTGCGCACCAAAGGCCACGGCCTTGAGCTGCAATTTCACGAGCCGGGGGGTGTCCATTTCAACGATCTCGGAGCCGTGTTCGAGCACGATGTTGAGAGCCGGTATGCCTGCCGGTGTGTAACGCAGGCTCTGCACCTGCACCACCACGGCGGACAATTGAAGTTGGTTCACCCGCTGACGTCGTCACGCAGCGCAATTACGCTGAGGCCTGTTCCTGCTGTTGAGGCTGGGACTTGCGGGCTTCTTCGCGCTCAACCGTCTTCATCATGGAAGATGGGCCGGTATCGGCTTTCTTCTTGAGCACGGTGAGGTGGCGCAGCACGGCGTCGTTGAACTTGAAGGCGTGTTCGAGTTCGGCCATGACGGCTTGGTCGGCTTCAATGTTGACGCACAGGTAATGGGCCTTGGACAGCTTGTTGATCTGGTAAGCCATCTGACGGCGGCCCCAGTCTTCAACGCGGTGGATCTTGCCGTTGCCGGCCGTGATCATGCCCTTGTAGCGCTCCAGCATGGCCGGAACTTGTTCGCTTTGATCCGGATGGATCAGCAAAACGATTTCGTAATGACGCATAGACTCTCCTTGTGGATAAAAAAGCCGCCCCCAGCGTCTGTTTGGGGTGCAGCAAGGCAAGCCTTTGATTCTAGCAAGAAAACACTGGGCACTCGAAAATCTAAATCTTGGGCGCATATCGGCCCCAACTCGAACAAAACTGAGTCAGGGCTGAAGAACAGGTGTTCGGTCAGGGTTCTCTCAGATTGGGGTAGCGCACATGCTCCACCAGCTTCTGCACTTTGCGGCTGGGTGCTGTGGTCACCATGCTGACGAGGATGATCACAACAAAACCCAGTGGAACCCCAAAAACACCAGCTGAAATAGGCAGGATGCCCCACCACAACTCGATGGGTGTGGTCACACCGAAAACGTCACGGAGCCAGGGCTGCGTGGTCACCATGTAATAGAAGGTAATCCCCAGACCCGCAATCATGCCCAGTGAGGCGGCAATACCTGTGGCCCGCTTCCAAAAGATGCCCAGCACCAGCGCCGGGAAAAACGCTGCAGCTGCGAACGAAAATGCGGCAGACACCAGAAACAGGATGTCGGCGGGCTTCTGTGCCGCCACATAAGCAGCCACCAACGCCACCATGAGCAACAGAACCTTGGAGATGGTGACTCTGCGGGCGGTAGAGGCGTTCGGATCGATCATCTTGTAGTACAGGTCGTGCGAGAGAGCGTTGGCGATGGTGAGCAGCAAGCCATCTGCGGTGGACAAGGCCGCCGCCAAACCACCGGCGGCCACCAGGCCCGAGATCACATAAGGCAGGCCTCCAATTTCTGCCGTGGCCAGCACGATGATGTCGCCGCCGATGCTCATTTCATTGAGTTGCAGAATGCCATCTTTATTGACATCGGTGATCGACATCAAGCTCGGATCGACCTTGTTCCACGAGGCTACCCATGCGGGCAACTGATCGATCGGGGTTCCGATCAGCACATGAAACACCTCAAACTTCACCAACACAGCCAAAGCTGGCGCCGTGAAATACAACAGAAAAATAAAAAACAACGACCAAGTGACCGATTGGCGGGCCTCCTTTACGCTGGGCACGGTGTAGTAGCGCATCAGGATGTGCGGCAAGGCTGCGGTACCGATCATCAGGCAAAAAATCAGGGCGAGGAAATTGCGCCGCGAGTTGTCGTACGTGGCTTGCGCCTGGGCATCGCCCAGGGGATCACCGGCGAACTGCGCTGCATGGGGCGGCATGCCATTGAGCGGCTTGGACTTGGTTTCGGCCAGCTCTTTGTCTCGGGTCCAGGCGGCTTTGGCAGATGCTTCGTCCTTGGGCAGCGACGAGACCGCTCTTTCGGCCGTGGAAATGGTCCTCGACGGTGCGTTGGCCGCACGCAGTTCAACCAAACGGGCTTCGGCCGCCGCTTTATCGGCCTTCAATGCCGCGCCCGGGTCTTTGAGTTTCTCCGTCAACTCTGCTGCGCGTTGCTTGAATATCTCCCGAACCTCCAGTTCTTTAGGATCGTTGGTCAGCAACTTTTCTTTGGCTGTGACTTTTTCCAGCTGGTAGCCGTAAATGGCCTGAGGAACAGGGAAGTTGGTTTGCTTCACCGACAGCCACACCACTGGAATCATGTAAGCCACGATCAGGACGATGTATTGGGCGACCTGGGTCCAGGTGACGGCTCGCATGCCCCCCAGAAAAGAGCACACCAAAATTCCGCCCAGACCCAAGAACACGCCCAGCTCAAAAGCCACGCCGGTGAGGCGGGACGTGATCAGGCCAACGCCGTAAATTTGTGCCACTACGTAGGTAAAAGAGCACAAGATAGCCGCAAAAATACCAATAAAACGCGGCAGGTTGCCACCGTAGCGTTCCCCCAAAAAATCGGGAATAGTGAATTGGCCAAACTTGCGCAAGTAAGGCGCAAGGAACAACGCCACCAGGCAGTACCCGCCGGTCCAACCCATGATGAAGGCCAAGCCACTGTAACCGGTGAGGTACAGCGTGCCCGCCATCCCGATGAACGAGGCAGCGGACATCCAGTCGGCGCCGGTGGCCATGCCGTTGTACACCGCTGGCACACGCCGCCCGGCCACGTAATACTCGGCCGCGTCGGTGGTGCGGCTCATGATTCCGATGCCCGCATACAAACCAATGGTGGCCAGCAAGAAGATAAAGCCGATCCACTCTCGCGACAGGCCCAGCTGCTCAAGAACAGCCAAAGCGATCACAAAGACAAAAAAACCGCCTGTGTACCATTTGTAGACCTTGTTCAGCTGCAAACGAAAGGCCCGGTTTGCCTCACCCTTACCAGCTTCACGTGCGGTTTCGAAACTTCCCGCCACGCCGTCAATCCTCAAGTTCTTCGACACCGTGCTCAATATCGAGTCGGTTCATGTAAAACGCGTAGTAACCAATGATCAGGCAGTACACCACCAGCGAGCCCTGAGCACCCATCCAGAAACTGAATGGCCATCCAAAAAAGCTGAAACTCAGTTCTCGGGCGAAATAGCTCACCACGAATGTCACCACAAACCAAATGGCGAGCAATAAGGCTGTGATGCGGAGGTTCTTCCGCCAGTAAAGGCTGTGATTTTCGGTCAGTTCCACGGTATTCACCTCAGTCAACATCGCCCTAATGGGCACATCATGGACCCAGCCTGCGCCAGGAACCACTGTTCTATGGGAGCCTGCCGCATCAACACGACAGGCTCGGGGCTATGGCCCCTTCCAGATCAAACCACATCAAGCCGTGCCGCGCGCAGACCCGTTTCGCGCTCCAGTTGATCGGCAACTTTGGGCTCAAACCGACGCAAATGACGGATGATTTTTGCCGCCTCTTCGGACTCTTGCCTCTCCACATGCACACGTGCCAGCTGATACCAACCGTAGGGGCTCATGGGCTGCAGTTCGGTATTTTTTTTCAACGCTGTGATGGCTTCTTCGAGCCGGCGTTGGCGGATCAGGCTGAGCGCCAGTCCGTACCAGGCACGGTCAAACTGAGGGTCGAGTGCGATGGCGCGCTGGAATGCGCTCTCAGCCTGCTCCAGCAAGCCCATGTCTTCGCTCAGGAAGCCATAGTTGAACCAGCCAGCCGAATGCTCTGGCGCAACCGACACCAACTGTGCCAAGGCTTGAAGAGCCGCAGGCTTTTCACCCTGTTCGGCCAGCACATGGGCGCGCGAGGCCAGCGCCTGCACATCGGTGGGGTCGGCCTGCAGCGCTCGGGAGATAAGCCCCAGGGCTTGGTGCTGACGACCCAGCAACAAGAAAATGCGCACCTGCCAATGAACAAGCCTGCGCCTTGCGCGAAGACTTATTGGCACAAAGCCACCCCCACCTTCAGACAGTGGGTAATTTTGGCAGCGGTGGCCGACAACCAAACAAAGCCGAGCAGCAGAAACGCTACCAAGGGCAGGTGGCGGTCTAACACAATGCGCGGAGTAACCCAGCGCGTCAAACGCACGAACGGCCGCCCGATGATCTGCAGCACCTGATAAAAAACATTGTGTTGTTTGCGCTGGCCAGCCAGCAAGCCCAAAATCCACTGACCCAAAAGCGCCAACAACGCTATTTCGGTGATCAGTTTGAGCGCAGAAATCATTAAAAACATGTAAGCCTGCGGTAACGGTGTCGCCATTCTGAATCCAGACCTTACCGCGTTCTTACACGCGCTCTCACCAACCCTCTGATGCAGGTCAAACCCTGAGAGGGTTAACCCCGTGATAGGTCACCCTGGACGGTGTAGCATGTTTTTTTGATTCCACAAGACCCACAAGACCCACAAGACCCATGACAAACAACGCCACCCATACCCGGCCATTGGCCGACCTCATAAAGACGCACCGCGCTTTTGGATTGCTGTCCAACGACACCCAAAACAAGCTGGTAGATACGCTTGTTGTGAAGTCGGTGGCTGCGGGTGCACAAGTCTGTGAGCCAGCCGAGCTGCAACAACAGTTGCACTGGCTGGTGTCGGGTAGCGTCAGCCTGTTGGACACCCATCAACAACCCGTGCTCACTTTGCACACAGGAGAGCTGTTCGGATTGCTGCCCGATGGCATGGCGGGCGTGGAACAAAGCTTGGCGCAAACCGACTGCACATTGGTGAGCATCGACCGCGAATGGGTGCAGAAACTTCAAGCGGAACTGCCCGCACTGAACCTCTTGCTCCCTGACAGCGGCGTTCGCACCGGCGCTGAGCCCAGAGGCTCGCGCGCGGCATCGGAAGGCGCCGACCCGGCCCTGAACCTCATGACCACGCCGGTGCGCTCGCTCATCAAGCGCGCACCCATCACCCTGCCGCCCCAAGCCACCATCCGCGAAGCTGCCCAGCTCATGAGCGAGAAACGGGTGTCTTCGGTGCTCATCGTGGAACAAGAGCACCTCTTTGGCGTGGTCACCGACCGCGACCTGCGTAACCGCGTCATTGCTGCGGGCATGGACAGCGCGCGCCCCATCATGGACATTGCCACGCTCGCGCCCATGAGCATTGACGTGCAAAACCCGGCGTTTGATGCGCTGTTGCTGATGGCGCGCCACAACATCCACCATGTGCCGGTGCTGGATGGGCAGCGAATTGTGGGCATGATCACCGCCACCGATCTGACCGAGCAGCACAGCACATCGGCGGTGTATTTGGCGGGCGATGTGTACAAACAAAGCACCATCGAAGGGCTGCAACGGGCCAGCGCCAAAATTAAGCGCTTGCAGCAAAGCCTAGCCGCCGCCGAGGCCTCGGCTTACAGTACCGGCCACATCATCACCGCCATCACCGACGCCATCACCATTCGCCTGTTGCAGCTTGGCGAAGCCAAGTTGGGCCCAGCGCCGGTGGACTATGTGTGGGTGGCTGCCGGTTCACAGGCGCGCAGTGAACAAACCGCCAAGTCCGACCAAGACAACTGTATGGTGCTCGACGACAGCTTTGACGAAACCTTGCACGGGGCGTACTTCAAAGCCCTCGCCCAGTTCGTTTGCGACGGACTCGATGCCTGCGGCTACATCTACTGCCCAGGCGAGATGATGGCCATGACCGACACTTGGCGCCAACCGCGCCAGCGTTGGGCAGAGTATTTTGCCCGCTGGACCGGACAACCCGACCCCAAGTCGCTGATGCTGACCTGTGTCTTCTTCGACATGCGTGCCATCCACGGTAACGCCGCTTTGCTCGATGGTTTGCGCAGCGATGTGCTCAAGCGCACCCAGGGCAACAGCATTTTCTTGGCCTATATGGTGGGCAACGCCCTCACCCACACACCCCCACTGGGCCTGTTCAAAGGCATTTCTACCATCCGAAGCGGCGAGCACAAGGGCAAGATCGACCTGAAGCACACCGGCGTGGTGCCGATTGTGGATCTGGCCCGGGTGTATGCGCTGGCGGGCGGCGACCCCGCTGCCAACACCCACGACCGGTTGATGAGCGCCGCCGCAGGTGGCGCCATCAGCGAGCAAAGCGCACGCGACCTGCGCGACGCCTTGGAGTTTCTGGCCTTCACCCGCATACAGCACCAAGCCCGACAAATTGCCAAAGGCGAAACGCCCGACAACTACCTGAACCCGACGGACATTTCCAACTTCGAGCGCACCCAACTCAAAGATGCGTTCACGGTGGTGCAGTCGCTGCAAGGCGTGCTGGGCACGCGCTACAAGATGTGATGTCTCTCCCGCACACGCCGACCCTCAGTCGGCGTGGTGTGTCGTATCGCGTGTCGTGGTGGTCAGTACTTCAACCGAGCGTAGTAGGTCTTCTGAGCCGCCTCGCGCGCTTCACCCAGCGTGTGAATGCCTTTTTCGGCCAGCAAGGGAATCAGCTTCACAAACACCTCGGCGGTCACCATGGCATCGCCCATGGCGGTGTGACGGCCAATGATGGTGACGTTGAAGCGCTCGGCAATGGCCTCCAAGCGGTGAGAGTCTTGGTTGGGATGCACCACCGCCGAGAGCAGCAAGGTATCGAGCACCGGGTGGTCAAACACAGCGCCGGTTTGCTTCTCTTTCAGCTGCAAAAACCGCATGTCGAACGCGGCGTTGTGGGCCACCAGCACGGTGTCTTGTGCAAAGGCATGAAACGCGGGCAGCACCTGGTCGATGGTGGGCTGGCCCACCACCATCTCGGGCTGGATGCCGTGGATGGGAATGGACGCAGCCGGAATCGGGCGCTTGGGGTCCACCAGTTGTTCAAAACACTCTTGGCGCAGCAGCTTGTTGTTGACCACACGCGCGGCACCAATCTGGATGATTTCGTCGCCCTGCGATGGGTTCAAACCGGTGGTTTCTGTGTCGAACACGGTGTAGGTCAGTTCGCTCAGCAAGCGGTCATCCAAGTTACGGGTTTGTTCGGTGGTTTTGAACAGGTCGAAATCGTAATACTCGGGCCGACTTTCGTTCTTGACGAAGGCCGCTGCCTCCAGCTGTTCTTGCGGATTGGCCAATGGCAGCAAAAACCGAAAGAAGGCCTGGTGGCGAGAACGCTCACGCTCAAACCAAAACGCACCACCGTGGCGCTCCACCACATCGCGCACGGTCAGGCGCGTGGTTTCACTGCCAGCCTTCATGGCATCCATTTCCCAACTCATCACCGTTTCCGTGCTCATGGCCTGGCCGGACCAGATCAGATCCAGTTGGGCTTTGCCGGCGCTGCCCGTAGCAGGACTCAAGCGCAGCTGCACAAAACGCACCTCAAACTCATCGGCCAGGCGTCCCGCCAGATAGACCAGAGCCTGCAGCAGCGAAAAGCTCTCCACCTTGAGCCAGAGCGCACCATCCACATCAATGGAAGAAGCGGATAAACGGGTCACAGTTTCGATACGACGCAACGCAGCGTTCACCAAGTCGGCACCCAGCATGTCTTCCAGCGGCCAGCGGGTTTTCAAGCTGTCAGCAGAACCTGCTTCCAGGGCGCCAATGCGCTGGCTCAATGAACGTGTTTCCTCCCGAATCACGCCCAAGAAACGCTCGCGCATGGCGGGCTCCAGGTCGGGATAGTCCAGCATGTCAAGGGCCGCTTGCATGTTGGCCAGGGCCGAACGGCTGCCCTCGGTCAGGCTGTGCAGCACCTGGTCTTTGGCCGACTCGGCCTCGTAGTCGCGGGTGATGTTGTCGAGCATCAGCACAAAGCCGGTCAGCTCCATGCGATCGGCGGCGGCCTCAGCGCCTTGGGCCTGGGGCGAACGCACCGGCGCCATTTGCACCCGCAACAATTGTCCCGCCGCCGTGGTGGTGACGAACTGCGCAGATGGCTGCCCGGCCCCGCGCAACATACGCTGTTGAATATTTTCTAGCGCATGAGCCACCAATTTGCGGTCAAACACGCTGTATATGGAACGGCCAAGCCCAATCAGTTCGGCGCCGCCGGCCACACCAGGCGCTTGTGAGAGCGCACGAAACTGCATGCGGGCGCGGTTGTTGTACAGCAGCACACGGCCATCGAGGTTGCACACCACCACGCTCTGAGTGAGCTCGGACATGAGCGCGGCCAAACGGCTTTTTTCTTGCTCAATTCCCTGAGCTGCCGCCTGCACCTTGCTGTCCATTTCTTGGCGCAAGGCCTCGCGCTGGCCTACCAGTTGGTTGAACAAGCCCACCAGCACCCGTGTTTCCACATTGCCCTTGGGTCGCAATTCGCGCACCACATCGGTACGTAGCAGCACCTGCGCCTCTTCGGCCAGCTGCACCGACGGTGTGACCCAATGGTCAAACCAACGCTTGAGGCCCCAGGCAATGGCGGCCATGCCCGCACCCCAAGTCAGGGAGACCAACACCAACTGGTTGCCCAGCAAGCCCCACACCGTGGTGCGTTCAGCGGGCTCCAGCGTAGCGGCCAGCAAACCCAGAGTGGCCAGCAGCCACACCACCGACAGCAGGGCCGCCACACCCAGCAACCACCACAAGCGCCGATCGGTTTTTTGTTGTGCACTCATGCGGATGTCCCCAACATTTCGCGCACTTTCTGCACCAGCTCTTTGGTGGAAAACGGCTTGGTCATGTAGGCGTTGGCTCCCAGGGCCAAACCCTTGGCCACGTCCGTGTCTCGGCCTTTGGCGGTCAACATCAGAATCAAGGTGTCGCGCACCGCTTCATGAGCGCGCACCTCATGACAAACATCAAAGCCGGTTTTGATCGGCATCATCACATCCAGCAGCACCAACGCCGGCCGTTCTTTAAAAATGGCGTTCACCGCCTCTTGCCCATCGCGCGCCACCACCACCTCGTAGCCCTCGCGCTTCATCAGAAACTCCAAGGAGATCAAGATGTTGGGTTCGTCGTCGGCAATCAATACTTTTTGGCTCATACCTGTGCTCCTCTGCTTATTGTGTTGTGTGTTCAAGCCCAACGGGCTCAAATCAGCGGTTGATCGGTGCTGGCGGTGCGTTCAGCGTCGACGCCTTGACGTGGCAGAAAAAATCCAAAAACCGCACCCTGCCCCGGACTGGAATGCAACCACATATGGCCACCAAAATGCTCCACAATTTGGCGGCTGATGGGCAAACCCAAGCCCGTACCACCCGGGCGGTAGTGGTCGTCACCCGACACCTGGCGGAATTTCTCAAACACCATCGACTGCTGCTCCTGTGAAATCCCGGGGCCGTTATCCTGAACTTCCACCGCGATGCCGTCCGTGCTGTCTTTCAAACTCAAATGCACCTGCCCCGAGCCGCGCGGCGCGTACTTGGCCGCATTCGAGAGCAGGTTCAGCACCACCTGGGTAATCCGGTCGGCGTCAGCCCACAGCGGCTGCACCGCAGTGGACAACTGCAATTGCAAAGCCACGCCACGCTCGCGATAGGTTTCTCTCATGGTGGCAGAAGCTTGCTCCAGCAGTTCGCGCATGTCCACCACGGCGTTGTGCCACTCGGCGTGCCCGGCTTCAATTTTGGCCATGTCCAGCACTTGGTTGACCAACCGACTCAGCCGCTCGGCTTCCACCACAATAATCCCCAAGAACTGCTGGCGCTGCGCCAAATCCATGTGGTCATCGTCGCGCATCAACTCCGACAGCGCTCTGATCGAAGTCAAAGGCGTGCGCAACTCGTGGGTTACCGATGACATGAAATCATCTTTCAGACGGTCCAGACTTTTCAGTTTTTCATTGGCCTCTCGCAGCTCGGTCGTGGCCCGCTCCAGCGACTGCGACTTCTCTTCCAGCTCATGAGAGTAGGCGCGCAACTGCGAAGCCTCATCCAAAATGCGCATCACGTCATCCAGATCCAACGGCTCTTCTTCCACCACCGAGGCCACCATGACCCGGGCCGACGCACTGCCAATGGCGCCGGTCAACTGGGTTTCAACAAACTGAACCAGGCGGGCATCTGCAGGAATGTGTTCGATGCTGGCCACCCCTTCGCGGCGCGCGTATTCAGCGAATAAGCGCTGCGCCTGCTCGGCACCCAAAAATCGACCTGCCAAGGGGAGTAAAGCCGACACCTTCGCCCTCCCCTGCCAGAACACGGGCCGAGCACCCGCCTTGCGGTTGAACACATCGACAAACAACAAAGCTTGGCTGGTCTCACGGGCCGAGGGCGCACGCCACAGCGACACGCCCACATAGCCGCCCACATTGGCCAGCAGGCTCCAAAACAGCGAGTGCGTCAGGTTGTCCAGCCCCGTTAGGCCCAAAAACGCCTCGGGTTTAAGCCACACCACACCCCACAGGCCATGGTGCAAAAAGCCATCGTCCAGCCAGCCGGACTTGGCCAGCGAGGGCAACATGAGCGTGTAGACCCAAAATGCAAAGCCCAGCAGCAAACCGGTGAGCGCGCCGTGGCGGGTGCCGCCTTTCCAATACATTCCGCCCAACATGGCGGGCGCAAACTGCGCCACGGCGGCAAAGCTAATCAGGCCGATGCTGACCAGCGCATACGCCTCACCTGCCAGATGAAAGTACAGGTAGCCGAGCAGCAAAATGATCAGGATGGCCAAGCGGCGAATACCCAGCAGCAAACCGGTCAGGTCGCCGCTGGCGCGGGCGCCAAAGCGCCGCATGCGCAGCAACAGCGGCATCACCAAATCGTTGCAAACCATGGTGGATACCGCGATGGCCTCAACAATCACCATACCGGTGGCTGCAGACAGACCGCCCACAAATGCAAACAAGGCCAACGCGTTGTAGCCTTGCGACAACGGCAGCGACAAAATGAAGGTTTCCGGGTCCATGGCTCCGGGGCCGAAATACAGCAAACCGCCCATCGCAATCGGCAATACAAACAGGTTGATCAACAACAGGTACAACGGAAACGCCCACACAGCACGCCGCAGGTGCTGTTCGTCCACGTTTTCCACCACCATCACCTGAAACTGGCGCGGCAAAAAAATGACCGACAGCATGGCCAACAGCGTCAGCCCAAGCCACTGGGCATAGGCAAACGGCTGACCTTGGCCAAACTGCAACAGCTTGCGCAGGGCATCCACCGCATACGCCTGTTCAAACAAGGCGACCGGACTGGCAAACAAACCAAAGCTCACAAACAGGCCAACCGCCATGAACGCCACCAACTTCACTACCGACTCGAAGGCAATGGCCGCCACCATTCCCTCGTGGCGCTCGGTGCTGTCCAAGTGGCGTGCACCAAACACCATGGTGAAACCCGCCAAAGCGAGCGCAACGTAAAGCGTGCTGTCGCTCCACCAGTCGGCGCTTTGCACCGCAGGCTGACCCAATGGCGATGTCAGCACCGCATAGCCGCTCGCAATAGCTTTGAGCTGCAACGCAATGTAGGGCACGATGCCCACCACCGTAATAAGCGTCACCAAGCCGGCAAGGGTCGGGCTTTTTCCGTAACGGCTGGCAATGAAGTCGGCAATAGAGGTGATGCGGTAGGTCTTGGCGATACGGATCATCTTGCGCACCACCATCCAGGCCAGAGTCATGGCCAGCATGGGCCCCAAGTAGATCGGCAAAAACCAGACACCCGAACTGGCCGCACGGCCCACGCTGCCAAAGTAGGTCCATGCAGTGCAATACACCGCCATAGACAGCGCGTAAACCCACGGGCTGGCAATAATGGAACGCCCTTGCGCCGCACGCCAGTCACCAAAATAAGCCACCGCAAAGAGCAGGAGCAAATAAGCAAACGAGACACCAATGACGAGCGTGGCAGACAGCATGTCGTCCAAGTAGCCTCAGTCGGGGCGCTCATGGAGCATGGATGAACGAGAAGCAGCCCCGCCCTCAACCACACAGGCTAGCACCGCGATCAGCAGCGCCCACACCCCAAACAAGGCGATTGGAAACAGCGGCAAGCCACCGATCAGGATGTCGTGATCCCAAAGGGCCAGCAAAGGGAAATTCAGAAGCGCCCAACCAGCAAAAAACAGGGCCACCAAGCGCTGGGCAACCAAGCCTTGAAACATGTGTGTCTCCTCGTTGTTCGGTGCTTTCTGCGTGCGCACCTGCATCAACGATTGTGCGCGACGCACTGACCCACGGCTTACGTGGCTGTAAGCAAAAAAGGTGGTACGGGTTACCCCATACCACCTTTTACCTACAGGATGCTATTCGCTCGTTATTTGGCAGAAGTTGCCAGCAACTGCCAAGTGTCCACCACAGAGTCAGGGTTCAACGAAATCGAACTGATTCCCTCATCGCGCAACCATTGCGCAAAATCGGGGTGGTCGCTGGGGCCCTGGCCGCAAATGCCCACGTACTTGCCCTGGGCCTTGCAGGCGCCAATGGCGAGCTTGAGCAAAGCCTTGACGGCTGGGTCGCGTTCGTCGAAGTCCTTGGCCAGCAACTCCAGACCCGAATCGCGGTCCAGGCCCAGGGTGAGCTGGGTCAGATCGTTCGAACCAATGGAGAAGCCGTCGAAGAACTGCAGGAACTCATTGGCCAGCACGGCGTTGCTTGGTATCTCGCACATCATGATGACCTTTAGGCCGTTCTCGCCGCGCTTCAGACCCTTTTCAGCCAGCAACTCGGTCACACGCTGGGCCTGGCCCAGGGTACGCACAAAAGGCACCATCACCTGCACGTTGTCCAAGCCCATGTCTTCGCGCACCCGCTTCAGGGCTTCACACTCCATAGCAAAGGCTTCGCGGAAGTCTTCGCTGATGTAGCGCGCAGCGCCACGGAAGCCCAACATGGGGTTTTCTTCGTCGGGCTCGTAGCGCGAACCACCCACCAGCTTGCGGTATTCGTTGGACTTGAAATCGGACAAACGCACAATGACCGGCTTGGGCCAAAATGCCGCCGCGATGGTGGCCACACCCTCGGCCACCTTGTCCACGTAAAACGCACGCGGCGAGGCGTGGCCTCGGGCCACCGATTCCACCGCTTTTTTCAAGTCGGCGTCGATGTTGGGGTAGTCCAAGATGGCCTTGGGGTGCACGCCGATGTTGTTGTTGATGATGAATTCCAAGCGGGCCAGACCCACACCACCGTTGGGAATTTGGCAAAAATCGAACGCGAGCTGGGGGTTGCCCACGTTCATCATGATCTTCACATCCACCTCGGGCATGGTGCCGCGCTGCACTTCGGTGATCTCCGTTTCCAGCAGACCGTCGTAAATGTTGCCGGTGTCGCCCTCGGCGCAACTCACGGTGACCAGCATGCCGTCTTTGAGCACATCGGTGGCGTTGCCACAACCCACCACCGCCGGAATGCCCAACTCGCGCGCAATGATGGCGGCGTGGCAGGTGCGCCCGCCCCGGTTGGTCACGATTGCCGAGGCGCGTTTCATCACCGGCTCCCAGTTCGGGTCGGTCATGTCGGTGACCAGCACATCGCCCGCCTGCACTTTGTCCATCTCGCCGGTGCCGGAGACGATGCGCACGCGGCCCGCGCCGATCTTCTGGCCGATGGCGCGCCCCTCGGCCAGCACGTCGCCGCGCTGCTTCAGGACATATTTCTCCGAGCTCCCGCCGGAGGAGTGCGACTTCACTGTTTCGGGACGCGCCTGCAAAATATAGAGCTTGCCGTCCAGTCCGTCCTTGCCCCACTCGATGTCCATCGGACGGCCGTAATGCTGCTCGATAGAGACGGCGTAACGCGCCAACTGCAACACGTCCTCATCGCTGAGCGAGAAGCGCGCCTGGTCGGCGGCGGGCACCGGCTCAATGCGGCAGGAACGTCCGGCGGAACGCTGTTCGTCGAACACCATGCGCTGCAGCTTGGAACCGAGCGAGCGGCGGATCAACGCGGGGAAGCCGGCGGCCAGCTGCGGCTTGTGTACGTAGAACTCGTCCGGATTCACCGCACCCTGCACCACCATCTCGCCGAGGCCGTAGGATGAAGTGATGAACACCGCGTCGCGGAAACCGGATTCGGTGTCCAGCGTGAACATCACGCCGGAAGCGCCGAGGTCGGAGCGCACCATGCGCTGCACGCCGGCGGACAGCGCCACATCGGCGTGGGTGAAGTCCTTGTGTACGCGATAGGAAATCGCGCGGTCGTTGTACAGCGAGGCGAACACTTCGCGGATCGCGTGCAAAATATTCTCCACGCCGTGGATGTTGAGGAAGGTCTCCTGCTGTCCGGCGAAGGAAGCGTCCGGCAGGTCTTCCGCCGTGGCCGAGGAACGCACCGCGAAGCTGTCTTCGCCTTCCGCCGCAAGCTGGACATAGTGAGCGCGTATCTCTTCTTCCAGACGTTTGGGCAACGGGGCCTCGACGATCCAGTTGCGGATGGTGCGGCCCGCTTCGGCCAGCGCCGAGACATCCTCGATGTCCAGCGTGGAAAGACGCTCCGCGATGCGCTCGTCCAGCCCGTCGTTCGCCAGAAAGTCGCGGTAGGCCTGCGCCGTGGTGGCGAAACCGCCCGGCACCTGCACGCCGGAAGAACTCAGGCTTGAGATCATCTCGCCGAGCGAGGCGTTCTTGCCGCCCACTTGCGGAATGTCGGCGATACCCAGTTGCAGGAATGGAATGACGTACGGTTGCATGGCCTTCTCCCTCGTTAAAAATGTTAACCCGACTTCTCGGGCCTATTGGGCTTTCCATAATTGAAGACAGCCCCGCCAAATTGTGCAGGTCGGATTGCCCCCGCAAGGAGTGGCAACCGTGTTTCAAGTCAAGCGGCTATCGGATTCCAAAAGGTATTATTTCCCATCATTGAATTCATAATAGTCAGCCGCTTTCTCATACACGCAACGATCACAACTTTTGGCGGTTTGCCCGCCTTTTTCAGGCGCTCAGCGAGTATCTTTTTAGGGAAGGGGCGGGCCGTCACCGGTTAGCGTTCGTGATGAATCTCCTGCATCAGTTTCACCGATAGTTCTTCAATGGATTTTGCCGTGGTGTCGAACCACTTGATGCCTTCGCGCCGCATCATTTTTTCCGCTGCCGCCACTTCGTAGCGGCAGTTTTCCAGCGATGCGTATTTGCTGTTCGCGCGGCGCTCGGTGCGGATACGGTGCAGTTGTTCCGGCTCAATAGTCAGTCCGAACAGTTTGTTGCGGTAGGGCTGCAAGCGGGAAGGCAGGTGGCCGCGCTCGAAATCTTCCGGGATAAGCGGATAGTTGGCCGTTTTAAGCGAGAACTGCAACGAAAGATACAAGCTGGTCGGCGTTTTTCCGCTGCGCGACACACCGACGAGGATGATGTCGGCATTCTTGAGGTCGGCATCCGACACGCCGTCGTCGTGCGCCAGCGCGAAGTTCATCGCGGCGATGCGGGTGCTGTAGTCCGGATTGGCATGGCCGTGCGAACGCCCCATCGCCCGTGTGTAGCTGCAACCAAGTTCCAGCTCCAGCGGCGCGATGAAGGTGTCGAACAAGTCGATAAAAAATGCATCCCCCTGATGCAGGATGGTGCTGAGCTCGGGATTGGTCTGCGTCATGATGACGATGGGACGGATGCCGTCGCGCTGTCCGACCTCGTTGATGCGCGCCAGACAGTCGCGCGCTTTCTCTTCGTTGTCGAGAAAGGGAAAGCGCAGGGGTTTGAACTCGATGCCCTCGAACTGGGCAAGCAGGCCGTGGCCCAGCGTTTCGGCGGTAATGCCGGTGCCGTCGGATGCGTAGATGATGCTGCGTTTCGGAACTGTCATGATTTTCCTTCGCTAAGTGTCGCCGCACAGAGCCGGATATCGACGGGCTTTCAGGCCGCCCCGCTCTTTTCCCCGCTTGCCAGATTCGGGTAGCGGACGTAGTCGACCAGATCCTGCGTCTCCTGATCCGGCGGTGCCGTCAGCAGACTGCCGATGATGATGCCGGCGAATCCGGCCGGCATGCCGAAGATGCCGGCGGAGACGGGGTTGATGTCCCACCACAACGGCGCGTTCACGCCGAAGAACGGATAGGTCGCGACCATGTAGACCATGCAGATGCCCAGTCCGGCAGACATGCCGATGACCGCGCCGGTGCGGTTGGCGCGCTTCCAGAATATGCCGAGGATCAGTGCGGGGAAAAATGCCGATGCCGCCAGAGAGAAGGCCACACCGACCAGCAGCAGGATGTCGCCCGGCTTGAGCGAGGTGACGTAGGCCGCGAGTACCGCCACGACCAGCAGCAATCCTTTGGAGATCATCAGGCGGCGTGCAGTGGATGCCTGCGGATCGACCATCTTGAAATACACGTCGTGCGACAGCGCGTTGGCGATGGTCAGCAGCAATCCGTCCGCCGTGGACAGCGCGGCGGCCAGCCCGCCCGCCGCGACCAGCGCGGTGACCACATACGGCAGGCCGGAGATCTCCGGTGTCGCCAGCATGATGAGGTCGCTGCCTATGGTGATCTCGGCCAGTTGCACGATGCCGTCCCGGTTGATGTCGGTCACGCTCATCAGCGTCTTGTCCACCGTGGCCCAGGCCGAGACCCAGCTGGGCAATTCCGAGAAGCTCGATCCGACCAGCAGCGTATAGACATCGTATTTGGCCAGCACCGCCAGTGCCGGTGCGGTGATGTACAGCAGCGAGATGAACAGTAGTGACCAGAACACCGAGTGGCGTGCCTCTTTGACTGAGGGGGTAGTGTAGAAGCGCATCAGGATGTGGGGCAGGGCGGCGGTGCCGACCATCAGGCACAGCATCAGCGCGAGGAAGTTCTTGCGCTTGTTGTCGCGCTCGGTTTCATCCTTGCCGGCGAAAGGTTCTGCGTGGGGTTGGATCGGTGCCGCTTTGGTTTTGGCGCTGTCGGCGGCTTTCTTCCACAGTGCCGTGGCTGCGGCCACCTCGACGGGGAAGGTGGACGCGGCCTGTTCGGCGGCCGCGATGGCGGCCGGATCGGGGTTCGGACGGGCTTTCAGATCGTCGGCGACGCGGGTCAGGCGGGCCTTTTCTGCGGCCAGCCAGTCCGCGCCGCCCGCCGCCAGTTGACGCAGCCGGTCTTCGTTCGATTCCTGCCGTTGTGTGAAGATGGCGCGGACTTCCGCTTCGCGCGCGCCTTCCGGTGTGGACGGGTCGTTCAGCACCTGTTCGCGCGCGCTGACTTTTTCCAGCACGTAGCCGTAGGCGACTTGCGGCACGGGATTGCCGGTGTGCTTCACCGACAGCCAGACCACCGGGATCATGTAGGCGACGATCAGGATCACGTATTGCGCCACCTGCGTCCAGGTCACCGCGCGCATGCCGCCGAGGAAGGAGCACAGCAAAATGCTGCCCAGCCCGACGAACACGCCGATGCCGAATTCCAGCCCGGTGAAACGGCTGACGATCAGCCCCACGCCGTAGATCTGCGCGATCACGTAGGTGAAGGAACACAGGATGGCGGCGAACACGCCGATCGAGCGCGGCAGGTTGCCGCCGTAACGCGCGCCGAGAAAATCGGGGATGGTGAACTGGCCGAATTTGCGCAGATAAGGTGCCAAAAGCAGCGCGACCAGACAGTAGCCGCCGGTCCATCCCAGCACGAAGGCCAGACCGTCGTAACCGGACAGGTACAGCGTGCCGGCCAGACCGATGAAGCTGGCGGCCGACATCCAGTCGGCACCGGTCGCCATGCCGTTGAACAAGGCGGGCACGCGCCGCCCGGCCACGTAATACTCGGTGACATCCGAGGTGCGCGACAGGATGCCGATGCTCGCGTACAGCAGCACCGTTGCGCCGAGGAAGATATAGCCCAGCATCTTGTTCGGCACGCCCATCTGTTCGAGGATGGCCAGCATGACGACGAAGCCGATGAAGCCGCCGGTGTACAGCGAATAGTTGCGTTTGAGTTGCGACAGGAAACGTGTCTGGGCCGTGCCGGGCATCACGGCTCTCCTTCCTGCGCCCCGTATTCGCGATCCAGCCTGTCCATGCGCCAGGCGTAGAACCCGACCACGGCGACGTAGATCAGCAACGCGCCCTGCGCGCCCATATAGAACGGCAACGGAAAACCGAGGAAAGTCAGGGATTGCAGATCGCGCGCGAACCAGCCGATGACAAAGGTCGCGATGAACCAGATCGCCAGCAGGACTCCGCTCAGGCGGAGCGTCTTCTTCCAGTACTGGCGGTGTCTTTCGGTGAGCTGCATGGTGATCCTTTTGGCCGGATGGCAGGTTGGCCGAAGTATATCGCGGAGAACACGGCGCGAGGCGTTTTGACATTTGTCTGCCGCCAATTAGAATCGGGCAGCGGCGGTTGCACGAACCGGACGGCAGCAACCCTCACACGGAACACACAAGCATGCGGATACTGATTGCGGAAGACGACGAAGTGCTGGCGGACGGGCTGTCCGGTTCCATGCGCCAATCCGGTTATGCGGTAGACCGGGTGGGCACCGGGCAGGAGGCGGATTCAATCCTGCGCGGCGGGCAGCCTTACGATCTGGTCATTCTGGATATCGGCCTGCCGCAGATGGACGGCTTCACCGTGCTGCGCAACCTGCGTGAACGCAGCCACCAGGTTCCCGTCATCATCCTCACCGCGCGCGACAGCGTGGGAGACCGCGTCAAGGGACTCGATCTCGGTGCCGACGATTATCTGGTCAAGCCGTTCAGTTTGCAGGAGTTGGAGGCGCGCGTGCGCGCCCTGCTGCGGCGCGGCCAGTGCGGCACCAATCCGATGTTGTGCTGCAGCGCACTGAGCTTCGACAGCGTCGGCCGCCGCGCCGCCATCGACGGCCAGCCGCTGGAGCTCACTTCGCGCGAAGTGAGTCTGCTGGAAGCGCTGATGCTGCGAGCCGGCAAGGTGGTCAGCAAAGATCAGTTGCTGGAGCGGCTGTACAGCTATTCGGAGGAGGCCAGCAGCAACGCCATCGAGGTCTATATGCACCGTCTGCGCAAAAAGATCGCGCCCGCCGGCGTGTCGATCCGCACCATACGCGGCCTGGGCTACATCATCGACCACCAGCCCTGAGCGCCACCCGCCGCCAACCCGCCCCGACGACCATGAGCGCCACGGACAACAAGCCTTTCTCGCTGCGCAGCTATCTCATGCAGCGGCTGCTGATCTCGCTCTACCTGTTGTGGCTGGTCAGCACCGTCGTCGGCTATTTCGCCACCATCAACTATGCCAACCAGCCTTACGATCTGGTGTTGCTGCAACGCGCCAATGCGGTGGCCGAACAACTCCGGCTGGGTAGCGGGCACGAGCAACTTGGGGTGGTGCCCGCTCTTCCCGACGGCTCCGAACCCGGCATGCCGGACCGGGTGGTCTATACCGTCACCGACAGCGAGGGCCGGAAACTGGCCGGCACCGGCAACACCCTGCGCCCGCTCTCCTACCGGCGCGACCGGCCCGGCCCGTTGTTCAGCAACGGCGAACGCGAAGGGGAAAAGACGCGCATGGTCAGTCTGGTCTACCCGTCCAACGGCACGTTGCTGCAACTGCATGTCTCCGAGACCACGCAACAGCGCCAGATGCTGATACGCGGCATTCTGTCCAACATCGTCATCCCGCAACTGCTGCTGACGCTGATCGCGCTGGCGGTGGTCTGGTACGGATTGAAACAGGGGCTGCGCCCGCTCGAACGTCTGCGCAACGAAGTGGTCGGCAGAAAGCGCGACGATCTGAGCCAGCTCGACGGCGATCAGGCTCCGACGGAAGTGCGTCCGCTGATCGACGCCGTCAACGACCTGCTGGAACGGCTCAAGCAGGTGATGGCGGCGCAGCAGCGCTTTGTCGCCGACGCGGCGCACCAGCTGCGCACCCCGTTCGCCGGGCTGAAGACCCAATCCGAACTGGCTTTGCGCAATGACGACCCGCAACAGAAACAGCACGCGCTCGAACACATCCTCACCAGCACGCAGCACGGCATCCGTCTGGTCAACCAGTTGCTGGCGCTGGCGCGCAACGAGCCGGACGCGCAGGATACCCGCAGCTTTGCCGAGGTCAGCCTCAACCGGCTGGCGCAGGAATGCACGGTCAACTGGGTGACCATGGCGCTGGAAAAAGACATCGACCTCGGCTACGAAAGCGCAGCCGCGACGCTGGAAATAGCGGGGGACGCGAACAGTCTGACGGAGATGCTCAACAACCTGATCGACAATGCCATCCGCTACACCCCGGCGGGCGGTCACATCACCGTGGGCGTGAACGCGACCGAGCAGGGGGTGGAGTTAAGCGTGGAAGACAACGGCCCCGGCATCGCACCGCAACACCGCGAGCGCGTGTTCGAACGCTTCTACCGCATCCTCGGCAGCGGCGAGAGCGGCAGCGGCCTGGGGCTGGCCATCGTTGCCGAAGTTGTCAAACGGCACGGCGCGGAGATCAGACTAGACGAGGGAGAGGGCGGCATCGGTACGCGTATCGGCGTGCGCTTCCCGACGCAGATGCCATCAAACGACACTTGAGATTGAAAATACTTGATTAGTGAAGTTCTGCAAACGACCCGGAACGATCATCCGGCAGAGCGATTCCGAATTTCCGCTGCTCGGGCAATGCGGATGGTCGATGGAGCTCTTCCGAACTTCCGCTGTGTGCCATTACCAGACGTTCAATAATCATCTGCCGCAGCTATGCATACATCAGCTTCATAGCATCAATCTCTTTAGCTACTCGCCTAACTAACTCAACTGGGGCAATCACTTTTACACTGGCTCCATACCTCAGGATATCCATCACGAGTTCGGTATCTTTACTGTAAGGAACTTTGAGCTCATAGCTGCCATCCTCATTAAACTTCTCCTTCTGATCCAGATGCCAGCGCTCATTGGAAACCCATCGGACGATTTCTGGTGAAAACAGCAGGGTAGCCCATTGCACTTTTTTACCTGCAAAAATCCCATATCCGGAGCCAAGCACCTCGTCGAGTTTTTTATCTGGGACATCCTTTGTTTTTTTCTCAAGGATGTCTGTACGTTGGATCGCATCGACAGAAAAGCTACGCAGGTTATTTCGGAGATGGCACCACGCATCCAAGTACCAGTTGCCACGGTAGCAAATCAGGCGTTGAGGGGAGACCTCACGCTGGGTCGTTTGATCCGTACCGCGTGCGTAATAGTCAATCCGTATCCGCTTGCGTTTCAACAACGCTAAGCCCACCGCTTCAAAATGAGCGAGATGAACATGGCGGACTCCAACCATTTTGATCTTGATACGTCGATTTACCTCATTAACAGGATCGTCAGCAGCGCCTAGCAAAGCGGTAAGGCGTGACTGGAGCGATTGAATGTGTGAGCCCAACAATCCACCTGAATCAAGATTGGAAATCAAGTGGTGCATGGTGAGTAGTGCATGAATTTCCTCGGCAGAAAACCATAAGCCCGGGAGTTCATATGGAGCCCCATGCATCCTATTGTTCTTGTCGAATCGGTATCCGCCTAACTCCCTGTCAAAAACGATGGGGGCGTTCATTCGGTCGCGCATCAGTGCGATATCGCGCTTCAGTGTGGCTTTGGAAACTTCCAGACTTTCAAGCAATTCGGCAATCGTGACCACTCTTCGCTCCGAGAGTAACTGGTCAATTTTATAGATACGCTCGTTCATGCTCATGGGATACCTCATCAGTCGGGCTCATTCTATGAGCTTGGAGTGTGTCACAGCATTCGCAGTCACTCAATCGACCAGAGGTAAAGCATGACAACAGATAAAACAATTAATGATTTTCAGCCGCGTCCGCGCCCGATCAGCGAAGCACTGCAAGAGCTCGTTGATGACCTTAATCGGCGAAGAAGTGCCGGTGACTCAATAACATTAGCTGGGATTGAAACTGGCTTTTCTGACCTGGATCGCCATACATCAGGAATGCGGCCCGGGAGCCTCATCGTCATTGCCTCCCGACCTTCGATGGGTAAATCCACATTTACTCTAAACATTGCCTCTCATGTTGCGATGAAGACTAAGTTACCTGTTCTGATGTTTAGTATGGAGCTGTCGGCGATTGCAATGGCATCCAAACTGCTCAGCCAAGTTGGCAAGATCGAGACGTGGAAGTTGCGTACCGCTGATCTGGATGAAAACGATCGAAAAAATCTTGATGCGGCTAAGGAAATGCTCAAAGATGTACCGTTGATTGTCGATGAGACCACAGCCCTGACAGCAGAGGAAATCATTGCCAAATCCCGAGACGTCATCGCCCGAAATGGGAGACTCGGCCTAATCGTCATCGATTATTTACAGTTGATGGAGCCCATCAGCTCGGAAGATGGCACCACTGATAGTTATGAAAAGGTGATGTCTGTTCTCAAAACTTTGGCTCGTGAGACTGATACGCCAATCATTCTGCTTTCACAGCTCAAGCGCAAGCTGGAAAAGCGCAGAAACAAAAGACCGCGCATGTCTGATCTGCCGGCACGAGCTATCGGACAATATTCCGACCTGTTGATGTTTCTTTACAGGGACGAGTGTTATAACCCTGACAGCGAATACAAGGGTATGGCGGAGATTGTTATCGGCCGGCATCGTTATGGCCCAGTGGGGATGCTGCTTTTGGGAGCTATGAAATTGGAGTTCAGTGAGTTCTCAAATTATGAAGTAGCATGTGAGCAAACAGTAACTTAATGATAAATAACATGATTAACCAAGCCATCGAAGCAATTGAACACTTTCAAGGTTCATCTCTGACCGAAAGTTTATCGGGCATTGAGAGCCGCCTTCGCGGGTTGGGCCTCAATGATATTCAACAATTTTGTGAGAGTCGGAAAATTGATGATGATTTTCTTACTTCGACATTAGCCGTAAAGAAGATCGCAGGCCAGATAAATGTAATCATTCATGCCGCAGGCATCTTGCGATCACTTCAAAGCATCATGGAGCCGGGAGAGGTCGTCGAGAGCTTGTCTTTGGGTGCAGGCAATACTGGGCGAAAGTTTGATTTGGAAACAAATCTTCGGGTGGCGGAGTACAAATTTATTGATTGGCAGGGCGGGCCGGAATCAATCAGACAGAACGGGATATTCAAGGACTTCTTCGAGCTCGCTGAGTATGAAACCACGAAGAAAAAATACCTGTATGTAGTAGGTACGGAGTATCCGCTTAAATTCTTTCGCGGTGGTCGGGCGCTTTCCAGCGTGCTAAGTCGCCAGCCCAAAATTCTGACATTCATTGCCGAAAAGTACGGACCTAATATCAAGCAGGTTTGCGATTACTACCATCTCAAGCAGCATGAAGTAAAAATCTGTGATGTCGCTCCGTACATTGGAAGAGTCCTATAACTACTTGCCCAAGAGGAGCTGGTAACGTTGTCTACCGCCCCGAGCTTAAGTGGCAGAACAAAGCTGATGCTTCTAAAGCTGTACCGCATCGAATGACAAGGAGAACGGAATGACGATTCACACTGACCGGTGACGATTCCATACCGGCCGTTGGCCAATCTGGATGCCACCGGCAGCAATGGCCGAACAGCTGTCGCTTTTCGATGGAGTCCATAACGTGTTTGTATTCAAAATTAGGGCTGGTGCAAAGGCGTGTATTGTCCAGCGTCTCAACGTCCTTGGTATCAATCCAATTACCCTTCGCCTGCAATGATGGGTTCTAAGATTTCATCCAGACGTATATAAACGTTTCAATCAGCCGAATTATTGAGTTACACTTGGCCGCATGACTGATCCTACTTTCCATCCCCGATTCTCACTTCCTCACCTGACCGAGGCGTTACAAGATACGCCTGTGGTCTTGATTCACGGCCCGCGTCAATGCGGCAAGACTACGCTTGCCCGTGCGGTGGGCGATGCTGATGGCTATGCCTATATCAGCTTCGACGATGATGTCTTGCGGGCATCCGTTCTGGCCGACCCCGTGGGGTTTGTTTCGGATCTGCCGGACAAGGTGGTTCTGGATGAAGTGCAGCGCGTTCCTGAATTGTTTACTGCACTGAAAGTTGCCGTAGATCGTGATCGGAGACCGGGACGGTTCATTCTGACTGGTTCGGCCAACGTGCTACTGGTGCCAAAGTTGGCAGACTCGCTGGCTGGGCGCATGGAGATTTTGCGACTACATCCACTCGCGCAGTCTGAGCTGGCCGCAAAGCAGCCGGACTTTCTGGATGCCTTGTTCAGAGAAGGATTCAAGACGAATCAACAGGCAAGGCTGGGCAAGGAGCTTGCCGATCGGATTGCCGCCGGTGGCTATCCAGCTGCGCTTGCTCGACCGTCATCACGCAGGCGTGTCACTTGGTATCGTGACTACATTGAAACGCTGGTGCAGCGCGACGTGCGAGATATGGCACGCATTAGCTCGCTGGATGTATTGCCACGTTTGCTGACATTGGCGGCTGGGCAGACTGCGAGGTTACTCAATGTGTCCGATCTGGCATCGCCTTTCCAATTGACCCGTCCGACGATTCGCGATTATGTGACGTTACTGGCTCGTGTATTTTTGCTGGAAGAGTTACCGCCCTGGCACAACAACCGCTTGAGCAGGCTTGTTAAGACACCCAAGTTGCATTTGGGTGATACAGGGCTTGCCTGTGCTTTGCTGGGGGTGGATGCCGCAGCGTTATGGGCGGATCGCACCCTGCTGGGGCAGTTGTTGGAGACTTTTATTTTTCAAGAACTGCGCCGCCAAGCGAGTTGGCGGGATGACCCGATCAATTTCTATCACTTCCGAGACAAAGATGGTGCAGAGGTGGACATCGTATTGGAGGGAAGTGGTCAACGTGTGGCTGGTGTTGAGGTGAAAGCCTCTGCTACGGTAACGGCAAGCGATTTTCGCGGGTTACGAAAATTGAAGGAAAGCGCAGGAGAGCGTTTTGCTGGAGGAGTTGTTTTGTACGACGGCGAAGTCACGGCCCCGTTTGGCGACAAGTTATTTGCTGTGCCAATACGCAGCCTGTGGGATGGCATCTGATGGACTTCCTCATTGCCGACACATTCACCGATATGCATACGTTTTCCCGCCGCCTCCGATCCGGCTGCCAAGCCCGGGAATTAAACAGCGCTTACTTGTTTTTGGCAGCGAACGGGTGCGCGTGACGGCTCAAAATGAAGTCGGCGATGAGTTTTAGCCAGATGGTGATGCCGGCGGCCGCGCTCCAGGTGGCGTAGTCGAAACGGGCGGTCAGCACACCGATGATGACGGTGAGCGTCACGACACCCGCGAGCAGGTTGATCGCCGCCGCATAGGGGGCGAACTTTTCGGGGTTGTCCGGCGGGATGCCTTTTTTCAGGGCGACCTCGGAAAAATCGCGGCGCACACCGATGCGCCATGTCCGGCGCAGCCAGATGAACGCCATCGGAAACAAGGCGAGGAACAACAGCCAGGTCATTGCCACACTGATATCAAAAACCATAGAGACTCCAAGAAAAAACCCCGCCGGGTTACGGCGGGGTCTATGTTACAGCAGACTAAAGCGATTACGCGTGGGCACCATCGACCGCCTTGGAACCGCGCGGGGTACGGACGCTTTCCACCAGATGCTGGATGTGCTCCGGCGGTTCTTTGGTGAATTTGTCCACCGTAAAAGCCACGATGAAGTTGAACAACGCGCCCACCGCACCGAACGCTTCCGGCGTGATGCCGAAGAACGGATTGGCGCCGCCGATCAGGTCCAGATACTCGGTACCTTTGATGAAGAAGATGCCCTTGTGAGCAAACACGTAGAACAGGGTGATGAGCAGGCCTGCCAACATACCGGCAATCGCGCCTTCCTTGTTCATCTTCTTGCTGAAGATACCCATCATGATGGCCGGGAACAGGGAGCTGGCCGCAATACCGAAGGCCAGCGCGACGGTACCCGCCGCGAAGCCGGGCGGATTCAGCCCCAGATAACCGGCGACGACGATGGAGCAAGCCATGGCGATCTTGCCTGCCATGAGTTCACCTTTTTCGCTGATGTTCGGCTTGAACACGCCCTTCACCAGGTCATGCGAGATGGCGGAAGAGATCGCCAGCAACAGACCCGCCGCCGTGGACAACGCCGCGGCCAGACCACCGGCGGCCACCAGCGCGATCACCCAGTTAGGCAGCAGCGCGATCTCGGGATTGGCCAGCACGATGATGTCCGGGTTGACCGTCAGTTCGTTACCCTGCCAGCCGGCTTGCGCAAACTTGCCGTCTTTCGCCGCATCATGCTTTTGCTGGGCCGTGTCGAGTGCGGCTTGTGCCTTGGCAACATCGCCGTTTTCTTTCTGCGCCTTGTCCAAGCCATCCTTGGCGCTGGACAGGCCGGAATCGCTGTAATACTGGATGCGACCGTCGCCGTTCACATCTTTGAATTTCAGCAAACCGGTCTTTTCCCAGCGTGCCATCCAGTCGGGCTGCTCGGCAACCTTGAGGCCGGATTCGGGAGCGTACAGGTCACCGTTGGTTGCCACGGCGGTGTTTACCGTGGCCAGCAGGTTGTACTTCGCCATGCCGGCAACAGCAGGTGCCGTGGTGTACAGGATGGCGATGAACACCAGCGCCCAACCGGCGGATGAACGGGCAGCGGCTACCGTGGGCACCGTGAAGAATCTCATGATGACGTGCGGCAGACCGGCGGTACCGATCATCAGCGACAGGGTGTAGACGAACATGTTGAGCGTGCTGCCCGCCGTGGTCGTGGTGTACTCGCCGAAGCCCAGCTCAACCACGATGGTGTCCAGCTTTTGCAGCAGCGAAATGTCCTGACCCACCAGGTTGGAGCCCAAGCCAAGTTGCGGGATCGGGTTGCCGGTCAGGTGAAAGGAGATGAAGATCGCCGGGATGGTGTAGGCGAAGATCAGCACCACATACTGTGCCACCTGGGTGTAGGTGATGCCCTTCATGCCGCCCAGCACCGCGTACACGAACACGATGCCCATGCCGACATAGATGCCGGTCTCGCTTGAAACGCCGAGGAAGCGGGAGAATGCCACACCGACGCCGGTCATCTGGCCGATCACATAGGTGATCGATGCGGTCAGCAGACAGATCACCGCTACCGTAGAGGCTGTCTTGGAATAGTAACGGTCGCCGATGAACTGCGGCACGGTGAACTTGCCGAACTTGCGCAAGTAAGGGGCCAGCAGCAGGGCCAGCAGCACATAGCCGCCGGTCCAGCCCATCAGGAACAGGCCGCCGCCATAACCCATGTTGGAGATCAGACCCGCCATGGAAATGAAGGAAGCGGCAGACATCCAGTCCGCTGCGGTGGCCATGCCGTTCACACGGGGGCCGACACCGCCGCCCGCCACGTAGAACTCGCTGGTGCTGCCGGCACGCGCCCAGAAGGCGATGCCGATGTAGAGCGCGAAGCTCGCGCCCACCACCAGATAAATCGTCGTTTGCAGATCCATGTTATCCCCTTAGTCTTCGTGAACGTCGAACTTGCGATCGATCTCGCCCATCTTTTTGGCGTAGATGAAGATCAGCGCCACAAAGATGTACATGGAACCCTGATGGGCGAACCAGAAGCCCAGCGGGTAACCGCCCAGATGGATGCCATTGAGCAGGTCGGCAAACAAGATGCCGGCACCGAAAGAGACCAGAAACCAGACTGCAAGTATCTTGGTCAGCAAACCTAACGTGGCCTTCCAATAGGCCTCGCCGCTTTTGTCCATTGCGTTCTCCTCTGTTAGTTTTATTGATGTGATCCGGATCGGGTCGCCGCTGTCCCGGTCGAACCGACCCGGTCAGGGGATTGGCCCCTTTGTACTTCCGCCGGGGAGCTTACTTCAGGAAGCTTACAGTCAGCTTACACCGCTGGCGTGGCGCTGCGAGCGCTCCAGGTTGCGCAGTCCGGTGAAGCCGACGAGGTGTTTTTTGCGGGCTTGGGCCGCCGCAACCTGAAGCAGTTGCGCTGTGGCCAGCGCGTCAGCCAGCGCGTTGTGCCGTGCATTGAGGCGTATGTCGAAGCGGGCTATCCAGTCGTCCAGTACGCGGCGGCTGTAGGCCAGCGGCGGATACAGGGCGGGCATGACGTAGGCCAGATCCAGCCATGGATGTTTGAAAGACAGCCCGAGATACTGGCGCAGCGCGCGCCGTATCATGGTTTCGTCGAAAGTAACGTGGAATGCCACCAGCGGGGATTTACCCATAAATTCGAGAAAATCCAGTAGAGCCTCGGTAGGCTCCATGCCTTCACGCTGCACCGAGCCGGAAATCCCGTGCACCAGAATATTCTCCCTGCGACTGCTCTCCCGCTGTTGCAGCACCGCATAGAAGCTGTCGCCCAGCGCGATGCGTCCGTTGGTCACCGCAACCGCGCCGATAGAGATCAGCGTGTCGGTCATCAGGTTCAATCCGGTGGTTTCCACATCCACCACCACGCAGCGCGTATCGTCGCCCTCCGGCAAAGCCTGCCAGGCAGCCAGACGCGTAGCCTGCTGCGGTGTCAGACGCGGGGCGGGAGCGAACCAGCGTTGCAGCAGTTTCCTCAAAGCTGGTACTCCAGCGCCAGACGCGACTGTAGTTTGCGCGCCTGACGGAAGGCCTCCTTCAGGATGCGCCGGTCCAGTTCGTTCAGTTTTTCCGGGTCGATCAGATTGTCCAGCCCGTCGCATGCCTCCGTTGAAACGGCCTCATCGTGGTGGCGCAAGCGCAACACCTGAATGAACAGCAGGGCATCGATCCAGGCATCCACTTCGGGCTTTTTAAAGTTGAGTTTCTCCGCGCCCGATCGCAGTCGCAGGATGGTGTTCGTCTCCTTGATGCCGGCGGCCAGACCGAATATGCGCGCGGCATCGACGAACGGCGTCACGCCGTTCAACTTGAGATCGAGCTTGTTCTCCTTGCCCAGCACGAAATCGCGCACCACACCCAGCGGTGGGCGGTTGCGCAATGCGTTGGCCGCCATCATATGCAGAAAGCGGCTGTTGGCGGCGGCCGTGCGCGCCAGCCATGCGCGCAGGTCTTCGGCCAGCCGCTCCGCCCCGTGCAGCGTACGGAAATCGAAGAAGACGGAGGCGTTCAATAGCGCTTCCGGCGAGCCGCCGCTGATCCAGGCACCAAAAGTGCGTTTCCACTCTTCCAGCGAGAGACACCACTTCGGGTTGCTCGCCATGATCCCGCCTTTGCACAGCGGGAAGCCGCACAGATCCAGCGTCTCGTTGATGCGGCGCGCCACCGGCAACAATCGCTCGCGCACCTGATCCGCCGTCATGCCGTCCGGCACGGCGAAAATGATCGCGTTGTCCTGATCGGTATTCAGCGTCTGCTCGAAGCGTCCTTCCGAGCCCAGCGCCAGCCAGCACAGGCCTTCATGCAAGGGCGTGCCGGTCAATCCGCTGGCCTGGTATTCCAGCTCCACCACGCGCGCGGTGAGCAGATCGTTGAAGGTGGAGATGAACTGGGTCAGCTGTTCCGGTGCGACACCCTGCGCCATCATGTTGTGCGCCATGCGGCGGATATCGGCGGCACTTTGCCGCAGCACCTCTGCCGTCTCCGCATGGCGTATGGTCGCGCCGATCTGGCGCAGACCGACTCGCTGCAAGGCGAACAGGTCTTTTTCCGATACCAGCCCGACCAGCTTCTCGTTTTCGACCACCAGCACGTGGCGAAAGCCCTGTTTCGCCATCATCAGCGCGGCCTCGTGTGCCAGCGCCTGCGGTGGCAGACTCGACAGTTGCGCGCTCATGATGTTGATGACCGGCTGGTCGAGGTCGATCTGCGGGATGGCGATACGGTCGAGCACGTCGTGCAGGGTCATGATGCCGAGCGGGCGACCCTGCCCATCCGCCGCCACCATCGAGCCGATGCGCAACTCGCGCATGATCTCCAGCGCTTGCCGCACGGAGGTCTCGGGGGTGCAGGTGACCGGCGCGCGGCGGATGACGGACGACAGCGGGCTGGCCAGTGACTGTTGCTCGACGCTGGAATTGCTGTATTGCGCCTGAATGACCTGCTTGGAATGCTCCAGCAGATTGGCGATGCGGCGCGTGCAGAAATCGCGGAAAGCGGCGCTCATGCCGATCAGTTCGCAAAAGGCGGCGGCAGGCAGCTCGTAGCAGAAGATATCGCTGCCCGCTCGATAAACACTGGCCACCGGCCGATTGGCCAGCAACGCGCCCAGCGGGAAACACTCGCCTTCCATCAGTTCCAGCCAAGTATCGGCATCCGAAGCCTTGGCGACGTTCTGCTCACCGTGTACCACGCCCTGTTTGATGACCAGGAAGCGATCCGCCGCGCCCTGTTCCGGCGACACGATCACCTCGCCTTGGGGGTAATAGCCGAGCTGCATGCGCTCCATCATCCACAGGACATGGGCAAGATCCATCTGGTCGAACGGGGCGTGCTTGGTGATGAAAGACAGTTCGGAAGGAAGAATCGCGCTCAAGGCTGCACCTCTGGGTTTCGTTCAATGGTTTATTATGACTGCCATCGCATGCTGCCAACAACCCGATTCGACCATGAGCTTCGTCAATCCGTCTGTGGAAGAGATACGCCAATTGCTGCAAAACGTGCACAGCATCGCTGTTCTTGGGCTATCGCCCAATCCGTCGCGTCCGAGCTTTCGCGTCGCGCAGGGCTTGCAAGCCAAAGGCTACCGCATTATTCCCGTCCGACCTATGGTCGAGGAAGTACTCGGTGAAAAGGCTTATCCCGATCTGGAGAGCATGCCGGAGTTGCCGGACATCGTCGATGTGTTCCGCGCGCCCGAACATGTACCGGACATCGTCGATGAGTGCATCAGACTGGGCATCAAGCGCATCTGGTTGCAGGATGGTGTCGTGCATGAAGAAGCGGCGCAGCGGGCTCGGGGCGCGGGGATCGTCGTCGTGATGGACCGCTGCATGTGGCGCGACTGCATGCAGTTGTGCGGGGACAGGCCGTGACGGGGAAGACACGCTGCGGCTGGTGCGGCGGCGATCCGCTGTACCGCCTTTACCACGACACCGAATGGGGTGTGCCGCTGCACGACGACCGAGCGCTGTTCGAGTTCCTGATCCTGGAAGGCGCGCAAGCCGGGTTGAGCTGGATCACCATCCTGAGGAAGCGGGAGAACTACCGCGCCGCATTCGACGGTTTTGATGCGGCGCGCATTGCCCGCTACGACGCGAATAAAATAGAATCGCTGCTGCAAAATCCGGGTATCGTGCGCAACCGGTTGAAAGTGGCGGCGGCGGTGACCAACGCGCAGAAGTTCCTCGACGTGCAGGACGAGTTCGGCAGCTTCGACGCGTTCATCTGGCGTTTCGTCGGCGGCAGGACAAAACAGAATGCATGGAGTAGTCTCGCGGAGCTTCCCGCCAGCACGCCGGAGTCGGACGCGATGAGCAAGGAGCTGAAACGGCGCGGGTTCAAATTTATCGGCAGCACCATCTGCTACGCCCACATGCAGTCGACCGGCATGGTGAACGACCACACGACCGACTGTTTCAGGCATGAAGAACTACGGCGATAAACAAAAGGCTGCTTTCCCGCAGATTACGGATTGACGCAGAGTAAAGCAGCGGATTGCCTGATCGTTTATCAATCCGATCTGCGGACAACAAAGGTTTTTGCATGATTTTGAAATTCACAAAAATGCATGGTGCCGGCAACGACTTCGTCGTGATCGACGGTGTGCGCCAAAAGGTGGATCTGACACCGGAACAGTTGCGCTTCTTGGCCGACCGTCATTTCGGCGTGGGTTGCGACCAGATATTGCTGGTGGAGAAGGCACAGAACAAAGGGGCAGACTTTCGCTACCGGATATTCAACGCCGACGGCGGCGAGGTGGAACAGTGCGGCAACGGCGCGCGCTGTTTCGTGCGTTTCGTGCACGAACAGGGGCTGACGCCGAAACGCGAGATCGTGGTGGAAACACTGAACGGTCTGATCTTGCCGCGTCTGGAGGATGACGGGCGCGTGACGGTGAACATGGGCGCGCCGGTGTTCGACCCGGTGCGTATCCCTTTTGCGGGTCAGGGCGCGGTGAGCGAGGCACTGGAGGTGGCGAACACCCGGCTGGAGATCAGCGCGCTGTCGATGGGCAATCCGCATGCGGTGCAAGTCGTGGAAGATGTCGAACATGCGCCGGTGCAACAACTCGGCCCGCTGATCGAGCAGCACCCGCACTTCCCCAGACGCGTCAATGCCGGGTTCATGCAGGTGATGGATCGCAATCATATCCGCCTGCGCGTGTTCGAGCGCGGCTCGGGCGAAACGCTGTCGTGCGGAACCGGGGCCTGCGCGGCGGTGGTGGCCGGTATCCGGCGCGGGTTGCTGGACAGTCCGGTGAACGTCGCCACGCGCGGCGGCACACTCACCATCGCCTGGGATAGCGAAGGAGCGCCGGTGCTGATGACCGGGCCCGCCATAAGCGTGTTTGAGGGTGAAATAAATTTATAGGGAGCCATGATGAGAGCTGAAGAGGTTGCACAATACCTGCATGACAATCCGGAATTCTTCGAGGAACACATCGATCTGCTGATACAGATCACGTTGCCGCATCCGCACGGCGGGCGTACTGTGTCGCTGGGCGAACGGCAGCTGGTCGCCTTGCGCGAGAAGAACAAGGAGCTTGAAAAGAAACTGCACGAACTGCTCGAATTCGCCAAGGAGAACGATGCGCTGCAACACAAGGTGCATGAGTTTGCGACCTCGCTGTTCTCCGCGCGCGACATTCCCACCTTGCAGGAGATGGTGCCCCATCTCCTGCGCGAGATATTCGCCGTGCCGCACACCGCACTGCATCTGTGGCAGATCGCCCCGCCGAGCGTCGAGGTGCTGTCTTTCACCGATGCGCAGGCGCAGCCGGTGTGTCTGCATCAGGCGGCGCACGACACCGCCGCATGGTTCGGCGAGGCGGGCAAGCAACTGCATTCCTTTGCATACCTGCCGCTGCACGCGGGCAGCGAATCCATCGGCCTGCTGGTGATGGCCAGCGAGGACAAGCAGCGCTTCTACCCCGGCATGGGCACGATGTTTCTACAGCGTATCGCCGACGCGGTCAGCTCCGCGCTGCATCCGCATCTCGCACACGCCTGATGTACCGTAGGGGCGCGATTCATCGCGCCCTGATTTGTTCGCGATTCAAAAAGAGCGCGATGAATTGCGCACCTACGGAGACCCCACCTTCGCCATGATCGCCGTCACGCCTGTCACTCGCCCTGCCGAAGGGCTTAATCGACAATACCTCGACGGCTATCTGGCGTGGCTGCGCAATGAAAAGCAATATTCCGTATTGACCGCCGAGAACTACGCGCGCGACCTGCGCCATCTGTTCGAGCTGGCGGCGGATACACCGCTGGCGAATCTCAAGATCCACCACATCCGCCGTTACATCGCGCAACTCCACGGCAGGGGTCTGGGCGGCCGTTCGCTGGCGCGCATGCTGTCGGCCTGGCGCGGCTTCTTTACCTATCTGATGCGCGACCACGGTTTGGCCGACAATCCCTGTGTCGGCCTGCGCGCGCCGAAATCGCCCAAGACCCTGCCGCAGGCACTGTCGCCCGACGAGGCCACAAGGCTGGTCGATCTGCCCGGCGACACGCCGGAGATCCTCCGCGACAAAGCGATGTTCGAGTTGTTCTACTCCTCCGGTTTGCGTCTGGCGGAACTGGTTGCGCTCGATCTTGAAACCATGCGGCCCGATATCGCGGCGGGCGAAGTCCGCGTCACCGGCAAGGGCGGCAAGATGCGCATCGTGCCGCTGGGCTCGCATGCCGTCACCGCGCTGCGGGCCTGGCTCGCTGTACGTGACCGGCTCGTAAAAACCGGCGAGGCCGCGCTGTTCGTCGGTGCGCGCGGCGCGCGCATCACGCCGCGTGTGGTGCAACTGCGCATGAAGCAGTGGGGTATCAAACAGGGGATCACCAGCAACGTGTATCCGCACCTGCTGCGTCACTCGTTCGCCACTCATGTGCTGCAATCCTCCGGCGACCTGCGCGCGGTGCAGGAGATGCTCGGCCACGCCAGCATCTCGACCACGCAGGTCTACACCCATCTTGATTTCCAGTACCTTAGCAAAATTTACGACGCGGCCCATCCGCGAGCAAAGAAGAAGACATGACCGCCAAAAAACCAGGCCACCGCCCCGCCGGCGGCAAACGCGACTTCCGCAACAAGCGCCACGACTTGAATGGGCCGCGTCCCGCAAAGAATCTTCTTCCCCAGCCCAGCTTGCGGGAGAGGGGGAACGAAAGGCCGGGCGAGGGTATTCCCGCGATCCTGCTTAGGGAAGGCCGCGAAAAATCGCTGCTGCGCCGCCACCCTTGGGTGTTCTCCGGTGCAGTCGAATTCATCGAAGGTGCGCCCGTCAGCGGCGACACCGTCGCGGTCCGCGATTCACAGGGCGGCTTCCTTGCTTGGGCGGCCTTCGGTGCCGGTTCGCAGATCACGGCGCGCGTCTGGTCGTGGGATATCGCGGAGCAGATTGATGCCGCATTCTTTCGCAAGAAGATCGCTTCCGCGCTGGCTGCGCGCGATGCGCTTGGTTTGAAAAATGACAGCAGCGGCCTGCGCCTGATTCATGCCGAATCTGACGGTCTGCCGGGTTTGATCGTCGACCGTTATGGCGACACGCTGGTGCTGCAACTCGGCAGTGCCGGTGCCGAACGCTGGCGCGATGCCATCGCCGATATCCTCTGGGCGTTGTGTGCTCCCGTCTGCATCTACGAGCGCTCCGACTCCGACGGGCGCGAACTGGAAGGACTGGAAAAACGTACCGGCGTGTTGCGCGGCGCATTGCCCGAACGGGTCGAGGTCATCGAGCACGGCCTGCGCTTTGCGGTGGATGTCGCCAAGGGGCAGAAGACCGGCTATTACCTCGACCAGCGCGATAACCGCGCGCTGACCGGCACGCTGGCGCAAGGCAAGGATGTGCTGAATTGCTTCTGTTACACCGGGGGCTTCTCCCTGTACGCGCTGCGCGGCGGGGCAAAGTCGGTGTTGTCCGTCGATTCTTCGCAGGAAGCGCTGCAACTGGCGCAAGCCAATGCGGCGCTGAACGAAGTTGATTCGGCGAAGGCGGAATGGTGGTGCGCCGATGTATTCGAGGCTTTGCGCAAATTACGCGACCAGAACAAAAAATTCGACCTGATCGTGCTGGACCCGCCCAAATTCGCTCCCACCGCAGCCTTTGCCGAAAAAGCCGCGCGCGCTTACAAGGACATCAACCTGTTGGGCTTCAAACTACTGCGTCCGGGCGGCTTGCTGTTTACCTACTCCTGCTCCGGCGGCATCAGCGAAGAACTGTTCCAGAAGATCGTCGCGGGCGCGGCTCTCGATGCCGGAGTGGATGCGCAGATCGTGCGCCATCTGCACGCCAGTGCGGATCACCCGGTGCTGCTGAGTTTTCCGGAGGGGGCGTATTTGAAGGGATTGGTGTTGAGGGTGGCAGGCTAGTCCCCCCGCCCCCAAGCCGGAGGGGCTCATCTTATTTAAGCTAGAAGAACGTGCAGGTAGAAATACCTAGGGTGGGCATGTAGTGCCCACCAGGTTTTTAGGTCTTTCAGGTTTTAACTTTCTTTCCCCTGTGCGCCGCCCCGCTCTTTTGCGTCTAATCGAAGGCGTCCCCAAGCGGTTTTGCTTTCGATTGTTGAATACACTGCCCCTTCAACAAGTCTAAGACGAATGGTCTCGAATAAGCTGCTTACCGCAGGTTCACCATCGGTTTGAATCCCAGTCGGCCTTGTAAATTCTCTGCGCTACTGCGAGCTTCGCTCTGGCTGGCATAGGGGCCGAGGTGGACACGGTGGAGGCCGTCTTTGGCGAACACGCGGAATTGCTTGCCGATGTCACCGAGTTCACTCTGCATCTTTACCATGAAATTTTCCGCCGCGTCTCGCGACTTGAATGCGCCGAGTTGCAGGTAGACATTGCCGCCGGCAGTCGTTGCGGCAAGCACGGCGGGTTGTTCCAGAGGGCGGCTTTGTACGGTTTCAGTTTTGGCGACCGTGCTGGTGATCGCTCCGGGGGCAAGACTTTCGATTTCGACTTCGCCGCTGCCGCTGCCGATGATGCCGAGCTTGTGCGCGGCGGTATAGGACAGATCCATCACACGCTCGTGCAGAAACGGGCCACGGTCGTTGACACGCACGACCACGGATTTGCCGTTTGCCACACTGGTGACACGCGCGTAACTGGGGATAGGCAGCGTGGGGTGGGCGGCGGTCATGCCGTACATGTCATACACCTCGCCGCTGGAGGTGCGTTGTCCGTGAAATTTTTTGCCGTACCAGGAAGCGATGCCGCGTTCTTTGAAATGGCCAGCGACGGTCATCGGGGTGTAGGTCTTGCCCAGTGCGACGTAGGGGCGATTGGCGTAGCGGTGCAGCGGTTCGTTGCGCGGTACGGCATCCGGCATCTGCTCGAGGTTGGCCGGGGCATCTGTGCCGGGGCCGTCGCCGGCGAGATAGCCGCCACCGGCGGCGGGAGAGGAAGTCGAAGCCGGCGAACCAACCACGCGGGCTTCGACGGGAGCCGGCGTGCTGCGCGTCTCAACCTTGCGTTGCGGCCCGCTGCCGCATGCGGCGAGAAATAGTGTTGCCAGTGTCAAAACTGCGATTTGCTTGTTCATTCGATTTTCCTTTCGTAAGCCAGCCAATCGGCTGCCTGAAACCTTAATCAAGTTTTGATCAGTTTTTTGTGTGTCTCTATGCTCATCAGCATACCAAACCCCAACAGCAGGGTCACCATCGATGTGCCGCCGTAACTTACCAGGGGCAGTGGCACGCCGACCACCGGCAGGATGCCGCTGACCATCCCCATGTTGACGAAGGCATAGGTGGCAAAGGTCAGCGTGATGGAACCGGCCATCAGACGCGTGAAATAAGTCGATGCGTTGGCTGTGATGATGAAGCCGCGAGCAATGACGAACAGAAAAATCGCCAACAGTATCAGGCAGCCCAGTAATCCGAATTCTTCGGCGTAGACCGCAAAGATGAAATCGGTGGTGCGCTCCGGCAGAAAATCGAGGTGGGTCTGTGTCCCGTTCAGATACCCCTTGCCCAGCATACCGCCCGAGCCGACCGCGATCATCGCTTGCAGGGTATGGTAGCCCCTGCCCAGCGCGTCCTGTTCGGGATCGAACAGCATCAGGATGCGGTGCTTCTGGTAGTCGTGCAGCATGCCCCACAGGAAGGGGGCGCTGGCTGCGGCTGCGACGGCCAGTCCGCCCATTACGCGCCAGGAAAGTCCCGCGAGGAACAGTACATAGAAGCCGCTGGCCGAGATCAGGATGGCGGTGCCGAGATCGGGCTGGCGCGCGATCAGCGCGACCGGCACCAGCAACAGCAGTGTGGCGACCACATAATTCTTGGCGGTAAGCGTGGCCTCGTTCTTTTCAAAGTACCAGGCCATCATCAGCGGTACACCAATCTTCATCAACTCGGAGGGTTGAATAGTGATGAATCCGAGGTTGAGCCAACGGCGAGCGCCATGGCTGATCTCGCCGAACAGCGCGACTCCTATCAGCATCAGCAAGCCGAACGCGTAGACCGGTACAGCGGTGCGCATCAGATAATGCAGCGGCAGATTGGCGACCAGCCACATCAGCGTGAACGCCACAACGATGTTCATCACTTGTTTGAAAGGTTGCCCAAAGCTGGCATTGTCCGCGCTGTACAGCACGGTCAGGCTGGTCAACAGCAGCAAGCCGAGGCCAAGCAACAGCGGCGGGTCGAGATGGGTTATGAAGCGTTGCCACAGCTGGCGCCTAGTCATTCTCTTCTCCCACGTTGAGGCCGCTGTCCGGAAGCGGCTGCGGCACCTTCCCGAGCAGGTGATAATCCAGCACTTTGCGCGCGATCGGCGCGGCGGTTCCGCCGCCGTGCCCGCCGTTCTCGGCCAGCACGACCAGCGCGATGGTGGGCTGTTCCGCCGGCGCAAAAGCGATGAACCAAGCGTGGTCGCGGTGACGCTCGTTCACCTGGCTCTCGTTATAGGTGGCTCCTTGCTTGATGCCGATGACCTGCGCGGTGCCTGTCTTGCCGGCGATATGGTAGGGTGCGCCAGCGGATGCTGCCACTGCCGTACCGCCCGGCTGGGTGACGGCAACCATCGCGCGTTTGACCAATTCGATATCTGCCGAATCCAGCTTGAGATCGAATAACGGTTGGTTTTCGATCATGCGGTTTTCTTTGCTGCGTACACTTCGCACTTCTTTGACCAGATGGGGTTTGTAGGCGATGCCGTTGTTCGCCAGTATTGCCGTGGCATGGGCAAGCTGCATCGGCGTGACCAGACTATAGCCCTGCCCGATTCCCACCGACACGGTGTCGCCCGCATACCATTTCTGTTTGTAGCGCCTCATCTTCCATTCCTGCGAGGGCAGCAGGCCGGAGGTTTCGCCCTCCAGATCGATGCCGGTCTTTTTGCCGAAACCAAACTGGGAAAGATATTCGAATATCCTGTCGATGCCGAGTTCTGTGGCCAGCCCATAGTAATAGGTGTCGCAGGACACCACGATGGATTTGAACATATCCACGCTGCCGTGCCCGCTTTTTTTCCAGTCACGGTATCGATGGCTGCTGCCAGGCAGGGTGAAGTAGCCGGGATCACCAATGGTGAAAGCGGGCGAACGCGCCTTGTAGTGCAGGCCCGCCAAGGCCATGAACGGTTTGATGGTCGAGCCTGCCGGATACTGGCCGCGCAGCGCGCGGTTGTTCAGGGGGGTGTCGGGGGAATTGTTCAGCTCGTCCCAGTTTTGCGGGTCGATTCCGTCGATGAACAGACTGGGGTCGTAACCGGGACGGCTGACGAAGGCCAGCACCTCGCCGTTGCGCGGATCGATCGCCACCAGTGCGCCGCGATAATTGCCGAAAGACTGCTCGGCGATTTCTTGCAGTTTCGCGTCGATGCTCAGCACCAGCGTGTTGCCGGATACCGGCGGTATGCGCGACAGGATTTGTACTGCACGCCCGCCCGAGTCTACCTCAACCTGTTCGACCCCGGTGATGCCGTGCAGCTCCCGCTCGTAACTTTTTTCCAAGCCAGTCTTGCCCATGTAGTCAGAGCCGCGATAGTTGGCCGCCAGATCGTTCTCCTCTAGCTGCTCAACATCGGTTTGGTTGATGCGCCCGATATAGCCGACCAGATGGGAGGTCTGGGCGCCGAACGGATAATCGCGGAATAGCCGTGCCTTGATTTCCACGCCCGGAAAGCGGTACTGCTGCGCCGCAAAGCGTGCGACTTCCTCATCGCTCAGACGGTTGCGTATCATCAGCGTCTCGAAGTTGCGTCGCTCGCTCAGCAGTTTTTTGAAGCGGCGGCGGTCACGCGGGGTGATCTCAACCAACGTGGAGAGGTCGTTGATGGTGTCTTCCAGATTCCCGGCCTTACTCGGTGTGATCTCCAGCGTGTAACCGGAGTAGTTGTGCGCCAGCACCACGCCGTTCCGGTCAAGGATCAGGCCGCGATTGGGCACAATAGGCACGATGGAAATGCGGTTCCCTTCCGCTTTCGTGTGGAAATACTCGTGCTTGGCAATCTGCAGATAGCTGAAACGGATCAGCAGGATGCCGAATAGCACCAGCACGAAGCCAACACTGATGGCTAGCCGCAACCGGAAATAAAAGAGTTCACGCTGATGGTTTTTTAATTCGACATGCTTCATGGGTGTTCGCGGCTCATGCGCGTCCGCCGCATCGCCTGCAATACGATGCTGAGCGGCATCCACAGCAGTGTCGAGGTCAGAATGCCGAGAAAATACCCCCAAACCAGATAGCCGTTTATCTGCCAGTGCACCAGCGCGTACAACATGTAGGTCAGCGCGAAAATGCCGAAAACCTGGGTGGTTTGCTGGCGCAGATTGAACATCTGCAAGCGCCGGTGCAAAGCCACCCCGCCGAAGGCGAGCAAGGTGTAGGCCAGCGCATGTTGTCCGAACAGGCTGGCATTGGCGACATCGGCCATGATGCCCACTGCCCACGACAAGCCGATGCCGATACGCAAGGGTTGGTGGGTGCACCAGTACAGCAGCACGACAGCGACGAAATCGGGGCGCAGCATCAGCCACACACCTTCCCACGGCAAGCCGTTGAGGAACAGCGCGCACAGCATGGTCAACACGACAAAAGCTATGCTGGCGGGACGCTGTATCTCGGGGTTATTGGCACTGGCAAAGTAAGGCATCATTCGTTCTCGTGCTTCGTTGTGTCCGTGGCAGCATCTCTTTCGGCCAGTATCTCGGCCGGCAATTCGAGGGCTTTAACAGCACCGGACAAGATCAACAAGTGCCGGTTACGGTCGACGCCGGCCAAGGGTTGGCAAGTGACCCGCGCGAACGGATAAGCGGGATCGCGCTCGATCTTTTCAACCTTGGCTACCGGAATATCGGGCGGATAGATGCCGTCGATACCCGAAGTCACCAGCACGTCTCCGGGTTGGATGTCCGAACTGACCGGCATGTAACGCAGCGACAATTGGCTGGTATCGCCCGCGCCGAACACGACGGTGCGTAGGCCGTTGCGCAATATCTGCACAGGAACAGCGTGGTCTTTTTCGGTGATCAGCGTGACCTCGGACAGCCACGGATAGACGCGGGTGATCTGACCAACGATGCCGTGGTCATCCATGACCACTTGGCCTATTTGTACCTGCGCATCGGCTCCTTTGTTGACCAACACCTTGCGTTTGAACACGTTGCGTTCGGCGTACACAATTTCCGCCGCGATCGCATTGAATTCGCCGCGCTGCGGCAACGAGAGCAGGTTGCGCAATTGCCGAGCTTCCTGTTGCAGCGCCTGAAATTGCATCAGTTTCGCCGTGTCGTTGTGGTGTTGCCGGTGCAATGCCTGGTTTTCGGTCACCAGATTGCTTTGCAGCATAATGAAATCGCCGGCTCGTGACCATAATTTTGAGGGCATGGTCGCCAGCTGCTGAATAGGCGAGATCAGCACGGACAGGGCACTACGGGTCGATTCCAAATAGCGGTAGCGCGCATCAACGAACAGCAACAGCAGCGACAGCACCGAAAAGAACACCAGTCGGACGGCGGGACTGGGGCCGCGATTGAAAAATTGGAAGGATTGCGAGTTATCCATCAATCGCGGCCGTTGTAGCAGGTGAAGGTCTAGTGAATATGGAGATTATTCGGTCGTAAAGATATTGGTGGACTTATCCATGCTTTCCAATGCCAGACCCGAACCGCGCACCACGCAGGTCAACGGATCATCGGCGATTAGCACCGGCAGGCCGGTTTCTTCCATCAGCAGGCGGTCCAGATCGCGCAGCAGCGCCCCGCCGCCGGTCAGCACCATGCCCTTGTTGGCGATGTCGGCGCCGAGTTCGGGGGGGGTCTGTTCCAACGCGGTCTTCACCGCGCTAACGATGCTGTTCAGCGGATCGGTCAGCGCTTCGAGTATCTCGTTGCTGGAGATGGTGAAGCTGCGCGGCACGCCTTCGGCCAGGTTGCGGCCCTTCACTTCCATCTCGCGCACTTCGCTACCGGGGAACGCGGAACCGATGGTCTTCTTGATCTCTTCGGCGGTGGTCTCGCCGATCAGCATGCCGTAGTTGCGGCGGATGTAATTGATGATCGCCTCGTCAAACTTGTCGCCGCCGACGCGCACCGAACCGGAATATACCGCTCCGCCCAGCGAGATTACACCGACCTCGGTGGTGCCGCCGCCGATGTCCACCACCATCGAACCTGTTGCCTCCTCCACCGGCATACCTGCGCCAATCGCTGCCGCCATCGGCTCCTCAATCAACTCGACGCGCCGTGCGCCAGCACCGACTGCGGATTCGCGGATTGCGCGACGCTCGACCTGAGTAGAGCCGCAGGGCACGCAAATCACGATGCGCGGACTGGGGCTGAAAATACTGGCCTTGTAGACTTTGCGGATAAACTGCTTAAGCATCTGCTCGGTAACAGTAAAATCAGCGATCACGCCGTCTTTCATCGGGCGGATTGCGGTGATGTTGCCTGGCGTGCGACCCAGCATTTGCTTGGCCGCGAGGCCGACCTGCTGGATGACTTTCTTTCCGTTAGGACCGCCTTCCTGGCGAATCGCCACGACCGAAGGCTCATCCAGCACGATACCCTGTCCGCGCACCCAGATTAGAGTGTTAGCGGTACCAAGGTCGATGGCGAGGTCGTTGGAGAAATAGCCGTTCAAAAATCCAAACATGTTTTGTCCCGTAGTCAAAAAAGTGCGTCAATAAACCCCGATATGATAACCTATTGGCCTTATTTCCATAAAGTTTTTACTATGTCTTTAAGCACTCAGGATGTTGAAAAAGTCGCCCGGTTGGCCCGACTTGCGATGACCGCCCCGGAGATCGAGACCGCGCGCGCGCAATTGTCCGGCATTTTTGACCTGATCGCCGAGATGCAGGCGGTCGATACCCGCGGTGTAGAGCCGATGTCCCACAGCCAGGATTTGTCGCAGCGCCTGCGCGAGGACGTGGTCACCGAAACCAATCAACGCGAGGCTTTCCAGGCCATCGCCCCGCAGGTCGAGGCGGGTCTATACCTCGTTCCCAAAGTCATCGAATAGATCATGTTTGAATCCAGTCTGAAGCAACTCGGCGACGCCCTGCGCGCCCAAAAGATATCCAGCGTCGAGCTAACGCAACTTTACCTCGATCGCATCGCCAAGCTTAATCCCAGTCTCAATGCCTACGTCACGCTGAATCCGGAAGTATCGCTGGCGCAGGCTCGCGCCGCCGACGAGCGCTTGGCCGCGGGCAGTGCGGAGGCGTTGACCGGCATTCCCGTCGCGCAAAAAGATATTTTTTGCGCCAAAGGTTGGCTCACCACCTGTGGCTCGAAGATGCTGCACAACTTCGTATCGCCTTACGACGCACATGTGATTTCGCAATTCAACAACGCGGGCGCGATCAATCTCGGCAAGACCAACATGGACGAATTCGCCATGGGCTCGTCGAACGAGACTTCGTACTACGGCGCGGTAAAGAATCCGTGGGACAAGGCGCGCGTGCCCGGCGGCTCGTCCGGCGGCACGGCCTCCGCTGTCGCAGCGCGCCTGTGCGCGGCAGCGACCGGCACCGACACCGGCGGCTCGATCCGCCAACCTGCCGCGCTGTGCGGCATCTCCGGCCTGAAGCCCACCTACGGCGTGGTATCGCGCTACGGCATGATCGCGTTTGCCTCCAGCTTGGATCAGGCCGGGCCGATGGGCCGCAGCGCCGAAGACTTGGCCTTACTGCTGAACACTATGGCGGGATTCGATGAGCGCGATTCGACTTCGCTGAAACGCGACAAAGAAGACTACGCGCGCGATCTCAACAAACCACTGTCCGGCCTGCGCATCGGCCTGCCGAAGGAGTTCTTCGCGGAAGGTCTGGGCAGCGACGTCGCCAAAGCCGTCGAAGCCGCCATCGCCGAATACAAAAAGCTGGGAGCAACCGTGGTCGAGATCAGTCTACCGAATACTAGATTGTCTATCCCGGTGTACTACGTGCTGGCCCCGGCAGAAGCGTCCTCCAACCTGTCGCGCTTCGACGGCGTGCGCTACGGTTACCGCGCCCCGGACTACACCGACCTCGCGGACATGTACGAGCAAAGCCGCTCGCAGGGTTTCGGCGCGGAAGTGAAGCGCCGCATCATGATAGGCACCTATGTGCTGTCGCACGGTTACTACGATGCCTACTACATCCAGGCGCAGAAGATACGCCGCCTGATCGCGCAGGACTTCGTCGAGGCCTACAAACACTGCGACGTCATCATGGGACCGACATCGCCTTCGACCGCGTTCAAGCTGGGCGAAAAGGGCGACGATCCGGTGCAGATGTATCTGTCCGACATCTACACCATCGCGGTGAATCTCGCCGGGCTGCCCGGCATGTCGATACCCTGCGGCTTCGGCGACAACGATATGCCGGTCGGCCTGCAGATCATCGGCAATTACTTCGACGAGGCGCGCATGCTGAATGTCGCGCACCAATATCAACTGGCGACCGACTGGCACAGCCGCGCGCCGCAGATTTGAGTCTTACCATGGAAATCTCCGAACTCCGCGGCATTCCCGAGCTCAAGACCAAGCTCGACAGCCATCCCCTGTATACCTCGGTGCGTACGCTGGCCGAGTTGCGCTGCTTCATGGAACACCATGTGTTTCCGGTGTGGGACTTCATGTCGCTGCTCAAATATCTGCAGGGCGAGATCGCCCCGGCCGGCGCGCCATGGATGCCCGCGAGCAAGCCGGAAACCGCGCTACTGCAACGTTTCGTCAACGAGATCGTACTGGCCGAAGAGAGTGACGAGGGACTGCCGGATGCCGACGGCAATCCTACCTTCGTCAGCCATTTCGCTCTTTATCTGGGCGCCATGGAAGAAGTCGGCGCGGACACCCGTCCGGTGCGGGCCTTCATCAAGGCGGCGAAGAAGCACGGCATCGCCGCCGCACTGAAGCGCGACGACATTCCCGAGCCTGCGCGCCGCTTCATGAAGACGACGTTCGGATTCCTCGCGACCGACAAGCCACATGTCGTTGCAGCTGCCTTCGCGCTCGGTCGCGAGCAAGTGATCCCCGGCATGTTCCGCGCACTGCTCGCCGACATCGGCATCAGCAAGAAAAAAGCGCCGCTGTTCCACTATTACCTCGAACGGCACATCCACCTGGACGACGAGTTCCACGGGCCGTTGTCGCTCAAGCTGCTGGAGCAGTTGTGCGACGACAGCGACAAGAAACTTCGCAGCGCCGAGAAGACTGCGCAACTAGCCATCGAAGCGCGCATCGCGCTATGGGACGGCGTGCATGCCGCCCTGTTATCCCAATCGAAGAAACGGAGCAAATGATGCAGTGGGAAATCGTCATCGGTCTGGAAGTGCATACCCAGCTCTCGACCAACACCAAGATATTTTCCGGCGCATCGACCGCGTTCGGCGCAGAGCCCAACACGCAAGCTGACGCGGTGAGTCTCGCGCTGCCCGGCGTACTGCCGGTGCTGAACAAGGGCGCGGTGGAACGCGCGATCAAGTTCGGTCTCGCCACCGGCGCGCATATCGCGCCGCGTTCGGTGTTCGCGCGCAAGAATTACTTCTATCCCGACCTGCCCAAGGGCTACCAGATCAGCCAATTCGACCTGCCGGTCGTGGGCCAGGGCGCGCTGACCATCCAAGTCGAGCCGCTGTCCGGCAATGCCAAACCCTACGAGAAGACGGTGCGCATCACCCGGGCACACCTGGAGGAAGACGCCGGCAAATCGTTGCACGCCGACTTCCACGGCATGACCGGCATTGACCTGAATCGCGCGGGCACACCGCTGCTGGAGATCGTGTCCGAGCCCGACATGCGTTCCGCCGCCGAGGCTGTGGCCTACGCCAAGGCGCTGCACACGCTGGTGCGCTGGATCGGCATCTGCGACGGCAACATGCAGGAAGGCTCGTTCCGCTGCGACGTGAACGTGTCGGTGCGCAAGCCCGGCGGCGAACTCGGCACGCGCCGCGAGATCAAGAACCTGAACTCGTTCAAGTTCATGCAGCAGGCCATCGACTACGAGGTGCAGTGGCAGATCGACACCATCGAGAACGGCGGCAAGGTGCAGCAGGCCACCATCCTGTTCGACCCGGACAGCGGCGAGACCCGCATGATGCGCAGCAAGGAAGACGCGCACGATTACCGCTACTTCCCCGATCCCGACCTGCTTCCGCTGGATATCTCACCTGAGTGGATCGAACGGGTACGTGCTACCTTGCCGGAATTGCCGCACGACAAACAGGCTCGCTATGTGAACGACCTCGGCCTGTCCGCCTACGACGCCAGCGTGCTGACCAGCTCGCGCGAGATGGCCGACTTCTTCGAAGCCGCGCTCGGCGACGCGACGGCACAGGCAAAAATTTGCGCCAACTGGATCATCGGCGAAGTCAGCGCCCAACTGAACCGCGATGGCCTCGACATGGCGCAATGCCCGATTACGGCACAGCAGCTCGGCGGCATGTTGGCTCGCATCGCCGACGGCACGATCTCGAACTCCGGTGCGAAGGAAGTGTTCCGCACGATGTGGGCGGAAGGCGGTGACGCGGATGCAATCATCGAGGCCAAGGGCCTGAAGCAGGTCTCCGACAGCGGCGCGATCGAGGTGCTGGTGGACGAGATCATCGCCGCGAATGCCGACAAGGTCGCCGAATACCGCAGCGGCAAGGACAAGCTGTTCGGCTTCTTCGTCGGCCTCGCGATGAAGGCAAGCAAGGGCAAGGCCAACCCGGCGCAGCTGAACGACATCCTGAAGCAGAAGCTCGCGGGCTAAGCGCCGCCCGCAAATCCGCGCCCCGGCTCTTGCCGGGGCGTATCGCATCCGCGAAGGAGGAGTATGAACAAACATCTTGTTTCTTTCCTGCTGGCATTCCTGCTCCAACTACCCACCCCGCTTTTCGCCGGCGAGCCGCCGCCGCTGATGCTGGCGAACGTCTACCGCAACGAAATTCCGCTGGCCGAATATTGGGTCAGCGAAAAACTCGACGGCATGCGCGGCTACTGGGATGGCCATCAGCTACTGACACGCGGCGGCGAAACCATCCACGCGCCATCGTGGTTCACCTCCGGTTGGCCGGACACGCCGCTCGATGGCGAGCTGTGGATCGAGCGCGGACAGTTTTCGCAGACCGTCTCCATCGTCCGGCAGCAGACACCCGACGATGCGGCGTGGCGCAAGCTGCACTTCATGGCATTCGACCTGCCTGCGCATCCCGGCACGTTCGACGAACGCAACGCGGCGTTGCTGCAGATCGTCGCGCGAGTCGGCCAGCCTTGGCTGCGACAGGTCGCGCAGTTCAAAGTAGCCAATCCGAACGAACTGCAAACGCTACTGAAGCGCGTCGTCAAACAGGGCGGCGAAGGGTTGATGCTGCATAGAGGCTCGTCGCTGTATCGCGCCGAGCGCAACGACGACCTGCTCAAGCTCAAACTGTTTCAGGATGCCGAGGCCAGAGTTGTGGCGCATCTGCCGGGCAAGGGGAAATATGCGGGCATGCTGGGCGCGTTGGAAGTGGAGTCGCCGGAGGGGCTGCGCTTCCGTTTGGGGACGGGTTTTTCCGATGAAGAACGGCGTGCTCCGCCACCATTGGGAAGTTGGGTGACTTACCGTTACAACGGGATGAACGAGAAGAGCGGCATCCCGCGTTTCGCCCGGTTCATGCGGGTGCGCGAAGATATGCGCTGAGGGAGTGTTTAGCTGCTTTTTTTGCCGATGCGGCTTTCCTTGCCGCTCAGTAGATTTTGAATATTGCTCTTGTGGCGCCAGATCAGCAGCAGCGACATAATGCCGGTGGACAGTATTAATTCGCGCGGCAAACCAAGCACCATCGCGTAGATCGGCGCGCCAGTCGCGGCGACCAGTGCCGCCAGCGAGGACAGGCGGAACGCCAAGGCAACCAGCAACCAGGTTGCGAGGGTGGCCAATCCCAGCCATGGGCTGAGCGCCAACAACACACCCAATGCCGTTGCCACACCTTTGCCTCCCTTAAAGCGGAGAAATACCGGAAATACGTGGCCGAGAAACACAGCCAGAGCAACCAGGGCGATTATCATCAGCCCCTGTCCGTCGTGCGGGGCGAACTCCATGGCCACCGCCACTGCCAGCCATCCCTTGGCCGCGTCACCCAAAAGGGTCAGGGCGGCGGCGGCTTTTTTACCACTGCGCAATACATTGGTCGCACCGGGATTTTGCGAGCCGTAGGTGCGGGGGTCGGGCAGGCGGAACAGCTTGCTCATCAACACCGCGAACGAAACCGAGCCCAGCAGATAGGCGCATATAACAAAAAGCACGGTCATCATCATCTCGAATTACCTTAAAATACGAGGGGCGGATTCTACTTGAATCCACCCGAGCAACCAAACAACCGGACACACCCGATGGACATCATCTTTCTGCGCGAACTCAAGGTCGAAACTCTCATCGGTGTGTACGAATGGGAAAAGCGTGTACCGCAAACGCTGCAGATCGATCTCGACATTGCCTTGCCTGACAGCCGCGCCTGCGCAACTGACGACATCAAGGACGCGCTTAACTATGCCGATATCGTGAGGCGCATCCAGGCCGAGCTTGCCAGCCGTCATTTCAATCTGCTTGAAGCCCTGTGTGAACGCATCGCGCAAATCCTTCTCGACGATTTCAAGTCTCCCTGGGTCAAGGTCAGTGTCGCCAAGCTGCAGGCGATACGCGGCAGCAAGATGGTGGGCATATGTATTGAGCGGGGGCAGCTGAAATAGTGCGGCTTATGCAAAAAATCGCCGGGGAACACCCGGCGATATTGTTTCTGAACGCGGTGTTTGCCGCATCAATCTTGCTGTTTCAGCCACCTTGCCGCATCCAGCGCGAAGTAAGTCAGTATCCCGTCAGCGCCGGCGCGCTTGAATGCCAGCAGAGATTCCAGCACGCAGGCTTGTTCATTTAGCCAGCCGTTCTGGGCAGCAGCCTTGAGCATCGCGTATTCGCCGCTAACCTGATAGACGAAAGTGGGTGCCTTGAATTCGTCTTTCACGCGACGCACGATATCGAGGTAGGGCATACCGGGTTTGACCATCTCCATGTCCGCGCCTTCCTGCAAGTCAAGACCGACTTCCCACAATGCTTCGTCCGAGTTGGCCGGATCCATCTGGTAGGTGTATTTGTTGCCGGATCCCAGATTGCCGCTGGAGCCGACGGCATCACGGAACGGGCCGTAAAAGCTGGATGCGTATTTGGCCGAGTAGGCCATGATGCGGGTATGAATATGTTTGTGCGCGTCAAGCGCGGCGCGTATCGCTCCGATGCGACCGTCCATCATGTCGGAGGGGGCGACGATGTCGGCTCCAGCGGCGGCATGGCACTGCGCCTGACGGGTCAGCACCGCAATGGTCTCATCGTTCAGCACGTAGCCGCTGTCGTCGATCAGGCCGTCTTGACCGTGGCTGGTGTAGGGGTCCAGCGCCACATCGGTCATCACGCCCAGTGCGGGGAAATTTTTCTTCAGTGCGGCGACCACGCGCGGCACCAATCCGTTCGGATTGTAAGCTTCTTCCGCCCCCAAGCTTTTTAGCGGTGTATCGATCACCGGAAAGATCGCCATGACCGGAATGCCCATTTTTACGCATTGCTCGGCATCCTTGAGCAGCAAATCCAAAGTTTTGCGCTGTACGCCGGGCATGGACTTCACTTCTTCGACTTTATTCGTGCCTTCGAGCACAAACACTGGATAGATAAAGTCTGATGAAGTGAGCGTGTACTCTCGCATCAGGTCTCGCGAAAAGCTGTCGCGGCGCATTCGGCGCATTCTGCTTTGGGGGTATTGTCCAAGTGTCTGCATGATTTTTCCTAAAAAGTGAGATTTTTTGGAACTATTTAAGAAACGGCTTATCTTACTCTCTGAATGATGTGAGTCATTCCCCGTTTCTCCTCCCTGAGCGGGCGTCTTAACCAAGTTAAGGCTTTTGCCCCTGACCTTCCCCTTTGGTTCAGGGGCATTTTTTTTGTTCTTGCAACGCCTAATGCTTGCCTGTATCCAGAATGTCCGACGGCAATTCCTCGTGAGACGGGATTCTATTATCTTTTAACCATCCCGCAATTACCGACTCCGCCTCTTCAGTGCCGAGTTTTTTCAGACTGGAAAAAAGCTGTGCCGTGCATTGCGGAAAATGTTCTGCCAGATAGTCTTTGACCGCACGCAAAGTTTTGGTGGCTTCCTGACGGCTGAGCTTGTCGGATTTTGTCAGCAGAATATGGATGGGCTTGCCGGTCGGAGCGAACCAGTCCAGCATACCTTGGTCACGTTCGGTGAGTGGGTGGCGTGAATCCATGATGACCACGAGTCCGGCCAGTTCTGCGCGGGTTTGCAAGTACTTGCTCAACAGAGCTTCCCAATGTTTTTGTACATCCGGCGGCACCTTGGCGTAACCGTAACCGGGCAAATCCACCAGATAGTTGTTTTCGCCCAGCGAGAAATAATTCAAGTGCTGCGTACGTCCCGGCGTCTTGCTGGTATAGGCCAGCCGCACATGGTTCGCCAGTGTATTGATTGCGCTCGACTTGCCGGCATTGGAACGGCCGACGAACGCGACTTCCTTGCCGCCGTGCAGCGGCAGGTCTTTCATGTGGTTGACGGTGGTGTAAAACGCCGCCTGCGAGAAGAGTCCCATTATTTCCAGGCCGCGAAGACTCTGTCGGCGGCGGCGATGGTCGCCGCGATGTCCGCATCGCTGTGCGCGGCGGACACGAAACCGGCCTCGAATGCCGACGGCGCGAGGTACACGCCCTCTCCCAGCATCGCGTGGAAGAAACGGTTGAACGCGGCCTTGTCGCTGGCCATCACCTCGGTGTAGCTGGTCGGGGCTTTTTCGCTGAAATACAGGCCGAACATGCTGCCGATGGACTGCGCGCTGAACGGAATGCCGTGCTTCTTTGCACTCGCGGCAATGCCTTCGGTCATGTCTTTGGCGATCTTCGTCAGATGCTCGTAGAAATCGGGGGCCTGCACCAGCTTCAGCGTGGCCAGACCAGCCGCCACCGCGACCGGGTTGCCGGACAGCGTACCGGCCTGGTACACCGCACCCAGCGGAGCCAGGCATTGCATGATGTCGCGGCGACCGCCGAACGCGGCCGCAGGCAGACCGCCGCCCATCACCTTGCCCAGCGTAATCAAGTCCGGCTTGATGCCGTAGTGACCGTGCGCACCTTGCAGGCCAACGCGGAAGCCGGACATCACTTCGTCGAGAATCAGCACCGTACCGTGCTTGGTGCACAGGCTGCGCATCGCATCGAGGAACTCGCGCTCGGGCAAGATCAAATTCATGTTGCCTGCAACCGGTTCGACGATCACTGCGGCGATCTCGTCGCCGTATTCGGCAAAGGCTTTTTCCAGACCGGCTGCATCGTTGTAATCCAGCACCGTCGTCAGCGCGGCGATCTCGGCAGGCACGCCGGAAGAGCTAGGCTGACCGAAAGTCAAAGCACCCGAACCGGCCTTGACCAGCAGACCATCGGAATGGCCGTGGTAGCAGCCTTCGAACTTGATGATGCGGCTACGGCCGGTGAAACCGCGCGCCAGACGGATCGCGGTCATCGTCGCCTCGGTGCCGGAGCTGACCAGACGCACCATCTCCAAGCTGGGCAGTATCTTGCACAGCAGTTCGGCGATCTCCAGTTCGCTGGCCGTCGGCGCGCCGAAACCCAGACCTTCCGCAGCCGCGTCCTGCACCGCCTTGACCACTGCGGGATGGCAATGGCCGACTATCATCGGCCCCCAGGAATTCACGTAGTCGATGTAGCGCTTGTCGTCCGCGTCCCACACGTAAGCGCCCTTGCCGCGCTTGAAAAACAGCGGCGTACCGCCGACCGACTTGAACGCGCGCACCGGCGAATTCACGCCGCCGGGAATGATTTTCTGGGATTCGTCGAATAGCTGCTGGTTGTGCGAAGTCATGCTTGATTACCTTGCTTGAATAGATCGGAAAATTCTTGTGCCGCCACTTCTATATCAGGTGCGCTCCACAGTGCCGAGATCACCGCCAATGCATCCGCACCTGCCTCGATCAATGACATACCGTTTTGCCGCGTGATGCCGCCGATGGCAATGAGGGGTACGTTCAATTCCTGTCGCGCCTGCCGCAGCAGTCCGGGTGTCGCCACCGCTGCATCGGGCTTAACCCCGGAGGGAAAGAACGCGCCGAATGCCACGTAATCCGCACCCCGTGCCTCCGCCTCCAGCCCCAGCGGGAGGCGATTATAGCAAGACACACCGATGATTCCGGCATCGCCCAGCAGCGCGCGTGCCTCGGCCAGCGTACCGTCCCCACCGCCAATATGCACACCGTCCGCATCGACCTGCCGTGCCAGTGCCGCATCGTCGTTGACGATCAGCGGCACACCAAATTCGCGCGTCAATATGCGCAACGCGGCAGCCTGTTCGAGGCGTACGGCGCCATCGGATTTTTTGTTGCGGTATTGCAGCACGCCAACGCCGCCCAGCAGCGCCAGCCGCACCTTGTAAAGCAAGGTCGCCGTATCAGGTTCGTCCGGCGTGATCGCGTACAGACCTTTGGTTTTAATTCGGGCGTTCCGGTGCATCCTCTTCGCCACGCGCCCAGAACAAGCGATCAGGGATGTGCTGCCCCATGCCGGGGCGGAAACCGGCATTCAATGCCTGCCAGGTATATTCCTGCGCCTCTTTGACAGCATCCGGCACATCCACGTCTTGGGCCAGCAAAGAGGCGATGGCGGAAGCCAGCGTGCAACCGGAGCCATGATAGATGCCGGGTAAACGTGCCCAACTGTCGGTGCGGATCACGCCCTTCTCGCCGTACAGGGTATTGACGACTTTGGGTGTCTGCTCGTGCGTACCGGTGATCAGCACATATTCGCAACCCATACGCAGCAATCGCTTGGCACATTCTTCCATGCTCGGATCGTCGTTCTCATCATCATCGTTCAAGGCAAGACGGCGCGCTTCTATGCTGTTCGGGGTGATGATGGTGGTTTGCGGGATCAGCAATTCGCGCATCGCATCGAGCATGTCATCGTCGGCCAGTTCATCGCCGCGTCCCGAAGCCAGCACCGGATCGAGCACCAGCGGAATATCGGGATAATCCGCCATCACCTCGGCAATGGCCGCGATATTCTCGACACTGCCTAGCAGGCCGATCTTGAAGGCCGCCACCGGCACATCCTCCAGCATCGCGCGCGCCTGATCTACTACCCAGTCGGAGTCGATCGGCAGCACATCATCCACACCGCTGGTGTCCTGTACTGTGATGGCGGTGACCACCGACAGCGGGTGACAGCCCATGCTGGCAATGGTCAACAGGTCGGCCTGCAAGCCGGCACCGCCGCTCGGGTCGCTGGCGGCAAAGCTCATTACTAGGGGAAACGGTTCGGTCATGATGGCTGCTCAAAAATTTCAGTTGCGCATTCTATCATTTAGATGATTTGCCACCTCGGCAAACTGTTGAACGGACAGGTTTTCGGCCCGCAATTGTGCGTCGATGCCGAGTTCGACGAAATCGGCATCGTTCAGGTGGTCGCGCAAGGTGTTGCGCAGTGTCTTGCGGCGCTGGCCGAAAGCGGCGCTGACGATCTGGGCAAACAGCTTTTCGTTCTTCACCGCAATCTCGGCGGCGGGCAGTGGGATCATGCGCACGATGGCCGAATCCACCTTGGGCGCGGGACGGAACGATTCCGGCGGTACGTCCAGCAACTTTTCCATATAGAAGCGGTATTGCAGCATCACCGACAGGCGTCCGTAAGCCGGCGTTGAATGTCCGGCGACCATGCGTTCGACCACTTCGTTTTGCAGCATGAAGTGCATGTCCGTCACGCGCTCGGTGTAGGCGGCGAAGTGGAACAGCAGCGGCGAGGAGATGTTGTACGGCAGGTTGCCGACGATGCGCAGCGGCGCGGGCAGCGTCGCAAAGTCGAACGCCAGCGCGTCTCCGGCATGGATGGTCAGCTTCCGGTCTGGATTATCCTGCGGGTAGTCATTCTCCAGCCGCGCGATGATGTCGCGGTCGATCTCCACCACATGCAGGTGATTCAGCCGCTTCAGCAGCGGACGCGTCAGCGCACCGAGGCCGGGACCGATCTCGACCATGTTGTCATGCGGCTCCGGACGGATCGCGGCGACGATGTCGGCGATGATCTGCTGATCGACCAGAAAGTTTTGGCCAAACTGTTTTTTGGCTTTATGCATTTGAAAAACCAGTTGCCCGCAGATTGCACAGATTAATGCAGATTAAATGATCCCCGCGAACGAATCGGTGTGAGCCCGTGGATGAGTTCATATTGGATGCTCGCACTTCGCCATTTTCGCCGCCAGCCTGATCGCTTCCAGCAGGCTGCCGACATTGGCCTTACCGGTTCCGGCCAGATCCAGCGCGGTGCCGTGATCGACCGAGGTGCGGATGATGGGCAGACCCAGCGTGACATTCACGCCGGCACCAAAACTGGCGTGCTTCAACACCGGCAGTCCCTGATCGTGATACATCGCCAGCACGCAATCGCATTGCGCCAGCTTGTGCGGCGTGAACAACGTGTCGGCGGGCAGCGGGACGCTGACGTCGAAGCCCTCGGCGCGGAGGCGGTCTAGCACGGGAATCATCACATCCATCTCCTCGCGCCCGAGATAACCGCTTTCGCCTGCGTGCGGGTTCAGGCCTGCGACCAAAATACGCGGCGTTGCAATGCCGAAGCGGCGTTGCAAATCACGCTGCAAGATGCGCAGCATGTCTTCCAGCAGCGGTTGTGTGATGGCATCGGGCACCTCTCGCAGCGCCAGATGCGTGGTCGCCAGAGCGACGCGCATGCCGCCGCCGACCAGCATCATCACCACCAAGGGCGTGCCGGTTTGTTCGGCGAGATATTCGGTATGGCCGGTGAACGGGATGCCGGCGTCGTTGATGATGCCCTTGTGCACCGGCGCGGTCACCATGCCGGAGAATTCGCCGGACTGGCAGCCCTGCAAGGCTCGCTTCAGCAGTGACAGTACATATCCGCTGTTTCTCGTGTCCAGTTTTCCGGGGTGGCAGGGTGCGGCAAGCGGCACATGGATGACCGGCAGGGAATGGCGCTCCCGTTCTTGGGCATAGTCATGCAAGCGCAACGTAATGCCGAGTTGCGCGGCGCGTTGCTGTAGCAGGTATCGGTCGGCTACGAGGACAACGGATTCCGTGTCGGGTGTGACAGCAAGCTGGGCGCAGAGATCAGGGCCGATGCCGGCGGGTTCGCCGGATGTCAGCACCAGTGGCGCGCGAGGCGAAGGCATGCTCACCGGCTAATTGTTTTCTTCCAGACGGTATTCGATGAAAGCTTGGTCACGCAGCTGGCGCAACCAGTCCTGATACAGCTCGTCCGATTTGAACGTGCCGATCGCGACGCGGGCTTGCTGGCGTTGTTGTTGTTCGCTGACATCGGTGGTGCGGCGCTCCAGCACCTGTATCAGGTGCCAGCCGAACTGCGTTTGTACCGCGCCGACCATGCCGGGTTGCAGGCGGTTCATCGCATCCTCGAAGTCGGGCACGGTCTGCCCCGGAGAGAGCCAGTCCAGATCCCCCCCCTGTTGTGCGCTGCCATCCTGCGAATGGCGCTTGGCCATTTCGGCGAAGTCTTCGCCTGCTTCGATGCTCGCCTGTATTTCCATCAGGCGTTTTCTGGCTTCTTTTTCGGAAACGATCTCGCTGGTCTTGATCAGGATGTGGCGCGCGTGCGTCTGCATGATCATGACCGGCGCAGTGCCACTGCGCCGGTCAACCAGCTTGAGGACGTGAAATCCGCTCGGGCTGCGCAATACGCCGGTCGTCTGGCCGGCCTGCAAGTTTTGCAACTCGTTCAGGAACAGCGGCGGGATGCGATCACCGGGGCGCCATCCCAAGTCGCCGCCCTTGAGCGCATCGTTCGCGTCGGAAGAGCCGGCGGCCACTTGGGCAAAATCGGCGCCGCCCTGCAACTGCGCCAAAGCCTGCTCGGCCTTGGTGCGCGCGGCTTGTATCTTTTCCGCACTAGCCTGTTCCGGGACCACCACGAGGATATGTGCGAGGTGGAACTCTTCCCGCGCCCCACCCGCCTTAGCCTTGTTGGCCAGATAGTTGTCCACCTCGGTGTCGCTGATCACCAGCTTGCTTTCCACTTCGCGCTCCCGCAACCGCGTCGAAATGATCTCGCCGCGGACATCTTCGCGAAAGCGTTTGAAATCCACGCCGTCCGCTTCCAGTTTTGCACGGAACTCCGCCAGCGAAGGGAATCCATTCTGTTGCGCGATGCGGGTGAGGGACAGGTCGAGTTGCGTGTCGTCCACGCGCACACCGCTTTCCTTGGCGAACTGCGCTTGCAGCAGCTCGGTGATCATGCGCTCGAGGATCTGTTTCTCCAGCACCTCTGCCGGGGGCAGCGGTGTGCCCTGACGCTGCAATTGTCCCGTCACCTGGCGCAGCCGGTCATCCAGCTCACGGCGGGTGATGACATCGTTGTTGACCACGGCCACGACCGAGTCGATCACCGCCACCTGCTGTTGTGGATCGATACGCGGCACAACAGGGGGGGAGACCATCGCATCTCCAGCCGCCAGCGCCGTTTGCCCGGTCAGCAGCGCGCAGCACATCATCAACGTTTTGATTTGCATTTCATTTCCTTGTGATCAGCGCAAAATTCGCGATGATTTGTTGTCTATCATTTTGTCGTTCAGCTTGGTATAGCCGGGAATGCTTTGCCTGAGCAAGGACAGTGGGTCTGAACCCACTTTGACCAGATCGTTCAATTCGAGTTGTACGAAGAATCCGGTGTTGGTCTGTTGCGTGCCGATGGTGAACCGTTGCGCCACCAGCCGCATCGTCCAGCAGTCCTGATTATACTCAAGCCCCCCGATCGCTTCCAAAAGGCGATTGTCCTGGAAAGAGTGGTTCCAGCGCCCCACCGCATGCCAGCGCGAGGACAACGGCCATTGCGCTGAAAGATCGATCTGGCGCAAGGCGTTGCGCGCGAAACGGTAGCCTATGTTGAACACTTTCCCCGCTTCCGGTTGATAACGCGCGGCGATGTTGTAACGCTGGGTGTGCGACTGGTTCGGATCGAACTGGAATTCGCTGTCCAGCGAAAGAGCATTGGTCACGCGCCCGGACGCCGCCAGCAGGATATCGGAACGGTTAGTGGTAGTGGTGGGAGTGATCAGATTCACCTGCGGCGAGCTGAAACTGAAGCGCTCCCCGATGGTCACTTTGAGCCGTTCCATTCCGTTGTCCTGATCCAGCAGGCGAGAGCTCATGGCCACTGTGACATGGTTGGCATCGCCGACGCGGTCGCTGCCGAAAAAACGGTTCTCCGTAAACATCTGGGTGAAACTGAAATCCGCTTGTGCCGAGTCGAAATTGGGCAGCAGGGACTGGTCTTTATACGGCACATAGACGTAAAAGATGCGGGGTTCCAGTGTGTGTAAATAACTGTTGCCGAACATATCCCAGTCGCGTTCAAAGGCGATGCCGCTATCCAGGCTGAACAGTGGCAGGGTGCGCGAGGAATTGGGCAGTGCCGCATTGTTGTTTGCACCCATTACATAGTGCGTACTGTGCAAGGCCAGCTTGGGGGTGATATAGACTGCGGGATTGCGCAGCAGCGGGTAGCTGACGCTGGGATTCAATACCAGCCGTTGGGCATTTGGCGCGGTGGGGTGGCTAAAGTCAACGTATTCACCGGCGAAGGCCAGCGTCGTGCCAGCTATCCCGCGCTGCGCGCTCATCGTCAACTGCGGTAGGCGCGCGTAGGGGGCAGCAATGGGGGCGGCAGGATCCTGCAAGGTTTGGTAGCGCTGCGCGCGCGCGCTGGCATTCCACCAATCCGCGTGATAGGTCAGGAGGCCTTCGCGCACTAGGTTGACCTGCGAGGTCGTGTTCACCGAATCGGACAGATCGCGATAATAGGCATCGTCGGAGACGCGGTTCAAATTCAGGTAACCGGAAAATCCGTCGCCTAAACTTTGTCGGTGCTCAAACGCAAGATGGTTGCGGCTGCGCCCGGCGATCCGGTCATTTGGCAGGATGTCGATATTCATCTTGCCTGCATAGCCGCTTTCCAAATAGCGGAACTCGTTGTTCAGCAGCACACCGCGTTTGGTCATGGCACGCGGCGCAAAGGTTGCGTCACGGTTGGGCGCGATGTTCCAGTAATAGGGTACGGTAAGTTCGCTGCCGCCTTTGGTCGTGCCACCGAAGACAGGCGCCAGAAAACCCGATTTGCGCTGATCGTTAAGCGGGAAATCCATCCAGGGCGAATACAGGATGGGTGCCCCCATAAATTCGACCCATGTGTGATGAGCCGTCCCGATCTGGCGATCACGATCAATCTCCAGGCTCCTCATTTTCAAGAACCAATCTTCATTATTCGCCGAACAGGTGGTATAGGTCGCGTTGTCCAGCGTGTAGTTCTGTTTGGACTGGATGTGCAGCATGTCCGCCTTGCCGCGTCCGTCGTTTTCCGCCAGATAGAAAACCGGCTGTTCCATGGTGCCGACATTGGTGTCGAGATTGAGCCTGAGATGCGGCCCGCTCATGGTGCTGCCATCCTCCTGCTCGATCACCACCGAGCCTTGCGCATCGAGATCCTGGGTGCCCTGGAAGTACAGCAGCCTGTCGCCCCGGATCGACTGTCCGCGTTTGCGCAATATGGCATTGCCTGTCGCCTCGATCTGATTGTCCTTTTTCCCCTCCAGCCGGTCAGCTTCCACGAAAGCGGGCGTCTCCTGCGTTGTTTCCGGCATGGCATTAAAGGTTCGATCCATCTCAAGCGCGAGCACATCCACCTCCGCGCTGGCGGAGTGTGAAAAAGTGCATATCAAAGAAAACACGACGGGCTTGAGTCGGAACCGCATCACAATGTTTAGATGTTAAACTTCCGCGAGTTTACCATTAAGATCGCACGGATATTCCGATATGCAACGCCAGCAACAACTGACCGAATGGCTGCAAGGCCTGTTCCCCAACGAACCTTTCAGCATCGCTCCGGCCTCTGCCGATGCCAGCTTCCGCCGCTACTTCCGCGCCACTTTCGCCGACCGCGCGCTCGTGGTGATGGATGCCCCGCCGCAACACGAGGACTGCAAACCTTTTCTGCATGTCGGCAAACTGTTCGAGGACGCGGGAACGCATGTGCCGCATGTGTATGCGCAAGACCTCGCGCAAGGTTTTTTATTGCTCTCCGACCTTGGCAACACCACGTATTTGCAAGCATTGACAGCGGACAACGCCGGCCAGCTTTACGGTGCCGCCACCGATGCGCTGATCAGGATTCAATCGGCCTCGCGCAAAGAAGAGCTGCCGCCTTACGACGAAGCTTTGCTGCGTCGAGAACTCGATCTGTTCCCCGAGTGGTACATCGCCAGGCATCTCGGCGTGACGCTCAGCGACAAACAGCAAGCCAAACTGGAAGAGGTGTTCAAGCGCATCCTCGCCAACAACCTTGCCCAACCCTGTGTATATGTGCACCGCGACTATCACTCGCGCAACCTGATGCTGACTGAATCCCCCCTCTCTAACTCTCCCCCGCAAGCGGGAGAAAGGACAAACGAGAAGAGCAATTTTCAATTTTCGCCCGGTATCCTCGACTTCCAGGATGCCGTGTACGGCCCTGTCACCTACGATCTCGCCTCCCTGTTCAAGGATGCCTACATCCGATGGGAAGAGGAAGAGATCATCGATTGGCTCATCCGCTACTGGGAAAAAGCGCGCAAAGCCGGGTTGCCGGTGCGTGCCGACTTCGGCGAGTTTTACCGCGACTACGAGTTGATGGGGGCCCAGCGCCATATCAAAGTGCTGGGTATCTTCGCGCGGCTGTACCACCGCGACGGCAAGGACGGCTACCTGAAAGACATGCCGCTGGTGATGGAGTATCTGCACAAGGCTTGCGAACGTTATATCGACCTCAAGCCGCTGCTGAACATCCTGCTCGAATTGAACGAACATGTGCGGCAATCAAACGAGAGAGACGCAAACCCATGATGCCGGGCATCCACCCAAGGCCAGCATTCTCTCGGCGGATGAGGGCTCCGTGAAAGGCGGGAATTCATGCGGGCTATGATCCTGGCAGCGGGGCGCGGTGAGCGCATGCGCCCGCTGACCGATCACACCCCGAAGCCTTTGCTGGAAGTCGGCGGCAAGCCCCTCATCGTGTGGCACATCGAGCGTCTGGTGCGGGCAGGCATCGCCGACTTGGTCATCAACCATGCGCATTTGGGTATGCAGATCGAGCAGGCGCTGGGCGACGGCAGCCGCTTTGGCGCGCGCATCCGCTATTCCGACGAAGGTGCGGCGCTGGAAACGGCGGGCGGCATCGCCTTCGCCTTGCACCTTCTGGGGGACGAACCGTTCGCGGTGGTCAACGGCGACATCTATTGCGATCACGATTTCTCGCGCTTGCCCGCCCGCACCGCCGCACTGGCTGATAGTCCTGACATGGCGCATCTGGTGCTGGTGGATAATCCCGAGCACAACCTTAAAGGTGACTTCGGTCTGCATGATGGCCGCATCACCGACATGCCCCCCAAGCTCACTTTCAGCGGCATCGGCCTGTACAAACCGCAGCTGTTCACCGGCGTTCCGCGCGGCACTAAAGCCCCGCTCGCTCCCCTGTTGCGTGCACAGATCGCCGCCGGCCATGTCAGCGGCGAGCATCATCGCGGCCAGTGGACAGATGTCGGCACACCGCAGCGACTTGCCCAACTCGACAGGCAGCTGGGTTCGTCGCAGAATGCGCCCCATGCCTGACTCATCCCCATACCCACAGCGCCGCACGCATCTGCTGGAGCAGATGGGGCGCGGCATCGCTGTCATTCCCACCGCCGAAGAAGTGGCGCGCAACGGCGACACGCACTACGCGTACCGGCACGACAGCAGTTTTTATTACCTGACCGGATTTTCCGAACCGGAGGCGGTGCTGGTACTGGTTGCCGCCCGTGATGGCGACCGTCCGGCGCAGTCCATCCTGTTCTGCCGCGAAAAAAATCCGGAACGCGAGGTGTGGGACGGCTACCGTTGCGGGCCGGAGGCGGCGCGCGAGCGCTACGGCTTCGATGCCGCTTATCCCATCGCGCAACTCGACGAGCGTTTGACCGAACTGATGGGCAACCAGCCCGTGCTGTTCTATCCGCTCGGTGCCGATGCCGCATGGGATCAGCGAGTGCTCAAGTTGCGCGGTTCGGTGCAGGCCAAAGTGCGCGGCGGCATTCGCGCCCCGGACGAAGTGCGCGATATACGCGCCCTGCTGCACGAGATGCGTCTGGTCAAAGACGGACATGAGCTGGATATCATGCGCCGCGCCGCCGCCGTTTCCGCGCAGGCGCATATTCGCGCCATGCGCTTTACCCACCCGGGGCGCTTCGAATACGAAATCGAGGCCGAACTGCTGCATGAGTTTTGCCGCCACGGTTCGCGCCATCCCGCTTACCCGTCTATCGTGGCCGGCGGAGCCAATGCCTGCGTGCTGCACTACATCGAGAATGCCGCCAAGCTCAACGACGGCGATCTACTGCTGATCGACGCGGGCTGCGAAGTGGAAGGTTATGCCGCCGATATCACGCGCACCTTTCCGGTCAACGGAAAGTTCAGCGCCGCGCAAAAGGATGTCTACCAGATCGTGCTTGCCGCCCAGAGCGCGGCCATTGATGCCGCCCGTCCAGGCAACGCCTGGGATGAGCCGCACAATGCGGCGCTGCGTGTGCTGGCACAGGGTTTCATCGACATCGGGCTATGTCACGGCAGTATCGACAGCGTGCTGGAGAGCGAAAGCTACAAGCCTTTCTACATGCACCGCACCGGCCACTGGCTGGGCATGGACGTGCATGACGTCGGCGACTACAAGGTCGACGATCACTGGCGCAAGCTGCAACCCGGCATGACGCTGACCGTCGAACCCGGCTGCTATATCCGTCCGTCCGAGCATGTCCCGCCGGAACTGTGGAATATCGGCATCCGCATCGAGGACGATGTCGCCATCACCGCGCAGGGCAACGAAATATTGACCGCAGACGCGCCCAAAAGCGTGGCGGAGATCGAGGAGCTCATGCGCCATGACTGACCGTTGCGACATCGCCATCATCGGCGGCGGCCCGGTTGGCGCCGCGCTGGCGCTGGCATTGCGCGGCAGCGGTCTGAATGTCCGCGTGCTGGAAGCGCGCCGTGCCGATGTGCCCAGTGCCGATGCACGCGCGCTGGCGCTGTCCTACGGCAGCCGTTTGCTGTTGTCCCGACTCGGCATATGGGACGCACTGCACAGCGTTTCGGCGATCCGCACCATCCATGTCTCGCAACGCCAACGTTTCGGACGCGCCGTGCTGCGTGCCAGCGAGATGCAAGTGCCGGAGCTCGGCTATGTGCTGCCCTACCCCGAGTTGCATAACGCGCTGGATCAGGCGATGCGCCAGGGCGATGGCAGCGCGATCTACGGTGCCAGTGTCACCCAGTTGCTGGGCGAGGCCGGGCAGGCCGTCATCCGCTACCGGATCGACGATGCGGAACAGCTGCTGCACACGCGCCTTGCCGTGGTGGCCGACGGCGGCAAGCTGCTGGCGCAGCACTATCCGCCGGAGACGCGCGATTACGGACAGAGCGCGGTCATTACCCATGTCACCTGTTCGGCACCGCAGGCCGACATCGCGTTCGAGCGTTTTACCGCGCAGGGCCCGCTGGCGCTGCTACCTTACCGCGACGGTTACGAACTGGTGTGGACCGCGCCGCACGAACAGGCGCAGGAGATATTGCACTGGGACGAGGTCACTTTTCTGGCAAGGCTGCACGAACACTTCGGCGACCGCGTCGGTGTATTCCTGAAAGTGGGGCAGCGCAGTTGCTTCCCGCTCGGCCTGAAGCGCGCGCCGCAAACCGTCCCGATGCCGCATACCGTGCTGCTCGGCAATGCCGCGCAGACGCTGCATCCGGTCGCCGGACAGGGGTTCAATATGGGAGTGCGCGACGCGTGGGAACTGGCGCAGGAGATATTGGACAGCGCGCCTGAGACATTGGGCAGCGACACCATGCTGGCGGCCTATTGCGCGCGGCGGCGCACCGACCGCGAAGCGGGTATCCATTTCACCGACAGTCTGGTGCGGCTATTCTCCAACGATCTTCCGCTGCTGGGCGCGGCGCGCGGCGCGGCACTTTCCGCGCTCGATTGCCTGCCTTTCGCCAAACGATTTGTCGCCAAGCGCATGATGTTCGGAGCCAACGGATGAACGCCGTCGTCGCCACGCAAAAATTGGCCGTCATGTTCGCCGACATCAGCGGCAGTACCGCGTTGTACGACAGGCTGGGGGACGAACAGGCCCGCCGTTTGATCTCCGCCTGCATGGTCGTGATGACGCAGGAGATGTCGGCGCACGGCGGCACGCTGATCAAAACCATCGGCGACGAGATCATGTGCACCTTCCCGACCCCGGCGGCGGCGTGCGAGGCCGCCTGCGCCATGCAATACGCGGTGGAGCAGGCGCGCCCGGGCGGCAGCGCGCATCCGATGTATATCCGCATCGGCTTCCATTATGGCGAGGTGATATGCGAGGAGGGTGATGTCTACGGCGACACAGTGAACGTTGCCGCGCGCGTTACTTCCATCACCCGTGCCCGCCAGATACTGGCCACCCGCGCCGCCGTTGAAGCCATGCCGGCAGCGTTGCGCACCAAATCGCGCCAGATCATGCGCGCCGAACTGCGCGGCAAACAGGAAGCGCTGGATGTCTTCCAAGTATCGTGGGAGCAGGACGACACCCTGAGCACCCGTATCGGGCTGCCCCAGTTCCGCAAGCCCAGCGATGCGCGCACCGAACTGCTGTTGCGCTACCGGCAACAGGTGGTCACCCTGAACGAACAGTGCCGCAGTGTGGTGCTGGGTCGCGAGGACAGTTGCGACATGGCGATCCACAGCAATTTCGCTTCGCGCCAGCACGCACGCATCGAGCTGAGTTTCACCAAATTCCTCCTGATCGACCACAGCTCCAACGGCACCTATGTGCGTTTCAGCGACGGCCAGATCATTTCCCTGGCGCACGAGCAGATCGTGCTGCACAAATCCGGCGTGATATGTCTCGGCGAGTCGTTCGCCGACGAGCCGACGGAGCTGATCGAGTTCATCTTGCAGTGAGTCTGCATGGCGGGTCGCCAGCCCGCCAACTGCCACGCGGCGAAGCCCACTCCATACAAATCGCCGAATTTGTCAGTGCGTTTTTGTACGTTGCCCCTCTGTTGATGTGGTATTACAATGATCCGTCACGTAATACCAAAGAAGGCTCGCCATGACCACCACACTCACCAGCAAAGGCCAAGTCACCATCCCGAAGCAAATACGGGATGCACTCAACATGACGCCGGGATGCTCAGTGCAGTTTGGTGTCAATCAGGAAGCTTGGATTCAACCGGTGGATGCAACAGATTGGGCAAATCTTTCTGCCGGTGTTTGGTAGTTTAATGTTTTTCTTGGGCGTTCATTTAATTTCCTCGCGACTGCATTAAGCTGGGCTTGCGAGTAATTCGCCAAGCTCATTC
>JAXMKV010000002.1:0-28293 GCA_034371155.1 Gallionella sp. | reverse complement strand
TCACCCTGACCAAGCAGGCCATGGCAGACATCGAGGCACGCTTGCTACGCAATCCTTTATTGCCTAACTGGGACATCCTCATTCGACCCGCCTAAAGATAGGCCATGGCTGGTATTTTTTATTTCGGAATTAGCCTAAGTACCCGTTGCTGAATGCCAGCCGTTTAGCCACCTTGTGCAGTCGGTTGATGGGTCTTGATCGCCAGTTTGAAGAACTGGCATTCTTGCTCGGCCGAAAAATGCGTTTTTGAAGTTAATGCGACAGAACCTCCCTGAATGTGATGGAAAAATCGAACTCAGAATTTTGGATGCAAGTGAAACTTATCCTCGTTGGGATATTGTCGATAGCTGCGCTTCTTCTTCTTTACTACTCACGTTCAATTGTGATTGTGTCGCTGATTGGAATCGGGATTGGAGTACTAATTGCGCCAATCCTTTCGTTTGCAAGACGCAAGTTTAAGATACCCAGAGCCCTGAGCGCTCTACTTTGTTTTGTCGTGATTGCTATTATTATTGGTGGTGCAAGCTTCGGGATTTGGTATTTGGTCTCGGACCAAGTAGAGAGTCTTTCCAAGCGCGCACCAGAAATTTCAGCGAATCTAAACAGTCGGCTTTTGTCACTTTTCATGAGATACCCCTGGCTTCAGGCCCAGCTTGAAGCTCTGAATGTCGGAGCCACTGCACAAGGTCTTGTCTCACATTTTTTTGAGGGCCTACAAACCAGCTTCACCGCAATAGGCGGACTTCTATTTGCTTTGATCATAAGTCTGTACACAGCCGTTTCCTTGAATGATTATTTCGCGGCGGTTGTTCGTGCCTTTCCTCAAAATCGTCAAATGAAAGTGGCCTCTGTCCTCAGTCGATGCGCCACAATACTGAGACTCTGGTTTCGCGCACAGATGATCGACATGCTCATCTTGGGGTTCATGACAGGCATTGGTTTATGGATTACTGGGGTCGATTATTGGGCCGTATGGGGACTTCTCACAGCAATATTTGGGATCATTCCGTACCTTGGAACCCTGATCGTTGTCGGTTGCGCATCAATTATTACGTTGGCATCTGAGCCTTCACTTGTGCTTTGGGTTATCGCCGTTTTTGTTGTGGTCCAACAGATCGAAGGCAACATCATTCTTCCGATGCTGATGAAAGGCCAGGTTGAGCTTCCTGAAGTGCCGCTTTTGATCTTCATTTTGCTTATGGGATCGTGGCTTGGAATTATGGGAGTTTTCCTTGCTCCTCCATTCTTTGCTACCATGAGAGTTCTATATGTGGAGCTTTATCTTCCCCGAGTTGGCGATGAGACCCGATGAAATGCGCTCATTGCTTTTGATTGCGTGAGCAAGTATTTCTTGTGTGATAAGCTCAACTGTATTTCACATAGAGCCGTTTTTATTTAAGGTGATTACCCGTTTTACCGTACCCAAATCTGCAGTTGGCAGCTATTACTTCCAGCCGCCCCCCAATGCCTTGTAAATAGTGATAGTCACCATTCGTTGTCGTTTGGTGACATTAATTAATTCAAGATTAGATTGCAATGCACTTTGCCAGGACTTTTCTCCGAAACAGTTTTTCAAGTTCCAAAATACCAAACATGCCAACACCGATGGCGATAATTTCCATGCCATGCACTAAATCCACCGGGCGGCTGTCAAAGAACGCTTCCATAAACGACGCATAGGTAAACACCAGTTGCAGGATGATGACCGCAGTGACGCCAATCAGTACCGCCGGTGAATTGAACAGGCGTTTGAAACTAAAGGATGAAACACGCAGATAGCGCACGCTGAACAGGTAAAAGACCTCCATCGTCACCAGCGTATTGACGGCATAGGTGCGCGCTTCCTCCAGCGTGGAGCCCTGATACAGGCTCCATTTGAAAATACCGAATATACCGGCTGCGAACAATGCGGATACCAATAGTATGCGCCAAGCCAGAAACCCTGAAAGGATAGGCTCGTTCGCAGGTCGCGGCGGATGTGTCATGCTGTCCGCTTCGCCGGGTTCGAATGCGAGCGTCATGGCCAAGGCTATCGAACTCACCATATTGACCCAAAGGATCTGTAAGGGCGTGATCGGCAAGGTATAGCCCAACAGGATGGCAACGATGATACTGATGGATTCGCCGCCGTTGAGCGGTAGCATAAACGCCACGGCCTTTTTCAGGTTCTCATAAACCGCGCGACCTTCTTTTACGGCATGGACGATGGTGGCGAAGTTGTCATCGGTAATCACCATCACCGAAGCTTCCTTGGCGGCTTCGGTGCCTTTATGGCCCATGGCGATACCGATGTCGGCGCGTCTTAGTGCAGGCGCATCATTCACGCCATCGCCGGTCATCGCCACACAAACGCCGTCCGTTTGCAGCAGGCTGACCAGGCGCAGTTTATGTTCCGGGCTGACCCGCGCGTAAACATCCGTCTCCTGAACCCGGCCACGTAATTCATCATCATTCATCTGCTCCATATCGTGACCGGTGATAACTTCCGCCGAATTGACCAGATTCAACTGGGCGGCGATGCTGCAAGCTGTCAGCGCATGATCGCCGGTGATCATCTTGACCCGAATACCGGCGCTTTGGCATTCCTTGATCGCCGCAATAGCCTCGGTGCGTGGTGGATCAATCAAGCCAAACAGCCCGAGCAACACCAGACCATTATTCAAGTCTTCGAAATTCAGCTCCTGGCTGTGACTGGGCGCGGGTTTACAGGCCGCCGCCAATACCCGTTGCCCTTGCCGGGCCAGCAATTCGATCTGCTGTTGCCAGTAATGGCTGTTGAGTGCCTGGTCGCCAGACGCGCTACGCTGCTGCGCACACATTTCCAGTAAACGTTCCGGCGCACCCTTAACAAAAATAAGCGCCTCACCCGCATGGCTGTGGTGCATCGTTGCCATGAACCTGTGTTCGGAATCGAACGGAATCAGGTCGGTACGGGGGTAATTTCTGCCTTCCTCGTCCGCATTCAGTCCAGCCTTCATGGCGGCAATTAGCAATGCCGCCTCCATCGGATCGCCGTGAATGCGCCATTCTTCCTCCCCTTGCTCAAGCGCTGCATCATTACAGAACAGGCCTGCACGCAGCGCTTGTTGTGGTATGGAGGTCGGCTCGACCGCTACCCCCAAGCCATCGTGCAGAAAATCGCCATGCGGATCGTAGCCTGTACCCGTTACCTCAAGTACTTGGTCGGCCGTCACCAGCGACCGTACCGTCATCTCATTGCGCGTCAAGGTGCCGGTTTTATCAGTGCAAATCACGCTGACCGCGCCCAATGTTTCCACCGCCGGCAAGCGCCTGATAATCGCCTTGCGGGTCGCCAGACGCTGCACGCCGATAGCCAGAGTCACCGAAAGAATGGCCGGTAATCCTTCAGGGATGGCGGAGACAGCTATGCCCACGACAATCATGAACATGTCCATCGCGCTGAAATCACGCACCAACACGCCAAACGTAAACATGAATATCGACAGCAGCAACACCGCAGCGGTAACCCAGCGGGCAAAGACCGCCATTTGCCGCAACAGCGGTGTCGTCAGTGTTTGTACTTGCGACACCAGCGTGCTGATGTGTCCGATTTCGGTTTGAGCGCCGGTCGCCACCACAAGTCCTGATGCCTGACCCGTGGTGACCAGCGTTCCGGAGTAGGCCATGCCAAGCCGGTCGCTCAATACGGCATCGCTGGCAACCGCTTCGGCGCTTTTTTCCACCGGCACTGATTCACCGGTCAGCACCGCCTCTTGAATTTGCAGGTTTTTGACTTTTAGCAGCCTCATATCCGCAGGCACTTTATCGCCCGGTTGCAGCAGCACGATATCGCCGGGCACCAGTTCTTCAGCGGGTACGGTTATACGCCGTCCATCACGTTGCACCATGGCCTGTGCAGACAGCATCTGCCGTATTGCCCGCAGTGCGTGTTCGGCTTTACCTTCCTGAATAAAGCCGAACACGGCATTCAGCAGTACCACCGCCAAAATCACCCCGGTATCCGTCCAGTGTCCCAGTATCGCAGTAATGCTCGCGGTGCCGATTAACACATAGAGCAGTAGATTATGAAATTGCACGATGAAACGCATAAACACCGATCGTGGCTTGCTTTCCGGCAAACGGTTCGAACCGTACAAAGCGCATCGGCGCACGATCTCGCCATCCGTCAGGCCTTGGTTTTCATCGACGGCAAGGGTGCTGAGCACAGCTTCTGTGGATAATGCATGCCAGTTTTGGTCAGCTTTTTGGGGGCTGATTGTTTCAGCAGGCACAGGGGCGCTATCGTCCGGTACGGATCCATCTTTTTCCTGTCCTTGCTGTTTCAGCCATGCCTGCCATACAGACAGCAATAAAAGAGCGGATAATAAAATGCCGGGAACCAAGTACAGTATCGGATTTTTACTTAAAAAATCATCCATTCACTACAGCCTAAAAAGTATCAAATTGAGATTAAAACAGGTTCATGCTCTATATCGCGGAATCCTCAAGACCTTGATCAAAGGTAAGCCGCAAAAAATAAACTACAAACTGATGCAGATGAAAGTCAGGGCAATTCAGGTAAAGAGAAAAAGGGTCGCGCTCAGCGAGCTGATGATAAGTGCAATCCGAATCCAGACGGCGATTTTAGATGATTCCGCCAGTGCCAACCTCCGTTCCTGAACGGAGGTGACTGCGCGTCGCGCAACAATATGCGCCTTGCGCATAAGATGCCCCATTAAGCCAATGGCTACGCCTAAGCTGCTCCAGAAAATGATAATTTCCGCCGTTCTCTTAGATAGATGGAAGGCCCACTCAAGGAAATGTCCGGTTATTGATTCAAAAATCTCGAACAGTATATGCAGCGCTATGAGGCCATGTCCGAGCAGCGATAGCAGGGTATCGCCAAACAGGAACAAAGTTGGGATACCCAGCACGAGGCCAACTGTGATGCCACCCACAAAGTGATACAGGGCGCTGGCGTAAGCAATCAACTCTGTTCTAAGCCGTTCAATTTTTTTCATGAAATTTTCCTCGCCATCACTCGGTAGGCGAAGCACCTGCTTTTAGCATTGACTTGGCTAACGGTCATGGCGTTTTGCCGTTGGGTTCTTTACCGGGGCAGGTTCCGCGCTTCGCTGGATTTGGGGAAATCGGAACCCACGCTGATCATGAAACTGGTGACTTCTTCAAAATTCAATTCCGATTTCACCACCTTGGATTCATGGATGATCACCGTGAAGCCGTTGGTGGGATTCGGCGAGGTGGGAATGTAGAGCACATAGCGGTCGCCCTCCCGGTTGGTCACGTAGGCCGGCACCCACACACCCTCCTTGGGGTATTCCACGTAGACCACTTCCCGCACCCGATTCACGCCTTGGCCGCGGAACATATCGATCACCTTCTTGCTGACCCGGTAGACGCCGCTCAGGAACGGCACCCGCTCGATGAGCAGATCGAACAGGGAAATGATCAGGGACTGCCGGTGTTTGCCCAGCTCGCGGCCGATATACACCAGCAGTGCGTACACGGCAATGAACACTGCGGCGGTAATCCAATAGTGCCCCATCCATTCCCTGATATCGAAAACGGACTGCAGCACAAAAGTGACCAGCCAGACGAAGACCTGCACGACGATATAGATGGGCAGGACCGCGAATGCTCCCACCAGGAAGTGATTGAGCGAGATTTTGACGGATTTTAATAGTTCGGACATCGATAAGCTCCAATGGTTTTTCTTAGTTAGGATTCCAGGTATCGCATCAAGTACGATACCTTAAGAGCAAGCATCGGCAAATAAATTTCACGGTTCCGGTTACGAAATAAATAATCATCGCTCAGCAGGGTACCCATAACTATTTGTCGCGGCCGATGGGACGGTATGGAATAGCCAGTTCATGACTTGAACAGTCAAATTGTTCGCCGAAAACCGGACAGTCAACTGGGTGACAGGTTGCCTTAACTATTGAAATTGGATAGTGGCCCCGATGGTCAGGTATTGGCCGTTCCCTACCTTTACAAAGTGTAAACATCGGTCTGCATTCTATTATATTGAAGCATACCTGATTAAGATGTTACTCATTTACGAAGGAATCCTTACCGTCCCCCAAGCTGAACGCCACCAATACCAATGCGACGAGGTTTCTTCAAAGGTTGTGGTGGGTGATTGGTCTTATTTTTGATGGTTACAATTAAAGCAGGCGCTGACAGTTGAAACCACTTTCTCAAATATTTCCTTTTTCTTTTTTGCGATAGCGAATTCCTGCATTTCTTGTCCTATGCACAGATCGGCCTGCATCAACATTTCTTGTTCACCAACCTTGATTAATACGATCCTGCCCAACTCCCCATATTTTTTATGCTCGAACACATAACAAAGCCCTCTATGGTCATATCCTCTTGATGCGGTAACATCAAGGGGTAAATCATCAGGACGCAACTGCTTTAATCCGGGACGTATTTGCTGTCCCTCTGCAATCCATCTTAATTTATCCTCTAGCAATCTTGCGTTTTCCAGTTGCTCAAGCTCTTTTTTTATCTTCTTGGGATTGGGTGTGTGATTTATTATGTGTGGGCTATGTTGTTTGCCTTGCTTCATTTCTTGCGTTCGTCTGTCCATCACCTCGCCTAGCAGGTCGGCAATAAGTTTGGCATCCTGAAATAACCGCTGCTTTTCATTATAGGCAAAATGTATGCCTAGCCCCTTACTGAGCATGACTTCAAATTCTCCGGTAACAAGAAAATTGCCATCCATAATGATGTTGCTCACACTCAGGTGCTTGTACCGCAAAAGTGTTTCGCAACAGGCGTGGACGAGCGGTTTCATTTTTTCATCGATTTCTGGGTACATATCTTCCGCAATAGACTCATTCAAAACAAAGTTGATGCCATTGCTTAATTCAAAGCGGAATAAAAAAATAGATACATCATTCCCGGCTAAATTTTTCAAATTTACCTCATCTTTTAGGACAAAATACCCATGATCCTACAGTTGCAAACTATAAATCAATTGGATAAGTCAAAAATAGTGAAAAGTACTGACCGGTTGTATGCAGTGATGACACGCTTTGTCTGCAGTATTACGGGTTCTGATTCGACGTGAATGCGCAGTAATTCATAAGGCCGCTGCCACTGATCGACGCCATTGTGAAAATCTGCCTGACGGTGCAAGCGAATGTAGCGCGTGACCCGTACAGAATTAACTCATGGGGCTGAGAAATAAGGACTTTCAAATAGCACAAGAACGGGATAGAAGTCAGTAAAATCAAAACTAATCAAATGGATATGTAACGGGTGAATTATGAAAGATGAGTTAAAACTATCTAATAGCTTCAAAAAATAGTCTTAATTGAATTTGACGTAGATAGACTGGTATTGGCCGTCAGCGCCCCGCCAACTTTTGATAAAAAAGTTAGTGGAGTTGATTTTTCGTTCAACGTTCGGTATCGACCCTTTTGCGACATTCGGCTATGATTTTACGTTTCTCTATACCGGTCATTGGAAAAGTTACTATCAACCCATCAGAGACACTCAAGGATTTTTAATTATGGCGGCTGAGCACTGTAAGCTGTCTTTGAACGTCCAGCATCAGTAGCATGTTTTTTGTTAAGCGTCTGTCCTGGGTGAGGCTCATGGCGCGGGCTGATCAAGTTGCCAGCACTTCTGATAGTTTGGCCCGTCTGACTTCGGCTGGGCTTCGGGCGGAAAGATCTGAATCGTGAGCGGTATCGGGAAGTCTGCACCAATGATTGCCGCTTCGCCGGGTTTCAAGTTTGGAAGGAACGAGGAAGCAGAACGGTCAATTTCGCCACATGCACGTTCGACAACCTCTCGGTCACGGTCATTCGTCAGCCGGTGAACAACGAGCGTTCCCATCTGGCTCAACACTCCTTCTGTGATGTCGCGTGGCCGCTGTGTGGTCAGGCAAATATTCAAACCAAACTTCCGGCCTTCTTTGGCGATCAACTCAAACGCATCAAGCCTCGCCACTGCGTCCTCGCCGCCGATTTGTCTTCCAAGAAAATTGTGCGCCTCATCGACAACTACAACGACAGGCGAGGCTGAAAACGCCCCGGCTCGTGCCATGTTCAATAGATGTCTGCCGATGACGTTCGCGACGATCTCTCGTGCCTTGAACTCATATGCGACGCCACTTAGGCAAATTCGTAGCAGCCTCTTGTCGTTGGCGACAAAGTCGCCGATTGCAGCCGTCAGTGCGGGTTCAGGTGAATTGAAAACGCAAGCAAACGACGGGGAAGTCTGAACCGCACTGATTCGAGACATGAGGGACAAGCAGTAGGAAACCTCGCCCGAATCACCGCCCCATTTTGTGGTGTCCTTCGAGCCTCTCACCGCCCCGAAGCCGTCTGGATATACGCACTCTTGCTCGATTTGTGCGATGAGCTTGTCCACGTCGAACTCCTGCCGTGGATCATCGAGTTTGGCAGCTACTCCCGCTTGCTGTTCCGCCACAATCACCGCGGCCTTCGATTGGTCAATTTTCTTGATGATTCCGTTTGTTGCTACACCCGGCACCAGCTTGGCTAAACGCAGGCTGCGCATGGCAGCACGCATTTTTGGCCCTTGCACCTTTCCGGCGGGTTCGAAAAGAGCGATGAAGTCCGACTCGACAAAGCAAGTTGGAGGCAGTGAACGCGCTTGCGAAGCGGCGGCCGGGTTGACTGGACTGCCGAGATGGAAGTGAGTCACGAATGGCCCGGAGAAGTCTCTATACTCGCCGGTCGCGTCTAGGAGGATGATCTTGCTTTTGTGTTTCAGACATTCCTCGATGATGCGTGTAGTCGTCCAACTCTTGCCGCCTCCGGTTGTCCCAAGAATCGCGCAGTGTCGCCCGAATAACTTTTCGGGCCGAATCGAGACGGGACTTTCGAGAGCAACATCAATGGAACCCAACTTCAGAAGGACCTTGCTCTCTGGACTTCCTTCAGGCTCCATCAAGCTCGGTAGATCGGCAACAAAGTTGTGCGGTGCCGCATAAACCCGGTCGCCAAGTCGCGGATAGGATTCGACGCCAGCAGTGACACGGAGTGAATCCATCGCGACGGAACCAAGAAGTTGGATCGTTCCCACTGCGTCAAGGTCCATAATCTTCGAGTGCGAAGTATCGACTGAGCGCCGTTCTGATTCTGGAAGATGGATTTCAACGACCCGACCAAGCAATAGATTGATCTGACCTTCGATCAAAACAAACTCGCCAACCTCGCCCTTGCCGTAACGTCCACCTAGGAAATGCGCACCACTAGGTGATCCTCCGTCATTCAAATTGAAGCGGACCGCTTGAGCGGAGACCGAGGACAAAACCCCAATGAACAGTTCGGGACGGAGAAGGCCGCGAGGGAACGCTTCCTCGATTTTGGATGACCTGCTCATTTGCTGTCTGCCAGTAGTTTAATGTCCCGAGTCAGGCGCTGAGCGGGTGTCAGGGACTTCAAATCAGGGATCATTTCCGCGAAATCGCCGAAGTTGGCGTTAATCAGCCACACATCCTCACCTTGCTTGGCTAAGCTGAATAGAGTTTCCCAATATTTGTTCTTTTCACTGGGTCGGGCGGTGAGGTCATCGGCTGATGGGTTGACGATAATTAAGCGCAGGTGCGGATTTGTCCTTACAGCGGCGAGGATCGGTTCGGACAAGTGGTCGTCGTTGAACCCGAAACCCGTAACAATGAGACAGGTGTTTGGTTCACGGAGTACCGAGAAATACTGCGATACCAATTCTAGGTGGGGTTGAACGTAGGATTGCTGATACTTCCCCTTTGCCGGATAAATCAAGCAGGCAGAATCTGGAGTCGGTTTCGGCTCCACTTCGATTTCATTATCAGACTTCCGGGACCAGTTGACCGACCCATGAAGTTTATAGATGTGAAAGACGCCTTCCAGCGGTGTTCCAACTTCATCGCCGGTGGTTGGCCTGCGGACGATGTCATAGAGGAAGAAACGGGGATCAAACTGTCGCGGCTGCGTGAACGAAAACCCATCAAGAACTACCAAACCTTGCCGTCCCGCCGCAGTTTCAAAACACAGGTCGTAGTTGGTCGTGAACAGTTTCAGGCGAGAGTCACGGACACGACGGCGAGAAAGCCGGTGAAGGAAGGTGCGGTGGGCGGCAAGTTGGTATGCATCCGCTGGGTCGATGAACTCGGAGCACTTTTCCAGAATCACCTTTTTCGACTCCGTGATGAAGGTGGTCACGTCTGGGCTGGTTTTCACCTGGAGATAAGCTTCGCAACGGGACAAGAGAGCTTCTATGTTCTCTTTCTCTGCGGCGATAACGTATCCAATCTCGGCGATGACCTTCGTGGCTGCCTGCGAAACTGTCCGTGTGACTGCTCCCGTCCCAGGGTTGGCATTCACGCAATAATCCCATAGTGTCCACATCGAGGGACCTTTGGTAACCGGGCCTAGGGATGTTCCGCTGCCAGCAAGCACAACGACGTGCTGCATTTGCAGGGAGGAAAGCAGGAAGTTCTTCAATTCTTCCTTGGCTGCTTTGGCGGCCGCCATTATTTTCTGTTTATCGTCTGGGTCGGTGCCTGCCGGAACATACGGCTTCAGTTCCTTCCATGTCTCCGAGTCAGGTCCGAAAAACATTGGCTTACCAACTGTTGATGCTGCAACAGGCGCGGCTGGTGGTGGCGAAGTTGGTACTGTTGTCTTGCTCATATGTTTGTCTTAGTTTGCGTTCAATTCCCACTCAACAGCATCGGATTGAATGAATTGTTAGGTCTTGGCACCGCTTTGTTGATTAACATAAGACATCTTTCCTAAATAGTTATATGGGCTGGAATAAGACCTACCCGCCAAGCGTAGTGCATTGTAGCGTTTGCAGTAATTCGGGATGTTTGAAGCACCAGTTCTCGCTATCGATTGAGATGGCTTTATTTCAGCTTACATGCGTACAGGATTGCATTTAGGAAAGATGTCTATAGAACGAAAATCTTCAATGCATTTTTGAAGTTTCGTACAAAGATACCATTTATTGAGTGATACTAACTCAGTTTACCGGAATAAGCCAAACTGCAGTCATAACTCTTTGGCAGTAATTGGCAATTGCCGAGCATTATTCATCACCATAAAGCCGCCAGTCGCGACAGACAGCTAATGGCCGTTGTGACCCAGTGATAATGTTAAATTGTTCGCCGAATACCGGACAGTCGACTGGGTCAAAGGTTGCCTTAACTATTGAAATTGGATAGCGACCCCGATGGTCGGGTAGTGGCCGAACTCGCTCTGTCAGAATTGAAGGAGCAAAAATCGACCCGTTGCTGTCGATCACCTCGTCTCATTGAACGATAGCTATTTGGACTCAAGCAGACACCGGTTATCACGCATTTTAGATGATATACAGAAAGGGAAAAGCCCTGTATATTATAGTTTTATAGAGGGGGCTCAGGTTTCGTGGTAGATATATACACCATGAACAAGGACCGCTGCATGGTAAAGATGAATGAATTCGATGTACCAAGGATCTTTATATTTCCGTTTAGATGTGCAAATCGTGCTGACGGTAAATTCTCATGAATGAAGGAAATCCGTCAGAAGAAAGTCACCGCGCCCGCTCAAATTTCGTTCGGGGGCTTGTGCAGCGTTCCAGCGGCACCGTTGTCGCATCCGCAGTATTCGCCAGGAAGCCTCCAAAGAGTATTGTTCAGTTTTGGGACGATCTTGGTCGACTACCTGCAGATGTGGGCGAGTGTATCGAAACATGGAGGAAGGCAGAGGAGCAAGGCGTTGAGAGACTCCTTTTCGACAGGCACCAAGCAAGAGAATTTATAAGTCAAAGACTGGGCCCACGCTACAAACAGGCATACGACAAGTGCTATCACCCGGCAATGCAGTCAGACTACTTTCGACTCTGCTATATCTTCGTGGAGGGTGGCTGCTACATAGATGCTGATGATGTGTACAATGGGACCCAAATCCAACACCTCTTCAGCGATGGTCGGTTAAAAATTCAACCTCTGTGTTATGACATGGCGACGAATATGATGGTACCACCATCGCTCTTTACTAAGCCAGGTGAAAACGCAACGAGTTGGATCTTCTACTTTAACAACAATCCGCTAATTGCTTGCAGCGGGCACCCTCTGATAGATCGCGCACTTGCTCAAGCCACCCTATCCCTTGAGAAAGATGTGACGAATGGCTTGCCAGAAATCCAATCGACGACTGGCCCAGGGAATCTTACCAAATCGATATTTGACGCTGTAACTGAGAGCGGCGAGATGAAACAGACCCTTCTTGTGCTGCACGATTGGGAAAACATTGCCAAAAACAGATGGGATCTCAGCTATAGGAACGACCCAAGGAATTGGAGGCTTTCTAACTGCCAAGGCTATCAAGAATGATATGCCAAGAACATGTAGAGGGAGATGAATGAATCTCGCCTCTCCCTGGAACGCACCTTCAAAGTTCTTATTTCGCATCGCAATGAAATGCCGGAGGTTGCTACCGAAGAAAAGATCTCAAGCATTCGGACTCTTGACTACAAAGGAGCGCCCGATGATAGAGCGCATTTACGTCATCAATCTGGACCGCCAACCAGCTCGTTGGGCCAATATGGAACAGGAGCTAAGACACGCGCTGGATTGGTCTGGAATTGAACTTTGGAATCTTACTGAGCGGTATTCCGCAGTCGATGCTAATAACTTCATGCAAGAACCGCTAAATGATGCCGGCATCGATCCAATTTATACGCTTGGAGATCAGCTCTTCGTCGAGCCCCAACCGCTGGCTCTCCCCACCCGGTTAGAACTCAATTCTCCGATCCAAATGAGTCAACCTGAGATTGCGGTCGCTCGCTCACACATAGACATCTGGCGACAGGTCGCGGCGGGAAATCAAGAGTACGTACTCGTCCTTGAGGACGATGTATGGTTTCGATCCGGCTTTGCCCCACATCTGGATCAGGCGTGGGGCGAAATAGAGACCGAAGGCGACAGGAAAAGCAATTTTGACATTCTCTATTTATCCTACGAAGAAGTGAAGCACGGCGCCCCGAAGACCTTCCTATCAAGTAATGTGTTCCGCCCTGTACGCGGACTCTGGCATCTGTCCGGATACGTTATATCACGCGAGGGCGCTGAGAAGCTCCTTCGACTCCTCCCTTGTCGAGGCCCCGTAGATCTATGGATAAATCACCAGTTCGGAATTCTGGATGTACGTGCGACAAGGCGATCTATCATCAGTCAGCGGCGCGATCTTAGCTCTACTAACTCATATTCAATACTTCCCGCACTCACGAAAATAGGCGCTATCACCAGTGAGAGTGCATCTTTGTTTCACGTTCATCCAAGTGAGCGGCCTGTGTTTGCATTTGGGTTGGAAGACTCTGGCCTTTCATCACTTGCAATGGCACTGTCCATGCTCGGGTACAGATGCTGCAGTGATCTTCAAGCGCTCCCATGCCCTGAACACGAGATGCTACTTGCGGGAAAAGCTGATCGGGTTTTTGACGCATATGTGAACATCAGGTCTTTGGCGGGGGAAGCCAGGGCTCTCAGAAAGCTCTACCCTCAGGCTAAATTCATTATCACTACTAACAAGACTGGAATTACAGATAAAAGGGATTTGAAAATTTTAGATGATCTTAATGGTGCTGATATTGCTGTTCTTCATTTAGAGGCATCCAATAAATGGCAGGTCGTCTGCGAACATCTCAGATGTGTACCGCCCGCTTGCTCCTTTCCTGAGTTAACTGACCTTGGACAAAGACAGTTCCTCAGTAGAACCACTGAAGCGGATGCAGTCCTTAGTTGTAAGGTGCCTAAACGTGATAAGTCGCCATGGATTGTTGAGCCACGTCAGTGGTGGCAAGGAATTAATTCCATCCCGATAGAAGTGAAATCATTGATAGCTGCAACACCCGTTAGAATCAGTGACTGTTTAAAATTTCTCGACACAAAACGTTGGCTTCTGCGAGATGATACTTTCACGGACAACCTGGCGTTGTTTCGTCCCTCAAACGTTGAGCTTCATTCTGGGCTCGGGGTTGCGCTCAATATCAGAAGGGAATCCCTAGGTGTTCGAGAATATAGCGCTGCATCGTTAACCAGTCGCGACCGATACCTATACGGAAGATTTGAGGCAACCATTAAGGTGTCGAACGTACCCGGTGTGGTTACCGGTTTTTTTCTCCATCGCGATTCACCAAGGCAGGAAATTGATATCGAGATTGCGGGAAATCGAACAGATCGTCTCTTAGTCAATGTCTTTTACAATCCTGGTGAAGAGGGCGCGAAGTTTGACTATGGATATAGAGGTGCAGCAAGCTACATAGATCTTGGTTTTGACGCATCAGAATCTGACCATCTCTTCGCGATAGAATGGTGGCCGAACGAGATTCGCTGGTTGGTTGACAATCGTCTAGTTCATCGGCGCGCTAACTGGGATCCCACGCCGATTCCCCACCTTCCAATGGCCCTCCATGTAAATACTTGGCCATCTCGTTCCAAAGAACTTGCTGGTCGGCTAACTAGCCAACGACTCCCATCAACCACATTTGTAAGGTCGGTTGCTCTGGAAGCGAATCGACATCAGGGCTCACTACCATGAATATTCTTTCCTATAAACCCGACCATGACGGTGCGATCGCCTACCTGAAAGATGCTCATTTACTGCTTTCTATTGAGGCAGAGAAGAGCTCGAATTACCGATACTCGCCTATATCCATTCCTGACATGTTCAACGTTCTTGGCGAACTTGACGAATTGCCCGACGTTATTTGTACTGGCGGTTGGTGGCCACGCGAAGCGCAATTACTCGGGTCGCATGCTCATGCCGGGTACCGTGGCGTGACAAAGAGCGACGTCATCGTAGACGAGCGGCGCCTATTAGGGGTTCTAAGCCCTAACCGCCGAAAATTCTGTCAATCGGTCAAAACTAACAGAATTTCATGGGCTCAGGCATGAGTGTTAAATTTTAACATATGTTTTGCTAGAAAAATATACAAATTGCTCATGTCTTATAATGTGTATGTGTTTATCAGATTGATAGTCCCTTAACGACCGTTATTTGATATGAAAAATTATTAAGCCAAATATCAACATCTTATGAAGATGTTATTGCCGTCGGAATTTTCGGAGGTTAGGGCTTACACCCCCTGTTTTGGGCATCCCAGCCTGTCCGGCGTCAACTATCCTGGCCGGGTGACGACAATTACCTTGGCCGGTTTTAGTGAAAATTTTTGATTATTGTTTTAAGTTCTGTTTTTTTCGATAACTGTCTCCTTCTAATTCAATAATGGTTGCATGATGAATAATGCGATCGATAGCCGCAACGGTCATCATGGTGTCAGGAAAGATCTGATCGGGGTTTGAAGTCCAATGGTACGATTATGTGAAGCTCAACATAATCGTACCATTGGACTTCAAACCCCTTAATATTTCCTCCCCTGCCACCTGAGTCCGCGCCATAGCACCCGTTTATTTAACATAATCTAATTCCTTGACCAAAAGTGCCAATTTATATCATTTCATTTTTCAATTGTGCAACTACCGCCGCTGAAATACGATAACCAACCCGATTAAGCTCAGCAATTAAGGCCTCAGCATCGGCAATCAAGGCTTTTCGTTGCCCGGCAAACAACAATGCGGCGGTGCCAACTATAACTAATTGCTTGCGTAACGCCTGTTTACGCGCTAAAGCATCATCCAAAATTAACAGGATGTCATCATCAGTTTGTAAGGCATATTCAATGCTGGATTGCTCGCCTAACCCCAGGCTTCTTGATAGAGGATGCTTAAAAATTGGATTAGCGACACACTGCAACCAACCCGAAGCCAAAGCTTGTTTGATCAAAATCGAATCAGCGGATTGACCATGCAAACATTCATCCGCAACCGCTTGAGTAATCAATATTTCAGCAAAAAGAGCGGGCAACAAATGTAGCTGGTTGATTTTAGCCAGCGCGATTAACGGGCCGGCATCTGCTATTACGACAGCCATGAATCAAGTACGTCCAGTTCCTTAGGCGTTTGTTGATCAGGCACCACCAAATCAATATCTAATTGGGTTAAGTGATCGATAAATTCAGACAGGCTTAAGCCGCTGATTTGCGCAGCCGCCCCTAATGAAAGGACTCTATCTTTAAATAAACTGGCTGCCAAAGCGGGTTTTAATTGCTCGCCCAATTCACCGAGTGAGCTTTTTAAATTTAACAGCAAAGCATTGGGCTGATTGCCTTTTAAGATCAATACCGGCTCTAGCTCGGCATGTCTAAGCGCTTCTGAGGGATTACGTTTTAAATTTCTGACATTGGTTGCATACATTATTAATCCCCACCGTTAAAGAATTAAAGTGTAGTCCACGCTAAGGGTGAACACAATGTTTTTTTGGGGGATGAATTCGGTGTTTTAGTAGGGATTCGACTCATTTAACGTAGTTCGCTGTGATGATAGCTGTTGGCTGTTAATCAGTAAACCCAATCAACTGATAGCCTTTTTTCGTCTTAGCCTGTTGCAACTTTTTTCCAGCTACCCACGCTTCTTCCTCGCTATCAAACCAATCTTTGCGTACCGTTCCGGGTGAGCCTTTTCTGCCCCACTCTTTTACCAGTGACCAATCACCGAATATACCTGGGGTAACGTACATTTGATAGAATCGGTGCATATTCTTGTCTGGGTCGTGATGTTCGAGATAAATGCAGTTCATCGCTCACCTCACGGTTTGAGCACCTAAAATCCGGTAAACACTGGCTTTGGATAAGCCATAGTTGGCACACAGCTCTCTAATTAATACACCGTCACTACGTTCCAGCTTCATTTGCTGTACCTGCTCATCGGTCAGCTTGGCCTTAGCGCCAAACTTTACGCCTTTTTCCAGTGCTTTGGTAATGCCATCAACCTGTCGCTCTTTTCTGAGTTCTGTTTCAAATTCAGCAATAGCGCCGAGCATGTTAAACATCAGCTTACCCGTCGGTGTCGACGTATCAATTTGCTGATCGATGACCACCAGGTCAATATTCCGCTGTTGCAAGTCATACGTTATTTGCGACAAATCCATCACTGACCTGGCTAATCTATCCAAACGAGTAATGACCAACTGATCACCTTCGCGCAAATAGCTGAGGCATTCTTTTAACGCCGTCCTGCCATTCGTTGTTGTCGCCGATTTTTTCTCACTAAAGATTTTATCGCAGTGATTTAGTTTGCTTAATTGCACGTCTAACGACTGGCCTGTTGAACTGACTCTGGCGTAACCGACTTGACTCATTTTGGAATGTACCTGACATTCGACAAACCCTCAAAGTCATTATCTTGCGTCCAGAGTACAGCGGCATACTTTTGAGCTGTTGCGAAGATAATGCTATCCGCCAAGGGTAGTTTATGTACAACGCCAAATTTGGCGGCGTTTATTGCGATCTCTGAATCGAGTGGTATCACTTTGCCTTGATTCATGTGAGCGGTAACAATCAAAGCCGCTTCTTCTCCACGCTGTCGCAGTACATTCTTGAAGACTTCTGTGATGGTGATGCTCGGCACCAATAAGTCTGATAGTTTTTCTATGGGTTCAGCAAACACTGCAGAGTTGTTGTCATTTGCGAAATACGACAACCAAGCCGACGAATCAACAACATTCATAATCGATCCTCTTCTCTATCAATGGTGGTATCAATATCGGTAAGGAATCCCCGCATCTCCGTCATGGGTTTGAGAGGGATGACCTCAATTCGCCCCTGATATGAAATGACCTGGACTTTTTGCCCTGACACAATTCCCATAGATTCCCGAATGTCTTTGGGAATTACAATCTGATATTTTGGAGAAACAGTTACGGTAGTCATCATATTTACCTATCGAAAAAGTATTGGTTTTACGTTACAAGCATCGATAATAAATGTCAACATAAATAGTGAATCCATTTGTTATTGTAATCTGATAGTATGATAGATAGTTACAGTAGTCATTATATTAGCCATCGAAATAATGTTGGTTTTACGGTACAAACATCGATTAACGATATCAACGACAAAAAATGTCTTATTTATACAAGAGTTTATAATAACGCATTTCAAGACATAAAAAAAGACACTCTCAGCCCGCATTCCACCGTAGGCCAAAAAGCATCTCTAGTTGTGTGTACAATGCAATGTATAACGCTGAAGGATTCAGCTAGTCCGGGTAGGCAGGTGTTCGCCGGCGTGGTGCACCACGATCTTGGCGCGCTCCTCATCCCAATGAAAGTGCAGTCGCAGTGTATAACGCGGATCGTAGATCCGACCGAGCTTGATGTGTCTGGATATGTCGACACGCTGGCCTTCGTATTGCCGGAAGTAGTCCTGTTCGTGCATACCCTTGGTGATATCGGACATGCCGCCAGCGTAAGAGGCAGGAATCAGTGCTAGCATGTCTTCTACGTCCTTGAGTGACTTGCTGTGGTTGACGTACATGGGGTAGAAACCATCAACTAACACATGGAGAACCTTGCCAAAAGCTATCAGATCAGCGTAGGTGGAACGACTCATGGAGCGCTCGCACCCTGGCGTGAAAAGGACATTGCTCCCGTATTGCATTGCAAACTCCATAGCCACGTCCTTTACGGAGCGTGGTTGGGAAAAGCTCGACTGCTCAAGGGAAGGGCGCTCAATGCACATCACTCGGCTGATTTGCACCATCTCGTCGAAGATTTCACGCGAGAACCTACGCGAGCCGATCTGCACCGCCGAAACGTCCCTATTGCGGGACACAGCGATTGCTCGACGTAGGTCTGAACCGATACGACGATGCTCGGTACGTATCACCTGGATTGCATTTTCCACCATAGTTGCCATCTTGTCGGCATTGGGAATCTCGGCCAATTCAGCCAACAACCGGATAGCCACTGGATTCTGGGGACCGATTACACCGCAGTGGGTCCAGTTTTGCACCGTGTTGTTAAGCACCTCATAGCGCTTGGACTTGAGATAGCGGTTCAATCCGACGGCGGTTTTGAACTTCTGCATGCCGGCATCCACAAATTCCTGCCACTTTTCCGCAATGCGCAAAGTCTGGGACAGGTCGTGGTTGTTCTGTAAGAACATATCAAAGAGGTCGCGCTGTGTGGCTACGCGTTCAACGCTGCTGACCAGCATAACCAGTTCATGGCCGACTTCCAGTTCCTTGGCAGTGCAGACGACCAATTCATCGCCTTGCAGACGCATCATTTGGTGGTTCTCAACCCAACGGTTCGACTCGGACTGCCCCTCCAAGTGAACCACCACAACATTGCGTGTGGGACCAAGTGCAATCTCATCATCGCGCTGTACTGTTGGGGGGTCGATCATGAGTACATTGAGCCAGTCATTGAAGCCGCGATTGACTTCGAGTTGAGCAACGCGCATCTGGCGCGGATATTCGCCATCGATGTCGAGCAGCGTAAACAAGGTTTGGTTGCTACTTAATGCTTCGTCGTCGACGAGCTCATCCTTCAAGTATCCCTGGATTGGCCATTCGAGTGACCACATGCGCTGCTTGTCGCCATCGGGAGCGCTGGGCAACGCATTCTCTTTCCACCAGAGATCGACCAGCTTGCAAACCCGTTCCTGCTCGAAAGGGTGGCACAGTACTAACTTACGCTTGGCATCTAAACCCAGCCAATGGATACGTGAGGGATACAGCACTCCAACATAGACAGCTAGATCGATCTGATCTGGTGGTACAGTCGTTGAACCGTCCATTTGGGAGACCATGATGTTCTCGACGGCCTTTGGTCCTAGACGCGTTTCGATATAGTTCTGTAGAATTTCGGCGTCACGTCGGCCGCCTATCAGGACTCCTACCCGCTGGTTGCTGTTCAAAGCCTGGCGGCACAGCTCCAGGATAGCTTCGCCCCTCCCTGGCTTGGCTTCAGCTAGGTCCTTCATCATGTTTCGCATCATGATCAGAATCTGGGTGTGCAATTCCTGGATGTCGCCGCGTCGTCCTTTCAGGTGAGACGCGATTTCCAGCCACGATTCAATCATGCGAATCGGGTACAGATCTCCGCGTATGTGACGCAAGGTTCCTTGCTCATGCACGGGCAAGGGGACATTGAGGCAGCGTAGTGCCCTATCGATTTTCATTAATGCAGAAAGCTCTCTTGAGAGCCCGCCGGCTTCCTCCATCTTGCACTTCAAGTTCCAGACCATGAAGCCCAGTTTTTTGACAAAGGCATCCATAACGGGATCACGCGCGGCAACCACCTCGATGACAGGAGCGTTGCTTAGCGATTCGCCCGAAGAGTGGCGCAAGGCTACCATGTCTCCAATACGGGTGTTCCATGTGTGCATCGACAACGGCTCGTTAAACACCTGGCCGGTGTAGCCTAGAGCCACGATGGGTACGTCAGGAAAGAAATCCGGCAGAACCTTGATGATACTCAGTGAATTCTCATCACAACCCAAGGGTGTTACCTGTACCACAATGGCAAAAGGCTGGCTCATTTCAGAGAGTAGTTCAAGGGTCTCCAAAAGGTCCCCGTGACCGCTAACAAGCAGGGTACGCTGGAATTCCGATATAGCTAAAGGCCGGCTGGTATCTACCATTTTCGGTCGCATCACAGCCGAGGTGCTGAAGTCGCGCAGCATGCGCTGCGGTCGTCCGAAAATGATTAGGTCGTTCCGGTGAGCAATACTTACTTGATTGAGCCAAACCGATCGCATCAGACCGCTAGCCGCATCCAAGCGCAGGCGGTGCAAGTAGAAGGCAAGACGAGGCAAGGTTGGCTCACGGCCAATGGGTAGCTTTAGGTGAATCGACTGGCCATAGCGCAACAGTCGCCCTACGGCGGCGAGAGCTACCGCCTCTTCCTTCTTTGGCGTAGTCAAGCCTTCCGCAAGCCAAACCTCGTCGCAGCTATGTAGCAACTCCGAAGCCGTGATAGCTGGCCACGACTGTTCAACCAGACCACGCCAGCCTTTGGGGATTGGCGTGGTTGCGGGGATATTAGGTTTCACGGCTGTGCGTCCTTGGCAACAGCTTGATTGACATGCTCACTGATCGCACGCTCGATTGACGGAATGAAGCTATAAGTGATCTTGCCTGCTCGGTCGGCTGACTTAGATTTCTCCTTGGTATTGACCCGTATGACCCGTAAAGCTGCCCACCAACGCACCACTGCATCCGATTGCTCAGGGGCGATTAGAAAATCGGGATATTCGTCGCTCATTAGTTCTATTGCACTCTGTAGATCTTCCTTGGAAAAATAGCTAAGGACATCGAATTCTTTTAGCTTGCCTGCCAAAGGCAAGGACCAGTCCATGCTGTTCATGCCCGTCTTCCTGATGAATTTATCGAAGTCCTTAGGTGACAGCTCGGCAAAGTGGGGAAATACCTTGGAGAAGTCATTAAAGCTTGTGGCAGACGCTTTCTTCTTTCGTACCTCGATGAACTTCATCAGCGCAATATACCAACCTTCGGTGGCATTACGGAGCATCTCGCCTTGCTCGAAGGTCACTGACATACCCTGCTGCTCCAACAGGCTTTCGCAGGCATGGCGCGTCCAATGGTTCAGTTCCACCTGACTTCCAATCTCATTGGGTACCGTTGTGAGCCAATAGTGGGCATGCCAGCTCCACATGGCGCGTGCGCCAAGCAGAAAGACCAGTCTCAAAGGATGCTTGAGCTGCGTTGCGCACGAAGCCTTTTCGTTGGCAATACTGATTAGGTCCATGATTCGGTCGATCGATGAACAGTCCTCGAGAGAAATCAGCATTACCGCTGGATTTGTAGAAGCCCATGATCCGATGGCCGTATTGATCATTTCCGAGAAGCGTTTGAGATCGATCGTCTCCGCATCATTGATGATGCGTGTCTCGTACTTGAACATTTGGGTACCTGACTGGAACTCGTTGATAGCGTTGAAACCATCTTGCATTGCCTGAAGAGTCATGCCCAAAGCAGGTGTGCCCATGATCAACGAGACCGAATACTTTGGAGCCCCCTCGGGTGGTTTGGCTGCCAAGATTATCCGCTCATCCTGTAAGGACAGCGGGGATGGAATATGGTTAGGTTCCGGGCACGTGGCGTGGCAGGTCAATACATCCTCGGCGTGATTCTTGAGGTCATTAATCGCTACTTGAAGCTTATGCTGAATGTCATCCATTGAGCCGATGAGCTGCAATATGGACTGGTTCCGCAAGGCATATTGGCGTTTGGCCTTATCGTCCACGCGAAGAACACCTAGGCCCACAAGCTCAAGCAACAGACTTTCAAAGCCCGACTCACTCATTTGCTCGAACTCTTCGGGCACCCAGGTTCGTGCCACCTCAAGAGCTTTACTTACGGTGAACTTGCCGATGCATTTGTCGTAGGCAGCAATTAAGCCATAGATCGCGATCGTATAGCGCTTATCTAGGTTGAGCGTCATATCGAAACGCTCGCCCGAAAGCCGGCGCACATCCGAGTTGTTCTCGATATTTTCGATGTCGGTTTGTCGAATCAATCGCAAGCCACTTTGGCGGGCGCGGTCGCGCCCTAGCTGTTCAACCAACTCGCTGCAAAATATGTGAAGCAAGCTGGGGTGCCTATTTGTAAACGCCATGATGCGGTCCACCAACTCAGACTCCTCGAAGCTATAACCCAATTTAGTTAACGGTTGTAGGATGAGGCTACGTGCATCCTGTGATGAGAGGATACCCACTTCCAATGGACTGCCCAACTGCTCTAGGGGAACATTGGGATAAGTGCGGAAGCGATTGACGTTGTTGAGACCAGCGAAAACAACACGGAAGCGATGATGAGGATCGTTGACCAAAGCCTTGAGTGAACGCACCAACTCGAAGTTGGTTCCAGCGTCCTTGTTGAGGACGGAGTCGATTTCATCAAGGCAAAAGAGGACTCGTGTGCTACCTGGACGCAAAAACTCCGAACGCAACCGGTTTTCTGGATCTATTTTGGAGTTGCTGCTGCTGTTGTCCAGAATATTGTCATCAACTAGCTTGACTACGAGTTGTTCGAAAAGACGATTCTTGACGTTGATTCGACGCTCAACTACATGTTGGAAGATGCCATCCATGGGTATGTAATAGGCGTGGTTGTTGAGCGGATCGCGCTTTTTGAACTCCTGAACCGCAGCATTTAGCAGCGTTGTCTTACCCAACTGACGGCCACCGTAGACTAGGGCGGCGCCGCGTGGTTCGACGAGTGATGCGATATCACTCTCTCGGCCAAACCGCATCTCGGGCGGAGCCGGAAGACGAGCATCGCCTTTCGTGTAAGGGTTGTAGAAAGTCCAGGTAGCGCTGACCCGTAGGAAAGCCTCAAGCATCATCTGCTGGTGGCGAGCGGTAGCCACGTACGACAGGGTAACGGGGTCGAGCAAGAAAATGGTGCACTTGCGCTCTCGGCAGGAGGCCGCGAAGGCTTTACGCTGTTCGAGACTCAGGGGTTGCCCTACCATAAGAATCGCGCGGTCTGGCTGGCCGTGTCGCTCAATCAGGTCGATGAGGCCCGCTTGGTTCCAATCCCCTTGCACGAAGATTATATTCAGAGGCTGTAACGACCCCACATCCCCTTCGAACAATGGAAAGCCCTTGGGCAAGGAGGGACGCGTGATGCGCACTTTAAGACGCCGGAAGTCACCCGTAGGGGTGTACTCACAGTTGCTAAGTACATCGGGCTTGCCGATCTTTTGGACTACATCAATGCCTAAGAACTGTAGCACCGACACAATACCTTCATATATGGACTTCTCCAGCGAGGCTTTCTTGTTCTTGCCTTTGATACGCCATGCGAGCAAGGCCGCGATAGTGCTCTTGAATTCCGCTTTATGCTCCGCATAGTCCAGCCCACTGGGCTGCTCTTGAATGACCCGTTCCCCTGCTTCGCGGGGGTTAGGGTGTTCCTTCAACAGGGTGTAGAGACTGTTTTCAGCATTCAGAAAGTCCGAAAGCTCGGTGTTTTCGAGCGACGAAGTCTCCACTAGACGGGCGTTACGCTCGCTGTGTTCCTTTAACTGATTGATTAGCTCACGCACCAACGAAAGATTGCGCTTCTCCAGAGATTGACGGGCACGTACGTCCCAGCCTTCTGGTACTGCGGTGGGACCGACCTTCGTGCGGATTGTTTAGTAGCTCCCGACTGAGCTCATCTTCGAGTTGTGCGGCACTGTAGATTAACAGTTTTTCCATGGATCGAACGCGAAGCTGAACTTCGTCGTCGATGTCGGAAACATCAACGTAGGGTTTACGTTCGGAAAGTTTTTCAAGCCACTCGTTTACTTGGTCAATGTTGGCGAGATGGTCGCCTTCGCTGATGATGTCAACCGACATCGCTTGCAACGAAAGGTTACGAAACTGCTCGATAGCTTTTTTGAATTCGGCGCGCACACCAGCAATATCGTTGATGACGCTGTCGATTTCGGTGTCGCGTGGGGCACCACTGATTTCCTCAAGCTGTCGCAGGAGAAGAAAGCGCACCCAATGGGCTTGGTTGCGACGAGCCAAATCTAGCATGTCGGACAGCCAGTTGGGTGTAGTAAGTCGCATGGCGAACCATTCTAGGCGCAGGTCGACGCCCACATCGCCCACATCCAGACGCGCTAGGATCACTGGCAAGTGGAAGGTCGCATCTGTCTGGTCAAAGCGACATGTGTTGTGGGAAACAGTGTTAATTTTGGCCTGCAGTTTGAATAGTAGTTTGAGAAGGATAGCACTGCCAGCGCGATGCTCTAGATCAGTGTGTTTCGGGTGACTTTCTAGGTTATGGATGGAACGCTTCAGTAGTGTGTGAAACTTCTGTAGGAAATCCTGTACATCCTTGGGTCGCATGTCGGCAGGTATCACCTCTAATAGCCAAGCCTGGGCGATCGAAACCAGGCCGTCCATCTGCTGACAGAAGATGGTGTAGGCCTGACTATCGATATGGTCGACGACATCATCGGCGCGGATCTCCAGCACCAGTTCGTCGAGCAGGCGGCGTGACTCAGCATGCACAGAGTACGTGTCGCGGAAGCGCCGCACTGCGGCAGCGTCACCCTTCTCTCCAGCCTTGATGGAGGCAATAGCCTCGGCAATAATCGGATGCTTTATGCAGTTTCGCAAAGCCAAGCGCAAAACATGCCAACGGTTTGTGCGCTGCTGGTTTAGCTCGACCCAGGTATTGACCTGATCCTGGAGCTTAGCAGCCGCCAGGTGGACCTCCTGTGCCTGTTCATTACGGAGAATGTCTAGATCGAGCCGCCCACCCTTCAATGTGAACTCTGCTGTGTGCATAATAAGACGACTCAGGTGATCTTCAAAGTGGTCGGCCGCAAGCTTGAGTAAAATCGGAGCTTGAGTCTCCCCCCCTGTAAACAGCGCTGGCTGAAAGGTGGCGCACACCAGCAAGTAAGGCACGAGCTTGCCCGTAGGCTTACGCCCTAGCTGGTCTTCTAGGTCCTTATGGTTGAGCAGGTTCAGATCGCGCTGGGTAAAACTCAGTGCATCTCGATCCTTGGGCCACAGGTTCATTCCATAGAAGGCCGAACGTAGCAGCGACGCATCCAGAACGCGATCCGAGAGTAGGGTCGACTCGTTCGCGTCGTGCAGTATTTGATAAGCTACGTTAATGTGGCCTGCCTCGATCCAATGCATTGCCACGGCCTCTGCAATATAACTCGGTACCTGGGAGTAATGGTCGTAGGCAATCCGAAACGCGCTTTGAGCTTCCTCTTTTGACTCAGCCCAGTGCATGTGGTGTAAAGCTTCATCTACGCAATAATTAGGAGCTTCTAGAGATTCTTCAGTCTGGCTCTCGGGTTCGACGACTTGGATTGGCCGTTGTGTATATATCTCTATGGTTGGAACCGTAGAGACAATATCCACTACTACAGGTGCACTCCGTAGGGATACTTCTGAGCCTGTTGGCTCTCTGTCTTCAAATACCTGCAAAGGCTCTTGTTTTATACAAGCAATATCAACATCTGTCGCCTCACGCGAAACGACAGTTTCTTCCTCTTGGTCAGTTTCAATAACTGAGAGATCTGGAGCTGGGTCAATAGGGTCAGTGTATGTTGCTGGACGTGCTGCTTGCGGAATTGATTCTAAGGATTCATCAAATGTAAACAGGACGGCACGTAAGTTCTGAAAAGCTTGAGGGCTAAAACCCTCGACCTCAATGTCTACTTCTCTCAGCAAAGACTCATCTTCCATAAGGTCATCTAGGGTCGTGCCTTCTGGAACCAAGTAGTGTGCCGCCTCCACACGGATTGTCTCGAGCTCCTGTTGAGCGCTGCTGATTTCGTTTTTCTTATGGGTTTCCTTGGCCTTGAGAGGCGCCCGAGCAGTGAACTTAGCCTGAGTCAGCTGAACCCTAATATTTTCGATCTCCTTTATAGCTGCAGTAATTAGCGATTGTTTTAACTCGAATTGCTCCAGAAACTCCGGTAGTTGCTGACGCTCTCTTAGGTTTACCTCGAACCAGGCGCGGGGGCGACCATCCTCCAGAGCTGCAACCACATTGATTTTCCAAGCCGCGCGCAACACGGGTACCAAATCGCGCTGGTCGCTATTTTCAAAATCCAAGGCTTTGATCATGCTGAGTACGGAATCGCAATAGCGATTGATCAGAGCGAATACCTCCTCGGGTACGAGAAGATCATAGAGTTCTGTTAATCGCTGGAGATGCAGATCCAGGAGCTCCTGGATCTGTTGAGCCTGCTTCGGACCAATATTTTTGTCATTCAGAGCCTCCTGGCTTAGAGAACCAATCAATCTGTAGAGTTGCTGTAATGAATCAGGTACTAGTGCCCCCTCCGATAATAACGTAACCTGTCTTGGTAAATCGGATGTGAGGGCCGTTCGGGCAGAAACAGCATCCGGTTTGCCAACGATCTTGACGAGTTCCACCCTCGATGCAAGATCTTCTTTGTTATCTGTGTCATCTTCAATAATAGGTGAGGTTCTAGACTCGTCCTTGGGCACTCGGTGCGGCAACTCATCCGTAGGTTTGAAAGGAACTTCCTGAGCAACCGACTCCAATGTAGCGACACTCACCGCTACCGAGGGGAAGCCCAGGAAGGTTCGGTAGTAAGCAAAAACGCTAGGCTCAATGGCTGCTACATCCTCCAGAGCCGATTTCCCGAAGAAAGTGAAGCCGCAGAAGATAACTTCAGCAAGAAATTCCTTCTGTTTATCATTGAGATTGTCCCAGTTTGCAAGATCATTTCGTGCGTGAAGCCAGGTTTCGATGGCGCACTTGCACATAACTTCGAACGCTCGATCGACAGTCGTGTTAGCCCGGTTCGCCAGCTTCTGGATCTTGACCTGGACTCTAGGGAACATCTTGTCGCACTTTTGCGCGAGCAGGTCGTTTAGCTTGGTATTCAGGTCGTCCTCATCCAGTTTGCCTACTTCAATAAGATCCTCTTCATTGCGTAAATGCCAACCTTCGTCATAACGGGTCATTGCATGTGCCTCGGGGCTAATGAACTTGTCACCTGTGAGCATAATCGGCATCCCCATATTGCGGTAGTGCAACAAGCACACAATAAAGTGCAGTAAACGCTTTTGACGTAAGACTGTATTATCTATGTTCTTCTTATCATTACGTTGACTTCTGGGAAGACCGAAGTGCTTTTGAAATACCTGAGGAGAAGACTCACCGTTGACATCAATGTACCAGCAATCGGGCATGCCTTTGGTATTACTGGAAATTCTCTCGAGGTCAATTTTTTGCATTGTTATCACTATCCAAATTCCTTGAATCTTGCAGGACTTTATCTTGATGGAGAATACCGTCATCAAAATGCAACGCATCTTGCGAACCATTCGAGAGTATTTGATATTTGACGTATTTGACTGGCATCATTATTTTGATATTTAAGCCTTTTGCTCATGTATTGACGCCTTATTATTATTTTTGAAGGCTTTTGGTCAATCGCTAGTGTATTTTCAGAAGACGACTGCACTACTACCGATAATAATCGAAGAAGTCACAGATTTAGTTTTTACCGAGTAGTTTCAAACCGTCGGTCCGTAACTCTCCTTGAGCCATTTGCGCTGCTCTATAAGCCTTGATATTCGTAACCTGTAGCGCTATGTAAAAATATCTTACCCCAAATTCTAACGGTAGAATCAGGGTTTGAGAGGGTTGTTTTTGATAAACTTTGCATTTTGGTAAATTTCCACACAATAATTAAATGTAATATTTACAATAACTTAGAATAAAAGTATAATTTGCGAAAAATAAATTATCTTACAAATCAACGCTATATTTCACAGCGCAAATGGCTCTCCTTTTGGTTTTGTCGCAAAGTTTACCCGTCTGCGTTAGAATCCGCCAATTTCAGCAAAATAGAATAACCAAGATGATCAGTTTTAAAGGCGCCCAATTTCCAAAAGAAGTCATTCTATTCGCGGTATTTTTTTATGTCCGGTACG
>JAXMKV010000001.1:0-121918 GCA_034371155.1 Gallionella sp. | reverse complement strand
CACATGGCGTTTTCAAAGTGGCGCGCGAAACGGGCGGCATCGTACAGCGGCGAGACCAATACTTGCGTCCTGAGATTGCCGCGCAGTTCGGCCAGGCGGTTCAAGTCTGCCGCAAAGGCAACGGCCTTGGCAAGGTAGTCTTGCTCGTCTTCGGCGATCCAGCTGGAAAGACCGGCATTGTGTGCAATCGTCTCGCCGACATGCGAGAGAAAACGGTCTCCGCGCTTGGTCAGCACCGGCACGCCCATCCACAGCGCCTCGGCACTGGTGGTCCCTCCGGGGTAAGGAAAAGGATCGAGCGCAATATCCACACGATGGTAAGCGGCCAGCAGTTCGGCACGGGGTGAATTCGCTTCCAGGATCAGTCGCTCGCCATCTATACCGTGACTGGCAAAACGGGAGAGCGTAACGTCGCGCAATGTTTCGTCAAACAATCCTTTTGTCTTCAAAAACAAACGGGCGTTGGGCACCGCCGCCAGCACTTGCGCCCACAAGGCGACGACCGCATCGTTCATCTTGGTCAGATGATTGAAACTGCCAAAGGTGATATATCCATTCTCCAGGGCGGGCAATGAGTTGCATTTGATTTCCACGTCCGGCGGAGAAAAGCAGAGATAGGTCTCCGGCAGTCGCCAGATTTTTTCAACGAAATGATCTTCTTCCTCGGGCGGGGTGACATAGGGATCGCCTATCAGGTAATCGATCTCGGCCACACCGGTGGTGCCGAAGTAGCCCAGCCAGGTGGCCTGCACGGGAGCGGGTTTGAGACAAAACATAGGCAGGCGCGTGTGGTCGGTATAGCCGGACAGATCGATCAGCACATGAATGCCGTCATCCCATATCTGCCGGGCCGCCTGCGGGTCGCTTTTTCCATAGATCGGTGTCCAGCCGGCCATACGGGCGTTCAGGCGTTCACTGAACTCATCGGTTGCGGTATGGGAAGGATAGGCTACAAATTCGATCCTGTTTGAGTCGGCGTGTTCAAGCAACCCTTTCAGAAAATACCCCACAGGATGCGAACGCAGATCACCCGATACCAGACCGACGCGCAATCGTTGCGGCTGACGGGCACATTGCCAGCTTTGGTAGGGTTGCCCTGCCTTGCATTTGACCATATCCCCGTACCGCGCCGCTGCGGCTCGCGCCTCGGCGGGGGTAATACTGGATGCGTAGCTGGTGACAAAACACCAGTTGCTCAGGGCTTGATGCAAGGTCGGCTGAACCGCCAAGGCCTTCTGAAAATTGAGTGCGGCAAGACCGAGCCGTCCCTGATCCTGCAGCGCGCTGCCCAGGTTTGAATAGGCGACAGCGTAGTCCGGCTTGATCGTGACCGCCTGCTCCAGGCAATACACGGCATCATTCAGCCGACCGGATATTTTCAGCACGTTCCCCAGGTTGTTGTAGGGTTCCGCGAAGTTCGGCTTGAGCGCGATGGCTTTCTGGAAGGCTGCGATCGCATCGAGCTTCTTACCTTGACGATTCAATACGAGGCCGATGTTGTTATATGCCTCGGCATACTCTGGTCGGAGCTCGATAGCCTGCTGAAAGCAAGCGATAGCTTCGTCAAAACGGCCTTGTGCGACATAGACATTCGCAAGGTCGTTGTGAGTTTCGGCAAAAGAAGAATCCAACCCCAACGCCCTTTTGAAACAGTTGCCGGCCTCAACTTGATCACCAAGTTGAAAGTGCAATTTACCCAAGTTCCGATGTCCGTCAACAAAATCCGGGTTAAGCGCCAATGATTTTTTGATGGCCGCGATAGCTTCAGCCACTTTACCTTGGCCGCTAAGCACAATGCCCAAGCTATTATGAAAGCTGTACTGCTTCGGACTCGACTGGATTGCTTTCTTGATATGTTGTTCAGCAACCTCCTTTTCGCCTCTCTGATTGATGATCAAACCGGACAAATGAAGCGCATCGGCATGGTTGGGTTGGACGCTGAGAATTTGCCGGTAAAGCGCTTCTGCTTCAACCAGCCGCCCGGCATTGTGGTGTTGCAACGCGGCTTGCAAGGCACCTGGGATGGATGCTCTGGTAAAGGAGGATTGGGCAGCTGTCTGCCCCTTTTCCGCACAGCATTTCTTGAATTTTTTTCCGCTGCCGCAGGGACAACTGTCATTTCGGCCAAGCTTGCTTGTCATAGCATCATGTTCTCATTGAGAATCCGGGATAAAGCGGGTATCACTACTCTGAATATCAGGGCATATTGTCACACATGGAATTGCAACAGGTCTATGCGCGACTCGACCGGAATCAAATTAGGCCTTGCAGCGTTGCCAAATGGACTCGGCAACGTATGTCTTTCCGGCGGATAATGCTCGGCGCGATACACACCTGAACTTATTGGAGAGCCTATCTTGACCACCACACAGAACGACTTCGACACGCTGGAAAACGCAACTTTCATCCTGAAGGGCCGATTGACTGCCCCGACACACTTTGTCGAAGGGTTCACCCAGCTATCCTTCGGCACGTCTTTTGCCAAGATACTTTTTCATAATGTGATCGAGCACAAGACCGCCGAGGCTCCAGAGCTGCGCCGCGCCGAACAATATCTGACCCTGCCGACCGTGCTGGCGATTGAGCTGGCCCACCTACTGCTGCTGACCGCCAAACACGCGCAAGCCCATGTACTGAGCGGACTGAACGCCGCCGAGCAAGAAAAGATACGGTCGATACTGCGCGACTTTCAGCCTGTCACCCCGGAACAGGAACTGGCGCGTGACGAGGTTGTGCTGATGACCGATCTTGAAAAGAATAAGTTGAATTAGCGGAGGGGATTTTCGTAGGAGGCCGGTTTGCCGGGCGATAGCTCCTCCACAGAAACCCATCGCGCGGTATAACCGCGCTCCCACAGGATGAGTTGGTTTTTTGTGGGAGCTCGGCTCTGCCGAGCGATTGGGCTTGGCTGGTTTTCGTGGGAGGCCGGTTTACCGGGCGATAGCTCCTCCACAGAAAGCTATCGCGCGGTGAAACCGCGCTCCCACAGGCTGAGTTGGTTTTGTGTGGGAGCTCGGCTCTGCCGAGCGATTGGAGCGCGACGGAAACCATCGCGCTGATAGCCGCCCCCGGCTGCACTCACTACTTCCCCCTTTAATAAAGGGGGAGCGAGGGGGATTTGAAAACTTATAGTTACCCATCTTTCGCAAATCCCCCCTAGCCCCCTTTTTCAAAGTGGGGAACATCCGCGACTCTCTCCATTCTGCATGATCGCCGCAAAGGTCAAACCTTGGTGAGTCCCCCGGCATAGCCGGGGGTTTACCTCACTGAATCAGGAAAATGCCTCCGGTTGCCCTAGCCAAATCGTAACTGTTCAATAAGCTTCCGTGTTTTGTAATGCTGTTTGTGGCTACGATGAACAGTTCATCGTGACCCAGTCTGTTAAGATACGCGCCTTCGAAAAATCCTCCGCCCTCCTTAATATATGTCTGCTGTTCCCGTATCCATGACCCCGCTTGAGCGCCGCGCCAGCATAAGCTTGGCAGGTATTTACGGCCTGCGTATGCTGGGCCTGTTCATCATCCTGCCGGTGTTCGCGCTGTATGCGGAGCATCTGCCGGGCGGCGAGAGCCATTTGCTGATGGGCGTGGCGCTGGGCGCTTACGGGCTGACGCAGGCGATCTTGCAGATTCCGGCGGGCTGGATGTCGGATCGCTATGGGCGCAAGCCGGTGATCTATGTCAGCCTGGTGCTGTTCGCGCTGGGCAGCTTCATCGCGGCGTTTGCCGACAATATCTACTGGGTGATCATCGGGCGCGTGGTGCAGGGCGCGGGCGCGCTGAACGCGGCGGTGATGGCGCTGACGGCGGACCTGACGCGCGAGGAAGTACGCACCAAGGCGATGGCAACGATAGGCATGACCATCGGCGTGACGTTCTCGCTGTCGCTGGTGCTGTCGCCGCTGTTGCACGGCGTGATCGGCGTGCCGGGGCTGTTCGCGCTGACTGGCGTGCTGGCATTGGCCGCGATGGCGGTGGTGAAGTTCGCGATTCCCGATCCTGCAATCACCCGTTTTCATAGCGACACCGAGGCCGGCCACGGACATTTTCGCGAGGTGCTGCGCAACCCCGATTTGCTGCGCTTGGACTTCGGCATCTTTGCGCTGCACGCGATCCTGATGTCGGTGTTCATGCAGGTGCCGTTCATTCTGCAATCGAATGGCCTAGTCGTCGCCGACCACTGGCAAGTTTATCTGCCGGTGATGCTGATCGCGTTCGCATTGATGGTTCCACCTATCGTGATCGCCGAGAAGAAGGCGAAGATGAAGCAGGTGTTCATGGCGGCAGTGGCGCTGGCTCTGGCGGCGCAGGCGTTGCTGATGTTCGCGCAGCACAGCCTGTGGGGCGTGGCGATAGCACTCTTGCTGTTCTTCACCGCGTTCAATGTGCTGGAGGCGACGCTGCCTTCGATGATTAGTAAGATCGCGCCGCTGGCCGCGAAGGGCACGGCGATGGGCGTGTACAGCAGCGTGCAGTTCTTCGGCGCGTTCTTCGGTGCGGCGGCGGGCGGGGCGCTGATGCAGTTCGTCGGCGGCAACGCGGTGTTCTGGTTCAGCATCGCGCTGCTGGCGCTGTGGCTGGTCGCCGCCTCGGGCATGCGGCCTCCGGCGGCGGTGCGCACGAGGCTATACCATTTGTCCGAACTGAGCGATGCGGCTGCGGTAGAATTGCGCCGCAGCCTGTTGCTGGTTTCCGGCGTGCGCGAGGCGATGGTGGTGGCGAGCGAAGGCATGGCCTGCCTCAAAGTGGACATGCAGGGATTTGACGAAGCCGCGGTAGAACAATTGATAAAGGGAGCTTGATATGTCGGTAAACAAGGTGATTCTGGTGGGACGTCTGGGCAAAGACCCGGAGACGCGTTACATGACCAGCGGTGAAGCAGTGACCAATGTCACGCTGGCGACCTCCGAGAACTGGAAGGACAAGAGTGGCGAGAAGCAGGAAAAGACCGAGTGGCACAATCTGGTGTTCTACCGCCGCCTGGCCGAAGTCGCCGGCGAGTACTTGAAAAAAGGCTCGCAGATCTACGTCGAGGGCAAGATCCAGACACGCAAATGGCAAGACAAGGAAACCGGCAAAGACCGTTACACCACCGAGATTATCGTCAACGAGATGCAGATGCTGGGCGGCAAATCCACCGGTGGCGGCAGCTTTGAAGTAGTGGAGAATCGCCCCTCTGCCGCGCCGGAAGCAAGTTCGGCACGCAAGCCAGCAGCCCCTGCGGCCAAGAGCAATTTCGATAGTTTCGACGACGACATTCCGTTTTAAAACCACTGCCTGCGGCTCGGATTTGTGAGCTGGGGTTGTGTGGGAACGCGGTTTCACCGCGCGATGGTTTTTCGGTGCGCTATCGCGCGGTAAAACCGCGCTCCCACAAGTCTTTGTACCGGACTAAAAACGTGCCGCTTACACCTGCATGTTCATGATGTCGTTATACGCTTGCACAACTTTGTTGCGCACTTGGATGGCGGTCTGGAAGTTGACGCTGGATTTTTGCATGGCGATCATGGTGTCGCTCAGGCTGACACGGTCATCGCCCATCACAAAAGCCCTTTGCATAGCCTGCGATTGCTCCTGCGCGCGTGAAACGCCTTCCAGCGAGGATTTGAGGACATCGGCAAAATCGACCTTGCCGGGTTGGGCGGCTTCGGTCGGCGGGCGCATTCCCGCTGCGGCCGCAACCGAGCGCATTTGCGCGAGCAAATTATCTATTCCCGAGGTATCCATATCCCAATCTCCTTTTTCAGGTATCACACAATACCCCGAAGAATGCCAACTTGACCACCGAATAAGGCAGGGATTATCCCGTTATTCACTAGTTCAATAGGTGCTTCGTCGTCGATAATGGGATTGGTGCCCAATGGGCTTGGTTTATGTTTGTAACTCGCTATGGCTGAACAGAACAACAATGTGACCCATCAAGCAGGCAGCCTGAATCTCCAGCAGAAGTTGAGCATGGGGATAGGTGTCGCGGCTTTGTTCGCGCTGATCGCCGGCGCATGGATGTGGGGACAAACGCCGGACTACCGCGTGCTGTACAGCAATCTGTCCGACCGCGACGGCGGCGCAATCATCGAATCGCTCACGCAGTTGAATATCCCCTACAAGTTTGCGGAAGGTGGCGGCGCGCTGCTGGTGCCATCCGGCTCGGTGCATGAGGCACGTCTCAAGCTGGCCTCGCAAGGTTTGCCCAAAGGGGGCAATGTCGGCTTCGAGCTGATGGAGAATCAGCGTTTCGGCATCACCCAGTTCGCCGAGCAGGTGAACTATCAGCGCGCGCTGGAGGGTGAGCTGGCTCGCTCGGTGCAGAGCATCGGCTCGGTAGCCGCCGCCCGTGTTCATCTGGCGATTCCCAAACCCAGCGTGTTCGTTAAGGAGCGGCAGAAGCCCAGCGCATCGGTGGTGCTGTCGCTGCAAAACGGTCGTCTGCTCGATTCGTCCCAGGTCAGCGCCATTATCCATCTGATCTCCAGCAGCGTGCCGGAAATGTCGGCCAAGGATGTAACTGTGGTGGATCAAAATGGCAGCCTGCTCAGCGCCAACCAGAACATGGCTCCGGGCGAAGGGTTGGATGCCAACCAGCTCAAGTATGTCCAGCAGATCGAGCAGAATTACATCAAGCGTATCGAAAGTCTGCTGGTGCCGTTTCTCGGCGCGAATAACGTGCGCGCACAGGTCACCGCCGATATTGATTTCTCGCGCACCGAACAGACCGCTGAGATATTCAAGCCAAATCCGACCCCCGCCGAGACCGCGATCCGCAGCCAGCAGAGCTCCGAAGCGCTGAACGGCTCGGGCCTCAACGCCACCGGCATCCCGGGGGCGCTCACCAATCAGCCGCCGGTGCCGGCCACCGCACCTATCGTGGCGGCGGATGGCACGCCAACCACCATCGGTGGCGAAGGCAACGCCGGTGTTTCCAGCAGCCAGAAAGACTCCACCATCAACTATGAAGTGGATCGAACCATACGCCACACCATCTTGCCGGTCGGCTCGATCAAACGCCTGTCGGTCGCGGTTGTGGTGAACGGCAACCGCCAAGTCACCGATGCCAAGGGCAAAACCGCCGCCAAGCCGCTGACCGATACCGAAAGGCAACAGATCGACAATCTGATACGCGATGCCGTCGGTTTCGACCAGAATCGCGGCGACAGCCTGAACGTGCAAGTGACCGCCTTCAACGAGGTGCGGGAGAATGTGGAAGAGATGCCTATATGGCAGCAGGCCAGCTTCATCGAATTGATGAAAGACTTGCTCAAGTACGGACTCATCGCCGCCGTCGTGTTTTTTGTGGTGTTCCGCGTCATCAAGCCGGCTTTTACCACCTTGTTCGACATGGCGAACGGTACAGGCGGCTTTCAGGCGCAGGCAGGCGCTGACGAGCAGGAAGAGGAGGCTTACGCTCCAGCAGCGCCCTCATACGAGCACAACTTGCAAACAGCAAGACAGATCGCGCAACAGGAACCCAAGATCGTTGCCAGCGTGGTCAAGGAGTGGGTGAACGAAAATGGCTGATGGCGTGGAAAAAAGCGCGATCTTCCTGATGACGCTCGGCGAAAGCGAGGCGGCCGAGGTGCTGAAATATCTGGAGCCCAAGGAGGTGCATAAGATCAGTCAAGCGATGATGACGATCAAGAATCTCAGTCGCGAGCGCATCTCCGAGGTGTTTACCGACTTTCTCGAAAGCGCCTCCAGCAAAACCACCATCGGCATGGACTCGAACGATTACATCCGCAGCATGCTGACCAAGGCGCTGGGCGACGACAAGGCCGCCGGCCTGCTTGATCGCATCATGCACAATAGCGACACCAGCGGCATCGAAAGCTTGAAATGGATGGATCCGGGTGCCGTGGCAGAAATGATCAGCAACGAGCACCCGCAGATCATCGCCACCATACTGGTACATCTGGAACCGGATCAGGCAGCGGATATCCTCAAGATGCTCACCGAGCGCACCCGCAACGATGTGATGTTGCGCATCTCCACGCTGGACGGCGTGCAGCCCGTCGCCTTGCGCGAACTGAACGACGTGTTGTCCAGACTCATGTCGGGCGGAGGCACCGGTAAAAAGACTTTGCAGGGCGGCGTCACGGCTGCCGCGGAAATCCTGAATTACATGGGTACCGCACTGGAAGCGCAGATCATGGACAACGTGCGCGGCCTCGACCCCGATTTGGCGCAGAAGATCGAGGACAAGATGTTCGTCTTCGAGAACATGCTTGACGTTGATGACCGAGGCATCCAGCTGGTACTGCGCGAAGTGCAGTCCGAGTCGCTGATCATCGCGCTGAAGGGGGCGAGCGAGGAGTTGCGCGAAAAGATTTTCAAGAACATGTCGTCCCGCGCCTCGGAAATGATGCGCGAGGATCTGGAGGCCAAGGGCCCGGTCAAGCTCAGCGAAGTCGAGGCGAACCAGAAGGAGATCCTCAAGATCGTGCGCCGTCTGGCCGACGAAGGTCAGATTGCATTGACCGGCAAGGGCGAGGAGGACGCTTATGTCTAGCGTGATCATCCCCAAGGAGCATCTCACCGCCTTCGAACGCTGGGAGCTGGCTTCGTTCGATCAAAATGCTCCCGCCAATCCGACCATTTCCAGAAAAGCGGCGCTGGCGGCCTCCGCCGCCGAGACCGCTGCCGCAGAACTTGAAGGACTGCGGCAGCAAGCACAAAGCGACGGCTACAAGGCGGGATACGCCGAAGGCACCAAGGCGGCGCGCCAAGAGACGTTGCGCATTCAGGCGGTGATGCAGAATTTGCAAAATTCGATCAACCAGGTGGATGAGAAGATCGCCCAATCGCTGCTTGATCTGTCGCTGGAAATCGCCAACAAAATGGTGCGCGAGATTGTGCAGGCCAAGCCTGAGGTCATTCTCAGCGTGATCAATGATGCCATCGCCAATCTGCCGCTGTTCAACCAGAATGCGCATCTGCTGCTCCACCCTGATGACGCCGAACTGGTGCGCACTCAAATGGGCGAACAACTGTCCCATGCGGGCTGGAAGATATTCGCGGACGCCAAGATACAGCGCGGCGGATGCCGCGTGGAAACCGAGCACAGCCAAGTCGATGCCACGGTGGAAGCGCGCTGGAAACACGTCGTTGAATCGATCGGACGGGATACGCCATGGCAGGCATGAGCACAGCGCACAGCGCCAAATGGCAGGAGTTTATCGGCGAGAACCGCGACTATGTGGCGGACTGCAACGTCATGCCCATCAGCGGCCATCTGACCAAGGTGACAGGTTTGGTGATGGAAGCGGTCGGTTTGCAGATGCCTATCGGTAGCACCTGCGCCATACATCTGCCGAACAACGTGGTCGAAGCCGAGGTGGTCGGCTTTGCCGGAGAAAAGCTGTTCCTGATGCCGGAAAACGATGTCTACGGCTTATTGCCCGGCGCGCGCGTGACCCCGATCGAGCAAGCGCATAAAATCGTGTTTGGCAGCAAACGCGGTCTGGCGAAACCGCTCGGCAACAATCTGGCCAAACATCTGCCGGTCGGCAACATGCTGCTGGGACGGGTGCTCGACGGCGCGGGTAAGCCGCTTGATGCCTTGGGCCCGCTGCGCAATACCGAGTCCGCCCCGCTGCAAAGCCGCCCCTTCAACCCGCTGGAGCGCGCCCCGATCAACACCACACTGGATGTCGGCGTGCGCGCTATCAACAGCATGCTGACCGTGGGACGCGGGCAGCGCATGGGGTTGTTTGCCGGCAGCGGCGTGGGCAAAAGTGTGTTGCTCGGCATGATGGCGCGCTATACCAATGCGGACATCACCGTGGTCGGGCTGATCGGCGAACGCGGCCGCGAGGTTAAAGAGTTCATCAACGACATTCTGGGCAAGGAGGGCATGGCGCACTCGGTGGTAGTGGCCACACCGGCGGATACTTCGCCGCTGATGCGTCTGCAGGGTGCCGCCTATGCCACCACCATTGCCGAATATTTCCGCGACCAGGGCAAAAATGTGCTGCTCATCATGGATTCGCTCACCCGTTTCGCCATGGCTCAGCGCGAGATCGCGCTGGCTGTGGGCGAACCGCCGGCCACCAAGGGCTACCCGCCTTCTGTCTTTGCCAAGTTGCCGCAACTGGTGGAGCGCGCCGGCACAGGGCTGGTCGGCAGCGGCTCAATCACTGCGTTCTATACGGTGCTGACCGAGGGCGACGACCAGCAGGATCCCATCGCCGACAGCGCCCGAGCCATCCTTGACGGCCACGTCGTGCTGTCGCGCCGACTGGTCGAGCAGGGGCATTATCCGGCGATAGATATCGAGGCTTCGATCAGCCGTGTCATGTCGCATCTGGTCACCCAGGAGCACGCGGGACTGGTGCAGCGTTTCAAGCATCTCTATGCCCATTACCAGCGTAACCGTGACCTGATCAGTGTCGGCGCTTATGTGAACGGCAGTGATCCTTTGCTGGACGAGGCGATCATGCTCTATCCGCGCATGGAGTTATTCCTCAAACAGGGTATGCTCGAGCGTGAAACTTACCCGGACAGCGTTGCGCAACTGCGCGCGCTGTTCGCCGGTAAATCTTGAGTGATGCCGACATGAGCAAAAACTTCTCTTTGCAGACGCTGATGAATCTGGCCCAACACCAGACCGATACCGCCATCCGCAAGTTGGGCGAGTTGAACAGGCTCGAAAAAAGCGTGCAAGAGAAGCTCGACATGCTGATGGAATATCGCAAGGACTATCAGAGCCGCTTGCAAGTAGCTTCCCAAAACGGCATGGATCCGGCCGGGTTGCGCAATTTCCAGCAATTCATTTACAAGATCGATGCGGCCATCGAACAACAGCGTCGGGCACTCACGCAAAGCCAAGCGTCAACCCAGCGCGGCCGCACCGAGTTCGACTCGACTCAGCGCAAACTAAAATCTTATGACACGCTCAAACAGCGCCATATCGTCACGCAGCAAAAGGTCGCCGAAAAATCCGAACAGCGCGCGCAAGACGAACATACCGGCAGAGCCAGCGCACGCAAGATGCTCGACAAACAGAACCAGTAACCGAGGGAGAACATTATGAACAGCCTGCCCATCCCCGCCTCCAGCCTGTCACCTTCCGGCAAAAGCGCCAATGCGATGCCTGCAAATGCCGTGTCGCCCAAGCAGGGAGCCGCGCCACGCAACGGTACGGAAAACGATGCTCGCACGGCGGGAACTCCCGGCAGGGAGCCTTTTGCCATTCTGCTGGCGAAACAAATCAGCGAGATGGATCTATCCACTGAACCGGTTGCCGAAATCACCGACCCAAGTGCCACTATGACGGTCGATCAGGAAGTTCGATTGGAGTCGGCAGTAACCGGCCCCGCTGCAACTGTCACAGCGATAATGCTTCAGGTTCCACAGGAGCAGCGCACAGCCAAAGCCGAGCTAACCGCCTCCGGCAGCGCCCCCGCTTCGAATCAAGACTTGTCAATCAGCACATCTGACACCGGGAACGCGGCTGCGTCAGCTCGCATGGCTGCATCACAATTGGCGGCAGCGGACACATCTGTGCTTAACTCCCAATTAAAAGCCGCCGCTATTCCAGCGGATGCTTCCTCCTTTAAAGCGTCGGATATTTCCACACAGAAGTTTTCCGACCACATGGCTGCCCAGCAAACAACCGCACTTCAGCTGGCTGATGTCCATGCCGCCGAACCGCCGCTGCCATCCAACTTGTCAGCGGTGGCAAACACGCAGAACAAGCTGGCTGAAACAACACAAACCATCAGCACTCCAGTCAGCAACAGTCCGGTTTGGGCAAACGACTTTTCGCAGAAAATTACCTGGATGAGTAACCAACAAAACCAGACGGCATCGCTACACCTGAATCCCCCCAACCTTGGCCCGCTGGATGTGGTGTTGAAGATCAGCGACAATCAGGCAACTGCACTGTTCACCTCTCCGCATGGCGCTGTGCGGGAGGCTATCGAGAACGCCATACCTAAACTTCGGGAAATGCTGGCCGATAACGGAATCATGTTGGGTAATGCCACGGTCAGCGATCAGCCTCCCCGTGACCGCGATGCCGCCGACACCCTGAACCAGGGTGCCGGCTCAAATCGTCGGGAAGCGGAAGTTGACGAGAAAGCAGGCGCAGGCACACTGTCCGAGGACGGTTCCCGCACCGTATCACGGCACAATGGGATGGTGGATACCTTTGCCTGATGTATTCACAACAACATACGGTTGGAAATTCCGGTACGAGTCGGGTTATCATCCCCCGCTCTCTCTCCGTGTTCAACCAGACATAAGGACGCACTAGCATGGCAAAAACAACCAAGCCGGAAAAATCCGACGATCAGGAATCCGCTGAAGGGGGAGGTGCCGCACCCGCAAAAAAGGGCAAAATGAAACTCTTTATCGTGCTCGCGCTGGTGATGGTTCTGATTGCGGGCGGTGTCCTCGGCTTTCTGTTGTTATCACCCAAACATGAACCCCAGCTTGATGAAGATGGCGCCGTAATTGAGGTGGAAGAAGATGCCGCTATCGACCAGAAAACCGCAGGAGCCCCGCCGAAGTTTGTCGATCTGGGCACTTTCACTGCCAATCTAATGCGTGAGGACTATGACCGCGTCCTGCAAATCGCCATTTCGCTAAAAATCTCCAATCCCGAACTGGAGCAAAAAATCAAGGACAGCGCGCCAGAGATACAGCACCGGGTGAACATGGTGTTGCAAAGCAAGCTGCCTTCCGACTTCTCCTCAGGTGAAGGGAAAAGCAAGCTGGCGCAGGAAATTAAGGGTAATGTCGAACATGTACTCGGACTGCGCAAAGAGTTGCCGTTGCCCAACGAAGCTGAAATTCCGGCAAGTGCTCCTGTGCCTACCGGGAACAAACAACCCAAGCCGTTCGATACCGGCATAAAAGAAGTGTTGTTCACTTCCTTGATCATCCAATAGGAAAAATGGGCGAATTCCTTTCTCAAGACGAAGTCGACTCCCTGCTCAAGGGGGTCTCCGGCGAGGCCGATGACGACAAGAGTGCGTCTGATGCCGACGCGGAGGGAGTCCGTCCCTACAACCTTGCATCACAAGAGCGCATCGTGCGTGGGCGTATGCCCACCATGGAGATTATCAACGAACGGTTTGCGCGCCTGTTCCGTATCGGGCTGTTCAATTTCATCCGCCGCACACCGGAGATCTCAGTCGGCCCGGTGCGGGTGTTGAAATTCGGCGAATTCATCCGAAATCTGCACGTACCGACCAACCTGAACCTGGTTCAAGCCAAGCCGCTGCGCGGGAATGGCTTGTTCATCTTCGATCCAAACCTGGTGTTTCTGGTGGTGGACAACATGTTCGGCGGGGATGGTCGTTACCATACCCGGGTAGAAGGGCGCGAGTTCACCCAGACGGAACAGCGCATCATCCTGAAGATGCTCGACGTGGTATTCGAGACCTATGGCAAGTCCTGGGAATCGGTCTACCCGCTGGAATTTGAATTCGTTCGTTCCGAGATGAACCCGCAGTTCGCCAACATCGCCACGCCCAACGAGGTGGTGATCGTCACCACTTTCGAGATCGAACTGGGCGGCAACGGCGGCGAATTCCATGTCTGCATGCCCTATTCCATGCTGGAGCCAGTCAAAGACCTGCTTTACAGCCAGATGCAGGGCGAACACATGGCCATCGACCAGCGCTGGACACAGCTGCTATCGCGGCAGGTGCAATCCGCCAACATCGAATTGGTTGCCAACCTCGGATCGGCAGAACTCACCTTTGATCAGGTGCTTAAAATGCGCGGCGGGGACATCATTCCACTGAATGTCGAGGACAGCATCATCGCTACGGTTGATGGCGTACCCGTATTGCAGTGCAAATATGGCACTTTCAATAATCAGTATGCATTAAATGTCGAGAAAATGATCTCGGCAAGTGAGGGAGAAAAGAATGGTTGACGACACGAGCGACGCGATCAGTGCAGATGACTGGGGCGCGGCGATGGCGGAGCAGACCGCTGCCGAGGAACCGGCTGCGCCGCCAGCTCAACCCCACGTGTTCGAGCAATTCGGGGCAACCGCCTCGCCGACTTCGCAAAACGATCTCGACATGATCCTGGACATCCCGGTTCACCTCACGGTAGAGCTGGGACGCACCAAGATGCCGATCAAGAACCTGCTGCAACTGGCGCAAGGTTCGGTGGTTGAACTGGCCGGCATGGCGGGCGAACCGCTGGATGTACTGGTCAACGGCTTCCTCATCGCGCAGGGTGAAGTGGTGGTGGTCAACGACAAGCTCGGCATCCGCCTCACCGACATCATCACCCCATCAGAACGTCTGCGCCGTCTGAACCGATAATGTTCCGCCTGTCACGTCTTTTCCTTGCCGTCGGCATGCTGGCAGCTCCGGCTTGGGCTGCCGCTGTGGAGGGGACTCGCCCGGCCTATACCCCGCCGCCACCCGCCGCCATCAGTTCCGGCAGCATCGTGCAGGTCATTCTCAGCTTATTGTTGGTGCTGGCCGCTATCGTGCTGGTCGCCTGGGTACTCAAACGCATGAACATGGTGCAACAAGGCCATGGGAACGCGCTCAAAGTGCTGGGGGGCGTGGCAATCGGCCAACGTGAACGTATTGTGCTGGTGGAAGTGGAAGACACCTGGCTGCTGGTCGGGGTTGGCCCCAATCAGTTGCGCACCCTGCATACCCTGCCCAAACCGGAACATGCAGAGGAATTGTCTGCGGCAGCGGATACGCAAACAGCAGTAGGCAACCGCAAGTTCGCCAACATTCTTTCGGCTATCATACGACCTCCACGCACCACGAAGGATCGCAATGCACCGTAGTTTGGCCGCCGTACTGTTTGTGTTGGTTCCACTTCTGGCCTTGTCGCAGCCGGCTTGGGCGGAAGTGGGTCTGCCAGCGCTGACCAGCACCCCTGCAGCGGGCGGCGGCCAAACCTACAGCCTGAGCCTGCAAACACTGCTGTTCCTAACCTCGCTCAGCTTCCTGCCCGCGATCTTGCTGATGATGACCGGCTTTACCCGCATCATCATCGTTCTAAGCCTGCTGCGCTCCGCGCTCGGCACGCCGTCCTCACCGCCGAATCAGGTCTTGATCGGTTTGGCGCTGTTCCTTACCTTCTTTGTTATGTCCCCTGTGCTGGACAAGATATATACCGAAGCCTATTTGCCCTACAGTGAAAACAAGCTTGATTTCGTACAGGCAGTGGAGAAGGGCAGCCTACCTTTAAAGACTTTCATGCTGCGCCAAACACGCGAAGCCGATCTTGCTCTGTTCATCCGCATCTCCGACAGTGAGCAACCGGAATCTGCCGAACAGGTGCCGATGCGCATCCTGGTTCCCGCTTATGTCACCAGCGAACTGAAGACCGCGTTCCAAATCGGCTTCGTGGTGTTCATCCCTTTCCTCATCATCGACATGGTGGTCGCCAGCGTGCTGATGTCCATGGGTATGATGATGGTGTCCCCGGCCATCATTTCTTTGCCGTTCAAGATCATGCTGTTCGTCTTGGCCGACGGCTGGAACCTGCTGATCGGTTCGCTGGCGCAAAGCTTCTACACATGACACCCGAATCAGTTGTCACGCTGGGGCAGCAGGCGGTGGAAATGACGCTGATGATTGCGGCCCCCATGTTGCTCGTCGCGCTGGTCATCGGCCTCGCCGTCAGTATTTTTCAGGCGGCGACCCAGATCAATGAGATGACGCTGTCGTTCATCCCCAAGATGATCGGGATTTTTCTCGTCATCATCTTTACCGGCCCATGGATGGTCAACACCATGGTGGATTACATCCGGCGGCTGTTCGGCAACATCCCCTGGATGATAGGGTAGCCCGCATGATCAGCATCACCAGCGCACAGATTGATGCCTGGCTTGCCGCACTGATCTTTCCGCTCACCCGAATCGCCGCACTGATCGCCAGCGCCCCCGTTCTGGGCAACAAACAAATCTCCGCACGCGTGAAAATCGGATTATCCGTGCTGATCGCGCTCATCGTCGCGCCGACCATTGGCACTATGCCCGATGTCTCTTTAAGCTCCCCGCAGGGATTGCTGATCATGATTCAACAGATCATCATCGGAGTGGCAATGGGGTTTTCCATACGACTGATTTTCACCGCAGTGGAAATGGCGGGAGAACTGATCGGCTTGCAAATGGGTTTGGGATTCGCCAGTTTTTTCGATCCGATCAATTCGGCTTACACGCCGATTGTCGCGCGCTGGCTGGGCATGGTCGCAATCCTGATATTTCTGTCGATGAACGGCCACCTGCTGATACTCTCTGTACTTGCCGAAAGTTTTCACACGCTGCCGATAGGGAGCATGATGGCGACCAGCGGGTTCCGCGATCTGGTGGTCTGGGGGGGGAGCATCTTCGCCTACGCCGTGCAGATATCACTTCCCCTGTTGGCGGCATTGCTGATTACCAATATCGCATTGGGCTTGCTGACCCGCGCCGCGCCGCAGCTAAATATCTTTGCGGTCGGCTTCCCTATCACTCTGGCAATCGGGTTCCTTGTTTTGGCGCTATCTATGCCTTACTTTGCCCCGATCTTTGACAAACTTGCCCAAGAAGGCTTGGAAACCGCACTCAAAGTAATACGGCCAGGTCACATGTAATCAAACAGGGAGAGCCCGACAACCTTGGTGAACGATTGCTGCGCCGCCTGCAAGTTGGTCTGCTGGCGCACCAGATTGCTGATCGCCTGGTTGTAATCGACATCCTGCAACTGTGACAGCGTTTGCTTGAAGTGCAAGCCAAGATCCTCTCCCGCCGACTGCAAGGCATCGATCTCGTTCATGCGCAACCCCAAGGACGAACGGGCAGTCAGAACATTATCCAGCGCCCTGTCCACTTGGCCTATGCCGTGACTCAGTGCATTGCTCAGATTAGCGCCGATGATAGGTGCATTCAGTGAACTTATCATGTTGGAGATGGTGCTGAAAACGCTCTCGTTGCCGCTGGGCACTACGGTAAAACTGTCACCACTAACCGGAGCACCTTTAATATCGAACTGCATTCCGCCGAAGCTGATCGCCTGTCCACTGACATAGGCATTACCCGCAGAAACCACGCTGACAGGCACGGTCGAGTTGTTGGTCACGTCATAAGTGGTCGCCGAGGTAAAGGTGATGCTGTAGGCATTGCCTGTCAACGCGTTCGCGTCGAGTACGGTTCCCTGGCTAATTGCACCGCCACCGGCATTGGTCACGGCAGCCTGAGTGACAAAGGTACCGTTGCCGTTTTTGATACGCATGAACAGATCGGCTCCGGAATTGCTGGAGGGCATTTGTCGCGAGGCGCTAACCTGCACATTACGCTGACCGTCGTCACCAAAATATCCGACTCCGGCTGCGGTATCCACAAACGGCTGCGTCTTGGACTGAAAACCGGCAAACAGGTAATTACCGGTTCCGTCGGTCGTGTTCGCCAGCCCGATCAACTCCTCCAATCTTCCACTCAAGTTGGTTGCGATTGAACTGCGGTCGCTGCTGTTGAGTGTGCCGTTTCCGGCATTGATTGCAGCCGTCTTTACGTCCTGTAACAGAGAGGTGACGCTTTGCAGGGTACTTTCGGCCAGCGACAGGGTATGCCTTGCCGCGTCGCGGTTGGACGCATACTGCGTATTCATGGCATCCGACTGGGTCACCTCCAGCGCACGAGCTGCCGCGACCGGATCATCCGATGCCGTCAAAAGCTTACGGCCAGTAGATAACTGCTGCTGGGTTTGCTGTAGGCGCGCCTGTTGCTGGTTCATTGCCGCCACGTTGCTGTCGAAAAGAGTGTTTGAACTAACTCGCATGATATCTATCTCCCTAACGCCAACAGGGCGTCGAACATGGTATTGGCAACTTCCATTGCCTTGGCTGCCGCCTGATAGGCTCGCTGATAGCGCATCAGGTTGGCCGCTTCCTCATCAAGATTCACGCCGGAAGCCGACTGCTGTGACGCCACCGTTTGTGCCGTCATATTGATCTGCGCCTGACTGGTCACGAACAACTCATGCGTCTTGGCTCCAACCTCGCCGACTAACTGTCCATAAATACCTTGGAAGGTCGCCGTCCCGTTCGCCATCAGGTTCCGGTTTTGCATACCCGTCATCAGCAAAGCATTGCGATTATCACCGGTCGCATTGGTATTGATCGCCAAGGTGAATTTGTCGCCCTGATTGGCATTGGTCTGTCCAGCCGCACCCGGTGAATCGATAAAGCCTGCCGCGATGGCACCAGCATCCGCATTACTTATGGCAACTGGCGCCGAGTCGATCAGGCTGGTAAAAGTGTAGCTGGAACCGTTGTCCGTCACGACGTAACCGGCAAGCTGAGCCTGCAACGCATCCCTGACAGCGGTTCGATCAGCGTAGGTCTGGTTAAGGGTCACATTGGCCGTGCCAACCGTAAAATTGGCAACCGTGGAAACCACAAAGTCGCTGCCCCCCGTTCCTGCACGAGCACCGCCACTGGTGATACCCACAATGTCAGAAACCGCATCGCCTACAATATGTATTGCCTGAGAAGCTCCCCCGCCCGCATCGTTCCGAGTGATTCTGAACGCTCCCGCTGTATTGGTGACAAGGTAAGCGCCTCCTAACTGATCCGCGATGCTCTGCCTCATACCCGCAAAGCTGCCATAGTCCTGGTTCAACGCCACAGCATGCCCGTCAATGGCCAGAGTACTCGGATCGCTAGCGGCCAATCCTGCCACCCCCGCCGAATTGAGGAACCCTGCCACCAAGGCTTTGGAGTTGGCAGCCGTGATTGCCACAGCGTTGTGACTGCCTGCATTTGTGATCTCGATGGCTCCGTTTACCACAGCCGCCGAATAAGTCGGACCCAGCGCCGATGCCTGCATTTTCGATGTCAGCTCAGCAGCCACTTCGGTGATATCAACGTTTGCCTGATTAAGCGTGATCGGCGTGCTGTCTATTATCAGGTTAGCGCTGGCGCCAGCTACTTCACCCGTGACTCCCGTTGAGGCTGCGAATCCGGCAAGCCGAGCATTCACATCCACGTTAAGCACCTGAAGCGGCGTAGTTTGACCTGTATTAGCAAAAATTAGCGTCCCCCCGTCATTCACGACCGTTGCACCGGACAGCCCCCCCCCTCCTGTCCGCACCTGCGTTTGCAACTCCGCAGCAAGCACATCCATGTTCGCATAAGCGGAGGCCAAGGTAATGGAAGCGGTATTGACACCGTCAGATACATTGAACTGCGCCAGCCTTGCGCCCAAAAAATTGGTGGTGCCATTGGTCACCTGCACGTTTTTGCCGTCAACCGCAGGACTGGAAACGCTAAAGTCAAACATGCCGACAGATTGCGCCGCCGACTTGCCGGGCACCAGCGACTGAAAGTTGAAATCCGTCGCGGCAAACGACACCGTACCAGACGTTAGGGATGATCCCGCCACGCTGAAGTCTGTGGCAGCGACAGTGGCCACATTGCTACCGCCGACAAATCCGCCGCTACTTGGCTTTCCTGTCATGGTAAAACTGACCCCGCCCACGCTGTAGGTCGCACCATCGGTATAGGTCACCGGCGCACCGGCCGCGAATGTGGTCGCGACACCATTGACTGTGGCGGTGACCGGCAAAGCGGGAAAACCGCTCAAGGTGTTGGTGCTCGAATCGTAGGCCAGGGTGGCAGCCGGTGTGAAGGTGGCTGCACTGAAAGTCGCATCGACCGTCACCGCGCTAATTTTGGCAGTTCCGGTATTGCTTATGTTGGCAAAACTCCGTATCGGGGCTGCTGCCGCAATCTGTGCCGGATTTGTGATTGCCACCCGTATATCGCGCGCGCCATCGGCAGTGGGACGAATCAAAAACATATCACCCGCTTGGGGAGTTCCCGCCAAGTTGATGGTAACTCCGTCCACTGCAACGTTGCTGGGTGGAGCCGCAGTCGTACCGACAGCGGTCACTGTACTGTCGGACAGGCGCACCATGGTGTAGGTCGCACCGTCATACCTGAGCTGATAATCACTGGTAGTCAACTGCGAAATATCGCTGATCGCCGCCGAAACCGAGCCGTTTCCAACGTTGTTTACACCTCTTTCAACGCGAGGAACTGCCACGTTAAAGATATCGCCTCCGGGGGCACCGCTCAAATCCAAGCCCAATCTGTTCTGCTGATTCATGCTATCAGCCAGCCCCAGCGCTACCCTTCCCAGTGCATTTCGCGCTGGCTCCAAGCTTTGGTCGCGAAATGCCAAGTAAGCGCCCAGACTGCCGCCCTGCAAACCGCTTTGCTGAAGTGCCGTGGTGTTATTGCCATCACGGTAAACAATATCCAATCTGCTGGGATCACTCGCCGCGCGAACAGCATCCAGCCTCATGGCCTTCTCATCAATGACCAGCGTCTGTCCATTGCCGACATAAACGTTGGCCGCACCGTCCTGCTGAAACTGGACACTGACCTTGATTTCCTGATTCAGCTGATTAATTACCTGATCGCGCTGATCGAGCAAATCGTTGGGCTGCTGTCCCTGCCCGTTTGCGATAGCACGCTTGATGTTGCCATTCAAAGCGGCAATTTGTTGGGCGTAGTTGTTTACCGTGCTGACACTGCCGGTGATCTGACCGTTAAGTCCGTTGGCAATATCGGTCAACCGTTGGTCTATGGCCTGGAAACGATTCACCACGAACTGCGCCGTACCGATTGCCGTTTGGCGCGCGGGAACAGACTCCGGGTTATTGGCCACCCCGTTCATCGCGCTGAAGAACTCTTGTATCGCGGGTGAAGCACCCGCCGTCGGATCGGCAATCAGATTGTCGATCTGCGTCATCGCAGAGTGGTAGGTGCTCAAATAGCTGGACTGAGTCTGCTCCTGACGAACCTGATTGACCAAGTACTGATCATAAACCCTGAACACCCCCGCCACATCGACACCGGAACCAATAAACCCGGAGCCAGTTTGCTGGCCAGCGCTCGAACTTACCTTGACTTCCTGTCGGCTAAAGCCGGGCGTGGCGGCATTAGCAATATTATGTTGCGTCGTCGCCATGCCGGCTTGAGCGGCATTCATGGCACTGAGTGACGAGGTGAATAAGTTTGCCATAATCTTTCCTTGGTTTGCCTACCTACGGCTTCAATCCATTTATCGGCAGATTTGTCGGATTCTTTAGCTTTTCGGCAGCTCCGTCACCTGATAGCAGCAGGGGGTATTCAGCCCCTCATGGCAGCCGACGGACACCGGCTGGAGAATTTCCCAAAGATCGATCAGCCCTTGAATGCCATCTGATTCATCACACGCGTCAGCTTGTCGGCGTACTTGGGGTCCGTGGCATAACCGGCTTTTTGCACCGCCTGCGCCATACCGGCTAGATTACCCCCCTGCTGCAAGACTCCGGCGTAACGCGGATTGCCGCTCATCAGGTTGGCGTAATCTTGAAAAGCCTCGGCATAGGAAGAATAGGCACGGAACTTTTCGACCTGTTTGTGCGCAACTCCATCCTTGTATTCGGTAGTCATCACGTCTGCCGTTCTGCCCTTCCAACCCGAAGTCGCCTTGATTCCAAACAGGTTATAGCTGCTACTACCATCCGAATTGCGGATTTCTTGTTTGCCCCAACCACTCTCCAGCGCGGCCTGCCCCAGCATCAGTTGCGCGGGCACACCGCTGCTTCGGCTGGCCTGAATCGCATAGGGCGACATGCGATTGACGAAATCCTGCTGGGTGCTGCCACTATAGGCAGAAGGTAGTGCCGACGGAACAGCAGTTTCTGCTCCCACAGGCACTGTGTCACCACCCAGCGGCATGGTAGCCGCAGCCGAGATCAATTGCGCCGTACGCTGATCCACTGCGGAGGGGGCGGGCACGGACAAATCCGTAACCGGTATCGCCCCGCTGTTGCGACTTAGTTGTTTGACCATGATATCGGCCAGACCCACACCGCGGCTGGACATATTCTGCGCCAGTTGCTGGTCCAGCATACCGGTAAACATCTTGGTTTGTTCGCTGTCGAATATTCCGTCCTGCATGGTGGCTTCACGCATGCTTTTCAACATCATATTGAGGAACACCGACTCGAACTGCTGGGCGGCCGCCTTGAGTGCCTGATCGGGCGAGTGCTTGGCTTGACTGCGTAATTGTTCCAGACTTTGCGTGTCAAGCGCCAATCCTGCGGTGGTATTAAGGCGATCTATCATCGGACGATCTCCGGCATCAGATAATTTCCAGTTCCGCGCGCAATGCGCCGGATGATTTCATGGCCTGCAAAATCGCCAGCAGGTCTTGCGGGGTCGCGCCGATCGAATTGAGCGCCTTGACTACTTCACCCAGCGTCACACCGCGAGGTAGCTCCACCAACCCACCGCTGTCGGATTTCACATCTATCGTAGTCTTGTCGGTCTGTGCTGTTTGTCCCGAGGACAGCGCCCCGGGTTGACTGACCGTGCTATCGGTGTTGATCACCACCGTCAGATTGCCGTGTGCAATTGCGCAGCTATCCAGCATCACCGCCTGATTCATCACCACGGAACCGGTGCGCGCATTGATGATGACCTTGGCGATACCCTGCGCGGGGCTGACTTCAAGGTTCTCGACTTTCGAGATGAACGCCACCCGTTCATTTCCCGCCGGTGCCAGTACGCGGATGACACGACCATCCAAGGCCGATGCGGCTCCCGCTGCGATCTGGCTGTTGATGGCTTCTGCAATGCGTGCCGCCGTGGTGAAATCGGTTGTGTTCAGCTCAAGATGGATGAACTCGCCTTGCCCCAGCGCCGTGGGCACGGCACGCTCGACCGTCGCACCGGCCGGCACGCGTCCGACACTGAGATGATTCACCTGCACCGAGGCCCCGCCCGATGAAGCGCCGACACCGCTGACCAGCAGGTGCCCCTGTGCCATCGCATAGACTTGCCCATCGCCACCTTTCAGCGGGGTCATTAGCAGCGTCCCGCCGCGCAAACTCTTGGCATTACCGATGGATGAAGCCGTCACATCAATGGTCTGTCCGGGTTTGGAGAATGGAGGCAGTGTGGCAGTCACCATCACGGCGGCGACATTCTTGAGTTGCAGGCTGGTTCCAGCCGGCATGTTCACCCCCATCTGTGACAACATGCTAATGATGCTCTGTACGGTAAACGGTGTTTGTGTGGTCTGGTCACCGCTACCATCCAAGCCAACCACGATGCCGTAACCAATCAGCTGGTTATCGCGCACTCCCTGTATGCTGGCCATATCTTTGATACGATCCGCCAGCGCCGGGAAAGGCAACAGCAAAAAGATTAACATCAGGAGCTTTTTCATTGCACGACCTTTCAAGCCCGATTATCTAGAATGGCAGCACCGAGAGGAACATGCGCCCCAGCACATCCATGACCGTGGCGGTATCCAGGGTGCCGTTTCTGCCTTTGTACTCCAAATGTGCATCAGCCACCTGGATTGATGAGACGGTATTGCCGGCTGCGATAGTGTCCGGATTGACTACCCCGGAGAAGCGGATGTACTCGTTGCTCCGATTGATAGCCACTTGCTTCTCGCCGCTCACCAGCAAATTGCCGTTCGGCAGCACCTCGATCACCGTCACCGTGATCGTTCCGGTGAAATCGACCGCCCCGGTACCCGCACTTTGCTCGGAATAGGAACCGCTCGAACTGCCCGACACCGTCATCCCCGTAAACAGCAGTTTGGCCGCCGAGGAATTTTTCGTGATGGAAGGTGTAGTGGTATCCACCGCGCCACTGTGGCTCGCGCTGGCCGTGGACTTGTCGTTGGCCGTAGTCTTTTCGACTATGCTGATCGTCAGGATGTCGCCCGCCTTGCGTGCACGCCGATCTTCGAACAGCGGACGATCGCCCTGTCCCGCATGATAAATTGCACCATCGTTATAGACCACGGGTGCCTGCACCGACGGGCGGGCGCTCATCGGTTGGTGCACGTTGGTGGAAGGGGCCGCGCACGCGACTAACAAAAAAACCGACACCGAAAGCATCAAATTACGCATACCCGAAACCCTGTCTTTACAGCTGTGCCAAACGTTGCAGCATCTGATCCGAAGTCTGGATGGCCTTGGAATTGATTTCGTAGGCACGCTGCGTCTGTATCATGTTGACAAGCTCTTCAACCACATTGACGTTGGATGTTTCAACATAATTTTGGTTCAATAATCCCATGCCATTTGATCCCGGCGCCCCCGTGTTGGGTGTGCCCGAAGATGCCGTTTCTACATAAAGATTTTCGCCCATACTCATCAATCCGGACGGATTGATGAAGGTTGTCAACTGCAACGAACCCTGCACTTGCTGAACAGGAGGATTGCCAGGCACCGTTGCCGTCACAACACCATCACGCGCGATGGTGACGCTAAGCGCGTTCGCCGGAATATTCATCGCAGGCTGAACCGCAAAGCCGCTCGACGTCACCACTTGCCCCTGTCCATCTAACTGAAAAGAGCCGTCGCGGGTATAGGCGGTCGAACCATCCGGCATCAATACCTGGAAAAAGCCCGGCCCTTGGATCGCGACATCCAACTGGTTGCCGGTCAACTGAAGATTGCCTTGGGTATGAATACGCTCAGCTGCCACAGGACGAACCCCGGTACCAATTTGCAGACCGGACGGAATCTGGGTCTGTTGGGAGGACTGCGCGCCGGGCTGGCGTATAGTCTGGTACAGCAGGTCTTCAAACACCGCGCGTGAACGTTTGAAACCATTGGTGCTGACGTTGGCCAGATTATTGGCGACCACATCCATCTGGGTTTGCTGAGCATCCAGACCGGTCTTGGAAATCCACAAGGAACGTATCATGATCGAACTCCTCTGTCGTTTAGTCGGTTGTCGACGTTCTATTCAGTCTTACGAAACATTCATTATTTGGCTGGCTTGGCGCGCATTGTTATCCGCGCTCTGCAACATCTTCATCTGCATATCGAACTTGCGCGCCAGTGAAATCATATTCACCATCGCCTCCACCGTGTTCACGTTGCTTCCTTCCAGACTGCCCGGCACGACGGTCACTGCGTTATCGGACACCCCATCTTCCCCGTTCTTCAGACGAAACAAGCCATCCGCCCCGCGCTCCATCTGTTCCGCCGGCGGATTGACCAGTTTCAAACGCCCCAAGATATTGACCGCAGCGACTTGATTGCCCGTGGGAACGGTGGACATCGTGCCATCCTTGGCAAAAGTCACCTCGGTGTCGGGCGGAACGGTGATGATACCGCCGTCACCGATGACATTCAGTCCGGTTCGGGTTTGCAGCACGCCACTCGATGAAATTTGCAGGCTGCCATTACGGGTATAAGCCTCTTTGCCATCCAGCCCCTGCACTGTTATCCAGCCAGCCCCATTAACCGCCACATCAAGATCGCGCCCGGTCTGCTGAAAAATCCCCGGCGCAAAATCAGCTCCCGGAGTCGAATCCACCACGAACGTACGGGTAGGCAAGCCCTCGCCCACCAAAGGCACCGCGCGGAAGGTGCTTAATACCGCACGGAATCCGGGCGTACTGGCATTTGCCAGATTCTCGGAGATCGCCGCCTGTTGCTGCAATACCTGGGCGGCACCAGTCATCGCGGTATAGATTAGTCTGTCCATGCTACCTCCTCCGCCCTTTAGCTAGTCATTAGCGCAGGTTCACCAAGGTTTGCAACACTTGATCCTGCGTTTTGATGGTCTGTGCATTGGCCTGATAGACACGCTGCGCCGTGATCATGTTCACCAGCTCTGCGGTAAGATCCACATTGGAATCTTCCACTGCGGAAGACTGCAACAGCCCCAAGCCGCTGGATCCTGGCTTGTTCAGCGGAATGATGCCGGACTCCGGGGTTTCCACCCATTCGTTGTTACCCACCGGTTGCAACCCTTGCGGATTGGTGAAATTGACCAACCCGATCTGCCCCAGCGATTGGGTCTGTCCGTTGGTGTAGCGTCCAACAATGGTGCCGTCAGTACTGGTACTGAATCCGCTCAATTCGCCAGAGGTGTAACCATCCTGAGTCAAGCTATTAACCCCGAAGGCACCACCATACTGGGTGGTTTGCGCAAAATCGAAAGCCAGTGGCAAGGGGTTTGCACCTACCGGCGTATACGTCGGGTCAGAAATTACCGTTTTCAGTGTGGTTCCTTGGGTAGATGGAGCGGCAGGCGTCACCGTCACCAATCTGCCCGCTGTATCAAAGTTCAGTGTTGCCAGTGGCGTCCCGGCAGCGGGAACCACTGTGCTGTCCACAGTTAAAAAGGCATTCCAGACATTCGGGGATGATTTCTGGAAGTACAGCGAAGCAATATGCTGCGTTCCCTTGCTGTCGTACACCGTCAACGAAGTGGAATTATTGTAGGAATCCGGTGTATTTGGATTAAATGTACCTGCCCCGGCAATCGGAGTCGCCGTGCCAAACAGGTTGGTCAGCGTGCCCGGTGCCACATCGACCGCTGTGATACTGGAACCCGTCCCCCCCAGATTGGAAGCCATCACTAAGTTACCGCTGGCTCCTACAGTGACTGAAACCGACTTGCCGGCAGCCACCAACACAGGATCCGCATTGACTGCGGCCTGAACAGCATTAGCCAGCGCAGCCCTAGTTGTGTAGCTACCCACGGGAATGGTCACATTAATTGGCCCCGTGCCGTCAACCGTCAGAGCGAATGCGTTATTGGCACCGGCGGAACCAGCAACACTGGTGGCCCCCGCAAACATATCGGTCACAACCGTGGGAACACCGTCCACATCGCCGTTATAGTTGGCAATTACCGGAGCGGGCGTACCGGAGGCCACTCTCGCAATCGTAATGACGCCAGCCAGATTCGCGCTGGCCGTGTACACCCCGGGCGTCAACGCATTGAGTTGTGCGGCAATTGCCGCAGCTACTCCCGCCGCATCGGTATAGTTGGCATTCAGCGCCACCGGAATGTTATCAACGTCAAAGCCAATTGAATTCGCGCTGTAGTCAAAGAGCGTGACTGCTCCGCCAGTCGTGACTGAACCAGGCGTTTCCACGCTTGTTCCGCCGGTCATCTGATCAGCCAGAACGATGCCTGTTCCGCCGTTATAGTTGTTAATCACTGGCGCCGTGGTACCCGTGGCGAGATGGGCGATGTTGATTACGCCGAGCGTTTCGCTGACGTTGTACCCCGCACCAAGCTGGGCACCAATCGCTGCCGCCACGCCTGCGGCATTCACATAATTAGCGTTCAACGACACAGGAACGCCGTCGACATCAAAACTGACGACATTCAAACTGTAGTCGAAAACAGTGATCGTGGCCGTGTCAACTGAACCTGCTGTTTCCGTGCTGACTCCGCCGCTCACCTGATCCGCCAAGACAACACCTACGCCGCCGTTATAATTACCAATTAACGGGGCAGGCGTACCCGCGACGGCATTAGCGATGGTGATCACGCCGAGTGCCTCGCTAACGTTGTACCCCACGCCAAGCTGTGCGCCAATCGCTGCCGCCACACCAACAGCATCCGTATAGTTGGCGTTCAACAGCACAGGAACGCCATCAACATCAAAACTGACCGGATTTACGCTGTAGTCAAATACCGTGACCGCCCCCGTTTCGACCGAGCCCGCCGTTGCCGCGCTGATTCCGACGGTAATCTCATCCAGCACGGCAAGATCTACATTCCCGTTATAGTTGCCAATCACTGGTGCCGGAGTCCCCGTGGCGGCATTTGCGATGGTGATAACGCCAAGCGCCTCACTGACGTTGTATCCGGCACCGAGCTGGGCACCGATTGCAGCCGCCACACCGGCGGCATCCGTATAGTTGGCATTCAGCAATACGGGAACGCCGTCAACGTCGAAACTAATGGAATCCGCACTGTAATCGAACACCGTGACGGCACCGGTCTGGGCCAAACCCGCCGTTTCGGTGATAGCTCCACCTCCAAACTGGTCAGCCAAAACAACTCCGCCACCATCCACGTTACCGTTGAAGGCGGCAATCACCGGCGCCGGAGTACCCGTGGCGGCATTCGCGATGGTGATAACGCCAAGCGCCTCACTGACGTTGTATCCCGCGCCGAGCTGGGCACCAATCGCTGCCGCCACACCGGCGGCATCCGTATAGTTGGCATTCAGCAATACGGGAACGCCGTCAACGTTGAAACTAATGGAGTCCGCACTGTAATCGAACACCGTGACGGCCCCGGGCGTAGCAACCGACCCGGCTGTTTCCACAATAGCACCACCCGTCATAACATCCGGCACAATGGTTGGCGCGCCCACATAGTTGCCAATCACTGGCGAGGGTGTGCCGGTAGCGACATGCGCAATGGTGATCACGCCCAGCGTCTCGCTGACGTTGTACCCTGCACCAAGTTGTGCGCCGATTGCTGCCGCCATACCGGCGGCATCCGTGTAGTTGGCATTCAACGACACGGGGTTGCCATCCACATCAAAACTGGCCGGATTCAAGCTGTAATCGAACACTGTGATCGCGCCCGTGGTAACTGCTCCAGCTGTCTCCGTAGCAATCCCGCCAGTCATTTGATCAGGCACTAGAGGTGCGCCATCCAGATTGCCGTTGTAGTTGGCAATGATAGGTGCCGGTGTGCCCACCGCAGCGTTGGCGATGGTGATAACGCCGAGCGCCTCGCTGACGTTGTACCCCGCGCCGAGTTGTACACCAATTGCAGCAGCCACCCCCGCTGCATCAGTGTAATTAGCATTCAGGGCAACCGGAATGCCATCCACGTCAAAGCTGATTGATTCGATGCTGTAGTCGAACACCGTAATCGTGCTCGTGGTAACCGAACCTGCCGTTTGCGCAATCGGCCCACCAGTCACTTGATCCACCACTGTGGGGATAGCATCCAGATTGCCGTTATAGTTGCCGATTACCGGTGCCGGCGTGCCGGGCAGAACATTGGTAAGAGTAAGAACACCAGCATTATCTGCGCTGACCGTATAGCCGCCGCCAAGCTGCGATTCGATCGCAGTCGCCACTCCTGCGGCATTGGCATAGTTGGCATTCAGAGCAACCGGAATGCCATCCACGTCAAAGCTGATCGAATCGATGCTGTAGTCGAATACCGTTACCGCCCCCGTGGTAACGGAACCCGCAGATGCCGTGCTCACACCACCGCTGATTACGTCCGGCACAAATGTCGGAATACCATCCACGTTTCCGTTGAAAGCACCAATGACAGGCGCGGGCTGGTTGTTGGCGACCGTGGCAATAGTAAGTGCGTTAGCCGGATTGACCGTGACGGTGTACAAAGGTGCCGTAGGTGCCACCGGATTGATTTGCGAAGCAATTGCGGCGGCAAGCCCAGTCGCATTGGTGTAATCGGCGCTCAGCAGAACCGGGCGTCCATCAACGGAAAAACTGGCCGAATTGAGCGCGTAATTAAAATTCGTAATGCCAGCCGCCGTAGTAACCGATCCCGGCGTCGGCGCACCAACATCGGATATATTTAACCCCGCCAAAACGTTGCCGCTTATCATCCCCTGAGTAATACCGAGCGGGAACGCGGCGCGTGAATCAAGGTTGGCCCCCACACCGATCGGGACACCGCCTATCGCCAAATTGGAAGTCTGCTTGGGCGACAAGGGCAAGGGGTCTATGCGCAACGGCCCCTGCACCGCCGTCACGACACCTGCGGTGGCTTGGTAGCCTTGCACCTGATGCCCTTGGTTGTTGACGATGTAGCCATTCTTGTCCACTTGAAACTGCCCGTTGCGGCTATACAGAATCGCACCACCCTGATCGACAACCTGAAAAAAACCGGCGCCACTGATGGCCGTATCCATGGAGTTATTGGTATTGGTGACATTACCCTGGGTGAACTGCTGGGCAACCGCCGCCAGCTTGACCCCGGTACCCACCTGCAAGCCACCGCCGCCGGCGAGCGAAGCAGCGTACAAATCGGCAAATTGTGCCTGCGACTGCTTAAAGCCCACTGTGCTGGCATTCGCGACGTTATTACCGATCACATCAAGTTGTTTGGCTGCGGTATTCAGACCGCTCAATCCCTGCTGAAAGCTCATGATCTTCTCCTAGCTTTAAAGAATTTGTCTAACCTGAGAAAGTGGGACACCATCCATCCGTCCGACCGTCAGGGCAACCCCCTGCGCGCCTTGGGTAACGCTGTTAACCATGCCGAATTGCAGCGTCGCCGCATCCACTTTCTTGTCGGCTTGAGCCGCATCGACCGCAAAGGTGTAACTGCCATCCGCCACCGCATTGCCCGAATTATCCCGTCCATCCCATTGCCAATTGACTACCCCCACCGGCTGCGATCCCAAGCTGATATTGCGCACCAGCGCCCCTGCCTGGTTGTAGATAGAGATATCCAACTTGTCGGTCGACTGAGCCAGATCGACGCCACCAAAACCGGCCCCCTCGGTCAAGTCGACACCCTTACCCGGCACGAACACACCATGACCGATCATGTTGGCCGCCTGCAACGACTGGCTGGACATCATGCTATCGCTTAGCGCCTGCAAGGTGACATTCAACTTGTCGATCCCGGTCACCGTACTGAGCTGCGCCATTTGCGAAGTCACCTGCGCGTTATCCATGGGATTGAGTGGATCCTGATTCTTCATCTGCGTGACCAACAGCTTCAGAAAACGATCTTGCGTATTGGTGGCCGTCGATACCTCTTTGTTTGTCGAGCCAGCCGCTTTGGCGTTCAGCGAAGCAAACAGTGCGGCGGCCGAATTGGCATCCTGCGTGTTATTTGTGTTGTTAATCATGGCACATCCCCTTCTGGTTTAAACCCGGACATCACTGTCCGATGGTGAGTGTTTTGAGCAGCATCGCTTTTGAGGTATTCATCACATCCACATTGTTCTGGTAAGCGCGCGAGGCAGAAATCATGTTCACCATTTCATCCACCACATTCACATTCGGCATACTGACATAGCCCTGCTCATTGGCCATGGGATGCTTCGGGTCGTAAATCATCTTCATCGGTGAATCATCTTCGACCACCTGAGTGACCCTCACCCCCTGCCCACCGCCCTCCAGCGGGGTTGCGCTAAACACCACTTGCTTGGCCTTGTAAGGCTGCCCATTGGCGCTGGTCGTACTATCCGCATTGGCCAGATTGCTGGCGACCACATTCAGGCGCTGCGACTGCGCAGACATACCTGATCCGGCCACGTTAAAGATGTTGAATAGCGACATGTCAAATCCCCCGAATCACATTAAACACCCATCAGCCCTGTATGGCAGACAGCATCGACTTAAATTGCTGACTGACGAAGCGCACACTCGCCTCGTAGCGCAAAGCATTGTCGGCAAACTGCACACGCTCAACATCCATATCCACCGTATTACCATCAGCGCTCGGCTGCACTGGCTTGCGATACATCACCGGAGCTCCCATGATCGCCCCGCCGGCATTGCCTTCCAGATGCTGTTGCGATGTTTTCATCACGGGCAATTCACTGGAAGTCCCCGCCAGGGCATTGCGCAGGGCGGCCGCGAAATCGACATCCCGCGCCTTGTAGTTTGGCGTATCGGCATTGGCGATGTTGGACGCCAGCAACTCTTGGCGCGCGGCACGCAAAGACAGCGCCGTTTGATGGAACCGCGTCAAATCATCCAGCTTGCTAACCATTTTTTGCCTCCTTTTAACCCAGACAACTACTCACAGTTCCAGCATGCTAGCCCCGTACGCCAGCCCCCCATACCCCGATAAGCAAGGCAATTACCCCTTAATTCCCGCCTATCAAACCCTTCCCTTAACGCGGCAACCCCCTCACAATGCGGCCATGAGAAAATTTCTGCTGACATGCTGCCTGTTGCTCGCTCCCGCACTATCTGTAGCCGCCTCGCAGGATCACGCCTTGGTAAGGCAGGCTGTTTCCACTTTCGTTCAGCAACAAACAGCCGCCATGTCAGGCAAAGTCGATTTCAGCATTGATCCAATAGACCCCCGTATCGCCCTTGCCGAATGCCCGAAACTCATTGCCTTTCTGCCCAGTGGCAGTCAGCTGCTGGGGCGCACCATGATAGGCGTGCGCTGCGCAAGCAAAGGCGGATGGAGTATCTTTGTCCCGGTACGAGTACGCATAAGCCAAGAGCTATTTGTGAGCGCTCGCCAACTCCCTCGTGACCACCAAATTCAGGAAGGTGATTTTTCCCGTCAGACCATAGAGCTTACGCAGGCTGCGGGTTTCACCGACCCCAATCAGATCATCGGCAAAGTGCTGCGTTACAGTATCACTGCCGGACAGGTGTTGCGCGCCGACATGCTGCGCCAACCTTTTCAAGTCACCCAAGGCCAACTCGTCCAACTTCGGGTTCAGGGCAACGGCTACGCCATAAGCAGCGAGGGCACGGCGATGAACAACGCCAGCGAGGGGCAATCAGTCAAAGTGCGAGTCGGCTCGGGGCGGGTCATCAGTGGCACGGCGCGTGATGACGGCACAGTAGAGGTCAAACCGTGATTGCGGCTGGCACAGATGAAAAATAATTCATGATTTCCTCCTAAAGTTTTGCCTTTCTGTTCCGATAATGGGTGTGATGCCCAAGAATAAGACGGGCAAGCGCAAGTTAACCGGTGTTGTTAAGAAAGAATAGCCATGAAAATCGACAATAGCAGCAAGCTTCCCAGCGGCATCAATGCCGACAGCTCCGCCGGGGCGGGCAAAGGCAAGCCGGTTCCTTCCGCACCGCAGCAGCCATCCAGCGGCACGAGTGTTTCGCTGGGCTCGACAGCGGCCCAACTAAGTAGTTTGGAGCGCGGCATGGCGGAATCGTCGCCGGTTGACTCCGGCAAGGTGGAACAAATAAAGCAAGCCATCAGCGAGGGGCGCTTTAAAGTAAATACTGAAGTAGTTGCCGAACGCCTGCTGGAAACGGTACGCGACCTGATCGGCAGCAAGGCCTGATCGGATGGACGTAATCGCCGCACTTTCCGCCGAGCGCATGGCGCTGCTGGCATTCATCACCTTGCTGGAGCAGGAGCAAAGGCTGTTGGTGGAAAACAATACTGAGCCCTTGCTTGAAATTGCGGAGAAGAAGGCCGAAGAGGCGTTGCGCCTTAACCAGATGATCGAGGCTAGGCGAGTATTGTTGCAAAAACATATCCCGGTGCTCACCGCCGATGTGATTCACGCTTGGCTGGCAAAGAATGCCCCCGGAGGGATCAAGGTGTGGGATGAAATCGTGGACTTGGGTACGCGTGCGCATCGCACCAACCAGACCAACGGCGAATTGATACAGATGAAATTGCGCGCCAACCAGCAGGTTCTCGCCGTGCTCAACAGTGCGGCCAACAAAGCCAACCTCTACGGCCCCAACGGACAACCCAACTTCTCCCCCGGCAGTGGCAGGTCTCTGGGAAGCGGCTGAGCCCTTACTCTCCCTCAACCCCGCTGGTCGCCTGCATATCGCGTGCAGCCACATCCGGTGAAACGATGGTAATGGTCACTCGCCGATTCTTGGTGCGACCTTCTGACGTGCTGTTCGGCGCAAGCGGATAATTCGATGCCAGCCCCACCGCCGTCAGGCGCTTGGCCACGACACCGTTGTCTATCATCATGCGAACCACGCTGCTGGCGCGCGCGGATGACAGTTCCCAATTCGACGGAAATTGCGTGGTCGCGATAGGCGTATCGTCGGTATGCCCTTCCACTTCAATCGCGTAATCCTCCACTTTCAAAATAGCCGCAACCTGTTTCATGACGGCAATCGACTCCGGTTGCAGTGTCGCCTCGCCCACGCCAAATAACGCGCTCGCACTGATATCCAGCACGACACCCCGGCGGGATTGGGTGATATTCACCATACCACGCGCCACCATCGGCGCCATGACATCGCTGAGGCCGTCCGCCACCGCTTTCATGCGTTCCTGGATTTTGCGCTGCTGCTCCCCGAGCTGTGCGGTGCGCTTGTCCACCACGGCACGGAGCCTCTGTTCCTGCGGCGTCAGTTGGCGTATATCGCTACTGGGTTTCGGATGCTCGGAAAAGGCGAGGCTCAAGGAATCGCTGAATACCTTGTACTTGCCTTCGTTTACCGACGAGATCGAATACATCACTACGAAGAAGGCGAACAGCAAGGTGACGAAATCCGCATAGGAAATCAGCCAGCGGTCATGATTGTCATGCTCAATCCGTTTATGTCGCCTAGCCATCAGTATCAGCTCAAATGATGTAACCCATCAGCTTTTGCTCCAGCAGACGGGGATTGTCGCCACTGGCTATCCCGACCAATCCGTCCACGATCATCTCGCGAACATGGGCTTGCTGCATGATGATGGACTTGAGTTTGTTGGCGATCGGCAGGAATATCAGGTTGGCGAAGGCAACACCATAAATCGTTGCCACAAAAGCCACCGCGATACCGCCGCCCAGCTTGCTCGGTTCGGTAAGATTTTGCATGACATGCATCAACCCAAGCACGGCTCCGATGATGCCTATGGTCGGAGAGTAGCCCGCCGCGCTTTCCCATACCCGCGCCGATTGCCAGCGCAGCTGTTCCCACGTATGGATATCCACATCCAGCACTTCGCGAATCTTATCCGGCCCCGTGCCATCCACCAGCAACTGCAAACCTTTTTTCAAAAACGGATCCTCAATGGCATCCAGACTCGATTCGAGAGACAGTATCCCGTCTTTTCTGGCCTGAGCACTCCAGCCAGCCAATCGACCGACCAATTCCCTGCTGTTGAAACGCGGCGTAACGAACACCCAGCGTGTCATTTTGAGAGAGGTGACGAAGATGATCCACGGGGACTGCACCATCACTGCCCCCAAAGTACCGCCAAACACAATCAGCAAAGCCGCAAGCTGAAACAGGATGCCGAGGTCGCCCCCCTCCATCAATTGCCCCGCCGCGATCCCCGTGAGACCGATCACCAAACCGAACAGGGTGAGCTTGTCCATCAATAACCCTTCATTCTGCTACGCAATCTGGCGACGGCCTGACTGTGCAGCTGTGAGACCCGCGATTCGCTTACGCCGAACACTTCGCCTATCTCGCGCAGATTCATGTCCTGCTCGTAAATCATCCCCATCAACAAACGCTCACGCTCGGGCAGCGCATCGATTGCATGCACCAGCTCTGCTTTAAAACGCTCGTCGGACAGCAACGCCAGCGGATCGGTATCGGCGGCGAGATCAAACCGCTCGAAGAAATCATCATGATCCTCATCGTGAAAGTCTTCGTAATAGATCAGTTGCGCGCCGCGGGTTTCCTGTAGCAAATGCTGGTAGTCGGCAAGAGGCATATCCAGCTCCTTGGCAATTTCCGCTTCATTCGGCGCGCGTCCCAAGCGCTGCTGCAGCTTGCTGATAGCGGCCTCTATCCTGCGCATGTCGCGGCGCAAACTGCGCGGCAACCAGTCCGCCTGGCGCAACTCGTCCAGCATCGCACCGCGTATGCGCTGCGTCGCGTAGGTCTCGAACTGCGCCCCGTGAAATTCGTCGTAACGGCCCGCCGCATCCAGCAACCCCATCATCCCGGCCTGGATGATGTCGTCTATCTGCACGCTGTAGGGCAACTTGACCATCATCTGATGTGCCAGACGCTTCACCAGCGGGGCATACTCGCGAACACACTGCGCTTTGTCGTTTAAGCTTGCTGTGTACATAGGGCGGCAAGCCTACACCGGAATCGCGCGCTCCGCTACATCGATCTGACCGTGACGAACCTGCCTGATTAAGCCGCGGATCATGCGCTCGAAACCGCCTTCCGCCTCGCCTCGCCCGACCGGCAGGGAGAGTATTTTCTGGGCAAGCGCCAGATAGGATTGCGCCGCATCCGCACCGGGAAACGCGTCGACGACAGAACGTCCGAGTTGCGTGGCACGTTTGAGTTTGGCATCCGACGGAACGAAGCCCAGATACTCCAAACGTGCCGCGAGATGTCGGCGCGCCACACTTGCCATGTTGCCGAATACGGCCTTGGCCTCCTTGTCGCCACCCACCCTGTTCACCACGATCTCAAACCGCATGCGCGCATTCTCCAGCGCCATGCGTTTGATCATCGCGTAACTTTCCGTGATTCCCGTCGCGGTCGCATCCACCAGCACCAGCACCGAGGCATCGTCGGACAGACTGGCGGATACGACACCGCCATTTCCGCCCAGCATCGCGGCATCAACCAGCAACACATCGGCGGAGCCGCCCAGTTCTGCCAGCGCATCCTCGATACGTTGCTGTTCGCTGTCACGCATCTGTGCCAAGGCATGCATCGCACGCGCCGCCGAAACGACCATGTAACCATCTGGTCGCGATACCGCATCGCCCAACTCGCATTTACCCCGCGCGAAATCCAACAGATCATGGCGTTTCGACAACCCCAATTGATACAGCAGATTATTCGGGCCCGGATTTTCGTCCAACACCAGTACATCCTTGCCGCTGCGCACCAGCGCTGCCGCAAGATTGATGGTCGCACTGGTGCGCCCCACACCCGCCTTGCCCGCTACCACCGTGATCACCCGCGGCTGATTGCTTACCAACAGCCGGCGCAAACCCTCGGCCTGATCTCCGTCGTCAGAGCGCATTGATGACCTCGCCCGAGGATGCGCCCGACATCATCACCGGCAATTCCAGTTCGTTCAGGGTGAATGCCGATTTCTGTTTTTCAGCTTTAAATGCACGATGCAACAGATATTCCAGTTTGACCGGGTAAAGATCCTCGGGCACCCGCTGCCCGTTGGCGATGTAATGCAGCTTCAAACGGTAGCGCACCACCACATCGATCAACGCCCCCAGACTCACAGCCTCGTCGAGCTTGGTGGGGATGCAACCGATGACTTTGTCGCTGTTGTACATACGCACCACATCTTCCAGCGTATCTCCACCGCTCGTGGCATTTAGCAACAGCAAGCGCTGCACCCCAGCGGCATCAAACATCTCGTTCTGATCCATCACTCTGCCATCGCGCTGCCCCATACCGACCGTGTCGATCAATACGATATGTTTGTGGCGCAATGCCGAGAGCGTCAAACACAGGTCGTCAGTGTCCTTCACCGCATGCACGGCGACCCCGAGTATCTTGCCGTATATCTTGAGTTGCTCATAAGCGCCGATCCGGTAACTGTCCGTGGTCAGCAATGCCACCTTGTCGGCCCCGTAACGCACAACTGCGCGTGCCGCCAACTTTGCCGTTGTCGTGGTCTTGCCCACGCCGGTAGGGCCAATCAACGCATAGACGCCACCGCGCACCACGATATCGTCGACATCCGAAGCCACGCGCAGATTGCACTTAAGCACTTGCCGTATCCAGGATTCTCCCTGCTTCGTGCCCGCCGGCATCTTGTCCATCATCTGGCGCGCCAGCAACGGACTGAATCCGGAGTTGAGCATTCTGCGCAACAAGGTGGCCAGCTGGGGATCCCGCTGTTGCACGTCGGAAAAGGACATCGCAGCCAGTTGCTGCTGCATCATGGCGCGCATCGATCGAATCTCGCCCATAATGCTCTCGTGCCACGATGCAGCATCCGGATTGGACAGAAACTCCTTGCGCTGAATAACTTCGTCGGGCTCGCGAGTTGTCACAGGGGCCGCTATGGGTGGCGCCTCACGCAACAGATGTTCGTCGCGCACAACAACAGTCTTTTCTAACGCCTCAACCGGCTTGCCCGTGATTTTTTCCGCGACTTTGTGCGCTGAAACACTGCCCGTCAGCTTGTTGATGTCATCGTTTGCCAGCGCGATGATCTCCACCCCCTCGGGCACTTGGCGGTTGGAAAGGATAACCGCTTCCTCGCCCAACTCGCTGCGTATATCTTTCAGCGCCTGTCTGGCCGTCGGCGCGATGAATTTTCTGATGTTCAAGCCCTACCCCCTACCATAGCTGTCACCCTGATTGTTTTGAAATCAGGCACTTCGTCGTGAGAGATCACCCTTATATTCGGCACGGCGCGTTTCAAGAAACGCGCCAGTAGATCGCGCAATTGCGCCGGGACCAGCATCACAGTCGGCAGCCCCATTTGTTCCTGCGCTTCTGCTGCGGCACGTGTTTCACGCAAAACGGTGTCGGCCAACCCAGGTTCGATGCCCACACCATTGTGCGAAGACTGCATGGCTTGCATCAGCACATACTCCAACTCTTTATCCATCCCGATAACCTGCAATTCCTGAGCGGACGGGTAGAACTGCTGCACGATGGCCGGTCCCAGCGCGATACGCACCAGCGAAGTCAGCATGAAAGGATCCTGGGTGCGTGCGGCATTTTCAGCCAACGTCTCGACGATGGTACGCATATCGCGGATGTGCATCCCCTCATCAAGCAGGTTCTGCAACACTTTCTGCACAGTGGTGAGCGGCAGGGTCTTGGGCACCAGATCCTCGACCAGCTTGGGTAGTACGGCAGCGAGATGATCAAGCAACTGCTGGACCTCCTGTCTGCCCAACAATTCCGCCGCACGCGTGTTGATCAGATGACTCAAATGGGTCGCCACCACCGTACCGGGATCGACCACGGTATATCCCATGGATTGCGCCTGATCGCGCAACGAGGGATCAATCCATACGGCAGGCAGACCGAAAGCCGGATCCTGCGTCTGAGTACCCGGCAATGGCCCCACCACACTGCCCGGGTTGATCGCCAGCAGCATGTTTGGGTAGGCTTCGCCACTACCTATCTCGACCCCCTTCAGCGCAATGCGGTAGCCATTCGGCTTTAGATCCAGATTGTCGCGAATATGCACCGGCGGCGGTAAAAAGCCGATATCTTGCGTGAATTTTTTTCGTATTCCCTTGATGCGGCGCAGCAAATCACCATCCTGCGCTTTGTCCACCAACGAAATCAAGCGATAGCCGACCTCTAGGCCCAACATGTCGACCTGCACCACATCCTCCCAGCTTGCCTCCGCCGCTTCCACCAAAGCGGGCTGCGCAACCGCCGCCGTACTCGCCGCCTCAACCTGCTCACGCTGAATATCCCGCGCGCCCTCCTGTGAAAAATAATAGGCCAGCCAAGCCATGCCTCCGGCCAACAACAGGAAAGCAAAATGAGGCATTCCGGGGATCAAGCCCATGATGCCGATGATCGCCGCAGTCAATACCAGCACCTGCGGCTGCTTGAACAATTGCACAATCAACTGCTGGCCGATGTTCTGATCGCTGGCCACGCGACTGACGACCACACCGGCAGCGGTAGAGATGACCAGCGCGGGAATCTGTGCCACCAAGCCGTCACCAATCGCCAGCAAGGTGTAGTTCTTGGCGGCCGTGGAAATATCGAGGTCGTGCTGCAATACCCCGACGATCAAGCCGCCAACCACATTGATCAGGAGAATGACGATACCCGCCACGGCATCACCACGCACGAATTTGCTGGCACCATCCATCGAGCCGTAGAAATCTGCTTCCTGCGAGATTTCGGCACGGCGCTTGCGCGCCTCGTCCTCGCCGATCAAACCGGCATTCAAGTCCGCGTCGATGGCCATCTGCTTGCCCGGCATGGCATCCAGAGTGAAGCGCGCGCCCACCTCGGCAATACGGCCCGCACCCTTGGTAATTACGACAAAGTTGATCACCACCAGAATGGCAAACACCACGATACCGACCGCATAGTTCCCGCCCACCAGGAAGTTGCCGAACGACTCAATCACCTTGCCCGCCGCATCCGGTCCGGTATGGCCTTCCAGCAACACGACACGGGTGGATGCAACGTTTAGGGACAGGCGCAGCAGCGTGGTAAGCAACAACACCGAGGGAAATACTGCAAAATCCAGCGCTCTGGTGGTGTTCATACTGACCAGCAACACCATGATGGATACGGCAATATTGAACGTGAACAGAATATCCAGCAGCATCGGCGGCAACGGCAGCACCATCATCGCCAGAATCAACACAATCAAAACAGGCCCGACGAACCCGATCAATCCGGCTCGTCGAATAAAGCTTTGCAGGTTTAGCAGGTATTCCATCAGTTTCTTATGAATCCTTGGTAATTATCTCATTTGCCAAGAGATTTTATGATGGAACCCATTATGAGAGTCGGTTAATTATTCAATCTTTGGAATAGCGGGGGTTTTTCGCTGCTATTCCATGAAAAACCGCCAGCGGTGCCCCTTTCAGGGGCGGAAAATACTGTGGTGCGTCATGCCTCCGGCGGGATGAAATCCAACTCGGGCGGCACCGGCAGGTCGCTTGGCTCGGAAGGCAACGCCCCCCCCTGCTTCTCATAGCGGCGCAATTGATAAACATAGGCCAAAACTTCCGCCACTGCGGTGTACAAAGCCTCGGGGATGCTATCTCCGAGCTCGGTATGCTTGTGCAGTGCACGCGCCAGAGGTGGTGCTTCCAGAATTGGCACATGGTGTTCCTGCGCAATCTCCCGGATGCGCTGGGCGAGCAGATGCGAACCTTTGGCAACCACCGTCGGTGCCCGCATTCCCTTGTCGCTATATTTCAATGCCACGGCATAGTGAGTCGGGTTGGTCACCACCACATCAGCGGTCGGGATGGCCGCCATCATGCGACGGCGAGCCGCTTCACGCTGTAGGCTGCGGATACGGCCTTTGACCATCGGATCCCCTTCAGTCTCCTTGTGCTCTTGGCGCACCTCTTCCTTGGTCATCATCAGTTTCTTGTTGTGATCCCATAACTGGAACGGAACGTCTATCATAACGATCAACAACATGGCACCAACAATTGCCATGAAGCTCAATCCGATCAGATGCCCCATTTCCGCAATGGCGACACTAGGGGATTGCGAACTGAGCGTCATCACCTCTTCCATGTTGTGCCACACCACCCATGCCCCCACACCGCCAACGATGACGGATTTGCCGATCGCCTTGGCCAATTCAATCAGGGAATGCGTGGAAAACATGCGCCCGATACCGGTGATCGGGTTCATGCGGGAGAACTGCGGCTGTAGCGCCTCGGTGCTGAACAGCCAGCCGTTGAGCAGCAGCGGTGAGAATGCTGCTGCCAGCATCACGGCCAGCAACAACGGCGAAAAGGTGATCAGCATGGACATCGAGAGATCGAACAGACGCGGGATCAACAACTGTGTGTTGAACGCCACTTCCTTGTCCAGCGTCAACCCGTCACGCAGCATATTCACCATCTGCTGGGTGATGGAAGAGCCCAAGAACCACAGGGTCGCCCCGCCCGCCATCAATACGGCAAAGGTCGACAGTTCACGCGAACGGGCGACCTGGCCTTTCTCTCTTGCCTGGTCAAGTCGCCGTTGTGAGGGCTGTTCTGTTTTTTCTAAGTCGCTGTCTTCTGCCATGTCGGCCCCGTTCCCGGATCGATCACCGGAAAGATGAGAACATTATCCACGGCGCGAGTCTGGCCTGATCGGATGAACAAGCCGGACTTGCCGCAGCATTTCGCGGCGCGATCAGTTCGCGCTCAGGTGATGTAGTAGGCCGTCACATGATTCCCGTTACCCGAATATTCCACTTTGTAGGCCAAACTATGTACCAGCGCGATTCCCCTGCCATGCTGTGCCAACTCCAGCTGGCCGGCGCATCCCGACTTGAAAGACTGCGCATCAAATCCCGGTCCGCTATCCGTGATGCTGATCTTAACGGCGTGCATGTCGTCGATCACCACCCGCTCCAGTTCGATGGAAATCTTGCCGCTGGTGAGCGCCTGAAGACGCATCTCGCGCATTTGCAGGAACTGTTCGAAACCGTCCGGCCCCATCTTGATGCTGGAATCGAGTTGCAGCACGCCGTGATCGAGAGCGTTGTTGAATAACTCCGACATGATCAGGAATAGTGCCGCGTGATGGCTCTGTGTGGCCTTAATGTTGCTGACGACCTGCGTGATCATCGGCACCACATCGAGATACTTCAGCTCGCTCGCCTCCAGCGTGATGGCGATGCGCCAATCACTATCCTTCTCAATGACCTTGTTCGGCTGGAAAGCACAGGCTAGCAAGCCCTGCTCATCTCCGTGACCGCACCCCACCATCGCCAAAGACACATCGTCGTGCGCCGACGCTCCCTGCAAGTGCGACTCCAGACCCGCAATCAGCGCATCGAAACGCGACTTGCCGGAACTGGCGAGCAGTACTTCAAGTATGCGCTCCTCGCCGAAGGCTTCGCCTTGCGGCGAACTGGCTTCAGGCAGCCCGTCGGAATACAGATACAACTCGCAATCGCTGTCCTGCGCACGAAACACTTCCGGCTTGGAATTAAAACTGTCGCCGGTGACGATGCCCAGCGGCAGGTTCTTGGAAGGCCAACGGTGCACCAACTGGCCGGATTTGTCGATTAGTAGCGGTGCCGGGATTCCGCCATTCCAGACTTCGATCACGCGGTTATGATAATTTATCGAAATCAGCAAGGTGGAAACAAAACGATCCACCGGCATGAATTGATGCACCATCATGTTCAATTCGACTGCGATCTTTTCCAAGGGAAACCCCTTGCTGGTCATGGCATAGAAGGTGCGGCACAACGGCAGCACGTTGATTGCGGCGGCGAGACCGTGTCCCACCGCATCCGCCAGCATGATGTGTACCGTGCCTGCCGGGGTCGTGGTGGCGATCAGCGCATCGCCGCTTAGATGTTCTGCCGGCTTGGTGTAACGCCGGACGACCGATTCGAGATGTTCGGGCATCTGTGTCAGCCGCCCCATGATGTGGCTGCCGACACGCTGTTCCTGTTCAAGGCGGTCGTAGTAATGCTCCAGCTGCATCACCTTGTTGGCCAGCCGCTGTTGCAGTTGCCCGATGTAACGCATGTCCGGCTCACCCGAAGTGACAGCGACCATCCCGACCTCGCGCACGGCCTGATAGGCAGCGATCGCGGCAGCAATCTGATCAGCCGTCGGCTTGTAACGCAGCGACACATAACCGACCGTCTTGCCGCCCTCCTCCCACGGGGTGACATTGGCTTCCACCCAGTAGTAATCGCCGTTACTGCGTCGGTTCTTGATGATACTGTGCCAAGAGTTGCCGGACTGGATGGTATCCCAGCAATCCTTAAAGAATTCCGGCGGCACATCCGGATGACGAATCACATTGTGCGGCTTGCCGATCAGCTCAGCCTCAGCGTAACCGGCCACCTCGCAAAACGCTTGATTGCAATAGGTAATGATGCCCTTCAGGTCGGTGCGTGAAACCAGTACCCGGCTCTCCGGCACCGGATATTCGATGTCCGTAACGGGCAGATTGACGCGCATCGCCGCCTCCTACGTTCAGACCGCAGAGTGACTCAGATCGCGTGCTTGATGGTGAAAATCTTGCCAAAGTTGGCCACTTCCAGAACCTGCGATACCACGCCGGAAGTATTCAGCAAGACAATGGCTCTGCCTGCCGCCTTGGCACGCTCGTTTAGCAACATCAACATACCCAGCGCGGAACTGTCGAGATAATCCACTTTGCTCATCTCCACCTCGATCTCCCGCACATCCGGCTTTTCCAACAATGCCGTATAGGCATCCTTGAACTCCCGATGCACCTGAAAATCAAAGCGTCCCGTCATCACAATACGCCCCACCCCTTCTCTGACTTGCACACTGACTGACATACTCTTCTCCTTGCTGTTTCCGGTCTTACACCCGGTTGCTCTTACCACTGTTCGCCGCCAGGTATTCCAGCGTACGCCGCGCGATGTTTTGCAAAGGCAGTATCTCGCACGCCCCGCCCACCGCAATCGCCTCGCGCGGCATGCCGAATACCACACAACTGGCCTCATCCTGCGCGATGGTGTGCGAGCCGGCCTGCCTCATCTCCAGCAACCCCTGCGCGCCGTCTTTGCCCATACCGGTCAGGATGATACCCATCGCATTCGCTCCGGCGACATTCGCTGCCGAGCGAAACAGCACATCGACGGAAGGGCGGTGCCGATTCACCGGCGGCCCTTGGTTTAACTCGGTCATATAGTTCGCGCCGCTGCGCTTAAGCAGCAAATGCGAATGACCCGGCGCGATATAAGCGTGCCCCGGCAGGATACGTTCGTTGTGCTCCGCTTCCTTAACCGAAATCTTGCACAGACTGTTCAAACGGTCGGCAAAAGACTTGGTAAAGTTTTCAGGCATGTGCTGTGTCACCAGTATGCCCGGCACATCGGCCGGCAAACGGGTCAACACCTCCTTGATCGCCTCGGTGCCCCCGGTCGACGCGCCGATGATCACCAGTTTTTCAGTGGAAGAGAATCGTCCCGCGACACTCGGCAGGATTGCATCGGCGGAAAGCTTCTCCTGCACCAGCATGGGAGCGGACGACAGCTTCTTCTTCACATGCGATTGCGCTGCGGCACGTATCTTGTCGGTAATCTGTATGGCGTACTCTTCCATACCGCGCGCGATATCCATCTTCGGTTTTGAAACGAAGTCCACCGCCCCCAGTTCCAGCGCGCGGAAAGTAATATCTGAACCGCGCTCGGTCAGAGTGGAGACCATTACGACCGGCATCGGGCGCAAACGCATCAAACGCTCCAGGAAATCCAGCCCGTCCATCTTGGGCATCTCCACATCCAGCGTCAGAACATCCGGATTGAGCGATTTGATCATTTCGCGCGCCACGATCGGATCTGGGGCCGCACCCACGCAGACCATATCCTTCTCGCGATCAATAATCTCCTTCATCACGCTACGTATCAACGCGGAGTCGTCAATCACCAATACTTTGATTTTGTTATTTTCCATATTCATTTCTGCTTGAAGCGTTCCTCGCCCTGACGGCGTTCAACCGAACAACTCGACATCACCCTCCATCTTGGAGAAGTGCAAACGACTGTTGTACTCAGACTCGCGGTTGACAATGGTGTTGTTATGCACACGTTTGAGTTTTTTCACTCTGACCAACCCGCTCTTGGGAAAGTAATACACCTTGCGCGGATAGATATCGAGCAGATCCTGCGCCGCGATGACAATTTTTTCAGTTTGCAAAAAATTCAACACAAAATCCGCATTGCGCTCCCCGACATTGGAGACCGTAAATCCGCGCAGCACCGCACCGCCGCCGAACACCTTGGCCTCAAGGTTACTGCGCTTCGCGCCCATCTTGAGCAACTGGTTGATTAGCACTTCCATCGCATAGGTGCCGTAACGTGCCGATTCCCCCAGCGGATTGTTCTGATCCTGCCCGGCATCGGGCAACATGAAGTGGTTCATACCGCCAATTCCGCTGGCCTGATCCCGGATGCAGGCGCAAACACAAGACCCCAACACCGTGACCAGCAACATGTCGCGCCCGGTGGCGTAGTACTCGCCCGGCAGTATCTTGGCCGCCTCGGCATTGTGCTGCCGGTCAAAATACAAATTCGGCGCAAGGAGTTCCTCAAACCCGTGTTCCGTCATGCGGAGCTGTCCCTTCCTATCATGTCACATGAGCCATTCTTTAGCGTGCCGGATGGTGCCCATTCTTGGCCAGCTCGTACACCGTCTTCCCGCGCAAACGGAACAGATGCCCGGCATTGTGGAAACTTTCCGAATGTCCGGCGAATAATAACCCATCCTGCTGCAGCAAAGGCGCGAAGCGTCCGAGTATCTTGAGTTGCGTCTCCTTGTCGAAGTAGATCATCACGTTGCGGCAAAAGATGGCATCCAGCGGCCCTCGTATCGGCCAATCTGCGGAGAGCAGATTGACTTGGCGAAATGTGATGAGCGCGCGCAATTCCGGCCTGACCCGCACGAATCCGGCCTGCGCGCCGGAGCCTTTTAGAAAGAAGCGTTTCACCAAATCGCTGGACAGCTTCTCCACGCGTTCCATCGGATAGACCCCGGCTTCGGCTTTGGCCAGCACATTGGTATCCACATCACTGGCAACAATGCTGACCGGCGGGGTGAAGGAACCGAATGTATCCACCGCCGTCATGGCCATCGAATAGGGCTCCTCGCCGGTGGAAGAGGCCGAACACCACAACGAAATCGGGTGCTGATTGCGGTGTTTGAGCATGTGCTCCGCCAGCAACGGAAAATGGTGCGGCTCGCGGAAGAACGATGTGAGATTGGTCGTCAGGGAATTGACGAACGCCTCCCACTCGGCCTCGTTGCCGTTCTCCAACATGGCGAGATAGTCCTTGAAGTTGGGAATCCCCGTCGCACGCAGGCGCCGCGCCAAACGGCTGTAAACCATATCCTGTTTGGAGGGGTTGAGCGAAATGCCCGCATGATCGTAGATCAGTTTGCGCACCTGCTCAAAATCTTTTCCCGTAAAAACGAATTCACGGTCACGCCCACTGCTGGACTGCATATCATCAACCATCTTCAATTCCTCGTTATGAGCATAATTCGGCATCGGAAACCGAAGTCCGCCAGTCAACACTCAAAAAAATTGGTCACCATCCACTTTTAGAATGCGGAATGAATTGCCTTTAGACTCCAAAATCAGTTCGCTCAAGCCGCTCGCCTTGAGGATGCTTCCTGTCGTGTTGTCCTGATAGGACTTCTCCCAGCGAACCTGAACATTAAACAAACCATCACTCTCCAAAATCCTGTTCAGCCTGAACTGTATGTCTAGAACCCGTTCATTGCGCCACTTATTTTCGAGTTTGTTGCGCAACTCCTCATAGCCCCCGTAATAGCCCGGCGAAAAGAACTGCTGGACACTCGCCCAATTGGTTTGGCGATACCCCTGACCGAATGCGTCGAGTGTTTGGTGCACAGTATCACGTCTTGAGTCATCAACGCGGTTCGCGACAGTATTCGCGCACCCCGTTGCCAACAACAGTATGAGCAAGGTCGCCCATAATTTCATTATCATCATTTTCTCCCCTTGCACATTATTTAAGCCACAGATTGCCACCACTTGTTTTGGTGATAAGCGGCCCGTCATTAGTGATGCGCACGATGTCCTTTACGCTGGCTTTCTCCTCGTGCTTCTTTTTCATTTGCCGCATCTGTCCAGACAGTGTCGAAGAATAAGAAACCTCGTAATCTTCACCTGATTTGCGTATGGAAAGACCCTCCACGCCAAACTGGATACCATCAAACAGCCTGAAACTGTTGCGTAGATTCTGTTCAAGATCATCGCGTGACGTGCCATCCTCTGTCTCCCAGTCGCTGGACATGAAACGCATCAGAGCGGTGACATTTCTGGATTCGTAAGCCTGTTTGAATTTTTGGTACATCTCTCGGATACTCCGTTCAGCCAAAGTATCTCCGCCCTTGTTGTAGTTGTCGAGCATATCCTGATAGAGCTTGATCTTCTCCGGTATCATGCCCATCGCATCAATATAAGGGCCATATGGTGCGGGATCGTTGCGATGATACTTCAGCAGGGTTTTCACTGAGCCCCTAGTCTTGCCATGGTTGACCATTTTATTCACCATCGCCTGCCCTTCACCCCAAGCATTTTGCATATCCCTGAGATATACAGCCGCATCTGATTGGCTGGCACTTACCGTCGTACTGACTAGACCGTCTTTCATTTTGAACTGCTTTTCGGCGTACGTTTTCTCCTCCTCCATGTTCAGCCCGATATAGGGCGCGAATATCTGCAAAGCCGGGATGATAAGAGCAATAGTCTCAGATGCCGCAAAATCAGCACGCGCCAGTGCATTCAAACTCTCGCTACCCGCATAGCGAGCGATCTCGGCAAGCAGTGTTTCGTTGTCCTTTTTGATAGCCTCGATCTCGGAGGCCGGTAAGTTATAGCCAATCGAAACACCCATGTAGGGTATGCTGCCCCAGCTTCCACTGGCCGCTTGAACAGTCCAATTTCCTGTAGCCTGAGAAGGTTCGTATTGCCCGCTGCGAAGGTTTTCCGGAACCACCGATTCGTAGCGATTTCTTGCCACTTGAATACCGGTTGAATAAGCCTTGTAGATTTCTTTCTCTTTGGCGCGAAGACCCTCTAGCTGTTTAATGGCTCCATTAATAACCGGCGACGCATCTTCCAGTGGCCGGAACAGAGTTCGGGTTAAATGCCCCGGCTCGTCCGAGGTTAGTACCGGGTAAGACTTGATCTGATTTTCGAGAAATGAAGCATGGTTCAGCAAACCGCTGAACTCTCCCCGCTTGGACAATCCTTCGGCAAGCTGCCCCAATTTGCCGCGTGCTGCGGATTCGGCTGCGGTGACCTGTTCGAGAACAGGCAGAAGCTCGCGCTGCAGCTTGTCCATTTTTTGGATGGCAAAAGGCCGGGCATTTGCGATGATCAGTTGAGTTTCCGCACTATACTTGGCCCAATCCAACGACGCCAACTTGCCCAATGCAGCGTGGGGCTCCTGATATTCCTTTTTGTAGCGGGCATCGTAGGTCGCGGTATTGATAAGGTTTTTGGCATATTGCTCCGCCAGTGATTTTCGGATGCCCTCCAGAGCTTCATTCCTCGCGGTTGCAGCACGGTTGTAGGCATTATGGTCATTCTGCGCCGCCCGTTCAGCCTGCTGCATTAGCTTATCCCGCTCAGCGCTATCAATCTGAGAGTGGGCTTGGAGCAATAAATCGCGATCGCTTCGCGACAAGGGTGTGTAGGTGACGCTGCCGGTATTTTTGGGTGCGGCCTGATAGGCTGCAGCAGCCTTATCGAGCTGCTTGGTCAGCTTGGGAGATGCCTTGGCCCATTCTTCAATGGCACCCTCGATTTGCTTGCGAAAGCCATCCATTCTGACCTGATTTCTTTTCAGGACAGTTTCAACCTCCGTCATTTCCTTCGCGGCATCATTGAGTTTCTTGAGATTTTGCTCGACGATCTGCTTATTTTTGGCCAGCGTCTGCTCCATGTCAGTCAAAACCTTGGCCTGCTCTGCCAGAGACTTAGTGCCGTAATAAAGATTAGCCAGTGAATTGAAGGTAAAACTCGCCCCCACGGCCAAACCTGCGATTGCAATACCGGGAGGTCCGAAATAGGCCCCCAAAACAATAACCGCACCCTCTCCAGCCAATTGGGCCTCGCTGGGCAACATGCCTTCGATGGTATCCCCTACCAGCCCCATTGCAGCTTTGCGTCTCGCTGCCTCTGTTTTGGCGATCAAGTTATTCAGCTTGTCCAACTTCTGGTTTTCCGATTTAAGCAACTCAAGAAGTTGCTTCTTCTTGGTGCTGGCACGCTCGATATTCCCTTCAAAGATATAACCAATTTTGAAGCTGGTAATCAGCCGCCCCGGATCGTCGCTGGGCATATTGTGTCCTTGCTGACTGATTACCCCCTTGGCATCGGAAATAGCCTTGTCCAGCTCATCCATTTTTTGATCAATGACGCTCCACTTGTGCAACTCGCCGTACTGCCCGTATATCGCCTCATCCATCACTTGCGCAACCGCGCCCTGCGCGGCATTGACGCGTGCGGTAGCATCCGAAATTGCCTTTTCCGCCCGGCGCTGCTGCTCCGCTGTCGGCTCGTCGGCGGCGAAGACCACACTGGATATCAGAGCAAAAAATATCCCCACGAATTGTGCTCGAATCAACATGATAGGACTCCTCAAAAAAAATCCCCTCTTGGCAGAATCCAAAAGGGGATAGGGTTACTTGCGCCGCTCGAGAGCGGCCTTGGCTAAAACTGGCGCCCAGTCGGAGAATACTTGTACTTAAACGTTGCAGTTCGGCCCGACAGCGCCACAAACTCGACAACTGCGTAAGCACCACCGGGAAGCTTGAAGGCAAAGGTACGAGCAGAAGTATCAACCTTCAAACGAAGTCCGGGGGCTGTACTATATGTTGAGACATACCCCCCAGCGGGAGCCTCGGCGACATCTTCTATCCGTTGATTCCCCATGATGACCATCTGCGCTGCCGCAGAAACGATAACGTGATAATTGTCCCCAAAAAAACCAAAATCCCCGATAGTCGGCACGGTTGGACCGCTCACACCTTGGGAATCAACCGACTCCGTATCAAATGTGAAGTTCTGCTGGTACCAGCCTATTAGGCCAGTATTGTCGTAGGTCAGTGTGGCAGTCGAGACAATCGCGCCGGTCGTAGTCTGGCCCTGCGTCGCAGTCTGAGCCTGTCCACTGCTGGAATTGACAGATAGTACGTTCTGTCCCACCGATTGCTCGGTTACAGAGGTCGCGACATCTTCAGTATTGGAAACACCGAAAATCAGCGGTGCAGCCATACTGACCAGCTTGAATCCCTCACCAGTGCGTTGAAACGACATGGTGCTCGCTGCATTATCACGCAACTGCTGCCCCGTACGAGAAGCGGTAACACTACGATTAAAGGTGAAATACAGGTCGTAATTCTTCCCGAATGGCGCTAACCGAGTGATATTTGGCTCAATTCGGATATTGTCGAGAAAACGAAAATCGTCCGTAATGGCATCCTCCAGTGAGGAAAGATCTCCTTCGAAATCATTTGAAACCAACGCCATGAACGCGGATTTATTTTCGCGCTGATACGCCTCAAGCAATCTTGAAAAGGTTTTCTTTACTTCGTCGATAGCACTTTCCGGAGAAATGACCAGCTTGAAAGCGTGCTCATCAAGATCGGTTGACTGACCACTGGTGGTGATCGCCCGAATGTTGAAAAGATATTCCCTGTTGATCTCGGGACGAAACTCATAGGTAAAGAACCCCCGATCACCGGCTATCGCAGGAACCCACGTCTGACCACCGTCAAAGGTCAATTCAATCAATCCGATTTCGCCTTTGCGCACTTCCGCACGCCCGCGTATCGTCACCGAGCCGCCTTGAAGCTCGTCTCTCCCGATGACCATTTGATCCTCGACGCGGGCGGCTTCGACTTGATTGAATTTAAGTTCGCTGATAGCGGGTTCGTTCTCGTTGCGACCAAACTCCCACCATGCCGCGTGTGCCGGCGTCAATGCTGTCATCCAGCAAACCATCAGAAACCACGCAGCCCTCATGAATTGCATTCTGTTGCTCATTTTCGACCTCATCACGGTTAGTTGTCGATATTCCAGTTCAGGGTCATCTTGAGAACTTGCTCATGGTAGTCCTGAACGGAATTTTCGAATGTGTAATTGTTGTCGACAAACTCATACCTCACTGTGCCTTTTGGCAACCAGGCCGGTTTGTTTTCCCAGTAGAAGTTCAGGCGGTTGATGCGAGAATCGCCCCCAAAAAGCACAACATTGGCGGCGTTATAATCGTAGCTCATCCCTGCCATCGTGCCATCCCCACGATCTGCCTGAACACCGAGTCGGAAGGTGTTTGTTACATCCGTTCCGTTGACCACATTTTCGCGCTCCTGCAAACCATATTCGAAGTTCGGCAGGAATAGCCACTTGGCCGTTTCATAACGTCCAGTCAGGCCAAAACTGTACAGATAATCCGCAGTTTTGGTCTTGCCGGCCGGGGGTGTCAGGCTCTTGTTCCGATCGAACACGGCTTCCACTTCTGCGCGAAAATCGATTGATTCGGCAAACCTATCGTTGTATTTAATCTTGATACGGTCAGAAACCCGATTACCCACACCATTACTGACATCCGTAACTTTCTGGCGATAAGACCCGCTCAGCGTCATCGATTTGCGATTAAACACCCGCTTCTTTGTAGCTCCGACTTCATAAGTCGTATTGCTGGTTCGGAACGTGCGGCCAGAAAGATCGTTATGATTGTAGTCCACCACACCGAAGACTCTCCAGAGCTTATCTATTCTCGTATCAGCCTTCAGATATCCCCTCAAACGATCAGGTGTTGCACCTCCGGCCAGCGTTTTGAAATCGCTGCTGACCCGCTCAAGATTACTATCGATGTTGACCCCTCCCGCCTGTGTGCGCAGTGCCAATTTATGGGCGGAGCCGCTCGTATTCAGTATGCCGGCGGCAGTCTCTTCCGAGGTGTTGCTGTAGGCATGCTCCGCATTGACAACCAAGCCAGAATCCCGATACTCCCAGTCAACCGCAGGAATATATTGGCTAAATGCAGACTCGCCCGGTCTGCGGTTGATATCGCTTGAACGGTCACTCATGGTTGACAGGTTGAGACCATAAGTCCACGCCCCTAAATTATCCTGGTAGCGTACGCCACCGCCGTGCCTATCCATAGGCTCCGTCAGTGGCGGATTGCTTTTCAGCAGGTATGCCCACTGCCCGTCAAAGGAGCCATAAGCGGCACGAACATAGTTTTGTTCATTGGCGAACTGTTGCTGATAGCCCATCCCCTTGATGGCCTTGCTCATGGAATACTGTGACAGGTTGGCAAAATGATCGCCCAACGTAATTGAACGAGTCGCATCACTCAGTTGCCACTCAAATTTCTGTAAAGAAAATCGGTCGGGATCAAATTGAACTGTATCAGTGTATCGAATACTAGAGCTCAACATCGAATTCCAGCTTTCCGCCAGAACCGTCCTGTGAAAAATATCGCTTTCGTGAAAGACATGAGCGCCGGGACGAAAGAAACTGGATGCTGCCCCCGGGCCTGACACTGAATTGTGTAATACCGCAGTACGATTGTTAACCGAAAATTCTGCTGCTGCACCGGCACTCCCCGCACTCACGGCGCATACCACTGTGCCAAGCGCAAATCCCAACCGGTTGATACTGTACCTGATCGACATCACCCACCCCCTGAATACTTTTCGTAAAATCAACAACCCTGAATCGCCACGTGCAAAAATTCGATGAAATTTTACCACTCTCATACGCAAACGGGGAAGTAAATGGAAACTTTGAGTTAAAATCCGCGCGGCCCCCTCCGCAAACATTCCAAACCCGCTTTGATTTTCGCCTCCTCCTCCCCGATGCGTATCTCCGACCTCCGCCATCACCTTCGCGAACTCGGTGCCAAACCTTGCCACGAAGACAGGCTGCTGCGCGGCTGGAGTCAGCTGTGCTCGTATGATCGCAAAAGCAGCCCCGCCGAGACTTTCTTTCCGGCGGCATTGCGCAATGAGTTGCCCGCCATCGAGGCGGAACTGGATGGACTGGCGCGCTTGCAGGGTGAGTATCCCGTTGATGATGAAGTCGCACGCCTACTGGTGAAGTTGCGCGATGAGCAGATGATGGAGAGCGTGTTGCTGCCACGCGGCGGGCTGTGCATATCGACGCAGGTGGGGTGTGCGGTGGGCTGCGTATTCTGCATGAGCGGTCGAGCCGGTTTGCTGCGGCAGTTGGGCAGTGCGGAGATCGTGGCGCAGGTGGTGCTAGCGCGAAAATGTCGCGCGGTGAGCAAGGTGGTATTCATGGGCATGGGCGAACCGGCGCACAATCTGGACAACGTGCTGGAAGCCATTGATTTGCTCGGCACGCAGGGCAATATCGGTCACAAAGATCTCGTGCTTTCTACGGTGGGAGATTTGCGGGTGTTCGAGAGGTTGATGGAGAGGTGCAATTCTCAAACCGATACTCGCACTGATTTAGTTCGTCGCTCCCGCGAAGGCGGAAGCCTAGTCAATGAAACCAACTGGATTCCCGCCTTCGCGGGAATGACGAAGTCAACTTCTTCACCATTTACATCAGAAGCACAGGTTGTTCGCCCTGCCCTCGCGCTTTCGCTGCACAGCACCGATGCGGAACTGCGCACCAAGCTGCTGCCGCATGCACCGCAGATCGCCATCAATGAGTTGGTGGAATGCGCCGAGGCTTATGCGCGTGCGACCGGCTATCCGGTGCAATACCAATGGACGCTGATCGAGGGCATGAATGACAGCGATGCCGAGATGGCGCGCATCGTCGAATTGCTCTCCGGCAAACACGCGATCATGAACTTCATCCCCTTCAACGACGTGGACGGACTGCCCTATCGCCGCCCCGCTCCCGAACGCATCGCGGCGATCTCCCGCTCACTGAACCGGAGCGGCGTGTATACCCGCATACGCGATTCGGCCGGGCAGGAAGTGGAAGGTGCGTGCGGACAGTTGCGGGCGCGGGCGGAGAAGCGACAAAGCGCCTGACAAGACAAAAAGCCCGGCGATGCCGGGCTTTTATTTATGCGATCGCCGCTCTCTCTCAGGCTTTGTCGAACTTCATCACCCCGCCTGTGCAGTCCACCTTGATGGTGTCCTTGGCGGCGAAGTGACCTTCGAGGATGTGCTTGGCGAGCGGATTCTCCAGCTGTGCCTGAATGGCGCGCTTGAGCGGACGTGCGCCGTACACCGGATCGAAACCCGCGTTGGCGATCTCGGCCAGTGCGGCTTCGCTAATCTCCAGCTTCATCTCCATCGCGGCCAGACGTTTCTCCAGATACTGCAACTGGATGCGTGCGATGGACTTGATGTTCTTCTCGTCCAGCGCGTGGAACACCACCACCTCGTCGATGCGGTTGATGAACTCGGGACGGAAATAATTCTTCACCTCGCCCATCACGGCCAGCTTCACCACCTGATAGTCGTCGCCCTGCATCTGCTGGATCATCTGCGAACCGAGGTTGGAGGTCATCACGATGACGGTGTTCTTGAAGTCCACGGTGCGGCCCTGCCCGTCGGTCATGCGACCGTCGTCCAGCGCTTGCAGCAGCACGTTGAACACGTCCGGGTGCGCCTTCTCCACTTCGTCGAGCAGGATGACGCTGTAGGGCTTGCGGCGCACCGCTTCGGTGAGGCCTCCGCCTTCTTCATAGCCGACATAGCCCGGCGGCGCGCCGATCAGGCGCGCGACGGAATGCTTCTCCATGTACTCGCTCATGTCGATGCGGATGAGGTGGTCTTCCGAATCGAACATGAAACCGGCCAACGCCTTGCACAGCTCGGTCTTGCCCACACCGGTGGGGCCGAGGAACAGGAAGGAGCCGTAGGGACGGTTGGGGTCGGACAGGCCGGAACGCGAACGGCGGATGGCGTCGGACACGAGGCGCACGGCTTCGTCCTGACCCACCACGCGCTCGTGCAGTTTCTCTTCCATCTTGAGCAGTTTGTCGCGCTCGCCGGTCATCATCTTGCTCACCGGGATGCCGGTGGCGCGGCTCACCACTTCGGCGATCTCATCCGCGCCGACCTGCGTGCGCAACAGTTTGTTCTTGGTGCTTGAACCTTCGGCTTCGCGTTGTGCGGCTTCTTTCAGCTTGGCTTCCAGTTGCGGCAGCTTGCCGTATTGCAGCTCGGCCACTTTATCCAGCTTGCCTTCGCGTTGCAGACGCACGATCTCTGCGCGCACATGATCGATCTCTTCTTTTGAGGTGGCCGAATCTTGTGCCGCGCCCTTCTCAGATTTCCAGATCTCGTCCAGATCGGCGTATTCACGCTCCAGCTTCTTGATCTCGTCCTCGATCAAACTCTTGCGTTTGCGCGAGGCTTCGTCCTTCTCTTTCTTCACCGCTTCACGCTCGATCTTGAGCTGGATCAAACGGCGTTCGAGCTTGTCCATGACTTCCGGCTTGGAGTCGATCTCCATCTTCATGCGCGAGGCGGCCTCGTCGATCAGGTCGATCGCCTTGTCCGGCAGGAAGCGGTCGGTGATGTAGCGATGCGAGAGCTCCGCCGCCGCGACGATGGCCGGGTCGGTGATCTCGACACCGTGGTGTACCTCATACTTTTCTTTCAAACCGCGCAGGATGGCGATGGTGGATTCCACGGAAGGCTCGTCCACCAGCACCTTCTGGAAGCGGCGCTCCAGTGCGGCATCTTTCTCGATGTATTTACGGTACTCATCCAGCGTGGTCGCGCCGACACAATGCAGCTCGCCGCGCGCCAGAGCGGGCTTGAGCATGTTGCCCGCGTCCATCGCGCCGTCTGCCTTGCCGGCACCGACCATGGTGTGCAGCTCGTCGATGAACACGATGTTGTTGCCTTCATCCTGTGCCAACTCTTTGAGTACCGCTTTCAAGCGCTCTTCAAATTCACCGCGATACTTGGCACCGGCCACGAGTGCGGCCATATCCAGACTGAGGACTTTTTTGCCTTTGAGCGAATCGGGCACTTCACCGTTGATGATGCGCTGGGCCAAGCCTTCGACGATGGCGGTCTTGCCCACGCCGGGTTCGCCAATCAGCACCGGGTTGTTCTTGGTGCGGCGTTGCAGCACTTGGATGGCACGACGGATCTCGTCGTCGCGACCGATGACAGGGTCGAGCTTGCCTTGCCGCGCACGTTCGGTCAGGTCCACGCAGAATTTTTTCAGCGATTCGCGCTGACCTTCAGCCTCCTGCGAGCCCACCGACTCGCCGCCGCGCACCGCAGCGATAGCGGTTTCCAATGGCGCACGGGTGACGCCATGCTGTTTGAGCAGACGGCCAGTCTCGCCCTTGTCGTTGGTGAGCGCGAGCAGGTACATCTCGCTGGCGATGAACTGGTCGCCGCGCTTCTGCGCTTCCTTGTCGGTGAGGTTGAACAGGTTGGTCAGGTCGCGGCCGACCTGCACCTCGCCGCCGTGGCCTTCCACCTTGGGCAGACGGGTGACGGCCTCGCCCAACGCGGCCTTGAGCGCGTTGACGTTGCCGCCCGCGCGGGCCAGCAGCGAGCCTGCCCCGCTGTCGGCATCGTTGAGCATGGCGAGCAGCAGATGCTGCGGCTCGATGAACTGGTTGTCGGCACCGACGGCCAGACTCTGGGCATCGGACAGGGCTTGTTGCAGCTTGGTGGTGAACTTGTCGAAACGCATGACGAACCCCCTCAAATAAATATCGGACTGCGCACTAGATGGGGCGGCATCGCCGAAATTCAAGTCCCGCCCGAGCTATTGACCCGAGCGAGCTGACAGGTTACGGTTCTGCCATGTACCTAGAAACGTGGGAAATGCTCAGTTACATCGTCACCGTCATCGGATTGCCGCTGGCGATCGTCGTATTCCTGTTCGAGCAGCGCAAGGAACGCGACAACGAGGAAGAAGAGGTCTATCAACTACTCTCCGACAATTATCAGGATTTTCTCAAGGTCACGCTGGAGAACCCCGATCTGCGCCTGTTTTCGGCGAGCAAGACCATGCAACTCACCGATGAACAGCGCGAGCGCATGTACATCATCTTCAGCATGCTGATCTCGCTGTTCGAGCGCGCCTACCTGCTGCTGTACGAAGACGACATGACGGACAAGCAACTGCGCCGCTGGCGTTCTTGGGAGGACTACATGGGCGAATGGTGCCAGCGCGAAGACTTCCGTGCCGCACTCGCCGAACAGCTGGGCGGAGAAGACCCTGATTTTGTGCGCTATCTGCAAGGTCTGGTCGAGCGGCCCGTCCCCCTTCCACAGCAATGAACATAACATCGCCGGATCGCACGCGACGCCTGACATATTATCGGAACCCGACATGAAGCAATTCCTCGCCCCGCACATCCAAGCCAACGTTCGTGCCGCACTGGCGGAAGACATCGGCTCAGGCGATCTGACCGCGCAACTTATTGCGGAACAGGCACCCGCCAGAGCCAGCGTCATCACCCGGCAGGATGCCGTGCTGTGCGGCTCACTCTGGTTCGAAGAATGCTTTCTGAGCCTCGATCCCGATTGCAGGATCAAATGGTTGGCGCAGGAAGGCGAGCGCGTCGCGGCGAACCAGACGCTGTGCGAGATACAGGGCAAGGCCCGCGCGCTGCTCAGCGCGGAGCGTCCGGCGTTGAATTTCTTGCAGACACTCTCCGCCACCGCCACGCTGACCCGCCGCTACGTCGAAACGATAGCCGGCACCCAAGCCAGAATAATGGACACGCGCAAAACCCTGCCGGGGCTGCGCATGGCACAAAAATACGCGGTGACGGTGGGCGGCGGATACAACCAGCGTGTGGGATTGTTCGATGGCGTACTCATCAAGGAGAACCATATCGCCGCCGCCGGCGGTATCGCGGCGGCACTGGAACATGCTTTCCAGATCACGCCGGCAGGAACGCCCATTCAGATCGAGGTGGAGAACATCGAGGAACTCAACACGGCACTGAATGCCGGCGCAAAACTGATCCTGCTGGACAATTTCAACATCAGCGATATGCGGCTTGCCGTCACCCATGCGGCCCGGCGTGCCGAACTGGAGGCCTCCGGCGGCATCAGCCTGGAAAATGTGCGCCTCATCGCCGAGACCGGCGTGGATCGCATCTCCATCGGCGCATTGACCAAGGATGTGCAGGCCGTCGATTTGTCCATGCGCTTTGCCTGAATCGCAGCGAAACGCCGTATCCTTGACACAAATGGGCACATTTCATTACCCGCCGGTCAAATTTTCTCCGAATTCAGCTTGTCACACCGCAGGGTTCAAGGTATGATGCGCGCCGCTGAATTGATGCCGCAATGGTCTATTCACACCCATCCGGCAGCAAGGGGTATCGCTCCGGGTGTCCCGAAGGGGTATGCCGTTTCGACGGCTTCCGTGATCGGGAAATGTCACTATGGAGTGGTAGTTCAGTTGGTTAGAATACCGGCCTGTCACGCCGGGGGTCGCGGGTTCGAGTCCCGTCCACTCCGCCAAATGCATCAAGCCGTTGAGCAATCAACGGCTTTTTCGTTTTACCACATTGGCAAAAACGGTGGGTACAACTTGCTGCATCGTACTCTCTGCATACCTATGACAATGTCCATGCTACCAAAGCAAGTTTGCAGCAAGCATTGCACTCGTACGCGCTCGCATCCTTCCTATAGCCTTACCCTCTGATTCCAGAGTGAAAAATGAGTTTCTATTCAGCAGAGCTTCCATATCACCCCGATGCCAGCACCTACTTCGCTGCCATCTCTAGGCTGCCTTGGGCTGCATGGCTGGATAGTGGCGGGATGGGGCGTTACGACATTCTCACCGCCGCGCCTCAGCATTGCCTCGTGATCATTGACGAACCCCCTAACGGCGACGCCTTCGCACTGTTGCGCGAAGCGCTCGGAACACCGACCCCACCGGTTGCCGATGTTCCTTTTGCCGGCGGTGCGCTGGGTTACTGGAGCTATGATTTGGCTCGGCAACAAATGGGGCTACCGGACATCGCGCAAGACGGTGAGCAACTGCCGCTGATGGCGGTCGGCATCTACGACTGGGCGCTGGTGCTTGATCACCAACAACGAGCTGTGCGACTGGTCTCGCACCTTCGCTATGCCGAAACCGAAAGCCTGCTGCCGCAACTGCTTGCGCTCCTGCAAGACGATACCGAAACTATCGGTGATGATTTTCGGGTGTGTGGCGAGATCGCCTCCAACTTCACCCGCGAGCGTTACGCCGCCGCTTTTGCCCAAGTTCAACGCTATCTGCAAGCGGGCGATTGTTACCAGATCAATCTCGCGCAGCGCTTCAGCGCGCAAGCACAAGGCGATGCGCTCGGCGCGTATCTCCATTTGCGCAGCAGCAGTCCCGCACCCTATTCGGCTTTTCTCAATCTGCCGCAGGCACAGATACTTTGTGCTTCGCCGGAACGGTTTCTGAGCGTGCGCAATGGCGCGGTGGAGACCCGGCCGATCAAAGGCACGCGCCCGCGCGGCAAGGATGCCGAGCACGACAGACAGCTCGCAGAGACGCTGCGCCATCACCCCAAGGATCGCGCCGAGAATCTGATGATCGTCGATCTGCTGCGCAACGATCTGGGCAAGAGTTGCGCGCCCGGTTCGGTGCAGGTTCCGGCACTGTTCGAGGTGGAGAGTTACGCCAACGTGCATCATCTGGTCAGCACGGTGACGGGAGAGCTGGCTCCGGGGCGCGATGCGCTCGATCTGTTGCGCGACTGCTTCCCCGGTGGGTCGATCACGGGCGCGCCCAAGCAGCGCGCCATGCACATCATCGAGCAACTCGAGCCGCACCGGCGCGGCGTGTATTGCGGCGCGATCGGTTATGTCGGATTCGACGGTAACATGGACAGCAACATCGCCATCCGCACACTGGTTTATTCCAATCGGGAGATACGCTGCTGGGCGGGCGGCGGCATCGTGGCGGATTCGCAATGCGCGGCGGAATATCAGGAGACGCTGGACAAGGCGGCAGCAATGCTGGCACTGCTCGAACGATATGGCGGAAGCTATTAAGGGCCACCGGCAAGCTCAGCGTAGGTCGAAATTGAGCGTGTGTTGTCGGGGCTTTATCCCCTAGGGGGCAAGAACCTCTTCGAGGCAACCACCGCCAGCTCCTTGCGGGTGCATCCCGACAAGAGCACTTTGTTCGGAGTGCTCAGTCGGGATGAATTCCGATCTACCTGTTGCGATGCCTAATCGACCTCTGTGGGCATTTAACCCGGGTTTTTGACTCTGATGATGCGCACGACTTCAGCGATTTTGCGCAGGCTGCGCATGACGTTGGCGAGGTGCAGTCGATTGTTCACTTGCAGGGTAAAATGCAGCGCGGTGTATTCGCCTTCGTTGGTGAAGTTGACGTTCTCGATGTTGGATTCCGCCTCGGCGATGGCGGCGGCGATCTTGGCGAGGACGCCGCGCCGGTTGGCGACGATGAGTTTGATGCTGACATCAAAAGTGCGATTGATGTTCTTGTCCCACGCCACGTCCAGCCATTGCTCACCGCTGCTGCGGCCACGGCGCAGGGTGGGGCAATCGTGGGTGTGAACCACCAGTCCCTGCCCGTTTTTGATGATGCCGATGACCGGATCGCCGGGAATGGGACGGCAGCATTTGGCAAACTGTACCGCCATACCTTCCGTGCCCTGTATGATAATGACAGGGTTGACCAGCGTTTCATTGGACACGGATTCGCCGATGCTGGCCAGTTGTCGCGCCACGACCATATTGAGACGGCGTCCAAGTCCGATATCGGCGAGGATATCCTGTTTGGACTTCACTCCGGTGTCACGCAGCAATTTGCTCCAGTGCACCTCGTCCATCTCTTGCGGCTTGACACCCAGCGCCTGCAACGCCTGATTGAGCAGGCGCTCGCCCAGTTCGGCGGACTCTCCCGACTGCATAGTCTTGAGAAAATGGCGAATGTGTCCGCGCGCCTTGCTGGTGGCGACATAGCCGAGCCAAGCAGGATTGGGTTTGGCATGCGGCGCGGTGATAACTTCGACGCGGTCGCCATTCCTTAACTCGGTGCGCAGCGGCACCAGTTCGTGGTTGACCTTGACGGCGATGCAGCGGTTACCGATATCGGTGTGCACACTGTAGGCAAAATCCACTGCCGTCGCACCGCGCGGCAACGACATGATTTTACCCTTGGGGGTGAACACGTAGACCTCATCGGGAAACAGATCGACCTTGAGGTGTTCGAGAAACTCGGACGAGTCGCTGCTTTGGCTGAGACTTTCCAGCAACTCCTGCAACCACTGGTGGGTCTTCTTGTGCAGGTCGTTGATCGATTCGTGGCCGCTTTTGTACAGCCAGTGCGAGGCCACACCGGCATCGGCGATGCGGTGCATCTCCTGGGTGCGAATCTGAACCTCAATGGGTGTGCCGAACGGGCCGAACAACGTGGTGTGCAGTGACTGGTAGCCGTTCAGTTTTGGAATGGCGATATAGTCCTTGAACTTTCCGGGAATGGGCTTGAACAGGCTGTGCAGCGCGCCCAGCGCCACATAGCATGAGGCAACATCGTCCACTAGCACGCGAAAGCCGTAGATGTCGAGCACTTCGGCAAAGGCCAGCGATTTGGTCTGCATCTTCTGGTAGATGCTGAAGATATCCTTCTCTCGTCCACTCACTTCAGCCGGGATATGTTGCTCATCCAGACGCTGGCGGATTGCATTGAGTATCTTGTTCACCACCTCGCGGCGGTTGCCGCGAGCCACCATGAGAGCCTTGGACAACACCGAGTAGCGATTCGGGTGCAGGTGCTTGAAACTGAGATCCTGCAACTCGTGATAGATGTCGTTCAAACCGAGCCGGTTGGCGATGGGTGCATAGATCTCCATGGTCTCGCGCGCGATGCGTTCGCATTTCTCACGCGACATGGATTCCAGCGTACGCATGTTGTGCAGACGGTCGGCCAGCTTGATAAGAATGACGCGCACATCGCGCGCCATCGCCAGCAGCATCTTGCGAAAGTTCTCGGCCTGTGCGTCTTCGCGGGTCTCGAATTTGAGTCGGTCGAGTTTGCTCAGGCCATCGACCAGTTCGGCCACCGGTTTGCCGAATTTGTCGGCGAGCTGGTCGAGGGTGACATCGGTGTCTTCGATGACATCGTGCAGCAGTGCGGCGATAACGGCCTGCACGTCAACATGCAGCGGCGTCAGGATGCGCGCAACGGCGATTGGGTGGGAGATGTAGGGTTCGCCGGACTGGCGCATCTGTCCCTGATGCGCGGCACGGCTAAATTCTATGGCGGCGCGAACGTGTTCGGTGTCCTGCGGTTTAAGATAGGCAGAGACTTCCTCTATCAGCAGGTCCGTGTTGGCCATGTGAGTTCAATTCTCAGGCCTGCCCACGATTCAGGATTTCGACGCCGACCTTGCCTTCACTGATCTCGCGCAGGGCGATGACAGTGGGCTTGTCGCGGGTCTCTTCGACCAGATGTGCCGCACCGTTGGCAAGCTGGCGCGCACGGTAAGCCGCCGTCAAGGTCAACTGAAAGCGGTTGGGGATGAGGGTGAGGCATTCTTCAACGGTGATACGTGCCATTTTTTACTCCGGGTTCTGTAGGTTGTTAATCAAATCCTGATGACGGGTCAGTTGTCTCTCACGGCGCAAACGGGCGGCCAATACCACCGAGTTGAGCTCGCGCAAAGCCTCGTTCAAGTTGTCGTTGATAATAACATAGTCGAACTCCGCGACATGGGCGACGTCTTCGCGCACGGCCGCCATCCGCCGGGCGATCACCTCGTCATTGTCCTTGCCGCGCCCGACCAGTCTCTGCTCCAGCGCTTCCAGCGAGGGCGGCAAGATAAAGATACTGATACATTCCGGAAACAGCCTGCGTACCTGCGCCGCACCCTGCCAGTCGATCTCCAGCAGGACATCGCGCCCTTTGGCGTTCTCCTGATTGATCCAGCTTTGCGAGGTGCCGTAGAGATTGCCGTAGACCTCCGCGCTTTCCAGGAATTCGCCGCGCGATGCCATTTCGGCGAAGACTTCACGGCTGACGAAATGGTATGACCTGCCGTCCTGTTCGCCGGGGCGCGGGTTGCGCGTGGTGTAGGAGATGGAGAGGTCGATATGCGTATTGATATTGAGCAGAGCCTGTACCAGGCTGGTCTTGCCGGCTCCGGACGGGGCGCTGATGATGAACAGATTTCCAGACATGATCACTCCAAACTAGAAGCTATTGGGATTTCCATGATCCGTGACGGATTATGAAAGGTTCAACAGGTTTGCTGTTCGCAAATTGCGCGAAGACAGGCGGATTGTAAATCAACTGCATGACAGACGAACAAGAACATCAGCCGTTTTCGCCCCATGCGCGCGCCAGGGACTGCGGCACGCCGAGATGGTCCAGGATGCGGGCGACTACAAAATCCACCAGCTCCTGCACGCTCTGCGGATGCAGATAAAACCCCGGATTTGGCGGCAGGATGATCGCCCCGGCGTGCGCGAGCTTGAGCATATTCTCCAGATGGATAGTGGAGAGTGGGGTTTCGCGCGGCACCAGTATCAGCTGGCGGCGCTCCTTGAGCATCACATCGGCGGCGCGGGCAATGAGGTCATCACTGATGCCGCCGGCGATCTTGCCCAGCGTGCCCATGGTGCAGGGACAGACCACCATCGCATCGCCGGGATTGGAGCCGGAGGCCATGGGTGCGTACCAATCCTGGATACCAAACACACTCAGCTCGCCGCTGAAGGTGCCGAAACGCTCGGCCAACATCTTCTCGGCATCCATCGCGCGATTGGGCAGCACGAAATCCATTTCCTGCTTGGCGACAATCTGGGCGGCTTGTGAATACACCAGATGCACGCGCTCCCCGCCGTGCAGCAGGCATTCCAGCAGGCGCATGCCATAGGGCAATCCGGAAGCACCGGTAAAAGCGAGAGTGATGGTTTTCATGATTGTCGTTCCGTGACGGATTTGCCGCCATTATCCATGAAACGCGCCGCGATCAAACCGTTCACCGTGCCGAACACCAGCGCTGCGGCAGCAAAAACGGGAATGAGATAAGCGATGCCGGCGTGCGGGATCAGCCACCAGTAGACCACCAGCATCTGCCCGCTGATGTGTGCAAAGGCGGCGTAGATACTGTGACTGACCGGGCCGAACCAACGCTTGGGCAGATGCTGTGCCGCAGCCAGCACGAGCAGGCTGAGCAGCGCGCCGGACAGGCTGAGGAAGAAGCCGGGCGCAAGGAAGTTGCCGAACAGCAGGCTGCCGGCCACCACACGCAACAAGGTCACCCATGCCGCCACCCGCCAGCCGTAGCGCGCCAGCACGATCAGTGTCACGATGTTCGCCAGCCCCGGCTTCACGCCGGGCAAAGGTGACGGAATGGCGCTCTCCAGCAGCGCCAACCCGAGCGCCACCGCCGCCATGCGTGCGATGTGGTGATCTTCAGACGTTGTACCCAACAGGATTCGGGATTCAGGCGTCGGGATTCGGGGATTCCGCTGCACCCCTGTATCCTGTGTCCCGAATCCAGAATCCTGCTTGTCAGTAGTTGAGGCTGTCATATTTTTTCCGGCTACCGGTCAGCTCGACGCTGACCTGGTTGGGCAGGCAAAGGGCGATCTCGCCGGCCTGTTGCAGCCAACCTTGGCGCACGCAATATTGTCTCGGACTGGGGTCGGAGGCGATGCGCACCTTGCGGTTTTGAATGGCGATGACACTGGTACCGAGCGGGCCGGGTACTTCGATCAACTGGTCGCGCGACAGGGGAACTTCACGGAATATCTTGCCGCCGCTGCGGATGATGGCTTTGTCGGCCTGCTCCCCGCTCCATAGCCCGAGCGCGAGCAGAACGACACAAACCGTGCCAAGCAACAGCGTCAGCCAGTCGCCGGGTTTGAGGTGCGGCAGAATGGCCGCGCGCAGGGTCTCATGCGAGTTCACGGTGGCGCACCAGCACCTGTTGCTGCCCCTCGAAGTCCCGCGCGAGTTTTTCGGCGAGGTAGACCGAACGATGCTGGCCGCCGGTGCAACCGATGGCGACGGTAAGATAGCTGCGGTTATCGGCGATGTAGCAGGGCAGCCAGTCGGCGACGAAATCGCGGATGTCGCCGAACATTTTCTGCACCGAGGGGATGTTCTCCAGAAATTCGACCACCTCGGCATCGCGCCCGGTGAGCGGGCGCAGGTTGTCGTTGTAATGCGGGTTGGGCAGGCAGCGCACATCGAACACCAGATCGGCATCCAGCGGAATGCCGTGCTTGAAACCGAACGATTCGAACAGCAGGGTCAGGCGCGCACGATCCAGACGGATAAAATCCTTGATCCAGACTCGCAAGGCGTTGGCATTAAGGTCGCTGGTATCGATGTGATGGCCGATACTGCTGATCTCGGCCAGCAATTCGCGTTCTCGGGCGACGCACTCGGGCAAGGTGCTTTTCCCGTCGCTGAGCGGATGCAGGCGGCGGGTTTCGGAAAAGCGTTTCACCAAGGTGTCGCTTTGCGCGTCAAGGAAGAGCACATGCACGTCGGCTCCCTGCTGTTTGAGTTGCTGCAACAGCGGTGGTAGCCGCTGCACGCTGTTGGCGCTACGCACGTCGATGCTGACTGCGATATTGTTGTATCCGGCGCTTTGCAGGTGCTCGACCAGCGCAGCCAGCAGATCGGCTGGCAGGTTGTCCACGCAGTAGTAGCCGCTGTCTTCCAGCACTTTGAGCGCAACGCTCTTGCCGGAACCGGACAGACCGCTGATCAGGAACAGCTGCATGCTAGTCCTCCAGCAGCATCTGGTCGTGGCGCGTGATAAATTCCCTCATGCTGTCGATGCCGCGCTGTTGCAGCACGAAGTTGCGCGCCGCCGCTTCAACCAATACCGCAAGGTTGCGCCCGGCGACCACCGGAATGTTCACGGTGCTGATGTTTACGCCGAGAATGTCCTGATGTGTGGCGTTGAGAGGCAGCCGCTCCATTTGCGACAAGTCGCCGCCGGGCGGGCGGTGCAGATGCACGATGAGCTTGAGGCTTTTCTTGCGCCGCACGGCCGTTTCGCCGAACATGGTGCGGATATTCAACACGCCCAGACCGCGCACTTCCAGAAAATCGCGCAACAAATCCGGACAACCGCCTTCCAGCGTATCGGGGGCGATGCGCCGCAATTCGACGACATCATCGGCGACCAGGCCGCTGCCGCGCGTGATAAGTTCCAATCCCAGCTCGCTCTTGCCCACCGCGCTTTCGCCGGTGATCATCACTCCCACCCCGAGCACATCAAGGAACACGCCATGGCGCGTGGTTCCCTCGGCCAGCTCTTTCGCCAGATAGTGACGGATCAGCCACATCAGATGCACGCTGGGTTTGGGCGAGCTGAATAAGGGGATATGCGAATGATCGGCGAACGCGATCAGTTCTGCGGGGATATCCTCCGCACCGGCGACGATCATGCACACCGTGCCGGCCTGCTCGATGTGGCGAAACGCGGCATCGCGCTGCTCTTCACCCAGGCCGCGCAGGTAGTCGACCTCGGTCTGGCTCAACACCTGCACCCAGTTCGGGTGGATCAGATTGAGGTGGCCGATCACCCCGTTATTGGAGGCGTTGACCTCGTCGCTGTCGACGATGCGGTCGGCACCGTCGGCACCGGCGACGCGGCGCAACTGCAAGCGTTCCTGCTTGTCCTCAAACAGTTGGCGGACATTGAACTGCGACATCAGGCAGGCTGCCAGTCGTAAAACAGTTGATGGATGCTGGCGGCATCTTCACAGGCATTGAGACGGTTGCGAAACTGGCTGTCGCTGAACATTTGCGCCAACTCGCCGAGCAACTGCAAGTGCAGATCGGTGGCTCGCTCCGGCACCAGCAGCACGAAGATAAGATGGACCGGCTCGCCGTCCGGCGCATCGAAAGGAATGGGGTGACCGGTTTTGACGAACGCGGCACTGGCATCGCGCAACTTGGCGATACGCCCGTGCGGGATCGCCACGCCTTGCCCCAGTCCGGTCGAGCCCAGTTTTTCGCGGGCGAACAGGCTGTCGAACACCTGACTGCGCGCGATCTGAAGATTGTTTTCAAACAGCAGACCGACGCGTTCGAACACGCGCTTCTTGCTGGTGGATTCCACGTCCAACAGGATGTTGTCGGGAGCCAGGATTTTGCTGATCAGATTCATTTTGGCAATCTAAAAAAACGGGCGGCATTGCTGCCGCCCCTTATTGATCACTCCACTGCCGCGTGCTTGCCAGATTCGTCATGGCGGCGGGCGGACAGCTTCTCCTTGTGTTTCATCACCTGGCGATCCAGTTTGTCAACCAGAGTATCTATCGCCGCGTACAGATTCTCGTCGTCACATTCGACGAAGATGTCCTTGCCGCTCAGATGGATGGTGGCTTCGGCTTTCTGTTTCAGTTTTTCAACGGAAAGGATGATGTTCACGTCAATCACGTTGTCAAAGTGACGTTTGATCTTGCCGAACTTGCCGGTCGCATATTCGCGTATGGCCGGGGTGATTTCCAGATGGTGTCCGGTCAGATGGATGTTCATGATGCGCTCCTTTTTAGAGTGATTTACGGAGATTCACCGGGAGTATATGCAACGCTTCCCGGTACTTTGCTATGGTACGCCGGGCGACCACAATGCCCTGCTGTGCCAATATTTCCGACATGCGACTGTCGGTCAGCGGTTTGCACCTGTCTTCCGCGCCAACCATTTGCTTGATCAGCTCGCGTATCGCTGCGGAAGAACAGGTGCCGCCGCTTTCCGTGGCCAGACCGCTGCCAAAGAAATGTTTAAATTCATAGATGCCGCGCGGTGTCAGCATAAACTTCTGCGTGGTGCTGCGCGACACGGTGGACTCGTGCAGTTCGAGCGTCTCGGCGATCTCGCGCAACACCAGCGGACGCATGCCGATCTCGCCGTGCTCGAGAAAATTCCCCTGCCGGTCCACAATCGCCTGCGCAACGCGCAGGATGGTATCGCAGCGCTGTTGCAGGTTCTTGATCAGCCACTTCGCTTCCTGCAATTGCACCGAAAGCTGCGACGTACTCTTGTTGTCGCGCTGTTGCAGGATATTGGCGTATATCTGGTTCACCCGCAGTTTTGGCATCGCTTCCGCATTGAGGCGCGCGCGCCACTTGTTCTTGCGCTTTTCGACAACCACGTCCGGCACCACGTAATCGGCCACACTGGAGTCGAATGCCGCACCCGGCTTGGGATCCAGCCCAACGATCAGGTGCTGCGCCGTACGCAATTCGTCATCCGAGCAGCGCAACAATTTTTTTATCTTGGCGAAGTCGTGCGCGCCAAGCAGATCAAGATGCTGCGTCACCAACCGGATCGCCAAATCCCGTTGCGGCGTATCCTCCGGCAGCGCCTTGAGCTGCAGGGCCAGACACTCGCGCAGATTGCGCGCCCCAAGTCCGGGTTGATCCAGATGTTGCAGCTGAACCAGCGCAGTTTCCAGATCGTCCAGCGTAATTCCCAACTCATCCGGCAGCATGTCGGCGATCTCATCCAGGTCCTGTGCCAGATAACCGTTTCCATCCAGCGCGTCGACCAGCAGACCAACCACCTTGCGGTCGCGCTCATCCAGCGAACTGGTGGTCAGCTGATCGTGCAAATGTTCACGCAGGCTGGCCTGCCCGGCTGCCTGTTCCGGATAACCGTCATCCTCGTCGTCGCCTCCGCGCGCCATTCCGCCGCCCGAACTCCAATCGGCGGATTCCAGACTGAAGCTTTCTGCCTCACCCTCCTCACCGCGCGTTGAATCCGCCTCGTCACCGCCGGACGAGACCCGTGACTCGGTCATCGAATCGTTGGCCGAATAGGGCGCAGGGGGGGATTCCTCGGCCAACTCCAGCAGCGGATTTTCCTCCAGCATACGGGCGACTTCCTGATGGATATCCTGCGTGGACAACTGCAACAAGCGTATAGCCTGCTGCAACTGCGGGGTAAGCGTCAGTTGCTGGGACAGCCTTAGTTGCAAAGCGGGTTTCATTGCATGTCATCTGTTCCGGGAGACCTTCTCGTCATAGCTTAAAGTGTTCGCCCAGATATACTTTCCTCACGCCCTCATTATAGATGATTTCATCCGGCTTGCCCTCGGCCATCACGGCTCCGGCATTGATGATATAGGCGCGGTCACAGATGCCCAGTGTCTCGCGCACGTTGTGGTCGGTGATCAGCACGCCGATATCGCGCTCTTTGAGGAAGCGGATGATTTTCTGGATATCCAGCACCGCAATGGGATCAACGCCGGCAAACGGTTCATCCAGCAGGATAAAACGCGGATTGGTGGACAGCGCGCGGGCGATCTCGACACGCCGCCGCTCGCCGCCGGACAGACTGATCGCCGGATTGTCGCGGATATGCGTGATGTGCAGATCTTCCAGCAACGCCTCCAGACGGTTTTGCAAATCGTCGTCGGCCAGCCCTTGCAACTCAAGCACGGCCTGAATGTTCTGCGCCACGGTCAGTCGCCTGAAGATCGAGGCCTCCTGCGGCAGATAGCCCAACCCGAGACGGGCCCGGCGATGGATGGGCAGATGAGTGATGTTCCGGTCGTCGATGAATATCTCGCCGCCATCGGTGGCGGTCAGCCCGACGATCATGTAGAACGAGGTCGTCTTGCCCGCACCGTTGGGCCCGAGCAGACCGACCACCTCACCGCTGCGCAAAGACAGCGAGGCGTCATGCACCACGATGCGCGAACCGTACTTCTTTTTCAATCCTACTGCGCGTAATTCGCTCATGCTCATTGCTCCGGCGGGACAAGCGATTCAGACGGGGTGATGGATACGCCATCCGGCGACGGCGCTTTTTCCGTGCCATCCTTGGGCTTTGGCTGCAATATCGCCCGCACGCGTTTAGGCGGCGCGCCCTCGTTGGAAGTACCACCGCCGTTCACTTGGAAAATCTCGGTCTTCTGGCTGTAAGTGATATGTTCGCCGCGCACTTCGTCGAGCTCGCGCTTGACCCGTGCGCGCACATAAAAATCCACCGTCTCCGCTTGTGTGTCGTACACGATACGTTCGCCGTAACCCTCCACATATTCGTCCAACCCCTCGCGCTTTTGGCGGAAGCTGGCAGTCTTGCCGTACGCGGTGCCGATCTTGAAACCCTCTTTGTCCTGCGTGACGATGATCTTGTCGCCGCGTATCAGCATCGTGCCCTGGATCATCTGCACGTCCCCGGTGAAGGTGCTGACCTGCCGCGCGTCATCCATAAAAACCTGCTCCGCTTCAATATGCATCGGCTTGTCGCGGTCGGCGCGCTCGGCCAGAGCCGGTTGCGCGTAGAACGTACATGACAACAGAAAGAGCAGACTATTGCGGGCGTGGCGCATGTTCACTTCTCACTTGGGAGAGCAACTTGACGGTACGGGCACGGTTATCCATTTCCAGGCCGACCGCATAGACGGTATTGCCACTGTCGAAAATCTTGACCGGGTGATCGGTTTCGGCCCAGTCCCGGTCGGGAATAACACGCAAATATTCGGTTTGCAGGGTAAGCTCTTCGCGCTCGCCGCTCGCTTCGCGCAACACCTCCACTGCCTCGTGCAAAAATACCTCGTCCCCGCGACTGGAAACGATGCCACGCTGAGCCACAATATGCATAGAGGGACGATCAACTGACAAGCTGGTCAGCCGCGGCAGCACCAGTGCGGTGCTGTCGTCATCGGGATAATGCTGCATCTTTTTCGCAGCCATGATGAAACGCACCGCCCCCTCTTCGCTGAATTTGAGTGCGGTAAAGTTTTCCATTATGGCATCCGGGTCATGCCGCAGTCTGCTGTCCGGCTTCTCCGCTTCCGGTTGCACCTGCTGGTTTAGCCAATAGGTCAAACCCAGCATGGCAAGCACAGGCAATACGGGCAGCCAGTGACGGGCGCGAGATGCGAAGGTCATTTCAGAAATGGCGCAAGTTGTGCGTCCAGTGTGCCCTGCGCGGACATGATCAACTCGCAGGCCTCGCGTACCGCACCGTGCCCGCCGCTGCGCTGTGTAACGTAATCGGAATTCTCACGCACCAGCTGGGGCGACTCCGGTACGCTGATCGCCATACCAACATGGCGCATCACGCACAGATCGACCACATCGTCACCCATGTAGGCGGCCGCATCACGCGACAATTTAAGTTTGTTGAGCAGATCAACCATCGCATCAAGCTTGCGCTCCACACCCTGATATACGTGGGCAATGCCGAGATTCTGCGCACGCAATTCAACGCAGCGGGAAGTGCGCCCGGTAATGATAGCGATCTCGACCCCGCTTGCCCTGAGCATCTTAATGCCGTGCCCGTCCAGTGAATTGAACCGCTTGAACTCCTCTCCCGAATCGGAGAGATACAGCCCTCCATCGGTCATCACCCCGTCCACATCAAAGGCCATCAGGCGTATCAGTTTTGCGCGGCTAGTCATCATTTCCGTCTCCTATATCACTTTGGCGTGCAACAAGTCGTGCATATTCAATGCGCCGATCAGTTTGCGTTGCGCATCCACCACCAGCATCTGGCTGATGTTGTACTGCTCCATCAACTGCACCGCCTCGACGGCGAGATTGTCCGGCCCGATACAGCGCGGGTCCGGCGACATCACGCCGCTTACCGGCGTGCTGCCAAAATCGAGCTTCTTTTCCAGCGTGCGGCGCAAATCGCCATCAGTATATATGCCGAGCACACGCTCATCCGCATCGATGATTGCCGTCATGCCCACGCCTTTTTTCGACATCTCCAGGATCGCTTCGCTCAACATCGCATACTCCCCGACCTTCGGCACGCGCGAGCCGCTGCGCATGATATCGCGCACATGGGTCAGCAACCGCCGCCCCAAACTGCCGCCGGGATGGGAGCGCGCGAAGTCCTCTGCGCCGAAACCCTTGGCATCCAACAGTGCCACCGCCAGCGCATCACCCAACGCCAGTGCCGCCGTGGTACTGGCGGTCGGGGCCAAGCCCATCGGGCAAGCCTCTTTGTCCACCGCCGCATTGAGATGGACGTCCGCCTCTCTGGCCAAGCTGGAATCGGGGTTGCCGGTCATGCTGATGAGCTTCGCACCCTGACGCCTGATGACGGGTACGATGGTCATCAACTCCTGGCTTTCGCCGGAATAGGATAGCGCGATAAAAACGTCTTCGCTGGTAATCATGCCGAGATCGCCATGGCTAGCTTCCCCCGGATGAACGAAATAGGCGGGCGTACCGGTGCTGGACATAGTCGCCGCGATTTTGCGGGCGATATGTCCGGATTTACCCATGCCGCTGACAATGACACGCCCTTCGCTGGCCAAAATGATATCCAGAGCGTGCAGAAAACCACCGTCGAGTCGGGAGCTGAGCGCCTGTACCGCAGCAGCTTCGATGTCCAGAACTTCACGGGCGAGGTCGAGTGCGCGCGGCGAGGCGGAAATGTTTTTGTTCATGGGCCGCATTATATCAGCGCAAAATTTTGCAAACCACGCAACTTGCGGCATCATCACGTCTGACAGCGATTAACTTATCCCATAACATGGACAGCACCCTCTCTCTTGTTCTCATCCTGCTCGCCACGGCCGTGCTGGTGGTGGTGTTGTGCCGCATCCTGCACCTGCCGGTCATGCTCGGCTATCTCACGGTCGGCATCCTGATCGGACCGCACGCTCTGGCATGGATCCCCGACGCGGTCGAAACACAGCATCTTGCGGAATTCGGCGTTGTGTTCCTCATGTTCAGCATCGGGCTGGAATTCAGCCTGACGCGCCTGATGACGATGAAGCGCACTGTATTCGGACTGGGTGGTGCCCAGGTACTGCTAACAATTCTGCTGACCATGACCATCGCCTCGCTCTTCGACCTGAGCTGGCAGACGGGACTCGCTCTGGGCGGCGTACTGGCGATGTCTTCCACCGCCATTGTGAGCAAGATGCTGGTCGAACGCGCCGAACTGAATCTGCCCTACGGACAGCAAATGATGGGGATCTTGCTGTTTCAGGATCTGGCGGTGGTACCGCTGCTGATCATCATTCCGGCCTTGGCCAGCAGCTCCGGCGACCTCTCCGCCACCCTCGCCTACGCCATGCTGAAAGCCATTCTGGTGTTGCTCCTGCTGTTGGTGTTCGGGCAGCACATCATGCGCCAATGGTTCCATGTGGTGGCTCGTCAGAAATCCTCGGAATTGTTCATGCTCAATGTGCTGTTCATCACACTGGGACTGTCGTATCTCACCGAAATAGCCGGGTTGTCGCTCGCGCTGGGGGCCTTCGTGGCTGGCATGCTGATCTCGGAAACCGAATACCGCTATCAGGTGGAGGAAGACATCAAACCTTTCCGCGACGTGCTGCTCGGGCTGTTTTTCGTCACCATAGGCATGAAGCTGGATCTGGGCGCCGTCTTGAGCAGCTTTGGCTGGATTGTGCTGCTGCTGATCGGATTGGTCTTGCTCAAAGCCATCATCGTCGCGGTGCTGGCGCGCGTTATCGAGGGTGATTGGGGGGTTTCCCTCCGCAGCGCGATCGGTCTGGCACAGGCAGGCGAATTCGGTTTCGTGCTGCTGACTCTGGCCGACGGCGCCAACCTGCTTGGCGGAGAAACATTGCAGATCGTGCTGGCCGCGATGCTGCTCTCAATGCTGACCGCTCCGTTCCTGATCCAGCATGGCGAAGCCATCGCGCGCCGCTTCTCCTCTGCGGAGTGGACCAACCGCGCAATGCAGATGCACCAGATCGCCATCAAGAGCATGGGCAGCAACGCCCATGTCATTATCTGCGGCTACGGGCGTAGCGGCAGTGCGCTGGCGCGTTTTCTGGAAGAAGAGAAACTGCACTTCATCGCACTCGACCTCGACTCCCGCCGTGTACGCGAAGCCTCCGCCGCCAAGAAAAGCGTGGTTTACGGCGATGCCGCCAAACGTGAAGTGCTGATGGCCGCGGGTCTGATGCGCGCCAAGGCGCTGGTCATCACTTACAGCGACAAACATTCCGCGCTGACCATCCTGCGCCATGTCAAAGAATTGCGTCCCGACCTGCCGGTCATCGTCCGCACCAATGACGATACCCATGTCGAAGAACTGAAAGAGGCCGGTGCCGCAGAGGTTGTCGCCGAGGTGCTGGAGGGCAGCGTGATGCTCGCCTCGCAGGCTCTGCTGATGGCAGGCGTACCGCTCAACCGCGTGATCCGCCGTGTGCAGGAAACCCGCGCAAGGCGCTATGCCGTTTTTAGCGGCTACCTGCGTGGCAACCACGAGGATGTCGGCGAAGCCACCGAGAACCTGCAACCGCGCTTCCTCAGCGTGCTGCTGAAAGAAGATTCCGATGCCGTCGGCAAACGTTTGCGTGAAGTCGAGCTGAGTGTCCTGAAAGTCGAAGTGAACGCGGTACGCCGCCGCAACGTGCGCGGTGCGCAGCCCAGCGAAGAGATGCTGCTGCTAGCCGGTGATGTTCTGGTGTTGCTCGGCTTGCAAGATGCGCTACAGGCCGCCGAGCGGCGCCTGCACAAAGGATGGGAGTAATACGGGCAAATTTCGCGAAAGAAAAAAGCCCTGACTAGCAGGGCTTAAATTCAAATCCGGTGGTGGTGATAGGTGGATTTGAACCACCGACCCCAGCATTATGAGTGCTGTGCTCTAACCAACTGAGCTATATCACCCCGAAGAGCGCGGCATTCTCCAGATTTCGTCCCGCCTTGTCAATTTTCATACGCACCGGCATCCGGCTTACACCTCACGAACCCCACTGCTAACCGCGAGGTTATGCGCCCAATCAGGACGAGCATTGCAAGAAAAAGCCTGTAAACACGAGGTTTACAGGCTTTTTGGCCACTACACTATCGGGCTGTTTACATCATGCCGCCCATTCCGCCCATTCCGCCCATGTCACCACCACCCATGCCGCCGGCGGCCTTGTCTTCAGGCAACTCGGCAACCATACAGGCCGTTGTCAGCATCAGGCCGGCGATGGAAGAAGCATTTTGCAATGCGGTGCGGGTCACCTTGGTTGGATCGACCACGCCCATCGCCAGCATGTCGCCATACTCGCTGGTCGCAGCGTTGTAACCATAGCTGCCGGTTCCTTCCAACACTTTGTTCACCACCACCGATGGCTCGTCGCCGGCATTGGAGACGATCGCGCGCAGCGGCGACTCCATCGCACGCAACACGATGGTGATACCGGCATCCTGATCGTGGTTGTCGCCCTTCAGTTTGGCTACGGCAACCTTTGCGCGCAGCAACGCCACGCCGCCGCCGGGGACGATGCCTTCTTCAACAGCCGCACGGGTTGCATGCAGGGCATCTTCCACGCGCGCTTTCTTTTCTTTCATCTCGACTTCGGTCGCCGCACCGACCTTGATGACTGCCACACCGCCAGCCAGCTTGGCTTTGCGTTCCTGCAGCTTCTCTTTGTCGTAGTCACTGGTGGACTCTTCAGCTTGCTTGTTGATCTGGGCGATGCGACCCTTGATCGCCTCTTCCTTGCCTGCGCCGTCGATGATGGTGGTGTTATCTTTGCTCACCTCGATACGCTTGGCTTGCCCCAACTCTTCTAGAGTGCATTTTTCCAAGGTCAGGCCGACTTCTTCGGCAATCACAGTACCGCCGGTCAGGATGGCGATATCTTCCAGCATCGCCTTGCGACGGTCGCCGAATCCTGGGGCCTTGACTGCAACAGTCTTCAGGATGCCACGAATATTGTTCACCACCAGCGTGGCCAGCGCTTCACCGTCCACGTCTTCTGCGATGATCAGCAACGGACGGCCCGCCTTGGCGACTTGTTCCAGCACGGGCAGCAGGTCGCGGATATTGGAGATTTTCTTGTCGTGCAGCAGGACGAAGGGATTTTCCATCGCCGCGATCTGGCGATCCTGGTTGTTGATGAAGTACGGCGACAGATAGCCGCGGTCGAACTGCATGCCTTCAACCACGTCCAGCTCGTCTTCCAGACCGGAGCCGTCTTCGATGGTGATCACGCCTTCCTTGCCGACCTTGTCCATCGCTTCAGCGATTTTCTCACCGATCACGGTATCGGAATTGGCCGAGATACTGCCAACCTGGGCAATTTCCTTGCTGGTTGTGCAAGGCTTGGAAATCTTCTTCAATTCTTCAACGGCAGCGATCACCGCCTTGTCGATGCCGCGCTTCAAATCCATCGGGTTCATGCCGGCGGCAACGAACTTCATGCCTTCCATCACGATGGACTGTGCCAATACGGTTGCAGTTGTTGTACCGTCACCGGCCACATCGGAGGTCTTGGAAGCAACTTCCTTGACCATCTGCGCGCCCATGTTCTCGAACTTGTCTTTCAGCTCGATCTCCTTGGCGACGGATACGCCGTCCTTGGTGATGGTGGGAGAACCGTAGGAACGATCCAGCACCACGTTGCGACCTTTCGGGCCGAGGGTCACTTTGACTGCATCAGCCAGAATGTTTACACCAACCACCATCTTGTTGCGTGCTGCATCGTGGAATTTTACGTCTTTAGCTGCCATGTTCTATTCTCCTGAATTCGTTGATTACTTAGGCTTCTACTACGCCGATGATGTCGTCTTCGCGCATAGTCAGCAGTTCCTGACCATCCATCTTGAATGCCTGCCCGGAATATTTGCCGAACAAAACCTTGTCGCCGACTTTCACGTTCATCGGACGAACCTTGCCGTCATCGCCGATCTTGCCATTGCCGACAGCGATGATTTCGCCTTGATCCGGCTTCTCGGTAGCCGCATCGGGAATCACGATGCCGGAAGCGGTCTTGCGCTCTTCTTCCATACGCTTCACGATAACGCGGTCATGCAAAGGACGAATTTTCATACTTAGTTCTCCTAAAATCAGTGAGTTAATAAAATGCGAAGGCGACTTATTAGCACTCGCCGCCAGCGACTGCTAATAATAGGGGCTGCCCCGCCCCTTTTCAAGAGCAAGGGCGGATTTATTGTTAAAAATAAATATAGCGGAAGACAAAAAAATAGAGTGGAAGACAAGGATTTTACTCGAAATTCCATTGAAACATCAATGAATATATACAGTTACAGACAAGAGCTGTCGCAACCAAAGGTAGCACCATGACTATAAGTCAAATTCCCCTATCATTCGTCCCCTCGTTACTTCCCAACCAGACACTTTATTCTTGGTGGGAGGTATTCCATGAGATGTCAGGCAACTCTACTGCCGACGAATCTCTTGTGCAGACGTTTGCACTCATGCGGAAAGGGCTGCATTTCCACATCCCCTCCCATCTCGATGCCTTCTGTGCCAGCACGCAATTGGCACTAGGTTCGGCGGAAACTATAGTGCAAACCGCAACCACCATTCCCTACTACACAATATTCCGCTCACCGGGCGTAGCCGCGCGTGTCTTGAAATTGGCAAGGGGGAATAGTAGCCACGGTGTATCGCAGACTCTTGGGATGGCTAAGACAGCCACCCATGCTCACCCACCTCGCCGAAGCTGCCACACCTGCATCCAATCCGACAAGGCCAAGCTGGGATTTGCCTATTGGCGACGTGACCACCAGCTGCCCGGAGTGCTAGTTTGCCAGGAACACGGCACGCCCCTATTGTCGCTACCTCATGATCACACTTCAATTCGCAGCGGAAATCTCTTGTGGCCGAATAACGATTGGGAATCGCTGAATGCCAGCGCACATCCAGAGTGGCCGACCACCTCACTAACTGCGTTGCGTCGCATAGCGCAACTTGCTGCCGATATGTCTAGAGGTGCGCTTGTCGAAGGCTACTCGATACGCAAAATGCGAAGTGCATTGCTCTCGCCCCTAGTTGAAAGGAATTTGATTGCCCCAGATGGTTCATTGATAGTGGCTAAAGCCCTAAATGACTATGAAAGCCATCATGGCGCTATTACATCTGCTCCTGAAATCGCTTTTGCTGCCAAACATTCAATTCGCCCCCTTGTGTATCTATTAAGGCAGGACAACTGCCGAACGCACCCACTTGAATGGATGTTGATCATCGATTGGCTATTCGGCGACTGGGCTACATTCGAAAAATGCTATCAACTTTCAATCATGGGGCACATGAGACATGAAGCGAAATAATTCAAATTCAAAACATGATAAATTGGCCGAATTTGGCTTGAATTGATAAGAGCCATCTGATCTAATCGAGATTTTTAGAATAAACAATGTTATTGAAGTTATTTACTTCACTTTTGGCAAATGAATAATTCCGAAATACACATTTTTGGGCACTGCGGTCGCTGTGGCGACCGTAATGTATTTATCGGATTTGCGTCTGCATCTGACTTATACAAATGCAGCTTTCCTGATTTGCTAGATGAAAGCAGTGGAAACGGGTATCAACGGCGGTTTCACCGAGAGCACAGTTTGGAATTCAAGAAATATATACACCAGGCTGGGGCTAGCACCATTCCCTTAACCTTCAATATTCGCCCAGAACGCTCGAAAGACTGGTCATTGGAACCAGTTGATGCCCCCTCAGGCATGTCTGTATTAAAAATTCAGGCTGGGGCCGCTCCAGTAATGGCTCAAGTAGATTGCCAGCACCGGCTCGGATACTTGCAAGACAGTCCTATTCAATTTGCTTTTATGGCTTACATCGGATTGTCTACGTCGGAGGAAATGGAGATTTTCAGGATCATCAATGGCAAAGCCAAAGGACTCAGCGGAAGCCTGCTCGATGTTACTGAAGCGAAGCTAGCTGGACAAACACTAAGCGCCGTAAGGCCGGAGCTATATATTGCGCTTCGCCTTCATGAGGATCCTACTTCACCGTGGCATCAGCGATTGGACTTGGGGGGGACAAGCATCGTAAGTCCCAAGCGCCAAGCGTCGCTACGAACCATGCAAAAGGCAGTGAAACGCTTTCTTATGGAGGCCCACATACCTGTCGAGCACCTTCAAGTTCAAGGCCCACATATTGTCATCGAATATTGGAAAGCCGTCTCAATCGTTCTTTCGAATGAATGGAATGAACCGCGCTCACACATGATCACCAAGGGTATTGGTGTGTATAGCTTAATGAGCCTCGCAGGCATACTGGTACGAGAGGCTCGGGAATCTAATAGGAAGTGTGATCTCGACTATTTTATTGCCAAGCTATCTGACTTTATTGGCCAGATAGATTGGAGCAACCAAGGAACGTTGCAGGGTTTTGGTGGCGCGAGCGGAGCTAACGCGGTGCTTGAGTTAATGATGCAGCTCCGCAAGAAGTCATTCAAAGGATTACTGGTTCATGGCTAACAAAAACATTTTACTGATCGAGCCGGGATATAAGAACAAATATCCTCCGCTGGGTTTAATGAAAATTGCTGCCTATCATGGGCCTCACGGAAAGCGTGATAACGTCACCTTCATCAAGGGCGAAATTGACCGATCTGTTCTGAACAAGAACTGGGATCGCATCTACGTAACAACCTTGTTTACCTTCGAATGGATAGCGATTTCAAAATCAATTGATTTCGCGCTTGAAGCCGCCCAAAAAAATGCCAGCAAAGTATTTGTTGGCGGCATTGCAGCATCACTAATGCAGGACCAGTTTATTAAAGAAACAAAATGGCGTGGAATCAGGTTCATCAGTGGCCTATTGAGCGACTCTCCCGCCAAATCACTTCAACTTGATGACTTCGATGAAGAACTCTACTCAGACGATGTCAATGGCACGCCTATAGAAGATTTGATCCCAGATTATGAAATTCTGGGACACATCAAAGACCAATATGTATACCCGGTGAACGATGCTTACTTTGCATATGCATCGCGTGGCTGCGTACGTAAGTGCGATTTTTGCGGCGTTCCAAAACTGGAAGGTGATCAACGCGATGCACAGTCAATCACGGGGCTTGTTAAAGCAATTGAACAGAGGCATGGGGTCAAAAAGGATCTGATGCTAATGGACAACAATGTTGTTGCATCCACCAACTACAAAAACATCATTGCTGAGATTCGAGATCTTGGCTTCCACAAGGGAGCGAAGCTCTCACGCCCTGGCAGGCCGCTTGTGCAACGGCGAGTGGATTTCAACCAAGGTGTTGATGCTCGAATTCTTGCCAAGGACGAAATGTACCTTAAAGAGATGAGCACGATCTGCATTAAGCCTCTGAGAATTGCATTTGACCATCTTGGCGTTCGAAAGCCATATGAAAAAGCCATACGAATGGCTCACGAAGTTGGATTAAACGAACTATCCAACTACATGCTTTATAACTACCACGACACGCCATCAGATTTGTATCAACGTATGCGGCTGAATATCAATTTGAATGTTGAACTTGGCATACGTATTTTTTCATTCCCAATGCGATATCACCCTGTGGATATGAAAGATAGGACCCACAGAGGTGAGAATTGGTCACGTTACCAGCTACGCTCCATGCAAATAATTTTGCAAGCTACGCATGGAATCGTAAGTGGTTCACCTGAGTTTTTTGAAGAGGCGTTCGGCGAATCTCCGACAGCCTATGAAGAACTCCTTTTGTATCCACAGCATTTTCTTTTTAACCGCCATTGGTATAAATATTTCGATGGTCGTGCTGAATTGGACGAATTCAAAAGTATCTTACTCAAGCTTAATGACAATGAGCGGAAAGAGCTTGTGAATATGCTCTCCGAAAGCACTCCCAGCTCCTATAGCGGCCTTATTGGTAAAGCTACAAGTTCAAATGTGAATCTCATCCTTCCGTTCTATCAGCCGATACCTGATGAAGATGAGCGAAACATTTGGGAGGCCATGAAGTCCCGTAAACAATCAGCATCCGCCGAAGAAATCATCGTTCCAGATGATGAACGCGTTGAGGATGCTGGACTTACTGAAAATATCTAGGAGCAAAACATGTCTGCCGTTGTAACTAAGATCAATATTTCATCAATTATGAATCGACCAAAACAAGTCACTGATAGCATAGTTGTGGGGAAGGATGTCCTTGATCTGCTAGCTGGATCAATGTACGTAGACCCACTGAATATCTATCGTGAGTACGTTCAGAATGCTGCGGATGCGATTGACGAGGCAAGAGACAAAGGGCTCAAATTTGCAGAACAGCCCGATGTGGAGATCTCATTTAATCAACTCGATCGAGTAGTCAAGATTCGTGATCAAGGCACAGGAGTCCCGTCCAACGAATTTGTACAACGACTGACATCCATTGGCTCAAGCCAAAAGCGCGGAAAAAAGCTGCGAGGCTTCCGAGGTGTCGGACGCCTATCAGCCTTGGGGTATTGCCAAGAGCTAATTTTTCGCTCCCGCGCGGAGGGTGAAAAGAATGTATCAGAACTTCGCTGGGATGGACGCATCTTGCGGGAGAAAATGCGTGACCAGAGTTTTGAAGGGGGCTTGGCCGAAATAGTACAGGCGGCCACTTCATTCAACATGCTGCCTGGAGATGGGTATCCAAGCAGGTTTTTTGAAGTTGAAATGCGCAAGATTTCACGTGTCCGAAATGACATACTCCTCAATGAAGATATTGTGCGCAGCTACTTGTCCCAAGTAGCGCCAGTTCCATTTAGCGATGAATTCAAGTTCCGTCAGGAAATCCAAAGTCACCTTGAAGCTCATGGCATCAGGGCACCGATTCACATCGAAATTAGCGATGGAAAAGGCCAAGTCTTTCACCGGGCTCAGAACAACATTTTCTTAAGGGATTCCGTTTCTACGCAGGTCAACTCAATCGAGCTTGTCGAGTACCGCGGTTCAGATGGCGAGATTTGTGCAATTGGCTGGATTGGCGACCATGCATACGCTGGATCAATTCCCAAACGACACGGGCTGGGAGGAATTAGGCTTCGGGCAGGAAATATTCAAATTGGCGATGAGTTAATACTTGCAGAGATCTTTCCCGAGGCTCGCTTTGCGGGTTGGGCGATTGGAGATATACACGTCATCTCCCCGAAAATTCTTCCAAATGGACGAAGGGATGAATTTGAACCAAGCGCGCACTATTCGCACTTCCAAACTGAATTGGCAATTCAAGCGAAGAATATTACACAACTAATTCGTGAGCGGTCAGCTCAGCGGAATAGATTACGTGGCGTAGGACTTCAACTTAGCAACGCCCACGTTTGGATTAAAGCCGTATCTGAAAAATCACTACCCCCATTGTTAGCCAAAATACTGCTTGAAATTGCCGCACAGAAATTGGAGCAGGCTGAGAAAGAAGCCGCAAAATTGGACAATGCTTCTGAAGACTACCTAGTCACCGCCAAGAAGGTGGATGAGTTACGAACTGAATTGAATAAATCTCAAGTTCTTAAAGCCTCCACCCATTCCAGAATTAACCCCGGCAGCAATTTAGATAAATCGCTACCTGCTATTCTTAAAACCATACTAACGAATGCCAAAACACCAAGTGACGGAATTGAATTGTCTATTGAAGTAATGGGGGCAGTTGAATTAGTGTGATTTCCAAATGCATGATATGTGGATTGGATTTGAACGGCGTCGGACTCATGCAACCTTTGATTTGAGCCCGATGCTATTAGCCATCTAGATGATAGCTCTACAATTCTGCCGTTCGCTCGAATGCATCCAAATCTTCATCGCTTAAGTTGCCATGACCTTTCCATTCCGGCGGGTTAGGCACTAAAAGTCTTGCTAATTTATTTGCAACTCCTTCGCTGGAGGGAAAATTTTCCGTAGTAAGTTGTTGGCCAGCCACATTGTTAGCAAATTCTTCGGCAATGGTGTCAAAAAACTCTTTATCGGCCCGTTGTGCTGCCATGATCTTGGGCCAAATCAAATGCAATGCCTTCATTAGTGCTGAAAATCCTACCGTCTTTCGCAGTATTCGCTTTTCACTAGGAAGAGCCTCCCATTCTGATTTAAAGTGATGTTTAATAGCCAAGAAGTAATTAGTAAGAATTTTCTGAATAATAGGGTCTCTATTAGCTTCCCAGTAGGGGCGGAATGGCCTTAAAGGATCTGCCTGCAGAGGTTGGTTATTTTTGATGTCTAACAAGTCTTTGCTTGGGTTTCTAGAAATTAGGGCAACCAAATATTTAGCGAAGCTGCCTTGAGTTATAAATTCAGAATCTTCTTTTTTCTTTCCAAGCATTTTGATTGAACGAAACAATGGCCCTTCTGCATCAGCATTCATGCTGCGAGCAATTTCATGAGCAGTACGCTGTGGACTACGCGTTTGGTTAAGCCCAAATAAATCATAAATAAGAGATTTCGCAACTGGAGTTTGCTTACTGTTAATGATCGAAAAAACATATGCTTTTTCTTCAGAATCAAGATCCAGCATGAATACAATAGGCAAATCAAAATCTGCCCAACGTTCGGGTACGCGTTCTAAACCTTTAAGTCTATGCTGACCATCAATAACTTCACCGTAGATTCCCTCGTCAGGTAGAACCAATTCGTTTCCGACAACTTTAACCACCTCTGATGAGGCAGAAATAATGATTGAAGTCGGAAATGTGGCATCAGGGTCGGTAACGTACTGCGCTATATCATCTAATCGAGGTCCGCTATATTCTCGCTGAACGCGATCCCTATGATCTGGATTCGTAGTTCTGCTAAGGACTTCAACGCGCCTTATTACTTGGTTCGCAGGGATTGAAGTGAGGTAAAACTCTCCAATGGGCTGCTTAACTTTTACAAAGTTGTAGTTCATTAATTACTTCCCAACTGTAGTCCCAAGACGTCATCTTTTGCTGATTGCGCTTCCACATTCCTTTCGTCGCGTGCTTTGTCATTTTCCTTTGCAAGTGAAGGTTGTAGCAGGTGGTAATTTGAGAGGCAGAAAATATAAATTCCAAGAAGAACACTTATAAGCAGGCAGGCGGGCTGTAAGAAATACACTGTGAATCCTGTTTGTTTCTCTATAGAAGTTGTGCCAGAACCGGTCTGAAATAAAAGAAAAAGAATCATAAATGCCAGGAAAAAAGCTGCAACAACTAACACTGAGATTCGAGCAGTGCGACGACTCTGCATATTGTCTTCAGCTAAGGCACTTAATAGCCCTCCAAGAGATGTAGCAATAAAAGGAATGGCAAAGAAATACAACGCACCTTGTTGAAGTTGATTATTCAACTGGTCAAAAAAACAAATATCGGTTCGAAACATCGACATCAGCAAAGGGGACCAAACACTAAAAGTTCCCACCATAATGTTTAACGCAACAAACACCCAAAATGCCAACGTGGCCCTCTTTCTATACTGTAGAGGCTCCAAAATATTAAACCCGCAGACAACTAATTTACGCGGTTCAGTATTACTTGCGTCTTCTAAATTAAGTTGGCTCATTTCTCTTAGTGTCCATTTAATGCGTTAAGTAATTTTGGTAGCAGGTAGCAAACTTGCATAGCGCGGCTCAACAACGGTGCTCAATCTGGTGCAGACATAATTCGCTCTTTGACCAAAGCATGAACCTTTCTCACAAACTCAACCTCATCTTTGGATATAAGTCCCTTTTCTGGGTGTGCAGTAGTTTTTCTTATTTCGTTTAGTTTTCCGATCCAATTTACTTTGTCGGTCTTGGATGATTTGGCATCTGCGTCAAGACGGTATTTTTTTTCGAATAACGACATATGTTGTAAAACGATTGTTTGATAATCTATCAGGAATAAATATTGGTGATACTCTTTAGCAGCAGATCCTTCTTCGTTATACATTTCGAGGCATTTGCTACGAATGTTTTTCGGCACGCTTTCCATAAACCACTTTTCCCCAAAGTTATCCTTCAAGGTTTTAACAATATCTTTGTGCAAAATATCGTTTACCTCTCTAAGCAGCACTGCGGCTTCGGCAGTACCATCTTTGTCGCGGGTACTTAAGTATTCTTGGAGCTCTTTATTTGAAAATTCAGGCTTGGCACTGCTGATAATGCTCATCATTCCGAAACTATTCTTTTTTACCCCATCTAGCGCTTGGCGCGAGCGGAAGTTTTGGATGTCGCTTGGAGCGGCATTTGCAAAGTAATCAACCAGTGGCTCAATGTATGGAGCAACTTTCTCCAGAATTTCATTGGCGTCTATGTCGGAAAATTTAACGTGCTCGCGTGACTCGATAAACGCAATCAGTTCCTTTAATAGCCGGAGTAGTGCACGCAGCCCATTATTGGTACAAAGAAAACCTCCTTTGGCATCACCTAGCTGCCAATTACTTGGGACGCCTTTAGCAAACATATCAAAGTAGCCAGCTAAAACATCTGCTGCCTTTTCTGTCGTGATATCCAAGTCTCCTGACAGATCGCTCAATGGTCCAGGCTGGACCATTGGCGGATTAGGTGGGCTCTGTGTAATGCTGCCTAAAAACCGGTTTTCTTTTATGCCATCAGCGAGTGATGTGAGTGTCAGGCACCGGTTACTGTCCTTGTCCTTCGATACCGTTAACACCCGATTTAGTATGGGCGAACTTGGGATTTCATCAAGTCGGAGTGAAATTCTTGAATACTGAGCTTCAAGACGTTCCACTGGATCATCTGATCCATAATTGAGATTTGAAAAAATCTCTTTTGTAAGGCTGCGGGATACCTTTACTTGCTCGCAGTTAATATCAACAAACAGCCTCATCTCCTCATCAGCTGGCAAATTTACATATGCCAATACTGGAATGACATGATTTTTTCCACGTTGAGAGAATGCGAATCCATATAGACGGTGCTGGCCATCAATAACCCAAGCAGAACCATATTGCCCTGGAAGTTTGAGAGTCCCAAAAGTGCTATTCAAAAAAGTCTCACTTTTGTTGAACCGCAAGGAATCTTTTGTCTTGAAATTAATAACAATATTAGTTGGGAACTGCCCACCATTATCGATGTAAGCAGCTATGTTTTTGAGCCGCGATGGTTTTACCATTCGCTGGTATGTCTCAAGATCGTTAATAGAGGTTGCCTTGTGGCTAATGTAAGCAATTTTAAGAAGTTCGTGAGGTGAGATCAGGAAGTTGTAAAAAGTTGTCTTTCCCATGCTGCCCTTAGTTGCCGGGATCTCAAGACTTAACCCTGGAACCCCCTCTCCCTTAAGGTAGCGAGCCAAGAATTGGAAACGTGCAGCCTCTTTGAGATAGTCCGTTAATTTGGTGTAGTAGTTAATATCCTGCTCTGTGATAACAGCAATCTTTGCTTCGGCTGCTCGCTCCTTGTCAGCCTTCCGCCAATCTACATTTCTGGTTGCAATAGCCCACTTCACCTTGAGCTTCTTCTCTCTGCCATAATGAGAATGGATGCCCTTGATGACTTCTTCGCGGATAGCATTGATCTTGTCGATTAGTGCCTTAATGGATTTGGATTTCTGCTCCTGAGAATGTGTGCACTCGACAATAAAGACGGTCTCGTCGTCCTTTGCAAAAATATCGATCTGCCTCGCCGGAGAATCTTTACCGACTTTAATTGTGAAATTTCGGTCAGCGTTAAACTCTTTAAAACCGAGCTTGTATAACAAGCTCCACACATCATCCTCAAGTTGGCGGTCCATAGGCTTTGGCCTAGATACGCGAACTGATTTTTTATTCTTTTTGGCTACGCCCCAACCATCCTGCTCTTCACCTTGAACCTTGGTAGCTAGCGCCACCTCATTGGCTGCCGAAATTGTTTTTTCATCAACACTCTTAGAGCGGGAAACGTAAACTATTCTTGCGGCTTCATCGGAGACTAGCCCATCATCAAAACTTGCCATTGGTTTCCTTAATTAGCGAAAGTTATTAATAACACTGAACAACATAGTGGCATTTTTTCATATGGGTATGCAATATCTTCGATTCGCAATGAACAATGGACTTACTCATTTCCTCATTGGACTAGATTTCAAATTGCTGCAGATACCAAGCCACCGTGAGATGAATTTCGCCCCGGCTTGATAAAAACTTGGTCACATACCGGCCCTCCCCAGTCTTTAGGGATCTTGTACTCGTTAAGGATATCCATGATTGTGCCGGGCCCCAAAGTGCGGTTTGCCGGAACGGACGAGAAGCGCTCAAGTACGAGAAGTCCCTGATGATGTTCGATTCCTGAAGCGCCCAAAACACCGCGCTCTGACGCCCCAACTGCTCCAGCATGCAGCTTTGCCCAAAGTATCCGCCTTGCATAAAAGTGCCAGGCAGACTCTTTCAGAAGCTCCAACTTTTGCCGAGCCAAAGGGAATCTAGTCGGGTTTGGCATGTTCGTACGCTCCCAACCTGCTTCACGCATAAGGAAGTTGCGGGTGATTTTCTTTGGCATGTCAGTTGAATTGTATAGAGCAACTGCGGCACCAGCGAAATTCCGTGCCCATTTCAAGTCATCGGGATGCTGCGTCACAATCGACAATGCAGGCTTCTTGCCTTCCATCGAGTCATTGCCATCAATAATAGCCTTAAGCCAGACAAATCCATCGTCATTGGTCCGCAGCAGCCTTTTCATTAACCCTGGATATGCTTTCCAAAGATCATCGATAGTCCAATCCGGGTGTTGGTGAAGAATCTCTATTATTCGAGCGCGATACGACTTTCGCTCTGATGAAAACTCATGAGATAAATCTTGGATTTCGATACTTAGCGTGTCTGCCGAGCGGATGCTTGGTGTTTTAGGCATCTCCATAATCTCGAGTGCAGTGACCGGCGCTCGTGGCTGCTGAGATGGTTTCGCAGCAAACTTCCAGAATGCTGGCGCACTGCCAAAAAGAAAGTGGGATAGAGCCAAGTGGCGTGGCAGCGGAGCATCAAAAACGGTTGATTCCCCGGCAAGACTGAACCAATGCTGGTTTTTATTGAGGCGATAGGCGGAATCAATGCGAGCTAACGCGTCTTTCCCATAGTGCTCTTCCAGAGCCCCGAAAATCGCCTTACGATTGATCATGGAGCCTCTCGAAAACCCCATCTCGACCAATCGGGATTTATAAATTCCGGCCAATTGGGCGGCATCCAGAGGCACTGTGGGCGACAGCAACATCTCTCTGGAAAATTGGGCATAACTCAGCTCAGAAGCGCTTGCATCATGAACTGGTGTATAGAAGCTCTCTTCAGTGAGGCTTAGTCCACAACCTTCACAGGACATCCATGGCGTAAGAATGAATTCATTCTTACGTTCGAACGGACAGCCGCAATTTGGACAACATGAGAGCAGTCTGGCTTCGTGACGCCAGCAGACTTGAACTCCCGGAATCTGGTGTGCCCTATGGATGTACGGCTGGCCCCATTCATCGCGGTCGCATCGCAGGCAGTCGACACACAGATGCGTCTCTCCGCTTTCCCCAACGATCCTTTTAGGCATATTTACGATCTGGTTCGCGATGGGCATCGCGTCACCGGATAGACTAAGACGCGCATTGCCATACACTTCAAATAGCGGAAAAAGTGTTGTCTGCCTCAGCAATTTCTCAACATTCTGGGAGGTATCTCCTGGAAGTTTGGCTGCGAATCGCTCAAGGTATTTTGGAACCCCATGCGTCAGGCAGAATGGGGCCGACTCGTAGAGCTGTTGATAGCTGATTCCGGTGGATATATTGCCACTGTCATTGTGAAATCTGGATGCCTGCGAAACATGTAATTCATCCGGATAGACGAGCGGGAAAAGATATATCTGGCTTCCGCTTTCCGTCGAAATCGTTTCAAGTTTGGTTTGTTGACTGTTTATTTTCACTCAATCACTCCGGACTGCAGTTAATAATTTCGCCAGCATTCAACCTTTGTGACACACATGGAAAGTGCAAATTTTCCACAGATTCCGGACAGCAATATTCAGAGTCATTACGATGTCGCGCCTGATATCTGCAAATTGCATCCCACTTCACCCTTCTATCAAGCCGGCGCGCCTCGCAAGTTCTTTAAGCTCTGCATCGGAACCGATCTTCTTTAGCAGTTCAGCCGTTGCTTGATCGGCATCGTTCTGTTTCTTTTGTTCCGGACTAATAGACTGGGCAACCGCCTGTTCGGCAGTTTCAAGGTTGGCCGTCAAGAGCCGCTTGATTCGTTCTTCCTGAAGTTCCCTGTTGTCAGGCCGAAGCAACGCATCTAGTTGATCCTTTGGCGGCAACAGATCCTCAAACTTCTCCAGTCGATTCTTTTTATTTGATCTAAGTGCTTCCAGTGCGTTATGCATAAGAACGAATTGACGGTCATAGACAATTTTCAGGACCTTTTCATCAACGGCTTCAAGGTCGTGCCGAATGGCATGAACCTGAGCGGCACGGTGAAGTGCGATAAATATCGCCAGGATCCCCTGTGAATAATGGAATATTTTATTGCGCAACTCCTCTGTAAGAGGTGCTGGTTTATTCACCCACTGATACTTTTTCCAAACAATCTCCACGACAAGCTTGTCCCACACAACGTCGTTATATTTGGTTGGCAGTGCCAAATCAAAATATCCTCCGCTACATACTCGTCGAGCGTTGCGCGCAACCTTTGAAAATAACTTCACCGCTGCGTACGTGCCACTAAAAACAATTGGGACACGGCACACGTTACCAATTTTCAGAAAAAGACTCAGTGCTAGCTCTGCCTCCTTATCGCCACGCAACATCAGGCATTGAATCTCATCTACAAACAGCACACCAAGGTGGTGCGTGGTGAACACTTGCGCCAAATTTCCGATCAGCGTATCAATCGTAAGCCGGGACTTTTCATACTGCTGGCGGTAGTTTTTACCAAGTGCTGCGTCAACAGCGCCAAACATGGACAAGATCAAACCTCGCAAGCTGGCATCAAAGCTTGCATTGACTGCTATCCAGACCAATTGTTTGACGTTGAATGATTCGCCGTTGTACTGTGTATGTACAATTGTTTGCGGGTACATCTCCAGCAACGTCTCCGCAAGGGTGGTCTTCCCATTTCCACTCACCCCGGTGACCATGATCGCGGGAACGGACTTAGATCTAACTTGATACTCTTCAAGCGGCTCACTCATTTTCTTCTTGATGCTGAAATGCTTTCGACGCCACTCCCGATTATACGGATTGCGTGCAGCATAGCCACGGCGAATTAAGACTGATAGAGCTGCTTCGACCTCGAATGCAATCGGCAATGGGATGACCACATCCTCGATGGCTGAAACACAGTGAATGCGTTCATGAGGAGGCAAAAACCTCTCAATAGTCGAGGTAACATTAGGAATATGACGAAGTTTTGTATCAACATCATCTTCGCTAAATATTTTCGGGAGGGCCTCAATTAGAGGATTCCCGATATATGCAGCAGGAGCTGAGATTGGTTGGTATGTAGCAATAGTTTCGTGCATTGAGTTACTCATTTCTAATCTCCTCTTCAGCTTCGGCTAGTAGTTTTGAGAGCAAACTTGTGGGCACTTCGTATTCATCGCTCAGCCCAGAAACATCGGCAATATCCGAGTCCTTGCTTGTCCGTTTGTACGCCTCCATAGTGCGTTGTACCTGCGCTTCGAAGGCCCGGTTAGCATGGATATCAGACAAGTGTTCAGCCTTAGACGCCGGCGCAATAGCTTGAGCTCTAGACTCAGCCGCCAACTTGATTTCTTCATTGCGAAAACGATTATGTGCAACTCGATCCAACAGCCTAATATCCTCGCCCCCCTCGCGTAAAAGCTTGCGGTATTCTCGACAATCCAGGATTTCTTCTAGGCGTGTGTGGTTAGGAAGTTCCTTGGGCGATACATCAATAAATGTTTCGTAATTTCCGCTGGATTCATTCAGTACAAAAATTCTGAGCGGATCACTGGGGTGATATTTGACCTTGACCTGTTTCCTGCCAATCACTCGCGCAGACTCTTGCCACTGTTCCTTGGTAGCCAGATGCCCCATATATCTGCGACCGGCAAAGTGCACGCCATCGGCTCGAATAGAAGCCATGCTGCTCGGAAGAAGGGCGTTATAGAGAGTCTCCTGATCCCATTGCGGAGGAGAGCCATTAAGATTTTCGAGTCCATAGCGCCATAAGTTGATTGGCGTAGCATTGATCTCAAGCCCACTCAACGGCCCCACCAGACGGTCACTCACATCTGCAGTTTTGTTGAAGGTAAGGATTGCATGAGTAATGATGCGTGTGAAGCGATGCAATGTAAGAGTTGCATCAAGGCGATAATCACGTTGCCCGCGTTCTCGCGCTCGCGACAGGACTGCTCCCGGCATCCATTTCACAGTTGCATCTCGCAACCAATGGAACATCGTTTCAATCGGCCCCTTGAGGTCTGGTCGAAATGATGGGCAGGCACTAAGAATAATTCCCAAGTCGTTGGCACTATCGGTACTGGAAATCGATAAATGTTCACCTCGATCATGAACCATATCCATGCATCCATGACTGCATGGCCAGTCCTCATCAGTCATGTTGAAACCGAGAGACTTAAGAAACTCACCTTTGGGGCTGAAAGCGTTATAGACAGCCAGGCGGGCCGTTTCCCAACTAGGCCCTTCCAACGCCACATGAACCCCGACAATCATTCCCGACCAGACATCTCGAATTAAATACACGACAGGGCGACCGATGATCCAATATGGATTGAACTCACTGACCAGATATACATCTGCTACGGTTGAATCAATCATGTACATCTGCGCTGGCCCAAAGAGCCTGTCAAATGCCTTCCCCTTTATTGCGCGCTTAGTTTGCTGCCAAGTGATAGTTGGAATTAGCTTTTTGAGTAAATCAACAGGTGTGTATTTTTTCTGAACGTAATACCGGAATACTTCAAGCGATGGACGTTCCTCAAGGGAGGTTTTAGACGGCTCCCAAGTACCTTGATTTGTCTGATGCCAACCTTCAGTAAAATACTGCTCAATCATCTTTTCGTACGCAGTTGCGTATTGCCCTAGATTGCCGCCATAAAGATCCCATGCGAGCCAGATCAGCGCCCGATCATCGGGGCCAGTATTCACTCCAACCTTATTGGGGGCGTGATCAGTAAGTACGCAGTTGGGAGTACGTCCACGTTTCTTCTCACCTGGATTTCGATACTGCCCAGGTGCGCCACAATTTGCGTTGTCAGAAATGAGGGCTGATTTACGGCACGCAAACAACCAGAACCGATATGCGGTTTGATAAACGTTATAGCGAGTGAGCTTTTCTCCTCCTTGCGGCACGCTTAAGTTGTGCGCTTCCACTGCACGAGCAACATAGCGCCCCATCTCTCCGCCTTCGAAGATGCGGATAAGGTCCGCTTCTGAAATAAAATTTTCGGCTATAGCTAATCGACGTTCTTTTACGGACTTCTCCGCTTCCGTCAATTTGTCAGATTCTTTGTTTAGTCGCTTTGGAACAAAGGCGTGAGTCTTGATGATCAAACGCTTGTTAAATACCCCCTCAAGAACCGCCAAGCTGACGCGAGTAGGAAAATGAAGCTTTTGCTTCACGCGTTTCTTGCCTGTACTAACCTCCGTTACCTCTGCTCGCTCAGGGAATCGCAGGACAAATGCACAATCGCTTATCCGATTTACCCAGACAATCCTGTACAACCCTGGAGCAATTGGCAGCTCTAAAGGTTTTATTACATTAATTACATCATGGCGACCCAGCTTCGCAGTAATCGTAGTCGGGATCGCAAGATTCCCCTCCTTGAGAAATTGATCTTTCGCATTCATGCTAGCCCCCTAACGTGCTTTAGAACTGACCAACTAGGGATGCTTAATGGCGATGCATTTTCTCCATGGGGAAACGGCAACTGCGGATGTACTGGACGAGTAAGATCAACCGGAATAAGCCCGCGCATGATTGCAATTTTCAGCAACCTAACCGCCGTACCGGTATTGATCTTAAATACAACGCTAATAGCTTTTAGCTGATCTAATAATCGACCATCCCATTTAGCTGCACTCCATGCCGACACGAACTGCTTTACCAGAAAGGCATCGTTGTCTGTAACGCCTTGAATGGCACCACTCAGAGCCCACTCCAAATTGAGGTAAACCTGTTCTTGAACCATTCGATCTGTTACTAATAACCAATGAATGCCAAGGCTTTGCCAATATTCCCGTTCCAACCTTAGTTTCCTGAACTTTGCTTTACGCGCACGAGTGCGCTGCTCTTTCGTTTTCTCCGTATTTAGATCACCGCGTAAATCCGACCAGTATTTAATTGAAAGCGCGACTAAAACGGGTGGGTGACCGGGCAGCTTGACTGTAAGCACTTGGTCAGTGGTGTAAATGTATGGAACCTGTAACCCAACAAATTTTGCATGACGAATTTTCAGCTTCTTGGCTACAGCTACAGAACCTTTGCTTTCTTGGGAACTATCAATCGTCGACTCGCTGTCCGAACCTAAAATCTCAAGGGCTGGCGAGGTATGTGCATACGGCCAAAGTGGGAACTGCTCACGAATATCGACAATGACTGGTTGTGCCATATTTGAAACGCAAATCGAGCGCTCAAGGTCTGACAGCAGATGGTGTTGTCTTCCAAGGAATGGATTGGGCAGGATATGTGATTGCCCATAAGATGCATGGTCTTGTCGTGTAACTTGTAACCAAGGGCGATATTCCTTGCCAACCCCTTGTCCTCTGCCGGCCTTAAGCCAATTCACTAGGTGCGTATTTGTAATTACAGTGCGACGCATAGCAGCCTCCTATGCTCGCTGAACGCAACTTGATGCTGCGGCAAAGATGGTTCGTAATCTTCTTCCTTCCGCCCCAGTTTCATCCATGAATGAGATATCTGGGATGTGGCTTTTCTTCGAGTCTTCATGATTTTCCCTTGGTCGTCAGGGCGAGCGGGGGCACCGCGCATCAGATGACGATCGTTTGACAAAGTTAAACAAAAGGGGAATTGACAGGCCCAGAACAGGCCCGTAGACTTCGAAGTGTCACCAAAGAAGTCTGGGTTCCCCAGCATAAGAGGCGCAACGGTCTGATCACCGTTAGCGCCTTTTAATTTTTTGGCAGGTACCGATAAGCCTCCTTTTCTCTATTGGTTGCTACTTGAGTCTTGGGGCTCAGACTTGAGTCCCAAGGCCACCGCGATACGATGCGATTGACCTCGCAGGCACTTCCTTTCTCCCTTTAGAACCGCATATACCAGAGCAGGATTAAATCCTCTGTCCACAGACCAATCTGCAACTGTTAGCCCATTTTCTCGGAACCAACATTGAACCTGCTGCGGTGTGCGCGGGGATGATGGAAGTTGCAGGTTGGTGCCTTGAGCCATGTGTCTTTACCGATCATCGGGCTTTAAACCCCTAGCCTTCGTAGGAGAAGTAGATTTCGCTTCCTTATTGAGAGGGTTTGTTGAGCTATGTGAACTATATCAGTTTGCGCGACAAAATCAAGCGTAACTACTTGAATATAAAGTGCATTATTTAATGCGTAGCTGCGGCATGAGAATTGCGAAGTAGAGGTTCGACATTTTCGTTGTCGCGCTAATTATTGCCTGAAACAATGCCGTACTCTCAAATAGGCATATTCTTATTTGCACATGGACTTTATTGGGAAATCGTTGTGTAATTGCCAATAGTTAGTAGCGGCAGGATATTTGCTAAGTAGTGGTGGTGATTTTTAACTGAGATGGATATTTTGCTGCGTAACACTTGCTTCCTACATGTGAAAGAAATGCCAAAAAAAATATCTCGTCCCGCAGCGTCGAAACACGATGTTGATTTCAAGGTTGGCGTCCTGCGGAAATCAAGGCGGCTTATGAACGTCAGCCAGGCGGCAAGCGAGAGTGGTGTTTCTCGTACCACAATATATCGGTGGAATAAGCAATTCAGTGAGTTTGGCGAGAAAGGACTGGAGGCGAAGAAGCAAAGCAAGCCGCGCCACTCGCAGCGCGTAGCTGAAGCAGTTGAACCCGTGCTTGCTCTTGCTAAAACGCACCCGGCTTGGGGGTGCGGCAGGATCGTGCAGGAGCTTAATTCATCCGGAATTGAAATCAGCTCTCCCTCCGTACAGAAGATGCTCATTGAATACGGTCTGGCAAACCAGGCTGAGCGTTCTAGAAGGCTGGAGTGTGACTGGGGGGATGGCAAGATCAATCCAACTGCCGAGCAGTACAGGGCTATGCTTAAACACAACCCTTGTCTTGGCGGCAGAATCCATTATCAGAAAACAACTGGAGTTCAAGTTATCGGTGTTGGAATTTACCCATTTAAAGGCTTGCGCAAAGTACCACCTTGCAGCATTGTGGTTCTTATAGATCTAGCAAGTCTGGTGGCAAATTGTATTGTCTGGGATGAAAAGCGCGATCGCCAGAGCCTGCAAGTTCTGCAGGAGCAAACTCGCCAGAACGTCGGGTTATTTCGGGATGGCCATAAGCAGCCATTGAAGGTCGTTTATTCAACCAAGACAGCTTATGCGCCCAATCCATTTGAAAACATTATCAAGATTCAAAGTACCAAGATTTCTGGTGGAGTTGAGCAGATTGGGGCAATGCGATATTTCTTCCGGTTGCTGAGTGATGCATTCGTTCCAACTGTCCGTGATAATCCAAAGATAGTGAGCCTGGACAGACTAGGCCAGCAGTTGCAGGCCTGGCTGGACGAATACAACATGAAGCAAAAAAGGACAGGATTCCCAACGTTTGGATTTACGCCTCAAGAGTGCAAATCACAAATCAAATATCCCGCCAGCTTTTGCCGACCATTTCCCCTTAACGATCCATCGGCCTGATTTTTTCTGGTTTTCGAGTGCAAAGGAGCGGCTAAACGTTACGACCGCCGATTTGCCAACCCAACATATACGAACTGTTGGAAGTAGAATGGAGGACCTTATTATCGCATTGGTAATCGGATGCACATTACCGCCACTCAAATTGCAGAATGGGCTGGCACTAAAGCGGCTCAAACTGACCTTCCTCGGCTAGTTCGGCGTTTATGTTTCGACGCTGGATCAACTCGCCAAATCGCTTTCCCTGCTGGTGATTCAACGTATGCCCCCGGATGGGATGGTGCTCTTTACAGCGAGCAAGGTAATGCTTGGGTTCCAACGGGTGCGTCCTGTTGGGAAATGGGATGCGACAAAGGGATAACTACTAAGGCCAACGGCGACTACCGGAAGCGAACTGGGCAAATCACGGAAGCCGAGCGCTTAACCACTACTTTTGTGTTCGTCACTCCCAGACGTTGGAGCACTAAATCCAAATGGCTTGTCGAGCATCGCGCGAAAGCAGAGTGGGGCAATGTCTTGGCTGTCGATGCCGATGACTTGGAGCAATGGCTTGAGCAGACTCCGGCAGTCGCCTTGCAATTTGCGGAAGAACTTGGATTCAGTGGTTGGGGAATCGAAAGCCCGACGCGCTACTGGCAGCTATGGTCTGAGCAATGTTCACCTGCGATTACCCCGGAGGCGTTTTTTATTGACCGCACCCAAACGCGAGAGCGCTTGATTGAAAAAATCAACGAGTGCTTGCGCCAGAACAAACAACATACTCTCGCAGTCAGCGCCGACAGCTTGGAAGAAGCCACGGCTTTTGTGGTCGCCGTCTTGAATGGATGCCCGGAGCTTGTAAATTCGGCTCTGGTAGTGACTTCTCCAGAGGGCTGGTGCTTTGTTGAAATGAATCGCCAGTTGCGCATCGCCATTGCCGCCCGTACCGAAATTGCGGCCACGCCAACTATGCGCGATGGCCTGCTTGTCATCGTCCCCCATGCTGCTGGAGACGTTTCCGGAAAACCGCAAGGCGACGAAATCGTTTTAGAGCGGCCAAAAATTTACGACTTTGAGAAAGCGTTAATTTCCATCGGCATGGAGGAATCTGATGCTAATTGGTATGCGCTTGTCACCGGACGCTCATGGACAGTATTGCGCCGTCAACGCGCCAACAATCCCGCGATTCGCCGCCCCGCATGGCTCGAAGCGCCTCAAGCGACCAGCCTTGCTACCCTATGCCTGCTTGGGGCATGGTCAGAAAACAAGGAGGCGGATCTGTCGCTGGTCAGTCAATTGGCCGACAAGCCCTATGAGGAAATCGAACGCGATCTGCGCGAGCTATCCCAACTGGACGACTCACCTGTCTTGAGAATTGGCTCAATATGGAAAGCAAAATCCCCATTGGAATTACTCGACCTGTTCGGCAGCCGAATCACTCGCCACCAACTGGATCAGTTCTTGCGGATTGCTCAGGAGATTCTTGCAGCCCCCGACCCACAACTGGAACTGCCGGATAGTGAAAGATACGCGGCTCAGATACACGGCAAGATCAGGCCATATTCCGACTTGCTGATTGAGGCTCTCTGCGACTCGTTAATAAAACTGGCAGTTCGTGGCGCCGACCAACCTGCACTTCAGATTTTACAAGTTGAGCAGCGCATAAGTTTTTTGATTCGCGATCTTTTGGATGCCGCCGATGGGGGGCGATGGCTTTCGCTTGCGTCCTATCTGCCAGCCCTCGCAGAGGCTGCACCTGATTCTTTTTTGGGGGCAATCGAAAAGAGTTTGATGACGCCTGATTCTCCGGTGACAAGATTGTTAACCGAGACTGCTGAGTCCGGATCTTTCGGCGGCCGCTGCTGGCATGCAGGCCTGCTCTGGGCATTGGAGACACTGGCTTGGGCACCCAAGCGACTGGCTCGCGTAGCGCTTGTATTGGCTCGATTGAGTCATATCCAAATAAGGGGGAACTGGGGCAACTCGCCAAAGAATTCTCTGTTGGGTTTATTCCGTACTTGGCTGCCGCAGACGGCGGCTGATGTGGAACAGCGGATAAAGGCTCTCGATCTTTTGATCGCAAGGGATCCCGAAGTGGCTTTCAATATACTTGAAGGGCTTGTGCAAAGCGGACAACAGTTTGCTACACCTGCTGCCCGGCCAAAATGGAAAGCCGACGATGCGGGTGCTGGACGTTCGGTTACTGAGACGGAGTATTGGCAGATGCACCAAGCCGCCAGAGAGCGCTTGATTCAATGCAGCGCTGGGAATGCACAACATATCGCCAAGTTGTTTGAAAATACCGATTTTCGTGACGAACACGAGCTTGCCAAAGCGTTGGACTTGGCGGAGCCGTTTACCCAGCCATCTGCCGCCGACGTGGATAGGGAAGCCATCCGTTCCAGCCTGCGGAGAAAAATACATTGGCACCGCAATTATGACGACACGCAGGATGCTGCCTTGGACGAGCTATTGAATGCCGTCGAATCTCTATGCGAACGCCTTGCTCCTGCTGATTTGATAACTCGCCATTGCTGGCTGTTCTTGAACCACTGGCCGGACTTGCCCATCAGAGTGCGGGATGAGGATTACAGCATCAGGGGCGGACTACGGGAGGCCGCAAGAAATTCTGCATTGAACGAAGTATTTCGGGCGCTCGGCATGGGTGGTGTTGAGCGCTTGATACGTGAATGTGGCAACGCCAGTGTAGTCGGTACAGCTTTGGCCGCAACAGGATGTGGCAAGGATAAGTGGGCAGAGTGGATTGCCAAAAAAGAGGATGAATGTACCCCCGATGAAGCTATAGCCTTCTGCATATCTGGTTTGTTGTGCGGGATGCCAGAGCCTGACTCTACATCGCTCATCAGTGAAGTCTTAGCGCAGGCCGACATCCAAAACTGGGATGCTGGAAAACGCGCTCGCTTTCTCGTGTTGGCGCGAACCGAACGGGCAAGCTGGGAGCAAGCAGCAGCCTGTGGAGCCGAGACCGAACAAGCCTATTGGTCTTTGGTCCATCCTGGCCTCTTGCGGGGCGAAGATGCCAATATGGATTTTGTGTTACGCAAATTACTCGATGCAAAACGTCCGAAAACCGCCTTGCAATGCTGTCAGTATGATTTGAAACAAGTAGATGCCCAATTGCTTTTCGAGATATTGCAGCGATTCATGCATGGCGAAGAACCACAAGGAACTTTGCCGCACTCATGGCATCTGGGCGAGATGCTGACGCACTTGGAAAAATCCGGGGAAATCGAAAAATCAGCGCTTATCCAGCTTGAGTTCGGTTTATTTCCCGCGCTTAGATATGGGCAAGAATCCTGTGCGGCCTTGCTATATCACTCCATCATGACTGAACCTCCGCTCTTTGCCGAATTGATCTGTATCCGTTATAAACCCATGCACTATGAACGCGAAGAGCCTGTTACCGATGCACTCAGAAATGCTGCGGGAACCGTATGGAGTATTTTGCATGGTTGCGCACGTCAGCCGGGAACGCGAGCTGATGGGACCATAGATCACGATGCGTTTAAGCAATTTATCAGTGATGCGCGCGAGCTTTGCCGCCAAGCTGACCGGCTTGATATGTGTGACCAAACATTAGGGCAAATACTTGCCCATGCGCCTTCCGATGAAGATGGGGTATGGCCTTTCGCGCCAGCGCGTGAGGTACTGGAACCATATGAAATGGAGGAAATGCGACAAGGGTTTATTATCGGAAGCCATAATAAACGCGGTATGACTTGCCGTTCGCCATGGGATGGTGGTGAACAGGAACGCGATCTTGCAGCGCACTACCGTAGCCATGCAGAGAGGCTGCACCTCATCCAACCAAATGTAGCCAATCTACTGGATAAAATAGCGCGAAGCTATGAGCACGATGGAAAGCGCGAGGACACTGAGGCCAATCTTCGAAAAGAGGGATATTGATTACAAAGCGGACTTTCCAGAAAATTGCTAGCGTCCGCTCAGGCCGAGCCTGAGGCATTCTCCGCTTATAGGAAAGCGGTGCTCTAGATTGTCTCCAACTTTGTGTCCAAAAAATATCAGGGAATGCTTTTGTAATTCCCTGATTTTATGAGTCAGTATGTCTCCCACTTTATTTGTAGATACCATTTATTTTTATGCGGGGAGAGCGATCTTGTTATCGGTGCTGAGCAGATAATCGTTGAACACATGTTCGGCGGACAGTATCTGGTAGCTGCCATCCGCCAACTTGCGCGTGGTGTCTTTCAGTTTGTAGGTGTAATGCCCGCAAGTCCAGCACTTAAAATTGCGCATGTGGGTACACAGACAGGTTTTGTCCGTCACCGCGATCTTCTTGGCATCCGGGTTCAACGCCACTTCGCGATTATAGGAGTCAATATAGGAACAATGTCCACCGCTATCGAGCAAATAACCGTAGGACTCGCACCCGGGGCGGATACCGGAACCGATGGATGGGCTATTTTTCAGCATGCGCATCGGATAGCCCGTCGGCGAAGTGTTGTTCACTTCGATGTCGTTTTCGCTCGCTTTGAAGTATTCCTGCTGCACATCGGCAGGCAAACCGCATTCCTGCGCCACGGTAAAGCGGGTCGCCACTTGCACGGCCGCCGCCCCTTCCTCAAGAAAGCTCACCGCATCACTGCCGGTAAAGATACCGCCAGCGGGTATTACCGGGATGTCCAGTTTTTCGTTGCGCAGGTACTGCTGTATCTCATTGACGATGGTACGCAGGTCATACTGCGCCCAATCCAACCCAAAACCCAGATGCCCGCCAGCCAGAGGGCCTTCCACCACGACATAATCGGGCAACCGGTTGGTTCTGGCATTCTTGCGCAGGAACAGTTGCAGAGCACGCAGGGACGAGACGATGATGCCCAGCTTCGCATCGCGAAAACGCGGATGATCTTCGATCATCGCGAACGAGCCCAAGTGCAACCCGGCAGCGAGCGTGATGCCGTCAATACCGGCATCCAGAGCGCAGCGCAAACGCACTGTCAGGGTCTCTTTGGGCGCGTTCATGGTGAGCTTTTCCATGCAGTTGATGAACACCATGCCTTCGCCGCGCTTGGCCTCCATGGTTTTGCTCACGTGCAGACGGGTCGACTCGGCGATATGACCGAGATCAAATTTGACCTCGGACTTATCGGCGTTGTCGATGTTGTATTTGTATTGCTGGAGCTTTTCCTTAACGAAACCGGTGTCGTAGCGACGATCACTGACCGTCGGCAACATCGCGTCGGAAATGTGGCCAACCCCGCCTAACCGTGCAATTTCCAATGCCAGCTCGGCAGTGGAAATATCCACCCCCATGCCGCCGATCATGATCGGTACTATCTCACGCTTGCCAAAGCGCAGACGATAATCGTCCACACGTTTCATTACCGCCATCCTCCCCTGTCCCGCCGGAAATTCTATTCCGCGGGCAGAATTAATCGTTGTTCTTCACGCCAAGGTGCGAAGCATGCCACAGATGAGGTAATACTCAAAGCAAAGGGATTCGCACAGTGCAATCCCCCGTGAATTGGAGGCACGGGAACCGCACATTTTCCTGAAACCAAGATTCCCAGTCTCCCGCAAGCAGGACTCGCGCGAATCTCCGCCATCACATAAACTTCGGCCCATTCGCGACAAACCGACCGAGAATGCCATGCACCACCACTTGAGCCGCAGTGATTACCGCACCCTGTCGTTGTCCGCTCTGGGCGGCGCGCTGGAGTTCTACGACTTCATCATCTTCGTGTTCTTTGCGGTGGTGATCGGGCAATTGTTCTTTCCTCCCGATATGCCGGAATGGCTGCGCCAGATGCAGACCTTCGGCATCTTTGCTGCGGGTTATCTGGCCCGCCCGCTGGGCGGCATCGTGATGGCGCATTTCGGCGATCTGCTCGGACGCAAGCGCATGTTCATGCTGAGCATCTTCCTAATGTCGGTACCGACACTGGCGATCGGCTTATTGCCCACCTATGCGGTGATCGGCATTGGGGCGCCGATACTGCTGCTGATCTTGCGCATCTTGCAGGGAGCCGCCATCGGCGGCGAAGTGCCGGGCGCATGGGTATTTGTTTCCGAACATGTACCACCACGCCATGTGGGGTTCGCCTGCGGTACGCTGACCGCCGGCCTGGTCGGTGGCATCCTGCTGGGTTCGCTGGTGGCGACGGCGATCAACACGTTTTATACGCCCGCCGAAGTGTTGACGCACGGCTGGCGCGTCCCCTTCATCATCGGCGGCGTGTTCGGACTGCTGTCGGTCTGGCTGCGCCAGTACCTGCACGAAACACCCGTATTTAAAGAAATGCAGATTCGCCAGGAACTGGCCGACGGACTGCCGCTAAAAACCGTGATCCGCAAACACCGCCCTGCGGTGGTTCTGACCATGCTGCTGACCTGGCTGCTCTCCGCCGCCATCGTGGTGATGATCCTGATGACCCCGACGCTGGTGCAAAAACTGTACGCCATCCCAGCCGCCACCGCCTTGCAGGCGAACAGTCTTGCCACGCTATTTCTCAGTATCGGCTGCGTGATGTTCGGCGCTCTGGCCGACCGTTACGGTCCGGGAAAGATATTGATGTTGGGTTGCGCGGGGCTGGGTGCCACGTCCATGCTGTTTTACCTGCATTTGTCCAAGGCACCGGAAGATATCTATGCTCTGTATGCTTTGTGCGGCTTCAGCGTAGGCGTGATCGGTGTGATCCCCGGCATCGCGGTCAAAGCCTTCCCGCCGGTCGTGCGTTTTTCGGGCCTGTCCTTTTCCTACAATATCGCCTATGCCGTGTTCGGCGGACTCACGCCAATCATAGTGAGCGTGCTGCTGCCGTTCGACCCGCTGGCCCCGGCTCACTACGTGGCAGCATTAAGCCTGCTGGGGATGCTGCTCGGCGGATATCTATGGCGACGCGGCTAACCCGCCGTAGCGACACATTTTTATGCGACAATCCCTCCCCACGAGAAGAGCGCGGTAACGCGCCGTCATAAATACACTCAAAACAGGAAGCACCTTTGGAGAATCTCAAGCGATTGCTCGCGACGGACATGGCCGCAGTGGATGCGGTAATACGCACCCGTCTGCATTCCGAAGTAGTATTGATCAATCAAATCGGCGAATACATCGTCAATAGCGGCGGCAAGCGGTTGCGTCCCTCGCTGGTGGTGCTGTCCGCCGAAGCCTTCGGCTACCGTGGCGAATATCATCACCATCTGGCGGCAGTCGTCGAGTTCATTCATACCGCCACTCTGCTGCACGACGACGTGGTGGACGAATCAGAATTACGACGCGGACGCGAGACCGCCAACGAATTGTTCGGCAACGCCGCCAGCGTGCTGGTGGGTGACTTCCTCTATTCGCGCGCCTTCCAGATGATGGTCGAGGTGGGCGAAATGCGCGTGATGCAGGTTCTGGCGGAAGCGACCAACGTCATCGCCGAAGGCGAGGTATTGCAACTGCTGAACTGCCACAACGCAGAAGTCGATCTCGCCAACTACATGCGCGTGATCCACTATAAGACCGCCAAACTGTTCGAGGCGGCGATGCGCCTCGGCGCGATACTGGGTCGTGCCTCACCAGCAGAGGAAGAAGCCGCGGCGAAGTACGGCATGCATCTCGGCACCGCGTTCCAACTGATCGACGACGTGCTGGACTATTCCGCCGACGAAGCGCAGACCGGCAAACATCTTGGCGACGATCTGGCGGAAGGCAAGCCGACACTGCCGCTGATCTATGCCATGAAGAACGGCAGCAGCGACCAGGCTGCCGTGGTACGCACGGCTATCGAACAGGGGGATGTCGGCAAGTTCAGTGATGTTCTGAGGATCATTCACGCCACGGGGGCGCTGGAATTCACCCGCCGGCAAGCCCGGCTCGAAGCGGAAGCGGCACAAGAAGCGCTCACCTCGCTTGGCGATTCAAAATACAAACAGTCTCTGTTAGAATTGGCGCACTTTGCCGCGTCGCGGCAATTTTAGTTTCATTCGGAGCGTGGCTCAGCCTGGTAGAGCACTGCGTTCGGGACGCAGGGGTCGGAGGTTCGAATCCTCTCGCTCCGACCAACAACAAAGCCTTGCGACCTGACTGTTGCAAGGCTTTTTACTGACCGTCAGTCGGCCCATTCGCCGAGAAACTTTTCCAGCCAGAACAAACCCACGATCGTTTTGCTTTCATTGATCTTGCCCTGACGAATCCACTGAATCGCATCCGGCAAGGACAACTCAAAGACCTCCAGGAACTCGCCCTCATCCAGCTTGCGCTCCTGCTGCGTCAGCCCGCGTGCCAGAAAATATTCCATGCGTTCGTCGGCATAACCAATGCAGGGCCAAGCCGTGGTGAGATGCGTCCATTCTCTGGCCACATAGCCGGTTTCTTCCAGCAACTCGCGCTGCGCAGTAAGCAGGATATCTTCGCCGTGGTCGATCTTGCCCGCAGGCAGCTCGATGAACTCCCGCTGCGGCGGATAACGATACTGCCGCTCCATCACCAGATTCCCGTTATCCAGCAAGGCGAGTATCGCCACCGCACCCGGGTGGACGATATATTCACGGCTGCTGACCGCGCCATCCGGCAACTGCACGCTGTCTTTGTGCACACGGATGAAATCCCCCCGGTACACAACGCCCCCCTCCAGACGTGTTTCTTTCAGCTCCATCCCGACTCCCATCACGCGCCGGGCACCATGTATCGCCATTGAACACTACCCTTTTCGCCGACGAATATCCGTTGCTTGCGGCTATCCATCTTTTGCATGACAGCCCTGATGTCATCGCCCGACATGGTATCCAGTGCAGCCATATCGCCGCCCTGCTTCATTGTCTGACCGACGGTATGTCCGGTAACTTTTCCGACTTCGATATAAATATTCTGCCCAGCAAGATCACGAGCATTCTCGGTGTAAGACAACTCCTCTTCCATCCCTTTGACGGCATTTTCAAGCTTGTCTATTTCGTCCTGAATCTGTGACAGCAGGTTGTCCGACGGCGCATTTTTCTCGGCCAGCTTGCGCCAATTTCCTGCCTGCTCGTCCGTCAGTTGGATCGCCCCGCTTTTTATCCGCTCTGCCAAAGCCAAATATTTCGCGTAATCCGCATCTGACTTGACCTGTTCCGTCTGGCGCAATTTGTCGTCCAGCCTGACTCTCCCATCGGTGATGTCCTTTTTTAATTGACTAATACGCAGGTCAAACGGCGCGAGATCGGGGATTAGCGCGGTTAAAAGCGTCTCCCGACCACGGCGCTCGCCGGCCGCGCCAATCTCGATGATCTTGCCCGCAATCACGCAGCCTTCAACCTCACCGGCATGCACCTCATCCGCCACAATTTCACAGTTCACCGCGTGCTCTACCCTGACCACCTTGCCTATCAGGGTACAACTCTCACAAAAACCGGCGGTCACCTCTCCATCCTGCGCCCGCACACGGGAACGCGAGCCGCGCCCGGTGAGCTGCACATTGCCTCCGTGCGACTCCGCAACTCCGCCGGCAAGACAGCCGTCAATACGGATATTGCCGCCCTGTGACGTTACGTCCCCGAACACATCCGACAGGAAAGTCATATGCACACCCTTGACCTCACGCCCCTCCTGCACCTCACCATGTTCGACGAATTCATTCACGGACAACGCAAGGTCTCCAGTCGTTTTCACGCTGATGCCGCCTTTGTTTTCGATCTTTTCCGTCACGGCCATCTGGTTGGTTTTGGTATCCAGCATCAAAAAACCATCCAGTGTGGAGACGATATATTCACCATCCGGGAACTGCTCGATCTTTGTTCCGATCGATGCCAACGTATGAAAATCGATATCCTTGGGCATCTCGGGCTCAATAGGGTCTCCCGTCACCTTGTAGCCCGGCTTGCCCAGCACACGGGGGATTTTTCTGATGAGCCGGGTTCCCTTGGCCATTTGCGGAAAGCGATTCTTGAACACGCGCAGATCGACGCCGCCATTGGCAAGTATTTTCGGCGAGTTATCGCGATGCAGATCCGGGCACACTTCGACTATTTCAGCATCCCGCCCTTCGGTCGGTTCGCTGTGCCTAGCGATTGTGGTGCGCACCGTCTTGCCGCTACTGATGATCTGGCGCACCTCTCCGGCATCGATGCCGAACCTCACATCTTTTTGCCACATGTCTGCGACAAATTCGTCAAAGTCCAGACTGGCCGGCTCACGCCTGACCTTTTGCGCGTATTCGACGATTTCGGACACGCCGTTCTCATCCGGCTCACTGTAGACCGGCTCTTCGTAGCTCACCTCAATGCTGACCGGCTCAAAGACATAGTCAGCCCGCTTGTTGCTTTCGAGCAGCTTGACCGGTCGGTAAAGGCTCTGCCGCTGCGGCTCGAAGCGAAGTATCCCGTTGGCCAGTTTAATCTCCGTGTTTTTGGAGCGCTGCACCGCCAGCCAGTCCTCGTCGTATAACAGACTGCTGAACACGGCATAATCCAACCCGCGAAAACGCATACCACTACCGAACAGACGGTCGATGAACGTCATGAAATCGCTGGCCAATTGCAGCTTTCCGCAACTCACCAACACACCATTCACCCGGGTCAGGACGAAATCGGGGTGTTTCATCACCCCCTTCAAGTCCTCGCTATCCCCCGTAGAATCAACCACAGCCATCTCTCCGCCTTTCCGCTCTTGCAACCAACCGCATCAACTCTTTTTCACCACCTGCATCGCAGTCGCCACCATGCCGGCTATATCGGCTGCGTTGCCCGGCAATATCATGGTATTACCCTGTTTTGCAATATTGCCGAAGGCATCGACGAACTTTTCCGCAACCTTCAGATTGACTGCGACCAGACCGCCCTCGCTTTGTATCGCGCTGGCCACCACCTTGATCGATTCGGCAGTGGCATTGGCCACCAGCAGCAAAGCTTCCGCCTCACCCTGAGCATTGTTGATGGCGGCCTGCCTGGTACCTTCCGACTCGCGTATTGATGCGGTCATCGAGCCTTCGGCCAGATTGATCTCCTCCTGCTTCTTGCCTTCCGATTGGGCGATCAGCGCGCGCTTCTCTCGCTCGGCAGTGATCTGTTTTTGCATCGATGCGAGCACCTGCTGCGGCGGCGTGATGTCCTTAATCTCGTAACGCAGAACCTTCACCCCCCAGTTCGGGCTGGCTTCGTCCAGCGCGAACACCACCGTGCGATTGATCGCATCGCGGTCTTCCAGCAATTTATCCAAATCGCGCTTGCCGCATTCCGAACGCAATGCTGTCTGTGCGAGCATAGTGATGGCGGCAAGGTAGTTCGATGTGCCGTAGCTGGCGCGCGCGGCATCGGTAACCTGGTAGTACAGTACACCGTCCACCTGCACCTGAGTGTTGTCGCGCGTGATACACACCTGCGGCGCGATATCGATAGGAAACTCGGTCAAGCGGTGACGATAAGCGATGCGGTCGATGAACGGAATGACGATATTCAGCCCCGGTTCCAGCGTCGCATGATATTTTCCGAGCCGCTCGACCACCCAAGCCGATTGCTGCGGAACGATCTTAATCGCCTGAAACGCCAGAAATACCGCGAATGCACCGAATACAACGACGAACATGTCCATGGTCACACCTCTCTTGATTGGTTGAAATACTATTCGATGATCAAACGAATGCCGACGATATCCCTGATCCGCCAGATCGTCCGTGTTTCATCGGTGGGCACCTTATCCGCCAGCTCGGCATCCCACTCGGCACCGCGATAGCTGACACGAGCATGCCGCTCATCCAACCAGTGTACGACATGCACCGGCTGCCCGATCTCATTGGCAAGATTTGCGTGCTCATGTTTGTGCTTGGGCAGACCTTTTTGCTTCCAGCGATAAACCGCCATCACACTGGCCGAGCACAGCAACGCTGCCGCCAGCGTCTGCCCACCCCATCCGATGCCCAGAAAAGCGGCCACTCCGGCAGCCACCAATCCCAGCGCAACAGCAAGCAGGTAAAACGTACCGCTGAACATTTCCGCGATCACCAGCAGCACCGCTGCCAACCACCAAGCCCAATGCATTTCCATAGCCGCTTCTCCATATAGCCGACGGGGACATTCTGCCACGTTTGCGCGGAATCGGACATCCGTCGCCATCGTTCCGGATAAATCCACCGGCAAAAAACAAAAGGCCCGCCATTGCTGGCGGGCCTTTCACACAACCTGACGACCGATTAAGGAGCCTGGATGTTGGAAGCTTGCTTGCCCTTAGGGCCTTGCACAACTTCGAAAGTCACTTTCTGACCTTCTTTGAGAGACTTGAAGCCGCTCATGTTGATTGCGGAAAAGTGCGCGAACAGATCTTCGCTACCATCATCGGGAGTGATAAAGCCAAAACCCTTTGCGTCGTTGAACCACTTTACGGTACCAGTTGCCATGTGTTTACTTCCTTACAAAAAACCCGGGAGACATTTCCCGTTAACTGTTTGAATCCAAGACCGCACACGGCAAAACCGGTACTGCAGAAACTTTGAGTCAAACACCAGCCCGCTTTTTACTACCGTTTACTTGACAGCGTCAAGTGGTATTTCAAAATATTTTTTGATTAGGCTTGAAAAAGCCCCGCTAATCGTCAACTATGGGGCACAGGCAAGCCCCCAGAATAGGCAACGTGAATCATGGCAGACAAACAGCATAACAGCCCGGTGCTCGCGCCCGAGCGTAACGAACTCAAACCTCCGAGCCTGTACAGGGTCATCCTGTTCAACGACGATTACACCACGATGGATTTCGTGATTGAGGTGCTGGAGCGTTTTTTTGCCATGGATCGCGAACGCGCGGTGCAAACCATGCTCAAAGTACACAATCAGGGATCTGCCGTGTGCGGGGTGTATTCGCGTGATGTCGCCGAAACCAAGTTGTCGCAGGTAACGGAATTTGCAACACAACATGGGCATCCTTTGCGATGCGACATGGAGGAAACATAAAATGATCGCGCAGGAATTGGAAGTCAGTCTGCATCTGGCCTTTGTCGAAGCCCGGCAGAAACGCCACGAGTTCATCACCGTCGAACACCTGCTGCTCGCCATGCTGGACAATGCATCCGCCGCACAGGTGATGCGTGCCTGCGGCGTGAACATCGACGAACTGCGCCAGGCCGTCACCGCCTTCGTCGACAAACACACGCCGACCGCGGTTGGCGAGGGCGAGGTGGACACCCAGCCCACAGTCGGATTCCAGCGCGTCATCCAGCGCGCTATCCTGCACGTGCAATCCACCAACAAGAAAGAAGTCTCCGGTGCCAATATCCTTGCCGCATTGTTCGGCGAAAAGGATTCGCACGCGGTGCATTTTCTGGTCGAACGCGGCATCACCCGTCTTGATGTGGTCAATTTCATCACGCACGGTATCGCCAAGAATGAAGCCGTCAGCGCTGCCCACACGCAGACCGGCAACGAAACCGAGCGCCCCCAGAACGATGAGGGCGTCCTGAAGAACTACACGATGGATCTGAACGCGCAGGCGCTGGCCGGCAAGATCGATCCGCTGATCGGACGCGACCTTGAGTTGGAGCGCGTGATCCAGACCCTGTGCCGCCGCCGCAAGAACAACCCCTTGCTGGTCGGCGAAGCCGGTGTCGGCAAGACCGCCATCGCCGAAGGTCTGGCACGGCGCATCTTCGAAAACGAGGTGCCCGACATCCTGAAGGATGCGCATGTCTACTCGCTGGATATGGGCGCGCTGCTGGCCGGTACCAAATACCGTGGTGATTTTGAGCAGCGTCTGAAAGCGGTACTCAAAGAACTGATCGACGCTCCAAACGCTGTGTTATTCATCGACGAGATCCACACTTTGATCGGCGCGGGTGCGGCTTCCGGCGGAACCATGGATGCCTCCAACCTGCTCAAACCCGCACTGTCGGGCGGCCAGCTGAAATGCATAGGCGCGACCACCTATCAGGAATATCGCGGCATCTTCGAAAAGGATCACGCCCTATCGCGCCGCTTCCAGAAGATCGACGTACCCGAGCCTTCCGTGGAACAAACCATCGCCATCCTCAAGGGATTGAAGACGCGCTTCGAGGAACATCACAGCGTCAAATTCAGCGCGGCGGCAATAAGCAGCGCAGCGGAACTCTCCGCGCGCTTCATCAATGATCGTCATCTGCCGGACAAGGCCATCGATGTGCTGGATGAGGCCGGTGCCGCGCAGCGTATCCTGCCGAAATCCAAACAGAAAAAAGTGATCGGCAAGCACGAGATCGAGGAGATCATCGCCAAGATTGCGCGCATCCCGCCGCGTAGCGTCTCCACCGATGACCGCAATGCCCTGAAGAATCTTGACCGCGACCTGAAAGCCACGGTATTCGGTCAGGACAAAGCCATCGACGTCCTGGCGCGCGCCATCAAGATGTCGCGCAGCGGCCTCGGCAACCCGCAAAAACCCATCGGCAGCTTCCTGTTCTCCGGCCAAACCGGCGTGGGCAAGACCGAAGTCGCGCGCCAACTGGCCTACGCGATGGGCATGCCGCTGCACCGTTTCGACATGTCCGAATACATGGAGCGCCATGCCGTATCGCGCCTGATCGGCGCGCCGCCCGGTTACGTCGGCTTCGATCAGGGTGGCCTGCTCACCGAAGCGATCAGCAAACAGCCCCATGCCGTGTTGTTGCTGGACGAGATCGAAAAAGCCCACCCTGACATTTTCAACATCCTGCTACAGGTGATGGATCATGGCACGCTCACCGACAACAACGGGCGCAAGGCCGACTTCCGCAACGTGGTCATCATCATGACCACCAACGCCGGTGCCGAAGCGTTGAACAAGACTCAGATAGGATTTACCAAAACTTCGGCTTCCGGCGACGAGATGGCAGACATCAAACGCACCTTCACTCCGGAGTTCCGCAATCGTCTGGATGCCATCATCTCCTTCGCTCCGCTGGATCACGAAGTCATCCTGCGGGTGGTGGACAAATTCCTCATGCAACTGGAAGAGCAATTGCACGAGAAGAAGGTCGATGTGGTATTCACCGACGCGCTGAAGGATCATCTGGCCAAGAACGGTTTTGACCCGCAAATGGGTGCGCGCCCGATGGCGCGCCTGATCCAAGACACCATTCGCTCAGCGTTGGCCGATGAGCTGTTGTTTGGTCGCCTGGCAAACGGCGGCAAGGTGACGGTCGATGTCGATGACGAGAAAAATGTCCACCTCAGCTTCACCGAAGAGGCGCTCACCATCTAGCGGAACCAATTGATCCAAAACAAAAAACCGGCTTGAAGCCGGTTTTTTGTTTATGACCCCCTGTCGGCGATCAGCGATAGCGACTTTCGTGCCTCCCCTCATCGCGATAACGATCCTTATAGCGATCGTCATAACGGTCACTGCTGCGCGAGGGGGCTGCTGACTCTTCACCCAATACGCTCACGCCAACGCGCAGCGTCGATCCGGGACGCACCTGGTACGGCAGAGTCGTGGTGATCTCCTGCCCGTTATAGCGGTAAACCACGGTATAGCCTTTGACCACTTCGCGGCTCCCTTGCACATCGCGGCAGCGCTCGACCTGCTGGGTGCGCGGCTGGTCTGGATTGGCGACACGATCACCGATCACCGCGCCCGCGATACCGCCCACCGCCGTGGCCGCCTTGTTGCCGCTACCACCGCCGACCTGGGCACCCAGTACCGCCCCCGCCACGCCGCCGACGACCGCGCCCGTTGCCGAACGATTACTGTCTGGATTGGAAACTCGATCACCGATCACGGCACCCGCCACCGCACCGGCACCGGTCGCTGCCGTATTCCCATGCCCACCGCCGACCTGACTGCCCAGCAAGCCGCCGACAACGCCACCGACCACCGCTCCGCCGATGGACCGTTCCTGCGGCGCGACCTGCACGGTTTCCGTCCAGCATTCGCGCTTGGGTTCGCTCACCCGCTCGTAGATCGGTGTGCTGGAGATCACACGTGCGGTATCGGTAAAATCCGCCGCGAATGCGCTCCCGTACAGGGAAACCATGCTCAACACCAACAGTCTCTTCTTCATTTTGCTCGCTCCTAAAAAACCCGTTAATCACGGGACGAGATTATGACTTCACCGTACCCTTTGTGTTCAATGATAAGTGTTTCAAAATGTAGCCATCCCGGCGCTAACGCGCCACCCTCACGCAGCCTGACGGCGATGGCGGATGAACTCCATGATGGCAGGCAGAAAGGAGAGGACGATGATGCCCAGTATCATCAGGGTGAGATTGTCCTTGATGATGGGAATATTGCCGAAGAAATAGCCCGCCACCGTCAGGCTGCCAATCCAAATCAGCGCGCCCAATGCACTGAATGTCATAAACAAGCGGTAATTCATCAGCCCGATTCCCGCCACAAAAGGCGCAAACGTGCGGACGATAGGCAGGAAGCGTGCGAACAGGATGGTTTTCCCTCCGTGCTTCTCGTAGAAGGCATGGGTCTTATCGATGTGTTCGCGTTTGATCAGACGACCGCTGCGACTGAGCAGACGCATCCCGACCAGCCGCCCGATCCAGTAATTGGTGTTATCGCCGCTGAATGCCGCGATCATCAGCAACGGTGCCAACCATTCCAGTTGCAGCGCGCCCAGCCCACACAGCGCGCCGGCTACAAACAGCAAAGAATCGCCGGGCAGAAAGGGCGTGATCACCAAGCCCGTCTCGCAATAGATAATCAGAAAGAGGATGGCGTACACCCATATGCCGTATTCGGCGGTGAGTTTAAGCAGGTGGACGTCCAGATGCAGGACGATGTCGATGAAAGAGGTGAGTAGTTCCACGATTTAATCCAGATAATTGAGAAGGGGGGAGAGTAAAGGGAGAAGGGTAAAATCGCCTCTCCGCTTAAAGAGCGCGTTCACCCTTCCCTCCTCCCCCTTTAACCCCTCCCATCCACTACGGCAACACTTCTTCGGATTCAGTGACTTCGGGCTTGATGAAATCTTCGCGCGACACGCCGAACATCATCAGCAGCGGACTGGCGACCAGCACCGAGGAATAGATGCTGAACATGATGCCGATAGTCAGCGCCATCGCAAAGTAATGCAGCGTCTCGCCGCCCATCAGCAGCATCGCGCCGACCATCATCTGCGTCGAACCGTGGGTGATGATGGTGCGCGACATCGTGCGCGTGATCGCATTGTCGATGATCTCGGCCACTTCGGCCTTGCGCATGGAACGGAAGTTCTCGCGGATACGGTCGAACACCACAACCGACTCGTTCACCGAATAGCCCAGCACCGCGAGCACCGCAGCCAGTACCGACAGCGAGAACTCCCACTGGAAGAACGCGAAGAAGCCGAGGATGATTACCACATCGTGCAGGTTGGCGATGATCGCCGCCAGGCCGAACTTCCATTCGAAGCGTAGCCACAGATAACCGACGATACCCAGAGACACCAGCAACAGTGCCAGCGCACCGTTCTCGATCAGATCCTTGCCGACCTGCGGGCCGACGAACTCGACACGGCGCATTTCCACACCGGTCTCATGCTGGCGCAGGCTTTCCATCACCTGATCGCTCAGTTTTGCACCGGCGATATTCTGCTTGAGCGGCACCTGGATCAACACGTCATGACTGGAGCCGAAGTTCTGCACCAGCGCATCCGGCAAGCCCGTCGCCGCGAGATGTTCGCGCACCTTCACCAGATCGGCCGGCTGCGCATAATGCACCTCGATCACCGTACCGCCGGTGAAATCCACGCCGAAGTTCAACCCCTTGGTCGCGAGGAAAAATACCGCCAACAGAAAGGTCACCAGCGAGATCGTGGTGGTGAACTTCCCGTAACTCATGAACGGGATGTCGCGTTTGATCTTGAAGAATTCCATGTTGCCTACTCCTTAAAATCTGGCTTGGCTACCCAGCTGTAGGTCGGACTTCAGCCCGACATGTCGGGTTAAAACCCGACCTACGATGCGTTAAACAATCCGGACAAATCGATTTAACCTATTGCCACGTTGGACAGGCGCGCGCGGCGACCGTAGATGATGTTCACCAGCGCGCGCGACACCAAGATCGCGCTGAACATAGAAGTCAGGATGCCCAAGCACAACACCACCGCGAAACCCTTGATCGGGCCGGAGCCGAACATAAACAGCGCGACACCGGCGATCAGTGTGGTGACGTTGGAGTCCAGAATGGTGCCCCATGCGCGATCATATCCGGCATGGATCGCCGCCTGCGGCGTGACGCCATTACGCAGTTCCTCGCGAATGCGCTCATTGATCAGCACGTTGGCGTCGATCGCCATACCCAGCGTCAGCGCGATGCCCGCCATACCCGGCAAGGTCAGCGTGGCTTGCAGCATGGACAGCAACGCAACCAGCAACAACAGATTCGCCCCCAGCGCCAACACCGAAATCGTACCGAACATCAGGTAATAAGCGACCATAAACACCGCGATCATCATGAAACCGATCTTGGTGGAATCAAAGCCGCGCTGAATATTCTCCGCGCCCAGGCTGGGGCCGACCGTACGCTCCTCAATGATCTCCATCGGAGCCGCCAGCGCACCGGCGCGCAACAGCAGCGCGGTATCCTGCGCCTCCATGGTATTCATTTGACCGCTGATCTGCACACGGCCGCCGCCAATCTCCTCGCGTATCACCGGTGCCGTGACGATTTGCCCCTTGCCTTTTTCAAACAGGATGATCGCCATGCGCTTGCCCACATTCTCGCGCGTAGCATCCTTGAATTTGCGCGCGCCCACGCCGTCGAGATTAATGTGCACCGCCGCCTCGTTGGTGCGGTTATCAAAACCGGGCTGGGCATCGTTGATACGCTCGCCGGTCAGGATCACCTGCTTCTTCACCAGCAACGGCCTGCCGTCCATATCCTTGAACATATCGGTACCGAACGGTGCTGCCGCGCCCTCGACCGCCTGACGCTCTTCGTCCACCATGCGCACTTCCAGTGTCGCGGTGCGCCCGAGGATGTCCTTGGCGCGCGCGGTGTCCTGCACGCCCGGCAACTGCACCACCACGCGATCCGCACCCTGCTGCTGGATCACCGGCTCGGCGACCCCCAGCTCGTTGACGCGGTTGCGCAACGTCAACAGATTCTGCTGGATGGCCGAATCCTGAATGCGGCGTTCCGCTTCCGGCCGCAACTTGGCCAGCATCAAAAACATCCCGCCCTCGTCCTTGTCATTGAGCTGGTAATCGGCGAAACGCTGCTTGATCTCGGCCTCGCCCTTGGCACGCGCCTCCGCGTCGCGGAACTTGACCACCAGCGTATTGCCTTCGCGCTCCACACCGGAATACGCCACATTCTGCTCGCGCAAGGTGGTGCGGATATCACCGGTCGCCGCCTCCAGCGCCTTGTCCAGCGCAGCCTTCATATCCACCTGCAACAGGAAATGCACGCCGCCGCGCAGATCCAGGCCCAGATACATCGGCAAAGCATTGAGATTAGTCAGCCACTGCGGCGAACGCGGCAGCAGATTGAGCGCGACCATATAGTCTTCGCCCAGTTGCACCGCAAGAATGTCTTTGGCTTTCAGCTGGCTGTCGGTATCGGCGAAACGCGCCTTGACGCTATTGCCGTCCAACGCAACCATGTCGGGGCTGAGATTGGCCGCCTGCAACGCCTCGCTCACCCGCACCCGCAGCGCCTCGTCCGCCTTCAGCGTGGAACGCAACGGCGAGGCCTGCACAGCAGGCGACTCGCCATAGAAATTGGGCAGGGTATAGATCAATCCGGCCAGCAACACGGCCAGGATCAACAGGTATTTCCACAGCGGATAATGGTTCATAACAACCTCGGGATAACTGCGCGCAAGCTCTCAGACATGAGCACCCCGCCCCGGACTAACCGGGGCGGGGCGGTTTTCACTACTTGATGGATTTGATCGTGCCTTTGGGAAGAACGAGCTGGATCGCCGCCTTCTGCACCATCACTTCGACATTCTCTGCGATCTCGACACCAGCATAATCCTCGTAGACTTTGCTGACCGTGCCGACTTCTCCGCCCACGGTGACGATCTCGTCGCCGCGCTGCAACGCAGCGACCATCGCTTTATGTTCCTTGGCGCGCTTCTGCTGCGGACGCAGGATCAGGAAATAAAACACCGCGATCAGCGCGATCAGCGGCAGGAATTCCATAAAACCCGCTTGCGGAGCGGCGGCAGCGGTTTCGGCATAGGCGTTACTGATAAACATTGTTTGGTCTCCGGGATAAATCAAAGGGCGCGCATTCTAACATGAAGGATATTACAGCTTACTGACACCCGCACGGCGGCGATTGAATTCACCGACGAATTCGTCGAACCGTCCCGCCTCGATGGAAGCGCGGATATCGCGCATCAGGTCCTGGTAGTAATGCAGGTTGTGGATGGTGTTCAGCCGCGCGCCGAGGATTTCGCCGAGGCGATGCAGGTGGTGCAGGTAGGCACGGCTGAAGTTTCTGCAGGTGTAGCAGCCGCACTCCTCGTCCAGCGGGCGCGTGTCCATGCGATATTGCGCGTTCTTGATGCGCACATCGCCATGGCGGGTAAACAGATGGCCGTTGCGCGCGTTGCGCGTCGGCATCACGCAGTCGAACATGTCGATGCCTTGCGACACCGCCGCGACGATATCCTCCGGCGTGCCGACACCCATCAGGTAGCGCGGCTTGTCGGCGGGCAGTTGCGGCCCGGTGTGAGTCAGGATGCGCAGCATGTCCTCCTTGGGCTCGCCCACCGACAGCCCGCCGATGGCGTAGCCGTCGAAGCCGATGTTGGTCAGCCCGGCCAGCGATTCGTCGCGCAGGTGTTCGTGCATGCCGCCCTGCACGATGCCGAACAGCGCGTTGGGATTGCCTTCGTGGCCGCGCTTGCTGCGCTCAGCCCAGCCCAGCGACATGCGCATCGATTCTCCCGCGACCTTCTCGTCCGCCGGGTACGGCGTGCATTCGTCGAAGATCATCACGATGTCGGAGTTCAGCACCTTCTGGATGCGCATCGACTCTTCCGGCGACAGGAAGCACTTGTCGCCGTTGACCGGCGACCGAAACTCCACACCGCCGCCGGTAATCTTGCGCAGCGCACCGAGGCTGAACACCTGAAAGCCGCCAGAGTCGGTCAGTATCGGACCATCCCAGCCCATGAAGCGATGCAGCCCACCATGCGCCTCAATGACCTCCAGTCCCGGACGCAGCCACAAGTGAAAGGTATTGCCCAACACGATATGCGCATCGATGTCGCGCAACTCGGCGGGCGACATCGCCTTCACCGTGCCGTAGGTGCCCACCGGCATGAATGCGGGAGTCTGCACGTTGCCGTGCGCCAAGGCCACCTGGCCGCGCCGCGCCATGCCGGAGGTTTTGTATAAAGTGAAATCCATTCGTATTCCTTAAATTTTTGGCAAAACCCTTGTCCACGAAAAATAAGTTCGTGATTTTGCGAGCTTCCGCCTAGCGGCGGAATGCCTGCTTACCCCATTTCGTGTTTTTCGTGGACAAATTGCCTTTTCAATAAACCCAAATAATCCATTAGCCCCGGAACTCGTCATTCCCGCGAAGGCGGGAATCCAGTTGATTAAAGAATCCCCGCGTAGCGGGTCAATATCAAGCTTTGTCCGCATCGCGGGCTGTTCTCCTTGCTGGATTCCCGCCTTCGCGGGAATGACGGCTCTCATGGCACCGCTACTCGCGCTCAATCAGCATCGCGTCCCCGTAACTGAAGAAGCGATATTCCTTTTCCACCGCATGACGGTACGCCGCCAGCATCCGCTCCATGCCGCCGAATGCACACACCAGCATCAGCAGCGTGGACTTCGGCAGGTGAAAGTTGGTCAGCAGTACGTCCACCACTTTGAATTGGTAGCCCGGCGTGATGAAGATGCGCGTCTCCCCCGACCCTGCTTTCAGCTCACCGCCTGCCGCCGCACTCTCCAGTGCGCGCAAACTGGTGGTTCCCACCGCGATCACGCGTCCGCCCGCAGCACGCGCGGCGGCAATAGCATCCACCGTCTGCTGCGAAATCTCGTAGCGTTCGCTATGCATCGCATGTTCGCGGATATTCTCGACGCGCACCGGCTGGAACGTGCCCGCGCCGACATGCAGCGTAACGTAAGCGAGCTTCGCCCCTTGGTCGCGCAAGGCTTGCAACATCGCGTCGTCGAAATGCAGGCCGGCAGTAGGCGCGGCCACCGCGCCCGCCTCGCGTGCGAAAACGGTCTGGTAGCGCTGTTCGTCAGCGTCACCCGCCACATGGGTGATGTAGGGCGGCAGCGGCAAACGTCCATAGCGTTCCAGCAGGTCCAGCACCGGCTCTTCATTCAAAAAGCGCAGGTGGAAGAACTCGCCCTCACGCCCCAGCACCTCGACCGCTAGCGCGTCGTCGGCCAACACGAGCCTTGATCCCGCCTTGGGCGATTTGCTGGCGCGCACCTGCGCCAGCACCTCATGCTCGCCCAGCACCCGTTCGACCAGCACTTCCACCTGTCCGCCGCTTTCCTTGTTGCCGAACAGCCGCGCCTTGATGACGCGGGTATCGTTCAGCACCAGCACGTCATCCGGACGGACGAAGCGCAGCAGGTCGGCGAACGCGCAATCCTCCAGCGCTCCGTCGTGCACATAGAGTAGACGGCTGCTGCCGCGCTGCTCCGGCGGATGTTGCGCGATCAGCTTCTCGGGCAGGGCAAAATTGAATTCTTCGGTACGCATCGACGATGACAGAATTTTTCGAGGGCGGGATTGTAGTTGATGTCGCCCCCCGTTTCAGTGATAATGCGCGCCTCTTTGGCCGGGGTGATGGAACTGGTAGACGTGCCGGACTCAAAATCCGGTGCCTGAAAGGGCGTGGGGGTTCGATTCCCCCCCCCGGCACCAAAGACCCAGATACACAAACACCGATACACTTCCCCGAAATGATGTCCCCGCAACGCCGAATTCGCGCGTTCAGACTCAACGACCCATTCCCGTAACTTCCGACAGTCCGATTCTCATGCTGCCCTCCATAGAACAACGCCTCGCTGCCGAACTGGCCGCCAGACCCGCCCAAATCTCCGCCGCTGTCGCCCTGATGGACGAGGGCGCGACCGTGCCGTTCATCGCCCGTTACCGCAAGGAAGCGACCGGCGGACTGGACGACATCCAGCTGCGCCTGCTGGAAGAACGTCTGGGCTACCTGCGGGAACTGGAAGACCGCCGCGCCAGCATCATCGCGTCGATCACCGAGCAGAACAAGATGACGCCGGAACTGCTGGACGCGATCAGCCACGCCGTGGACAAGACGCGGCTGGAAGACCTGTATCTGCCCTACAAACCCAAGCGCCGCACCAAGGCGCAGGTCGCACTGGAAGCCGGCTTACTGCCGCTGGCCGACAGCCTGCTGGCCGACCCGATGCTCGTCCCGGAAGAGGAAGCTGCAAAATTTCTGCGTCCGCCTTTCACCACCGACAACGGCGACAACCCCGGCGTGGCGGATGCCAAGGCCGCGCTGGAAGGCGCGCGCCATATCCTGATGGAACGCTTCGCCGAAGATGCCGAACTGCTGCAAGCGCTGCGCGATTATGTGCAAGCGCATGGCGTGGTCGAAGCCAAAGTGATAGAAGGAAAAGAAGCCGACGCGACGAAATATGCCGACTATTTCGATTATTCCGAAGCGCTCGCCACCCTCCCCTCGCACCGCGCGCTGGCAATCTTCCGTGGCCGCCGCGAGGAGCTGCTCAACGTCAGCCTGCGCCTCGACAGCGAGGCGGAAAAACCCAAGTGGGATGCGCCGCTCAATCCTTGCGAAGCGCGCATCGCCCAGCGTTTCGGCATCGTCAACCAGAGCCGCCCCGCCGACCGGTGGCTGGCCGATACGGTGCGCTGGACCTGGCGGGTGAAAAGCTTTCTGCATCTGGACAGCGAGCTGATGGGCGCGCTGCGCGAACGCGCCGAGCTCGACGCGATCAAGGTGTTTGCGCGCAACCTGAAAGACCTGCTGCTCGCCGCGCCCGCCGGGCCGCGCGCCACCATGGGACTCGATCCCGGCGTGCGCACCGGGGTCAAAGTGGCGGTGGTGGATGCCACCGGCAAGGTGCTCGACACCGCCGTGATCTACCCGCACCAGCCGAAGAACGACTGGGACGGCTCGTTGCACACCTTGGGCAAGCTGGCGGAAAAACATCAGGTATCGCTGATCTCCATCGGCAACGGCACCGCCTCGCGCGAGACCGACAAGCTGGCGCAGGACCTGATCAAGCTGCGCCCCGAACTAAAGCTGACCAAGATCGTGGTGTCCGAGGCGGGCGCCTCGGTGTACTCCGCCTCTGAATTCGCCTCGCGCGAATTGCCGGACATGGATGTATCGCTGCGCGGCGCCGTATCCATCGCGCGCCGCCTGCAAGACCCGCTGGCGGAGCTGGTGAAGATCGATCCGAAGTCCATCGGCGTCGGCCAGTACCAGCACGATGTGGGGCAATTCCAGCTGGCGCGCGCGCTGGATGCCGTGGTGGAAGATTGCGTGAACGCGGTGGGCGTGGATGTGAACACCGCCTCCGCCCCGCTGCTGGCGCGCGTCTCCGGTCTGAGCAGCAATGTCGCGCAAAGCATCGTCAGCTACCGCGACGCGCACGGCCTGTTCGCCACGCGCGCCGCGCTCAAGGAAGTGCCGCGTCTGGGCGACAAGACCTTCGAACTCGCCGCCGGATTCCTGCGCATCATCGGCGGCAACGATCCGCTCGATGCATCGGCGGTGCATCCCGAATCCTATCCGGTGGTGAAAAGCATTCTCACCGATCTGAAAAAGAGCCTCAAAGAAGTGATCGGCGACAGCGGATTATTAAAATCGCTCAACCCGGAAAAATACGCCAACGAACGATTCGGCGTGCCCACCATCGGCGACATTCTCAAAGAACTGGAAAAACCCGGACGCGATCCGCGCCCCGAATTCACCACCGCCACCTTCCGCGACGGCGTGGAAGAATTGAAAGACCTCAAGCCGGACATGATCCTCGAAGGTGTGGTCACCAATGTCGCCGCCTTCGGTGCCTTCGTCGATATCGGCGTGCATCAGGACGGGCTGGTACACATCTCCGCGCTCTCCAACAGCTTCGTCAAAGACCCGCACACCGTGGTCAAAGCGGGACAGGTGGTGAAGGTAAAAGTGCTGGAAGTGGACGAGAAGCGCAAGCGCATCGCGCTCACCATGCGCCTGACCGATTCCGCCACCGACAGCGGCAAAGCCGACCAGCCGCGCGACCGCGCAAACGATGCCAAACGCATGGCGCAGCAGAAGCAACGGACAACTGCCGCACCGTCGCCCAACAGCGCGATGGCGGCGGCGTTCTCCAAGTTAAAGGGATAGACCCGAACTCATCACGCATTCACTTCGGCATCGATACTGCTTTGTTGCGGACGTTCAAAATCAAATGCTACGCCGACCATTTTGACCACGGCGTCTTTGAATTGGCGCTGCTTCTTTCCGGGTTTTCCCTTACTCCCACTTCCCATCCCCTTTAGCGTAAAATTCAAACCGTCAAAATGCGTTGGAGGGCATACCATGAGTAACACCATCACATTGCCGCAAACCATTCTCAAGCGGCTGGAAAAAATATCAGCAGGTACCCGGCGCACCCCCCGAGCAATCATCAAGCAAGCGATTACGGATCGTCTTGAATATGAGGAATGGAAGCTGGAGCAGATTGATGCAGGGCTTGCCGACATCAAAGCGGGGCGCGTTTATTCAGCCGATGAAGTCTATAAAAAACTAGGCTTACTCAAGCATGGCAGCAAAAAAGCAGCTTGAATTTTCAGCTCGCTCACTTGCCAACATGGAGGCTATCAAGCTGCATATCGCAGCAGATAATCCAGCGGCTGCAACAAGAGTTATTCAAAGTGTGCTTTCTGCTTCGGAAGAGCTGACCGACTTTCCCCTGCTAGGGCATACAGGATCAAGGACGGGAACCCGGGAACTTGTTCTTGCGAAATACCCTTACACGATCATTTACCGCCTGACCTTGAAAAAAATCCATATCGTTGCCGTGGTGCACCAGTCACAACAACATCCATCGTGACACGCGGCCAGCTCGTGGGGGCAAAATCAATCGAGTCCCTATCGATCTCGGGATTTCGAATATCCGTGGTCTGTCCCTGAACACTCAATCCAGACACGAGCCTGAGCAAAGGTGATAGCTATACATACCGGTAGCTTACAGAGCTCCCGTGCGAGTTCTGATACAAGAATTGCGGCTGATTCAATACGAAAGTTCAGAAGCAAATGGCGGTTTGGATTAACCCTGTTTTTTCTTGACTGGCAATTTGCTTGGGGATTTCGTCAGATGCGCCTGTGCGAAAGTTAAGATCACTTCGCGTACAACCTTGCGTTGCAGAGCTGGCATGTTGAGATATGCCTCAATAACCTCACGTTCCTGATGACCTATGCCATCGTCCCATTTCTTTTGTTTTGCACGTATTGTCTTAACTGCCTGTTCACCGAAACGCAGGATATGCGGCTCCACTTCTAGCCAGTCAGCCAACACCTGCAACTTTTCCTGCGATGGAATTGCCTCGCCGCGCAACCAGCGGCGAACAGCCTGAACGGTTACAGACTGCCCCCAATAGCGAGTATTAAACTCACGCTCAAGCACAATGGGGCGCACGGGATAACCGGCATCTTCGATTGCTTTGCGCAATCTTTGACTAAATTCAGCTTTTTCGTCCATGAACAGAAAGTAAGTTTTATAGCCTTACAAATGAAACTTTCTGTTCATTTCAATATAAACTTCGTGTTCATTTTTAACTGAACACGAAGTTATGGCTAAAAGTCTGCCGGAACAACCTCCAGAAATTGCCGCCAAGGAACCCAAACGCAACTTTGAGGCACCACTAGTTTTTTCCTTTTTCTCTGGCGCAGGATTCTTAGATTTGGGCTTTGAGAAAGCTGGCTATGAAATTGGTTACGTCAACGAAGTCCACAAACCATTTCTCGATGCTTACAAACATTCCAGACAAAAAATGGGTACACCGCATCCGCTCCACGGATACTTTGAAGGCGATATTGAAAACTGCCTTTCCGGCAAGGAAGCTAAACGGCTAAGTGGCTTGGTCAGAGCAGCAAAAAAAGATAAACGGCTCTTGGATTCAACCGGTGGATGCAACAGATTGGGCAAATCTTTCTGCCGGTGTTTGGTAGTTTAATGTTTTTCTTGGGCGTTCATTTAATTTCCTCGCGACTGCATTAAGCTGGGCTTGCGAGTAATTCGCCAAGCTCATT